>JAEZRM010000051.1 GCA_023412805.1 Pseudomonadota bacterium | reverse complement strand
CCCGGCCCCGCCCCCCCCCGCCCCACCCCCCCCCGTGCCAGAGCCGGGTCTCCGACACGACGAGGGACACCCTCCCGGACCCACCCGCTTTTATGAGTTTGGAGCTTGCCGCAAGCGCGCTCTCTTTCCCTCTCCCCGCGCGCGGGGAGAGGGTCGGGGTGAGGGGCGGCGGCATATGCAAACGTTTGCGAGTGTGCCGCCCCTCATCCTAACCTTCTCCCCGTGCAGGACGGGGAGAAGGGACCTGTGGTGGTCGGGGCGAGCTCCAAGTCAATAAAAGAAGGGGGTCCGGGGTCTCCCCCGGGCGGGTTTCAGGGCGGCAGCCCTGTTCGCGTTGAAAACGCGAGTGAAACACAAGGCTTGAACACAAGAACGACAACAGCCGCCAGCATAAGTGACCGCCCGATTGATACGGGCGAGAGGAAAAGAGCAGATCATATGCAGATGAAGATGGCGACGGGCGGCGCGCTGGCGACGGGCGGCGCGCTGGCGACGGTAGCGATGATGCTCGGATCGGCGAGCGCTTCAGCGCAGGCTTACGTCGGGACGTGGGGCACGAACGCTGCACAGTGCCGCGTGGACCAGAGCCGGCAGAATGCCCCGCTCATTCTCTCACGCAATCGCTATGATCAGCACGAGGCTCACTGCACGTTCGCGAGCGTACAAAAGACAGGTTCCTCGTCATGGCGGATGCGGGCGCGGTGCAGTGTCGAAGGTGACCGTCAGGCGCATACGTTCGACATATCCGTGTCGGTCCGCACACTCACGCTGCATGACGGATATGGCTCGCGGCGCCTCGTGCGCTGCCGCTAAGCGGCCCGGCGCCGTCATGAGCGCGCGACCGCGCGCCGGCCGGTAGGCCGCGCCCACAATCAAGCCGCGTCGGCGACAACGCGATTGCGGCCTTCGCGTTTGGCCGAATAGAGCGCGCGATCGGCACGCTTGAAGAGCGTCTCGGGTGTGTCGTCGCGGTTCTCAAGCGTCGAGATTCCGACGCTGGCCGTCACGCGCAGCTCCTTGTTGCTCGCGATCGAGAACGGATCGGCGGCGATCGTCGCCCTGAGGCGCTCGCCGACCTGAATGGCGCGGGCTAGATCCGTATCCGGCATGATGATCACGAACTCCTCCCCGCCAAGCCGGCAGGCGAGATCGATGCCACGCGTGTTACGGCGGAAGCGGCGCGCGAACTCGCGCAGCACGTGATCGCCGACGTCGTGACCGTACGTGTCGTTGACCGACTTGAAGTAGTCGATATCCGCGACCAGCAGCGAGAGCGACCGGCCCGACTGGATGGATTGCGACACGAGCGTCTTGAGGTGGCCTTCCATGTAGCGCCGGTTGTGAAGGCCCGTCAGGCCGTCGGTGATGGCCATCTCCACGCTCTCTTCGAGGCGTGCCTTGAGCAGATCGGCGTGGCGCTTGCGCTTCACCTGCGTCTTGACGCGCGCCATCATCTCGTGGCGGTCGATCGGGCGCACGACGTAGTCGTTGACGCCCATGTCGAGGCCGCGCAGAAGCCGCGCCTCGTCACTGGGCTCGACGATGATCAGGATCGGCAGATGCCGCGTGCGCTCGAGCGAGCGAACCTGCGAGCAGAGCCGGAGGCCATCGGCGTTCGTCAGGCTGAGGCTGACGACGAGCACATCCACCGGCTGCTCGCTGAGCTTCAGCAGTGCTGCCTGGGGATCGCTTTCGAGCGTGACCGTATGAACCGTGCGCAGCGTGTCGACCAGACGCTGAGCCGCGCGCCCTTGATCCTCGACGATAAGCACATGACCGCTCTCGTTGGCATTCTGCCAGTCGAGCGCCGGCGCCTCGCCCATGCCCATCTGCTGGGTGGTGGAGGCGCGCATCAGCATCTCGTCGGAGAGCACCTTGAGACGCGCGAGATTCTTCACGCGCGTAACGAGCGCGATATCGTCGACGGGTTTGGTCAGGAAGTCGTCGGCGCCCGCTTCGAGCCCGTGCACCTTGTCGGCGGGCTGGTCGAGCGCAGTGACCATGATGACAGGAATGTGCGCCGTCCTCACATCCTGTTTGATGTGCCGGCAGGCCTCGAAGCCGTCCATGCCCGGCATCATCACATCGAGGAGCACCACGTCGATGCGCTCGCGCTCCAGGATGTCGAGCGCCTCGCGACCGCTCGAAGCGGTGAGGATCTCGAAGTATTCCGCCGTGAGCCGCGCCTCGAGCAGCTTCACGTTGGACATGATGTCGTCGACAACGAGTACGCGCGCGGTCATGGGTTCGGGTCTTGCGGCTGGAGCTTGAAGAAAATTATTCCGTTTCGACGAACCGGCGGACGGTGTCGATGAAAAGGCCGATGGATATGGGTTTTGAGAGATAAGCCTCGCATCCGCCCTGGCGAATGCGCTCCTCGTCTCCCTTCATGGCGAACGCCGTTACGGCGATCACAGGAATGTCGCAAAGATCGTCGTCGTCCTTGAGCCACTTCGTCACCTCGAGGCCAGAGACCTCGGGGAGCTGGATGTCCATCAGAACGAGATCGGGCCTGTGGGCGCGCGCCAGATCGAGCGCGTCGTGACCATTGCGCGCTTCGATGGTTGCATAACCATGCGCCTCGAGCAGATCGCGGAAGAGCTTCATATTGAGCTCATTGTCCTCCACGATGAGGACCTTCGCCTGCCCGACGCTCGCACGCGGACGCCGCCCATCGATCGCCGACTGGCGTTCCTGGTAGCCCATTGATTTGGTCCGCTCGATTGTGGTCATCGGACGCTTCCGCCGAATCGTCTGCTTGGTTGGAGACCACACTGCGCCAAAAGCCTAAGGATATGTTTAAGAATGCCGGCTCAAGACTGTGGGAGGCAGGCCAAGGATGCGGAAAAACAACGCTCGCGACATGATGCCGCCCATTGAAACGGCTCGACAATTAGGATTGGACGCGCTGCTCTTCATTGCGAGCGATGCGTTAAGAATTACGAAGTTTCTCAATGTGACCGGCATGGATGCCGCCGAACTCAGGACAAGAGCCCGCGAAGACGCGACCTTGGTGGCCGTGCTGGAGTATCTCCTCGCCGACGAATCTCTGCTGCTCGTATTCGCGGCGAACGGCGGCCACCGGCCCGAGGATGTCACGCCCGCGTTCGAGCGGCTGCAGCGCGACGGCGACTTCTGAGGAGAATGCGGATGCGGGCCCCGGTCGCGGTATCCATCGCGCGCAAGCCGCTGCCGCTCAGGATCGGCATCGATCTCGGCGGCACCAAGATCGAAGGCGTCGTCATGGACGAGGCCGGCGTCGAGCGTCCGCGCCGCCGCGTGCCGACGCCACGCGACGACTACGCGGGAACCATCGAGACCATTGCGGCGCTCGTCGATGAGTTGCGCCTCGAAGCTGCGGCCGAGCCTGGGGCCGCCTCATGCACGATCGGCGTTGCGACTCCGGGCTCGATCTCGCCGCAAAGCGGGCGCCTGCAGAACGCCAACTCCACCTGGCTCAATGGAAGGACACTCGGTCCGGATCTCGAAAAGCGCCTCCGGCTGCCCGCACGCCTCGCCAATGACGCCAATTGCTTCGCCCTCTCGGAGGCGCTCGATGGGGCGGCGGCGGGCGCGCGTAACGTGCTCGGCATCATTCTCGGGACGGGCTGCGGCGCCGGCGTCGTGATCGACGGTCGCCTACTGGACGGGCCGCGTGGCATTGGCGGCGAATGGGGACACAACCCGCTACCGTGGGCGAACGCGGATGAGTTGCCCGGCCCACTCTGCTGGTGTGGGCGGCGCGGCTGCATGGAAACCTGGGTGTCGGGCCCGGCACTCGCAGCGGCCTACCTCCAGGATGGCGGCGCGACGACCCGGGCCGAGGACATTGTCGCGCGCGCCGCATTGGGCGAGGAACGGGCCCGCATCGCGCTCGATCGTCACGCGAGCCGCCTCGCGCGCGGCCTTGCCCACGTCGTGAACATCCTCGATCCGGATGTGATCGTGCTCGGCGGCGGCCTCTCGCGGCTCAGGCATCTCTACGAGCAGCTGCCCGCGCTCATGACGCCGCACATCTTTGCCGAGGATACGCGCGTCGACATCCGCCCGCCCCGCTGGGGCGATGCATCAGGTGCGCGCGGGGCGGCTTGGCTCTGGCACGGCGCACAGGCGTGAGGCCGCGTCACTGCTCTGGCTGTAGGACCAATTGAGAAATTCGCTTGGATCAGCGGCTGTCGAGGAACCGGGCAGGGTCCGGCTTGAGGCCGGTCACGCGCTCGAGCGCCATCGCCGCGAGCATACGGTCGCCCATGGTCTTCTCCGGTAGCCGATCGATACCGAAACGCTCCTGAGCTTGCGCCTCCGCGACCGTGCCATAACCCGGACCGCCAAGTTTCATCGCGGTGAGGTCGTCACGGCAGCCCGCAAGCGCGAGCACGAGGGCAAATGCGATGCCGGCACGCATGATCATGGGAAACTCCCCCCGTCATCCAGGCCTTCGCCGAATTGTGGCGGCATCGCCACGGCTATGGCCAATTCCCGTCTCCCCCGAGGCGGACGAGGGTTAATTTAATGGACTCGTGGCGAAGGAGCAACCCTACGGAGCGCGTTTTCCACTTAGGGCTGTAGCGATATTTCCTACAGCTCCCGCGCGTCTACTTACCCTCCCGCGCCTTGCCGGCCGCATCCACCGAGAGCGCCTGCGCAATGAAGGCGTGGGTCGGCGTCGGCACACCGTGGCGCGCGCCCACGCGCACGACACCACCAGAAAGCCAATTCACTTCAAGGGGTTTGCCTGCGCGCTTGTCGTGCGCCATGGACGAGACCATGCCGTCCGGCAAGTCGTCGATGGTCTTCATGACGCTCTCGTAGTCACCGGGCTTGATGGCGATGCCCTCGGCCTTGGCGACATCGATCACTTCCTGGACGGCAGTTTGCAGGAGGCCATAGGTCCCAGCGGCGTTGCGCAGCTCCTTGGCCGCGTGCCCCGTGAGCGCCGTCACACCGGAGAACGGAGCCAGCATCGCGAACTTGATCCACTGCGCGCGGCGGATGTCCGCCGGCATGATGGCATCGATCCCCGCCGCCTTGCACAGCGCGTGGAAGGCTTCGAGCTTCTCGTTCTTCGATCCATCCGGCTCGGAGAATTCGATGCGCGCGAACTTGCTGCGATGCTCGATCACGCCGGGCCGGGGAATATGCGAGGCAATGCGCGCGACGCCCGGAATGACGTGCGCCGCCGGGATCACCCGCTTGACGACGTCTGCACCTTCGACACCATTCTGGAAGGCGATCACGATAGTCTCAGGCCCGACCACGGGCTTGAGCTGCGCGGCGGCGGCTTCGGCGTCCACCATCTTGGTCGCGAAGATCACGATATCGGGCGTGCCGGCTTCGGCAGGATCGAGCACCGCTTTGGCCGGCTTGACCAGCGCTTCGCCGAGCAGGCTGTCGAGGACGAGGCCGTTCTCGCGCATGGCCGCGAGGTGGCTCCCGCGCGCAACGAACGTCACATCGTTGCCCGCCGCCGCGAGCCGGCCGCCGAAATAGCCGCCGACACCGCCCGAACCCATGACCAGAATGCGCATGACCGATCCTTTCGTTGTTCCTTAGGCGGCACTCTTGCAACCCGCCGAGCCGTCGCGCAACGGCCCGCGAGGCATTCCTGCCAAGCGGGCCGAAGCTCAATTCGCGCCGCTCAGTGATTATCGCGCGGCAAGCCCTTCGTCTTGGCAATGCGCTGGTACTTCACGGCCGGCTTCAGCACCATGCCGTTCGACAGCTCATCGACGATGCCGCGCTGGATTTCCTGCCACGGCGTCTGGTGATCCGGGAACTTGTAGCCGCCGGACTTGGCGAGTGCATCGCGCCGCTTCTGAAGCTCGGCCGCACTGATCTTGATGTCAGCCGTGCGCTTCCTGAGATCGATGCGCACGATATCGCCCGTCTTGAGCAGCGCGAGGCCACCGCCTGTCGCCGCTTCCGGCGAGGCATTGAGGATCGAGGGGCTGCCCGAGGTGCCGGACTGGCGGCCGTCACCTATGCACGGCAGCGAGGTGATACCCTTTTTCAGCAGATAGTCGGGCGCGCGCATGTTCACGACCTCGGCTGCACCGGGATAACCGACCGGCCCCGTGCCGCGCATGAAGAGCAGACACGACGCATCGATCTCGAGCTTCGGATCGTCGATGCGCTTGTGGTAGTCCTCCGGGCCATCGAACACGATCGCGCGGCCCTCGAAGGCCTCGGGATCCTTCGGGTTCGACAAGTAGCGCTCGCGGAACTCATCGGATATTACCGACGCTTTCATGATCGCGCTGTCGAACAGGTTGCCCTTGAAATTCAGGAAGCCGGCGCTGCGCTTCATCGGCTGATCGTACGTCTTGATGACATCGCGATCCGACGCGAACTTGCCTTCGCAGTTCTCATGGAGCGACCGGCCGTTCACGGTCATGGCTTTCTTGTTGATCTTGCCCTTCCCAATCAGCTCTGCGACCACGGCCGGCACGCCGCCCGCGCGGTGATACTCCTCGCCGAGATACTCGCCGGCCGGCTGCAGGTTCACGATCAGCGGAACGTCGTAGCCGATCTTCTCCCAGTCATCGTTGTCAAGTTCGACGCCGATGTGAGCCGCGATCGCGTTCAGGTGGATCGGCGCATTCGTCGAGCCGCCGATTGCGGAGTTCACGACGATCGCGTTCTCGAAGGCATGGCGCGTCAACACATCCGACGGCTTCAGATCCTCCCACACCATTTCGACAATGCGCTTGCCGGTGAGGTACGCCATCTGCTGGCGCTCGCGATACGGACCGGGGATCGCCGCACAGCCGGGCAGGCTCATGCCCAGCGCCTCAGCGAGACTGTTCATGGTCGAAGCCGTGCCCATGGTGTTGCAGTGGCCCGCAGACGGTGCCGACGACGCAACCAGCTCAAGGAACTCTTTGTACTCGATCTCGCCGCGCGCCATCATCTCGCGCGCCTTCCACACGATCGTGCCGGAGCCCGTGCGCTCGCCCTTGAACCAGCCGTTGAGCATCGGTCCACCCGAGAGCACGATCGCCGGCAGATCGACGGTCGCCGCCGCCATGATCTGCGAGGGCGTAGTCTTATCGCAACCCGTCGTCAGCACGACGCCATCGAGCGGGTAGCCGTAGAGGACTTCGACGAGCGAAAGATAAGCGAGATTGCGGTCGAGGCTCGCGGTCGGTCGCTTGCACGTCTCCTGGATCGGATGAAGCGGAAACTCGAAGGCGATACCACCCGCCTCGCGAATGCCTTCACGCACGCGCTCGGCAAGAACGAGATGATGCCGGTTGCACGGCGAGAGATCCGAGCCCGACTGCGCGATGCCGATGATCGGCTTCCCCGACTGCAGCTCATCCAGCGTCAGGCCGAAGTTCATCGTGCGCTCGAGATAGAGCGCCGTCATGTCGGCGTTGTCGGGATTGTCGAACCACGCCTTGGAGCGCAGCTCCGACGGCTTGATCTTGCGGCTGCCGTTCGATGCCTTTTTGCCGTTTTTCATGGTTGGTGCCCCTGCTTCCGAGAACGTTTCCAGGAAGGACCATAGCGGATGGCGCCCGGCTCGGACATACTCGGATCGCGCGGCGCATATCAGCCTTAAGGACAGCCAGAGGACATGAGCGGGGCAACGGTACAGATCCACGCTACCACCATCGCTCTCGGCGATCGGGCCGCGCTGATCCTCGGCCCGCCCGGCTCGGGCAAGTCGGACCTCGCGCTCCGCTGCATCCTGCAGGGGGCCTGGATCGACGGGCGGCACTGCTTAGGCCAGCTTGTGGCGGACGATCAGGTTATTGTCGAGGAAACCGTACGCGGCCTGATCGCGCGTCCGCCGGATGCTATCGCCGGGCGGATCGAGGTGCGCGGCGTCGGTATTATGGAAGTGCCGTACGCTGCCACCGCACGGCTCGTCCTGGCTGTCGAGCTTGCCGAGCCTGTCGCAATCGCGCGTCTGCCCGATCCGCAGCCGAGCATGAGCCTGCTCGGGGCGGAGATCCCCCTTGTGCGTGTGGCGCCGTTCGAGACGTCCACACATCTCAAAGTGCTGCTGGCGCTGGCGCGCGGGCTGCCGACCGAATAGCCGCTTCGCGGGCGGAGACCAGTCCCTGCATCCCTGCATGTGTTGATGCGCGCCTCCTGGCGCGACGAAGACACTCTTCCGACCTTCCGTTTTTATGACGATTGTCTTCACCGCCCGCTCCAAATTCAAAAAAGGCGGGGGTTCCGGGGGTGTCCCCCGGCTGGGAGCGCGAGGGCTGGCCCTCGCTCGCGCGGCACGCGCGAACGCGAACCATCACACGCCGATGGCACGCTGTAACTCATTTTGTAATGGAATTCTCAGGCCGGCTGATGCGCGCGGTCGAAAGCCATTTCCGCAAGCGCGGCGCTTCCAGCCAGACCGTTCTCGATGTCGAAAGCGATGCGCGCACGCTCAGCCGCTGATGTGCGCTCGACGCGGAAGTGCACCTCGTTGGCGCCGAGCGTTGCACCCACCTGGCGGATCCGCGCGAGGTTCAGAGAGCGGGTCTTGCTATCGAGTGTTCCGACGCGGAGCACGCGCACCGCGCCGCCGGCATCGCGATGCAGAAGCAGATACGTCGCTTCCGGCATCTCGGGGCAATAGATGAGGCTCGTCGCGGTGTGGGTGTAGACAGTTCCGGAGGCGCCGCGCCAAGCGGTCGTGCTGGCGGCATCAGGCGCAGGGCGCACGGGCGCAGGCTCTCGCCGCTCCTTCGCACGCTTACTTACACTCTCTGTCCGACGCACAGCCATATCGGCACACTCTCAAAACACAACAAACCACCGCACCCAAAACTGGCGCACACCAACAATAACTTCCAACGCTGAACGCACAGGACTGCAGAACAGCTCCCGAGAAGTTTGTCGTATACGCATATTATTCAAGTTCGAAAATCCTGCATCACACGGTTTTGTTAATGGGCCACTAACATGTGGCGCAGCGGATACACTTTCTCCGGCATGAGCATTACGGCGGCGTGATGCTTTCTAACCGCATGTTGAATAACCACAATCTAAGCAGAGATGGCAGCCTTCCTGCGGAAGAAACTGATTACCTTGGCATTTCGGACACCGGCGTGTGCCCCCTCTCATAGCGCTCGGCGCACCCAGGGGCGTCCATGTGGCACCGCTCGCCAAAGCGGCAGACGCGGCGTCGGCGGCGAGCGCCCTCGCCGGCGCCGGCACGTCCTGGCGACCCGCGCCGCGCCCCTCCGCAGGTGTCAGGAAGCCAATGCGGATCATGTGCGCCTCGATGATCTCACCGATGGCCGCCAGCAGGCTCGGCACATAACGGCCGCCCATCCACTGCCCGCCCTGGGGATCGAATACGGCCTTCAACTCCTCGACGACGAAGGTGACATCACCACCGCGGCGGAACACGGCGCTGATCATGCGCGTAAGTGCCACCGTCCAGGCGTAGTGCTCGAGATTCTTCGTGTTGATGAAGATCTCGAAGGGGCGGCGGCGCCCGTCGCGCTCGATATCGTTCATCGTCACGTAGATGGCGTGATCGCTCGCCTGCCACTTCAGCTTGTAGGTAAAGCCCGGCAAAACGGGATCGCGCTCGAGCGGGGGCGCCATGTAGACGACATCGCCTGTGCGCGGCGACGGCATGGATGGCTGCATCTCCGTGGCCGCCGCCGAAGCCGCCTCCAGCACCGAGCCGGTCACCGGGTTCGGCCGGTAGGTCGTGCAACCCTTGAGGCCGAGAGCGTACGCCTCGGTATAGATGCTCTCAAAAGCCTCGAAGGGCATGTCGACAGGGCAGTTGATGGTTTTCGAGATGGCGCTGTCGACGTGCTTCTGCAGGGCGGCCTGCATGGCAAGATGCGCAGCGGGCGCCAGCATGTGCGCAGTGACGAACGCGGTGGGCAGAGGCGCATCGGCGCCAGCCTGCTGCCGGAAACGGCGATAAGCGTAGTCCTCGACCCTCTCCTCGCTGACACTGTCGCCCGCGCCACGCACGCGGCGCTTGTACGCAAGGTCGAAGATCGGCTCGATACCGCTCGACACATTACCGGCGAGAAGCGAGATCGTACCCGTCGGCGCAATCGACGTCAGGCAGCCATTGCGAATGCCGTTCTGCGCGATCGCGTGCCGGACATGCTCGGGAAGGCGCGCGACATTCGGGGCAGCAAGAAAAGCCGCCGCATCGTAAAGCGGGAAAGCGCCTTTCTCCGCGGCGATTTCCGCGCTCGCGCCATAGGCCAGCGTCGCAATCTGCTCCATGATCCGCTCGGCGAGCGCGCGCGCATCCTCTGCATCGTAACGCAGGCCGCACATGGCGAGCGCATCGCCGAGGCCGGTGATGCCGAGACCGATGCGGCGCTTGGACCTGGCCTCCTGGCGCTGCGCCTCCAGCGGGTAATGCGAAAGATCGATCATATTGTCGAGAAAGCGCACGGCGACCGGCACGAGCTCGGCAAGGCGGGCCTCGTCGATGCGCGCGATGGCCGTGAACGGGTCGCGGACGAGCGCCGCTAGATTGATCGAGCCGAGCAGGCACGCACCATAAGGCGGCAGAGGCTGCTCGCCGCAGGGATTGGTCGCGCGAATCTCCTCGCAGTAGGCGAGATTGTTCATCGCATTGACGCGATCGATGAAGATCACGCCCGGCTCGGCATAGCCATAGGTCGCGCGCATGATGCGCTCCCACAGCGCGCGCGCGCGGACCGTGCGGTAGACCGTGCCCTCGAACGTGAGCGCCCAGGTGTCGTCGCGCTCGACGGCGTCCATGAAGGCGTCGGTGACGAGAACCGAGAGGTTGAAGTTTCTCAGACGCGCAGGATCGGATTTGGCGTCGATGAAGGTCTCGATGTCGGGATGGTCGCAGCGCATGGTGGCCATCATCGCGCCGCGCCGCTGGCCGGCCGACATGATGGTCTTGCACATGGAATCCCACACATCCATGAAGCTGACCGGCCCCGAGGCGCCAGCGCCGACGCTTTTCACGAGCGCGCCCATCGGCCTCAGCGTCGAGAAGTCATGACCGATGCCGCCCCCCTTCTGCATGGTGAGGGCGGCTTCCTTGACGTTCTCGAAGATCGAGCCGAGGTCGTCGCCGATCGGCCCCATGACGAAGCAGTTGAAGAGCGTGACATCACGGCTGGAGCCCGCGCCGGCAATGATGCGCCCCGCGGGGAGGAAATGGAAATCCGTGAGCACATCCAGAAAGCGCTTATGCCAAGCCTTGCGCACGCGCGCCTTCTCGACACTGGCGCCAGCCGCGGCGAGCCGCGCCCACGTGTCCGCGACGCCGGCTTCGAGCGGCGCGCCATCAGCCGACTTCAGGCGATATTTCGCATCCCAGATGAACTGGGAAATCGCTGGAATTGCTGAATGTTCACGCGCCATGCTGCCGGGCGCTCCTCAACGAGAACTAGGCACCAATATATAGTGTTCCGGAAACGTTCCGTCAATGAGAATGTTCCGTTAACGTTCTCGCGATACTCAGCAGGGCACTCAGAGCGCCTTCGCAAGCTCGGCGAGGCGGGCGATGGCCGTCGGTGGCAGCGGCGGCGGGTTGGGCGACGCGGCGGCCTCCTGCAGCAGCCGATTGCTGGCGGCTTCGAGGCGGGCTTCGAGCTCGCGGCGGAATTCCTTGCGTGAGAGGCCCGGGGGGATCGGATCGAGGATCTCGACGATGATCGTGCCGGGATGGCGGACGAGCTGGCGGCGCGGCCAGTAGAGGCCCGAGTTGAGGGCGAGCGGATAGCAGGGCAGATCGAGGCCCTCGTAGAGCGCGACATAACCCGGCTTGTAGTCGGGTTCGGCGCCGGGCGGGCGACGCGTGCCCTCGGGAAAGATGAAGACCTCGCGGCCCTCGGCGGCGCGGTCCTTGGCGTCGGCGACGAGCTTCTTGAGGGCTGCGCTCGCGCGCTCACGACTGACGAGGATGTGCTCGAACTTGAGACAGAACCAGCCGTAGAACGGGATGTACTTGAGTTCCTCCTTCAGCACG
Organism: Pseudomonadota bacterium; assembly: GCA_023412805.1. GTDB lineage: Bacteria > Pseudomonadota > Alphaproteobacteria > Rhizobiales > Hyphomicrobiaceae. The sequence continues at coordinate 39,223 of JAEZRM010000051.1, read as the reverse complement.
ATCGCGGGATCATGGAAGAGCGGAATGAGGGCAAACGTATCCCACGCCGATTGATGCTTCGATACGACGAGGCACGCGCCGGGCGGTAGCTTCTCAGCCCCGCGCACCTCCATGCGCGTGCCGCAAATGACGCGCAGCAGCCAGGTGCAGGTACTGCCGTGGATCGCGAGCCCCTTCATGGCCCACGAGCGTGGCGCGACAAAGAGCCAGCTCCCGAGCACCACGAACAGCGCCGTGACGACGTAGAACACGACGAAGTAGACGAGCGAGCGCACGAGGGTCATGGCCGCGGTCCTGCCGAGATGTCCGCGCCTCAGACCGTGAGCACGATCTTGCCGACGTGCTGGCTCGTCTCCATGCGCTTGTGAGCCTCGGATGCCTGAGCGAGCGGGAACGTCGAGTCCATAACGATTTTCACGCGACCCGACTCGATGAGTGGCCAAGCCTTCTTTTCGAGCGCGCGGGCGAAGCGGGCTTTCACATCGCGTGTGCGCGGGCGGAGCGTGGAGCCCGTCAGTGTGAGACGCTTCATCATGAGGCGCGGCAGCGTGAACGTGGTCATTGGCCCGGCGAGCGTCGCGATCTGAACGATGCGGCCATCCTCGGCGGCGGCGGCGATGTTTTTCTCGGTGTAGTCGCCGCCGACCATGTCGAGCGTGACGTCGATGCCGTGCCCGCCGGTTGCCTCCTTCACGACGGCGACGAAGTCCTCGGTCTTGTAGTCGACCGCGACATCCGCACCGAGATCACGGCAGACCTGGCACTTGTCGGCACTGCCCGCGGTCGCGACCACGCGAGCGCCGAAGGCCTTGGCAAGTTGTATGGCCGTCGTGCCGATGCCGCTCGTGCCGCCGTGCACGAGGAACCAATCGCCAGCCTCCAGCCCGCCGCGCTCGAACACATTGTTCCAGACAGTGAAGTAGGTCTCGGGAACGCCGCCCGCTTCGGCCATGGAAAGGCCCTTGGGGATTGGCAGGGCCTGCACATCCTCGGCGACGCAGTATTCGGCATAGCCGCCGCCATTGACGAGCGCGCAGACCTTGTCGCCGACTTTCCAGCGCGCGACACCCGGGCCAACGGCGGCAACCTCGCCGGCGATCTCGAGACCGGGAAGCGGCGAATGTCCGGGCGGCGGCGGATAGGCGCCCATGCGCTGCTGAACGTCCGGGCGATTGACGCCGGCGGCCGCGACCTTCACGAGGATCTGGCCGTGACCCACCTGCGGTACCGGCATGGACGTCGGCTGAAGGACTTCCGGGCCGCCTTTGCCGTTGAGCGCGATGCCGGTCATTGTTGTTGGGATCGAGGACACGGCACATCTCCGTCTTTGAAGCTGGATTGGGGCGCAAGTTCGCGCGCAGAGCTTAAAGCAGGGCCGGCCGAGGGTGGCAAGCGTCGGCGCAGTGCACACAAAGGCCATCGCTAGCCGGGCTCGTGTTGGATTAGGGTGACCGGCGCACGCCTTCATACATTGTCGGCAAAGGACGTTTCATGTCTCCCACGGAAGCCTTGGGCTACACGGCGGCACTCCTCGTCCTGCTCACATTTTCGATGACGACCATGGTGCATCTGCGCATCGTCGGCATCCTGAGCAACATCTTCTTCATCGCCTACGGCTACCAGAGCAGCGCCTATCCCATCATGCTGCTGCATTGCATTCTGCTGCCGCTCAACATTCTCCGGCTCACGCAGATCCTTGCGCTCGTGCGCAAGGTGGAGGCTGCGAGCCACGGCGAGGTCGACATGGATTGGCTCCGATCCGTGACGACGCCGCGCACCGTCAAGGCGGGGGATACGCTGTTCCGTAAGGGCGACACGGCGGACCGGATGATGTTCGTGGTGGATGGTGCTTTCCGCATTACCGATCTCGGCATCGATATCCGCGAGGGCCAGTTCATCGGCGAGCTTGGTCTTCTCGCGCCGGACCACACGCGAACGCGGACCATCGAATGCACCACCGATAGCGAGATCTTGGAAATCACCTACGAGCAGGCGAAGTCGCTTTATTTCCAGAGTCCCAAGTTCGGGTTCTATCTCCTTCAGCTCGCGAGCCGCCGTCTGTTCGACGACGTGCAGCGGCTCGAACAGGAGGTGAAAACCCTTCGTGGGCTCAAGCAGCAGCCCGCTTGAAGGATCAGCTGCTCGCCCCGGCTGACTGCATGAGATGCTGGAAGAGGCGCGCGGCAGGAGCGGGCAGACGGCCCGATGCGCGCACGCAAATCATAAGACGTCGCCGCGCCCATGTTTCGGCAAGAGCGACGATCGCCACGCCCATGCTGCGCCTGCAGCGCTTCGCCGCCGCCTCCGGAATGATGGCGATGCCCACCCCCGTCTCGACCATGCGGCAGACTTCGTCGAACCCACCGACGCCGACACGAACGCGCATGGCCTTGCCGAGACGCGCGGCATGCCCCGCGAGATGCCGCTGCAGTGCACTCTGGCGGGGAAGGCCGACAAATGGCCGCTCGATCACCTCATGGAGATGCACGCGCCGCCGCGCGACGAGTTCATCATTCTTTGGCACGACGAGCACGAGCCGGTCCTCGCGGAAGGGATGCGCGCGCACGCTCTCCGCAACCACGGCATCCGTCATGATTCCGATGTCGGCTACGCCGGCCGCGATCGCTTCAGCGATGCTGGCGCTTTCGCGCTCTTCGAGATCGACGCTGATGGTGGGATTGGTCTTGAGGAAAGCCGCGAGCGCCCGCGGCAGATGCTCGCTGAAGGCGGCCGTGTTCGAGAGCACGTGGACGCTGCCGCCGAGCCCGCGCGCGAAAGCACCGAGATCACCGCGCATGGCTTCGATCTGCTGCGTGACGATGCGCGCATGATCGAGGAGGCATTGCCCGGCGGGTGTCAGTGCCACGCCCCGGCGGCCGCGTTTGAGCAGCGCGACGCCGAGGGCTTCCTCCATGCCGCGAATGCGTGCACTGGCTGAGGCGAGCGCCAGATGGGCGCGCTCGGCACCATGTGTGATGCTGGCGGTATCGGCGACGTGCAGAAACAAGCGGAGATCGACGAGATCGAAGCGCATGACGTCTCCCGAATCCTAGCCTTCGGTTTAGACAAAGGCTAACTCCATATTCTACGGATTGCGAATCTTGCGTGGGTGGGCCAGAAGACGGGCATGATCGACGCGATCTCCATCTTCATTGCCGCCGTATTCGTTCTCGCCGGGTTGACCAAGGGCGTGATCGGCCTCGGACTGCCGACAATCTCCATGGGACTTCTGGCACTCGTCATGCCGCCCGTGCAGGCGGCGGCGCTGCTGGCGCTGCCGTCGTTCGTCACGAATTTCTGGCAGATGATGGCGGGGCCGTCGTTTCGCACGGTCGTGCGTCGTCTGTGGCCGATGATGGCGGGCGTGTGCCTCGGCACCTGGGCGGGCATCGGCTTCATGACGGGCGCCAGCGCGCGCTATGGCACGGCCATGCTCGGTGTCGCCCTCGCGCTTTATGCCGTGACGGGATTGGCGGCGGTGCGCTTCTCCATTGCGCCATCACGCGAGGTGTGGGCGGGGCCGTTGGTCGGTGCCGTGACAGGGCTCATTACCGCGGCGACGGGCGTCTTCGTCATTCCGGCCGTGCCTTATCTTCAGGCCATCGGCCTCGAGAAGGAGGATCTCATCCAGGCGCTCGGGCTGTCCTTTACCGTCTCGACAGCGGCGTTGACCGTCAATCTCGTCTTCGACAATGCGCTCGGGGCAGGCCTCGCCGGACCTGCGCTCGGTGCGCTGGCCATGGCATGCGTCGGCATGTGGCTCGGGCAGGTGCTGCGGCTGCGCATGTCGCCGGCGACGTTCAGGCGCTGCTTCTTCATCGGCCTGCTGTTGCTCGGCGTGTATTTGACCGTGCGCGCGCTGATCTAAAGGCTCAGGCGGCGCGGGCGGTCGTTGCGACTATCGCGCCGTGCGAACGCTTGCGGTTGTCATCGAGGGTGCGGGCGGTGAAAGATCCCGTCGCACAATGCGGTTGCGGCCGCCGCCCTTGGCGAGCGAAAGCGCTTCGTCCGCAACTTGCAGCAGCGGCTCGATCGATGCAGGCGCCACGACTGCACAACCGAGCCCGATGCTGAGTGTCGCATCGACACGGCGGCCGCTGCCGAGATCGATCGGCGTCGCGATGAAGGCTTGCCGGACGCGCTCTGCAGCCGCGGCAGCCTCGTACGGCGTGCAGCCGACCATGAGCGCGGCGAACTCCTCGCCGCCGAGCCGACCGATGAGCGCGCTGTCGCCTAGCGCATTGCGGGCGACTGCGGCAAAGGTCTGGATGGCGCGATCACCGGCCCAATGGCCGTGCGTGTGATTGATCTTCTTGAAATGGTCGACGTCCAGCATGAGCACGGCAACGGGCGCGTTGGCAGACCGCGCCTCGGCAAGGAGCTGCTCGGCACCATCGGCGAAGGCGTGCCGAGTGAGAAGCCCGCTCAGCACATCGTACGACGCCAGAAGGTCGAAGCGTTCGCGTAGATCGTTGTGTGCGGCCATCGTGCTTGCGAGCGTCAACGGCGCGAGGCCGGTGAGCGTGACGGCAAGTCGCGCGGAAATGAGCGAGGCCCCCTCGTCGACGTCGGGCCAACCTGTGATCAGCTCGAGTGAGAGCCCGCCGATGAGCCAGACACCGGCGACGAGCGTCAATGCGGCCGTCGCGAACACACTGTAGGTCAGACCGCACCAGAGCAGCGCGACGAGCGGCAGGGCGAGCGCGCCGGGGCCGCCGACGAAGAGCGCCGCAATGCAGGCCATGAGCAGCGTCACCGCCGGCGCCAGCGCGACATAGTCGATCTGGCTGAAGTCGGGCCGACTTTTCAAGTCGTACTGGCGAATGAGGCCATCCGGCATCGCGAGCAGCAACGGTACGATGGCGAGCGTGTTCACGAGTTCGCCGACAAGCCAATAGGCAAAGCCCGTGAGCGGTGCGCTCGACAGCGTCGAGAAATTGCCGAGCGTGCCGACGAGCGCGGCGATGGCAGCCGCGACGACCAGGACGATCGACAAGCGCAGCACAGCCATGGGACCGACGAGACGGCGATCGTCATCGCTAAGCCGCATCAGAAGAGCGTAACCCGCGACCACGCCGGCGAGGCCCGAGACCGTGAGAACCAGGGCATTGACGAGACTGTTGCCCGTCAGCAGATCAGCGAGGACATAGGCAACGGCGGCAGCAAGCCAGCCGGCAGGCGTCGCCAGATGCGGAAAGCGCACCATAAGACCGAGCAGGATCGCATTGGCCGGCGAGATGGCGGCGAGCAGATTGGCCGACCGCAGCGCCACCCCGAGCAGAGCCGCCACGAAAACGGCCGCACCGATGATGGCCGCAGCCTCCAGATGCTGGCGGGCGGACCCCTCCACACGAACCCGGCTCATGAAGCCGAGCGACTTTCCCTCAGCCATTTTGCTGCGCCCCGAAACGGCCTTTTCCCCCGCGCCCCCTGCGGATGCGTAATGTGCGCCGTCCATTAGAGTAGTCCATTGCCAAGATCGGTAGGCCAATCCACGAAAACGATTAACAGCACCCAAGAAGGGCACCCTTGCGGCACAGGTTGCTCGAATGACGGGCACGGCCTCAGTTGTCGTGCCGGCGTCGCAAAACTGCAGCACGCATGACATGCGCCAAACCTATTGGGGGTCGTCCGCAATAGGAGACCACAATGCTACGTCGACTTATGCTCGCTTCCACTGTTTCGCTGCTCGCCCTATCGGCCGCTGCCGCCACCGAACATCAGGCCACGCTCGCCGGCCACGTCGTGCTGCCGGCTGCGACCTTCATCGAACCCCCGGCTGATGCGCCCGCCGACCTCAAGACCTCGGGCAAGTTCGCCACCGGGCCGACGCGCGTGGAGGCACTCGGCTCGGTGGAGGGCAAATCGCGCGGGCGTCCGACCGGGCTCAGCGTGCCGTTCAAGGGCCAGCCGGTGCAGGGCCATTCCGGCATCAAGCGGATGCCCGACGGCACGTTCTGGGTGATCATCGACAACGGCTTCGGCTCCAAAGCCAACTCGCCGGATGCGGCGCTGTTCCTCAATCACTATCGCATGGATTGGGACAAGGGCTCCGTCGAGCGCCTGAAGACGATCTTCCTGCACGACCCCGACAAGAAGGTTCCCTTCCGCATTGTCCACGAGGGCACCGAGAAGCGCTATCTGACCGGCGCCGATCTCGATCTCGAAGGCTTCCAGATCATCGGCGACAAAATCTGGATCGGCGAGGAGTTCGGGCCGTACGTCATTCGCGCCGACATGAACGGCAAGGTCGAAGCGCTGTTCGAGACGCTCGCGGACGGCAAGCCCGTTCGCTCTCCGGACCACTATTCGGTCACGGCCGCCAATCCCGGCGCCACGAATGCCGCGGTCAATCTGCGCCGTTCCAAGGGCTATGAGGGCTTCGCCGCGTCGAAGGACGGCAAGTTCATCTATGGCATGCTCGAAGGTCCGCTCTGGGATGCCGAGAAGAAGGACTGGGAGAAGGTCGACGGCAAAACCGCGTTGCGCGTTCTCGAGTTTTCCGTCGCGGACGAGAAGTGGACGGGGCGCCACTGGAAGTATGTGCTCGAACCCGGCGGCGAGGCCATCGGCGACTTCAACATGATCGACGCGACGACGGCACTCGTGATCGAGCGCGACGACAAGGAAGGCACTGCCGACAAGGCGTGCCCAGAAGGCAAGAAGAGCACCGATTGCTTCGACGACATCGCGAAGTTCAAGCGCATCGTGAAGATCGAGATGACGGAGGCGAACGTCGGCGGGCCTGTGCGCAAGATCGGCTACATCGATCTGCTGAAGATCCAGGATCCCGACAAGAAGGCGCTGAAGCCGCTCAATGACGGCGTGCTGAAGTTCCCGTTCTTCACGATCGAGAACGTGGACGTTGTCGATGCGCGCCACATCATCGTCGGCAACGACAACAACCTGCCATTCTCGACGAGCCGCAACCCCAACATGGTCGACGACAACGAGTTCGTCCTGCTGGAAGTCGAAACGCTGCTGAAGGCGAAGTAGGACAGCGCGTGACGTGCGACATTAGCGGCGGCCGCGTTTCGAGCGCGGCCGCTGTTTTTGTGCGGGAGAACCCGATCGGACTATGTGCGGTACCAATCTCGAGGGGGGGTGATCATCAACAGGCTTGCTGTTTCTGAGCTTCAGTAGCTGAATGGTTAGATATTGAAGGAGGGGACTGTGCTCGAGATCCCCTGCCTCGGCAGCCTGATCCTGACCCATAGCTGGGACGGTCGCCTACGGTCTGCTCGGCGCAACTTGGCTGGTCATGAAGACCGAAGGCGCTCTCGAGCAGCGTATGCGCGAGCTTGGCAGGCCCATCGCGCTTGCACTCCTTGCCACCATTGGGATCGTCAGCCACAACCCACGGCAGCACCTGCAGTGAATGCATACCACCTTACTTGAGATTTATTCCTATTCGACTTAGCGTCCATGACCCTTGACGGCACGCAGCTACGACGGACAGGCAGACTGGTGAACGTAGACTCTCGACTCCCTGTGACGGTTCTCTCTGGCTTCCTCGGAGCTGGAAAGACAACACTGCTGAACCACGTCCTGTCGAACCGCGAAGGCCTGCGCGTGGCTGTGATCGTCAATGACTTTTCCGAAGTCAACATTGATGCAGAGTTGATCCGCTCCGGCGGCGCGGACTTGTCTCATACGGACGAGACGCTCATCGAAGTTACTAATGGCTGCATCTGCTGCACTCTTCGCGACGATTTGCTTGCAGAGGTCCGCAAGTTGGCAGCCGCGAAGCGTTTCGACTATCTGCTGATCGAGGCGACAGGCATCGCCGAACCACTTCCCATCGCCGCGACCTTCGAGTTTCGCGATCACGACGGATTTTCGCTTTCCGATGTCGCACGCCTCGACACGATGGTGACCGTCGTCGATTCACGCTCTCTCGGCCGTGATTTCAGCAGCCGCGACCTGCTTCGTGCTCGAGGTCAGATGCGCGATGCTGACGATGACCGATCACTTGCCACGCTCTTGGCCGACCAGATCGAATTCGCCGACGTCATAGTCCTCAACAAGATCGAGACGTGCACGACGACTGAGCGCAACGATCTCCGCGCCCTGGTCCGCGCCCTGAACTCCGATGCCGAATTGATCGAGGCGACGTTCGGCAAGTTGCCGCTCTCGTCTATCCTCGGGACCGGGCGGTTCAGCATGGAAAAGTCCAGTCAGCATTCGCTGTGGTTCAAGGAACTCAACGAATTCAAAGACCACATACCTGAGACCGACGAGTACGGCATCCGAAGTTTCGTCTACCGCCGCCGTCTCCCCTTCGATCCAAAACGGTTCGAGGCATTTCTCGCGGAAAAGCACAGCGGGCTCATCCGCTCAAAGGGATTGTATTGGCTCGCCGACGATCCCGTCCAAGTTCGTGAGATCAGCCTGGCGGGAGGCGCATGGAAGAGTGATGTCATCGGCCGCTGGTGGGCCGGCATTCCGTCCGATCAGTGGCCGACTCATCCGGAATTTCGCGCATGGCTCGATACGCGATGGCTCGAAGGCGTCGGTGATCGCCGACAAGAGCTTGTCTTCATCGGAACGGATCTGGACGAGGCACGCATCACGGCACAACTCGATGCCTGCCTGATCGATCAGCACGACACACCTACTCAGAACTTGGCTATGGAGAGCAGTTGATGACGACAAACTACACGAATCCCGAGGCGGCCGGCCTTGAACAACGCACTTCCGCGCTCGAGGCGCTCTTCGAGCGCAAGGGGTCGCTACCGGACGGCTACGTCGATGAATTCAACACGATGGCCTCGACGACTTTCGTGACGGCCAACGGTGCCAAGATGGTCGCCCGCGCGTGGGTCGACGCCGATTTTCGGCAGAAGATGCTGAAGGACGGCACGGCCGCCGCAAAGGAGATGGGCTTCACGTTTCCGGCCTGGCATAAAAAACTGACCGTCCTCGAGAATACGGACAAAGTGCACAACGTCATCGTGTGCACGCTCTGTTCGTGCACCGCCTATTCAATCATCGGTGGCGCGCCGGGGTGGTACAAGGAGTTCGAGTATCGGTCACGTCTCGTCCGAGAATCGCGCACCGTTCTTCGCGAGATGGGCCTCGACGTCCCCTCGAACGTCGAGCTTCGCGTGTGGGATACGACAGCGGACACCCGCTATATGGTTCTTCCAGTGCAGCCGCCGGAGACAATCGGCTGGTCTGCCGAGGAGCTCGAAAAAATCGTGACGCAAGACGCGATGATTGGTGTGACACACGTTCAAGCGAACAGGAGCTGAGCCCATGGACAGCATGCACGATATGGGTGGCAGGCAGGGTTTTGGTTCAGTCGACTACAAGCGGTCGAAGTACGCGGAAACATATGAGCCGCGCGTACGAGCTCTTCAGGCCTTCGGCGTGAATTCGGGCATCTTCAACATGGACGAGTTCCGGCATGCCATCGAACGCATGGCCCCAGTCCACTACATGAGCGCGCCGTACTTCGAGCGACACCTGACGGCGGTGGCGACGCTGCTTGTCGAAAAGGGACTCGCGACGGCCGAGGAGTTGCAAGCGGCTGTAGATGGGCAGTTTCCGCTGTCACTGCCTCTGGGGCAGGGGCGGATGGCGACTGAAAGCCCACGCAAGTTCCAAATCGGCGACGCCGTGAAGGTGAAGTACGAGTTCGTGCCGGGGCATCATCGAATGCCAGGCTACCTCCGCGGCAAGATCGGCACCGTTATGGGGTATGGTCCGATGACACATTACCCCGATGCGGCCGCTCACAACATGCAGGCCGCGATGGAGGAGACCTACGACGTGCGCTTCCGCTCGTCCGACATCTGGGGCGGCGTGTGCGACGATTCCTTCAACTACGCGCAGTTATTCCAGTCGTATCTGGAGCCCACCATCTAGCTTGCTGGGTGCACCTCAAGGGCTACCTTCGCTCGCTGGCAGCGACGATAGTAAGGCTACCCAAATGAAACGCTGCGCCTCTACGATGACAGTGGCGCAGCGGAGGGAGCCGTGCGCCCACCCCGAGAGCGATCGGGCGTGAGCTCCACCGACCTCGAGATCCCAAACATCGAGATTTGAATGCGTGTCTCGCAGCGTGCGGCTCCGGACCTTGTTTGTAGCGCTATTGCAGCTTCAGCTACCTTCGCATCGTAGTCGGATAGCGGCCCCATTCTGCTTCATCGGCCATCACTCCGTACTATGCGGGAGAGCCAAGACCCAAAAGCAGCCACCCGATCGCCGGGTCTGCAGATCCGCGTTGGCATCGTTCAACTTATCGGCCCGACTACTGGCCGGCAGGAGCAGTAACCATATCGCCAACCACAGCCCGCACCTATCGATCAGGCCGGTCGGCGAGCGACCAGTAAGATCGCGATCGCCAGCAGAGTCATGGAGACGCCCCAAGCCATCACATCGGTGATGTGAGCTGCCCAGGTGTAGCTGTGAGCGACAAGGACTGCGGCCAGCATGGCACCGCTCGCGAGGCGCAGGACGCGTGACGCCGCGTCGCCTGTCCGTAGTCCGATGGGCAGGATGACCACCGCAATCGTGCATAGGATATAAGTCGGCAAAATCGCCTGCTCGACAATCATCGCCGCCAGCGCCGCCGCGGCAAGCGCAAACGGCTGCCCCCAGGCAACGCCGGCCCAAATGCGCTCCCATCGCTCGGCGGGGCGGCCCTTGTCGCGCCGGCGAGCGAGCCAGATGGTCACGCCGCTGTGCGTGACGATGGTGAGTGCGAGCCCGAGCACGCCATAGAGAATTTTAACAGGCATTCCGCCGAACCAGCCGAAGTGCAGTGCCTGGATGGCGCCAAGCACCTGCTGGCCGAAGCTGCCTGTCTCGAGGCCGCCATCGCCGAGCGGCGTGCCATCACCCTTGAAGTAGTAGGAATTTGAGAGTGCCAGATGGCCGGGCGTGCGCATGCCAAGACTGACGACCTGGCCAATCTTTGCTGCGTGCTGGACAAAGATCGTTACGACTTCGGCGTCGGGCTTCGTGCTCTGCACATGCCGGATCATGGCCGCGATGTCGGGAAGCGGTGCCGGTGTCTCCTCCTCGGTCGCGCGCGGCCCGAGCAACGTGGAGAAAGCCTTGCCCGAGTCGCCGTCATAGGCCGCGAGCGCGAGCACACCAACGACGAGCGTCGATAGGCCGAGAAGTGCGCCAGTCAAAGAGACAGCAATATGGAAGGGCAGTCCCCACACGCCGAGGCGATTGTGCAGGTCCGCTTCCTGCAGGCGCTTCGAGCCGCCCCAACGTAACGCGAAGGCGTCCTTGAATATCCGCGGATGTGCGAGCAGACCCGAGACCAGCGAGGAAAGCAGCGTTACGCCGGTGAGACCGACCAGGAACAAGCCCCACGTGTGCGGCAGATGAAGTCTCGCGTGCAAGTGCTCGACGAACTCCGACCACGGCGCCTGCAGGCGCACGACGAGGCGGCCCTCGGCATCCGCGATCCAGTGGCCTTCGACGTTCGCCTCATGATCGTGATAGTTAACGACGATGCGTGGGGTCATCGATCCCGGCGCCAGGATGGAGATGTCGTGATCCGACTTGTCGGCGACAGCCTGCTTGTAGCCGGCCTGAAGGAGGGCATTTGCGAAATCCGCCGTCATCGGCACACCGACGACTGGAGCCGTCGGCTGCTCCCAACGCTGGAACTCATAGAGGAAAACGGTCAGCGTGCCGGACAGGCACACCACGTATATCAACGCTGCGAAGGCAAGCCCGAGCGCGGAATGACCCGCAAGCATCGCACGCACGAAATCCGGCGGAAGGAACGCGCGCTTGCGAGGCTTCTTCACGACGGGTGCATCCATCAGGTGAGCACCTTCGGCAGAAATGCGATGGCATAGCTGACGAGCGATACGCTCACGAGCACGATCGTCGCGCGCAAGAGCTTAGCATCGCTCAAGGTCCAAGCCATGCCTGCGCCCCATAGCACAGGCACGAGAACGCCGCCGAGCATGATGCGATCGACGACCGCCATGGGCATGGCCACGGCAATCGCAACACCGACGCCGATGGACGCAATGCCGGAGAGCACAATGGCAAGCAGGCTCTTGGCGATACCGCGCCCCCAGTTCGTCGGCCGCTCCTCGGGTTCGAGGGCCATTTCACGCGGCGCCCGGCTCGGAGAGCTGCGCACTTCCATGCCGGCGGCGATTCCCGCATAAGCCACCACGGCGAGCACAAGACAGCCATATGCCATCCCGACTTCGGCGCTCCACGCACGGCTGTAAGCGATGAAGCCACCCGCTATACACAGCCACCCGACAAGCCGCGGGAGCACCTTTGCACCACGTGGCCGCCGCCAAGCCAGCGCCAGCCCCATCACGCCGACTATCAGCAGCAGCGTGCCGGCAATTGCTTCACCGGCCGCCATCGTGCCGACTTCCGAATGGAACTCTTGTTCGATCGATCAAGCGGTTCGCGCGGTCCATCAATACCTATAGCTCAGGCGTGTGATGAGTGTGCGGCCCTGTCCGATGCCACAGTCGCCACGCGTCTGACAGTTGACCACGTAGAACTTGTCTTCAAGGTTCTGTCCCACGAGCTGCCAGCGCCAGTTGTCGCGCTCGTAGGCGATCATGGCGTCGAAGAGCGTGAAGTCGGGAGATGTCACCGTACCATCCACGCCCGTTACGAGCCTGCCGTAATCCTGAGACTCTCCCACGTAGCGTACGCCGCCGCCAAGTGTCAGCCCCTGCAGTGCCCCATCGGTGAACTTATACAGGCCCCAGAGCGATGCCATGTGACGAGGAATACCTTCGACCGGCGTACCGATTTCACTCGAATTGAAGTGATCGGAGTATTCCGAGTCCATGTACGTATATGTGCCGATCAGCGTGATGTTCTCGGTGATGCGTCCGGCGGCCTCGAACTCGAAGCCTCGGATGTGTGCTTCGGCGCCCTGCAGTGCATTCTGCGTCACCAGGTTCTCAACGAGACGATTGGACTCGGTAAGATCAAAGTATGCCGCATTGATCACGAAAGGCTTCCCCGGAGCCTGGTACTTGAAGCCGATCTCGAACTGTTCGCCTTCGAGCGGCTTGGCGCCCCCTTGAGTGGTCGGGAAGAAGTAGTTATCGACAACCGTGGTACCCGGCTGGGGTGTGAATGCTGTCGAGTAGCTGACGTACGGCGTCAATCCGAAGTCGAAGCTGTACATGAGGCCGGCGCGGCCTGTTGTAGCACTCTCCTTCAAAGTCGGATTGCTGCCGAAGGTGATATCCAGCCAGTCGTGTCGAAGACCTAGAACGGCTGTCCAGTTACCGAGTTTGATCTGGTCCTGGATATAGATGCCGCGCTGCTCCTGAACCTGCTTGTCGCGATCGTCTATAACGTCGGAGAGCGAGTCTGGAAGCACAGTGCCGAATGATGTGCCGTCCGTATGGATATAGAAAGGTGTTTGCCCATAAACAGGATTGTAGATGTTGAAGGGCGATTGGCCCAGTTGGTAGATGTTGTCGAGCAGGAAACCTTCTGTTCCCCTGCCACCCGTCTCGTGACGCATATAGTCAAAGCCGGCAGTGACTTTGTGAGACAGAGGGCCGGAGTAAAATTTTGCCGTCATATTCGTGTCGGAGTTGAGGACGTCCGATACAGTCTTCCGCCATAGATATATCCTGGCGATATTTTGACGCGCAGGATCGAGGAATGGAACGCTGGCGACGTCCAGTACCGGCAGCCCAACAAGGGAATTGATGACGCTGACGATTTCCGCCGACAACGGGGCCGTATAGTGCGTGCTGTACGTGTTCTCGGTGTGCGTGTAGCGGGAACCATGATTGATGCTCAGCCAGTCCGAGAACTTGTGATCGAACAGCAACGAGACCGACTGCTGATCGGTGTCGTTGTAGTCGCCGGGCTCGCCGATGAACGTGCTCCTAGATACCCGCCGTCCCGTAACTGAATTAGGAAACAGCGTACCCTCGTGCGGCAGAAACTGCTGAACGGATCCGCCTTGATCCTTTCGCCAAGTGCCGAGCAGCGTGATGTTCGTGTCGACCGACGGACGGAACGTCAGCGAAGGCATCAGGAAGATGCGGTCGTTGTCGACGTGATCGACCTGCGTGCCGGCCTCGCGGCCCAGACCGACGAACCGATAGAGCCAGCGGCCATCGGTTGTGACGGGGCCGCCAAAGTCGAACATTGCCTGCCGCCAATCGTAAGAGCCATATTCCGCTGCAATCTCGGCGTGAGGGGTTTCCTGCGGGCGCTTCGAGATGGCATTGATGATGCCGCCTGTCGACGATTGTCCGTAGAGCATTCCAGCCGGACCTCGCAGCACCTCGATGCGTTCGATCGAGTAAGGCTCGATGGCAGCAGTTTCCGCGTAAGACGATCTGAATGAAGTACGCAAACCGTCGAGAAAATAACTCGCCGGAATGCCGCGCAGGAGGACGTAGTCGCCGCGGCTGTCGAAACCGAAGCCATCACCCAGCACGCCCGGCATATAGCGAAGCGCCTCTCCAAGGTTCTGCGCGCCCTGGTCACGTACCTGCTCCGTCCCGACGACGGAGATGGACTGCGGAATCTCGCGGATCGGCGTATCGGTCTTGGTGCCTGTAGCACTCTGCGTTGCGACGTAGTCGCGGACGGGACCTGTCGCGGTCTCCGGCGCAACAGGAAGCGCTGCCGGCTCGGAAGCCGGGGTTGGCGCGGGGGCCGGTGCTGCCTGCTTCTGCTTCGGGGAAGCCTTCTTGGTGGCCTTGGGAGCTGCTTTCTTGGTTTCGACGGTAAGAGGTGGAAGCGTCGTCTGTGCAAATGCGGATGTTACGCCGCCTGCGCTCGCAAATCCGAGCCCAATGGCCACGAATGTGCTGACGTTCAGGCCAAGCATGATTCTTCTTAGAGCGTTTCGATGCTTGCGCACGGTGTTCCCCCGGATCCCACAGTCCATGTGCTCGCTGGGTGGCTGGGCGCGATTCCGTGCTGCCTGAAGCGCTATGAAGGAAGAATAGTTTACTTGTGGAGTCAATATTGCGAGGGCTTGTGTGACGATATCTGCGGAGACAGTAGCTGCGGCGCAACTAATGTATGGGCCGCACGGCAGGTTTTGCGTGATAGGTGCCGACATATCGACCGGCGACGAGGAAACTACCGCTGCTGTTGAGGGTTACGGATGCCGGCCCCTTCACGGATGCGGCAACACGCACCGGGGCCGGCGTCCGGAAGCCTCAACAGAAGGAGACGAACAAATCTATTCGGAAGATGCGCCGCACAACGTTGCGTTATCCCACAAACGTCATTGGTCGATCGGAGCCGGCGCCGTGGAAAACGCCGCCGGCCACGTCCGGTCTCAGGGGCATCGCGTCGGAGTTTCAGATGTCGATTTTCTCCGCGATCTCGATCGCGTCATCGACCTCGGCGCACTCGACGCGAACATCAACGCTGCGCTCAGCTACAGCGAACCTTACGATCCCATCTCGGGTTCATCCGACATCCGCGGGCAGCTGTGTCGCGTCGAACTGATCAGGCCTTAGGTGCTCTAGCGCCCCGCCACGCGCCGGGTAATGCCGATCGCCCGCTCCATTACGAGCATGATCACGAAGATAAACGCGATCAGGAAGCCCGATACGGCGGCAACGCGCACGTCGAGCGTTGCTTCGATCATACCCCACATCCGGATCGGGAGCAGGCTCAGCTCTGCGCTCGACAGGAACATCGAGACGGGAACATTATCGAGCGATGCAATGAATGCCAGGAAGGCACCCGCCGCAATGCCTGGCGCAATGAGTGGCAATGTGATGCGCCGGAACGTGAACCACGGGCTCGCCCCCAAGCTGCGCGAGCTCTCCAGTAGCGCGCCATCAAGCTGCGAAAGGCTCGCGCCGGTCGTCCGCAGGATGAACGGCAGAATGACCATGGCGTGCCCAATTATCAGAATGAGGATCGAAGGGCGGTAGCCGAGCTGCGAGAAGAACATCAGTGTCGCAAGGCCGTAGGCGATCATGGGCAGAATGAGTGGCGACATGAACGCCGTATCGAGGACACGCGCCGTCCGCGCCTGGGATCGGCCGAGGGCGAGCGATGCAGTGACGGCAAGAAGAATTGCTAGTGCCGTTGCCCCGCCCGCGACTTTCAGACTGTTGAGAGCGGCAAGATGAATATGGCCCGAGCGTACTGGATCCAGCAACGCCGCGTACCACTGGAGAGAGAGCGAGGGCGGTGGAAAGCGCAACGACGGTGAGGTCGTGAGCGACGTCAGCAAGACGACCACCACCGGGCCGGCAAGAATGAGCACGGCAATGCTGGCGATCAGCAAAATGCCCATGACGAGGCACCGATCGCCAATCGACATGGCTTTCCATTCCAAGCGCATGAATTGCCCCTAACCGTGCACCTTGCGTTCAATGTGATTGCCAACCGCGCTCAATGCGGCTGCTACGATCAGAACCGCCGAAAGCAGCGTCATCGAGATGACTGCCGCGAAAGGCCAATTGTAGACCACCATCGCCTGCTGCCAGACCAAAGCCGGCAAGTACATGAGCCGACCGCCACCGATCACGGACTGCGTGATGAAAGCTGTTACCGAGGATGCGAACACAAGAAGGCATCCGGCGACGAGTCCCGGCAAGCTCAGCGGGATGACGACCTTGATCAACGTCCGCCAAAGCGATGCGCCGAGCGCCAGAGAGGCATCGATAAGTCGAGGATCGAGCCGACTCAGGACCGTACACAGCGGCAACAGCATCAGAGGCATTTCGATCTGCGTCAGCGCCAGCACGACACCGAACTCGGTCTGCAAAAGCCGAATGGGCTCTGAAGTAAGGCCGAGTGCTTGCAGTGTCTGATTGATCACGCCTTCGCGCGCCAAGATCGCGATCCAAGCGAAGGTGCGAACAACCACCGATGTCAGCAGCGGCAGAATGATGATGAAGAGGAGGATCCTCTTACCGCGTGGCGAGAGCAGAGCAAACACGATCGCTAAGGGATAGGCCAGCACGACGGTCGCCAATACGGTGATCACACCGAGGCGCATCGTGTCCAGAACGGCGTTGAGATAGAACGGGTCTGTGAATAATTTGCGCCATTGCCCGAGACCGAACTCGGTCATGGCCTCGTCGTCGTAGAAACTTGTCGCAGCCAACAGAGCGAGGGGCGCAAGAAAGAAGAGGGCATAGGCAAGCGCGAGAGGTGCAACAAGCCGCCAATTCAATGACGGCCTGTTGTCACTCGCAGAGCTGACGCTGACGGCGGCAGCGCTCAACGTGCGGCCTCCCGATTGAAGCGCTCGATCCACTTCGGACGCAGCGGATTGATCTTCGTCCAGTCGTGGGAAACGAAATTCGAGATCTCGCTGAGGTTCTTCATCGGAACGCCTTCGCCAAGCGGCGTATCGGAATTCACCGGCACGAAGTAGAACGGATCCTTCGACAGGCTTTCCTGAACCGCCGCATCGATGACCGTATCGATGTAAGCATAAGCCTCATCCTCGGCTTTGCTATTCACGGCGAGGTGCATCGTCGTGGGGAATGAAATGCCACCGGTCTCGGGGACAGCGAAGTCGATATCCACACCGCGCGAGCGAAGCGTCGTCACCGTGTAGGTATTGGTATACATGAGGTCGATCTCGCCTTGCTGGAAGAGACCCGACATTGCATTCGGCGGTGCGATCGCCGCCACCTTGGGCAGGGCCTCCTTGATCTTGGCAAAAGCCGGCTCGACATCTGTCTCAGAGCCGCCATTAGCCTTCGCGATCTCGATCAACGAGACAGTCCCGTATGTCGTTTGGAAGCCGGTCAAGCCGAGGCGAGATACGTACTCAGGCTTGAAGAGGTCGTTCCAGCTCTTAGGCTTCTGCAGCTTCTTGGGATTGTAGGCGATGCCTACCACCTGAACAGAAGCGGCGACGCCGTGCTCGTCAGCGAACCCCTTCGGCAGCTTGCTGTAGTTCGACAGTTTCGTCGGATCGAACTTTTTGAACAGCTTCATATCTATGCCGGCCACGCGGGGGCCGGGATCAAGCAGAAACACATCGAACGGCGCAACGTTGCGGGACGCGCGAGCCTTCGCGATCTGATCGACGGCAAATAGAGGATCGAGCGCGAGATTGATGTTGTGCTTCTGCTTCAAAACAGGCGCGACGTGCGTGCGAAATGCGTCATCCCAGCTCGTGGGATATACGGCCGACGTCACCGTGCGCGCCGCTTGGGCGTGTGCGAGTGGTAGTGCCCCCGCGACCACGGCTCCGCCGAGACCCGCCGCAAACTCTCTCCTCGATATCTTCATTGTCGCTTCTCCTGTGGGCTAAGCATTCGGTTCCAGAAACACACTGGGCCGAACGCCGTCGGCCAGTCCGCAGTACAGCTCACTTCCAAAGGAGGAGGCGCTTCCCGCCTGCCGGGGCGCTGCTACCTTGATTGCAATTCCGCCTGGGCCTTCGACGTCATGAATGACCGTGGGACCAAGAGGTAAGCTCATCCGGAGACGCACAGGCCAGCTGCTTGCGGCTGGGCTGGAGCGAAGCGTCAATTGCTCCGGGCGCGCAGACAGAACTATGCGGCTTCCCGTCGCCATCGGCTTTTGCGTTGGAACGTCGATGACAGCGCCGGCATCGAGCTCAATGCGAAGTGACCCCGGCTGCGCCTCGACAACCTTTCCCGGAAAAATGTTGGATGATCCGATGAAGTTGTTGATGAAGAGCGTTTCGGGAAAGTCGTAGATGGTCGCGGGATCATCGAACTGCTCGACGCGGCCATTCTGCATGACAGCGATCCGATCGGCCATGCTCATAGCCTCTTCCTGATCGTGCGTGACAAGAATGGCCGTCAGGCCAAAGCGACGCTGCAGGCGCTTGATCTCGAGCTGCATGTCGAAGCGAAGATTCTTGTCGAGAGCTGCGAAGGGCTCGTCCAGCAGCAGGATGGAGGGGGCGATCGCGAGTGCACGCGCAAGCGCGACGCGTTGCTGCTGCCCTCCCGATAGTTGGCGGGGTAGACGATCAGCCAGATGCCCCATCTGGACCACGTCGAGACACTCTGCAACGCGTGCGCGCACCTCATTCCTCGGCGTTCGTCTCGCCTCCAAACCGTAAGCGACGTTCTGAGTGACCGTGAGATGGGGGAAGAGCGCATAGTTTTGAAAGACGATGCCGATGTTGCGACCGCCCGGCGGCAAGTGGTCAATGGGCTTGCCGTCAACGAGCACAGAGCCGGATGTCTGCTTGAGAAACCCGGCAACTGCCCGCAAAAGCGTCGTCTTTCCGCACCCCGATGGGCCGAGCAACGCGATAATTTCGCCCGGCCGCACTGAAAGCGTCACGTCATCGACCGCTAGGAAGCCTCCATAGGCGTGAGTCAGTCGATCGATATCCAGGCTGTGCCGCGAGACACTCGATGCGACGTTGGTCAGTGCTGTCATCGTCCGCTCTTCTCCATGCCTCGGAGTTGCATCGAGATGGCGATCACGCCGGGGGATGATGCTTGATCCAGTGGCGCGCAATATCGATCCGCCGCGTGATCCACACATCCGGCTTCGACATCACATAGTCTAGAAACCGCTCGAGACCTGCTGCACGAGCCGGATGCCCGATCAGTCGCATATGGAGGCCGACCGACATCATCTTCGGATGCTTCGCCCCTTCGGCGTACAGCATGTCGAAGCCGTCTTTAATGAACTCGAACCACTGATTGGATGTCCCAACCCAGCCGGCGTACTTTCCGTCGTTGTGCGTGAGAGAATACGGAATGACGAGATGAGGCTTGCCGTTGACTGTCTTCCAAAGCGGAAGCTCGTCACCGTAGTAGTCGCTGTCGTACAGGAAGCCGCCCTCCTCGACGACCAAGCGACGGGTGTTGACGCTCGGTCCATAGCGGCAGTACCAGCCGAGCGGACGCTCGCCGGTCATCTTCTCGATTGTTGCTACGGCCTTGCGGATATGTTCGCGCTCTTCTTCTTCGGAGAGCTCGAAATGCTTGATCCACCGCCAGCCGTGCGAGCACACGTCGTGGCCGCTGCCTTGATCGCAGCGCTGGCGGGCGGATGTCGTTCCATGGCCAATGCGCAGCCGAAAATCGTCATCGGCAAACCGCGCTCCTGGAACAGGCGCATCAGGCGCCAGAATCCGACACGGCTGCCATACTCGAACATGCTTTCACCGGCGAGGTCGCGGCCTACTACACCCTGGTTGAGGCCGTGCGCCTCCGTGAGGCCCGTTTCAGTGAAGCTTTCGCCGTCCTGTATGGATGGTTCGCTGCCTTCTTCGTAGTTCATCACGAAGTTCAGCGCGATCCGCGCGCCGCCCGGCCACTTCGGATCGGGCGGCTGATCCGCATAGCCGATCAGATCTCGATCATAAGCTTGGCTCACGGCTTCAGTCCTCCCTGCTTACGAGAAAAGGCTCTACATCGACAAACTGCTCGTCGGTCGTTGTCTTGTTGCGCCACATGAAGACCGCGAACTCGGCCGGCTGCTCAAGCACGGCGAGTGGATGGTGCCAGACGTTCGCGCGATACGTCACCCCCTGGCCGGGGCTGACCAGGAAAGCCAACGCACCTTTGGTATCGGGGCCGCCGTTGGCATGATGGGGCGCGACTATGGAGAGCCAAGAGGCTTTGCGCAGCGGCACAAAACTCTGGGATGAGAACTCATGGCGCTCGAGGACTTTGGCGACGAGAGGCAAGGAGACTGCAGTCTCGGTTCGCGTGATGGACAGGCTCGCCCACGCATCTGGCCGCGCCGAACTCAACCCATCCTCGTAGTACAGCCGCCCCTTCGACTCGGGGGCTGTGATGACATCGCCGAACGGGGCAAATGCCTCGGGCGTAAGGGGCCGAACAATCACCTTCAGCACGCATCCTCCAGATTTTTATAATTGGGATACCACTGGTATCCCACGTGCATGCCGAACTCGTAACACGAAGCTGCATTTGTTGACAACCGGCGGCGATGCCAAATATGCGCATGGCTTGAAGGAAGTTTTGCTTGAAACAGATTTTCGCGTGGTCCACCAATCTGGGCCGTTGGTCACCCGAGCGCTCTTCACCGGTCCATCGTCAAGGCTCACCGATGCCCAAACAGTCTGCTGCTGCTTCGACGGTCGAACGCATCCGGATGTCGGAGCGCGCCTATCAGTATTTGCGCAGCATGATTCTCGAAGAAGAGCTGTCGCCGAAGAGCATCATTACCGAGAGGGGGCTTGCGGAGACATTGAAAATCTCGCGCACGCCATTGCGCGCTGCGATCAGTCGCCTCGAGGGAGAAGGCTTGGTGGAGCGTCTGTCCAACGGAAGCATAATCATTCGCTCCGTGTCCATCGAGGAGCTGCTTGAAATTCTGCTTATTCGACATTTGCTGGAGCGTGAGGCGGCCGCGTTAGCTATAGGTCGCTTGCCAACCTCGGCGTTGAAGGGCTTGCAAGAGGAAGCCAAGGCCTTCGCATCAGGTGCCAGCTCGGACTTTGAAGAGTTCTGGCGCCACGACGACGCTCTGCACACCACCATCGCGGAAGCTTCGGGAAAGCCGCGACTCGCGTCAATGGTCGCGGATTTGCGCCGCCGTGCGCGCATGTGTCACCTCGCGCGAATGCCAGGAAAGTTTGACGAGCAGGGGCGCGAGCATCTTGCCATTCTAAAAGCGATCTCTTCAGGCTCTTCTGATAAGGCGCGTGAAGCAATGTCGAAGCATTTCGCCCACGTTCAACGTCGACTGGTTGCGTGGCTATCAAAGTCATCCTGATGCAACTCGCGAGATTACGGCACTCCCACGCTTCAACCTGAAGAAGAAGTCCAGCGAACTTCGGTGGCCAATGAATTGCTCGCCGCCGAGAATTTCGGGCATCCCAACGCTGCCCTAGGCGCAAGCATGCGATGCGCCTTCTGGCGTGCAATCCTCGCGATAGAGAATAACTATCGGATCTGCTGCACTCGAGTGGCCCTAGGGGCTATTGGCACCTCCATTGGAAAGCTCCTCCCGCAGGACTCGCTTCAGGATCTTGCCGGAGGGATTGCGCGGGAGCAGGTCACGGATGATCAATTGCTTCGGCACCTTGAAACCAGCCAAGCTACCGCGGCAATGCGTGGCGAGCATCGCGAGATCGAGTGACGCCCCCTCGTTGAGCACAACGACAGCGACAGGCCGCTCGCCCCATTGCTCGTCCGGCAGGCCGATGACGGCCGCTTCCCGCACTTGAGGAAGCTGATAAATCACGCGCTCGACCTCGGACGAGGCGATGTTCTCGCCGCCCGAGATGATCATGTCCTTCTTGCGGTCGGTCAGATAGAGAAAGCCCTCATCGTCAACATGACCGATGTCGCCCGTGCGGAACCAGTCACCGAAGAAAGACGCGCGCGTTTTCTCCGGGTCCTTCCAATAGCCGCGCGTCACCTTCGGCCCACGCAGGCAGATCTCACCGCCTTCGCCGGGTGGCAGTGGGCGGCCTATCTCGTCGCGGATCTCGACCTCCACGTGCGGGAGCGCACGGCCAACCGAACCGATCTTCTCGATCTCGCGCCCCCCCTCCATCATCGTATCGCCGCTGCACGACTCGGTGAGGCCGTACGCATCGATGTAGCGCGCGTGCGTGAAGTAGCCCCTAAAGGCGCGAATGCGCGGCTCGGGCGTTCGCTCGCCGCCGCCGACCACCCACTTGATGCTGGCAACATCATGCTTTTCGCGATCCGGATGTGCGAGTATCGCGCTCAGCATGACGGGGGCAAACCAAGCTCCCGTCAATTGCTCTTTCTCTATGGACCGAACGGCCGCGACCGCATCAAACTCGCGGTGAATGCAGATCGTGCCGCCGACCCAGAGCACGGCCATGCCCGGTAGATCGAAGGCGCCGACATGATAGAGCGGCCCGGTGACAAGCAGCCGATCGGCGGCAGTAAGACCGAGCGCCACCACATGATCGGCATTCTTCCAGTAGAAGTTCCCGTAAGTATGCATCACGCCCTTGGGCCTGTCGGTTGTGCCCGAGGTGTACATGAGCCGGTAGAGATCATCCGGTCCAGTCACGTGCATCGGCGCGGGTGATGCGTCGGCGGCGAGGCGAGTCGAATCGGACTGCGCGGCGGTATCGACCCGAATGTCGTTCTCGAGACCCGCGACCGATGCCGCAAGTTCGTCATCGACGAAGATGAGCTTTGCGCCCGCGTGGCCGGTAATATAGGCCACCTCCTCGGCCGCTAATCGATAGTTTACCGGCAGGAAGACCGCGCCGATGTGGCTCGTCGCGAAGGCGAGCTCGATGAAGGCCGCACTGTTCTTCATCACGACAGCCACGACATCGCTTGCGCCTATGCCGCGCGCGGCGAGCAGCCCGGCGGTCTTCTCGATGCGTGCTTGAAGAACCGCGTAGCTGAGCCGTGTCTCGCCATAGATCACAGCGAGGGCATCCGGCGTGCGGCGAGCATGGAAGCGGATGAAGCTCGTCAAGTTCTGCATCGCACCGCTCCCAGCCTCTCAATATGAACGCGGCAGCCCGAGGTTCTGCGCGGCGATGAAATTCAAGATCATCTCCTCCGAAATCGGGGCAAATCGGAAGAGGCGCGCATCCCGCCACAGGCGTTCGACGTGCATCTCCTTCGCGAATCCCATGCCGCCCATGGTCTGCATGGCCTGCTCGATACCAGAAGAGGCCGCCTGCGAAGCGATGAGCTTGCCGACGTTGGCCTCGGTACCGTACGGCTTTCCCGCATCGAAGAGGGCCGCCGCCTTGAGGTTCATGAGTCGCGCGCATTGCACTTCGGCCCAGTTCTGCGCCAGCGGAAACTGCAGCCCCTGGTAGCTCCCTATGGGCTTGCCCGCGAACACACGCCGCTCCTTCGCATAGTCGACGGCGAGGCGAATCGCGAGATCGGCCGCGCCGACGAGGCCGGCCGTCGTCACTATGCGCTCGGTGTTGAGCACGTCGAGCAACTCGTACCAGCCGCCGCCGAGGGTGCCGATCAGCTCGCTGCCGTCGATCTCGACATCGTCGAAGAAGACATTGCACGCCGAGAGCGTATTGGTGCCGACCTTCTCGATCGGCGCATATGTGAGCCCGCTGCGCGCGACGTCAATCATGAACATCGTCAGGCCGTGCGTGCGCCTCGGAGAGTCCTCGACTTTCGTAGTGCGCGCGACGACGAGCATCTTCTGCGCGGATTCCACTCCCGTGATCCATATCTTGCGGCCCGACAGCCGCCAGCCATTCCCCGATCGCGTCGCGTACGTCTTGATCTCCAGGCTGTTCGACCCGGCGTCCGGTTCGGTGAGCGCCATGCAACAGTTGATCTCGCCCGAGATAATCTTCGGCAGCAGCGCGCGGCGCATGGCCTCGCTGCCGAAGCGGGAGATGGAGACGCCCCCGAAGATCGGGTTGATCATGAAAAGCTGGCCGACCGTCGCCCCACCGCCCGACGCCGCAAGCTGCTCGATGATCAGCGCCATCTCGACCATGCCGAGACCGCTGCCCCCATGCTCTTCGGGGAGCGCGACACCGCAGAGCCCCGCCTCGCACACCGCACGCCAGAAGTCCTGCGGAAAGGCCTTCCGGCCGTCGTGATCGCGCCAGTAATCGAGTCCGAAGCGGTCGCCGATCTTACGCGCGCTCTCCGAGATCATCTTCTGTTCGTCGGTCAGGTCGAAGTCCATGATGCGTTCCGTTCGGCTCAGACAGCCAGCAGATGAAGGGGTTCTTCCAGCAGCGCCGCCATGCGGTCCAGAAGCTGCGCCGCGCGATCATGATCCACGATCGCGCCGTCGTAGACGAGCGCCAGCGTCATCTGATGCGTCGCATCTCCGCCGCGCACTTCGCGGACGCCACCGGCGCCGAGTGCCATGCGCCAGCCCTGCGGCACGGCGGGCACGAGCAGGCGCGCCCGCCCGTCGACGATGAAGATCGCGACGTCTCCACTGCCGTCGGCTGCCTCCAGATGGGCAAGGCGCGCGGCGATCGTCGAAAGCGTGTCCCGCGCCGCCCCCATCAGCGTGCCGATACCGTCGTTCAACGCGAAGCCCAGGCTGACACCGTTCGTGCCGCTGCTATCGAGCGCCTTGATGCAGGCAAGGGCTATGTACGCTCGGCGCTCGAAATGATGATTTCGCGCACGCGCGAGCCGGACGTCGAGCGCGCGGAGTGCCCCGACATCGACATCGACGGTCGCGAACGAAAGCCCGGCAGGATGTACCACCGCCGCAAACGCCGCGCGCGGCATGGCCGTCGTCGCGGATGCGGCGCCATCCGTCGCAGGCCGCGCCTGCAACGCGCGCAAGACATCCGCCGCCTTGATGCGCCCGCGCGGACCGGAACCGTCCACATTGTCGAGAGCGAGCGATGCCTCGCGCGCCAGTCGGCGCGCATAGGGCGTCGCGATGATGCGGCCCGCATCTGCGGCAGTGACTCGCGCCACGATCTCCGCCGCATACGCGCGTTCCGGTGTCGGCACCTCGGCCTGCGTTGATGCCTTCGTTGGCCGGCTCGACGCCGCGTCCAGTTGCCAGCGCGCGATCGGCGTGCCGACGGGCACGACCTCGCCCTCCGCGGCATGCTGCGCGATCAGCTCGCCCGCCGCGGGCGCCTCGATCTCGTTCGCGATCTTGTCCGTCTCGACGATGACGATGACGTCGCCGGCCGCGAATTTCTGTCCGGGCGCCGCGACCCACCGCGCGACCGTCCCCTCGGTCATCGTGAGACCGAGCTTCGGCATCAGCAGGTCGGCGCCTTCGCTCATGGTTCAACGGCCAGTGAATTTGGGCGCGCGCTTTTCGAGAAACGCGCTGCATCCTTCCTTCGAATCCTCGGTGTCGAGCACCAACCCGATCATGGCCTGCTCGTGCGCGAGCGCCGCCGAAAGCGGCATCTCCCCCCCGCTGTTGAGCGTGCGCTTCAGAAGCTTCAGCACCAGCGGCGACTTCGAGACCATCCGCGCCGCCATCTCGCGCGCCGCCGTCATCACCTCCGCCTTGGGCACGACTTTGTTGGCGAGGCCGATCGCAACGGCCTCCTGCGCAGAGATCTGCTCGCCGGTGAACATGATCTCCTTGGCGCGGCAGAGCGGCACCTGCCGGATGATGCGCTGCGTACCGCCCGCGCCGGGGAAGAGGCCGAGCGTGATCTCCGGAAGCCCGAGCCGCGCACTCTCCGCGAGAATGCGGATATCGGTCGCGAGAACCAGCTCCGTGCCGCCGCCGAGCGCGAAGCCGTTCACCGCCGCGACCGTCGGCTTGTCGGTGAGCTCGATCCTGCGGAACACGCGATGTACGATTTCAGCAAATTCCTCGTAGTGACGAAGGCCGTCGCGCGACTTAAGATCCGCGATATCGCCACCCGCGACGAACGCGCGATCGCCCGCCCCCGTAACGATGATGACCTGCACCGCCGGGTCGGCCTCGACCTCGGCCCATGCCGCTTCGAGTGCCAGCAGCGTCGGGATGTCGAGTGCGTTGAGCACCTTCGGCCGATTGATGGTGACGACGGCAATGCCGTCCGCGATCTCGGTCAGGATGACGTCGGTGGTCATGGGCGCTCCTTATTTCTCAGGCGAGCGTACGGCGCACGGCGTCGATGATGCGCGCGGCTTGCGGACGATAGTGCGCCTCGAGCTCCTTCGCGAACGGCACCGGCATGAACGGCGCGCCGACGCGGACGATCGGGCCATCCAGCTCGTCAAATCCGACGTCAGCCATGCGTGCCGCGATCTCGGCACCGACGCCGAACGCCTCGACGGCTTCGTGGACGATAACGAGCCGGTGCGTGCGCGCAATCGAGGTGAGAACGGCCGTCTCGTCCCAGGGCTGGAGCGAGCGAAGGTCGATCACCTCGGCCTCGACTCCCTCCTTCGCTAAATCTCCCGAGGCGGCGAGCGCCACGTTCCGCATCGCCCCATAAGTGACGATCGTGACATCGCGCCCCGCGCGCGCTGTGTCCGCCTTGCCTATCGCGGCTGTGGGCAGCGGCTCGGGCAGCTCGCCCTTCATGGCATAGAGGCTCTTGTTCTCGACGAGGATCACCGGATCGGGATCGGCGATCGCCGCCCGTGTCAGCGCATAGGCATGGGCGACGGTCGCCGGACACACCACCTTCAGTCCGGGCACGTGCGCGAGCCACGCTTCGAGGCATTGCGAGTGCTGCGGCCCCGCATTGATGCCGCCACCATGCGGCAACCGCACGACCATCGGCAGCGCATACTGTCCGCCGAACATGAAACGCGCTTTCGCCGCCTGATTGACGAGCGCGTCCATGGCCAGCGTCACGAAATCCATGAACATGATCTCGACGACCGGCTTCAGCCCGCTCATCGCCGCCCCGACCGCCGCGCCGACGATCGCCGCCTCCGAGATCGGCGTGTCGCGCACCCGCTCGGCGCCGAAGCGATCGAGCAGGCCGCGCGTGACGCCGAAAGGCCCACCCGGCGCCGCCACATCCTCGCCGAAGACGACGACCGTTTCGTCACCCGCCATGGCATCGGCAAGCGCGCGGTTGATGGCCTGGCCGAAGCGGATCTCGCTCATGGCGCCGCTCCCGCCTCGGCGTACACATCGCGCAACGCCGCGCCGAACTCGGGCGCCGTTCCCGATCTCGCCCGCGCGACCGCCGCATCGACGCGAGCGACGGCCTCGCGCGCCGCACTCTCGATGGCGGATGCCGGCACGCCCTCCGCCGCCAGCCGGCGCTCGAGCCGCCCGACCGGATCGTCGTCGCTGCGCGCGGCATCGGCTGAATCGCGATACTTCTGCGGGTCACCTTCGAAGTGACCGCGCACGCGCGTCGTGCGGCATTCGAGGAACCGCGGCCCACCCCCGTCGCGGATCGCGGCGACCAGCGCGCGCGCCGCCTCGTGCACGGCGACGACGTCGTTGCCGTCGACGGAGCGCGCGATGATCTTGTGGCTCTCGGCGAGCGCCGTCGGCGTTGCTGCAAGCTGGCGCGATGTCGGGGAGAATTCGGACCAGCCGTTGTTCTCGCACACGAACAGCACTGGCAGGCGCCAGATGGCCGCGAGATTGAAGCTCTCGTGCATGACGCCCTCGGCGAGCGCGCCATCGCCGAAGAAGACGGCTGCCACCGCACCGCTCTTCTTCACCTGATGCGCCAGCGCACTCCCGACCGCGATCGGCAGTCCCGCCCCGACAATGCCGTTCGCACCGAGCATTCCGACAGACGCATCCGCGACGTGCATCGAGCCGCCGCGGCCTTTGCACATGCCTTCTGCCCTGCCCATGATTTCGAGGAAGAAACGATCGAGGTCGAGGCCCTTCGCGAGCGCATGTCCATGACCGCGATGGTTCGAGGCGAGCGTATCGGCAGGTTCGAGTGCGGCACAGACTCCTGCCGCCACGCCCTCCTGCCCGACCGACAGATGAATGAATCCCGGCACTTCGCCGTCCGCGAAAAGCTGGGCGAGACGCAGCTCCGCCTCCCGGACGAGGCGCATGGTCCGCAGGAGGTCCAAGGATGAAGCGCTGTCCGCCGCCGTCAACCGCCGACCCTCCCGCTTTCGCACGAAAACTGCGCTATTGTCGGCATCGGCCGTCGGCGCTGTCAAGGAAAATGAATAGTGAGCCATGATTCGTATTCTGTTGCGACCAGCGTGCCGCCGCGCTATCGCTAGGACATGACAAGGTTGGCGATGCTCGAGAAGAAATCCGCGGAGACGTCCGAGGCGGCCGTCGAAACGCCTCCCGGCCGGCGGCGCCGGGCCGATCGCGCCATCGAGACGCGCCGGAAGCTGATCGATGCCGCGGCGAAAGTCGTCGGCGCCGAAGGCTACGCCAATGCCTCGGTCGCCAAGATCACCGCCCTCGCCGAGATCGCCCAGGGCACCTTCTACAATTACTTCGCCTCGCAGCAGGATCTCTTCGACCACCTGCTGCCCGAGCTCGGCACCGAGCTTCTAGACTTCATCCGTCAGCGCATAGCCGGCGAGAGCGGCAGCTTCGAGCGCGAGGAAACAGGCTTTCGCGCCTTCTTCGACTTCCTCGCTGAGCGCCCCGAATTCTACCGCATTCTGAACGAGGCCGAGACGTTCGCGCCGAAGGCCTATCACGACCACATGCGCAACATGGCCGACGGCTACATGCGCGCCCTCTCGCGCAGTCACGCCAAGGGCGAGCTGCCCGGCTTCGAAGAGCGCGAGCTCGAAGTGATCATCTATAGCCTGCTCGCGGCACGCAACTACCTCAGCTACCGCTACATCTATCGCGACGGACGCGCGCGCCGCCTGCCCACCTGGGTCGATCGCGCGTACATGAAGCTCCTGACCGGCGGCATGAAGCACGGTGGCACGAACGGGCGCACGCGCCGACCGCGCCGTCACGCACAACCCGCCCACGGCACCGTGCTGAGCGACGCCGCCAATTTCCGAACGGCCGCCGCAAGCCCTGGCGAAACCCGCATCGAGCTCGAACCGACCGGAGCCTGCCTCGACGCTTCGGGCACCGTGCGGCGCGGCATTCTCCTGAAGCTCGTCGAGGCTGCCGCGAGTGCCGCGGCCGCCGATCTCGGCGCAGCACCGTCGCGCCTCCTGAGCCTGTCCACGGCACTTCCTCAGGTCGTCGACGACAGCGATGGCCTCGTGGCCGTGGCGCGAGCGCAGTCCGGCGCCGACGCCGTTCACGTCAGCATCGCGGTCCACCGGCAGAGCAACGAGGCCGATCCGATCGCCACGGCCCAGGCCATCTACGCGATGGACGCAACCTCACGAAAGCAGGACGGCGAATATGAATCATGAGTCGTAGATCACCTTGACGATACTCGATCGCCTGAAGCACACTCAGGCCAACAACAAGACTGGCCCGTCAGGTCACGCAGGTTGAAATCACTCAGGAGGAAAACCCATGACTCGCAAGCGCGTCGATATCGATCGCCGCACAGTAATCAAGGGCGCCGCAGCCGGTGCCGCAGCGACGATTTTCGCGCCCAACATCGTCGCGGCGCAGAACAAGGTCATCCGCATCGGCATGCCGACGATCCTCTCGGGTCGCGTCGCACAGCTCGGCACGTCGTCGCGCAATGCCGTCCAGATGGAAGTCGAGAAGATCAACGCCGCCGGCGGTCTCGCGGGCCGTCAGATCGAGATGGTCATTCGCGACTCGAAGGGCCAGCCGCAGGAAGCGGCGCGTGTCTCGCGCGAACTCGTCAACAGCGACGGCTGCGAGATCCTGCTCGACGCCGAGGCCTCGTCGGGTTCGTTTGCGGTGCAGGAGGTCGCGAAGGACCTCGGCGTGCTGGTGATGCACACGAATTCCGAGACGTCGTCGCTTACCGCCGATCCGAAGATCCGCATCCCGCTCGCCTTCCGCTCGTGCCGGCAGGGCATTCATGATGCCGTCGCCAGCGGCGCCTATGCTGCCGAGATCGCCAAGGCTAAGAAGATCAACCGCTGGGGCACGTGCTCGCCGGACTATGCCTATGGCCGCGACAACACCCAGCTCTTCGTCGAGTATCTGAAGCACTTCTATCCGCAGGCCGAAATCACCACCGAAGCCTGGCCGAAGCTTTTCCAGCCCGACTACACCGAGGTCATCACCCGCGTTCTGCAAAACAAGCCGCAGGCATTGTACTCCGCGCTCTGGGGCGGCGACCTGACGTCGTGGGTCGACCAGGCGAACATCTATGCGCTCTTCTCGCAGATGGAAGTGTTCGCAATCAACATGGCGGACTACACGGCACTCACCGCAGTGAAGAACCTGCCGAAGGGCATTCACTCGGCGACGCGCTACATCAAGACCTATCCCGCCACGAAGGCGAATGCCGAGTGGGGCGACGCCTATCGCGCGCGCTTCAAGGAATATCCCACCAACTGGTCGTGGGAGAACTGGGTCGGCATTCATTTCATCGCCGAAGGTGCGAAGAAGGCGAACTCGGCGGACGGCAAGAAGATCGCCGAGGCCATGCGCGGCCTCAAGATCGACTGCCCGTTCGGCACCGACGGCACGGTCACGATGCGCGCCGAGGATCAGACCGTGATCGGCTACGCCATCGGCTGGGGCACGACTATCCCGCAGGAGCCCTACGTCCCCGAAGTCAAGGGTGCGACCTGGGACACGATCCTTCAGCTCGAGGCCGAGTGGAAGAAGCGCAACAATTACACTTGAGCCGCCACCGATTTGAAACAATGCCGCAGGGCCCGGATCGCTCACCTGGGCCCTGCGCGCGATTTTGACCAGCCCATCATCCGAGGTGACGCTTGAATCTCGACGCTCTCACGGATTGCCTGACGTCCGCGTCCTGTCTCGTCACCCAGACGACGAGCGGCCTCATCATCGGGATGCTGCTGTTCCTCGTCGCAGCCGGCCTCACGCTCATCTTCGGTGTGCTCAAGGTCGTCAACTTCACGCACGGCTCGTTCTACATGATCGGTGCGTATCTCGCATTCACGGTCAACGGTCTGACCGACAGCTACTTCCTCGCGGTGCTTGCAGCGGCAGCCGGCGTCGGCCTTTTCGCGCTGGTCTTCGAGCGCTTCTTCATGAGCAAGGTCTACGGCTCGAACGTGCTCATGCAGCTCCTCGTCTGTTATGCCTTCATCCTGATCCTCGATGATGCCGTGAAGATCATCTGGGGGCCCGAGTTCAAGTCCATGGGCATGGCCACGACCTTCCAGCGTCCGCCGCTCTTCTTCGCCGGCGGCATCGTGCCCGTGTTCTATCTCTTCCTGATCGTCGTCACGCTCGTCATCTCGGTCGCGCTCTGGCTGGTCATCACCCGGACGCGCTTCGGCACCGTCGTCCGCGCCGCAGCCGTCAATCCGAGCATGGTCTCGGCGCTCGGCATCAATACGGGGCTCGTCTACAGCGGCGTGTTCGTCCTCGGCGGCATGCTCGCCGGCCTGGCCGGCGGCCTCGCCGCACCCGTCCGCTCCCTGACGGCCGGCATGGGCTTCTCGATCCTGATCGAATCCTTCATCGTCACCGTCATCGGCGGCATGGGCTCGATCGCGGGAGCGCTTCTCGGCTCCGTGCTGATCGGCCTCGTGCGTTCCTTCGGCTCGATCGGCTTTCCCCTGTTCGTCGAAGGCCTGATGTTCATGCTGATGGCCGTGATCCTCATCCTCAAGCCGAGCGGCCTGCTCGGCAAGGAGGGCTGAGGACATGCTGACGCGCCGTCCCAACCTCGCCCGCGACCTACTCATCGCCGCCGCGGCCCTGATGGTCCTGCTGCTCCTGCCGTACATCTGGCCGAGCCGGATGATCAACGACCTCGTGATCCGCGTATCCGCCTTCGCGCTCTTCGCGACGTCGCTCAATCTGCTCGTCGGCTATGCCGGCATGGTCTCGTTCGGCCACGGCATGTTCTTCGGCTTCGGCGCCTACGCCTTTGGCCTTTCCATGCAGCGCCTCGGCGTCTCGATCCCCGTCGCCCTCCTCATCACTGTCCTGTCGAGTGCGCTTCTCGGTCTCGTGGTCGGCGCCATCAGTATTCGCCTCAAGGACATCTATTTCTCCTTCATCACGCTCGCCTTCCAGATGCTGCTCTACAGCACCGTGATCGCGTGGGTGCCCCTGACCGGCGGCGACCAGGGCCTCATGGGCGGCATCCCGCGCCCGCCCTTCCTCGGCATCGATCTTTCGATCGAAGCGCACCGCTACGCCTTCGCCGTCACGATCATGGTCGTCGGCCTGCTGATCCTGCGCCAGATCGTCGAGTCGCCCTTCGGCTACACCCTCCGCATGATCCGCGATAACACGGAGCGTGCAACCTTCCTCGGCATCAACGTCTTCCGCACCAAGCTCACGGCTTTCGTGATCGCGGGCGTATTCGGCTCGATCGGCGGCATGGTCATGGCGCTCTTCGTCTCCGGCGCCTACCCGGAGTTCGTGAACTGGACGATGTCGGGCGAAGGCATCTTCATGATCATGCTCGGCGGTCTTTCGACGTTCATCGGCCCCGCGGCCGGCGCCCTCATCCTGTCGCTGCTCAACGACGTGATCACGCGCGGCACCGAGCATCACGGCCTCTTTCTCGGCGCCGTCATTCTCGTGTTCGCGCTCGGCCTGCGGAAAGGCGTGACCGACTTCGTCGCGGACTGGTTCCGGCAGCGCCGCGAAGCCGCCAGCAGGACCGGGAGCTGAAGCCATGCTCGAGGTGAAAGGTCTCTTCAAATCCTTCGGCGGCGTCGCGGCCATCTCGGACGTCAGCATCGACTTTCCGGCCGGCTCGCTCACGGCCATCATCGGCCCCAATGGCGCCGGCAAGAGCACGTTCTTCAATCTCATCAGCGGCGGCCTCGTACCGGACAAGGGCTCGGTCACCTTCAACGGCGAAAGCCTCATCGGCCGCTCGCGCGCCCAGATCATCGACGCCGGCATCGGTCGCGCCTTCCAGGTCGCGCGCATCTTCCCGACGCTCACCGTGGAGGAGAGCCTGCTCGGTGCCGTCACCGCCCACCGGCGCCGCGCGCAGAACGTCACGCACCGCTTCCCGCTGCCCGAGATGCGCGACCGCACGCACGAGGTCGCCGAGATGCTCGGCCTCACGGAAAAGTTCGACGTGACATCGGCCAATCTCTCGCACGGCGATCAAAAGCTGCTCGACATCGCGCTGGCCCTCGTCCTCGATCCCAAGGTCCTCCTTCTCGACGAGCCGACGGCAGGCATGGGCCCCGACGAACGCTGGCACATGATCGAGCGCGTGCACGAGTTGTGGGAGCGCGAGAAGCTCACGCTGATCTTCATCGAGCACGACATGGATATCGTCTTCAAGATCGCACCGAAGATCTCGGTGCTCTGCTACGGCCGCCTGCTCGCGGAAGGCACGCCCGACCAGATCCGCACCAATCCCGCAGTCATCGAAGCCTATCTCGGCACGAGCCACGAGGAGGCGGCCGTATGAGCGCGCGCCCGATCGTCCGCGTCGAAGGTCTCGACGTCTACTATGGCAAGAGCCAGATCCTCTTCGGCGTCGGCCTGGAGCTCAAGGAGGGCCAGACCCTCGCCTTGCTCGGCCGTAACGGCGCCGGCAAGAGCACGACGATGAAAGCGATCGCCGGCATCGCCCCGCCGCGCCGCGGTGTCGTGGAGGTCGCCGGCACGAACGTCGCCGCCCGCCCGCCCTACGTCGTTGCCCGCACGGGTATCGGCTTCGTGCCGGAGGATCGCCAGATCTTCCCGGAGCACACGGTCGAGGAGAACCTCCAGATCGGCCACAAAAAGGGCCCTGCCGGCCAGGACAACTGGTCGCTGAAGCGCGTATTCGAGGTCTTCCCGCTGCTCGAGCCGCTGCGCCATCGCATGGGCGGGCGCCTGTCGGGCGGCGAACAGCAGATGCTCGCGATTGCGCGCACGCTCATGGGCAATCCCGTCGTGCTGCTGCTCGACGAGCCGAGCGAAGGTCTCGCGCCGATCGTCGTCGCCCGCATCGGCGAGCTCATGCGCACGCTGCGCGCCACCGGCGCGACGACACTGATCGCCGAGCAGAACATGCACTTCTGCCTGGGCGTTGCCGACGATGCGATCGTGATCGACAAGGGCGAGATCGTCTATCGCGACACGATCGCCGGCCTCAAGGCTAACGAGGAGGTCCGCAAGCGCTACCTGGCGATGTGACGCCGGCGCCGGACGGGCCACCGCCAAGCGAGGAGGATAGCCATGACGACGCTCGTGACGCACGTTGCCCGCTTCACTGCCGCCCTCGACACGCGCACCCTGCCCCCCGAGGTGGTCGAGAAGGCGCGGGCGTGCCTGCTCAATGCCTATGGCATGGGTCTCGACTGCCACGACACGCCCTATGCGTCTGTCGCCCGCGCGGCCGCACTCGCACTCGACGGCGAGGTCGCGAACGGCGCGACCATGCTCGCCGACGGACGCCGCACGACGATCGGCGGCGCCTGCCTCGCCAATGCGGCGCTCTTTCACGGTCGCGCCCAGGAGGACTCCTCCGGCGCCGCGCACTTCGGCACCATCCTCGTGCCGTTACTCACCGCGATGATCGAGACGCGCCGCGCGCCGCTCTCCGAGCTGATCCCGGCGCTCGTCGCAGGCTACGAGGCGGGCGGGCTCCTCGAAAAGGCTCATGCCATCAATACGACCCCCGCAGGCTTCCGCTCGACCGCCACCTACGGCACCATCGCCGCCGCCGCGGCCGCAAGCCGCCTGCTCCGCCTCGATGCCGAGCGTACAGCAGCCGCCCTCGCCAATGCTGTCTCCTTCACCGGCGGCGTACTCCAGTCGTTCGTCGACGGCACGGACGAGTGGCGCTATCAGCCGGGACTCATCGGCCGCAACGGTCTCGCTGCCGCCGAGCTCGCGCGTGCCGGGTCCGTCTCGGCACCCCATGCGCTCGAAGGCAAGGCCGGCCTCATCCGCGCCTTCAGCCGCACCGAGCCGGACGTCGAAACCCTCGCCGGATCGCTCGGAAAGGAATGGTTCATCCATCGCGTGACCTTCAAGCCCTTCCCCGTGTGCGCCTTCAATCAGACGCCGGTGACCGGTGCCCTGGAGCTGAGCAAGGAACTCGGCACGGCGAAGGTCAAAAGCGTCAAAGTACGCATGAACCCCTACGAGTGCGGCTATGCGGGCATGGATGCCGTCGGGCCGTTCAGCACGATCTCCGGCACGTTGATGAGCATACCCTTCTGCATTGCCGCGACGCTGCTGCACGGCATTCCGGACATGAAACGCATGACAACCTACGACGATCCGGCGGTGAACGGCCTCGTCGGCCGCATCTCGCTCGCCGCCGATGCCGACGTGCCCATTCTGAGCGCCATCATCGAAGTCGAGACCGAGGACGGGCGCCGTCTTGTGCGTGACCAGCGCATGACGACGGAGGACTACAATTACGACCGCGCCGGCGTTTCGAAACTCGTGCGCCGCATCGGCGCCGAGCAGGGCGTGCCGCCGCAGGCCTTCGACATGCTGGAGCGGTTCGTCGACCGTCTCCCCGACGCGTCGCTGGACGACGTTCTCGGCGCCTTTCGCCTGCTAGAGCCTCGGCGCAAGGCGGCCTAGTCAGGCCCGCAAGGAGGCACGCCGTGCCCGATATGAAGTGCGAGCCCTTCACTCTCGGCGACCTCCTGCGCGCCGCCGCCGAGCGTCACGGCGATCGTCCGTTCCTTCAGTTCCAGGACCGCATCCAGACATTCGCCGAGGCGGATCGGCGCGCCAACCGCACCGCCAACGGTCTCGCCGCCCTCGGTGCCGGCAAGGACAGCCGGATCGCGATCATGGCCATGAACGGACCCGGTTTCGTCGATGCCTGGCTCGGCGCGGCACGTACGGCTGCCGTCTATGTGCCGATCAACACCGACTACAAGGGCGATATTCTCCGTTATCAGCTCGGCAAAGCCGACGTATCGCACATCGTCATCGATCCGGATTTCGTCAAGCGGCTGGCAGCCGTCGCCGCCGATCTGCCGCGGCTTCGCCATGTGATCCTCACGACACCGATGGCCGACGCGCCGCGCACCCTCGGCGCGGGCGTCACGATCTCGACGCTCGCCGATGTCATGAGCGCATCCGATCGCGATCCCGGCATCGAGATCGCCCCGTCGGACCCGCTCGCCATCAGCTTCACCTCGGGAACGACCGGCCCCTCGAAGGGCGTGCTCGCGAGCCACGCGCACATCATCACCTTCGCGCGCGACTGGATCGTCTCGACGGACTATGCCGAAGGCCAGTCGATCTACACCTGCATGCCGCTGTTCCACGCGGTAGCATCCTGGCTCGGCGTCGTGCCGGCCATCATCAACGGCGGCCGCATCGCGATCGTGCCGCGCTTTTCCGCTTCCGGCTTCTGGGATGACGTCCGCAGATACGAGGCCGACGTCGCGCACGGCATCTTCTCCATGGTGCCGATCCTGCTCAAGCAGCCGCCCCGCCCCGACGATACCGACCAGCCGGCCCGCCGCTTCTACTTCGCCAAGGTCAGCGAGGCCTTCGAGCGCCGCTTCAACTGCAAGATCGTCGAGGTGTATGGCGCGACCGAAACCGGCATCGTCACCGTCACGCCGCCGGGCGGCGAGCGGCGCAAGGACTCCTGCGGCAAGCCGAATAGCGCGACATTCGACGTCATGATCGCCAACGAGAATGACGAGCCGGTCGCCGTCGGCGAGGTCGGCGAGATTCTCGTCCGCCCGAAGCGGCCCTTCGCGATGCTCTCGGCGTACTACAACAGCCCCGAGGCGACGCTCGACGCCTTCCGGAACTTCTGGTTCCACACCGGCGACAACGCCCGCGCCGACGACGACGGCTACTATTACTTTGTCGATCGCAAGAAGGATTCGATCCGTCGGCGCGGCGAGAACATATCCTCCTCCGAGGTCGAGTCCACGCTCAACCGCCATCCCGCGATCCTCGAATGCGCGGTGATTGCCGCGCCCTCCGAACTCGGCGAGGACGAGGTCAAGGCGGTCGTCGTGCTGCGCGAGGGCGAAAGCGCGACCGCAGACGCTCTCTGGGCCTTCTGCGACGAGCATATGCCCCGCTTCTGGGTGCCGCGTTTCATCGAGTTCCGGCGCGAGATGCCGAAGACGCCGAGCCAGAAGATCCAGAAATACCTGCTGCGCGCGGGCGAGGATCAGGGTGAGGTCTTCGAGCGCGCCGTGAGTGGAAGGCGCACGTCATGACGAAGCGAACGATCCAGGTCTTCTCGGACTACAAGAGCCCCTACGCCTATCTCGCCAAGGATCTCGTCTACGAGCTCGCGCACGAGACGGGCGTCGAGGTCGACTGGCTTCCCTATACGCTCGACATTCCCGCCTATCTCGGCAGCGCCAAGCTCGACGAGCAGGGCAGCGTCCTCGAAGCGAGCCGCAACGCGCATCAGTGGCGGCGCGTCAAGTACAGCTACATGGACTGCCGCCGCGAGGCGAACCGGCTCGGCCTGACCATCCGCGGCACGCGGAAGATCTGGGATTCCTCGCTCGCCAATATCGGAATGCTGTACGCCAAGGAGCGTGGCGTCTTCCGCTGCTATCACGATCGCGTCTTCGAGCGCTTCTGGAAGCGCGAGCTCGACATCGAGAGCATTCCCGTCCTGACTGCGCTCCTCGCCGAGTGCGGCGCCGACGCAGCCGATTTTGCGGCCTACGCCGCCGCAGAGGGGCGCGATCTGCTGGCAAAGGTGCAGTCCGACGCCGAGGCGGCCGGCGTCTTCGGCGTCCCGAGCATTCTCCTCGACGACGGTGATCTCTACTGGGGCCGCGAGCATTTTCCGAGACTGATCGCAATACTTCGGCCAGTGGGCTGAAGCTGCAATAGAGCCAATAGTGCACTGGTTCAGAATCTACCCCGGTGTGCGCGTCGCCGGCGACGGCATCGCCATGGTCCCTGCGGCCGCTGTACACGATGTAGGGTGCCAACCCGTCGTGGTGCAGTCGCAGCGCGAACTGGCGCGCAACCGTCCAATGGGTCTACTGCTCCCGGTCCTGAGACGAATAGAATGTCCGCTAGCCACCCAAGAGCCTCAATTGCACTTGTGACGCGGTGGTCCAGGAGCATGTACGCAGGCTTATCGACGAGGCCCATGTCGAGCAGGCTGCTCGCGAAGCGGGTAAACCCAATGCCCCAGGAAACCAGGCACGGCTTGAGCCCTACGGCGCGGATTCCCTCGGCGAAGTGAAGCAGGGTGCCCGTCGAATTCTTGTAGATGAGATCGCGGCTTTCAAAGCGCGCTCGCGCGAGCTGACATGTTCGATTGCCAAGCCCACGAGGCGTCGCGACGGCTGCATTGTGTGGGACGGTCTCACGATCGACATCACACGTGAGGTCGAAGCCGAACAAGCTTTGCGAATTGCAAAGAACGAAATCGAGCGGATTCATTCCTTGGCGTCGGCGTCGTTCATCGAGACGGGAAAGCACCTGCGCCTTGCACTCATGGAACTGGATACGCTCTTGAGTGGGCTTGATAGCAATGAAGTCCCCACACGAAGCCTGTTGAAGGCCATCGATCGATGCCGAAACCGCTTGTCGCAGTCTGTCGTCGGCTTGAGACCTGCCCGCAAAGGCGCAGCTTCCGCAGAGCCGGCGCATGAAGAGCCAGTTCAGCGCGCGCTGACGCCGCGACAAAGGCAGGTTATCAGATGATGGCAAAGGGACTATCGAACAAGGAGATCGCTCTGAAGTTGGGCATAGTGCCCGGGACCGCCAAGCTCCACGTGGCCAGTATTCTGCGTACACTCGGATTGAAATCGAGGCGCACTCTGAAAGAGTCGAAACGAATGTAGCCGTTCCTGTGATGCGGCGCGCTACGACGCGCCGAAGTCGGCTGAGGCCACGCTCGTCCCTATTCTCCCCAGGTCCGAACCAGCACTCGCATCCAATTCTCGAAGCAGATCTTCTCGATCAGCGCGTCATCGAATTGGCGCGCGCGCATTGCGGC
>JAEZRM010000038.1 GCA_023412805.1 Pseudomonadota bacterium | reverse complement strand
TGCTCCGTCGTGTATCGCTTCCGTGCCATTCCATCTTCTCCTCGATCGAGGTTGGAATAGCCGGATTCGCTCACTCAGACCGGAGCCACTTCAGGGGAGCAGACCAAAACCCTGCCGGAGCAGGTTGATATCCCGGGCGTGGGGTATCTTGCGCGCCTCGAAAACAACGGTAACTATTGGCTGCACGACAATGAGGACAAGCCACACTTTCCCGTGGCTGGTCCCTACCTTGGCTATCAAGCCGTTCTCGAGCTCCACCAAAGACTCTTCCGACCCTCTCCCACCAGACGCAAGTGGCCCACCCTGCCATCTGCCACCGACAGCCGTGCTCTCCCTCGGTGGTGTCTTACCCAGTTCACCGAGGAAGACATCACGCAGGCCATCACGGCCGTTACCGGCAGGCTCAAGCCGGGACACGGCGGCAATCTCGCCATAACGGCATCACCGTCTTCAGAATTCATCGGCGAGCTCGACCGGCCCCTCAAGCACACCCTCCTCATTGTCAGCCCCAGCACAGAACACGACAACCAACGTCTTGCCCGCGCTATCATCGGTCCGCTCCGCCCCATGCCGCGCAGGAGCAACGACATCCACTGGACGGCCAGCGATATTCTCAAGCACTCGCCCGCGCGCGGCATCCTCATCGTCGGCGCCGACGGCTTGTTCACGGGCCTTAGGGGAAAGAAGCTTTATCTAGCTCAGGCCGAACTTAAGTCCTACGCGAACGAATCCGGCCGCCCCTTTATTCTAATTGGCCGCACCACCATGTGGCACGGCATTCGAGGCAACGACCAACTTGCTTGGCGCTTCAAGCCATCTGACGACTACGATCTCAAGAAACGCAACTCGCCATAATGTGTTTATTATTCAAACGCTTAGCCCGCATAATGCATATTATGTTAAATCTATAACCCCCAAACCACCACCCAACCAGCCGTCCCTTTAATTCTGTCCCTTTTGACCTTTAATCATGTCACCGACCCATTTCGCGTTCGTCAAGCGGATAACGTAATTCCCTTCTCGCAAATCCGTTTGCACACTACCGGTCGTGCTGCTCGGCCCATGCGCGGAATCCGGGCGCGGCGGGCCGGGCCAGAAACAGCCCCGGAGAAATAGCGAGATACCTCGGGTGCAGCGCGACCAGCCACGAAGCACTGCTGCGCGCAGCCCTGCCTCCGACAAAGCAATAAGAAGGAACGTCCGCAACGCTCAACGCGATCTGCGCCAACGTCGCACATGCCTCATGGCCGCTTAGACGCCCACCCACATGCAAACCACTCTCGGCCAGCTCTTTGGCGACACAGTCCAGCCTATCCCGCATGCGCCAGCGTATGAACTCGTAATTTGCCCGACTACGTGGCGCCAAAAGCATATCTTGAAAATCAACATAACTCATATCTCATCAATGTGAGGCGCCGATCCGAACCTGTCAATTAAAACCGAGCGCATGGAAGCCAGCGTCTCACGGTCC
The DNA here is from genome assembly GCA_023412805.1 of Pseudomonadota bacterium. Taxonomy (GTDB): domain Bacteria; phylum Pseudomonadota; class Alphaproteobacteria; order Rhizobiales; family Hyphomicrobiaceae. The sequence goes on along the minus strand of JAEZRM010000038.1, from coordinate 24,062 downwards.
CACGGATTCACTGTTACCCCAGGGTGTCGCAAACACATTTGCTGCAACTCCCCGATCAACCGTCCTGCATTCCAAAGATCCTTCCCTTTACGTCCCTTGGATACCGCATACCGTCCATTGGCTTCGATGAGTTTTCGAACCACATTCCAAGATGGCGACAGGAAGCTTCCGCTGGGAGCCTCCCTCTCAATCCTATAGAGCTCGTCCTCCATCGCCTTAAACCTCCCCTTTCTCGCGTGCAGCAAGGGGATGTTAAAATCGGCCATCGACCTCTCGAAGGATTTCCCATGCCTCTCGAAGTCATCCAGCAACAATCGGTGTGCATATTGCAAAGAGCCACCCTGCAGGAACTCAGGCTTGCCCTCAAGATCATAACCGTACTCTATTGCCAGTCGGATCGCGCGCGTCGTCTCGATGCCGGAGTTGAGGCCAAATTCTCGCGAGATGGAGTACTCACCTTGCATCTGGAGGAGTAGCTTCTTGGTTTCCTCCGCCTTGAAATGCGCAAAATATGCGTGGTTCGCAGTCCCCCTCCGAAGCACCTCCCTTGTTTCCTTGTCGTCTTCGTCGCTCAAATATCGAACCATCTTACGATAGTAGCGCTCCGCCCTGTCTCGATCTCCTGTTTTGTGCAGGCAGTACGTAAACATCGCCAGTATCAAGGCTCGTTGACGCTTATGTGTCCTCCCATGACGTCCGAAATGATACGACTTATTGCTGAATCCGCTATTCACCATACTGATGTTTGCCAGCACCGATTTCCGGTCGCCCGCTTGAAGCGGCTGCAGTGACGTCATGAAGAACTTCGGCGCGACCGACAACGATATCCGCATCGCGCAAGAAGGCTTCGCCAACGGCCACATCTGTGGTCTTGCCGTCAAAGGCCGCGACCACACCAACTATGTCCGCGATGAAGCCTTCCTCAACTTCGACCATCTCACGCAGGACGACAACGTCGACATCGATGTGTCCGGTGGGCGCAGCATGATCGAAGCCGTCAGCCTCAAGTTCGCCTATGGCGTCGCCTACAGCGTCAATCTCATGCGCCGCAAAGGGCTCCGCGTTACCCTCCACTATCACTTCCGCCCACACACCTGGGCAGACCCCGCGAACTATCAAAGCCTCCTTGCCCGCTATGGCCTGGTGCCCGGCAACGATAGTCAAGACTACGAGCCCGGTACCGCCATGCGCCGGATCTTCGAGATAAACCCAGGCCTCGACAAAGGCATCAGCTACAGCCACGCCACGTGCCGGCGGACCTGCTGAGGCGCCGACATGACCTTGCTTGCCCGCATCCTCAAACGTCTAGCGCGGGGGGCCGCAGCCCAGCCCCCCGCGCGGGATGCGTCTCTTCCCGTAACAACGCTTGCGCCAACTTCAATCTATGCACCCGAGCCACGATCAACGCCCGAGCATCCAGACACCAGGCTCGTCATGGAAACCTGGCGCACCTACCGCGAGCAACACCCGAACCTCACCTGGCCGGCCTTCATGCGCAGCCTCGAAATGTGCCGCCGCCATCAAGAGCAAGCCCGCATCCAATATCAAGCCGAGCTCGCCGCGCAACAGAGCTACACACGGTTCCACACATGAAACCGCGCCAGGACCAAATCGCCTACGCCGCATCCCTCATCAAAGCCATCCGCGCGGAACGGAACGCTGCACACAACATCATGGCGCTCATCGAGGCCGCCAAACATGCCCGCGAAGCGAACGAGAATGCCCGGCGCACCCGCCTGTATATAACGGGCGATCCTAATCGCCTTGCTGGTTTGATCGAGCTCTTCCTCAGCGCGGACGCCACCACCCGCGCGCGGGTGCAGCCCACCTATCGCTATCTGCTCTCTGCCATGGAGAATGGCATCGTGCGGGGTGTCCCGCCGCTCCAGGTGGATTTCAATGCGCTGGCGCAAGGCGCGCGACCATACCTGCTCGCGCCCTACCTCGGCCTTACTGTCGGCGGAACGTTCCCCCGCCTCTGCTTCGAGCGCTCCCATCCCGAGCGCGGCAGCCTCACCTACATCATCACTGGCGGCCCCGCCGATACGCTGCAATGGCGCCCCCATATCGAGAAAGCCTCCGCCTGGCTCGGCGGCGACTGGACCATCGCCTCCAACACCGCCACCACCATCACGCTTCAACGGCGCACCCCGCTGCCGTCACAAATCCCCATGAACCCGGCATGGCTCGAGCGTGGAAAACTGTTCCTCGGTATTGACGTGAACTCACGCCATCCCGTTCAGATCAATCTCACCGACCTCGCGCACATGCTCATCACCGGCACGACGGGGATGGGCAAAAGCATTGCGCTCCATACTATTCTGCGCGGCCTACTCGCGAGCATCAGCTCAATCGACCACATCTACGGCGTTGATCCCGCCGGTATTGCCTTTGGCCGCTATCAGGGCATCCACCCCAAGCTGACCACCCTCAATGAGCCCCAGGAACTTTGGGCTATCGCGGCGCGCCTGACAGGAATCATGACTGAACGCGAGCACGAGTTACGCAAGACCGGTCGAGAGAAATTCACCGACCGTTTCATCGTTCTCATCATCGATGAATTCCCGCACTACAGCTCGCCGGATACCGACGACAGGAAATCAGAGCAGCACAAGGGGCATCAAACCTTCATCGGCCATCTGATGGCCCTCGGTCGCCGCGCCCGCAAAACGGGTATCAGGCTCATCTTCGTCGTGCAGGAGCCAGTCGACCGTGACATCTCCACCGGCCTGCGCAGCGTGCTACCCAGCCTGCTCGCCTTCCGCACGCCCATTCAAGCGCACGCCACTTCGCTGTTCGGCGAGCTTGCCCATCTCCCCGCCGACCCACGCACGCTCAATCGGGGACGCGCAATCTACCGCGACGGCACCACGGGCGACATTGCCCATGTGCAGTTCCCCCTCATACCTCCACCGAGCAAACCACACAGATGACCGAGATCAGCCCGATCCCTGTGCCCCTCGACATCCACCCACCACCAGGGAGCGCATCGCACACGGCTGTGCTCTCCAGCCCACCGATCCATCCTAGTGGAAACCGGCGATGATCCTGCTGCGCCTTGCGGCCATGATCGCCGCTGCCGTCACCGTCGCGCTCAACGCCCACCACGGCTACACCAGCGCCAGCACGCTCGCGTACGCGGTCATGTTCGCTCTCCTCAATGCCGCGCTCGACATTGCCAAGTGCACCCTCATCCCCATTGGCATGCGCGCCGTGCGCACCCATTCGTGGACAGTCGCCTTCGTCGCCTTCGGCCTCTTTCCCTTGCTGTTCGCCAATTCAGTCTGGAATGCCGTCTCCCAGGTTGCCATAAGCCGCGATGCCGGCAAGGCCACCGCCGTCGCCGGCCTGCAAACACGTCAGCGCGCCGAAAGCGAGCACAAGCGCCTTCTTGCCGAACTCGCTCTCATGCAGCAAAGCGAGACCTTCAAAGCCACCGCCGCCTGCACCCGCGCCATCAATCGCGTTACACGCCCGCTCTGCGATACCGTCGCGCGCACCAAGACCGACATCAAAGCAACGGAAGCAGCCCTCGCCGCCATTGCTCCCATCGACCCCCAACCCCAAGTCACCCTGCTCGCCTCCCTCTCCGGCAGCTCCATTCCACTGCTCACATTCGTCCTCGCCGTGATGCCCGTATTGCTCGCGGAGCTGCTCGGCAGCGTCGGCTTCTTCATCGCCGCCCAGCCCGCATCGAGTGCAACAGAACGACCGCAGAGGCGGTTTCGACTGCCAATGCTAGGACAGCGGCGGGGAAAGCCCAAAACGCCGCCATCAGCCGCGTCGATGTCCTCGCCGACGATGGTCTGGAAGCTCCCGGCCTCTCCTTGATCCCGTTCGGTCAGAGAACGCGAGACGTGCCGCCAGGTTGGCTCACGACTTGTCGCAGGATGTGTCGCGGGATGTCGACTTGGTCGGATCCAGGCCGCTTGCCGTTTCCGGCTGAACCGTCCGCGAAGAAGGAGCCGGACCGGCGTTTGCGGTTTGATTGTGAGACCCACCGAGGCCGCCTCCCGACCAGCCCGTCGCGCCCATGTTCTTCGAACCAGAAGCCTCACCTTTCTCGACGGGCGTCGCGGGCTCTGACTTCTTCGCCGACGAGCAGTCGGCCTTCGGAGTAACTTCCGTGCCGGGCGTCTGCGCGACCACCGGCACGATCGCCAAGGCGAGGGCGAGGCCAAGCGCCATCATCCCTCTCGGCCTCAGCGGCGCCGGACTGAACGCCATCACCATAACGTGACCCCTGTGCAGGTTTTGGCGTCGCATTCGACACCCTGAATTTCGGAACTTTACGCTCCAGCTTGCGGTTCCAATTCCAGAGCCAAATTTGTTTGATGGAGGTCTTGGAATGAACATCCAAGTCTCCCGACGGCGCTTCTTGCAGCTGGCGGGTGCCGGCGCAGCAGCTACGACATCGATTGCTGCGTTTGGTTATGGTGATGCGGCCGCCGAGGTTGCCGCACGCGTGAGGAGCTTCAAGCTCGCGAAGTCGACCGAGACGCGCAACACTTGCACGTACTGCTCCGTCGCTTGCGGCATCATCATGTATTCGCGTGGTGATCTGAAAACAGGCGAGAAGGCCGAGATCTTCCATATCGAGGGCGACTCCGAACACCCGACCAACCGCGGTACCTTGTGTCCCAAGGGCGCAGCGTTGTTGGACTATGTGCAATCCAAGACGCGAACACTCCATCCGCAAGTGCGCAGGCCAGGATCGGACAAATTCGAACGCGTTTCCTGGGATGAGGCGCTCGACCACATCGCACACTTGATGAAGGACGATCGCGACAAGAACATCATCGAGCGCAACGCCGATGGCGTCATCGTCAATCGGTGGGTGAGCACCGGCTTCCTCGCGGCATCGGCGACGACGAACGAGACGGCCTGGGCCACGTACAAGGTCGTCCGGTCGACCGGGATCGTCGCTTTCGACAACCAGGCGCGCGTTTGACACGGACCGACGGTGGCCAGTTTGGCCCCGACATTCGGTCGCGGTGCAATGACGAACTCCTGGACTGACATCAAGAACACGGATCTCGTGGTCATCATGGGCGGCAATGCCGCTGAAGCGCATCCATGCGGCTTCAAATGGGTGACCGAGGCCAAGCACGATCGCGGTGCCAAGCTGATCGTCGTCGATCCGCGCTTTACGCGCTCGGCCTCCGTCGCCGATCTCTATTGTCCAATCCGGCAAGGCACGGACATCGCCTACCTGCTCGGCGTGATGAACTACTGCATCCAGAACGACAGGGTGCAGTGGGACTATGTCAAGGCGTTCACGAACGCCAACCTGCTCGTCGACGAGCGCTTCGGCTACAGCGATGGTCTCTTCACCGGATATGACGAGGAGAAGCGCGACTACGATCGCACGAGCTGGGATTACCAGATGGGGCCGGATGGCTTCGCTCTCGTGGACAATACTCTCCAGAACCCGAGGTGCGTCTGGAACCTGCTCAAGCAGCACGTGTCCATCTACACACCTGAAATGGTGGAGCGCATTTGCGGCACGCCGAGGGATAAGTTTCTGAAGGTCTGCGAGATGATCGCCGAGTGCGCGTCGCCGACCAAGACGATGACGTCGATGTATGCGCTCGGCTGGACGCAGCATTCCAAGGGCTCGCAGAACATCCGTGCCATGGCTATGTTGCAGCTCATTCTCGGCAATATCGGGGTGCGCGGCGGCGGGATGAACGCCTTGCGCGGGCATTCCAACATCCAGGGCCTTACCGACATCGGCCTGATGTCCAATCTCATCCCCGGTTACCTGAACATCCCCACCGAGCGCGAGACCACTCTCGACGCGTACATGTCGACACGTGGCTTCAAGCCATTGCGGCCGGGACAAATGAGCTACTGGCAAAACTACAAGAAATTCTTCGTCAGCTTCCAGAAGGCCATGTGGGGTGACGCGGCGACCGCCGATAACAACTTCGCCTATGACTGGCTCCCCAAGCTGGACGTGCCATCGTACGACATCCTGCGCACGTTCGAGCTCATGCACATGGGCCAGGTGAACGGCTACTTCTGCCAGGGCTTCAATGCGCTGCTCTCGTTCCCCAACAGGCGGAAGGTTACGAACGCGCTGTCGAAACTCAAGTTCCTCGTCGTCATGGATCCTCTCGAGACCGAGACGGCGCGCTTCTGGGAGAACCACGGTGAGTTCAATGATGTGAACTCGTCGTCAATCCAGACGGAAGTCTTCGAGCTGCCGACAACCTGCTTTGCCGAGGACGAAGGCTCGCTCACGAACTCGGGACGCTGGCTGCAGTGGCACTGGCCGGGTGGCACGCCTCCGGGTGAAGCGAAGACCGACAATTGGATCATGGCGCAACTGTTTCTGCGGCTGAAGGCACTCTATGAGAAGGAAGGGGGTCCGGTCGCCGATCCGATCCTCAAACTCGACTGGCGCTACAAGGATCCTGGCCACCCGACTGCCGAAGAGCTTGCCAAGGAGCTGAACGGCCGCGCGCTCACCGATCTCGCTGATCCCGCAGATCCGGCGAAAATCCAGATCGAGCGCGGCAAGCAGCTCCCGGGCTTTGCGGCCCTCCGCGATGATGGATCGACGGCCTGTGGCTGCTGGATCTACTCCGGCTGCTTTACGGAAGCCGGCAATCAAATGGCCCGCCACGACAACAGCGATCCCGATGAGACGGGGGCATTCAGCGGATGGACGTGGTCGTGGCCAGCCAATCGGCGCATTCTGTACAATCGCGCCTCCGCAGATCTCGAGGGCAAACCTTGGGACGAGACCCGCAAGCTCATGTGGTGGGATGGCACGAAATGGACGGGATACGACATTCCCGACATTGCGCCCGACGCGCAGCCTGGCCAGGTCATGCCCTTCATCATGAATGCCGAGGGCTCGGCGAGGCTCTTCTCGCTGCGTGGCCTGCGTGAAGGGCCGTTTCCGGCGCACTACGAGCCGTTCGAGTCACCGATCGCGAATGTTCTGGCACCTCGCATTCGCGGCAATCCTGCAGCCCGTATCTTCAAGAGCGACGCTGCGGAACTGGGTAATCCGGAGCAGTTTCCTTATGCGGCTACCTCGTACCGCCTGACGGAGCACTTCCACTTCTGGACGAAGCACGCCCAAATCAATGCTTCGCTTCAGCCGGAGTTCTTCGTCGAAATCGGTGAGGAGCTTGCACAGGAGAAAGGCATCAGGAACGGCGGCTGGGTGCGCGTTTCGTCGGTCCGCGGCGCGATCAAGGCCAAGGCTGTCGTGACGAAGCGTATCCGCAAGCTCATCTGCGACGGCAAGCCGGTCCATATCGTCGGCATTCCTTTGCACTGGGGCTTTACGGGCGAGGCCAAGGACGGATTCGGACCGAACTCGCTGACACCCTTCGTCGGCGACGCCAATATCGAAACGCCTGAGTACAAGGCTTTCCTTGTCAATATCGAGCCTGTCGACGGGCCAGTCGCATGAGACGCGGCCCAACAAGGAGACCGTGATGTTCCCTCCGCTTCCCAATCCCGACGTTTCGGCGGAAAAGCCGGGCTTTGGTGCGCAGGATCTCGTACGGCGCTCGGCATCGACGGTGCCGGCGCCCGTGCGACAGCTCACGCCCGTGGCCAAGTTGATCGATGTCTCGAAGTGCATTGGCTGCAAGGCCTGCCAGGCGGCCTGTCTCGAGTGGAATGATCTGCGCGAGAAAGTCGGTGAGGTTCGCGGATACTACGACAATCCGGATGATCTGACGCCCGGCAGCCTCACGGTGATGCGCTTCACCGAGTGGATCAATCCCGAGACGGACACCCTCGAGTGGCTGATCCGCAAGGATGGCTGCATGCACTGCGCCGACCCGGGCTGCCTCGAAGCCTGTCCGGCTCCCGGCGCGATCGTGCAGTACACCAATGGGATCGTGGACTTCATTCACGAGAACTGTATTGGCTGCGGCTATTGCATCAAAGGCTGCCCCTTCAATATTCCTCGCATCTCGCGCGTCGACAACACGGCCTACAAGTGTACGCTCTGTTCGGACCGCGTCGCCGTCGGACAGGCGCCGGCCTGTCAGAAAGCATGTCCGACGCAGGCCATCGTCTTCGGCACCAAGGATGAGATGAAGGCATGGGCCGAGGGCCGCATCAAGGATCTGAAATCGCGCGGTTTCGAAAAGGCCGGTCTTTATGATCCACCGGGCGTGAATGGTACGCACGTCATGTACGTCCTGCATCACGCGGACAAACCGCGGATTTACGCAAATCTTCCGGAGAACCCGCGCATCAGTCCGCTGGTGAAAGCGTGGAAGGGTGCCGGTAAGTACGCCGGCCTGGGCGTGATCGCGCTGTCGGTTGTCGCCGGCGTCATCCATCACCTCGTCCAGGGCCCCAACAAGGTGACGCGAAAGGACGAGCAGGAAGCCGAGCACTTGGCGGAGACCGGTCATGACAGATAGCACGCATGACACCGCACCCGAAGCTCATGTGCGCGTTCCGCGATACTCGGGTTCGGCCCGCATCAACCATTGGATCGTCGCGGTCAGCTTCACGCTACTCGCACTCAGCGGCCTCGCCCTGTTTCATCCGAGCCTGTTCGGCCTGACAGCACTGTTTGGCGGCGGTCAGATGGCGCGCTGGCTTCATCCGTGGTTGGGCATCCTCCTTGCGCTCTCGTTCTTTGGTCTGTTCGTGCGATTTGTCTCGCAGAACCTGCCGGAGCGCACGGACATCGTCTGGCTGTCGCGGATCCGCTATGTGCTCACACCCGAAGGCGAGGACTATCTGCCAGAGGTCGGGAGATATAATGCGGGGCAGAAATTCGTCTTCTGGTCGCAGACGTTTCTGATCCTGGTGCTACTGGTATCCGGCATCTGCATCTGGGAAAGCGGGCTTCACTATCTCGAAGCCACCATCGGGTTCAGCGTGTCCGTTGAGACCATGCGTTGGGCTGCCCTCGTCCACGCCACGGCGGCCGTCGCGACCATCGTGGTCTTCGTCATTCACTTTTACTCGGCGATCTGGGTGCGCGGCACGATCGACGCCATGACCCGCGGCACGGTCTCCGGCGGCTGGGGCTGGCGGCATCATCGCCGCTGGTTGCGGAGAAAGGTTCGGGAGGGGGAGGTTGAGCGCTAGCAGATGCTGGCCATCGTGGCCCTTGTTGGCTTCGCGTGGAGCGTCTTGCAGGACGATGCCGAACACCGGTAAGTGATCGATGCGCAATCGCAGACACCGACAGCCATACGATACGCCATCAATCAGGTCTTCAACCTGCGCCTGGTGCGTCGGCGCCGAGCCAAGCGCCACCTTATGGCGTCTCAACTTGCTCGATGGCCATTGAGCCAGATCGCCCCTCGATCCCGTAAACCGCCCTGAACTGGGCGCCTTTCATGGTGCCCGACGCGACGCAGCCTTCCAGCTTGAAGCTAAAGCCGTCGGGCTGTTCTTCCATGCTCAAGATCGTGACGTCCAATCCGTCGCCCTCGACCTGAAAGTGGACGGTGATCTCTTCGGGCTGCATCAATGCACTCTGCAACGTTGGCTTGTTCGGTCCATCGGTGATGTTGAATGTACGCGAGGCCATGGCTGTGCTCCTCTTCGGTGAAGCAACGCACGACGACGTGGATAGTTCTGATCGACGGCTCTGGTCCGAGCCGCTAGGCTGCTCTTCCCAAGACCTGTCCATCACTTGCCGGCAATGGCACGCGTCACACGTCAATAACCCGCAACGGGCATCGTGAAACCCCGCAACCACGCGGCTTTTGTCACTCTCCGCTTGTCTGGCGCGTACAACGTGAGCCGTCTCCTTCTTCTCTTGAAACAAGCACAACTAAGTCGGCATGCCCGACCCTATGTGTCATCGGCGTCGGTAGGGTGAGGAGGAGCGGCCCCAAAGGCCGCGACGACGAACCCGCCCGCAACGTGACCATGTGGGTGTGCATCCGGCGCTCACGCCGAAGTTCAAGGCTCAATGGGCCGGCGGATTTTGCGCGCCCTCAAACGCTGGCACAATCCGCCGTGCACATTGGGCCGGTGCCCAGTCATGACCAACTGCGGACACGCGATGTTCGCGGCCCCGCCAGCGCCCAGCGCAGGCGATGCTTGAGCCTGCGTGTGAAGCGGAACATGCGCCAGCCGATGAGGGCCCACGCCAGCACGCCCGAGACAGTGAGGAAGTCCACGAAGTCCATGGCAGTCCCGCTAGTGAATATTGAAGCCGCCGCAGCACTATGAGGAAGGCCGCGAACTCGGTGACATTCTGGACGTCGCACGGGTATTGCGTCTCGAAGGGCCGCACGCTACCGCGACCTGAGCAGCCGTTGCACCAGCCGACCTGCCCATCCCGAGGATGGCCCGGTTCGGAAATGCGCTGCGTCGTCATGCCGTGGCTTACGCCAACATCGTCACGCCGCACACCAAAGCCCTCACACAAAATGCACGCCTCATCCTCCAACGCCGCGAGATGGCGCTCACGCTGCTCGATGTATTTGCGGACGGTGCCATCGGCCAAGCTTCTTTCGAGCACCGCCGCCAATCTCTGCGCTCCCGCTGCGTCCAAGCCGTCGCCGTCATTGCTCTGCCAGTATTTGCAGCCCGCGCAAACCTCCGGCGCCAGCGCTTGGCAAAGGTCGGCCAGAGGCCGCCACCACCACACGTTGTTTCTGAAATATTCGCCTGTCTTGGCCGTTGGTTTGCGGCCGAACACGTCCATGCCCATTGTCGGGTCTTTCGTTGGTGCCGCCGTTGCCCGGCGGAAGCGTGACCGCAGTTCGAACGCGGCAACATCGAAAGCCTGACACATCTCTTCTCTTGAAACTCGAAACGCAAAAAAGGCGCCGGTCTCGAACCCCGGCGCCTCACGAAGTCCAGCAAAACTGGCTTCTCTCTCGCCGACACTTATCACACGTTTCGTGCCGACCTCCGAAGCCTGCGCCGATGCCCTCCACCTGGCAACAAAAAAGCGCCGGAGGCCCGGCGCTTCGCTCATCTCACCAGCCACGGCGTGCCGCGTCAGACCTGTGCCACCACATGGCCCAGCGCAAACGCCGCAGCAGGCCCCGCGTGCGCTTGTAGGCGTACCACCCGAGCACCGCCCATGCCACGACGCCGGATGCAGCAAGAAACATCGACATGTCCATGCTCATGCCTCCGCCTTCGCACGCTGCGTCAGACGCCGCTCGGTGTAGCCAGCCTGCGGGAAGGTCAGCCACTTCGGTACCCATTGCGGTTTCTCGCCAGCGGCATTGCGCAGAACCGCGCGCACCTTCGTGCCCGTCGCCGTCAGATGGCAATTGGCCACATCCTGTCCCGCAACCTCGGTCAGCATGGCACCAAGCACCACGCGGTCGCGCATCAGCGCAAACAGCGTCTCGTCGGGCGTCCACACCTTCGACACCTCCACAGCCAGTTCCGTGCCGAGGGTGTCCACGAGCATGGTGCCCGCCGCCAAGGACTCGGCCATTACCACCGCCAGAATCTGCATGACGTCCGCATTGCCCAAGGCCACCAGCCTTGCATAAACCTCGCTCATGGACAGACGCCGCTGACCGACAAGCGGCTCGCTCCGGAGCTTGGCCTTCTTGCCCGCCTCGGGCAGCAGCAGGCGCCATGCCGCCTCGCGCATATCGCCAAACGCGGCGTCACTCGCCAAGGCATCCGTGGCGCCTACGACGGCCTTGCTCTCCGCCCGGCGCGGCGTCGCCTTCACCTGCCAATGCTGACCTCCCGACATCAGATGAGCAGCTATGACGCGCAAGGCGACCTGCGGGGCTGTCGCCAACGCCGCCCGGACGGCAGCGTCGCGCACGATATCCACGTAGTTGGCCAGCGGCGAGGTCAGTTCCGGCCGTGCCGCGCACTTGGGTTCGTCACCCGCCGCACCTTCGCTGCCAGCCCGCGCCTTCTTGCGCTCGCTTTGATGGATGAACCCCAGGTGCGCTTCGACCAAGCCATTGGCCTTGACTTCGAGAAATGCCCTGCCGCCGTCCTCCTTGGCGCAGGATTCATAACGCCACCATTCCATGCGACGCCCCGGCTCGACGAGCTCGACCGGCCAGCCTTCCGTTTCCAGCTCGGACTTCCATGCCGCGATGGCCGCGTTCTGCAAACGCCAGAAGGCATCGGCATCGCCGAAGAACTGCTCATCACCGAACAGGTCGGCAACCAGAGGGCCGTCGTACTGCTCCAGCGGAAACAGCGCGGCCTTGGTCGCCAACGCCTCCCCGCCCAATAGCCATTCCTTCAACTGCCAATGCGGTGGCCGCTCGTCGCCCGCCAAAACATAAGCGCGCTGGCGCTCCTTCGGCGCCATAGTCAGAAGTTGCAGCTCCTTCGCCTCGATATCGCCCTTGCGGTAAAGCGCCTTCACGTCCGGGATGAGCCGCGACAGCGCCAGCCTGCGCTTCACGACCTGCGCTGTAATACCGAAGTGACCGGCAATGTCAGCCTCGCTGCGCCCCTGCTTGGCCAATGCCGCGAAGGCGTCATACTGGTCGAGCTCATCCATCGGCAGGCGCTCGACATTCTCGGCCAGCGACGCTGAAATCGCCGCCGCATCGTCGAGGTCCGTGATGATGCACGGCACCCATTCGGTATCGGGTTGGCCTTCCGCGTTCAGCTTGCGCAAGGCGAGCGTGCGCCGCCCGCCGCAGATAACCTCGTACTTGTCGTCGAAGGGCCGCACCACCAAGGGCTGCAACAGACCTTGCGCGGCAATGGATGCCGCGAGCGATGCAATCTCCTTCGCGCCGTGCTTGCGCACATTGAGCTTCGACACCACCAGTCGCGTGAGCGGCACCAGCTGCGTCGTCAGCGATGGATCGAGCGCCTTCACGTCGCCTCTGGTCGGCGGCTGCGCTACGTCTTGGGTTTGAGGGGCAGGTTGAGTGAACTGCTGCATGGCAGTTTCTTTCTTTTGATTGCACCGTGCTGGTGCCAGCGCATTCGCCAATTGCTAAGGGCAAACGCAAAGCAAGCCTGTCACAACTCTTCTCTTGAAACCGAAATGAACAAGGGCGCCAAAAGGCGCCCCTCGCGAAGTCGTGCTTAGCTCACGCGATCGCATGTCGTGCGTTACTGCGCTGGCTTTCACGCCGACGCCGGAAGACTGCACCCATATGGCGATCTTGGCAACAGCATTTATCCTTCAATGTGCCAGTCAGAACTCCCGCCGCAATCCTGATACCCCGCCTCGCAAACCCATCCCCAAACCCTCACCAGCTACTTTCTATTGTCCGTAGCCATCACCTCCTGAGCCCCTCATTGCCAAACCCATAAACCCCTCCACATACCCACGATACGAAAGGGGTAATCCATGTCGCTTCCACATCTGAAACACCATCTCACGGCTCAAAATGCCGTCAACGCCATCCTCGCCGGCAAGGCACTCGATGGCAGCGAGCTGCCCATCCGAATACCCTTCACGGCCGATGCGGACGCCAGACTTGCGGCATCCGTGATCCTTGCCCATGTGCTCGAAGCATTGGCTGATAGCCTCTCCATCAACCAGCTCACCGCAATCACAGCCAAGTTGCTGAGCCATCTCTCTCGCAGCGGCGCCCAAACGGCCGAGACCATTCGCCGCTTTCGGATCAATGCGCTTGTCGACGCGCTGCGCGATGCCCCGGACCTCATTGCCGCCAACACCGGCATCGCCGGCATCCTCCGCGACCACGAGCGGCGATCCCGCCAAGCTGCTGCTCACCTGCGCCGCCGAGCCGCGGCCGATGTTCCGGACGGCATCGCCCTCTGGCAGAATGGCCGCTGGCGGCTCGAGGAAGCCACAGACCCGCGCCATCTCCAGCTCGACAGCCAGGTGCTCAAGCATTGCGTCGGCACCCTCTACAGCCGGCCCGCCCTCCGCGACAGCGGCCTGCATGCGCGAGATCCCGAAGCCAGCCACTGTCTGCACTACTGGATCAACATCCGCTGCGGCAAAACCCGCATCCTGACCCTGACAGAAAATGGCGTGCCCCACGTCACGCTCGAATACGACGTTCTTCGCCAGGCCATTGTCCAAATGCAGGACGCCAAACGCGACGCCACCCTGAGCGCCAGCGCACGATACTTCCAGCCGCTCTGCCAAGCCCTCGGCGCCATGCGCGAACCACTCAATCTCTCCTCTATCGAGGGCTTGCCCACGTCGGGCGAGGATCGCATCCTCACCACGTCGGGCGAATTCGTTGTACCGAGCCGCGATAACATTCATACGGCCTTGGTTGGAACTGTTGACATGGCTGCCACGACCTCCGTCGAGGAGATGCTGGCTGTCTGCGCAATCCCGCTGCTGCGCGTTGACTTGCGAAAGGTCGACACGGCCCACTATAGGCACTTGCCGGTCAGTCCGCGTGCCCGCATCGGGCTCCAGGACGAGCACGCCCTCGATCTGTCCCACCTGCTCGCCGGCAGCCTCGCCATTTCGGCCCCGAGCATCAGTCTCGAGAACCTGCGTCACGGCGATGTCACCGTCTTCCATACGGCAGAGCTCGACCTTTCCGAGCACCAGTATGGCAACATCAACGGCATGGACTGTGCCTCAGTCTGGTTCCCTCGTCACCACACCGGAAGCCTGCTCTTCACCAACCTCAGAAGCCTTTATGTTCCCGAGCACTGCGTGGGAGGTATCGGCCTCGGCCTTGCCGAGACCCTGGTCGCGCCAAACCATACATCCGGCGAAATCTTCGCCATGCGTCTCCGCCAGGTTCACTTGCCGAACCTTCGCGCCGGCACCCTTTCCATCGCTAGCGCCAAGCACCTCTTTGCGCCAAACCTCCTGGAAGGCCACGTCACCGCCACAAGCCTCTCGCATCTCGAGCTGCCCGCTCACGAGGTTGGTGACATCGACTGCAGCGCGGCCACGATCTCCCTTCCCAATCACCGCCGCGGCAAACTCAAGTTGCCAAACGCGAAGCTCATTCACGCCCCGCATCACTCCGACAACGCTGTCCGCGCGCTCAACGCCGAGCGTGCGTCCTCACCTGTTCCCTATCCCGACGGCGATTTGTCGAATGCGGCGGATTGGTCCAACTACCCGAATGCCATCCCGGCGGACTGCTTGAGATACCTCGGAGGCCTCTTCGAGCGGGACGAGGATGAAGACGAATTCGAGGATTAAACGCTGGCCGCCGCTAAACTCAAGCTGGCATCTGCGCGCTGACACATCCTGTCACCGACGGCCGCCGTGTCCCCTGACACCCCCGACCCATCTGGCCGCAAAGGCGCGGTTACCAGCCCACTGGGTCGCGCGCGAGCTCCCTGTGGCCTGCCCGCCTGTCAGTTCCACTCATGTGCCGATCCCATAAGCCCATACGCCACCGCAAACGAAGGGATTGCACAATGCGCTACCGTCCGTATTTCAAAATCATCGCCGCGCTCGTACTTACGTCAGCGACCGCCATGCCGGCTATTGCTCTCGAGCGCACCGCCTCCAATGCCGGCTCTGAAGAGCTCGTCGCCATCGACATGCGCACCCGCACCCAGGTGGAAGCCCTGCGCGCGGTGCTCGACCAGATGCTTGCGTGTAACACCAAAGGCGCCCTCTTTAGCGCGGCTAGCGCCAGCCCCGACAAATGCGACCCGGTTCAGGCAGGCATCAACCCGCAGAACTGAACTGTCGACTACGTGCGTGAGGAAATCCCTATCGACTTCGCCAATAACCAGTCCGGACACACCGATACCGTCTTCAACTTCCCCATTCCCGAAATCGTAAAACTGCGCGGTGAGCGGGTGCGCATGCACTTTGCCGGCCATGCCCGCAAAGGTGGTGACAAGCCGACGATCGAGGAAAAGCGCGCACAATGCCGGAGCAACCCCATCATTGAAACGCTGGCCAACACCAATGCCACCACCAGTTGGCGCTATATCGGTGAAGGCACCAGTCGCCGCCTCTACTATAAGAAGGACCACACCTTCGATTCCTCACAGTACTACCACTGGAGCTGGCTGTTCGACGCGCCCAACAAGCGCCTCCGCGTCCGCTACTCATCCGACGAAGCCGGTAGGATGGTGCTGGCCCTCTGCCACCTGAGCTACGAAGTGATGCGCCTCGTGCCGGTGCAAGCGGAAGCAACGCCTCCGCCGACGGTCGAGTAACCGCCGCAATTTAACAAGCGCCGTCACAATTGGAATGCAGAGAAAGAAAGGCAATGTCCATGAACAGCAAAACAATCCTCAAGGGGCTTCTGGCCATTGCCCTCCTCGGCGCCACGCTCGCCAGCCATGTTCACGCCATGGAGAAGACGGCCACCATCGGCCGTGTGGACAAGCTCAACACCGGCAGCGGCGAGCGGGACGACATCACCGCGCTGACCGCCCTCATGAATCAGGTCCTGAACTGTAACAAGCAGGGTAAGCTCTTCTCCTTCACCAGCACCCAGCCCGGCCATTGCGAAACGGCTTCGGCCGAGCTCGACCACGAGAACCTCGTGCTCGACTACCAGCAGAACATGGAAGACCTCGTCCTCTTCACCGAGTTTCGCGTCGGCACCTCGGCCGGCGACGACATCACCCACAACATCGACCTCGCGCATATTGCAGGCAAGCGACCGGAGAACATCCGCTTCTCCTTCGCGGGCTATGCCAGCAATGCCGGCACTCATCCCACCATCGCCACAAAAACCACCGAGTGCCGCAACAACCCCATTGTCGAAGGCCTCGTCAATCTGAAGCAATCCAGCGCCTATCGCGTCGTGGGAGAACACACCGCCAAGGTCCTCAGCTCCACCGGAACCACCTCCGCTCTGCGCAGCCAAACCTACCGCTATCAATGGCGCTGGGATGCCAACGACAACCGCCTGCAAATCCTCTCGGACAGCGGCACCAGCGGCAAGATGACGTTGGTCCTGTGCAGCGTCAGCTACGACACCCTGCGCGTCGTGCCTGAAGAGATCGCCACCGGCTATGTACCCCACGCCCTTCGTGGCAGCCGCTCCCCCGGCAAGCTCTGGGGGCGGGCTGATCTGCGTCTCCGGCGAGGGCAGCGTCTACTGCTATGACCCCGCCGAGCCACCCTCGAGCTGTTGCTCGGGCGAGTAAACTTTCCTATCTCCGGAAACCCTCTCTTTGGGCATGTCAGCTTTGCTGTCAGCAATGGTTATGCGCGGGGTTATAAGACTTCAGCCGGCGGCCGCAGAGTCCCATCTACCTCGCCGGCTTCTCTTTACCGGCTCCTGCCGGAATAGCGGAAGCATACCTTGGATACAGACAGACAAATGCCCAAGCAAACATCACCCTGTATTGCCAGCGTATTCAACATGGGTCAGCCTTCCTCCGCCCAAGGAAAGCAAAACCATGACCACCCAAACACTGGACCAAACCACCCAGCAACAGCGCGGCAACTTCATCGCCGGTCTCAACCGCTCCAAACCCCTCGGCTCCAAGCGCCCCGACTTCTCCGGCCGCCTGTCCGTCCCTGGGACCGATGCGCAGCACGCCTTCGCGCTCTGGGCCAACAAGGACAAGAACGGCAATACCTACTTCTCCGGCCGCATTGACCGCATGCCCATGACCGACGACGTCCACGCCCAGATCGAGGTCCTGACCCAACCAGTCGTCGACTATGACCCCACCGACCTCATGCAGGGTACCGCCAACCTCTCGCTCAAACCCTACGAGGTCGTGCTCTTCAAGAACGGCTACAAGGATGCCGAGAACCCCATGCGCCCGGACTACTGGGGCCGCGTCAACATGGGCAACAACACCCCGCCCGTGGCCATCAGCGTCTGGCTGCGCCAGGACCGCTATCAAAACCCCCTGCTGACGGGTGCCACCACCTTCCCGCAGCCGGGCAAGGACATTGCCAGCGCGGCCGGCATGACCGAAACAGGCAACGATATCCCCTTCGACCTTCCGGAAGCCCAGGAAAGCCCCCGCCGCAAAGGTTCGCGCGGTGGCCGCTAAAATCCCTCGCTTGCAGCGACAAAGCCCCCCAACGGGGGCTTTTCGCATCAATGGCATTGCCTGAGCTTTTTCCCTTGAGCGCCGTAAGATGATCCGCCCGCAGCCGAAAGATCAAGGTAAGCGCGATCGCCAGCGCTCAGCGAACCCTCTGCCGGCCCACCGTAGCGCCCGTGTTGGCCAGCGGTAGAGAATTGCACAACACGACGTGGAACCCGCCGGCCCATCGCGCGTTGCATGTTTTGGATAGTAGCGGCCGCCGGGACGGCTAGATCGGAGATCGTGGCGGGGTTATTTTTATGCCAGCAGTTGAGAGGGCCATGTCGTCCGAGGACGCCGCGGGAAATACTTTACCTGATCTCGAGAATGCATCCAGAGCGGAGTTGCAGCTGACACTGGAGCAACTGGCGCGCGCCAACAGGCGGCTCGCGCTCCTCAATCGTGTAGCAACTGAGCTTATGAGCGATACTCAGTCCTCATTCAGCGAGCTATTCCAGGTGATCGCGGAGGAGGTCGGTGCTCGATACTTCTTCTATCAACGCGTCGATAGCATTCGGCCCGAAATCCTGCTTCTGAGCGCCGTGAGTGAACAACGATCGCAAGAGGACGCGAATACATGCAGTGCAATCCTGACAGCGGCTTCGCGATCCGCACCTACGCATCAATTGCTCCTGATGGGAGCCTCCGATCTCCTGCAGAATGAGGATTTCGCACCCCTTCAGAAGCTGGGTCTACAGAGCTTCATGCGCGTTCCTCTTCTAGCTCAAGATCGGTTACTGGGTGTCGTTTCCTTCGCTTCCTTCTCACACGCGAACTTTCTCCAGACAGACCAGGAACTGGTTCGGACATTTGCCGATCAGTTGGCGGCGGCCATTGAACGCCAACGCCTTGTGCTGCAGCTGCAGGAGAGCGAACAACTTTATCGCGGCGCCGTGATCACAGGTCGTTTGGCGAGCTGGGAAACCAACATGGTCACCCGCGAGCGCATCTGGACGAAGGAAGGGATGGAGATGTTTGGTCTCGACCTTCCAAATGGCCGAGGCGTGATTGGAGGAGAGCATGACGAGTTCAGGCTCACTTTGCATCCGGACGATCGCCACAAAGTCGCAGAGTTTCACCAGACGGCGGACCACATCGACTCCTATCCGGCAGAGTACCGAATCGTTCGATCCGACGGTCGACTGATGTGGATGTCGGGACGTGGCCGCGTCATCGAGCGCGCCGCCGATGGCAAAGCGCGGCGTGTCGCCAACATCGTTGTCGATGTGACCGAGCGAAAGAAGAATGAGGAGCGCACGAAGCTCCTGATCGACGAGTTGAACCACCGCGTCAAAAACACTCTCGCGACGGTGCAGGCCATCGTCAGTCAAACGCTTAAGGGTGACAATACTGGATCTGATGCTCGAGAGACAATAGAGGCACGCCTGCAATCATTATCAAGATCGCACAGTCTTCTCACTCGAGAGAACTGGGAAGGAGCGAGCCTGAACGAAGTCGTCCGCGAAGCACTGCATCCGTTCGTTCGATCCGACGACGAGAAGCAGGTCAGCATCAGCGGCCGCCAATTGCGCCTGCGACCTAAAGTTGCTCTTTCGCTGGGCATGGCTCTTCACGAGCTGGCGACGAATGCGTCAAAGTACGGCGCGCTGTCGACCGACGGCGGGCGAATTTCCGTTTCGTGGGAACTGGCACGCGACGGCACGCGCTATCTCGATCTTTTCTGGCAGGAACTCGGCGGCCCTGTCGTCCTGCCGCGTTCACAAAGAGGCTTCGGTAGTCGTCTCATCGAACAGGGAATCCCTCACGAGCTCGGCGGCAGTGCGCGTCTCGAGTATTTATCCGAAGGTCTCCGATGCACGATCCGGTTTCCGCTGCCGTCAAGTGAGGAAGATGTCCTATGAGTTCAACGCTCGAAGGTAAGCGGGTGCTTGTGGTGGAAGACGAGTTTCTCGTTGCCATGATGCTTGAGGATATGCTCGTCGAGCTCGGGTGCACGATCGCCGGCGTTGCGGCCAAACCTGCCGATGCCATCGAGCTAATAGCCTCAACTCAAATTGATGCGGCTGTACTGGACGTGAATCTCAACGGCGCCGATAGCTTTCCAGTTGCTGCTGCGCTTCGCAATCGAGGCGTACCGTTTATCTTTGCAACTGGCTACGGCGGCTCGCGTTTAACGCCGGAATTTAGTGACTATGTGGTGGTCGAGAAGCCTTATCGCCTCAAGGACCTGTCCGAAGCCCTGGGTCGGCTTCAGCTATCAGGTGGAAGTCACCTACGCGCTCGCCCGGCTTTGTGAGCGATAACGGGAGCGCGATTCTGTTGGGACTACCCTCTATCGTCTCCCGACAGTCTGCACGTTTCCCGAGTGAAAAGACATCGCGCGAATGCCTCAGGTGCTGGCAATGTCCTAATCATCCTGGCAATTTCAGTCACCCTCCCACCATTTCATGAAGATGGCCAGCGCTTCAACAAACCAAATACGCACGCGCACACGAATAGGGCGGCTTCAGCACCAAGAATGAGTTGTTCGAGGCCAGTCGGGAGCACCGCGCACTCCATTGTTACTGCCACCGCCCCAACGGCCACGAAGCGCTCGCGCGGGAAATAGCCCGCCTCAATCGCCATACATGGCCAAGGCCCCCTCCACGAGGCGCCCAATGCATTTCTCCCGGCGTCGCAAGGCCGCCAGCTTCGCCCGCATGCTCGCCGTCCGCATCATGCCCTTCGGCCGCAGGCGCTGCTCCGCGCGCGACAGCTCGGCAATGATGGCTGCCTGCCTCCTATAGAACGCCTTCACATCCTCGAATTCCAAGCGGGAGTGCAAGAAGGGAATGCCATCACCCACCACCTCGCGCAGGAACGCTGTCACCACCCGATCACCCGCCATCTCCTGATCCAGCAGTCCCAAAAGGACGCCATACCCCTCGCCATCGCCGTCCGCGAACACCTCGAAGCCATCACCCTCCCGCACTCCACGCTCACAGGCCTCGAGCACCCGCCGCACCGCCACCTTCAGCTCGTCGACACTCCCCTTGAGCGCCAACGCCTGCTCCCGCGAGAGATCACTTGCGGCAAGCCAATCCTCCGCCTGCCGACCGAAACCCTCGGCCGTCCGCGCCACCGCGCAATAGTCCCAGCCCATGCGCCGCGCCGTTAGCCGCCACATGCGCCCCTCTCGTATCGTCAGCGCCGCCAGATCATCCACCGCGCGCGCAAGCAGCCGTTCAACTTCCTCGCGCACCATTCCGTACAGCTGGCTGGCCTCGAGGGCCGGAAACTCCAAATCCATGTCCGAAGCCTGTCACGCCCCGCCCCAAGCGTCCACGCGCGCACAAAAAAGGGTGCCACGAAACATGGCACCCTCCGAAACACACATCGCCGAAATCTCCCTACGACCGCACCGGCAGACGCCACGGCCACGAACCAAGCCTAAACCGCCAAAACAGACGAGGACTGGGGTTGGGGCCAGGGCCAGATAAAGGTGCGTAAGAGCTGCAGCTGCAGGGGATGACAGGTAGGTTGGGCAGCGCCCGCCCAGGACAGCCCTTCATGGCTACGTCCGCACCACAGCCCTCCCGACTATCCCCGTCCCCGGAGCGGCGAAACACTCATGACACGCCCTCATCCCCAGCTTTCCAAACGCGCATCCCCAAATGAAAAAGGACCCCGCAGGGCCCTGTCTCACTTCTTGATCAGCAGACTTTCCAGTTTGCCGCCGCCCTTCAGGTATTCTGTCACCCACGTCGGATGCACGCCGCGGCCCGCCCACGTCAGCGCCTTGTTCTTCGGATGGCGATACTTCGGCGGAATCTTTCGCCCCGCGAGCGCACTCGCCTTGGCCGCCACGGGCTTCTTGGTATTCCTCTGATACACTGCCTTCGCCACCGCCTTCGGCGCGGTACCACGCGCCGCAGTAGATCCCTTCAAAGCCGCCAACTCGGCCTCGAGAGCTTTGATCTTTCCGGCCTTGCCGCGCTCGAAAATGACCGCAAGCTCCGACAGCACTTTCTCCTGCGCCTCATAGCTCTGCGCGCCGAACCATTTCACCAAACCGGCGCGCTGCGTCACCGTCGTCGCCTTGCCCATTGCCCTGATCCTTGTCTTTCCCCAGCCAGACTATGCATACCCGGCCGGATTATCGGCGAGCCTTAAACCGCCCTATACCGCATAACCAAGGCCTTTCAGGCAATTCGCTTGCTCTTTCGTTAATGCCACCACCTTAACTGCCCAGAACCACCAATGCCGCAGAGCACCCTCTAACCACCCGCGCTCCAACCCCCACCAAAGCAACACCCCCGTGGGGCGGGAACGGTTCGCCGGGCCCCTGCGGATGGCCCCCTGTGGGGGCGGAGCCAAGGCCATCCGGCGACGGCCCGGCTCCGAAGCAACACCACCGCCCGGGCACACCGGCTGTCCAAAACCAAGGGGCTTGAAAAGTCTCGGTTCAAACCCATAACCACGTCTATATTACTAAAAGGAATTATACGGATGAACAAACCTGTACGACTCGACGCGACTTCAACGGACGACATTCGCCAATTCCTGCCGGCTGTCACCCTGGAAATAACCGCGCTTACCGAAACACGCTGCCCGCACGACCGCAAACGTGCCCTCAGGGCCATTCGCCACCTCGAAAGCCTGGTCGCCGCCCTCAAAAGCGATGTGGAATCCTTCCGCACGAACGACCAGGGCCCCGCCCTCGTCGTCGACAACGATCCCGAGCGCTAGGCCGCCTCGAGATGCATCTTGTCGTAGCCCGTCGGCACCAGGTGCAGGCCGTCGGCCGGATAGGTGCGCAAGAGCTCGCGTGCCGCCGCCGGCGGCGCCTCCATCCACGTCAGACAATCCGCCAATGGCCAGAGTTTCCAAGCCGCAACGAAAAACCTCCCCGCTTTCGGCATGATGCACAAAGACACAAAATGCGCGGCCGCCCTTGCAATGTCGGATTTTTCGAGGACGAGATAACCCGTGCTGCGCGGCGTGGTGGGGTAACGCGACGCTCGCTAAGGCAGAGGATCGGGCCAGCTGGGTACTACTGCCCCGGTTGCACTACGCCCATAGCCAGGAGGGGCCTGCCGAACGCCTGGTTGCTGCGGTGACGATCGCAGCCAGCACGGCGCCGCGCATATTTCGCGCGGCGCCACTACCATTCGCTGGAAAGAGCGGTCAAACCCTCTCCCTCAAGGCAAGCCGCCTCGTGCCGCACAAGCGGGGCGCCCATTCCATAGCGTGCGCCCCGCCTAATCCTTAACGCTCGAAATGCTTGCAACCACGCAGCCCAATGCCAATCGATGAAAGCAGAACCACCCCAGGTGGATGCAAAGCGCGACGACGCCCATCACACCAACATCTCAAGGCCGGTCGGAGGTGCTCTCTTTGGCCAGTTCAGGATCGAACCTTCGTATCCAAGGCCTCTCGAACCTTGCGTGATAGTTCCTCAAGCGTGAACGGTTTTGCGAGAAAGTGCACGCCACGGTCGAGCACACCATTGTGTACGACAGCATTCTTCGTAAAGCCCGTCATAAACAATACGCAAAACCCCGGCGCGACAATCGCCGCTTGCTCAGCGAGCTTTCGACCGTTCATATCGGGCATTACGATGTCGGTGAGCAGGAGATCGAATTTCTCGCCGCGTGCCAGCGTTTCGAGCGCCTCCCGTGCATGGCGCGCTTCGCGCACCGTGTAGCCGAGATCGCGCAGCCCGGTTGCGGTCATTGCGAGCACGTTTGCATCGTCTTCTACCAGAAGGATGCTCTCGTTCCCTCGTACCTCATCAACTAAAGCTGCCCCACTGCTATCTCCCGCTGCTTCCCCGAAATACCGCGGTAGGTAGATCTTCACAGTCGTGCCCTGGCCGGGTTCCGAGTAAATTTTGACGTGTCCACCGGACTGCTTAACGAAGCCGAAGACCTGCGACAATCCCAGTCCCGTCCCTTTGCCAGTATCCTTCGTCGTAAAGAAGGGCTCAAACACCTTGGCGGCGATCTCGGGTGTCATTCCATGGCCTGTATCGGTCACGGCAATTAGAACATACTGCCCCGCCGGCACTGGCCTGCCCCACGAAGCGGCGCCATGTTCTAAGTTAGAATCCGGCGGGCGCTGGCCAGCGTCTGATCTGGCCGAAGCGGAGCGTAGGGCAGAGCAGATGCTGGCGGCAAGATCGTTTCGGGCGCCGGCGGTCGATAGCCGAGCGATGAGTGCGGTCTGACGGCATTGTAGTGGCG
>JAEZRM010000092.1 GCA_023412805.1 Pseudomonadota bacterium | reverse complement strand
GCGGAGGAGGAGAGATTCGAACTCCCGGTAGGTTGCCCTACGGCGGTTTTCAAAACCGCTGCCTTAGACCACTCGGCCACTCCTCCAAGTCACTGATCTTGCTTCGTTCTTACACCTTCTAGCACGACCTCGGATCGCCCTGTCGACGATTCGCGTCGACGATTCACCCACGGCGGAACTCAACACGGATGACCTTAGCGCCGTTCGAGCCCGGCGTCTCCGGCCTCGTGGCCGGGGCCAGGGCCAGGGCAGGCACAAGGCTCAGTGGCGGCCGTTCGACCATCGCCGCCAGCTCCGGGATGATCTCGTGGAGCGGCAAGAACGGGCCGAGCTGGAGCTGCGCGACCTGGCGCGCCTTCCTCCGGTAGCGGTTGATCATGACGCTCGATGTGTGGCCTGTCCGGTCGGCCACCCAGGTCTCGGACTTTCCGAGGGCAAGGCTGACGGTGATGAAGCTCGCACGAAGGTCGTGTGCTCGGATGCGCTGACGGCTCCCCCACCGATCCCTGCTGAGCCCCGGTCATTCCTCTTCCTCCTTCGGCCGAAGTTCATCTTCCGTCAGCCGGATCGGACTCGACTTCTCCTTGCTGCCCGCTTCGGTCGAGATGTCCGCCACGACCGAGTAGAGCCGGAGACCCTGATGGTGAATCACCGAGGGAGGATCAACCCAAGGTCCCGAGCGCCGGAAGACGACCAAGAACGCCTCCGATGCCGGATAGGTCTTCCGCAATCGTCCCCATGTGCTCCACACCTGGGCATATGCCTTGGTCAGTTGCGACCGAGGATGGTCGTTCGCGTACTGCTTCGCCTCCACGTAGAAGAGCGAAGACGGCAAGACATGGAGTACGTCGGGCCGGAGCCCACCCACGTTCGCATCAATCAGCGGAGGAAGTCCCGCATCGAAAAGGTATCTCGCCAGGTCGAGCGTCAAGAGGCGCTCGGCACGACTGGGGTGCTTCTCGCACGCATCCCGAAGGCGCTCGGCATCGAATGCTTCACACCTCGCAGCGTAGCGGTGAATCAGCGCGGATCTCGACCGAGCCAAACCGATGCGGAGTCTCAGCTCCTCGTGAAGTAGTCTGGCGCCCGCTGCGATCTCCTCGTAGACGTCATCAACGCCGATCGCCTCCGCGTAGTTCGTTCCTTCCACGTCCGCTCTGCGGACGGCTGTTGCGAAATCGGCGGCCATGCGGAACGTGGCCCAAGCGACATCGTCAGTTGGATCGGGCGGAACGGGATTGGTCACGCTCGCATTTGAAACCAGTCGCTCATAGGCCGGCCAGGCGAGCGCCCCACCCTTCTCGTGGAGCCGTCGTGCTGCATGCTCGTGGATCGCAAGCAGTCGAGTCAGTCCCCTTCCAAGCTCGGCATACTCCCCCTCTATCGACTCCCCGCTCTTGTCCGCCAAGTCGCTCGTCCACTTCCACCAATGGTGGAAGGCACGAACCAGCTTCTTGGTTGCGATCTCGATCCCGTCACTTCCCGATGAGAAGGCCGCCGCCTTGCTCTCCTTCAGTCCCTGCTCGAAGCGGTCCATCGGCCAGTAGGCGTGAAGTGCGCCCTCTGTGACGTGCGCCAACCTGCAGCGAATCTCCGCTCCGTGAAGCTCCCACAGCCGACCAAGTTCGGCTCGCACCTTCGCATCCGCAGCGTCGTATTCCCTAAGCTCCGTTGTGGCTTCCGCCCGAAGGTCTTCGAGCAGACCGACGAGCTGGGGCTCGCTCTGGAGGAACGAGAGGAGACGATGCAGCCGGATGATCTGGGCGGTCCCTCCAAGGTCGAGGATGAACTTGAACTGCCGGTCGAGAAATTCGACCAGAAGCTCGCTGTCCCCCCAAGCGCTCACGCGGCCTCCTCGTCAGGCTTCACGCGTTCCTTGCCTGCGAGGAGGACGGACATGAGGGCGCTGTTCGACGCCTTCTGAACGGCGATCACGGCGTCTCCGCTTTCGAGTCCACTTGAATTTGGAAGGCATCCACGATCGAGGTCAGCTCGTCGCGCGTGAGATGTTCGAGAGCGGAACGCTCCGGGGGCATCGTAGCCGTCAGGGTATGCGGCGCTTGCGACCGTGATCAAGGTTCAGGTACGTTCATCGGTCATCATGCGTCGCAAGCAGCGACCTGCGCCCGGCCCGAAGGCCCGATCACGATTGCCGGAGTCACGAGGCTCCTCGGCGTCAGCCAGCCGATGCTCGGCGGTGGGACGAGATCGCCAAGTTCAAGGCTTTCCGGCACCCGATCACGCGTACCGCGTGTACCTCCGGGACGACGTGATGATGCTCCGGAAGCGGATCGTCGAGGGCGAGAGGGCCGCACGCCAGCGCACCGAGGGGATTCCATGTACGTCTGTCAGCTTGAAATCAACAACTTCCGTGGCATCCGATCAGCTCGGCTGCCGCTCAAGGCGCATAGCGTCCTGATCGGCCCGAACAACGTCGGAAAGTCTGCCGTGATCGATGCGCTTTCGCTCTTGCTCGGGCGCGACCGGCTCGTGCGCACGCTGGGAGACTATGACTTCTTTGGCGGTCGGCCGGGGCCGACCAGTCGTATTCGGCTGCGGGCCACTATTTCCGGATTTTCCTCGAACGATCCGAGGCAACACCCCCAGTGGTTCAACGACAGGGCGGCGAGTTCGCCGGTGTGGTGGGACGACAGCAAGCAAACTGTCGAACACGGGGAGGGGGCCGGACGGACGCTGGCGATGCAGATCGGGTTCGCTGCTCGCTTCGACGAGGATGACCTCGAAGTTGAAACGCTGCGGTACTTCGTGGATGGCGAGGGGGACGCTTTTGAAGAGCCGAACCTCGTGAAGGTCAAAGCGGCGCATCTCACGGAGCTTGGGTTCTTTCTCTTGCCGGCGAACCGCTCTTGGAATCGCGTCGTGTCGTTCGGCTCGGAGCTGTTCCGGCGCGTCCTCCGATTTCAAGATGCCATCCCCTGTCTATTATAAACATCTCCGAGCCCACGAGACAAA
>JAEZRM010000073.1 GCA_023412805.1 Pseudomonadota bacterium | reverse complement strand
CGCCGCGGCGATCGCGGCACCGCGCCAGGCCCGCTCCGCGCCGCGATGCCAGACCGCGCAGACGGTCGCGACCGCAAGCAATGCGCCACCGATCTGAACCGTGCGCGCCACAGCGGCATCGGCGCCGAGCAGGCGGGCCGAGACGTAGATCGAAGGCATGCGCTCCCACGGCATCGCGCCGCTCTCAAGCAGGGTCGTGACATAGGTCAGGTTACCGATGAAGGCGCGCCAGGGCGCCAGCCCGAAGACGATCGCGCTGATCATGAGCAGCAGAAGCGCCGTCGCCGCAGCACTTGCGAGCGCGTGCCAATGCCGGCCGGCGATCAGCGCGATGAAGACGAGCCCGGCAAGGTGCGGCTTCCAGGTGAGGAGGCCACAGAAGACCCCGGCGAGGACGGGCCGTCTGTCGAGATGGAGCAATACAGCGCCGACCAGGAGCGCCGTCAGGAATCCGTTCTGCGCGCTGACGATGCAGATCACGGTGCACGGAAAGATCAGCAGCGACCACGCATAGGCATGCGTCCGGAACAGCCGCTGGATCAGCCAGGCGAGGCCGACCAGCGGTACGAGCAGCCATACGAGCAGCGCGATCGGGAATGGCATCAACGCGAGCGGATAGACCGCCAGCAGGAAGGTCGGCGGATAGTGCCAGGGCGTAAGGATGGTCGACGGACCCGCCACCGCCCGCTCGAGTTCGTGCATGGTCTCGATATCGTAGGCGGCCTCCGGCGTCCCGCTCAGAGCGAGGTGCGAGGCGGACCAGAACGTCGCGAAGTCATTGCTGTTGAAGCTCTGCCCCTCGTGCGCACGCAGCGGATCGCCGCCGGACATGGCATACAGGCCGGCGGCCAGATAGAAGATGCTCAGCGGCAGCAGGATGAGCAGGACGGCGAACCTGAAGCGGCCCAGGCGCTCGAGACGATGAACAAGGTTCGTCATGCGGTCTTACTGACCGCGTGATGCACGGGCGCGAGATCGAACACGCGGCGCCAAACCAGCAGCATGAGGGCCGCGAGCAAGACGGGCATGAGCGGCGGACCACCGGCGATCGTCATCACCCAGAACAGGGCTGGTGAGGCCCAAGCCACAGCCAGCAGCACCTCTTCCTGCACCCGCCCCTTCTCGCGCAGCGCGTCCTGAAACAGCCAGGCGAGCGCCAGCACAAGAACGACCAGGTCGTAATCGAAGGCATAGGGTGTCGCGAGGGGCAGCGCGATCGCGAGAGCCGATCCGCGCCATGCCAGCGGCGCGCGTCGATACCAGATCGCGCAAAGCGCCAAGACGGCAGCGGCGGCGACGGCGGTCTGCAGCAGCTGCGCGCCGACGGCGTCGAAGCCGAGCGATCGCGCGGCCGCATAGACGGTCGGCATGCGCGCCCAAGGGATGGCGCCGCTATCAACAATTCGGGACAGCAGATCGAGATTGTTGAAGAACGCGAGCCACGGGGCCGTCCCGAACGCGATCACGCTCGATCCCATCAACACGACGGCCGTCGCGGCCGCCATCACGAGGACCTGCCAATAGCGCCCGAAAGCGAGCGCGGGGAAGACGAGCACGGCAAGATGCGGCTTGCAGGTGAGAAGACCGAAAAGCATGCCCGCAAGGAGTGGCCGCGAATCCAGCGCCAGCAGAGCGCCCCCGATCAGAACAGCTGTCAGCACGCCGTTCTGGCCGCTCACCAGGGACAGCGCGATGGCGGGAAAGAGCAGAAGCAGCGACGCCGCGGCGGCGCTCGCGAACAGTTTGCGCAGCACGAGCCAGAACGCGGCCAGCGGGATCAGCAGCCAGATCGCCAGCGCCGCCACGTAAGGCAGCAACGCGAGCGGCAGGACGACGAGCAGGAAGGTCGGCGGGTAATGCCATGCCGTGACCGGCACGGCCCCGCCGACCGCCGCGATCTCGGCCGCGTGCAGGCGCCCTAGATCGAAGACGGCTTCCGGCGCGCCGGCGAGCGCGAGCGATGAGGCGGACCAGAAGGCAATGAAATCCCGGCCGAGCGGCAGGCCGGCGCCGACCAGGCCGGGTCCCTCGATTCGCCACGCTGAAGCGAGACCACTGACGAGATAGAGAAAGCCGAGCGTCGCGGCCGCAAAGGCGACGGCGAACCGCCACGGCCCAAGCCGATCCAGCCTGATGGAAAGCGCCGTCATCTCAATGCAATGTCGAATTCGGGGCTCGCGTCCGGGCAGCGGCCAGTCTCCGGTTTTCATGCTTAAGGAAGGCTTAGCGGCCGCGCCGCGGATTTCTTGGAAGGGCGCGCCGCGAACGCGCTATCATTCCCCGTGCCGAGTCGCTGCCGATCCCTTCGGGCCGGCGTTGCGCCCTTAACGCTTGCTTAAGGTGTTCCGGCCGATGACTGGTCCAATGAGAGCGTTGCCGTATCATCGCCCGGGGCGGATCGCCGCGGCCGGGGCGGCCGTCCTCTATGTCGGCCTGATGCTGTGGTACTCGCGCTACCACATGCTCGACGACGCGCTGATCCATCTGCGCATGGCCGAGCTGCTGATCCAGCACGGCTTCGTCACGACCGACGGTCAGGTGCCGGCCTTCGCAACATCGAGCCCGCTCTTTCTGCTGCTCACCGCAGCGTTGCATGCCGCGATCGACAGCGACTTCACGACCAAGATCATCTCAGTCGCCGCGTATCTGGGGCTGCTGGCGATGCTGGCGTCGCTGATCGCGCGCAGCGTCGCGGTCGAGCGCGCGGCCTGGATCACGCTGGCGGCACTCACGCTGTCGCCGATGGGTATTCGCTGGCTGACCGACGGCATGGAGACAAGCCTCTCCGCCATCCTCGCACTATCGCTCGGCATCGCCGCGGCCCGCGCTGGCGCCGTACGGATCCACGAGGCACTGTGGTTTGGCCTCCTCGCGATCACGGCGATCGGCGTCCGGGTCGAGATGGTGCTGCTCGTCGTGCTCGCGGGCCTTACCGCTTCCGTCCGCGGCGAGCGGCTGGTCGCGAATGCGCTCGCGGTGGGTGGCGCCGTGAGCCTGCTGCTGCTCTGGACGACTTTCGGCACGATCCTGCCGGATCCAGCCCTCGCGAAAGCCGTCGGCACGATCATGCCGGCCGCGTCGCTGGCCGGCTTCGCCACGTCGTTCGCCGGCGGCATGGCGTTCGGTGTCGGCTTGCTTGCACTGTGGTTGCTCGGACTCGGCGCCGCGCTGCAGGGCCGCGCTGCGGCCCGCCTCGTGATCGCGGTGCCCAATCTCGCCTTGCTGCTCCTCTGGTGCGCGATCGCCGCACGGGGCCAGTACGTGCAGGGTATCCGCCACGTGCTGCCGCCGCTCGCCTTCATGATCGCGGCCAACGCAGTCCTGATCGGCGCGACCGATCCGCGAGTGCTGATCGCCCGCCTGCTCCCCTCGACCGGCTTGCGGATTCCGCTGACCTGCGCAGCCGCCGCCGTGAGCGGCTTCGCCTTCATGGCCGAACTCGGCAAGTTCGAGGCCATCGTCGAGAACCGCAGTGCGGCGTTCCTCGAGATTCGCGCCCTGGACCTCGCCGCCTTACAGGGCACGAGCGGCATCGCCTGGGACGTCGGTCACATGATGTATTTCACCAAGGCTCAGATCTGCGACGTTTCAGGGCTGATCAACGGTCGCGACGCGGCGCGTGCGCCCGAATCGGCGCGGCTCGAGAGCTGCCTCAAGCGCGATGTCCAGTTCGTGTTCGTGACCCCCGATAATGCCGCGGAGCTGATCGAGAAGGCCGGCCAGCGCTTTGCGAACTGGACCATCTGCGGCCAGTACCTGTTCCAGAACGTCAGCGAGACGGCGCCGCATTACCTCGCGGTGTCACCGGCGCGCGCAGCGCAGATCTGCCCGCGCCCGCGCGAGGAAGGTTCGCTTTTCCGCGCGGCGCAGCATTCGATGTAGCCCATCAACCAATCGCGGTTGGGTGACTCACACCGAGCCGCTCGCGACATCTCGCATTGCGGACGGGAGAACGGCCATGCCGTCCTCGGCTCATTGGGAAGCGGTTGCTGTCTTTGCAAGGGCATCGAGACCGGCGGCCATCGCGCGTCCTGTCGCCTCGACGTCGCCGCTGCCGCCATGTCGCTGAACGAGCCATACCGGATCGTTGTACGACAGCCAGGTCTGGCCCGACGCGTCCTGCCAAACCAGTATCTTCAACGGCAAATCGATGCCGATCGCCTGGACGGATTGCATCAGCGGCGTCCCGGCTTTTGCGTTGCCAAAGATCAGCAGATCGGTCGGCCGCAGCGCCTGCCCGGCTG
>JAEZRM010000031.1 GCA_023412805.1 Pseudomonadota bacterium | reverse complement strand
GTTCCCTTTTCAGCCCGTGGGACAGCAGCCCAACGAGCACCGATAGCGAGCGACCGGATACTGCGGAGGGTCGAGCGTGTCAATCGGAGTGCGCGCGCGTCCTTCGTACACGCTGTTCGCTCGACGCCGCGCGCCTGCTCGACGCTGCGTGCTCGTTCGTCGCGCTCTTCGTCGCTTCATTCGTCGCTGACGCATCGTCGCGGAGTCACACCGAGATCGTCGTGCTTCACGGCCACGAGGTGCTTCCGCTTCACGACGTGGTCCTTGACGGACTTGCTTCGCGCCTGTTACGGCACCGATTGCCATATGCCGTCGGTCCCGGTGGACTGACATTATGGGAATCCGGTGTGAATCCGGAGCTGCCCCGCAGCGGTAATGGTGAATGAGGCTGATTCTCTTTCGAGGATCGGTCGATTCCACCGAAGCCCGAAGACCTGGTGATGGCCCGAGCCTACGTCGTTTCGACCGCCGGCTCGTGTTGTCTGGCTCTGCCTCGAGGGTAGGCATCCGGTCACCGAAGCGTGGTCGTACTTGGTGCACCACCGCCTGATCGCGGCGGACGCGTGGCTTTCAGTCTCCTTCGTAGAGAGCCGTCGCGCAGCAGGTCTCAGCAACGATTGAGAGCGTTCTCATGCGTGTTTCCCGAGGTGTTCTCGCGGCCTTCTCGTGCGTCGCGCTGCTTGCTTACGTGGGGTGTGGCGAGGCCGACGATGGCCT
Source organism: Pseudomonadota bacterium (assembly GCA_023412805.1). GTDB lineage: Bacteria > Pseudomonadota > Alphaproteobacteria > Rhizobiales > Hyphomicrobiaceae. The sequence continues at coordinate 2,370 of JAEZRM010000031.1, read as the reverse complement.
GCCTGGAGCGGATGGCGCTCCCGGAGCGAATGGAGCGAACGGGACGAACGGAGCAGACGGAACGGACGGAACGAACGGGACGAAAGGGACGAACGGAGCAGACGGGACGAACGGAAGGTCGTCACTGATCGCGACGTCGGACGAGCCGGCTGGCGCGAATTGCCCCCAAGGCGGCAAGCGGATCGACACGGGCATCGACGCCAACGGAAACGGCGTCCTCGATCCGCAGGAGAAGGGCGCGCCGACGTACGTCTGCAACGGAGCTTCGGGGAAGGACGCGGAGGACGGCTCGTCGGCGCGCATCCGGACCACCGCAGAGCTCGCGGGTGAGCACTGCGCCTTCGGCGGCATCGGGATCGAGGTCGGCGTCGATGCGAACGGCAACGGCGTCCTCGACGACGGCGAGGTCGACGCCGGCGCGACCAAGTACATCTGCAACACCGCGCCGGCCTGGGCGGAGCTCGCCGCGCTCCCGTCCGTGACGACGGCCTACAGCTTCGCGCTCGCCGTCAACGACCTCGACGAGGGAGCGCGTCTCGGGTTCATGTTCGGCGACCCGGCCTATCGCCAGGCTCTGACGAACGAAGGGCAGATCTGGGACGGCGGCGGTGTCTACAGCGGCCCGAACGTGCTCGCGATCTACAACCTCCAAGGGTTCGGCGCTCAATCGCGCTGGAAGGCGTATCAAGGCCGCTACACGCCGCAGTTCTACTCGTACGCGGAGCTCTCGTTCGACAGCGGAAGCTCGTACTACACGACCAACTTCTCCTCGTTCGGAGGTCTCATCTCGGTCGTCAAGGACGGCGGCGCGGGAACCTACGCGCTCACGGCTGCCTACGGAGGAGGCCGCGCGCACAGCATTGCGTTCGTCGATCACGTCCTCTACGCGCTGATCGCGCAGAAGAACGTCGGATTGACGCTGTCGAGGTTCCCGGTCGATCGCTTCGGCCAACTCTCGAATCTCTGGACCAACCTCGCGACGATCGAAGCCGCCGCGACGAACGCGACCGCACCGAAGCTGATCCGTGCGGGCAATACGCTCGTCGGCGCCTACCTCGCCGGCGGAAGGGCGAGCGTCCGGGCGACGAGCACGCCGGGCAGCGTCGCCCAGGCGTCGGACTTCGTGGAGATCGGCAGCTGCGCAGACGCCAAGCGCGTCGACGTCGCGTGGGCGGACTCGAAGCTCTACCTCGCGTGCATCGCAGCGAACGGCGCGCTCACCGTTCGCAGCGCCGGCATCGCCGACCTCGGCGCCGTCGCCTGGACGCCGGTCGTCACCGGTGTCGTTGGTCCGGTGAGCGAGGTCGACCTGTCGGGGCTCGGCACGCGTGCGTCGCTCGCCGTTCGACAGGGCACCGCGGTGCGTGCGTACGCGTCGATCATGGACGCCACGCCCTCGTTCGACGCCGTTCTCCCCGGTGCGTTCGACCTCCAGGTCGCCAAGGAGGGGCTCGTCCTCTCGGTCTGCGATCTGGCCGGCAACAAGACCGTTCGCACGTTCCTCCACTGAGCCGACAGAAGCGAGCGCGTCCCCGGGCCGACCCAGGGACGCGCTCCATGTCGCCGTCCGCGTCATCGTCGATGCCGCGCGCGCAGCGACGATGAACCGAGACACGTGCCGCGCCGCGGGGCGGTGATGGCCTCAAACGAATCGACGAGCGATCGTCCCAACCACTTCAGGAATCCGTGATGCTCCCGACCCTTCTCATCGCGCTGTGCGTCGTCCTCCGCATCGTCCCGCACCCGCCGAACTTCGCGCCCGTCGGTGCTACCGCGGTCTTCGCGGGTCGAACGCTGAAGCCGGCGGTGGCCATCGCCGTGGTCCTCGGCGCGATGTTCGTCGGCGACGTCGCCCTCGCGTGGCTCCGGGGATACCCCGCCGTGAGCGCGGTCACTCCCTTCGTGTACGCGGGGTTCATCGTTCAGGCGCTCCTCGGCAAGGCGCTCCGAAAGCGACGTGGAGGCGCGCTCGCCGCTGCCTCGCTCGGCTCGTGCGCGTTCTTCCTGCTCTCGAACTTCGGAGTGTGGGTCGGCGGGGCGATGTACTCCCACGACGCGAGCGGGCTCGCCGCTTGTTTCGTGGCAGCGATCCCGTTCTTCGGAGGCACGCTCCTCGGTGACGTCGTCTGGACCGCGATCTTGTCGCTCGCGTATCGGCCGCTGGCCAGGCGGCTGGCATCGCGTCCGGGCTGGGTGCCGGTTGCGGGCCGGGCGCTCGAGCCTGTCGTCTGAGAAAGGCGGGCGTCGCAGTCACGTGCTCCGAGCGCGCGCGCGCGTCCCTCTCGCGCTCGAGCACGTGCGAAGTGAGCCGGCGCCGACGTCTCAGCGTCCGGAGAAGCGCGGCGCGCGCTTCTCGGCCGCCGCGCGCAG
>JAEZRM010000037.1 GCA_023412805.1 Pseudomonadota bacterium | reverse complement strand
GGCTTGGCGATCGCGAGCTGGTCCATCTCCTCGTAGTCGCCCTGCTGGAGATCGACGATCTCGCGCTCGGACGAGCCGGAGATCAGGATCATCGGGAAGCAGTTCGTCGTTGCGTGCGCGAGGGCGGTCAGGCCATTGAGGAAGCCCGGCGCAGACACCGTAAGGCAGACGCCGGGCTTCTTCGTCAGGAAGCCGGCGATCGACGCCGCGTAGCCGGCGTTCTGCTCGTGACGGAAAGAGATGACGCGAAGCCCCGAGGCCTGGGCCATGCGGCCGAAATCCGTGATCGGGATGCCGGGCACGCCATAGATCGTCTCGAGGCCGTTGAGCTTCAGCGCATCGATGATCAGATTGAAGCCGTCGGTCAGCTCTTGCTCGCCCGCGGCCGCGTTCGTGTCAGTGTTTTGTGCAGTTGCGGACATTTCGCTTCCTTCCCACGCAATTGCTGGTTGTTTGGAGTTCGTTGAACCCGTTCGTTCCCGCCCGATATGGTCAATCGATATTGACGAAGCGCTCGACGTGATCGCGGAGCTTGAGCGTGTGTTCGCGCACCAATCGCTCCGCACGGTCGGCGCCGCGCGCTTCGAGCGCCGCGACGATCTCCCGATGATCGATGATCGAGCGCTTCGCGCGGTCGTCCTCGAAGATCGTGCGCTGGCGAATGGCGCGGACGTGAAAGAACAGGCTTTCCGTCATTTCGGCGATGAGCCCGCACTTGCTGAGCTTGATGATCGCCTGATGGAAGCGGATGTTCGCGTCCGAGTATTCGCCCATGGTTGCGGCGACCTTGTCGGTCGAGAACGTGTCGACGAGATCATGCAGGCTGGCCAGTTCCTCGTCGGTCGCCTCTTTCGTCGCGAGGCGGGCAGCCATGCTCTCGAGCGCCGCCCACACGGTGATCATCTCGAGAATTTCGGCCTTCGTACGCCGGACGATGAAGATACCCTTGCGCGGCACGATGCGCACAAGGCCCTCGGAATCGAGCTGCGCCAGGGCTTCCCTGAGCGGCGTGCGCGATACGCCGAAGCGCGCGGAGAGATCGCGCTCGTCGAGCTTCAGCTCGGCGTTATTGTCGTAGATGTTCATCTGCATGATCGCCGACTTGAGCGCGGTGTAAGCCTTGGCCTTGAGGCTCAGGCTCTCGACGATCGGAGCAATTCTGATTTGGGTGTCGGACAAAGGTGCACCTTGCATTTGGGCCGCTGTGGAAGAGGCGCAGCTACCGCGGGCCCGCTGTGGTTTCTGGTATACCATAGAGTGCCTAGTAGGGAGTGTTCAAGTCCCCTATGGTGCACGTGCGTACAACGCGTCAGTCTCGGGCTCTGCTTTATGCGAATCGATCGCACAATCGAGCAGACAGAAACCCGCATAAACACAGCATTACTGAAGCTCAGGCCTCGGCTGTTTTGCGCTGCCGCACGACGCGACGAGCGTCTGGTTGCGCCTGCGTAGGTGACTTCTTGTCACGCTGCTTAGAAGGGGTATATGGTATGCCAAAATAAACATCCTTCGAATGCCTGATCAGAAAAAAGAATGAGCGATCAGGGCAGCAAATTCGAGGATGAGCCCGCAACGACGGGCGGGGGCGGGGTAGGAGGCACGAGGGTCAGGGATCCGCGCACCTTTATCTCGCACCAGGGCGGAAACGTTCCTGTGCGGAGGGAAAGTGGAAGAGATCGCTTCGCTAATGCAGGGGTTCGGCGTTGCGCTGACCCCCTACAACCTGGCCCTGATGTTCATCGGCATCGTTCTCGGGGTGATCATCGGAGTTCTACCGGGGCTTGGGGGCGCAAACGGTGTCGCGATCCTGCTGCCGCTCACATTCACGATGCCGCCGACCTCGGCGATCATCATGCTCTCCTGCATCTACTGGGGAGCGCTCTTCGGCGGCGCCATCACTTCAATCCTGTTCAACATTCCGGGTGAACCGTGGTCGGTTGCGACGACCTTTGACGGCCATCCGATGGCGCGCAAGGGCAACGCGGATGAGGCGCTGACGGCAGCCTTCACTTCGTCGTTCGTCGGCGCCTTCGTCGCGGTCATCGTCATCACGTTCCTGGCGCCGATCATCGCGCGATTTGCCTTGCAGTTCGGGCCAGCCGAGTTCTTTTCGGTGTTCTTCCTCACCTTCGCGAGCTTCGTCGGTATGGGGAGGGGCAGCGCATCTAAGACGATCGCGGCTATGGCGTTGGGTTTTGCGCTCGCGGCCGTCGGCATGGATGGCGTCACCGGCCAGCTCCGCATGACGTTTGGCTACGATCAGCTGCTCGGCGGCTTCGACTTCCTCATCGCAGTGATCGGCCTCTTCGGCATTGGAGAAATCCTCTCCTCCATGGAGGATGGGCTGAAGTTCCACGGATCGGAAGCAAAGTTGCGACTGAGCGTTGTGCTGACGACTTGGAAGAAGCTGCTCCGCTACTGGATGACGTCGATCCGAAGCTGCATCATCGGATGCTGGATGGGCATAACGCCGGGTGGCGCGACGCCGGCGTCGTTCATGAGCTATGGCCTCGCCAAACGCATGTCTCCGAGGGGCGACAACTTCGGCAAGGGCGAGATCGAAGGAGTCGTGGCGCCGGAGACCGCGGCGCATGCTGCGGGCACGAGCGCGCTGCTGCCGATGCTCACGCTCGGTATCCCGGGTTCGCCAACTGCAGCGGTGCTGCTCGGCGGGCTTCTCATCTGGGGACTGCAGCCGGGCCCCCTGCTCTTCGTCGAGCAGAAGGAGTTCGTCTGGGGCCTCATCGCCTCGATGTACCTCGGCAATATCGTAGGCCTCATTGTCGTGCTGACGTGTGTTCCGATGTTCGCCGCGATCCTGCGCATTCCCTTCTCGATCATCGCGCCGGTGATCCTCGTCATCTGCGCGATCGGCGCCTACACCGTGAACAACAACATGTTCGACGTGTGGATGATGTTGGTTTTCGGCGTGATAGGATACGTCTTCAACAAGCTGCAGTATCCGCTGGCGCCGCTGGTATTGGCGATCGTGCTGGGCGACAAAGCCGAGGAGGCGTTCCGTCAGAGTATGCTGCTTTCGCAGGGTAGCCTCAGCATCTTCTGGGCGAATCCGCTGGTTGCCTCGATCATGTCGCTCGGCCTCGCCATGCTCCTCTGGCCGCTCGTGGGCGCGCTCAAGGCGCGCTTCGGTCAGGCGCGCTCGGCGCCCGCTGAATAAGGAGCATCGAGCCGGTCTCGACTTGTGACAGTCGGCATTGCGCATTCCGCCTTCGAAACTGAAGGCGGCAATAAAGCCTCGGAAATGGAGGCGGGTAGCAAGGAGGAAATGGCAATGGACTTTCGACGCACGAAGCTGGGGCGCCGCATTGCAGGAGCTATCCTGTCGAGCGCGACGCTGCTCGCGGGCGCCACTCTTCCGGCTCACGCATGGGAGCCGACCAAGCAGGTAACATTCATCATTCCGGCTGGCACCGGCGGTGGCGCTGACCAGATGGCGCGCTTCATTCAGGGCGTCGTCGGCAAGCACAACCTCATGAAGCAGCCTATCGTCGTCGTCAACAAGGCGGGCGGCGCGGGAGCGGAAGGCTTCCTCGAGGTGAAGAAGAGCAAGGGTGATGCGCACCAGATCATCATCACGCTCTCGAACCTCTTCACGACGCCGCTGGCGACCGGCGTGCCGTTCAACTGGAAGGATCTGACGCCCGTATCGATGCTGGCGCTCGACCAGTTCATTCTCTGGGTCAACAGCGATACGCCATACAAGACCGCCAAGGACTACATCGAGGCCGTGAAGGCCGGCGATGACAAGAAGTTCAAGATGGGCGGTACCGGCTCGAAGCAGGAAGACCAGATCATCACGGTCGCGCTCGAAAGCGTGACGGGCGGCAAGAAGTTCACGTACGTGCCGTTCGCGGGTGGCGGTGCCGTTGCCGTGCAGCTCGTCGGCAAGCATGTGGACTCGACCGTCAACAATCCCATCGAGGCTGTCGCGCAGTGGCGTGCCGGCGGTCTGCGCCCGCTTTGCATCTTCGACGACAAGCGCAGCACCTACACCGCCAAGGTGACGGATACGATGGCCTGGTCGGACATTCCCACCTGTAAGGAGTCGGGCGTCGACGTGGACTATCAGATGCTGCGCGGCATCTTCATGCCCGCGGGCGTCACCAAGGAGCAGGTCGCTTTCTACGTCGAGCTCTTCAAGAAGGTGCGCGAGACACCGGATTGGAAGGAGTTCATGGAGAAGGGCGCCTTCAACAACACGTTCATGTCGGGCGACGAGTACGCTAAGTGGGTCGAGGCGGCCGAGAAGCGCCATCACGGGCTCATGAAAGATGCCGGCTTCCTCGCGGCCGGAAAGTAAGCCACCAGGTGACTAGCCCTCGCGGCGAAGGTTCGCCGCGAGGGCGCTGTCCCGCGAAGGAGAGCGGAATGCACGAGCAGGGTGATGCCTCGGACGAGCGGTCGCTGGTCTCGAACCGGACGATGGAAATCGTGGTGGCGCTGGCGCTGCTCGCAGTGAGCGCCATCATCATCTCCGACAGCTTGCGGCTCGGCATTGGCTGGGCGGAAGGCGAGGGACCACGCGCTGGATACTTTCCATTCTACATTGCCGTGGTGCTGGGTTCAGCGAGCATCGCCATTCTCCTGAAGGCTGTCCTGGCCAACAGCGAGGGCTTGAGCGAGTCGTTCGTCTCACGCACGTCGTTCGTTCGGGTCCTGACGGTGCTCATTCCGGCCATAGGCTACGTGGCCGCGGTGCAGTTCATCGGCTTCTATGCGGCCTCTGCAGCCTTCCTGCTGCTGTTCATGATCTTCGTCGGCGGCGAGAGCGTGCTCCGGTCAGTCTGTGTCGCCGCAGGCGTGCCGATCTTCTTCTTCTTCATGTTCGAAAAGTGGTTTCTCGTGCCCCTTCCAAAGGGGCCGATCGAGGCCATGCTCGGCTACTGAGGCCGGCGCACTTTCCCTTACCTCCGGAATAAAAAAGCCCCCGCTTCGCGCTGAAGCGGGGGCTAGTCGTTGCAGGAGATGTCAGAAGAGCGGGGTGAGAAAAGAGAGCAGTCAGAAGAGTCGAAAGCTGGGATTGTGGAGTGGGTTTGGGCTGTCGGCGACTACCCGGTTCGCCGACATCAGCGAGCTCACCAGCAGGGCGCACGCAATAAGCAGGCAGATCACGGCGCTGATCCGTGCAGCGCGCCCAAGACGCCCGACTGCTTCGAGATTTGCTCTGTGATCCATGGCTTGCGCCCTGCTGTGTCTTGTTTCGTGGTATACAATCAGTAATACATTTTCCGTGCTTAGTCGATTGTTAGTAATGTGGTTGGTAAACGACACGAATATTAAATTAAGTGCTCGTTTACGACTTCCGACTTGTTTCCCGCCCTTCCAGAACGGCAACGGCCGCCGGGGGCGAGACCGCGGCGGCCGTGAAATTGGCGTAGTTGGTTGCGGTTTACTTCTTGCCGCCCGACTGGCGTACCTGGCTCAGGGTCTGCCGCGGTGACAGCGCCTCCGGATCGACGCGGCACTCGATGATCGCCGGCTTGCCGGCGTTGAGCGACCGCTCGAATGCAGCTTTGAAGTCTTCGGTCCGCTCCACTGTCTCGCCATGAGCGCCGAACGCGCGGGCATAAGCCGCGAAATCCGGATTGACCAGCTCCGTGCCGACCACGCGGCTGGGATAGTGCTTCTCCTGGTGCATGCGGATCGTGCCGTACATGCCATTGTTGGCGATGATGGTGATCACGTTGAGGCCGTACTGCACGGCGGTCGCGATTTCCTGGCCCGTCATCATGAAGCAGCCGTCGCCGGCGTAGTTGACGACGGTGCGTGTCGGATCGGCGAGCTTCGCGGCGATCGCCGCAGGCAGGCCGTAACCCATCGAGCCGGAGGTCGGCGCGAGCTGGCTCTTGTAGCCCTTGTACTGTGTGTACTTGTGCACGAACGCCGCGTAGTTGCCGGCGCCGTTCGTCACGATGCCGTTCTCCGGCATCATGTCTGAGACCGTGCGCACCACCTCCGCAAAGGACACCGCACCCGGCATCGCCAGCGGCTTCAGGGATTCCTCATAGGTCGCACGCAGTTCCTTCCGCAGGCCGCTCCAAGGTGTCGATGCCGGCTTGCCGAGCCCGTCGAGGACGTGCGCGAACGTCTCGGCGGTCGCATTGATCGGCAGATCGGCGCGATAGACCGAGCCGAGCTCGTTGCCCGAGGGATGAACGTGAACGAGGTACTGGCTTGGATTGGGGATGTCGACGAGCGTATAGGTCGACGTCGTCATCTCGCCGAGACGGGCGCCGACGACGATCAGAACGTCCGCAGTCTTGATCGCGTCCGCCAGCTTCGCATCGAGGCCGATGCCGGCGTGCCCGACATAGTTCGGGTGGCGGTTGTCCATGTAGTCCTGGAAGCGGAAGGCCGCCGCGACTGGCATGTCGTAGCGCTCGGCGAACGCTTCGACGCGCTTCTGGATGTCGCGGTTCCAGAGCGGCCCGCCGATGAGCATCATCGGCCGCTTGGCCTTGGCGAGCGCTGCCTTCAGCTCCTCGATGTCGCCTGCGCTCGGTGCGGGATGCGCAAAGCGCGCAGGTTTGGCATCCGGCGCCTCGCCGATGCTCGAGAGCATGTCCTCGGGAAGGCCGAGCACGACAGGTCCCGGCCTGCCGTTCATGGCGACGTGATAGGCGTGGCTGACGTACTCGGGAATGCGCGCCGTCGAACGGATCACGGCTGCCCATTTTACGAACGACGAAAAGAGCTGCTTGGTCTCGATCTCCTGGAAGGCCTCGCGGTCCTCATGCTTCTCGCCCGGCAGGCCGAGGAACATGATCATCGGCGTCGAGTCCTGCTGGGCGACATGCAGGCCGCTCATCGCGTTGGCGGCGCCGGGGCCGCGCGTGACGAAGCAGATGCCGGGCTCACCTGTGACTTTGCCCCAGGCCTCGGCCATCATGGCGGCACCGCCTTCCTGGCGGCAGATCACCGTCTTGATGCGGTTCGAGTCGTGCAGCCCGTCGAGGGCGGCCAGGAAACTCTCGCCCGGCACGGTGAAGGCCGCCGACGTGCCTTGGGTTTCGAGCTGATCGATCAGGATTTTGCCACCGTGCCGCATATCTCGTCTCTTCCTCACCTGTCGCGTGATTATGGATGGGCCGTGCCGCAATGGGGGCGCGCGCCATGGAACCAGAGACGCGCAATCTAGGATGATCGGGACACTCGGGGTAGTCTTTTAGCGTTGAGCCTCCATTGCAGCGCGATCGGTCGGGAAGCGAGCCATTGACAGATCGAAGCCGGATTGGCGATACCTCGCGGCATGAGTACGCCAAATCCTCCCAAATCGCGGAAGTCGAACCGCGGCATGAAGCTGGCCAAGTTCCAGCTCGGGCAAGTCGTGCGTCATCGGATTTACCCGTTCCGGGGGATCATCTTCGACGTGGATCCGGTCTTCAATTCTACCGAGGAATGGTGGGAATCCATCCCCGAGGAAATCCGCCCCAAGAAGGAGCAGCCCTTCTATCATCTGCTCGCCGAGAACGCGGACACAGAGTATGTGGCGTATGTCTCCGAACAGAACCTGCTGCCGGATACGACCGGCACGCCGCTGCGGCATCCGCAGGTGAAGGAGCTCTTCGTCGCCGGCGCCGATGGGCGCTACCGCGCGAAGTTCCTCCAGCCGCACTAGCTTAAGTTCGCCGGCTGGTGGAAAGAGGTTCTCCGCCGTTATTGTGGTGCTATGCCGGCGGGGTGACCTGCGGTCGGCAGGCTCACGATGTTGGCCGCTCCTCGCACGTCGGTGCGGCATCGTCCCGCCACATGCGGCCATTCCAATTCGCGCCTGCCTGAGGCCCCGGCACCATCTCCTGCCCCGGGTTCACGGCATAGAGCTCGTAGCAATTCGCTCCGATGCGCACGACGCGGAAGCAACCACCCGACAGTGGCAGATCATAGCGGAAGCAGAAGTTATCTGCCTGAATCCACCAGCGGCCCTCGCGCCGGTTTCCGCCTTCGCGATAGTCGCTCGTGCCGTCGGAGCGCACAAGCTCGCTCCACGGTGCGCCGCTCGGATAAATGCCGGAGAGCTGTCGATCGACGAAAGCCGCAATGATGTCGTTGCGGGTCATGGCATTGCGCGAGAGGAAATCATCGGCATGAGCCGGTGGTAGCGCAATGAACCAAGAGAGGAGTAGCAGCGATGCGGCGCAGGTCGATAGCCTCCACCGCATCGCGAGCCACTCCCCGAGGGTGCGTTCCCAAAAAGCGCGCCCGAATTGCGAGCTTAGGCGACAGCCTTTTCCTGCTTCTCGCTCCACTTGCCGAGGGCCGCGAGACCATTCATCTTGGCGCGGTGGCTGAACGCGCGTTGACCGGCTGCGAAGTTCTCGCTCTTGCCGCTCCAGGCTTTGAGCGCTGCAGCCTGCAGTGCGCGGCCATAGGAAAATGACAGCTTCCAGGGCAGTCCACCCATGGCGTTCATGTAGTGAAGATGGGCCGTTGCATCCTCATCGGACTGGCCGCCCGAGAGGAAGGCAATGCCCGGCACGGCCGACGGCACGCAGCGCTTCAGCACCTTGATGGTCTTCTCGGCCACTTCCTCGCGGCTCGCCTGACGCGCGCATTTCTTGCCCGATACGACCATGTTCGGCTTGAGGATCGTCTGCTCGAGCACTACGCGATTGTAGTAGAGTTCCTGGTAGACCTCCTTGAGCACCCACTCGGTGACCTCGGCGCAGCGATCGATGTCGTGCGCGCCGTCCATCAGCACTTCAGGCTCCACTATCGGCACGAGGCCACCTTCGAGGCAGATCGCGGCATAGCGGCCGAGCAGGTGGGCGTTCGCCTTGATGCAGGTGTAGGACGGCATGCCATGGCCGATATCGATCACCGCGCGCCACTTCGCGAATTTCGCGCCGAGGCCAACGTACTCCTTCACGCGGCCTGGGAGTCCGTCGAGACCCTCCGTGACGACCTCGCCGGGGCAAAACTGGAGCGGCTTCGTGCTGCCGTCGACCTTGATGCCGGGCAGCGCACCGGTGTCCGCGATGATCTTTGCGAGCGGGGTGCCGTCCTTGGCCTTCTGGCGGATCGTCTCGTCGAACAGGATGACGCCCGAGATCGCGGTTTTCATGGCATCCGTCGAGCGGAACAGCATCTCGCGATAGTCGCGGCGGTTGTCCTCGGTATTGTCGACCTTGATGCTGTCGAAGCGGCGCTTGATGGTCCCGGTGCTTTCGTCCGCGGCGAGGATGCCCTTCCCGGGGGCGACCATGGCCTCTGCAACCTGTTCAAGCGTCATCGTCATGGTTTTTCCTCCGCATAATGGGGATGGGCCGCGAGGGCGGTGAATTGGGCGTCCGTCGATTTACCCTGGATGGCGTGTCGCCGCCAGCCTAGCGCGATGGCTTATCCGTACGGGGTAAATCGGGCGGGCTCATTCTGGTGCAACCGCCGCGCAAGCTCCAAGTTCCTTGACGGGTTGCGGCGTGTCGAGTACCCGTGTCGGCGATCGCTGCGGGTTTACGGGCCGGCGGCATTAACCGGCTGACCGGGCGGGACGTACGCCATGGAACCAGCGGCCGGAGCCTTTGCATGGTCCTCAAGCGGGACGGGCGGGGTCGGATCGGAGCGTAGCGCAGCCTGGTTAGCGCACCAGTCTGGGGGACTGGGAAAGTCGCTTCATAATTCTCACTGAGAAGTCCACTATATCACAAGTATAATCAAAAACATAGTCCAAACTGGCTTCCCTAGGTGGTATTCGACATTTTGTGTCGGGGCGCACCGGGGGCGCATCAAATTTACGGCTCCTCAAGCCGAAAAGCGCTTTGGTAGCAGTTCGGGATCGAGCGCGTTCAGCTAGGCTCGTGGTTGCGCGACCATCAGCGAGTGAGCCGCTAAAACAGTGAGGTCATTCCGCCCTCGTAGGGCTCCGCCCTTAGACATTGTTGGCGGACGCCATGAGGAAGATGCGCCACAGAGTGCCTCAGACATGAGTGTTGCGCTCCATGCGACTTAAGCCAAAGGAGCGAGCCGCTGAACGGAGGGGTTCATCGATGTGGTGAAGACAATGATCGCTTCGGAATCGTCATAGGAAAGCGCTCTTCTCATCCATGGAGTTGCTCCAACTCGCTTGCTAGGCGACGAGGTCGACGTGTGGAGCGAGCGTTGGGGGCAATACAAAAATGTGCTCCGTATCAACTTCCGGCTGAGAATTATGTTGGCGGGCGAGATAAAATGATCGTCACGCTCAAGCCCTGAAGTGTCAGCCAATGCAATGTTCGCTGAGGTTAAGCCCCAGCTAGATGAACTGCACAAACGTGGCACGAGAATAGACAACTGCCCAGGCTGCGGGTTCCAAGCGGCGCAGCATCATGGCACGGGAGCAGTCCAGTCTTGGACGCGTTGCTTAGTTTGCAATACGCACGTTCGCATCGTGTCGTTTGGCTGTCCATCGTGCGAGCAGCAATATGAATTCAATAGTTGGAATCACTTTAGCCCCGTCCAATGTGAATGCGGGGAGACCATCACTCAAAACGAGGTCAGAGCGGAGCTGGATCAGTCCGATAGCTCACTGCCCGTGAATTGCGGAGAATGCGAGGGTGCAGATTCGGTGATTTGGCACGATGGCGACTATATCTGCCTCGAATGCGCGATGTCGGACTCCGATGTCCAGATATGTGAATGGTGCAATGAGCAGCAGCTCGGCGGACTGTCACTGGATGACAGCTATATCAACGGCTTCTGCGTGTGCCCCGGCAAAGGCTTGCCCGACTAGCCAGTTGGCAACTGCACGAGATACATTCCTCATACTTCATACGGCGGGCAAACAACTTCCTCAGGCGAGTCCCCGCCAACGCTCGTCCAAGATTGCAATGTAACTATCGAGCGCCGCATCATTGAATGCGGGACGCCCATTTGCCCACTCATTGAGTGGATCAGACATGATTGCCACCAGCTCAAGTGACTTAGTGTCTGCTATCGCTAAAATTTTATAGCGGGTAGCCGTGGTCCTCGCTTTTGCTAAGGCATCCGCGACCTCCGTCCGGCGACCAGTGAAATGACGCTCAAATTGTTTGACATATGGGCTCTCCCAGTGCTCCAACGACTTAGCCCAGACCCAATCTACAGTGACGCCATTATGCCGACGGCAATCGCAAGCAGCACGAATAGCAAAATTCCTCCCACTAGATGACTGGCGTCTTCGTAAAAGAAGCTCGCCACAACCGCGACCACAAGACATAGGAAAATCCAATTATTCCTTGCAATCTTCAATAAGCGACTACGCGACCAAGTGGGAACTCCAATGACTCCCTTCTCGAATAAAGCAATCGTGCCCAAGCTATTCTGACGATCCCTCTCGCGGATAATGTAATTGTTTGATAGCATTCCGATTCCAAGCAGCATGAGAATGGCTGATATCCAAGCATTTGGCATGGTCCAGAAGAAGTGGCGCGGTCCTAGAGATGCCCCTAGTATATTCCAAAACAATCCGAAATAAGTCATCGCCACAATGAACCCGGTGACGCCACTGTTGTAGCCAGGAGTGAACATATAATCGTGGATACTTTGACTGCTACCGCTACCCAAAATCAGGAATGCGCAAAACAGCACCAATACAAATATTCCCGTAGAAGGTAGTGGCGCAGACCAATACACGGCAGCGAAGAACGCCAGCATGATCAGAAGCCTCAAGGCAGCATCGAAGACAAACAATATTTGATCAAGTCGATCCGCGCTGCTCAGCGGCGGCACGATGTTCTTTTTGCCGTATTCAACGATTAGCTGCGTATCACTCAGCTCAGAGGCGTATGCTGCTACTGCCCTGCCGAGCCAGGGTCGTAAAGTTGATAGGTATCTTGCCTCCGCCAATGCCGTTCGGCGCAACCAGCCCGAAGCACCTCGCAGCGATTCCCTGACAAGCCATGCTGCCGTAGGAGGCGGTATCAGAGCGATATTCTCAACAGCGTGCTTGCGCTTCAGCAAATCCCCTGATGCCCACAACTCGGAAGTCCAGTATCTTAGCCCCCTCCGATGACGTAGTAGCAAGTCTGCTCTATTTCTGAATGCCTGCCTGAGAAACCGGAAACTTAGAACTATACGTGAGTAGCTAGCAGGCGAGCCGCTAATCCTAAATTCCCTGAAATTTCGTCGCAGACTTCCATATGCAGCAAGCGCCAATCTCTCCGCTTCGTCTCTCCTGCAGATCTGCGCATAGAGTGTCAGGGCATCACGGATGCTCCCCATGCGGTCTACAGCAAACAATGGCGGGCGATCCTCGCCATCGATCATGCGGAGCACAAGAAAATACTCTTGAATACGCCGATGAGAAAACGAGATAGTATCCCCCGACCTTCGGGTGAGGCGCGCCGCGATCAAGATACTTAGATTCGGCTCGAAGCCCTGGCGCTCCATCTCATTCGTTATGATTGCATTCGCTCCGCTTGCTCCTTGCGCCTGAATACGCTGGGCGAGCATTTTTGCAAATGCCACTACGGCGTCTTGTGGGTGATCTCTCGCTACTTGTTCACACGCGCGCCCAACTCGACCGCCTATGAAGGCATCAAACAAATTGAATTCAGAACCCGGTAAAGCGCCGTTGCTGCGATTACAATAATCCACAGTGAGCGCAAGCAAGAATGGACTCTTGGAAATAGCGTAGAGATCTGGGCGCTGGCTGAAGATTGCTTTTCTGAGCGCGCTCGCACCACTGCAATTCGATGAGACATATCGTTTAACGTCACGATCGCTGAACGGCTTGACGCCGTAGAGCGAATGCTCAACCCAGCCAATGACCGGCGATTTGAAATCACGTGAAAAGAGAACGCCGACGCAGCCCCCGCTGGATGCTATCATCTTAACGATTGCGGCGGATATATCCCGAATTGCCTGATCGTTATGGTCAGCCTGGTTCACGACAGAGATTTCATCAAAGGAGTCGAGCAGAAATATTATCGCTCCCTCAGAATAGAGTTGCTGGAATTGATCAAATACTTGCTCCTGATTTTGGCCAGGGACGCGTGAGGCAAACTCCTTTTTGATCCAAGCCAACAATGAGGCGCTGCAGTCACCGGCTGGATCGGTTGCAAGAGGGGGCTCCCAGTCTCTGAGATTAAGCAGAAGAGGGATTTTCCCGCCCGAATAAACCCTAGGCAACAGCTGTGTCGCCAGGGAGCGGAGCATAACGCTTTTACCTGAACCAGGCTCTCCTTTTACGACAATGACCTCCCAGTCCTTCGCCCTTGAGACCACCCGCATCGGAGAGAGCGATATCGCAAATCTCGAAAGCACATTCAGTGGCTCCAATAATGGATTTGTCGCCGAGGTCTTAAAATCAAAGAAGCTCAACTCCTGATCTAGTCGGACTACGTGGTCTGAGAGCGACCTAACGATGCTTTCCAACTGTTTACGGGTGAAAAGCGTCGGCTTCCGCAGTGTGCCGGCAGTGGCTCTCGTGTAGTGCAGAACGACGGCGACGGTAGCCACGGTCGCGAAAAGAAACAGCCCCGCAATAACGGCGAGCGTCAGGCTGTCCGGTTGCAGTTCCGGAAACTCAACCCATGGAATCAGCTTTGCTAGGATCGGTTGCACCAAACGCCATATGGCACTCGAACCCGCCAGCACGATAAGAGCCGCCAAAGAAAAGCCGTGCGTCGCTATCGCTGCGGCAACGAGTGGTCGGCTTTGTTCGGGGGTCACCAATACATATCGAACGATCACCAGCCCGATTAGCAGCGTGCTAGCGCTAGCCAATCCGGCGAGTGCATATGAGCCTGTTACGACGTAAGTCGTTCCGCTGGAGAGCGCCACAAACGCGATTAGAGCGAGTATCGCGCGCAGGGGCGCGGAATGGGTAATCGCAGGCATCGGCAAGCTCGTTTCATCAATGATCTCAAGCCAGCCTGCATCGATTCGCCCATTTTGCGATCGTATCGCGTAGACGGGCTGACAAACTTCGCAAGCGCGTTGCCAAACGGACGAAGATTTATAGTAGTTGTTTTTGTGGTATTGCTATCGGCAAATCGCGAAAGTGCATGAGTTAACAAAATGTTACGGAGTTGCGTGGCGGACAGGAGCCCCCGTGGGCGTGTAGGTCTTGATGTCGTGCAAGGGGTCCGCACGATCGAGCCCCCTCACCTACCTGCTAGCGTGCTGCGCGGTGGAGCTGCTGATCTGCTTCCTCCAATCGGCAGCAGACAACAGCCTCCAAAGAGTTTCTGAGCTTGAAGATGTGCTTCAGTCGAGTTCCTCAACATCCAACTCATCGCTATCATCTGCTGCATCAGAAGCAACCTGAAGATACTCCTCCGTCTCACCCCAGTTTGATCCTCTTCGATTCAGGCGGGGTTCGAGGACTTGGATCAGTATTGCCTCCAGTTCGTTCAGCGATTCTCCAAGCGTCAAAGTCCGCTTAAGTTCTGGTCCGGCTTCGCGCACAATCAGGTTGTTTTCAGCGCTTACTTTGAAGAAACCAAACCACGAAAAATACGACCATCGGCTTCGAAGATGATCTCGCCGGTGCTGTCGCAGTCGCCTCAGAACATTCCTCGATTGACCGATTTGAACAGGCTGTTCGAAGCGATCATATAGGACGTAGATGCCCATCTGCTCACTGAAATCTACCTCGCGACGTCGGTTCTTGACCATCCTTCCGCGAAGAATTGCTCTACCCCCTCGACCTTGCGTGCCCCAATCAACCTTTTCGCGCTCCCACATGAAACCGAAATTCCGTATTGTCGGCATGATCAGCCCCTCCCGAAGACGTAATGGCAACGTTAGTCTTGAACTCCATGGAACATCCCAAGCCCACTACTACAGCGAGCGAAGGGTGCTTTCTGCGATCACGCTATTGCCTACGCGCCGCTTCAGCCTCCATCTGCTACACGACTCCATACAACGAAGATTCCTGCATGAGTGGCGCTCGTTCTGCGCTCAGACTTACGTTTGCTTGAGCAATCGCTTGGTCCCTTTGCCGATGCGCAGCTCGAGATCTCCAATCCTGCGAGCGTGCGAAAGCTCTTGTAGTGGCTGTAAATCGAGGTCGTAGCGGACAGCTCGATCGGGCGTGTAGTTGACGATATAGCCGACAGGACGACCAAATGCTGGTCCCCCTGCGGCTACGCCGTCACGACTAAACTGATGGAGCTTTGCAGCGTCTCCAACTCGCGCCTGCGATGGAAACGTCTCCTCACCCAGACTCAAATCCAACTCAATGAGCAATAGGCGCCGCAACCCAAAGCAAGCGGCAACGAACATCGGCTCCGGCACCCTCTTCTCCGCAAGGACAATCGCGTGCGGCACAAAATTCGCGCGCCACTGCGCGTCTTCCTCCGCTCCGGCAGCGGCGGCAATAGGCTCCCTCCGTGACATCAAGACAGCACGCTAAGCTGATGAACTCTTCACCATCACTTTGTTGCGAACTCGCAGGCTCACCCTTCCCCCTCTGTAGGCGTGCGAGAACTCTTCGACGGGATTGAGGTCGAGGTCGTAGCGCACGGCTCGGTCAGGTGTGTAGTTCACGATGAAGCCAATCGGTCGCCCAAACGCTGGCAACTCACTGGCAGCTTTGCCGTCACGACCAAATTCCCGCAGCTTAGCGTCAATGCCGGCTCTTGCTTGCGGAGGAAACGTCGCCTCCCCCTGGCTAGCATCCAGCTCGATCAAACGCAGCCGCCGCAACCCAATAAGAGCGGCGACGAAAATCGGCTGAGGCACCTTATTCTCGGCGACTACAATCGCGTGCGGACTAAAGCTAGCCCGCCATTCGACTTCCTCCTTCGCCTCCACAGCAGCAGCGCGGGCATCAAGCATTTTTCGAGACGCTTCGACTGCACGCGCCACCACTGTAACGGGCACCTCAAGCGCTAACGGTAAGCCGGCAATGATCTTCGCAGCTTCGTCGATGGAGCCGCAATACAAGTCGCGCAGCCGCCTCAGTCCCTTGCTGCTGTTCTTGTAGCCGCAGAGCAATACAAGGCGATAAGGCGTCAAGCCGAGTTCTGCCATCCTGTTGGTGATCAACACTTCAATGGGAAGCCTATGACGTTCGGCGTTCATGCACTTCTCCAAATGCTCTGAGGACAGAAAAGCGAGGCAACGAAACCGCGGTCCGGGCAGCTTCCTATTCATCACCGAAGGGGTCGACCTCGATGGTAGTGGCAATCTTGGCGAAGCGACGTAGTTGTCTGACGAACTGGGGAACGTTGAGACCGCCGTCATACGTCATGAAATAGTCAGCGCACATAGTCTCGCGATCCAATAGATAGAAGCGCACCATTACCAAATCGACGTGAGCCTGATTGAGCTTGCGCAAAGTGGGAACGGTAGACTGCTTCCACACCATTTGTGTCTCGAACTGGATGAGCTTCGCCTCCTCGTAGAACTTAATTGCGCATGCGGTATCGAGCCCGTCTGAGATGAAGATCTGATCGTCCACGAGTTCTGAATCAATCACCAGCGAGCAGAGAAGGCGCACGAGTTCGGTCGGCGTGACATTCTGCTCGGGGACCATTGAGACTGCCCCGTCATGATTGAAGGGGATGACGTTGCTCATGGAGGAAGCTCCTGGGCTGTTGAAGGATATCAAGGGAGGCAAAAGCGACTAGAGAGCCGTCGCCCCACCGAACAGCAGGAGCGTCGGCGCAGTGCGTTAGATCAATAATTACTGGGCTGTTGCAGCCATAGATGCCGCGAACAAATGGTCAGCAGTGGTCACAATACGATCGTGCCACGCGAGATGCTTACGCCAATCAGAAGGGAGACTACTAAGCCCCCAAATTGCTCCGGCGAGCTGCCCCGTTATTGCGGCAACAGTGTCTGCATCATCGCAAAGGTTGGCAGCAGTAAGCACGGCTTCTGAAAAATTCTCGGCTTGATTGATGCACCACAATGAAGCTTCCATGCTGTCAACAACGTAGCCCGTCGAAGCAATGGCGCTTCGCTCCTTGGAAAGCATTGCCATCGACATGACGCGACTGATCTCGGCGCCCCATGTGCCTCGCCGTGGAGAAAGGACTTCAGACTTTGTAGCTCCCGCGATCGCCTCCGCGACAAGTTCGGAGAATGCAACGCAAGCGTCAGTCGCCACTGAAGCACCGTGCGTCGTCAAACTTTGGCGCCGGGCGACATCTCTCATTCTTGCAGGATGCCGCCAGAACCGCACAGGAACGGGCGCCAAGCGCATCAGAGAGCCGTTACCAGCACTTTGAGGGTCAGGATCACCCGCAATGGGATCACCCGTGTCGAGATAAGCGTGCAATGCGGCGTCTATGGTCCTTCCAACATCAATGCAACGATCGTGACACGAATACGCACCGTGGAAGCGCCAATCGCAAAAGCGATCCATCAAGTCGTGCTCATCAAGAGCATCATGATGCAGGAGTGACTCAGCTAGCGCCAACGCCATGCTAGTGTCGTCCGTCCACTCCCCCGGCTTAAGATTGAAAGCGCCCCCGCCAACGATGCCCGTCAGATGCGGAGCAGTGTCTCGCTGGCAAAATTCATTGGTCGCCCCCAACGCATCACCAATTGCCAGCCCCACCATGGCTCCAAGCGCGCGGTCTCTCTGACTGTGACGCGACATTGAGAGTGTTCCATAGATTGACTAATTGGCGCGGATCACTTAATGGTGCCTTTCTACCATAAATAATGCGTTTTGTCAAGGCATCACCTCATGAAGCGAGCGGATGGCTACCATCGCCCATCAGTTGCGACCGACATCTGCGTCTTCAACGTCAAAGACAACAAGCTCAGGGTGCTCCTGATTGTTCGCGGCGACGCCACGCTGAGAGGCTACTGGGCATTGCCCGGTGGCTTCCTGAGGGAGAACGAGACGCTAGAAGAGTGCGCCGAGCGCGAGCTAATGGAAGAGACAAACGTTCGCGATATCAAGCTGAATCAGTTCGGAACCTACAGCGCTCTCAAGCGCGATCCGCGCGAGAGGGTCATCTCTATTGCCTACTACGCGCTTATTCCCGATCCCGATTTGGCGGAAAGCCTGCGTCGCATCCACGCCGGAACAGATGCTGCGGGCATAGAGTGGTTCTCTCCCAAGCGCCTCCCTGAGCTTGCGTTCGACCATCGCCACATCATCAAGGACGCAGTAGCCGCAATACTACACAAGTTCGTATGCGAGAAGACCGCCGCCCTGACGATCGCCTCAAGCGGCTTCACTGCCCAGCAACTTCAAGAAGCCTACAACTGCTTGGCGCCGAAGCCAATCAACGACTACTCAAATTTTATGAAGCTGATACGTGGAGTTGTTGTTGAGGTTTCCAACCAGCTTGAGCTGTCAAGCGAACCACACCGAGGACGACCACAGAAGCGTCTAAGATCAAGAGATGCCTGACCTAAAGTTCACTTACCTCTTGTTGGGTTGTTGCGGAGTTGGGTGGTTTTATTGAATATCTCTCCTCTCGACGTGGGTGCGGAGAAGAGTCGTAGGTAGGAATCGTTAAGCCAACTACCTCTTTGGTTTTAGGATTGCGGGAATGTCTGAAGCAGATCGCGGGCTGGGTAAGTTTGGGTTTCCGATAGCACTGATTCTGAAGATCGCAGGCGTTGCGTTAGCTTCGCTCGCAGCACTTTGGCTCCTCGACAAACTGGCGCTGTATTGGCTGTCGAGAAGCTACGTCGATCAGATCGCCGAGACCCTCGATCTTAATCGCCACCTAGCCAAAGCAATACAGCTCGCGGTGTTCGGAGCAATTGCGTTCTTTGGCGCCTTGGTGGTCTCTTTTAGTGGGAGCAGACGGCGAGCTGGCTTTGCGGGGCTTCTTGGTCTGCTGATCGCAAACTCTCTCGTGCTGTGGTGGGGGACCTCGCAACACCTCTTTGCTCGCTCAGGCGAAGCCATCAAGTGCTACGTGATGACGCGCGATGGCGTGCGTTACGGCGAGCGCCCCGGCATCGATCCAATATCGGGCAAACCCTGCCATCTGGTCACGACCGAGTTGGTTGATAGACTACGTGCTTATGAAAGAGGAAAGCGCCCAAGCCCTATCTCCGCAGCCGACACAGAGTTCTTCAGCCCTCTCACAGGGGAAGCTGTCGCCTGGCACTATACGTCGAGCGATGGCTCCATAGAATTATACGACCTGATGGGCTTTCACCCCGCTACAGGTGAAGAGCTTTCTCCGGTCACTCGCGCGATCGTGCAGAAGTGGCAAGCGCAGGCGGTTGACCGGCGAAACAGAGAAGCGGAACGTAATCGGCGCCCACCTCAGAGAGTCGATCCTGAAAAGTATCCATTCTTCGATCCTGTCCACGGAACAGCTCGCGTTTACTATTGGAAGAGCGGCGCTGCCGAGTTCGAATTTTATGATGGCAAAGGATTCCATCCGCGCACAGGGGACGAACTCACTTTGATAACCAAAGAAGCAATCGCGGATTGGCAGAAGGCGGAAGCAGATCGCCTGCGCGCAGAGCAGCAAGAAAAGGAGAAGCGAGCAGCGAAGCGGATCGATCCCGAGAGCTATGCATTTTTCGATCCTATAACGGGTCAACCTCGCGTATGGTATTGGCGCACGGCATCCGGAGAATACGAATTCTTTGATCGATCGGGCTACCATCCACGCACGGGCGATGAACTCATTGTCGTAACACGTGAGATCATTGCGGAGTGGCGCCGAAGCCTCGACCTTCTTAAAAAGAAGAAGGACGAGCAAGAGGGCGCGCGGAGAGCAGAGCAGGACCGAGAGCGTGCGGCACCATCGCTGTGCGATAGCTTAGCTGCGAATCCGACCGACCCCCGGAAGCCTAGAGATATCG
Organism: Pseudomonadota bacterium; assembly: GCA_023412805.1. GTDB lineage: Bacteria > Pseudomonadota > Alphaproteobacteria > Rhizobiales > Hyphomicrobiaceae. The sequence continues at coordinate 8,100 of JAEZRM010000037.1, read as the reverse complement.
CAGGCACGTCATTTGATGCCCTCCGCGCCTCAGCCGCGGAAGCAATTACAGCCTGCGAGATCGCTACCAACCAAGCTCCTCAGAACCTGCGATATCGCTATCAGTTAGCACGCGCATACCAAGCGGCATTGTTAACCGACCAGAGAGCGCATGATCTCTTTAGGGCGCTGACCGAGGCAGGTTACCCTGCCGCACATGACAATCTCGCTGGCACCATTTTCGCTAGGACGCGCGACTATGAAGCCGCAGTCTCTATCTTGAGGCGTGGAGCAGCCCTGAATGATCCGGACTCCATGGTGACGCTGGCGCAATGGATTGATGGCGATCGCGTGTCCGCGATAAACGATACAGAGCAATACACCCTCGTGTCGCGAGCCGCTCAATTGGGACATCCAGGGGCAATTCTGTGGATGCCGAAGTTGCAACAGGAGCGATCTGCGCGAAATATCAAAAGGCACCAGGATAAAAAGGCGAAAGAAGCCATAGAGGATATATTGAGGCGCATCCCCGGAGGTTTACGGTGACTCGTCGCACTCTGCGCGTGCGCGCGATATCGCTAGCCGCACTCTTGAGCTGCGCTGGCGCAGATGCTTCGGAGGTTTCTTACGAGAACGCCCTGGCGCAACCGCTATGCCTCGCTCGCGATTACTCGCGAGAACATCTTATCAAGCACTCGCAGCAAGTCGTCACTTCGCTTCGAATTCAACTGGCGAACAATCCTTCTGCAACAGCCAGCAAGCCATATCAAATGCACTTCGCAGCAACGGTTCGCAGTCGACGCGATCGCCTAAAGACCGTTGCGGATTGCGATATCAAAAGGCTGACTAGCTCGCCGGAGCTGTATCTTGAATGCAACGTCGAATGCGATGGTGGCGGTATGTCAATTAAGCTAGGAGAAGACGGCAGAGGTGGTCTCGTATATCTTGGGACCCCTCTGGGCAGAGGATACATTTCACTTTCAAATACCTGTGGATCTGCCAACTCCGGTGATTACCAGCTTGAGGCAGGCTTAGATGATCACGTATTTCGAGTGTCTGTAGCGAATTCAATCGAATGCCACATATTTCAAGATCATAAAGTTCCATGGAGACAATGGTGATCAAGTGACGAGGAACGACCGGCTGCAGGAGTATCGCGTGTCCATACGACGAGCTAGGAGGCAATGTGCTTAAGTATACTGCCCTTAGTCTGCTCCTCATGGCTCAGCCGGCGCAGGCGCTGGAGTTCGCGGCTCACAAAAACGACCAATCGAGAACGTTGACGGCGATTTTGGCGACAGGGAACGTAATCAGCGGTGATACTGAGCAGCTCCGCGGTTATCTCCGACGCATTAAGATCAAGAAGAACGTTGCCATCTATCTGGCAAGTCCGGGTGGTGATCTCTATGAAGGAATGAAGCTCGGGATGTTCTTCCACCAGCATCGAATGAGGACGGTGGTGGAGGGCGGGCATGACTGTGCAAGTGCGTGCGCCCTCGCATTTCTCGGCGGGACAGACAACGACGGAAAGAGTTGGCGATCAAGCTCAAGCGACAGCCGATTGGGCTTTCACGCATTTAGAGGCGTGAGCGCCAAAGCACTGGACGAAGATGAAGTTCAGACCATTGTGGCGGACATGTTGAGATATGGGCGAGCCGTCAACGCCCCAATCGAGCTGCTAATCGCGGGATCCGCCACGCGCTCGCAGGACATTTTTTGGGTCTCGCACGCAGATACTTGTGCGCTCGGGATCAAGCTATGGAGCAATGAAACCCGCAGGTTCGTCTGCAACTAGCAGGCTGACTGTTCCGCTGATGTCGCGTTATCAATGCCAGCATGTCAATTGGCGCGGCGGCGATATCTCGCGAGATTGGCGTTGCCTCGCCCTAGATTGAGCCCGCGTTACGCCCTACCTCGTTGCATCCACCGGCTCACAGATTTAGTTGCATCCCGGACTTTCTTCCGCGCGCTAGGATCGGAACCCACAACATCCAGAAGCAGCGTCTCTGCATGGCGTTCCTCTACACCCAATTTTATCATCAATCCTCGCGCGGCATCGAATATTGGTCGATTCCTGCCCGAACTTAGACTTTTCAGTGGTCGCACCATCGCATCTATCTCGTCATTCGAATAGCTCCGCTTGCGAGATGCGCGCTCCGGTCGGGATGGCTGGGCAATTGCTGTCCTGCAGAGTGCAGCAGGGTCCAAAGTGTGGCGAAGCTCCTTCGCGTTCACGCCGTGTTTCGTGAAGAAAGCCATCCCTGTGTTGAGAGGATTTGTTGCTGGTAAGTAGAACGATTGAACCCCACTGAAGTTGTCGAGTCCAGCTGCCGACTTCGTTATGCCATTCTCCTCCAATCGATCGACAATGAGATCGTAGACCGCTCGAAACTCATCCACCGAAGCTGCATTACGGCGTAGGAATACAACCACGTGGAATCTATTGGGGTCGGCTTTTGAGCGGCTGTATGAATTATAGATGAGGAAGCAAAGCTTGCGACCATATCCTGCGTCCTTCCGGAATATGCGAATGAACTCTTCCGGCGAAAGCGCGCCACCATCGAAATCGAGCAGTAAAAACGATGCGCTCTTGAAGTTTCCTTTCGTCCTCCAACCATCCGAATCCGCCGCAGGCTCAAAGACAGCCGGATTGAACAGCTTCCTATCTTCTTTCTTTCGCACTACACTCGACGAGTGTGACTTCAAAAGAGAACAGAATTCCGTTATGGTCAGCGAAACCACCTCATGATCATCTTCACTCTTGGCGTAAAGATCATGAAAAGTCACGAACACAGGGGGTGTCTGCTTCCCAGTAAGATCAAGCAATTTCTCATGCATAAATTCTTCGTAATGACTACTATTATTACTACTAAAGGAGTTCCGTAGTTGTTTTGTGGCAATTATTGTATCTAGTTTCCGTTTGGCTTTGTGGCGCCGATCCCGCTCTGATTGTGTAAACGGAGTGCTTTTCTCCAGGCAATTGAGTTCTATTCTCGTGGATGCGTTGGCACCGGTAAGATTTGCCAGCCAGTTTGCTGATTTTTGATCCGGGACGATTGCTAATACAGGTCGAGAGCTGCTCGGGTCGCGAAGCGAGGATCGCATAACGGCTTGATATGCCGCCTCGCAGCTTGTTGCAGTGTGCACCACGTCCCGCGATACACCCAAGGCTTCCAACATCGTGAAGTGCTTAGGCTCCCTATTGAGCGCAGCAGCATAGTAGATCGCATCGTAGTCCTGGTATTGGTTTAAGCCGTGAGAGATGACAGGAATTCGACACGCTCCGCCATGTGCATCGACGATCATAGACTTCCGATCATTGTTCGCGATGTAAAGAAATTTTCGTTCGCCAATTAGGTCCAGAGCAGCTCGATCCATCCCGTCGGCAACCGAACCCCCAGGGCACAAGCTGTTCAGGAGGTGCTTGCTAGCGATGCGATCTCCATCGATGAAATGCCTGATGGTGAGACGGTGTCCAACTTTCGGCGCCTCCCTCATCTGAGATGCGATGCCGGAGTGCTGAACCCATGACACTTCGTGATATCGACTGAGCCACGGATGAAGAATGCTATCTTCGACGTTCGCTCCTAGGAGGATGGCATTGCGAAAAGGCGTCGGGTTGAGCATCGACAGGCAATACAAGCGATTCGCGTCGTCATCTGCTTCCGCGACACGTTTTTGCACCACCAATCGCTCCCAAGACTCGATATCTACGAAAAGGTCCCTAAACGGAGATAATAGCTCGCGTTTGAACGGTCGGAATAACTCATCAATATCGTCTCTTGCTAGAATAAGATCTTTGCGCATGCGATTACGATCACGAGGCAATAACTGTGCTACATTTCCATTGATTGCCGGACCCAGCTCCAGCATTTCCTCTAGCAGCTCCAAATGCCGTGGAAGCTTCCAGCCATAAAACCCGTCTGCCTTCGGCACCTCGTCGATTATGATTTTGAGATTTTTTTCTGACAGCATGACCGGAAGATCGACATACGAGTTCCAGGTGCATAGCAGCACCTGTCCGTTGTCAGGCAATTCTCTAATCCCTTCGATTAGCCGCCTTTTGACGTGCCCGGGGTGCGTCTCACTAGTGATCTGCGTCGCCCAAACGCCGATCGAGGTCAGCTCTTGATGGACTTGTCGAAGCAGCTCCAATGACGGCATTACGATCATAAAGTTCTCGTCGGAGAGGCGGTCGCGCACATACCGCGTCGCCGAGTAGGTCTTCCCGGAGCTGCATGGCGCGGAAACAAATTCGATTGATGTCGGACTGCATTCTGAGGAGCAAAAGCTTTCAGTATAAAGCATCGATAAAATTAAATCCCTTCAAATAAAAATAAGCTATAACGAATATTGCGCATTGGCTTCCCAAAATGGGAAATTGCGTATTCCGCGAGAATGTAGGAGAGCATTTATATAACACATAATAAGCTATCCTTCAACTGCTTATGTATTCCGGATGTCAGAGCCTAATTACGCGCGTCCTTTGACGTTCAAAACTAGCCTCTGCGCGGCGTATGTTGTCCATCCATTTGCATTATGGAAAATCAATGGTGGGGCGTGGATGTTGTTTCAATAATTTGGAGGTTCGAACTCTTGAGTGTTCCGATCCGTCCCTCCCGCCATTCCACTTATCGCACTCGAGACTCTCTCTAGGGCATTCTATCGATGGGATGAGACCTCGGAGGCTGAGAGTAACTGTGATGCGTGGAGACGCTCGAAACCGATGAGAGGTCCGCTCTTACATCCATCGCAAGCCTAGAGACGTAACCTGACCACAGCTCCACTGCTGCCCGCACCTCTGATGCATAGGTCGCGCGGTTGTAGACTGCGCTAACGCCGGAGATGACGCCGGAGCTATGGTTCAGCAGTCTCTCGATCACATGAGGCAGGACGCCGCACTCAGCAAGCCGGGTAGTCATTGTTCGGCGAAGATCGTGCAGTGTCCACCCCCTCACCCCGACCATGGCGTCGAAGCTCTGCTTGGCATCAGACCAGCCAGTAAAGGACCTATTCGGGGAGCGAGTGCTTCGGAATAAATGTTGGCGACATTGCGTTGGCAATTTTCTCAGGATCACTAACGTCTCTTCCGCTAATGGAACCCAGTGCTTCTTACCGTTCTTGACGCGACGCTGCGGTATCGACCAACTAGCGCTCTGCAGATCGAACTCAGCCCATTCCGCATCCGCGACTTCGTCCCTCCTCTGGCCAGTTAGCAGCAACAGCGAAACGATCGCATGGAATGTGCTGGAGCACTTGGATGCTTCGAGCCAGATAGCTTTAAGCTCATTGTCGGTTAGGACGCGCTCACGGGCATTTGGCTTCGCTGGCGTTGGGAAACCATCAAACACTGTCGTTGGCTCAGACAGCCCAACGCCTGCCGTCCATTTCAGCAACGAGCGGACAGCGAAGAATGTGTGGCGGCGTGTATTGTCGGAGCGAATTGCGTTGAGGAGGCAAGCAAGGTCTTGGCGGGTGATCTCTGAGAGCGCCTTACTTGACCACTTGGTCGCCACTTCCCGTCTTAGTAGACGCCGAAGCTCGGCAGCGTAGGCGGGCTTCATTCGACTCGCTCTAACGCCGGCATCAACATGCTCAATCAGAAAGCGATCGATTGCTTCGCCGCATGAGCAAGCCCGCGGGGCACTCAACTTACCCTTTCGCTTGCGCGACATGGGGTCGGCGCCCCGACCGACATCGGCTAGGATGGCGATCGCTGTTTTGCGCGCGCTTCTGACATCGATGATCCCGCACTTTCCGATTGTGTATCGCAGCGTGCGCGTCTCGTGCCGATAGCGGACCGAAAAGGTCTTAACCCCGGTATCGCTTATACGGACCACCAGACCCGGGACTTTGCTGTCAGATAGCTCAACCCGCGAACCAGGCGGAGGCGGCAACAGTCGCTCTATGCATTTGTCTGTAAGCTTCATTTTCCAGGTCATCCCAAACCAAAGCGGCGCGCATTGGGGGCGCACCGGGGGCGCAACGGGCGGCGAAAGTCGTGTCTCAGCTTGACGTGAAGCGACCCGTCGAGTACCCGTGTCCGCACTCCCGTCGGTCAGGCGACGGGCGGGCATGTCTGGCGCCAACCTGCTGATTCAGAGGCAGATCTGGCGGAACCGGAGCCTTTGCATGGTCCTCAAGCGGGACGGGCGGGGTCGGATCGGAGCGTAGCGCAGCCTGGTTAGCGCACCAGTCTGGGGGACTGGGGGTCGCGAGTTCGAATCTCGCCGCTCCGACCATGTTTTTACTAGATATTTACTGAAGCATTCCTTCCGAACCGTGTTGAGCGGTGTCCGCCGTCAGGCTTCCGAGGGACCGGAGCGGCCGAGCAAGGCGCGTTCGTGGTTTGCGTCTTTAGAGGCTCGACCCCTGGCAAATTTCGAGCTGACGCTCAGGCGCTTCGTTGTCGCTCGGCATCTGAAGGTTTCGTTGGCGCGGCGAATATCCGGCTCCCCGACGATGTTCGGTCGCGGTCGAACGCGGAGCACAATGTTGCGCTCAACGTGCCGCCTTGGCTCCTTGTGGCTCATGTGCTTCGGAGCACCGGCCACGTGTCGGCTATGCCCGGGGCCTTCGCATCTGCAGTTCAGGACACGTCGCTCGTCATCCGCGAGTTGCCTTTCACCTTGAAGCCGATCGACTGGCGCCTCTGCTGACGCATGCGTCGCCAAGACAATCCGGCAAACAAGTGGCTCAGAGGTCGGATCACGGACGGGGGCCGACGATTGGCTAGGAAGTAATCGGATCTATTTTCTGCGACCATTCTGCCAAGGCCTCCACCGGGGGAGGGCTCGAAGAACTGTCCGCTGTGCGGGCGAAGGCATCAAGATCGTCGACGTGGCGGGTGCGTCCAACGGCACATTCGTGCTCGACGGCGACTATGTTTTCCAGGGCGCACCGGCGGTGGTCGCCGGCGCTTATGCCTATCGTCTCTATCAAGGCGCCGTCTCCACTCTGACGGACGGAGGCTGGTATCTGCGGTCGGCCTTGCTGAGATCGGGTGATCCGACTCCGCCGCCGCTCTATCAGCCTGGCGTGCCGGTCTACGAAGTCTATGGCGCCCACCTACAGGCACTCAACACCCTGCCGACACTCCAGCAACGCGTAGGGAGCCACAGCTAAGCAGCCGGTGCCCACTCCGGGAGCGGCGGACTTTGGGGGCGGACAGAGGGCACGCACACGCGCTCGAATGCAGCCGTCTCGACGAGCGGCTCCGATCGGAGCTCCGACAGCTGGAAGACGCAGCTCGGCATGGACTGGCTGCTTGCCGATATCGGCAAGGGCGAACGCCTGTTCGCGGGCATCACTGTCAACTACGGCGAGGTCAGCAGCCGGATCCGCTCGATCCTGGGCAACGGCGCGCTGAAGACCGAAGGCTACGGCATTGGCGCAACATTGACCTGGTATGGTGCCGCGGGCTTGTATTTCGACGCTCAGGCGCAGTTCAATCGCTATACCAGCAACCTCAGTTCGGACCTTCTCAGCACCCTCACCGACGATAAGGCCGCGGCCTGGCCTTCAGCATCGAGGCCGGCAAGCGAATCTCGATCGGCGGCAAGCTCAGCGTCACACCGCAGGTCCAGATGGTGTATTCCAACGTGCGCTTCGATCGTTTCGTAGACGTGTCGGACGCCGTCGTGTCGACTGGCACTGGTGACAGTCTGAGAACACGATGGGGCATCACGCTCGATCATCAGGACGTACGGGCAGACGGCCGCAGCCACATCTATGGCGTCGTCAATCTCAACCACGAATGGCTGGATGGCACGCGCACCCTCGTCTCGGGGACACCGATAGATCGGGCCGAAGAACGCCTCTGGGGTGAAGTCGGCCTGGGCGCGAGCATAAAATGGCGGGAGGGTCTCACGCTCTATGGCGAGGTCTCTTGCAGTAGTCCGCTCCGCGACTTCGGCGACAGCTATGGCCTCAAGGGCAGCGTCGGACACCACCTGCAATTCTGATCGCTGGCGGAGGCAGAGCCCGCGTCTGCTATTGACCCTGGCTGTGTCAAAAGACTGAGCCATCTATGATTCCCGTGATGATTCGGCGGGGGGATCATGAAGAGGTTCGTGGAAGGACAGGATCGGGGTCAGTTGACGCTGCTGCCGGAGTGTCTCGA
>JAEZRM010000027.1 GCA_023412805.1 Pseudomonadota bacterium | reverse complement strand
CCCGGCGAACGACCCCTTCGAGTACGTCCGCGACGCCATCGACAAGTATTGGAGCGATGGGACGTTCGAGATGACGGTCAACGTCGGCGTCGTGAGCGGCCGCCGCAGGGCGAGCTGATCAGGCTTGGTCGATCGAGGTTGGGGCTCGCGTCCCCAACCGGCCGCAGCGGTACGTCGTCGTCGTCGTCGCCAGGGTAGAAGACGCTCGAGGTCCGGGTGGCCTCGAGCGCCGCGTCCGCCGGGATGTCCGCGTCGAGGGCCGCGCCGTGACGAGTCGCGCGTAGCCGCTCCACGGAGCCTACGCGGCTCTGCGCGATCAGGCGCGAGAACCACGCGGCCCGTCTTTCGACGAAGAGCGGCTTTTCGGTGCATCACTCCACTCCGACGCGTGTCAGAGGGGCAAAGCCGGGCGCATCGGAGCGCCCGGTCAAGAAGGAGAGCTCCGCATGATCGCGATGATTCGCCGTACCGTTCTCACCACGTGTCTCGCCTCCTCGCTGGCCGTCGTCGGCTGCGCGACGGGGACCGAAGAGCCGCTCGAATCGGACACGTCGAGCTCGGCGGACGACGAGGGCGCGCTCGCCCAGGCGAAGCAAGAGTTGCTCGTCGCCTGCGACAACGACGTACCGGCAACCGGCTTCGTGACGTTTCCCTATAACCAGGTGGACTATGGGGCGAACTCCGGCTGGAAGTCCGGCTGCGTCGGGTTCCGGGTCAATCGCAACCTGCCGTTCCCTTCCAATGTCCCCGCGGAGGCCGAGGCGCTCGGCGACTTTCCGCAGTTCGAGGGAACCTGGACTGCGCAGAAGTCCGCGCAATGCGCCGCTTCGTACATCGAAGGCGGGTTCGCGGAGAAACCCGGACCGGGGGGCGAGTATGTGACCGATCGCGGGATCGGCAAGGAGTACGCCGTTCCCCACGTCGTCTTTGACGAGAGCTCGCCGACATTGCTCCGGATCACCTCCTGCAGAGCGCAGAAGTGGATGGGCGCCGGGTGCAGCTGGCACCCGCAGTACAACTACCAGCGGATCGACGTGCGGGCGGTCGTCAACGGCAACCCCAGCACCCCGATCGGCCCCGCGCGAGTCCACGCGATGTTCAGGAACGACACCTGGTGCTGAAGCTGGCCGGGAAGCGGGCAGGCGGCGGTGGTCCAAGCTGTCGCCGCCTCTCGCTCCGGCGATGGCTCACTGCCGCGCCTCGGACCTGTTCGCAAGCGGGCGGAAGACCGGCCATTCGACTTGATGAGCCAGACGAGCCGTGATTTCGTCCTCCCGTCCGTCGTGGGGCCATGTTTGCCTCCGGCGAGCGGGGAAGGGCGACGTTCATGGCAGGGTCGGATGGCCGGTTTGCGTTCGTGCTCGAAGCCGCGGTGGCACTCGCGCTCGGCGTCAGCGCGTGTGAGGACTCCGGCGGTCCCGGGGGGCAGCTCAGCGCACCGGCACCAATGAGCGACGGCGGGGGCCCGGAGCTGGGCGTGGACGCCGGCCCGAGCGGACCATGCGTCGAAGGCACGTGGGATCATGACGGCAACGCGGCGACGGCGTGCGCTCCGTGGACGGAGTGCGCTCCGGGCACCTTCGTCTCCGCGTCGCCCAGCGCGACGGCAGACCGGGTCTGCTCGCCGTGTGCGCCGGGCACGACGAGCGCGGTGTCCAACGCCACGTCGTGCGGAGGCGGCGCGACGCAACTCGCGCTGGGCACGTTGAGCTCCTGCGCTCTCCTGAACGCTGGCGTGGTGAAGTGCTGGGGCGCGAACGATCGCGGACAGGTCGGTGACGGCACGACGACGGACAGGCTCGTTCCGACCGACGTTCCGGGCCTCACGGGGGTCACCGCCATCGCCGCGCGTCTCTTTCACGTGTGCGCGCTCCTCGGGACGGGCACCGTCAAGTGCTGGGGCGGGAACGGCGACGGTGAGCTCGGCGACGGGACGAAGACGGATCGGAGCATGCCCACCGACGTCGTCGGCCTCTCGGGCGTGAAGGCGATCGCCGCAGGCCGACAGCACACCTGCGCGCTCCTCACGACCGGCGGCGTCAAGTGCTGGGGGTCGAACCTCGCTGGCGCGCTCGGCAACGGCACGACCACGAGCAGCGCCACGCCCGTCGACGTCTCGGGGCTCGCTGGCGTCGTCGCCATCGGCGCCGGAGGCGATCACTCCTGCGCCGTGCTCGGCTCGGGAGCGCTCTCGTGCTGGGGCGACAACGGCTCGTATCAGCTCGGTGACGAGATGCTGGTCGGTGGCTACAGCCCCGTGCCGATCGCCGTCCCGAATGTCGCCACGGCGACCGGCGTTGCGCTCGGCAGCACGCATACGTGCGCGCTCCTCTCTACGGGCGCGGCGCGCTGCTGGGGCGGCGGTACGCTCGGGGAGCTCGGAAACGGGATGTTCCCCGGAAAGTCCATCGCCGTTGCGGTCGACGGCTTGGCGACGGCCACGGCGATCGGCGCGAACCAGAACCACACGTGTGCGGTCGAGGGCTCGGGCAACATCAAGTGCTGGGGAGACAACCGCTCGAGGCAGTCGAGCCCAGCGGCCAACAGCGCGTACGTTGCGTCGCCCGCCAACGTCGACGGCGTTACGGACTCCTCTGGAGTGACGCCCGGGACGAGTCACACCTGCGCGGTCCTCCGCTCGGGCGCCGTGAGTTGCTGGGGTGACGGTGCACGGGGTGCCCGCGGGGACGGGACGACGTCACCTCCTCGCGATCCCAATACGATCGTGTGGTGAGCCCGTCGCGCCGTCCCTTCGGTGCTTCGCGCGCCAACGGCGGCCAATTCGACCTTCGGGCACTCAACGCAGCGGAAAGGATCGCGCGCGATGGGGTGGAGCTCAGGATGGGTGCGTGGACCCCGGGCCAGCCGACCACGTCTGGGT
>JAEZRM010000151.1 GCA_023412805.1 Pseudomonadota bacterium | reverse complement strand
ACATGACCGCGCTCGGCTTCAACGCGCATGGCGGCCATGGCTGCATCTCGGTCACGTCGAACGTTGCGCCCAGGCTGACCGCGCAGTTCCAGAATGCCTGCCAGCAGGGCAATTTCGCCGAGGCCCGCACCATCCAGGACAGGCTCGTGCACCTGCACAAGAACCTGTTCATCGAGCCGAGCCCGCAGGGCGTGAAGTACGCCGCATCGCGGCTCGGGCTGTGCGCCAACGAGCTGCGCCTGCCCATGGTCCCGGTGAGCAAGTCCACCGAAGCGGCGATCGATTTCGCGCTCGAACATGCGGGGCTGTTGAACTAGCCCGATGGCCGCCAAGGACAAGAAGCCTGGCCTCGTGACGACGGGCACCGTGGCCGAGAACCGGCGCGCGCGCTTCGACTACGAGATCCTCGACACGCTCGAGGCCGGCATCGTCTTGACCGGCACCGAGGTCAAGTCGCTGCGCACCGGCAAGGCGCAGATCACCGAGGCCTATGCGTCACCCGAAAGGGGCGAGCTCTGGCTCGTCAACGCGCATATCCCCGAATACACGCAGGCCAACCGCTTCAACCACGCCGAGCGCCGACCACGGAAGCTCCTTGTTTCCAAGAAGCAGCTCGCCAGGCTCAGCCAGGAAGTCGAGCGGGCGGGCAACACCATCGTGCCGCTCAAGCTCTATTTCAACGACCGCGGCATGGCCAAGCTGCTGATCGGCCTGGGCAAGGGCAAGAAGAGCTTCGACAAGCGCGAGACCGAAAAGAAGCTCGACTGGAACCGCGAAAAGCAGCGGTTGCTGAAGCAGGGCTAGGCCCGCCTTCAGGATGCGTCGAGGTGGACTACCCGTTCCACGTGTCGGCTCCCGGCGTTCGCTCCGTTGCCAGAGCATGGGTGAGCGCCATGTGTGAATGGCTGAGCTCATTGTCCCACAGCCGGACACTTCCGCCGGCGAATTGCCGCACCAGCGGCGGATGCAGCGCACTGGCGTGAATCCGTCCCTCGCCGCATCGTACCTGCTCGTGAAGTCCCAGGGCGGCCCCTGCAAAGCCGCCCCTCGCAATGCTTCGCTCCCGCTGGCGCGGCGTCAGCGAATAGGAGATGAGGCGCCAGTCCACGTCTCCGGCGAGGCCATCCCGTTGCACCAGCGACAGGAGCTTGCGAGCCCCCTTGGGGGAGATGAAGTAGCCGTCTGTGCCGGCGGCGCTCCAGGTTCGCGGCTTCCCCCTTGCGACGGCGCCGACGCTGCGCGTTTCGAAGACCCGCTCGGAGTCGCGATGCCCTGAGCCGGACATGCGCTCGTTGACGAAGGAGAGATCAAACCCCCGGGGCAGCGACAGTTCCGCGAGCGAGGGAGGCAGTCCTGCGATAATCCAGGCATCATCCTCGAGGATCAGACTTATACGTCCGGACTTTGCCACCGCCTCCCATGCGGCAACGTGGGACAGGAAGCAGCCCACCGTTCCCTTCTGCATGTGTGCGATGCCGCGGGTGAGAGAACGGAGCGCATGGTCCGGGAGATGCGCGCCCTTCACGCCCGGGATTCTTGTGTACGCGATCCCGTCCAGTTGCCTCTGCATCCGTCCCAGCCTCGCGGTGTCCGCATCGAGATTGATCAGCAGGACATCGTAGTCGCGCTTCACTGGATGCGTCTCTCGCCACGTCCGCTCAATGCTGCCGTACCGGCGCGCGGCCATCACCATGTCGGCAACCCGCTGTTTGTCATGACGAAACCGGAGCAGGGAGTGTGCTGTCCGTTCCGCTGCCTCGAAACGGCGGCGCAGCATCTCGAGGCTGTAACGCCTCAACAGGAGAGCGGCGGAGTCTCCGTCACGTGCCTGCAGCTCTTCGAGCATGGCTTCGGCCGAATCAACCTGAAGTCGGGCAATGGCGGCGTCGACATAGCGCAGGTCAATGGCGGCCGACGCGTGAGCGCGTGCAGTCGGCTGAAACGCGTCCAGTTCCTGCCACGCCTCCACAAGCAGCAACTCATCGATGTACCGAGCCGCAAGTCTTGGCTCATTCGGGAAGCGCGAAACGATGTTCCGCCACAGCCCGAGCGCCTCGGAGCGGGACAGGGCGTGGGAGGCATGCAGAGCGACGCGGACAACCGTGTCCGCATCGATGTTTGCGAGTGTTGGATGCACGTCGTGCCCTCCGGGTCCAATGCCCCGGGTGGCGCCCGGGGCATGGAGCTCAGATACTGACGATCAGCGGCGTCTCATCGTTCGGCGTCGACAGACTCTCGAGTCCGATCGATTCGTGCACGACATGCACGGCGCAGCGCACGCTGTTGCCCGCCGCGTCCTTCGCGATGAGAGTGATGAGCTTGGTCTCGGCGAGCGAAACCGGCCGCTCACCCTCGCTGGCCATCGGCCGGCCGGAGAGGAGGTTCGCGGGAAACAGCCCGAGCGCCACTGCGTCCGTGACTTTCCACTTCAGGATAGCCGTCTCCTCATCGATCACTTCCAGCACGATCCGGCAGGTCAAATCCGGATTTGCAGCGGAAACAGCGTAGTCCTCCAGCCGCGACTGCGAAAGAATGGCCGCAAGCATGATGGCATCAGGTGCGTATTGGCTCTCCGGATGCTCTCTGACAAACTCCACGAGATGGTGGGGAGTGCCTTGATTGACTGCGGACGCCAAGGCAGAAGCATCAGCTGTTACAGTTCCGCCAAGTATGATGCCGACGGACGCAAGTATGGCAAAAACTGAAGTATCAGACATTACCGACTCCTAGATTTGCCCCCGCGGGTGCCCCTTTAGCTCAGTCGGCATCGTCGCGAAAAGTGTACCGCTAGTACGGAAACCACGAAAATGTACGGCTGGTACGGAAGGGCGAGAGGAGCGCTTTTTTGCCAGCGTCGGAGCTGGACCGCTCGCTCGCGAAACGGCTGCGGGAAGGTGAGTGACCGAACCGCAGGTAACAATGGTTGTCGGAACGCTCTAGCCGATCGCCTGCGCGGCGCGCCCCACCACGTCTTCGAACATCGCCGTCGTCAGCACGCCGGTATTCGTGTTGTAGCGCGAGCAGTGATAGCTGTCGAAGAGCACCCCGCCTTCGCTCAATGCATGCTCCGCCCCGTGCGCGAAGGGGAAGCGCGCGCGCCGCTCGCCGAGTGCAGAAAGCAGCGAGTCATGGGCGATGCGGCCCAGTGCGAGAAAAGCGCGGGGACGGTGCGCCTCGATGGCACCGATGAGGAATTGCCGGCAGGTGGCGATCTCGGCGGGCACCGGCTTGTTCTGGGGCGGCACACAGCGCACGGCGTTGACGATCATCGCGCCGTGCAGTTCAAGGCCGTCATTGGGATCCTGTTCGTAGGCGCCGGTGGCCAGTCCGAACTTCTTGAGCGTGGCGTAGAGCAGGTCGCCGGC
>JAEZRM010000019.1 GCA_023412805.1 Pseudomonadota bacterium | reverse complement strand
GCTCAAGGCCCAGGGCGTCTGGCAAATCTCGCCGGAGACGGCGCAGATGGATGCGGAAACGGGGCTAAAGCATGCCCTGGCCTTGCATTACAAATCGGTTCAGCTAAATAAGGAACTCAAGGCAGCCGAATTGGCGCTGGGCGAGGTCCCGAGCGAAGAAACATTCGAGCGGCTGCGGGACATCCAGAACCAGATCACCACCGTAGATGGTACGGAGGCATTGATCGAAGGGTTTGGTTCGTTATCAGGACGCGCGACACGCGGCTTCTAGCGGGCTGGCGGTCAGCGCGGTTTCGCACATAAGCGAATCACTTTCCTGATAGCGGCCGGCGGTTGAGCGTCTCCGCCCTCGCCAGACCCTTTATCGCGCCCACTGCCATGCCCACTTAACGAATACGGCGCCAGTCGCACCCGGCGCCGCGGAGCAGAGAGCCAGATGGCCACCAAGGCAGCAACCCAAAAGACCAAAGACATCGAAAAACCCGAGACTTCCGCCGAGACTCCAGACAGCCCGCTGCTCGATCTTTCGGACGCCGCCGTAAAGAAGCTCATCAAGGTCGCCAAGAAGCGGGGCTACGTCACCTACGAAGAGCTGAACGCCGTCATGCCCTCGGAGGAGGTCACCTCCGAGCAGATCGAGGACATCATGGCGATGTTCTCGGACATGGGCATCAACGTCGTCGACGAGGACGAGGTCGAGGAGGCCGAGCCGGAGAGCGCGGACGAGGAATCCACAGAGGTCGCCGAGCGCACCGGCACCGCGGTCGCATCGAAGTCCAATACGCGCGAAGGCTCGGACCGCACCGACGATCCGGTGCGCATGTACCTGCGCGAGATGGGCTCGGTCGAGCTTCTGAGCCGCGAGGGCGAAATCGCCATCGCCAAGCGCATCGAGGCCGGCCGCGAAACCATGATCGAGGGGCTGTGCGAGAGCCCGCTCACCTTCCAGGCCATCATCATCTGGCGCGACCAGCTCGCCGCCACCGAGATTCTGCTGCGCGACATCATCGACCTCGAAGCGACCTATGCCGGCCCCGACGCCAAGCAGGCCGCTCCCGTGGTGGCGCCGGCGGAAAAGGCTCCCGAGCCCGAAAAGCCCGCCAAGGCGGAGAAGCCGGCGAAGGCCAAGCGCGCCAACGGCGAGGACGACGACTACGTTCCCGAGGAGCCCGAGCCGCCGCAGGATCCGGCCGAGGACGACGACGACGACTTCGAGAACTCGCTGTCGCTTTCCGCCATGGAAGCGGAGCTGAAGCCGCAGGTCGTCGCGACCTTCGACCGCATCGCCGACGCCTACGGCAAGATGCGCAAGCTCCAGGACAAGCACGCGGCCGACCGCTCCAAGCCGGTCACGGCGGGCGAGAGCAAGAAGCTCGAGGCCTTCCGCGCCGAGGTCATCGCCGACGTGAAGTCGCTGAGCCTCAACCAGAGCCGCATCGAGAGCCTGGTCGAGCAGCTCTATGACATCAACAAGCGGCTGGTGCGGCTGGAAGGCCGCCTGCTGCGTCTCGCGGAAAGCTACGGGATCAAGCGCGAGGATTTCCTCGACGCGTACTACGGTTCGGAGCTCGACGAGGATTGGTCGAAGGGGGTCGCCAAGCGCGACAAGCACTGGGCCGAGTTCATCAAGCGCGAGCTCGACACGGTGCAGGAGCTGCGCGGGGAAATCCACACGCTCGCCACCGAGACCGGCCTCGACATCGCCGAATACCGCCGCATTGTGCACAAGGTGCAAAAGGGCGAGCGCGAGGCCGCAATCGCCAAGAAGGAGATGGTGGAAGCCAACCTGCGCCTCGTCATCTCGATCGCGAAGAAGTACACGAACCGCGGCCTGCAATTCCTTGATCTTATTCAGGAAGGCAACATCGGCCTGATGAAGGCGGTGGACAAGTTCGAGTACCGGCGCGGCTACAAGTTCTCCACCTATGCGACGTGGTGGATCCGGCAGGCGATCACCCGCTCGATCGCCGACCAGGCGCGCACGATCCGCATTCCGGTGCACATGATCGAGACGATCAACAAGATCGTGCGCACCAGCCGCCAGATGCTGCACGAGATCGGTCGCGAGCCGACGCCCGAGGAGCTTTCCGAAAAGCTCCAGATGCCGCTCGACAAGGTGCGCAAGGTCCTCAAGATCGCCAAGGAGCCGATCAGCCTCGAAACGCCGATCGGCGACGAGGAGGATTCCAACCTCGGCGACTTCATCCCGGACGTGAACGCGATCCAGCCCATCGACGCGGCGATCCAGTCCAACCTGCGCGAAACGACGACGCGGGTGCTGGCCTCGCTGACGCCGCGCGAGGAGCGCGTGCTGCGCATGCGCTTCGGCATCGGCATGAACACCGATCACACGCTCGAAGAGGTGGGCCAGCAGTTCTCGGTGACGCGCGAGCGCATCCGCCAGATCGAGGCCAAGGCGCTGCGCAAGCTCAAGCACCCGAGCCGGTCGCGCAAGCTCAGGAGCTTCCTCGACAACTGATCCGCTGCCAGTTTCGGATTTCAGCATAGCCGCCGGCTCCGTCATGGGCCGGCGGCTTTGCTTTGCCGCCGAGGTGCCTATTTCCGCAGGCCGCCCAGCACGGCCGTAACCACCTCCAGCTGTTCATTCAGCGGGTTGCCCTGGGCAATGGCCAGCGCGGCGCGGTCGAACATGGCGGCGAGCAGCGTGGTCAGGGCGTCCAGCGGAAGGGGGGTGAGTACGCCCGTCGCCATGGCCGCCTCGAGTCCCTCGCGCAGGGTGCGGTTTCCATGCCGGGCTTCCAGCCGATCCATGCCCTCGCGCCCGAGCACGGAGGGACCGTCGACGAGCAGCAACCTGGTCCGGCCCGGAACGCCCATGGCGTGAAGGTAGGCTTCAGCTCCGGCGCGAAGGGCGGCGAGGGCCGGCATGCCGGGCGGCGCCGCCTGCTCGATCGCCGCGGCGACGGCCTCGGCCTCGGCCTCCACCACGGCGGCAAACAGGGCCTTCTTGTCCTCGAAGTGATGGTAGAGCGCGCCCCGGGTCACGCCGGCGGTGGCTACGATGTCGGGCGTGCCGGTCTCGGCATAGCCCTTTTCCGAAAACAGCCCGCGGGCGGCGCCGATCAACGCCTGCCGCGTCGTTGCGCGCCTCGCGGCATTCGATCGCCTTGCCGGTTGCATACATACAGCCTGTATGTTAAATCACAAAAACAGACAGACTGTATGTTAATTGGAAGGGAAGGGAAAGACCATGAAGGTGACCCAGTTCTATCCGGTGCTGATGACCGGTGACGTGGCCGGCACGTCGGCCTTCTACCAGACGCGTTTCGGGTTTCGCGCGCTGTTCGAGAGCGATTGGTACGTTCACCTGCAGTCGCGCGGGGATGAGGCCGTGAACCTCGCCATTCTCGACGG
>JAEZRM010000077.1 GCA_023412805.1 Pseudomonadota bacterium | reverse complement strand
GATCGAGAGCGGGAAATAACTGAGCGGCCGGAAGTCGGCGTTCAGCACCAAGGCGGGACAGCTTTCCAAGGACCAGGACAAACCCGAACCTCTTCTTCCCTTAACCCCCAACTATTCCTGGCACCGCCCGTGTGCCTTTGGCCGCTATCAACAGGCTTCGCCTAGGCCTAGATACTGGATCGACCATCAAAATACAACGGCTTGCATATCATGCGATCGTGACGGCGGCATGACGCTACCGCAGCCGTTCCGCGAGGAATTTGCCGCCGCGCATCAGCCCTTCTTCATCGATCGAATGCGGCAATCCCGGCCGCGCCAGCGTCTCCACCGCGATGCCGGCGCCGCGCAGGCCTGCCGCCGCCGCGGCCATCGCCTGGAACGGCACGATGTCGTCGGCCTCGCCGTGCACGAGCAGGACGGGCGGCTTGCTCTTCACTTCGCCTGGGAGCAGATCGGCGCCGACCAGGGCGCCGGAATAGCCGACCACACCGGCAATGGCGCGCGGGCGCCGCGGCGCCACATAGAGCGACATCATCGTTCCCTGCGAGAAACCGACCAGCGCAAGTTTATCGTCGCTTAGCCCGTGCTTCTTCAGCTCCGCGTCGATGAAGGCGTCGAGGACCGGAGCCGCCGCCTTGACGCCGGCGAGGATCATCGCCTGCGAGCGGTCCTGCAGGCTGAACCACTGGCGCCCGTAGGGCGCCATGTCGCAGGGGAACGGCGCATGCGGCGACACGAAGGCCGTGTTGGGTAGCGCCTTCGCCCAGTACGGCGCCAGCGAGATGAGATCGTTGCCATCCGCGCCGAGGCCGTGCAGTAGAACCACGAGTGATTGCGGCTTGCCGCCGGCGGCGGGACCGAAACGCGGACCTTCAAGCGCGAACATGTCGGACATAGGGACCTCGTGACGATGCGGGCCCCGCTTCTAGCCTATCCAACATGCTACTGTCATGCGCATGTCCGTCGTCACGCGCTTCGCCCCCTCGCCGACCGGAAGGCTGCATCTCGGCCACGCCTATGCCGCCCTGTTCGCCGCGCGGGCCGCGCGCGAGGCGGGCGGGCGCTTCCTGCTGCGCATCGAGGATATCGACGCGACGCGCTGCCGCCCCGAGTTCGAGCAGGCGATCCATGACGATCTCGGCTGGCTCGGACTCACCTGGGAGCAACCGGTGCGGCGGCAATCCTAGCACATGGCGGACTACGCCGCCGCACTAGAGAATCTGAAGGCGCAGCACCTGATCTATCCGTGCTTCTGCACGCGCGCGGAGATTCGCACCGAGATCGCCCGCGCGGGTGCCGCCCCGCACGGCAGCGAAGGCCCGCTCTATCCCGGCACGTGCCGGCACCTCGACGACGCGGAGCGCGCGCGCCGGATTGCTTCCGGCACGCCGTACGCGCTGCGCCTCGATGCCGAAAAGGCGAGCAGCATGGCGGGGAAGCTGACGTGGCATGATCGCGAGCGCGGCACCGTGACCGCCGACTGGCGCACGCATGGCGACGTCGTGCTCGCGCGCAAGGAGACGCCGACCAGCTATCATCTGTCCGTGACACTCGACGATCACCTGCAAGGCGTGACACTCGTCACGCGCGGCACTGACCTGTTCGAGGCGACGCACATCCACCGTCTGCTGCAGGCGCTGCTCGGGCTGGGCACGCCCGACTATCACCATCACGGCATGATCACCGGCCCCGGCGGCGAGCGCCTGGCCAAGCGCGCGGGCGCTCCGACCCTGCAAAGCCTGCGCGAAGCGGGCCGCACGTCGGCCGAAGTGAAAGCAATGGCCGGCTTCTGAACCGCGACAACACCATGACCTTCACCCTGCGGACCGCCACTTCGGCCGATGCGGCGACAATCGCGGCCCTTCATATCGAGATCTGGCGCGAGACCTATCGCGACCTGGCGCCGCCGGAGATCTTCAGCGCCATGGACGTCAACGTGCGGCTCCGGCGCTGGCACGGCATCCTCGCCGATCCGGCGCGGACGACGCTACTGGCCGAGATCGATGGCGCGCTGGCCGGGTTCGGCCTGTGCGGATCGCCGGGCCATCCGATCTTCGAAGCACGCGGCGAGATCAAGAACCTGTTCGTCGGCAGCGCCTTCGCGCGCCGCGGCATCGGCCGGCGCCTCATGGCGGCGATGGCCACCATTCTCGAAGACCACGGCCATGCCGGAGTCGGCCTGGGTGTGGTCGTCGGCAATGCGCCCGCCATCGCCTTCTACGAGTCGCGCGGCGGGCGCAGGGCGGGCACCTACACCGATCCCGGCCCGATGTGGCCCTCCAACAATCTGCTTTATGTCTGGGACGATCTCGCGGCGCTCACGTGTCTGCGCTAGAGCCCTTGTCTGCTCGGCCGCGCTGTGGCTTGCTCGCGGAGAGTTAAAGCGAGGAAGCCATGCCGGATCCGACTCTGTGGGGATTGTTCGTCGTCGCCTCGGTGGTGCTGCTGCTGACGCCGGGGCCGGCGGTGCTGTTCATCGTCGCGCGATCCGTGGCGCAGGGCCGCTCGGCCGGCCTCGTCTCGGTGCTCGGCATCCATCTCGGCACGATCGTGCACATCGTCGCGGCGGCGGTCGGCCTGTCGGCGCTCGTCGTCTCCTCGGCCCTAGCCTTCGCGGTCGTCAAATACCTGGGCGCCGCCTATCTCATCTGGAT
>JAEZRM010000067.1 GCA_023412805.1 Pseudomonadota bacterium | reverse complement strand
CAATGCTACCTGCCAAGCGTAAGCGTATCGCCGGATGTAGAAACCGTTGCTGCAGGCGCAACTAACAGCATGTTCTATGCAGATTATATGGCAAACGGTTTTTCCGGTACAACCAAGATCCGTTATTCTTTCTTCCGGGTAAATTCTTCTACACCAGACTCTGTACACGCCATTATCACATTCAATGCCACCAGAACTACTGGCATAAAGAAATCGGCTGAAGCCAGCTCAGCAATCAGCCTGCCATCGCCAAACCCGGCAAACGAAATGACCGCTATTGGTTATAACTTGCCAACCAATGCGCGCAACAGCAAGATCAAATTATACAATGCAATTGGTGGCCTGGTAAAAGAAATTAACCTTACTGATAAGCAAGGAACCATTATGCTGTTAACCAACGGCTTGCCAAGCGGCATTTATTTCTACACGCTGCAGGTAGATAACCGCTCCGTTGCCACTAAAAAGCTGGTTGTAAAGCACTAAACTCACTAAACAAAATATTAAAAAAAGCAACTCCTCAAGAGTTGCTTTTTTTTTGCCTAGGGGATTCGATTTTATATCAGCAATTATTCTTTCAAAATGATAATTTACTATTTAAAAAATCTAAACAATCTAAGAAATTGAACAGACTCACGGCCTCTTTTAAAAGAAAATCATATAAGATTACCAAAACCGGTTTATAAGCAAATTATATTTCTTACGAGTATCACAGAACATTTTTTTATAGAAACCTCTGCAAATTCAAAGCATTTTAAATTACTTTTCTAAAGCATCTAAATATAACAACGCCTCTCATTAATCATAAAAAAAACCACACAACAAATAAACAATTTATAAATCCACTAAGTCTGACTCGTATTTTTTCAAACACTCATATAAAGAACAGCAATACGAAAACAGAACAATCAACAATACTAAAAAAACACACGTCACATTAATTAACAACATCATATTATACAAATCACTACAGCAATTTCAACCAACAAACATTTTAACAACACTTTGTGTTGATAATATATATATATATATATATATATATTTTATATATTTATTTTTCTATACGCCTCACAAATCTAACAATGCAAATATTACTATTCAATTTTAGGAGAAAGTCGAAAATCCTTTAAAGAGTAGACAACACTTTCATTACAATCAAAAACTATGTTTAAGAAATTTTCAAAATTTCTATTTGGCGGTACCTTAACGTTACTTTTATTTTTTACCGTAATTTTTAAGACTTGGGCACAGGCCCCGATTTTTAAATGGACCGAAACAGGCCAGTTTGGTCTATTGTCAGGAAACAACTTAATTGCCGATTATAGTATTCATGTCAATGGTTCAGCTGGAGCTGCAAATAACCTCAGCTCGAATGTGCAAGTGACAGGCCAACTTTTAGATCCGAGCCAAGGTAGCGATATCACTCCTGCTTTAAACGAATTGATGGAAAATATGGAGCGCGGCTGGAGTTACAAAGGAAATTGGCTCGAACCAGATTTAAGCGGACAGGTTCTTACAGAAGGGGTATATAATTTGGATAATGCTTTTTTAACTGCGGGAGCTACTCTTGAATTGGACGGAGGGCCCAACTCTGTTTTCTTGTTTAATATTAATAGTGGAGTAACTTTCGAGGATCTTTCGAATATCAATATCGGGAATGTAAGGCCGGAAAATATTATCTGGAATGTGACTGGAACAATTGAAATCCAAGATAATGCAAATGTTTATGGTACATTCATGACCAATGATCAAATTGTAAAAACCGGAAATAATTTAGGCAAAACAAGATTGTTGGCAATGGATGATGTGTACTTACAAAACAATCCATCACCCTGGTTTGGAAATAATGAATTCTATTCTTTGGAAGGAATTCAAATTCCTGACGAACCATGCGGCACCATGCCTTTACACAAACAAAACCTGTTGCAAGACCCAAGCTATCAAGAGCGTCTTGATTCGCTGGAAGCCTTTACAGCCAATTATTCCAACACGCAACATCGCAGATCCGGGCCTATTACCATTCCTGTGGTTGTGCACGTAATTGGCTCTATTTATACTGGTTCTCAGTTAACTCAGCAAACTAACCAGATAAATGCACTAATTGCTAAATTAAATGAGGATTTCCGAGCTCAAAATACAGATAAAGGATTAGCAAATGGCAATCCTACTGCATTTACACCTCTAGCAACTGATATGCAAATAAATTTCGTGCTCGCAACGACGGATCCAAATGGTAATTCAACTAATGGCATAGTTAGAGTTAATGCTCAAAATGTTTTTCCTAGTGGAAATTGGAATCAATACCATTTAGATAATCCAGCTACGCAAGTAATAAATGGACAAACTTTATATTATAGTCCTAAATATGCAAGCCCTATCTGGAACCGGGACAAATATTTAAATATATGGATTTGCAGCCTGCCTGCTGATTTATATGGCGTTAGCTCTTTCCCGCTGACCCCGAATCAATTAGCTAATGTTGATGGTATTGTTATTGACAATGATTTGCTTTATAATTCTTTACTACATCGGGTTTTAACCCATGAAGTTGGCCATTTTTTCAATTTAAAACATATCTGGGGTGAAGGAGCTTACAACAGCTGCAGCGATGATGACGAAGTTGCTGATACACCACAACAGGAAGGCCCTAATAATAATACTGCAAC
>JAEZRM010000010.1 GCA_023412805.1 Pseudomonadota bacterium | reverse complement strand
AGTCGATACGAACCGGACTACCGACGACGACGAGGTGGGCGGACGCCTCGTTCTCGAAGGGCCCCCGGCCCCAGCACCAAACCGCACCGCTGCCGTCGACCGCGCATGTGTGACTGATCGACGTGATCCCGGACAGTCCCGGCACTCTCACGGGGACTGCGCTATCGACGCCTCTCGTCTCGCCCGTTCCGAGCTGACCGGCCGTGTTTGCGCCCCAGCAAGCAACCGTTCCGTCGTCGAGGAGCGCGCAGTAGCCCTCGTCGTCGCCGATGTTTTCGCCCTGGAGCGTCGTTGTGAGCGCGACGGCGCACGGCGGCGTCTCGCATCGAATCGGCAACGACGCCGCGTCGACGATGGCAGCGTCTTTCGTCCCACCGTCGCCCGTGTCGGCGCTTGCGCTGTCGTCGCTCACGTCGGCCGAGGCGTCGTTGCCGCCCGGCGTCGGGTCGCCGTCGTTGTCGCTCGAACAGCTCAGCGTCGCTGCACCGGGGATCGCGAGGCAGGCGAGGAGCGGCAGGAGCCCGGACGAGCGAAGCTCAAGGAGTCGTCTTGTGGTACGCATGGCGGGCTCCGATTGCCCAGAGGTTGGTCTTCGAGGTTCCGCGAATCCGGTGCATCGGCCCGTCGACGGGGGCGCCGTCGCGCGAGATTGTCGAGACTGTGAAGGTGTTGTCCGCGGTCCCGTGGAGTACGAGTCCCCACGAGGTAAACCAGTTCTCGCCATCCAGGTGGAGCAGCGAGCTCATGACCTTCAGTGGCTGCGCCTGGGAGATCTTGACCGGTACGAGCGACTGTTCGTAGGCGAGCCCACCGTCCTCGATCCGCATTGCGGTGAGCTTCACCCCATCGATCGCGTACAGGTCGGGCTTGTATCCGGTATACAACGCGAGGACCTCTCCCGCCGAGCTCGGCTGGACGTCGACGAGCCATCCGCCGCCGCCGTTGCCGATCCGAGGCGTTCCAGCCCTTGGTGCGCACTTGTTGTTGAAGACCCCTTGCGCGATGCCGTCGGCCACGCGGGTGAAGCCATCGGCCGTCTTGCGAACGGCGAGCGGGCACGATTCTCCCGAGATTGCGCGACCGCCGACGAACCAGAGATCCTCCGGGCCGGCGGAGGCGACCGCGGTGAAGAAGATGTGGTCGTTGGCGCCAAGGTCGCTCGCCTCGTAGGCCGTCTCCCAGGTATCGTTGATGGTATTTCTACGAAATATCGTATTGCTGTAATGGGCATACACGTCATCGGCTCCCGTGCCCCAGACGCCGAGCGTGACTTGATTCGCTAGCCCGGAGGATTGGTAGCGAGTGTGATCGTGCGTCGACGGATGGCCGACGATGTTGTCGGGGAGTCGCTGCCGCGACCATCTCCAGCCCGTCTCGGGCGCGGCCGGGCGCTTGCCGTGGAAGACGAACGCCGGTTCGACCGTGAAGTAGATCTCGTCTTCGCTCGGAGCGTATATCCGCGCCGCGAAGGTCCCGACGCCGACCTCGTTCTGCGTTTTGTCGTCGATGTACTGCCACGTATCGGTGGCCTTTTGCCATTCGAGGATCTTGATCTTTTCGACACGGCTCTGCGCGATGGCGAAGGCGCGATCTTCGAACGGCCAAATGTCGATGAAGTCCAGATCCGCGTCGGGGAAGGCGGTGATGCACCATCCCGCGGCGCTGCACTTCGGAAGGCTCGTGTCCGGTGCGTCGACGTCGGGCGCCGTGGCGTCCGGGACCTCGGCGTCGAGGGTGCTCGGCGGAGGTGTCTCGCGCTCCGGTAGGGGTTGTTCTTCCGAGTCTGCGCACGCGGCGCTGATTGCCAATGAGGTCGCAGCAACGGTGAGGAGAATCCTGGTTCTCACGGCTTCCCTCCGAGGGATACGAGGACACCTCTGCCTGCGATCCAGACCTTGCCTGGCGACGGGACCCAGACGTGCTCGAGCCGCGGGCGACGCAGCCCCAGTCCCGCGATCTTCACGCGTTGCCATGTGGTGCCGTC
Source organism: Pseudomonadota bacterium (assembly GCA_023412805.1). GTDB lineage: Bacteria > Pseudomonadota > Alphaproteobacteria > Rhizobiales > Hyphomicrobiaceae. Next base: position 922 of record JAEZRM010000010.1, on the reverse strand, counting down.
AAAGTGAAAGACTGTCGCCTCGTCACCTACGATCCAGATGTCGTTTGGCGAGGAGCCGGCGATGGCGCGAAGGTGCTGCTTCGTCGGGACATCCTCATAGATCTCCCAGCAGCGCGGATCGCCGCGGTAGCGACGTACCGTGCCGGTCGCGCCGACAGTCCAGACGTCGTTCGGCGCTGCTTGCCACACGCCGTTGAGCGCGACTGTCGTCAGGGTGTTGTACAGGGTGACGGACGGTGTCTCCGACTCGGCCTCGGAGACGCGCGCCGCGATGCCTATGGATCCGACCACCCAGAGCTCGTTTGGTGAGCTGCCGTGAATGCGGAAAATCTCGCGATTCCGGAGATGGAGGGCGTCCCCGTTCAAGAGCGGAGAGAATGTGAACGCACCCGTCTCGGAGCGACGCAGGCGCCAGAGCAAGGTCTCCGCCAAACTGGGCGCTTCGGCCCCACCTACCCAAAGCGTGCTCGCGTCCGGATGTGCCCAGGCCGTCGCGACAGTTGCCCCGGTAGGCCACCGCTGCGTGAACGTCGCGCTCCCGAAGGAGGACCACCCGTCGAGGAAGACGGCGGCGTCCGCTCCGGCGTCGAGGCCGCGAGTGTAGAGTTGGCTTGGCAGGTCGAAGGCAACTTCGGCGTCGCCGTAGAGCCAGATCGCGGCGAGCGACCGCTGGATACCGAGCGTGGAGGGCTTCCAGGCCGTACCGTCGAAGTGTCCGAGCTGGCCGACCGAACCTCCGATCCAGGCGTCGCTTGGAGAGCGCGCCGCGAAGGCGAGCACGCTCGTCCTGAGATCGAATCCGTTCTGCGGATTCGACGGGTCGAAGAGACCGCCGGAGCAGAGCGCATCTTCGGTGCACTCTGCCGGGTAGTATTTGCAGTCGTCTCCGGTGCAGCCGGCGTAGACGTCCCCGCCCGCGTCG
>JAEZRM010000093.1 GCA_023412805.1 Pseudomonadota bacterium | reverse complement strand
CCCGCAGAAACCCGATGATCTGCTCCGTCGTGTATCGCTTCCGTGCCATTCCATCTTCTCCTCGATCGAGGTTGGAATAGCCGGATTCGCTCACTCAGACCGGAGCCACTTCAGGGGAGCAGACCAGTCGCCAAGGGCGGTTGTTCCGCTGATGGGAGCTACGCCATCTTTGTGGATATAAACAACCGATAGCTCTGAACTGGCCCCGCAGCTGCTTGTTGCCAGATAGAACTCCACTCCCGGGCTCTCACCAAAACTCGGCTGCTTCGCTTTTAACGACGTTGTTTCCCCACAGATGGAAACTGTAGCAAGTGTGCCGTAGTAATTAGCACCTGGGAGAACTCCCCCGCACTGCCCAGCATTGAAATCATGTGATTTCATCCCGACAGTCCCCCAGTTGTGCACGGCATCATACCGACGGCAGAAGATGGGCGGCGAGCCACCGCTGCCGCCAACACTGCCGCCAACAGACGCCCAATATGTGCCGTTGCAAACCTGAACCGTATTGCTGCTGTAGCGCATGGCGCCAGAGCGTGCGCTGTTACAGGCCAACACATCTGTTGCGCTAGATAGCTGAATGTACGTTGATGAAATCAAGCTGCTGCTCACGCGCTGAGCGACAAGTGTGCCACTCATCACTGAAGGGGCATCCGCCGGACAACCAATGTCCGGCCTACCCGCCGAGGGCGCGCCCACGCAAAGCCGATTGGTGTTGTTGCCGAGTGTGCCGGAAATGGTGGCCATGCTAGACCATGACTGCGCCAAGCCGTCGCCCGCGACGGCGCTGAGGCAGAGACCCAATCCAACGGCGAAAGCCGGCCACAACTTCATATACCTAGTCTAGGCCCTTCTCCGTCCGGCGCTACTCAAGTGCCCACGAACGCATCAGTCTCAGCAGTACGTTAGGTCTGCAAGTATGGGCGGCCGGGCCAACGCCCACGCAACGCCTGGATCGCCAAGCAATCGCTCAGCGTGCCGTTGCCACTGACTCCGTTCAAAGGCTTCGGCAGGCAACGGCACGCGCATGCTCCGGTGCTTTGCTGATGACTGCCCACGCCGTAGGCGCACGCATTGACCGTGTATTCAATCGCGCTCACGCTTTTCTCGGCAACAACCAAGGAGGCGCCATGGATCAATCCCAACAACCGCGCGGCGATTTCGTCGCATTTCTCAATCGCGACAAACAACCCGGCGACAGGCTGCCGATCTTCGAGGGTCGCATCGCCAAACCCGGCAGCGAGGAAAAGCATCCCCTCACCCTCTGGGCGCATGAGTTCACCGACAAGCGCACCGGCGAAGTGAAGACCATGTACTCGGGCACCATCGGCGCCGTGTCACCCGATGCCGACCCGCAGGCGCAGATTGCAGCTCTCATGCGCAACGCCAACGGCGGCGAACTCTCCATCGGCAACATCACGCTTAATCCGCGCCAGATCATTCTCTTCCCCAATGGCTTCAAGGCCGATGCGCCCGACAAGAAGCGCCCCGACATCTGGGGCGGCGTCAACTTCGGCGATGGATCGCCCGTTGTGCGCGCCTCCGTCTGGCTGCGCAAAACCCGCAACGGCCAGGTCATGCTGTCCGGTGCCACCAGCTATCCCATCCCCGGCAAGAGCGAAGCCGACATGCAGGCCGGTGAGCCGGAACTCCAGGAGCTGATCGACAGCGGCGCGATCAGCAAGGGCATACCGGAGAAGAAGCGCAGTCGCGGCGATCGCAGCGAGTAGGTGTGGCCGCCCCCGCCCTTGCGGGCGGGCCGCGCCCGCCTGAACCGAGCCCCGCACGCGGGTCTCGGCCCTTCGGGCTTTGGTCGCTGGCGGAAGACGCCGCGTAACCCAAGAAGACAGTCTATTCGCGTGGATCGTAACCGGGTCTTCACCGAAGCGCGCCGCAAGGGCCGACCGTCGGCTGCAATCAACCCGAACGTCACGAACCTTCATCGCGTATCAGAAGAGAGCACACATCGGCAGGCTCGCAACGGCATCGGGAACGCCGGCGAGCAGTGAGCAAGGCGCCGCCCAATCCGAAGACAGCGCCGGCCGACATCGCGAGGCATTTGCAGCGCATCACGCACCAGCACTTTTTCCGGTCGTTCGAGGATTGGCTGGCCCTCGCCGTCAATACCTTCCTGCGCGACGACGACGCCTACATGGCCATCATGCGCCGGTACGGGCCGCGCGACGCGCCCATGGGCACAAAGGATCATCCCGCCGACCACTTCGCCCGCGCGCTCGGCGCCTGGACGCGTGCCATGCAGGCGGAACCGGCCGACTATCTCGGCCGCGTCTACGAGGAACAGGCGATCGCCAATGCTTACCAAGGCCAGTTCTTCACGCCGGAACCCGTGGTGGAGCTCATGGCCGCCATGACGATGCCGGAGGAGCTAGCCGATAGCGCCCTCGTCCATGACCCTGCGTGCGGTTCCGGGCGCATGCTGATCGCCGGCATCCGGCGCAACCGCTTCGCGACCTTTGTCGGTGTCGATACGGATCTCACCTGTGTGCACATGGCGACGCTGAACTGTCTGGTACGCAACGCCAACAGCTGGATCATTCACGGCAACAGTCTCTCGCTTGAAGCCTGGCGCGGCTACCATGTCCGGCGGACAGCTCTCGGCGGCGAGCTGCATCGGTTCTCTCAGGAAGAGGCCACGCGCATCCTGCAGTTGCCATTCACGAAGCGCCAGGAGACGTCCACGGCGCTTTCCGCACCTAAGAGCGGCACGATATCGCCCACGCCCGCCCAAACGATTCAGGAGCCGTCTCAGGCCGTCCAGGAAGCGCTCGAGGAGGCCGCTCGCACGCTCACGATCGACAAGCACGGACAGAGTGATTTCGGGTTCTAGGCCTCCGCAATCCGCAAGAGGACGTGCGCAGCCCGGCCACCCGGGCAAGGTCGACGTCATTGACGCAGCGCAAGGCCGAAACAGAACCTCCCCCTTACGGTCGCACGCAGGATCCGACACAGGATAACAAAAGGCAGATGTCCAACACACCGCATACCCTCGCCGAGGAATTCCCGGATCAGATCGAGGCTATCCATCAGCTCAAGGTCTCCACCCCGGATTTCGCGCGTCTGTTGAAGGAATACGACGAGGTGAACGACCAGATCCATCTGGCCGAAACCAATGTAAAGCCCGTCGAGTACGCTTTCGAGACGGAACTTCGCAAGCGCCGCCTCGCCATCAAAGACGCCATTGCAGCGGCGCTGTCCCGGTAACCGCAAGCACGCGGTTCATGCACCACTAGATGTGGAGTTCGTCATGCCCCAGACGCTCGCTGCCAAAGCCCGCCTCGAGGCGCAACTCGCCGAGCTGGAAGCAAGGCAGAGCCGGATTGTTGGGGATTTGGATGAGCCGCTCAGTCGCGACTCGTCCGAACAAGCGGTGGAGATGGAGGACGATGAATCTCTGGAGGGGCAGGCCATCCTCATCACACGAGAGATCGCCTCGGTGAAGCGCGCGTTGGCGCGCATCGAAAGCGGCACTTACGGACAATGCGTGCGGTGCGGCAGCGAGATCGCACCGAAGCGTCTCGAGGCCCGATCCGAGGCGGCTTTGTGCTTTTCCTGTGCGAGCAAAGAGCAATAGAGATCAAAGGCACGCGACACCAGCGGCAGCCAGGGCACGAACCCTGACCTGCCCCCTCTTGTTAAAACCATACCAACGGGCACACTATCGGTCCATCGCGACCACCGTATATCCCTTGTCATGCACTCTGAGTCGGGCCCTGCCCTGTTGGCGGCGCTTCAGCTCCTCCACCGTTTGAGCATCGGCCCATTCAGCAATGTCCACACCATAGTCCCAATCAAACGTCGCCAAGATGGTTTGCACGCCCTGGCTGTCTGGCGCCGGTTCCGTGTAGTCGACAAGCGCAACCACGCGCGGCATCGCCAGGCACAACCCTTTTCCGTTCTTCCAATACGCCCGTTTCGTAGGCGTGAGATAGATGGTCTCCACCTCCTCCGCCGGGCTTACGCGCCGCCTCTCGACCTTGGGATTGTTCGCCACGGCGCCCAATCTAAAAAGCGTCTCCAGCGCCTGGGTGTCCTTGTCCCGCCGGCTTAACAGGGCTCCCGTAAACCCTTCGATCTTTCGGCGCGTGAATACGAGATGACCGTCCTGCCCCGCTTCATAGCGACCCACGTTCGAGACCTGCTTGGCACCCCAGCAGACGGACGCGTCCACAATCAGTTCCTCGCCGATCGCCGCAATGATCCGGCTGTTTGTAGTCTCTGCCTTCGCCAGCAACGCCGGGGAATAATAGTAGGCGGCCGGTGCGGCAGCGCAGAGAACGAAGCCCGCCGCCAGTGCCGTCATCTTTGTGGACAACATCCGAGCATTCCTATCTCACAAATATTCCATTACCGAACGTGATGAGATCCGCCTCTCAGCGTATCCGCGTGCATCCAACCCTTTTTGCCGCCCAGCAGCGTGACGAAGGCCCAATCACCGTCCATCCGCTCCACGGACACCAGAACCCCCGGTTCTATCTTTCCGACAACCACACCATCCAAGCCCGCACCGTCGCGCAGATTGATGCTCTTGGTCAGCATCCGGCTACCGCTGAGCCCCCGTGTTGTTGAAACTTTTTGAGCGGGAGGCGCGCCAGCCTTTCGCGCCTGAGGTGCCGGCGGAGTTCCCTTCGGATCATCTCGCGTCCGGGTGGCCGGCGGCGCGTTCTCTTCGAGCTCCTGCACCATCCGCGCATAGGTAAGCTGCCCAGCATCCAGCGCTCGTTGTTTCAGCGTCTTGACAATCAGTTCCGATCGGCCGCCGCCGCACTGGCGAATGGTTCCAGCAGCACGGATGTCGCCTCCCAACCGCATGTAAGCTGTGAGAAATGTTTGCACCCGCGCCGCGTCTTCGTCCCGAGGGTCCGGCATGTAGCGGACCAACGGGTTCACGATATGATCGGGTAGCCTGCACGTGCTGTCCGGATCGCCTCCCTGAAACGTGAGCCGTGCGCCCCGCTCCACGAGCAACATCAGCAGGTCGGCATCCAGAATCGCCGCCGCGCGGAACACCGGATACGCCAACCCACCTCCATCCATCCGGTATTGGTAGTTCACGTCTGCGCCACGGTCGATCAGCGCCCTTAAGACCCGCATCATCTCGTGCTTGCGCAGAACATGCCGCGAATACCTCACATATGCCTGCAGGCACTCCGGCAGAGGTTGCCGCGCCCTCATGTGCTGCGGAGCTCCCGGCCATTCCGTTGTCTTGACGCCGGCTCTCATCGCCGCTTCGAGGTTCCGAATGGCAAGCATCCACGGCAGCTCGTCGTTCCAGATATCGTCTCGAAACGCGAGGTAGCCACACATGGTCGAAAACAGTGTCCTCTGCTCGCGCCACAGCGGAGCATCGAGACTTTGCTTAAGCTCACCCACCAAATAGCTGTAGCTCTGCGGTGGCAAATACAGGAGCCCTACCCCACCGCGAGGTGCCCACGAAATGGCCGCCTGTCCTTGAATATTACCCGGATCGATGCCCCCCAGCTTCGCGAGATCCCGGGCTTTATCCACGTGTCCATGGCGGATGGCTTCAAGGTACTGCAGCTCAACAGCGGTAAATCGCTGCGCATGAGCCGTTCCCCCGAATACAACGCAACCAACTACCAGCACGATGAAGCGCCACACAATCAACCCCTCCGGTCCATTGGCGTTGACAGCGTTCTAGGCGCCGCCACCCTGCGTCTTTTTTCCAAGCACCTTCAAAAGCCCGAAGCCAACGAGCAACAGAGCGACCGCATAGAGCGCGTAGACAATCAGCGGATGGATGCAGCCAGGACCAAGGCCGGCGATGTAGTGGCACTCCACGCCCAAGAACGTGGCTTTGCCAACAAACGAAAGCAGAAGCACTAGCAGCACAATTCCCGCAGTAAGTCGGATCATTCCAATTCACTCCTCCGATTGATCACCTGGCTGGAGTCGCTATTCGGTTGCGATACGCCGTCGTGCATGAACTCGCGTTCTCCATCCCCAGTCAGTCCGCCACCTCGCAGATCGGTGAGCGGCCCGTGGACGAGCTAGCGCTTTGCAAAGGCTGGACGGTAGCAACCTGATGCCGAGAAAGCCCCCGCCCTCAGCCCAATCCCTCCCCCAAACTGTTCTTACGCAACGACCATTCGGCGGTCGTCACGCACGGAATGCGGTTCCGCTTGCGGCAGCAGCGCACCCAGGAAACACCGGGAACACGTGCTGATCGTGAAGCGTTCGATTGTCGGAGTGAGCGCAACAGAATTGCCAATTCTGTTGAATGTTACTGTTGTGCTAGGCACGCGCCTTGAGGCAGATTGCATTCTTCTGTTAGTGTGATTGGTGGTCAGTGGAGATTGCGAGCGCACCCAATAGGTTGGACGACGCTCAACAGAATTGGCAATTCTGTCGCGTCCTGAGGCCGATGCAAACGGTCGAAGGAGCGTTCCATGTCAGGCAGCAACCACCCACCCCTCTCGCTCTACAGCGCCCACGGTCATCGCAAGTATCTGAATGGCGACGAGCGCCGCCGCTTCGTCGTTGTCGCCGCCGCTCTTCCCCGCCGGGAACTCGGAACCCTCTGCCTGGTGCTGGCACATACCGGCTGCCGGATCTCAGAAGCTCTCGCGCTCACGTACGCGGCCGTGTCGTCTGGCGATGGCGTCGTTGCCATCCGCTGCCTCAAGAAGCGCGGCAATCGACTGGTCTATCGCGAACTGCCATTGCCGCCCGAGGTCGTGGAGATCCTTCGCACCGTCCATGCGCCCCTCGACGGAGACCCGCATCAAAAGCTTTGGCGGCTCTCCCGCAGTCGCGCCTGGTGCCTGGTAAAGACGGTTATGCGCTCTGCAGGCATTGCTCCCGGGCCGCATGCGACACCGAAGGGCCTGCGGCATGGGTTCGGCCTACATGCCATCCGTTCCGGTGTGCCGCTCAATCTCGTGCAGAAGTGGCTCGGTCACGCGAGCCTCGCCACGACTGCTATCTACCTGCAGGCGGTAGGGGCTGAGGAACGGGAGTTTGCGGCACGGATGTGGGATTATTGACGTCCTATCCACGCAAGGGGCGATCGTGCCCGCTGTTGATTGACGCGTAAGATCCGCTAGGTGATGAAGCACGAGAAACGTGCTGCGTAGCCGTTACTAAGCTAGCAGCGCTACACGCGTGCGCGTCCCCCTCCACTGCGATCGCGCACGGGCGACTTCCTCTTTGCGTCGACCGAGCGATAGAGCTCGGATATGGCCTCGACAGTCAGCGGCTGCACTAGGTCGACACCATGCTCTGGCGGCAACGCCTGATCGACGTTGGCAATGAAGAAGCGAGCGCCATCGTCGATCCCAAGCGCTAGCGCCAAGTGTGCTGCAGCCTCATGGCTCATCACCAATCGCCTTTCAGGGTCCGTGAGCGCGTGCGCGACCCGATAGGGTTTTAGATCCATCACCGCTGCAGCGAGGCGTAGGCTGAGCCCGGCACGATCCCAGCTCAACTGCGCGCGCCGCCACACATGCAAACGATGCCGCGCGCTTGTCCGGTAGAAGGCCCAGCCTTCAGCTTCATATTCAGTGAGTGGCCTCGAAAGATCGGCAGGTGGCACACCGAGCCGCTTGGCCAGATCAGACACCATCTCCTCACTCAAGGTCAGGCGTCCCTGCACCAGCTCGGCAAGATCATCGCGCGGCAAAAGACCGGAGGCACGCACATCGCGCCAACGAACGCGAAGTCGCCGGAGGTGATAGGCAACGCGGGCTTCGAGCGCATCCGGGTCTTGCGCGTCCAACAGCAACGGCCATCGATGAGCCAGCGATGCATCTCTCTTTGCACCGCAGTGTCACTCAACGAGCTGCTGTCTTCAGCCCGCCTGCTCACGGCTTAGGCAACGATCGTCGAGAATGGAGTGTTGGCTCAGTTCCGGAAAATACTTGACCAAACACCTTGCGCGACAAAGACCGACCGCAATTTCTGAGATCATGGAGCGCCTGCTTTAGACAGGAGGCACCCCGTGCAATCTCTCCACGCCCTTTGCTACCAAACCTACCGCATCACCGAAAACGTCCTCAACGGCCGCTCAGCCGACGGACGCAACTCCATTGCCTATCACATTCCCATCCGACTTCCCGCGCTGCAACGCCACCTGCCCGCCATCCTGCTCGCCCGCATCATCCAGGGTGTGGCCTTCATACTCGACGAGCCCGAGCAAACCGCGCTCGCCGTCAAACTGCTGCAATACATCGCGCGGTCCGAGCAAAGCGTGTCCGACATCGTCTGGACGTTCGACGTGGCCGCGCTCCAGCGCGCCATCAATGCACGCCCCGGCATCATCACCAGCCGCGCCGGCATTGCCGCCATGCTGCGCTTCGCCGCCCAGCAGGAGCAACAACAAACGAAGCAGCTCGCGCGTGATGCCGTAAAGCCTCGGTTCCTGCTTTGGTCATCAGGCCCCTATACCCTCACTGAGATGACCGATCCTTATCATTTGCGTGAGGATGGCCTGGCCGTGGGCCACTGCTCCGGCAGTCACTACGATCAAGGATACCTGTCTGCACTTTCCGAGATCCCCACCGGCCGCGAACGCCTCTACGCGCTGACCTACTGGCGCCAGATGCTCCACGGCCACATGCGCATCTTCACCCTCCACGAGGCCACCAAGCCTGTCGCCACCATGGCCTATGCCGTTCACACCCACCGGCTTTGCGAACTAGAGGTGGCGGGCCACGTCTTCGTTGCCGAACATCCGTTGCTGCGGCCGCTCTGCGAGGCCATCACCCACTTGCGAACCTTGATGCCGATCACCAGCATCGCCCACCTGCCGGGAAGCCCGCACACACGCCACGCCCTCGCCACCGATGGTACCTTTATCCCCATCGCTCCCGAAAACGCGCACCGGCTTATTCAAGCCAACGTCAACCTCACCGCCACCAACAGCTCAGATGACGTCGCCATGTTCGCCGCCAATCCTTACCTCACACTCGACCTTACCCATGCATCCGACGAAGCTATCGAGGCGCTTACGCACGCAGCCGGCAATCTTCGGGCAACTCGACGGCAGTTGCGGTTCGAGAGCCTTGAGAAACTAGGTGGCAGCCTGCTGGTCGCCCTACCATCCCGCATCATAGCGCCGAAGCTCCTAAGCGTTGGCGGCTCTCTCATGATGAACGGGGCGGCGATGGTGAGCCAGGCCATACTCGAGCACGTCGGCGGCGACAACCACTGCACGGGCGTCGATTACGTCTACCAGCCACGGCTCACGCGCGTCGGCGGCGAGAACTATGTGGAGAATTGCAGGAACGTGGTCCAGCCTAAAATTCCCAAGACGCCCGCGCCCTTCTTCGCGCCACCGCGCATGATCCCCCCGCCACCTCGAGGACGCATCTGACACCTGAACCATTTTACGCTTCTATCCCCGTCGGCCTCACGCAACTGCCATGTCGCCTATCCCCAAGCCCAGCACTCCCAGGTGGCTTTGGCGCAAAATCAACGCACCTTTACGATGCGGCCGCCACCGCGATCATCCCAACCGAAAGCGTAGCGCCAGCCAGCGGTATCCATCGCGGTACCGTGAAGACGCCTACGCCAGCCGGCTGTTGCCTTTGAATGCGCCAAAGGGCGATGTCGACGGCGGCAAAGATACCGAGCGTCAACGCATTCGCCAGAGCCAACAGATGCTCGAATGGCATGAGCAATGCCGTCACGAGCACGATACCGCCCGCCACGGCCGTGGCTTCGACCGGCGTCTGGGTTCGTGGATTTACGCGCCCGAGTGCGGCCGGCAGCTGCCGGCGTTGCGCCATGCCGTAGAACAACCGAGCCAGCATCATGATCTCGACCAAGACGCCGTTGGCGACGGCCAACGCCCCCACAACAGCAAATAGCCTCGCGTTGGAGCCTTGAAACAAATCAAGCAGCGGGCTCTCGCCACCGCGGCCGGATAGTACCAGCGACGCTGCCACGACGACATACAGAAGGGTGCTCACGAGGATCGCGCCAACAATGGCGTACGGCACCGTACGGCGCGGATCCTTGGTCTCCTCAGCCATGTTGACCAGGCTTTCAAAACCAATAAAGGCGAAGAACGCGATAAAGGCACCAGCAACGACGCCCTGCCACGCAGCGGCACTCGCGGGCAACATGCCGCCCACCTCGAAGCTCGGCGCAGTGAGAAATCCGGCCCACGCGGCAATGACGAGGCCTAAAATCTCGACCGTACCGATCGCCGCTGCGAAGAGCACACTCTCGCGTACTCCGGCGATCGCCAGAAAGGTAAAGGATATGACCAACCAACTGATGAGCGCTGCCGGCGGCAAGCTGATGAAGACGGACAGATAGTGCACCGCCCCGCTTGCAATTGAAGCGGCGGCGACCGCAACCGCGAGCGTCAGAGCCACTCCGGTAACCTGGGCAGCGCGGTCGGAGCCGAACCCCTCCTTGACAAAGGCGGCCGCGCCGGCAGCTTCCGGAAAGCGGCTGGAAAGTTCCGCGTAGCATAATCCGGTCAGGCCCGCCGTGATGCCGGCGAGCAAAAAGGACAGTGGCGCAGCCGGGCCGACACGCTCGATGACAGATGCGATCGCAACGAAGATACCCGCGCCCACGATGACGGCAAGCCCGTACAAGAGGAGCGGCCAGAAGGTGAGCGAGCGTCGCAAAGCGACAGGCGCGGTTGTTTGATCAATATCGGTCGACATTCGAGGCCCCAGCATACTGAAACTCGGCAAGACACGTCAGCGCGCCATTGTGGTGTCCGTGAACCCAACACCCAGCGCAGCGTGTACTCATGCGGTCATTTGATACCACCGTGCGCCCCGCGTCAGCGGCCGTGGCAATGGAACGGTACTCAATCTCTCAGCTCTCACAGACGCGGTTCCCGGATACAAAACGCCGCGCCGACGCAGCCCGGGGTAAAAGTCGCAGACAACTACACCTCGTAGTGGCAAAAGACGTCGATGGCTCAGAGCAATCTTCCGAATATCCCCGTCTGCAATGTGGGACCTGATTTCGCAATGGCTATTGCCGAGCGCATCGGCAGTCGAGCTCTCGCGCTGCTTGAATCGGCGACCGGCGACGTATCACAACGCGCGCTCCGCGTTGCGGACTTGCTTTCGCGCCGATGGTTGTTGCGCAACGGCTCGCCCTACTTGTCCGAAATCGAGGCACTGGCCAACCGCGCCGGTCGACCGGGCATCTACTATCTCAATGTGTCATACGAGTGGGGGTGCACCACCGCCGCAAGGCCCGCCGCCGACAAGAGGTCGGCGGTGCTCCAGCGGACGCTCGACTGGGAGGTTCGCGGCATCGGGCGCCATGTCGTGGCGGCGCGGATAGCGAACCCGCTCGGCGCTTGGATATCATTCACCTGGCCGGCATTCACCGGCGTTATCCAGGCCGTAGCGCCCGGCCGCTTTGCCGCAGCCATCAATCAGCCGTCACTTCCTCGCCGACTGGGCATCGAAGCCTTAGATCGCCTTCTGTCCCATGGCGCGATCTGGCGCTCAAAGTTCCTTCAGCCGATTCATTTGCTTCGCCGCGTGTTCGAGACTGCGCCAGATTTTGAGACAGCTCGATCGATGCTGGAGGCTACGCCGGTTTCGACACCCGTCATCTTCACGCTGGCCGGCATTCGCGCCGATGAAACCGTGACGATTGAACGCCTCCCGACCGAATACGTCACGCTCCAGGATGCCTTTGCAGCCAATGAATGGCGTGCGGTTGCCCCAGATCGTAGGCACTACGCCGCATTCGAGAACGAGGCGCGGCTCACGGCCGTGCGCACTGCCTGCCATGGCTGGGATCTGGAGTTCAGCTGGGTCCGATGGCCGATCCTCAATCCCGACACGCGCTTGGCGATGTTGGCCGATCCATCGACGGGGGAAATAATAGCGCGCGGCTATGAAAGCGGAAAGCCAGCAACTCGCACGCTCATTTTGCGAGAGCCTGTATCGATTGCGAACGGGCGAGATCGCAAGGGGATCTGAAAGCCGAAATGCACTCTGACGAAACGATGCGGCTTTGTCGCCTCGCCGCGAGCTTATCCGCATGGGATAGAGCCGCGCTTCCTCGAAAGCGCCGTTCGCATCCAGCCGGTACCACGTGCCCGGCTTGAGCGTGCCCCCCTGCCCCGCACGGGCCGAAACAGCCCGCAAGGGTTCACCGCCTTTGCTGTAATGGATAAGTACCAGCAAGCCACCTTCACCCACCTTGCCCATGCCGGTCCGGCCGATCGCCGCCGCAACGGAACCCTCACCCTCGCTTTCCACTTCGCCCATATCGCCGACCACGGCAGCTTTGGCATTCGCCCCGACGCTTGCCGCTTTGCCGGCCACCCCGCTGACCGCAACCATGCAATCCGGTCCCGCCGCCACGCTTCTCGCGCACTTTCCGGCCGACGCGGCCGAACTTTCCTCCCCCTTCACCGCCGACACGGAGTTGTAGCCGGCACTCGCCGCACACGTGCCTTTGCCCGCTGCCACGGCTGCCGTTCTCGCTCCGGCGATGCCGGCCACCGCGAACGGACCGCCCGCCCCCACGCAGTCCTCCAGGAACATCGACGGGCCCACAAATTCAGGCATCGCCTCCCGGCCATCGTTACCCTTAGTCGCAATCCACGAGAGCCCTTCGCCAATCAAGCCGTCTAGGCTTAGCTCCATCGTGAAGGTGAGCTTCTCCGACACAACGCATTCACCAACCTGCACCATCTCGCCATCGGCTTCAGCTTTGAGAAACGGTCCGGTGAGGCTATGCCAGAGATCCAAGCTCATGAGGGGAAAGTCCCACGTGAGAAAGCCCCTGTTGAAGGGCTGCACGTTCCCGCCGCGCATTTGATACGTCGTGCCCAGTTCCCGGCCCAGATCGCGTTGATGCGCGACATCATCCGCATGCATGAACGTGATCCGGGTCACTTGCCGATCCCCCCCTGAACCGGCCGGGTGCGATGCAGAAGGTCTCCCAGCAACACCCACCCGCGCACCAGTCCCGCGTCATATCCCATCGCAAACACGCGAGCCCAATCGCCATCGCCACTCACTTCGTAGACGCGAAGAAGATCCATCCCCTCGAGGCGCGCCACCACCAAGGTCGCCTCATTCGGCCCAAGCCGGATATCGATCGGCGCCAGCGCATACCGCCAATCGGCGACCGTACCGAGGCTCCATTTCCTGGTGTGGATCTCGGCACGAAGCTCTCCGGCTCCCCACAACAGCCCCACCGCCACCAGCAGCCACCGCATCACGCCAAACTCCAGAATGAAATTGGCAGAAGATGGCCGGCACGACGCCACGAATGACGTTGCCCATCTCGAAACCGACCATCTCCCGGGGGAACCGCACCTGCCCACTCGGATGCGGATGCTGGCTGCGTCGCTAGCGAGACAACGTGCCAGCACAGAACCATCAAGCCAGAATTCAATCGGCGCGCAACACAATCACCGGAACTGAGCCAACACCTTTGAACGCGCGTTCAGCAGCGGCGACTTTGAGATGGCAGCAGCCATTTGCGGGAATTCCGAGCGCACGATGTCGGCTGAGCATTCCTGACCGGGCTGCAGCTTACTGCAGCCAATGGACGGGAATGACCTGCCCCCGGAGGTTGGACAGTCTGAAACTGGAATTTTCCACTTATGATGCCCTCGGCTCATGAGGAGGAAGTCCGATGAAGCGGTCGAGGTTCTCGGACGCTCAGATCGCCTTTGTGCTCCGCCAGGCGGAGGAGGGCACGACGGACCTACCGGACAGATTGAGGTGATTGCGGAAGGGAGAGTTTGCAGCTCATCGTCATCCTGATGAGGGACACGATGAGACGGCGAGACAAGCAGGCACACTGTGCTCCAGCCACTAGCGAACGCACATCATCAACAAGCGAACTGACAACAAACAAACACCAAAGAACACCAGAGCAGAGACGATAGCGTTTTCGTGAGCCAGAAGCCCGGCAGCTAATGCAGCTGCCACTACGGATGCCGATATGATGGCTGTCGCACGTGACTTCGCACGTAGCTGCTCCTTATCTGCCTTGTCGACCAGTCTCCTGATCTCCTCAGGACCAATCGCGCGCCTCTCCGTTGATCTTGCTGGCTTGATTAGTGGAATGTGCCTGTCGTCATCCATCCGGGATGCGCTCCTTCCATCGTCTCCACGCCGCCATGTCCTTCAACGGGCTGACGATCGAGGGCGATCCGCAATCTTGCCAAGCGACCATTTCATCAGCGACCTCATCAGCCACCCGAATGAAATTCCAATCTTCCGGGTCCAACGTCTCAGTCGACCTATCGATACATCGTGCCGCATCCAGCTCCAACAACCCAGCCTGTGCGTCCTCCGTGTCGGTGATGCCGCGAAGCCGCAAGGAGAGGTCGAAGATCAACGTTCTCATCATGCCGCCACCACTCTACAAGGATCTTTCAACGTTTAGCACTTGCCACCTACCTGTTCCGCCGTCGCCACTCAGCGACTATACCCGCAGGCATCCCTCTCGTAGCACAAGTGGCTTCGTCCTCCCGAGCGCAAGTCCTCCCGCGCCTATCGACATCGTAGGGACACGCGCAGTTCCCCGGATAGCTCACTAGAGATGCCCTCACGATAAGCGCCGCAATGGCCGTGTCTGTTAGCTGCGGCCCTCGCGGTGGTTACACACGCTCTAGCTGCTTCCGTGGTGGCTTGGGTTCCTCATTGGATGGCGATTGCGGTGGCGGCTGTGTGGTTGTGATGACGGCAGGCGACTCACGGTACTGCCACTGTGAACGCGCAGGGAATGATGCAGCACTTCTCTGGCTCTCTGGCAAAGCCTGCGAGTATAGTCTCGGTGGCGGTGCCTTTCGCTGCGGCTCCGCTGGCGAAGAGGAATGTCGCTCGTACTGCGGATGCCTTGCAGTGGCATCAGACAATCGAGAGCCAGCAGAAGACAACGAGACGGGAGGGAGAGCAGAGAACGCAGGAGTATTTAGCCCCTTCTGCGTCGAGGATGTGGATTGAGCATATCCAGCAAGGTTGAGCGCGCGCTCAGCCATTGCCGATGGCCTTACCAGCCGAAGCCCCCGCAGACCGCACCGACCTTGGCGCTCAGCCGACCCTAGACAGAGGGAGCGGCCCGTCCTGCCCTTTAGATGCCCAGCCTCACGCCGTCTCGGGCACCAACGTCATGCGAAACAGGATGGGGCGATCCAATTTCAAACTAGGCAGCCCGGATCGAAGGGACCGACAACTAGGGCACTCGTGACCGTGAGCAAAATTTGCTTATATCGCGGTACGTTATCGCGGAAATACCTGAAGAAGCAGCAGCAGTTGCCAACACGACACAGCTCGCGATCAAAGGCACCAAGATCAGCGCGCTCGCGCCGAAGTCTGGCCAGAGCAGAAGCAGGGCAATCGCGCTTACGCCGACCGCTAAGAGGCTGAATAGAACGAGCATTCTGGCCTACCCCGCGAGCTACAAGCAGCCTGAGTCGAAGCCCACACTTCTCTATATGGGCTTGGTTGACTTCCTACAGCCTGAGACTTAGCAAATAGTTAACATTGTATTGCGCGCTGTCTGCTCACATTCACGCGGTCGCATCACTTTGTGAGAACCAAGGTCATGGGTGACGAATGACTCTCGACGCAAATTTTCCAACTCAAGCATTACGCGATCATCGGCCCATAACGCAACTCAAGGTTGCCAATAGATCCACAGCTCAGAGCGGACCGCACTCGCTGTCTCGTATGGTCAAACGGGCAATGGATGTGACTCTTGCTTCCCTCGCTCTTATAGCCCTAGCGCCGCTGCTTCTACTCATTGCAGTGGCTATTGGCGCGATTGATGGACGACCAATATTAATTAAGCATAGAAGAGTGGGGAAAATGGGGCGGCCATTCGCGTGCCTGAAGTTCCGCACAATGGTCGTTGATGCGGATGCTGTGCTGGAGGCTCACCTGAGTACTCATGCGGGCGCTCGAGCAGAATGGGCGCACACTCAGAAGCTCGTCGACGATCCGCGCGTAACATGTCTTGGTCGCTTTCTGCGTGCGAGTAGTCTCGATGAACTCCCGCAGCTGATCAACGTGCTGCGTGGCGAGATGAGCTTGGTTGGACCGAGGCCAATCGTGACGTCCGAAATCGGCCGATACGGAGCCCACTTTGAGAATTGCTTCTCCGTTCCTCCAGGTATCACCGGGCTTTGGCAGGTAAGCGGACGCAATGACTGCTCGTATGCAGAGCGGGTCGCGCTCGACGCCAAATATGCCGAAGAATGGAGCCTGCTTGGCGACTTGGCTATTTTGGCGCGCACTATACCTGCCGTACTCCTCCAGAAGGGTAGTCGATAGAGCGGCAACAGGCGCCACTCGGCCTGAGTCATTTGGTGCTAAGCACGGACTGCAACAGTCGGCTGAGAGCGACACAGGATCTGCCCCGATTACATGGTGCTTTGCTTTCCTCGCCGAGCGGGCGATGAAGCGGCCTTAAGGACGCTTATGAAGCCCCAGTGGTTATCGGCGGCACTCGGCACCCTGATTGGCCGATATCGTGATCGCGCTATGTCGTTTGTGGATCAGGCCCTGCTTGGTTTGTCTGCGCTTGCAATCAACATCATCTTGGCCCGCTACCTCTCCGTGCTTACCTTTGCGTCGGTCAGCATGATGATGGGCGCCTACTATTTCGTCTTCAACGTGCACCGTTCCGCCATTGTGCTACCCTATATTCTCGAAAGCAGCGCCATAACAAAGGACGACAATTGCCAGCGCTCATGGTGGACCGCCAATGTCGTCTTCCTCAGCGTAGCCACAGCTTCGCTTGCACTTTTCGCATTCGTCTTACGGATTTTCGTGGCGGGCACACCCGCTTTCGCATGGATAAGCGACGCGGCCTTCTACTTGCTCCTGACGACGCCGCCGCTACTCGCATTCGAGTACGGTCGACGGGTTCTCTACCAGCAGGAGCGGATGACCGCGGTTACCTCAATCTCGGCCACATATCTTACCGCAGGCATCGCTGCAGCTGCGCTTGGCTCATGCCTCGGCTCCGAGAACATTGCAAGCCTCGCCTTTGCAGCAGCGGGGATGTCGGGCTTCATCGTGTTCCTTTGTATCGCTCGCCCTAAAGGGTCCACATTGTCTAGTGCTTGGGCAATTTGGACACCTCATGCGAAATTTGCGGCATGGCAATCAGCAACATCCATCCCCTACAATCTGTATGCGGTCGCTCCTGTGGTTCTCATAGGCCTCTTTGCCGGCCCAACCAGCGCAGCGATATTCTGGGCGGCTCGGACGGTTGTTAGCCCGGCATTCAGCATGGTGAGTGCAGTGGATTCGATCGATAAACCCCGTGCAGCGCGCGCGATGGCTAGTGCCGGCGTACCGGGGCTCCACTCATCCATCTCAGAGACGCGTAAGCTTCTGCTAGTCCTTGCCGGCGGCTATCTGGCAGCAGTCGCCATCTTTGCACCAGCCGTTTTGGACCTCGCGTTCGGGCCGAGATACACTGAACATTCGACGGCTGTTCGTATTCTTGCGCTGTCGTTCCTTTGCATGTGCCTCAACCAGCCTGTAGAAACCATGCTGATCGTGCTGCGGAGGGTCAGGCCGCTGTTCTATGTTCGCAGCGCTGCGGCAATTGCGGTTACGCTGGGCATCTGGGTTGGGGAACGAACATTAGGAACGTATGGTGCAATCTGGGCGATCGCATTGGTCCAACTCGGCGTGCTGCTGATCCTCTCGATCATCGAGATATCGATCAAGAGGCTTGAGATCCGAGGAAAGCCCAACTTCACGGAGCCCACCAGCCATAGTTGATCCGCGAGCACGGTTTGTCCGAAACTGTGCAAGCGATGCAACCATCTGAGCTCGCAGAATATTGTAGCGCGTGTCGCGGGGAACGCTAAAGTGGATCAGATAGTGACCCGAATAGCTCCGGACGAACCCACTCCCGAAGTGGTGGAGCTTCGGGCGGTCGAAGACAATCAGAGCTTCGGTATCACCGAACTGATTGCCGTTCTTTGGCGCCAGATGCTTCTCATCTTCGCCGTGTGTGCGGCTTTCGTTGCCGTAGCCGGCACCTATGTGACCCTTGAGAAGCCCCGCTATACGGCAACTGCGGCGATCGTTCTCGATAGCCGAAAGGCGCGTCCGAACGAGGACATTGCCAGCCTGTCGATGCAGGGGGCAGACCAGACCACCGCAAACAGTCAAGCTGAAGTGATCAGGTCCGAGACTATTCTGTCGGCCGTGCTGGACCAACTCAAGCTCGATACTGATCCAGAATTCTACGAATCCAAATCCTTCCTGGGGCAGACCCTGAACTCCGTGCGGAATGCCGCGAGAACTCTCGTTGGGCAGGCTGACGAAAACAGCCCAACTGTCACCCCTAGGGACTTGGCTCTTGAGGCACTCGCCGATAACCTCAGGGTGGAGCGCGTCGGAGCGACGTACGTCATCTCGATCAAGTACAGTTCGCCCAGCCCAGTGCTGGCTGCAGAGATCGCGAATGCGTTCGTCGATGCTTACCGTGCACATGAAGCCAACGCACGGGAAGAGCAGTCGCACCGCATAGCCGGATGGTTGCGATCGCGCCTTGAGGAGATTCGTCAGTTATCGCTCAAGGTGGACGGAGAAATTCAAAAGCTGCGTCACGGGAGTGCCACCGCCGATCCAACAGCAAGCAACCGCATACTGGTTCAGCTGCGAGACCTTGAGCGCGAATCCGAGACCTACAACAAACTGTATCAAACCTTTCTTACTCGGTATCAGCAGGCTATCGAGCAGGAATCGCTACCAATCGATGAAGCGCGTGTCGTTACGCGCGCGCGTGCACCGAACGATGCAACACATCCCAAGAAGGTTCCGCTGCTGGCCATCTCCATCTTTCTCGGGCTGGGCGTGGGCGTTGGTCTCGCGCTGTTTAGAGATCTCCGGGACAGAACAGTGCGCTCTGCGGCCGATGTCACCCGCGATATCGGCTTACCATATCTTGGGCTCGTCCCAGTTCCAGATGATCGCAGTTCGAGGCGGGGCGGTATAAGAGGGCGCTACGACCACGTGCAGCGCAATCCGAAGTCGCGCTACGCGGAGGCGATGAAGTCGCTCAGCGTCCAGATCATGCACCGAGCACGGGACAGGTCACCGAAAGTGATCGGCATCTGTTCGGCACATCCGAGTGCGGGGAGGTCGGCGGTAGCCAGCAACCTTGCCCTGCGGCTCTCGATGTCGGGAGCGTCCGTGCTGCTCATTGACGCTGACGACACAAGAAGCAACAGCCTCTGCAGGTTCTTCGGTCCGCAGGATGCGCCCGCAGCGGGCCCCTGGGCGGATACAAGCGAAATCGCACCTCGCTTGCGCTTCACGACCATCTGGCTCGGGGCAGATCGCCCGCCTCATCCTATCGAGGAGATGTCTCGCAATCTGTCGCGCATTGTCGATGGTACTGGGTCGTGGGAATGGGTGATCCTCGACCTTCCTTCGCTTGCGAGCGCCGACGCCTCTGCGGTGGCACACCTCGTGGATCAGTTTGTTCTGGTGGTCGAGTGGGGAGGCGCCTCGCGGTATGCGATAAGAAGCGCTCTCAAGCTCTGGCCTGAGGTGCATCAAAAGTGCCTCGGTGTCCTTGTCGACAGCGTGAACTTGAAGAGGCTACGCCTCTACGATCGGGATGCCTATTTTTAGACGAAATGCGCCTCTGCCGACTTGAGGTTGGCAGGTCTCCAGCGCCTATCACGAGCGGTCATTAAGCCGACAATGAACCCACCTGCCCACGCGCAATGCATAGTGAGCGCTGCGGAACCTGCCAGCAGGCCGGCAACTCGGCGCCGTTTCAAGGTGAACCACAGGGAAGAAATCGCGAGTACACCGACATAAGAAGCTATCGGCGCAAGAGCCAAAGGGAACCAAGGTGAGACGGCAAGACCCAGAGCGCACGTGACGATATGGGAGGGCACGAGCAACTGACGAAGTCGGAGAGACCCCGGATGGCGTCGCACGGTGCGCGCGCGCCCCTTGCCATAGTTATAGTACTGCCGCCAAAGGCCGGAGAACGTCGAGCGGGGATAGTAGCGAATACGAAGCGCACTATTGAGGAATATCCTGCCACCGATCGCCCTCAGCCTGCAGTCGAACTCAGCATCCTCGTTGTGCGTGAACGTCTCGTCATAAGTGCCTGCTCTTCTAAAGCTGTCCAATCTAAAAAGGGCGTGATGACCGTGATCGACGACGCCGCTTTTGGTGCCTCCCCTATGGGCAGCTCCGCCAGTACCAATCGGCGAGTTGGAAACCATGGCAACGGCCGCCTGTACGCCATGCGTGCCAACAGTGTCCATCGGCACAACTATAGAGTCCACATCCATACTGTCGTACGTTTCCACGAGCAACCGTACAAAGCCGATCGGATAGTCCGCGTGCGCGTCACAGCGCACGAGCAGTTCTGCACCATGCCCGAAGGTGCGCACCGCCAGATTGACCGCGGTACTCTGAATGCGATGAGGATTATGAAGCAATTGGAGATTAGGCTGCCGTGTCATCAAGCCGCCAACGATGCTTGGCGTACCATCAGTGCTTCCACCGTCTACGACGACGAACTCGACCAAGCAGTTCGCCGGCAGGTCATCCGAGAGCTGCTTTAGCACTCTCTCGATAGTGATTGCCTCATTCAAGGTCGGAATGACGACGACGACGCGCCGTTTGGTCTGTTCCACTTGGTGTCTCAAGACAGCTAACATACGCACGAAACCGCATCGATGAGCGCAGTGCGGTCACGGTCATCGCTTAACATACCGCTAGCAGTGTTGCGGTCTCTGGCACCCCCCAAGCGATAGCTGCCACACGCTCGGGCATTGGAAGTAACCGCGTGAGTAATCGCTTCTTATGTGCCCTAATCCCAGCTCCGAACATTGCCCCTGACATTGCCGACTGAGCGCGTTCCGAGATCAATCAGTCGCAAGACTTTTGCGACCTCGACGCCCGGGGCGTTCGCGATGTAGAGCACATCTTTGTCGCGAAGCAGAAAGCCTCGCGCATAGAAGTAGCTTCCTGGGTCGCGCAAGCTGAGCCGGTAGACGGTCGGCACGGTCCCACCAGCCACAGAACTTCCTGCATCAGGCCGCACGGAGCGAACCACGGAAGCACTCTCATAGCGGAAAACGAAAATCCCCGTCGCATCCGCTCTTTCATCCAGAAGGCCGCCAGCCAAGCCGACTGCCTCGAGAAGGTTCACTTGAGAGGCAGGAAAGACGTAAGTGCCCGGCTTATGCACCGCACCGAACACGGTGTAACGCTTCGGATCGTGATTGATGTAGATGCGATCACCGGCAAGGATGAAGATATTCTCGCCTTGCTCCTCAACAATTCTTTCAAGCAGCTGTGTCCCACGCTCCTGTCCGCGCACGAACGTCACGTAGACTTCATGCGCTGGAAATCGCGAGCCCCCTGCCTTCGCGACGACATCAAGTAACCGATCGCCCGTCGTCGAAAGAGCATAACGCCCAGGCTTCAAAACATCACCCGCGAGCACAAAGGTGTTGCTCTCGGTACTCGCGATTGCGACTACGGCCTGAGGCTGTACCGCACGTCCCTGCAAGCGCTCAACTATCTGGGTTTGCACTTGATGAGGCGTGCGTCCCGCTACCTTCAGCAGGCCAGCATAGGGAACCGAGATATTGCCGAGCTGATCCACCTGAAGCGACGGGAAGCTCGCATGACGTTGATCCCTTCCTGAGAAGAGGCCACCTTCGCCCGCCTCATAGACGGTCACAGCCAAGATATCGCCAGCCCCGATACGTGATTTCGGAGCAGCCGCAGCGGTGCGCGTCAGGCCGCCGAGCCCGCTGTATCCGGCGCCTCCAATGGCCCGTATCACCGCGTGATTGACGTCGATCACAACGTACTTGGACGGATCGGTCTTCGTCGGCTCGCCGCCGATTTCGGCTGATAGCGGACCGGTGGTCGGCGTAAAACCACCGCACCCCGCCAACTGGAGACAAACAATAGCGAGCAAGCCGCACAATAAACGTGGGATGGCCCGAGCTGGCATTATGAGATGGGTCATTCGCTGATCATCATACAATAAACATCTTATGCAACTTAAGGTGGATGAAGAATCCTTCTGTCTTAAGTGAACGAACTAGCACCCTGGAATGAGGCTGACAATCGAAGCTGCGTTGATCCACTGGTTGTTATCACTGACCGTTGCGGCCACGCCACGCCTGAAAGGTAGGCGGAGGTCAGAAGTATCGGCCCAGCTTGCACTCAGTGTCGCGTGGGCGGCAGAGCACGTCTATACTCTTCGTCGCGGCGATGCCCGCACGCAATCAACCGTCGCCAGTTGCGCTGAGAAGGCGCTTCCGCATCAATGGAGAGCTTCTTTTTGTCGGGCCACGAGCTTCCTAGTCCATTGGCCACTGCCTACTTCCAGCCACACTCACGAGGCGATAGAAGCCTGCCAGGAATGACGATCAAGCGCCTTTCCACAAAGGCAGCGAGGAGCGTCGGCTTTCCGTCCGCTTACTTCCTTGGCTTCTGCTGGGGCTTGATTATCGCCTGCGTTCCGCTTGCGGATTTCATCTCTCGCCCTCCGCGAGAAGATCTTGCTGAGTACAGCTTCGACCTCATAAGGGACGCGCCACAGGCCCTGACCGTGCTCGTCCCCGCGCTATTGTTGTTGAGCGGCGTGCCGGTCGCCGTGGCCGCACTACGCTTTGGTATTGACTTCAGAAAATCAGGCCTCTATCCGGCCATCGCGCTGTGCAACGTGCTGGTCATTGCGGCGAGCCTCGTCGGGTTGAGCGCAGGCACTGCTGCCTATGTTGTGCTCGTAGCATACTGCTTCACATTAGCCACTGCGCTAAGCGCGATCGCGCTCGAAGTGGACGACTTTCTGACCGGATTGCTGTCGGCCGTCGCGATCGGCATTGCTGCAGTTATGTTGCTGATGATTTGGGATGGCAACTACAGCTACGGGCGATTGATGGGGCGGTCAGGCCCCAACTATTGGGGTATGAATGCGCTGACGGCCTTCTTCGCTGCGCTTGCTCTGCGCAGCTTCCCCTTGAAAATCTCGATCATGGCACTGGCCACTCTGGTCGCATATCTGTGTCAGTCACGCGGCACCATTATGGCGATTGCTGCCGGCGCTGGCGTCGTGTGGCTCTTGGCTCTGTATCAAACTAACGGCTTTCAGAGAGTTCTTCTTGTCGTCGCGACCATCGTCGCTGTGGCGGTGACCGTAATCGCTTTCAGCGACTTTATTTTCACAAAACTCCTGCTCATGCAGGACCGCGAGCGTGGGATGGGCTCAGGAGGGACTGGACGCTATCTGGCGTGGGTTCAGACTTTTGATGCCTTTACTCAGCATCCTTGGTTTGGCGTCGGGTATCGTCAGCACGAACGCTACCTCACGGCGGCCTCATCCTCCCACAATGCCTACTTGGCCGCCTTGGCTGATACCGGGCTGTTCGGCTTCACGACCTACCTCGCTCTCATGCTCGGTGGCGCTGTGATGGCAGTGCGTAAGGCCATATTGAGACCCGGGCGCATTTGCATCGCGGCAGCAGGCTTTACATGCGCCTTCCTCACGATTGGACTTGTTGAGCGTGTCGGCCTGGCGACGGGAAATGCCATGGGTCTTGTTATGATCTACGCCACTGCCTGGGCATTTCGCTCGGATGGTGTGCGCACATCGCCTCGCGTCCGAATAGCGCATAGAATTCCGCCCTCAGGGAAGGGTAGCATGTAACAATGGCGATGTAGTACTTTAGGTGATCGCAGCGCGTGAGCACCGAGAACCCCAATCGGCGCAGTTTACTGTGTAGTGCAGCGGCACTCGGCGCAGTGAGTGTCCTGACGACGGCCGTTCGAGCCGGCGGAAATGCCCCTCACCTGAGTGGATCGGCTGACATGGCCTGGCGAGCAGGTGGGCGAATGAGGTGGGCTCCTCCACAACAGGTCGCACCTAATCGGATTCCCGTACCGCTGAATTACTTCTCCACCCCCGAGTTCAGGCCAGACCAGGACGTCGAGCTCGTGCTCCCGCCGGTCCCACGGCGTGCTGGCGCCGATCTGCGGGTCAATGGCGGACGCCACGTTCGCATCATCGGCGGACACATCCGGGGGCGATTGCAGTGGACCGGCGGGACGGGCTCGTTGTTCGTCGAAGGTCTGCGCATCGATCTGACCGAGACGCCCAACCGGGATGCCATTGTCGTCAGCGGTGCTCAAGGGGCCAGCCCCGATGTCTTTCTACAGAACATTCTGGTGACCGGGGTTCAGGGAGCGTTCAAAAGCACGCACGCAGATATCTTTCAACCCTACGGAGCAGTCGGCCATCTTCGCGTGCACAACTTTACTGGCGATACCAACTATCAGGGCTTCTTCATTAGGCCCGAGTACCCGATCAAAAGCGCCACATTCTCGCACGTGAACCTGAAGTTCAACCGGCTCGGGCAGCCCGACGGCAACACGTTCTTGCTCTGGTGTCGCAATATGGCCGGATCGCCAGCGCTGGGAGATCCGTTCTTTCCTGTGACGTATGGCCCGGGCGTCTATGCCGAAGCCAATGATCGCACACCCGGGCACGCTGCAGCCTTTCCTCCGCCCGGCTTTCTCGTACCAGGCCCGGGCGGTATGAACTTCTCTGGCATCACGGACCTGTCCGGCTCAGTTCGTTGGCCGCCCATCTCCGGCATCTCGGGGAAGGTACGGCTTGGTCCGCCGCCCGACGGCGACTTCATCGATGGCCACAAGGTCGGACTAGGCTATCGCTCCCCCGGCTACGCCAATTGATGGCCTCGGAGGGCGCAACGCGCTTGCGGCATCCAGGTCAGCGGGGTTAAACGTATCTCCTGACAATCAGTTGCGATCAGCCACATCAGCGAAAACGAAGTGCGGCAAAATGGATTTCGCCGGATGTATTACTGGCGCACGACCGCAATCTCGGAGGGTACTAGATAGAGTCCTTCCGGTTTAGTCGGAACCATCCGCTCCCCAGCCACAAGCATGATGTCATTGGGTGGCTGCGCAAGAGCAAGCCGGCCGGGCGGTTCCGCCAACGCGGATGCTAAACATATAAAGGTAGCGAAAAATGATTGATGTAAGTGTGTTAGGCGTTGGTTATGTAGGCGCGGTCTCGGCAGCTTGCCTCGCACGTGACGGTTTTCGAGTGGTGTGCGCCGACCCGAACAGCAAGAAGCTAGATGCGATTGGGGCCGGACTTCCGCCAATCGTCGAGCCGGGTCTGCAAGAGGTGCTCGAGAAAGCCGCAGCTGCAAATCGCATCTTCACAACCTCTGAAACTACGGAAGCCGTTCTGCAAACCGATCTATCATTGGTCTGCGTCGGCACACCAAGCCGTCCAAACGGCTCTCTGGACACTGCCTACGTGGTCCGAGCAGCTGAAGATATCGGCTCCGCTCTTCGCGACAAGCGGCAATACCACTCAGTTGTAGTCCGCTCCACTCTACTTCCAGGCACAATGCGCGAGGTAATCATACCAACGCTAGAGCGCACTTCGGGAAAACGCGCCGGCGTCGATTTTGGGGTAGCGTATTATCCCGAATTTCTTCGCGAGGGCTCCGCAATCAAAGACTACTATGCGCCCGGAACAATACTTTTCGGCCACCAATCTATTGATAGCGTAACCACGGAAAGGCTTAGGCAAATCTGCTCGGCTATCCCGCTAGAACCCATTTTACTGGAGATTGCGGAGGCGGAAGCAATAAAGTATGCTAACAACTGCTGGCACGCACTCAAGATATCATTTGCGAATGAGATTGGGAATATTTGCAAAGCAGCGGGATTGGATAGCTTTAAAGTGCTGCAAACACTCTGCTCCGATACAAAGCTCAACATCTCCCCCGCCTACCTCAAACCTGGATTTGCGTTTGGCGGTTCCTGTCTGCCCAAGGATTTGCGCGCTATTCGATACCGCGCGCGCGAGCTCGACATACCCACCCCGGTTCTCGATGCGACTCTTGCCGCAAACGATTACCAGATTCAGCGGGCATTCGACATGATTGTTGGTGTCGGAGCGCGCAAGGTGGGCTTGGTTGGACTCAGCTTTAAACCCGGCACCGATGACTTGAGAGAGAGTCCGTTTGTAGAGTTGGCTGAGCGCCTTCACGGTAAGGGATACGATATTCGTATATTCGACTCAAACATCGAGTATAGAGCCCTCACGGGCGCAAACCTACATTTTATTCGCTCTCACCTTCCTCACCTAGTAAATTTCCTGGTCGCGGATCCTGAGGAGTTTCTCCAGCACTCAGAGGTGATTGTCATTGGCAAACCCGAAGACGCGGTGCTGGAGGCCCTCGCCAATACTTCATCGCGGCCTTATGTGATTGATTTGGTTCGATCACGTGCGGAGCATTACTCGAACTCACAATATGAAGGTATCTGCTGGTGATCGAAGACGCTAAGCCTCAGTCGGATAGGCGCATTCTATGGGCCACGCGTGAAATTCCTTGGCCATCAATTTCTGGCGATCTTCTCTATGCAGGAAACTTGATCGAGAGTCTTGCGGCAACTGGCGTTGCTGTAACAGTTGTTTGCCCCCCACAACCAGGCGCCTCTCAGCAGTCACATCCAAGCGAAACCAATAGGATCAACTGTGTGACTGTGAGGCGGTGGCAAGTTCCGCGCGCTGCAAGTCTGTTTAGCCCCTTACCCTCAGCCAGCCTGCGCATCGCTTCTCCAACGTATCGAGCGGAGCTTCGCAGGCTCCTACGGGAGGAACAATGGGATGCCGTCATCATCAACTTTGTGTCCATGGGCTGGGTTGTGCGGGAGTTGAGAAAACTGACTGGATTCCGGCGCCCCCCCTTGGTGTTCGTCACTCATAACCACGAATCGACTGTAAAAACCGAGGTGGCGAGCGCGTTTGATCTGCCGACTTATATGCGGATTGCCTTGCGTTACGATGCTTGGAAAAACGCTCGACTAGAGAAGGCGGCAATTACGGAAGCGGCCCTTGTAACAGCAATCACAAATGAAGACCGGGACCTATTCCAGAAGGAGTTTTCTACGAAACGAATAGTTACCCTGACGCCGGGTTATAATGGATATCGCGTCCCCCACCGCCTCATTACAGATGAGACACCACGGCGCGCGGTAATGCTCGGCTCGCTTGAATGGATTGCCAAGCAGCAGAATCTCCTTGAATTCCTTCGGGCTGCCGATGCTGAGTTCACAAAAAGGCAGATTGAGTTACAAGTAATTGGCCTTGCCCCGCCGGCCTTTATATCAGAAATGCAAAAATTGTTTCCGTGGGTAGAGTTTACAGGTGCCGTCCCCGATTTTGCGCCGTATATGGCCCGCGCACGGGTTGGGCTGATGGTGGATCGCGTTGGAGGCGGTTTCAAACACAAGAATTTAAACTACATATATAATGGGGTGCCCGTTATTTCTATGGCCGGACAAACCATGGGGCTCCCCTTAGTGCCAGGTCATGAGATGATACAGGCTGATACGTCGGAGCTGCTAGTTCAACAGGTGGTGTCAGTCATCGATGATATCGAGACGCTGAACAAACTGCAGTCTCGAGCTCTGGCCAAATGTGAGCCCTTGTTTGATTGGTCCGCGACGGGCAGGATGTTTCGGCGTGCCATTGAGGATGTCATTGGTCGCCCCGGCAATTCGGGCACTACGACAGTTGGCCCTTAGCTCTCGCATACCGCGATCTTGCGGTTGATTGGGTCTGCGCACCGACACTACTGGGGGGTGAATCTGGATGAATATTGCATTCGTCGGATGCGGGTACGTGTTCGACATATATATGCGCACTAGATGGGCACATCAGGAACTCAACATTTGTGGCGTCTTCGATATTGACACCGGGCGGTTAGAAGCAGTCTCCCGCCATTATGATCTAAAGGCCTATCCGAGTTACGAAGCGCTCCTCGCGGACCCGCGCGTGGATATCGTTGTCAATCTCACGAATATCCGTGCTCACTATGAGACAACGGAGCGCGCTTTGGAGGCAGGTAAGCACGTCTATTCCGAGAAGCCACTCACGAAGGATCTGAAGCAGACACGCGAACTGTTCACGCTCGCGCACACCCGTGAACTCGTACTGACCGCTGCGCCGTGCAACCTATTCAGCGACGCCATCAGCACAGTCTGGAAAGCCGTCCGCGATGGCGCGATCGGCAAGCCGGTACTCGCCTACGCAGAACTCGACGACAATCCCGCCCACCTGATCGGCATCGAGAACGTACAAAGTCCCACCGGCGCCCACTTTCCGTACGTGGAAGAGTTTCAGGAAGGGTGCACCGTCGAGCATATAGCGTACCATCTGGTATGGATCTGTGCGATGTTCGGCCCAGCCACTTCCGTAACGGCATTCTCCAAGGCCTTAATCGAACACAAGACCGATACGCCGCTTGATCCCGCCGACACGCCTGATTTCTCCGTTGCATGTCTCGATTTCGCCAATGGCGCAGCAGCAAGAATCACCTGCACCTGGGTATCACCACGAGACCATCGCTTCCGAGTTATCGGTGATAGGGGAGAGATCAATGCGGACAACATCTTTCATGATCAATCGCCGATAGGCTTGGAGCAGTTCTCCAAGGTCAGCCTCAGCGCCCGTAAGGCCTACAGTATCCGTAACCAGCCGCTCATAGCGCGCCGGTTCGGCATCGGCGGGCGGCGCATTCCGTTAGTGCGTCGCTGGAAGTCCCACGCTGTAGAGGCAGAGAGAGGTGTTGGCCGCTCCATCAAGCACAAAGTGGTAGGCTGGCTCCGACGCCGCGAGGTCTACGCGCAGGACAAGCTCCTCGGCATTGCTGAAATGGCTCTCGCGATGAAAGAAGGGCGGCGCCAGCCGATGCCCGCTGACTTCCTGACGCATATCAATGAGCTCACGTTGCTCATCCACGGCGCGGGTCCCAGGGGGATTGCTGCACGGCCAACAACGACCTTCGTGCCCATGGAGCCGCTTGCGAACTCCAGCAGCAGAGACCGGAACTACAAGACCGAGTATCGCCCGCGATTGTCTGAACGCATCCTTACCGGCATCGTGGCTGCACTGCATAAGCGGTGAGATCGACAATTGAGCCGGGGCAATCATCGGAACGGCATTGTTACAGGTAGGGAAAGAGCATGGCCGGATTGGGCGAGCGAAATCAGAAATCGGAGGCTTCCGCTGTCCCCAGCGGCATTGGGCTGGGCTGCAGTCGCTTTGGCTCCATTGTGAATGGCGCTGACGAGAAGACGGTGGATCGCCTGATCGATGCGGCATTTGAATGTGGCGTCACTCACTTCGACACAGCGGACATCTACGGCCAAGGTGACAGCGAACGCCTGTTGGCAAGAAGCCTCCGCCGACACCAGAGACACGCGTTTGTTGCAACAAAGGTCGGGCAGCGGTTTCCCCTGATGCAACGCCTACTGCGGCCACTGAAAGCCCCCTTGGTCTCCCTAGTGGCATCGGTGGGCGCCGCGCGCAGCCAGCTCCAGAAGGCCCGCGCTCAGGCTCTGCCGCGCTGCTACCAACCGGAGTACGTGCGTAGTGCAGTCGCGAGCAGCCTTCGCCGCTTGAACCGCGATCATGTCAACCTCGTCTATCTCCATTCACCAGTCGCGACAGATCTGGCAGACGGCACCGCTGTGGAAGTGTTGGATGCAATGCGCAGCGAGGGCCTCGTCGATCTCGTTGGCGTTTCCTGTGACGAACTCGACACCGCAAGACAGGCCTTGTTGGACGCTCGCGTGTCTGTCCTTCAGGTCCCCTACTTGCCTCACGACGCTTTGTGGCAGCCGCTTCTCGCTGAAGCGCAGCACCAAAAAGTAGCAGTTGTCGTTCGCAGTGTGTTTGGCGGGTCAAGCTCAAATCCGGATGCTTCCGACCGAAAGGGTCTCATTGTGGCTGCCGCGACGAATATCGCTATTCGTTCGATACTCGTTGGCACGTCCAACGAGCAGCATCTTCGACAGGTTACATCTTGGACATGACGAATCTTTTCCGGCCCAGTGGAGCATCAGCAGAACCCCGAGGCTACTCCCCACCCGCGACACCGCTACAACCGTACAGAACCAACCACGTCAGCGCGCCTCCGCCCTCGAGATGATTGCGGGCGTACCCTCCGAGCATCGCAGGCGCTCCTCATTGCGCTGCTAGTCTTGTCACCGATCATCGCCAACTCAGCGAACGACTTTCCGCCTTGGCACGGGCGCGCCGTCTGTGCGCACAAAATGCTTTGGCTCGAAAGTCGTGCCAGCCATCAATATCACGCATCCTCCCGCAATCCAGATCTTCGCCGTTGACAAGCCCAGCGCGTGGACTCACGCTCATCATTGGAGAAGCAGACCATGATCACAAGACGTGAGCGGCGTCCCATCACGAAGCGCGCCGTCGATGCCATGCAGCCGGGCGACGTCCTATGGGATACCGTCCTGGGCTTTCATGCCCGTTGCCAGGTCGGTGCTCGTGTGTACGCAGTGAAGGCGCGGATCGCCGGCCGTCAGCGCCTCCTCACCATCGGCAAGCACGGCAGCCCGTGGACAGTCGAAACAGCGCGCGACGAAGCCAAGCGCCTCCTGGGCCTCATCGCCGCCGGCAAAGATCCAGCCTCCGCGCGCGAGAAGGCCAAAGCGGTGCTCACCGTCGCCGAGGTGGCAAAGCAATTCCTCGCCCAGCACTGCGGTGTCGATCGCCTCGAAGGTAAGTTCGAGCCGCGCCCCGGCGCATCAGTCAAGCCGACAACCGCGCGCGGCTACCGCGACACCCTGCGCGACGACATCCTGCCCAGGATTGGCAAGTTTCGCTGCGATGCCGTGACCGCGGCCGACCTGGCCAAAATCCATCACGACATGCAGGCAACGCCGCGTGCCGCCAACTACGTCCTGTCGGTGATGAGCAAGATGTCCAACTGGGCCGCCAATCGCCATCTGTGGCCGAACCCCAATCCGGCCATCGGTATCGAGCGCTATCCCGAGAACCGCCGCACCAAGGCGCTCACGCAAGACGAGACCGACCGCCTGGTCTGCGCCATCGCCGTGGCGGAAGCTGAGAAGCGCATCTCACCCTATTCAGCGGCGGCGATCCGCTTCCTGTTATTGTGCGGCCTGCGACCCAAGGAAGCGCTGCACATCAGGTGGAAAGACATCGACTTCTCCACCGGCCGCGTCCACCTGCCCGCCACCAAGACCGGACCACGCACAGCAACGCTCAGCACGCACGCGCTCGAGCACCTCAAGGTCATTCCCCGCATCAGGAACAATCCATACGTCTTCTGTGGCCACAAGACCGGCCGGCCGCTATCGAGCCTCCAACACGCCTTCGAGACAATTTGGGCCGACGCGAAACTGCCCGAGGAGGTCGTGCTCTATTCGCTCCGCCACAACTTCGGGACCACGCTGGCCGACAACCGCGTGGAGGCTTACGAGCTGATGAAGATGATGGGCCACAAGAACCTCAGCACCTCCCTCATCTACATCCACCTACGCGACGAGGGCATCCAGGCGACCTCGACGAAGGCCACAGCTGGGCTTGCAGCTGCGCTCGCCAAGGCGGGCAAATCCAATTCGTCAGACGTCCCCGCTTAGCGGCAGCAAGATCCATTAAAATCCATGAGAGACGAGCAGCTTCCGCGCGCCCAGGTGCGCGCGAAATTCGTCCTGTTGGTCGCTATGTGGTCGCTACAGCGTCAGATCGCTTACAGATGATCAGAGCTAGGCGCACCTGAAATCCGCACTGGATTCAGATACTTATACGGTGGCGCTCCCTACGGGAGTCGAACCCGTCTTTTCAGATTGAAAATCTGACGTCCTAACCGATAGACGAAGGGAGCGCGGGCAGCGAAGCGACGTGCGCCCGCGAGCCGCCGGCCTTGTAACAGGTCACTCGCCCCAGAGCAAACATCCATCCACCCCAAATCGAGGAGACGGTGGCAAAAAAAATGCCGCGGCCCGTCCCTGAGGGCATGTCTTCGAGACGGCTGCGGAAAATGCCGCAACCGAACCACGCACCCCGCGGGCAGGCAAGCCGCCTCGGGGGCGGGGCCGAAAGAAAATGGGCCGGACCTGACGATCCGGCCCCCCTCGGAACCCGTTCCCGGGTCTCCCCCCGAGCGCCCCGAAAGCACGCCCGCCGGGACGTGCCTCGAGTAATTTCCTGAAAGCCTGACGAACGATCCCGATGCGCGGAGCACATCGAGATCGATCAGCCCCTTAGACCGAGTAGTACATGTCGAACTCGACCGGGTGCGGCGTCATTTCCATACGCTCGACATCGGCCATCTTGAGCTCGATGTAGGCGTCGATCATGTCGTCCGTGAACACGCCACCCATCTTGAGGTAGCCACGGTCGGCATCGAGGCTCGACAGCGCCTCGCGGAGAGAACCGCACACCGTCGGGATCTTAGCGAGCTCGGCCGGCGGCAGATCGTACAGGTTCTTGTCCATGGCATCGCCGGGGTTCAGCTTGTTCTGGATACCGTCGAGGCCGGCCATCAGCATCGCGGCGAACGCGAGGTAGGGGTTCGCGGACGGGTCCGGGAAGCGGATCTCGATGCGCTTGGCCTTCGGGCTCGTCACGTGCGGGATGCGGCAGGAAGCCGAGCGGTTCCGCGCCGAGTAGGCGAGCAGCACCGGCGCTTCGTAACCCGGGACCAGACGCTTGTAGGAGTTCGTCGACGGGTTCGTGAAGGCATTGATCGACTTTGCGTGCTTCAGGATGCCGGCGATGTAGCTCAGGCAGGTATCGGAGAGGTCGGCGTACTTGTTGCCGGCGAAGGTCGGCTGGCCGTTGTTCCAGATCGACTGGTGAACGTGCATGCCCGAGCCGTTGTCGCCGAAGACGGGCTTCGGCATGAACGTCGCGGTCTTGCCGTAAGCCTGCGCGACCTGATGGATCACATACTTGTAGATCTGCAGATGGTCGGCCATCGTGATCATCGGGCCGAACTTGATGCCGAGCTCATGCTGAGCGGAAGCAACCTCGTGGTGATGCTTCTCGACGACGACGCCCATCTCCGACATCACGGAAAGCATCTCGGAGCGCATGTCCTGCGCGCTGTCGATCGGCGGCACGGGGAAGTAGCCGCCCTTCATGCGCGGGCGGTGGCCGAGGTTACCCGTCTCGTACTTCGTGTACGTGTTTGTCGGCAACTCGCTGCCGTCGAGGACGAAGCCCGTGTTGTAGGGCTCCGACGAAAAGCGGACGTCGTCGAAGATGAAGAACTCGGCTTCCGGACCGAAGTAGATCGCGTCGCCGATGCCGAGGCTCTTCATGTAGGCTTCGGCTTTCTTAGCGATGCCGCGCGGGTCGCGCTCGTAGAGCTCGCCGGTCGACGGCTCGATGACGTCGCAGAAGATCGCCATCGTGCTTTGCGCGAAGAAGGGATCCATGTGCGCCGATGCCGGATCGAGCATCAGCGTCATGTCCGAGGCCTCGATGCCTTTCCAGCCGGCGATCGACGAGCCGTCGAAGGCGTAGCCTTCAGAGAACATGGCATCGTCGACGCACGAAGCATCGGCGGTCACGTGCTGCATCTTGCCTTTGGTGTCAGTGAACCGCAGATCAAGGAATTTGACGTCCTTGTCCTTGATCATCTTGATCACGTCAGCAGCGGTCTTGGACATGCTTAGTTTCCCCAGTTTGTGATTGGTGAGGTGTCAGAGGTGGGAAGTGCGGTCCTCGCGGCATCGGAGCCGTGCGAGGACCGAATTAGGTGAGGGCTTCAAATGGCGTCGGTACCTGTTTCACCGGTACGGATGCGGATGGCCTCCTCGATCGTCGAGACAAAGATCTTGCCGTCGCCGATGCGGCCTGTCTTAGCGGCTTTCTGGATCGCGTCGACCGCCTTGCCGACCATGTCGTCAGGCAGCACGACCTCGATCTTCACTTTCGGGAGGAAATCGACAACGTACTCGGCGCCGCGATAGAGCTCGGTGTGACCTTTCTGGCGACCAAATCCCTTGGCCTCGATCACTGTGATGCCCTGGAGACCGATCTCCTGGAGCGCCTCCTTCACCTCGTCGAGCTTGAAAGGTTTGATGATGGCTTCGATCTTCTTCATGTCACTTTGCCTGCGCTCCCTGCGGTGACGGCGACGATGTCCCCGGCACCCCATGCTCTAAGCATGCGACGTGCCAGAACAGATCGCGGAGCCGAATGCCTCGATTGCCCCGCACGTTAGCCTATCAGTGCCGGATTTTAAGGCGGGAACTTAGAGCATGTCCGGCCCGAAAAACAGGCTCATCGCCTGGAAATCGGGCAGACCGATCCAAGTCCATCGGATGAAAAGTCGCCATCGCGCGGCCCGGCACCGCAAGCGGTGCTGGGCTGATGCTCTGCCGTTGGCGTGTCTAACTGACCTGTTGGAGGCGTGGCGTCGCGGGGGGCGCGACGGGGCCTGTGGGCTGCGGCGCAAGCAGGCCAACCCACTCCTCGTGGAAGCGCTTCAGCGTGCGCCGGGCGACATCAGCGTGGGCGACCGCGCCCTCGGCTTCGAAGACTTCGAGAGCCGGCACCATCGCACCGGCAGCCGCCAGCCAGTTGTTGCGCTTGTCCTCACGCTCACCGAGCCGGATGAGCGCCGAGCCGAGATTCATGCTGGCCGTTGCCCACGTAATGGGAGTCGCCGCACGATCGACGGTCTCAAGAACACGCCGGTAGATCGCAATGGCCTGATGCAGTCGAGCGGCCGGCTGTGCATCCGTCTCAGCCAAGGCCGCTTGCGCATCGGCAAGCGTCAAGCTGGCATTGACCCAGATCTCGCCATCGCCCTCCGGCGACATAACATCGACAGCCCCACCCAACGCGGCCACAGCTTGCGTCAACCGCTCGATATCGGGGCCGCCCTCACCGCGCATGTCGGCGCGCGTGAGCAGCGCGCTACCGAGGTTGTAGCTGGCTTCAGCCCAGGCAGCAGGCGCCTCGTCCCGCGATAGTGCCGCCAGCGCATCCGCATAGGCGGCCGCTGCGCCTTCGATCACAGCCGGCGATTTGTCGAGCTCGGCGAGCTCCAGCAGCGCCGCACCGAGGCCGAGATTGATTTCCAGACGCGACTGCATTGCAAGCTCGTCGGTCGCCGCGGCGAGCGCCGCGCGATAGGTTTCTGCTGCTTCGCGGAGCGGCGCTACTTGCTGCGCGCGCCGACCGGAGAGCGCCAAGCTTCTGGCGAGCCCTGCCTGCGCCTCGCACCACAGAACTGGGGCGTCATCGGTCGAGACGAGGGTCAGCGCCTTGCGGAAGGCCTGGATGGCATCCGTCAAGCGTCCAACACCGGTTGCGGCTTCAGCCTGACGGTGGAGCGCACGACCGAGACCAATGTTGGCGCGCGCGGCGCCGTGTGCATTCGATCCATCCGAGAGCAGCTTCAGCACGCCGCCATAGCCTGCGAGGGCTTCGCCGAGCGCGGGCTCGTCCTCCTCCTCCTCGGCTTTGCGCAGGAGCGCGTCGGCGCGGGCGAGATGATAGCGCCAAGCTTCCTCGCGTGCGCTCTTCGGCAGGCAGTCGGCAGCCTCGACGAACAGGTCGGCCGCGACGAGATAATCCCTCCGGGCCACCGCGAGCTCGGCAAGACGCGCCGCGGCACGTGCCTCCTCGGTCATCTGCGTCTTGAGTGCTGCGACCTCATCTTCGAGGCGCGCCTCGATGCGCCGGCGGCCATCGCGGAGCGCGCGGCGAATTTGCTTCAGCGTCTCCATGGCGAGCGCGAGATCACCCGCGGCGAGCGCATCGGCGGCGCGCATCTTCAGCTTGCGCAGGTCGCCGTCGTCGTTCGTCGGGCGCATGAGTTGCGCACGCGCTTCCTGGAGCCAGCGGGCCAGAGCTTCGAGGCGGGCGATTCGCCCCGTGCCGCTCGCTCCCTGGCTCTCGATGAGCGCCATGATGCGCGCTTCAGCCGCTTCCGAGATATCGTACTGGGCGCGAATGCGCGCGCGCTCATCAGCCTCGGCGGGCGGGCGGGCGGTGGCAGAGATATCCGTAGCGGCCTGCTTCGGCGGCGCTGTCGGCGCAGGCGCAGCGACTGCCTGACGCGGTGGCTCGGCTATGGCCTGCGGCATCTCCGGCGGCGGCGCAGGTGCGGCGCTCAACTGCGGACCGAGGAACTCTCTCAGCATAGGCGCGAGCGACGTGATGCGCTGACGCTCACGTACGAGGCGCGCGAAGCTGCGCTCAAGCACGAACATCGCCACGTCCTCGGAGAGACTGCGCGCCGCGAGCACGCCATCCGAGCGGGCCTTGAGGAAGAGGTCGACGGCAATGCGCCGGCCACGGTCGCCGCCAGCCGAAGGCGACAGCGCGCCTTCGAGGCAGGCCTCGGAAATCTCGTAATCGGCAAGGATCTCGGCGAGATCGGCGAAGTGTCGCTCCAGCTGCTCCTGCGGCAGACTGCGCGTCTCGGCGCCGACCCAGATTTCGCGTGTCAGCTCACCGACATAGCCATCGACCAGATCACCAGCGCCGCGCGCCCGCAGCGCCGCGACAAGGTGCGCGCCACGGCTGCGGTGCTCCGCCAGAGTTGCAACGCCCGCAGCGGGCGCGAGCGCGAGCAATGCCGCACCCGCCAGCCGCTCCATGGCTTCGAAGATGGACATCGACCCCGCCTCCACAGATTCCCAACTTTAAGCAGTTGCAGCAAAAGGAGATCGATTCGCAACGCCTTGACGGCCGAAAGCCGTGGAGCATTCGGCATTGGGGCCATGGCGTAACCTGGATGCACAGAGCGGCCGCCAGACATCGGGATGTCATCGACGACGCTAGAGTTGGCAGCACCTCGCATGCGTCGTATCATTATATTCGGATGTATTCATATAAATACATCGAACCTCACACACCTGAGAGGACAGAACAATGGCGAGGAAACGCGAACGATCGATCGAAGAAACCTACGCCGAGGACGCTGAACGCGCTGACGTCATCGCTTTCGGGCGCAAGGCCGATGTGTCGCGCCGCGGCTTTCTCAATGGCGCGGGCCTCGCTGCAATGAGTGCGGCCGTCGGCGGTACGATCGTCCACAGCGCGACGATGCCCGGTGGCCTCATCCCGGCAGCATTGGCGCAGGAAGCAAAGAAGGCGCCGGAAGCAGCGGCGGCGAAGGCCCCCCAGCCCTTCAGTTTCCCTGGCAAGGATCCAGGCCTTTCATTGCTCGGCGAGCGTCCTCTCGTCGCGGAGACGCCGGAGCACC
Organism: Pseudomonadota bacterium; assembly: GCA_023412805.1. Taxonomy (GTDB): domain Bacteria; phylum Pseudomonadota; class Alphaproteobacteria; order Rhizobiales; family Hyphomicrobiaceae. The sequence goes on along the minus strand of JAEZRM010000093.1, from coordinate 18,286 downwards.
TGCTCGATGACGAGACGACACCGTTCTCGAAGTTCTTTATTCGCAATAATGGCCAGCTCCCCGACCCACCGGCGCAGCCCGATACGTGGGAGCTAACCATCGACGGTGAGGTGAATTCACCGCTCAAGCTGACGCTCGGTGAGTTGAAGAAGCGTTTTGCCGAGAAGTCCATCTATGCCGTGCTCGAGTGCGGCGGCAACGGCCGATCGTTCTACACACCCTCAGCACGCGGCAATCAATGGACGAACGGCGGCGCCGGCTGCGCGAAGTGGACAGGCGTGTCACTCGCGGAAGTACTCAAGGCCGCAGCGCCGAAGCCGAGCGCCGTCTATACCGCGCACTACGGAACGGATCAGCATCTCTCCGGCGATCCCAAGCAGCTCACGCTCTCACGCGGCGTGCCCCTTCCGAAGGCCATGGAAGCCGAGGCGCTGCTTGTGTGGGCCATGAACGATGAAGCGCTACCGAACATTCATGGCGGACCGCTGCGCCTGATGATTCCGGGCTGGCCGGGGTCGGCATCACACAAATGGCTCAACAGGATCACCCTTCGCGACAAGGAGCACGACGGCCCCGGCATGACCGGGACGAGCTATCGCGTGCCGATCCAGCCGATGGTGCCGGGCGGCAAGGCGGACCCGAAGAACTTCAAGATTCTCGAGTCCATGCCAGTGCGTGGCATCATCACCAATCCCGCGAACGGCACCAAGCTCGCGGCCGGCACGCGTGACCTCGCCCTGCGTGGGGCTGCCTGGGCGGGCGACGAGACCGTCAAGGCTGTGCACGTCTCCACGGACTTCGGCGCGACGTGGCAAGCGACTGAGCTCGGCGCCCCGCGCAATCGCTTCGACTGGCAGCGCTGGACGGCGAACATCAAGCTGCCGAGCGATGGGTACTACGAGATCTGGGTGCGCGCGACCGACAGCAAAGATCGCATGCAGCCGCACGTGGCGCCGAACTGGAACCCGCAGGGCTACGGCGGCAATCCCATGCATCGCATCGCGGTACTGGTCGGGTGAGCGCGCACGTGCTGAGGAAATCACTCACAGCAATGCTGATCGGGAGCGCATTGGCGATATCGCCGGCGCTCTCGCAACAAACGCCGCCGGCCTTCGAGCCGCGCGACGAGACGCCGGAGATGTATCCAGACCATCCCAACCGCGAGGAGACCTTCTACTTCTGCATCGCCTGCCACTCCTTCCAGATCGTGGCGCAGCAAGGGCTCAACAGGCAGCGGTGGGACGAGGTGATGACCTGGATGACCGAGCGCCACAACATGCCGGACGTGCAGGGCGATGACCGCGAGAAGATGCTCGACTATCTGTCCAGCGCTTTTCCGGAACGCCAGCAGCGCGGATGGAAAAACCCGTTCGCGCCTCAGTAGGTAGACCCGCCATCCGATCACGCGCGGCTCAGCACGCCGCCGGTGATCGGTACGCGCACGCCGGTCGTGTCGGGAAACGTGATCGGGCGCCGGTCGAGCGAGCGCACGGCGAGGTACGCCCAGGCTTCGGCCTCGACGGAGTCGCCATTGAAACCCAGCGCCTCGATCGGCACCACGGCGCCGTTCACATGCTCCGCGAGCATCGACATCAGCGTGCGATTACGCCGACCGCCGCCGGCCATGATCCACATGCGCGGCTCCTCCGGCAGATGATCGCGCGCCCGCGCGATGGCCGCGGCCGTGAATGCCGTCAGCGTTGCCGCGCCATCCTCCGTCGAGAGCGGCTCGACAAGCGTGCCGTCGAAGGCGTTGCGGTCGAGCGATTTCGGCGCGGCGAGCGCGAAGAAATTGTGCCGGAAGTACGCGGAGACGTAGTCCTCGTGCACTTTGCCGCGCGCGGCGATCGCACCGCCTTCGTCGATCACGACATTGGTCCGCTTCAACATCCAATCGTCGATCATGGCATTGCCTGGACCAGTGTCGAATGCGATCAGCCGGCCGTCCGGGCCGATCCAAGTGATGTTGGCGACGCCGCCGATGTTCATAAAGGCAATGGGGCGATCCTGGACCTTGGAGGCCAGCGCACGATGATAAACCGGCGCGAGCGGTGCGCCCTGGCCGCCTGCAGCACAATCCGCAGCGCGCAGATCGTGCACGACATCGATCCCCGTTGCGGACGCAAGCGCCCGACCATCGCCGATCTGAACCGTCAAGCCCCGCTCCGGCGCGTGAAAGACCGTCTGTCCGTGAAAGCCGATCACGTCGATCGCTGAAGGCTGCAGCATCCGGTCGCCGATGAAGCGCAGGACCGCGTCGGCGTGGAGCGTGGTCAGCTCGGCCTCGACGGCGGCGAGGCTCCCGGGCCGCTCGTCGCGCTTATCTATGGTCACGGCATCGCGCAGCGCGACCCGGAGCCGCTCCCTGAATGCCGGCTGATAGTCGACGCTATCGGCGGCGAGGCGCCGCACGTGGCTTTCCCCGTCCGTTTCGATGAGCGCGACGTCGATCCCGTCCATGGACGTGCCGCTCATCAGCCCTATTGCGCGCCTGATCTTGCCCATGGCGGCTTTCCTGTGCAATTTGCGCCGACCCTAGTGTCCCCTGGCCGCCCCATGCGGTTCGGATACGACCGAAAGCCTCATATCATGACGACGTACAAGTCCGACTTCCTCAATATTCTGGCCGAGCGCGGCTTCATCCACCAGTGCTCGGACTTCGAGGGGCTCGATGCCCTCGCCGCCAAGGGCGAGATCGTGTCGTACGTCGGCTATGACTGCACGGCGCCCTCGCTGCACATCGGGCACTTGCTGTCGATCATGATGCTGCACTGGCTGCAGAAGAGCGGCGGTGGCAAGCCTATCACGCTCATGGGCGGCGGCACGACGCGCGTCGGTGACCCCTCGGGTCGCGACGAAACGCGGCGTATTCTCCCGATCGAGACGATCGAAGCGAACAAGGACGGCATCAAGCGCGTCTTCGCCAAATTCCTGTCGTTTGGCGACGCGCGCCACGATGCGGTGATGGCGGACAATGCCGAGTGGCTCGCACCGCTCAACTACATCGAGTTCCTGCGCGATGTGGGCCGGCACTTCTCGGTGAACCGGATGCTCTCGATGGATTCGGCGAAGATGCGTCTCGAACGCGAGCAGGAACTCTCGTTCATCGAGTTCAACTACATGCTGCTGCAGTCCTACGACTATGTAGAGCTCGCGCGGCGCTACGACTGCAACCTGCAGATGGGCGGCTCCGATCAGTGGGGCAACATCGTCTCCGGCATCGATCTCGGCCGGCGCATGGGGACGCATCAGTTGTACGCGCTCACCTGCCCACTGCTGACCACGGCGTCTGGTGCCAAGATGGGCAAGACGGCCGCCGGCGCCGTATGGCTCAACGAAGATCAGCTCCCGGTCTACGACTACTGGCAGATGTGGCGGAATACCGAGGACGCCGATGTCGCGCGCTTCCTCAAGCTCTTCACGCTGCTGCCCATGAGCGAGGTCGCGAAGCTCGCCGCGCTCGGCGGCGCCGAGATTAACGAGGCGAAGAAGACGCTCGCGACGGAAGCCACGGCGCTTCTGCACGGACGCGAGAAAGCGGAAGCCGCAGCCGAAACGTCGCGGCGCGCCTTTGAAGAGGGCGAAAGTGCGGAAGGACTGCCGACGATCGAGATCCCGGTCGCGGACATCGAGAACGAGCTCGGCATTCTCGCCGCGTTCGTCACGGCCGGCCTCGTCAAGTCGAACAGCGAGGCCCGCCGCCAGATCCAGGCCGGTGGCCTGCGTGTGAACGACGTTGCGGTGAGCGACGAGAAGGCCAAGCTGCGCTCGGGCGATATCTCGGCGGAAGGTGTGATCAAGCTCAGTCTCGGGCGCAAGAAGCACGTGCTGCTGCGGCCGGTCTGACAGCGCGCTAATTTCTCGCCCGTGTGCCGGCGCGCGGATCGGTCGTGGCGGCCCAGCCGTCGGTGATCTCAGGCTTCGTAACGCGCGCGCGCGATCGCGGTGCAGCTTTGCCCGCCTCGGCTTCGGCAGAGCCATCGGAAGACGGACCGGTTGCGGGCGGGCTCGCCGTGGTCTGTGGCCGCGGCGGTGGCCGGCGCTTCTGCGAGGGCAGCGTCCCTGGCGTAACCGTGGGATTGTTCGGTGCCATCTGGAAGATCTCGCGGAAAATGCCGGGCGTCACGAGCGACAGCGGATTGGGAACGAACTGCGGATTGGCCATCGGCCCCTGAATGGCGAACGTCATCGCGACAATCCCCTCGCGCCGCGGCCCGGTCAGCACCTCGCCAAAAAGCGGCACACCCGACAAAGCGCGATTCAATCCGGAGAGCGGCGTATAGGTGCCGCCGAGATGCACCTGCTCGCTGCGATAGTCGAGCTTGCCGCGCAGAGTGGCGCCGAGAATAGGCCCGACCACTTCCATATCCTCGATCACGAGCTGGCCGTTGCCCGTCGCAAACGATGCGCGCAGGCGATCGAATTCGATCTGCTCGCGCACGACCTGCCGCCCGCGCGTACCCTGACTGATCGCGGGCTGCCCTCCATCATTGTAGGCGGTCGCCATATCGCTCACGACGGGATCGCCCATGATGTGGAACCTGCGCACGCGCATCGTGCCGCGCCGCTCCGCCGCGCCAGGGGCATCGAGGTTGATCTCGAGCCGCCCTTCACCGCCCCGCATGCTGCGGTAGATACCGATGAGCTTCAGCGCTTCCCCCGTATCCTCGGCATCGACCGTGAACACGCGCGGCGCGCTGCCCGAGGCCTTCATCGACGCGCGGAGCGTCTTTTGATTTTCATGGCGGCCGCTGAAGTCGATCTCGCGCACGCGCCCGCCGCGTGAGCTGAACTTCAGGCTGACACCACGCAGGCGCGGATCAGGGTTCGTCGTCACGTAGACATCCGGCACGCCCGTCACCGTCTCGACCTTGGCTTCGACATCGAGACCGACGGACTGGTGCGGCTCATTGCTCTCCTGGCGCGCGCCCGAGCCGACGCTCAAGAAGCCGCCGAAGATGCCGCGCGCATCGAAGCGCGCGCCATTGGCCTTGATCTCCCATACGCGATCTTGTCTCAGCACGCCGCGTACGGTCAGGCTGCTCACGGTGTTGAGAGAGAAGTCCGAGAAGAAATATTCGACCGGCCGGTTGTCGGCGCCGAGCGCCACCCATCCGCTTACGCCGATGGTATCGCCGTCGAGCCTGAAGTTCTGGAGCGCGATGGTGCCGTCTCGGCGCTTGCCGATATCGAACTTGAGCTCCGCACGCTGTCCTGCCGGCTTCGACCACGCCAGATCGCTGAGCTGGATCTCGGCGCCAGTCAGGTCGGCTGCCACGCGCACCACGTGCCCGTCGTCATCATCCTGGCGAACGGTGAGATCGACATCCACTTCGCCATTGACGAGTTCGCCGAGCTGAATGCCGAGCTGAGCGCGCTCGCTGTTCCCCATCTTCGCGCGCAGACGCAGACCTTGCGCGTCTGGCTGTGTGGCGGCGCTGGCGGCGGCGCTGTCGAACGAATAGCGCCAGCCGAGCTTGGCGAGTACGCCGTCGAGCAGCGCTTCGCCGGTGAAGTCGATGGCGTTGTCGCGCGCTTCCGCGCGGATAGACGCGCCGGATACGTTGTACCGCCCCATTACTTTTCGGGCGTGCCCCTCGACGATGCTCGCCTTGCCCTCGACGATCTGCACATCCCGCATCGAAAGCCCTTCGTACACGGGAAAGGCCGCACTGAAGCGCGCGTCGAGCTTGCCGTCGAACCCTGTGCCATCGAGCCAGGCATTGCGCATGAGCCCGAGCTGCGGGCGGCCGAGCAGATCGGTGAGCGCACTCGCGGGGCCGGCGAGGCGGACATCGAGACGGGCTTGCGGACGATCCTGATCGACACCGCTCACCGTGAAACTGGTCTCCTGGACCTGGAGGTGTTGTGTCGGCGTGGTCTTTATGATGCCGGCGGGAATTCTCAAAGTTGCGCTCGAGCCCTCGACAGTGAGGCGGGCCGCGCTCGCCTCGAGCGGCGGGAGACCTTTGAGATACTCGAGACCAATATGCTCGCCGTCGAGCGTGAGGGACAATGCCCGTTCGCGAAACGCGGCCGGATCACCTGGACCGGCGCGATCGCTGCGCTCGTTCGTCATGCTGAAAGCGCCACCGCTCAAGCGCCCGGTGACAAGGTGGCTCGCGACCCATTTCCGGGTTTGCGGCGCGAGCCCCTGCGGCCACATGGTCTTCAGTGCCCCGAGCGACATCGGTCCGATGCGGCCATCAAGGCGCGCAATGCGCTCGCTGCCCGAGGCCGCAACCGTACCGACCATCGCGAGCTTGGCCTCGCCGGCCTTCATGTCGAATTCGGAAACCTCGATATGCCCCGACTTGGGGAACGCGGTGCCTCGCACGATCAGCGCCGTGAGTGGCAGCGGCGGCGCGCCCAGATCATCGGCGGTCAGCATCCCGTCGACACCGTGTGCCTCGAAGCGCCAGCCGGCGGCGCCATCACTGCCCGTTGCCGGTGCGATCTCGCCCTGAAGCGTTGCGTGGCTCGCCCGCCAGCGCAGGGTCGACGGCGCGATCACGAGCCGGCGCTCGGCGCCCTCGTAGCTCGCCTTCACTTCGCCGCCAGCAAGATCGAGCGGCACCTTGCCGAGCCACGGCAGATGCACTTGCCCGCCACCGAGCGAAACATCGAAGGTGCCTCCGATCACATCGCCCTGTCGCGAAAGCTCGATCGCACCACGGCCCCCAATCGGCAGATCGAGACCCTCGAAAAGCTCGAGGCCAACATGCCCCAGTGCGAGCGTTCGCGGTACGAGTTCTTCGACCTCGACGTTGAGCGTCAGGCGATCGCGAAGCTCGGAGTCCTCCATGCGGAAACTGTATTTGAATGGTGCGCCCGTACCCGCCAGCGTTCCGTTGCCCGATATGACGCTGCGCGTCGAGCGGTGGCGCATGGAGAGTTCGAGGCTCGGCAGCTGCAGCACGGTTGGCTGACCGTCATGGGAAACGATCAGCGATGCGTCCTTCAGGCCAAGCGTCTCGAGAAAGGAAGCAGCACCTTTGCGGCGGCGCATCTCACCTGCCATCTCGGCGACCTGGCGAGCCGCGTCGATGCGATCGCGCATGATGGTGATGGTTTTGGCGACCTCGGTCTCGCGCGGCGGCGCGGTGCCGGCCCCGCCGGCGGAAGTCGCCGGCATCGTGAACGTGCGTCCCTGCAGATCGCGCCCATAGCCGAGCGTATAGGCCGGCCGGTCGCTGGCGAACAGAACGACCCGCGGCTGCAGCAGATCGATGCGGGCCGGTGCGATCCGGCCTCTGCGCAGCGCCCGCAAGCTGAGCTGGACCGACGCGCGCGAGGCGAGTGCGACGACGCTGCCCGTGTCCTCGGTCACGCGCACACTGGTGAGCCGGGCTTCGATGCCGCCGCTGGACGTGAGCTGGATGATGGCATCTTCGATTTGGAATTGAATGCCCGGCATCTCATCGTTGAGCACGCGCTGTATCGGCTCGACGAGGAACGATGCAGAGATGGGACTGACAAGCAGCCGCGCATACAGAAGCCCAGCCGCGAGTGCCACCAGTGGCACGATAATAGCTGTGATGGTCAGGAAGCCGCGGGCGCAGCCTTTGGCCCAGCGGGTTGCCGGGCGCGCACGCGCCTCGACCTTGCGTTTGGGGCGAATCACTTCAGCCGCCACGGCAGGGGGTGGCGCCGCCGGCACAGGCGTGCCGTCGGTATTATCGCTCGCTTGGCCGAGCTGGCCATGCATCGCCGACTTCCCCTGCCATCTGGCCTTGGCCTTCGACCTCTGGCCTAAACCGTTGGCCGTCCACGAATCTCGACAGCCCGACGTCCTGCCCTTCGCGACGCGACACACGGCAGGCACCCGGGATCGGGACGCAAGAACTTCATTTCGCCCCCCTGGGCGTTACCCGGAGCGTTGCCCCAGCAATGCGTCTTTAATGCGTCGTACCAAATGCTTGACGCCGCCTGAACGGCGATATTTGCCGGGGCTGGCCGAGCGGCACCATTCTTGGCATCGTCAGCATGATTCGGTACCAGATGCCTTAACGCCACGGCCTGCGCCGCCCTTGCCTCAATGCCTGACGATCCATGCAGGAAAACGACCGAAGAAAGACTATCCCCGATGACCACAGGCCCCGTCGAAAAAGGTAACAAGCTGCCGACGTTCAAACTGCCGACGGACGACGGTGGCAACGTCAGCCCCGCGGAACTCGCCGGCCGGCCAGCCGTGATCTACTTCTACCCGAAGGACGACACGCCCGGCTGCACGACCGAAGCCAAGGATTTCACCCACCTCGCGCCCAAGTTCAAAGCGGCCGGCGTTAGCGTCATTGGCATCTCGCCCGACAGCTTGAAGAAGCATCAGAAATTCCGCGAGAAGCACGATCTGGCCATCCGCCTCGCCGCCGACGAGGACCATGCCGTCGCCGAGAAGTTCGGCGTCTGGATCGAGAAATCCATGTACGGGCGGAAGTACATGGGCATCGACCGGTCGACGTTCCTGATCGACGCCAAGGGGCGCGTCGCGGAGGTCTGGCGCAAGGTCAAGGTCCCTGGACACGCCGAGGAGGTGCTCGCAGCGGTCCGCAAGCTCGCGAAGGATTGAGCCGCGCGAATCGGTGGATTTCACGCGAGCCGGATACTGGCGAGATTGTGGCGAATTGCCCTGTGGACGCAGGAACTTATTTGCGCGGGCGGCGTTGTTGAAATCTCTCGGACGTACCAAATAGCGCGTAGTCGTTCGCACCCCCGCGAACGGGTCACTACTGCGCTCAGACGCGCGTCTTAGCTGTGAAGAAGGACACCGTGAAATGCGACGCCTCTCTCTTGCCCTTGCTGCAGCCACTGCTCTTGCGGTCGCCGGCCCGGCGTTCGCACAACAGCAGACGCCGCCTGCCGCCCCGGCTGCACCCGCAGTGGAAGTGCAGATTCCGCGCGGCGTATTCTTCCGTGGTCAGGTCGATGGACAGATCCTCTCGAGCGACAATCTCATCGGCGCCAAGATCTATGGCCCCGACGACAAGATCATCGCCGACATCGAGGAGCTCATTCTAACGTCCGACCTGCGCGTCGAAGGCGTGATCATCGGTACGGGTGGCTTTCTCGGTGCGGGTGAAAAGAGGATCGGCCTGCGCTTCTCCTCACTTCGTTTCGGTCCGGACGGCAAGATCACCGTGCCCGAGCTGACCAAGGAAGTGATCGCGGCGCTGCCCGCCTACGAGCGCAAGACGCCACGCAAGACACTGCTCGAGCGGGCTTCGGAAAAGGCGCGCGAGATCACCGACCGCAGCATGGAGACCGCGAAGCCGGCCATCGATCAGGCATCCGAAACGGCCAAAGAAGCCTATGAGAAGGCGAAGGAAGCCACCAAGGAAGCCTACGACAAGGCCAAGGAAGCTGTGCAGCAGCCGAAGCAGTAATCGTTACGTAGCGGACTGAATTCTGGCGGGCGTCGGTGCAAACCGGCGCCCGTCGTGCTTTCCGCTCAGGCGCGCGCGCTTTCCATGATGGCGGCGACGCCCATGCCGCCGGCCGTGCAGATCGAGATCAGGCCGCGCCCGCCGTTCTCACCGAGCAGTTTGGCCAACAGCGCGGTGATACGCCCGCCTGTCGCAGCAAACGGATGGCCGACGGCGAGCGAGGAACCCTTCACGTTCATTTTCGCGCGATCTATCGCACCGAGCGGCGCATCCCTGCCGAGCCGCGTCTTGCAGTACGCCGGATCCTCCCAGGCCTTCAGCGTCGCGAGTACCTGCGCCGCGAAAGCCTCGTGGATCTCGTAGTAATCGAAGATCTGAAGCGTAAGGCCGGTGCGATCCAGCAGGCGCGATACCGCCACGGTCGGCGCCATCAGCAGCCCCTCGCCCGCGACGAAATCAACAGCCGCGGTCTGCGCCGCTGTGAAGTACGCCAGAATTGGCAGGCCGCGCGCACGCGCCCACTCCTCCGACGCGAGCAGCACGGCCGAAGCGCCATCTGTAAGTGGCGTGGAGTTACCAGCCGTGAGGGTAGCGCGATCGGTTTTGTCGAAGGCGGTTTTCAGCGAGGCAAGACGCTCGACGCTGATATCGGGGCGCAGATTGTTGTCTCGGAACACGCCGGCACACGGCACGATGAGATCGTCGAAATAGCCGGTGCGATAAGCCTCCGCCGCCTTGATGTGGCTCTCGTAGGCGAGCTGGTCCTGATCCTGGCGAGAGATCTTCCAGTGCTGCGCCATCAGCTCTGTATGCTGGCCCATGGAAAGACCCGTGCGCGGCTCGGCGACCGATGGCGGCTGCGGCGCCAGCTCGCGCGGCGAGAAACCTTTGAATGCGGCGAGCTTCTCACCGAATGAGCGGCCTTGCTGGACGGCCACCAGCCGCTTGGCAAGCGGCTTCGAGACGACGATCGGCGCATCTGAAGTCGTGTCGGAGCCGCACGCGATGCCGGATTCGATTTCTCCGATGGCGATCTTGGCAGCGATACCCATCGCGGCCTGGAGGCCGGTGCCGCAAGCCTGGATCAGCGTCGTGCCGGGCGACGTCGGGGCGAGTTTCGTGCCGAGTACCGCTTCGCGCGCGAGATTCCAGTCCCGCGAGTGCGAGACCACGGCGCCGCCAACGACCTCGTCCACGTGCACACCGGCGAGGCCGAATTTGTCCACGAGGCCGCTCAGCGCGGCGGTGAGCATGTCCAGATTGCCGAGGTCCGCATAAAGCGTATTGGAGCGACAGAAGGGGATGCGACTGCCACCGACGACAGCGACCTTCCTCGTGGATTGTTGCATGGCCCTCGTGTCCCGATGCCGAAGTTCGCTTCACCTCGCTGCTGGCGTCCCAAGCGAACTTCGGAATCAAAAGGGACACTAGAATCATAAATCAACTAGTGTGATGCAGATCGAGAAATTCGCTCCATACGATACCGTGAGCTCCAGCGAATTTCTCGATCATCACACTAGTGTCCTGCTCCGCAGTCCTGGCGCTTCGTTTACCCGGAATCGCAGTTGAATGCCACGACGTCGGCACAACCTAAATGCGGCGCCGCACGCAAAGTTTCCGGGCTGGGCTGGCGCCTTGGCGGGCGCACGACGCCCAGGCGTGACTCGTTTGCATCAGATCAGCCGGCAAGCGACCGTGGTGGCACCATCGGCACTTCCAATTTCGACGCAACTGCCGCAATAACAATATGTGGCGACTTTGAGGCAAGCCTTTGAGAAGGCTCGCAGCTCTGAGGGGTCGCCGTAAACATACGCATAAGAATTCGAAGGTAGTAGAACGAGGATCAGGCCACGGTCTTCGTTGCCCGTTGTTGTGTGTTCAAACCAAGAAGATGCGGATGCTGCGATGATCGGAGACATGCCGGAAGGTGATTCCGAGGGATCCCTCGTTCAAGTCGGCGGGCTCGTGCGCGGGCTCGCCATTGCATTGGCCCTGACGGCGCCGCTTGCGCCGGCAAACGCCTCGGAAGGCAATAGCTGGGCAAACAACGCCTGGTCCAACGGCGCTTTCGCGAGCAACTACACGCCGCCTCCTGCTTACGACCACTCGTTCGCACGCCAGTGGGAGGCCAATCCGCCGAAGGGCTTCCCAACGCTCTCGCCCGAGAACATCGCGGCGCTCAAGGAAGCCATCAACCGCTACACGGACATCGTTGCGAAAGGCGGCTGGCAGCCGCTACCGGACGCGCAGCTCCAACCCGGGGCGATTGGCTCATCCGTTGCCCTGCTCCGCCAGCGGCTCGCCATGTCCGGTGACCTGCGTGAAGCCGACGACTACGGCACGCCCATGTTCGACGGCGCGCTCGAGCGCGCGGTGCGTCGCTTCCAGGCTTCGAACGGCCTGACGCCGACGGGCATCGTCGACAAGCGCACGGTCGCTGCCCTCAACGTCTCGGCCGCGGCGCGCCTGCGGCAGCTCAAGACAAACCTGAGCCGCCTCACGGAAATGACGCGCTCGGTCCCGAAGCGCTATGTCATCGTCAATATCCCGGCGGCGCAGATCGAGGCGGTGGACAACGACAAGGTCGTGTCCCGTCACTCGGGCGTGGTCGGCAAGACGGATCGCCAGACGCCGATCCTGCGCTCGCACATCCACGAGCTGAATTTCAATCCCGTCTGGCATCTACCGCCGACGGTGATCCAGAAGGATCTCATTCCGAACGGCCGTGCCATGTCCAAGAAGGGACAGGATGTGCTCGCGAAGTTCGGCATCGACGCCTACGGCGGTGATGGCAAGAAGCTCGACAGCACGAAGATCAACTGGAACAGCGCGGCGACCCAGGGGCTGACGTTTCGCCAGAAGCCCGGCCCGGAAAATCCGCTCGGCTTCGTGAAGATCAACTTCCACAACAGCCATTCGGTCTACATGCACGACACGCCGTCGGACCGCATGTTCGGGCGCAACTTCCGCGCCGCCAGCTCGGGCTGCGTTCGCGTGCAGGGCATCGAGCATCTTGCGGCCTGGCTCATGCAGGACCAGGGCTGGGACAAGGAGCGCGTGCTCGCCATGAAGAAGTCGGGCGAGCGCTTGGATGTGCGCCTCAAGAAACCGATGCCGCTCTACTTCGTGTACATCACGGCCTGGGCGACGGAGGATGGCGTGATCCAGTTCCGGCGCGATCTCTACCAGCGCGATGGTGTCGGCGAGACGGCATCGGCGTACTGAGCAGCGCCGCATAAGCATCTGCACAAATAGAAAGCCCCGGCCCTTCTCGGACCGGGGCTCGATTTTTTGCCGACGTCAGGCGTCAGCCGCAATACCAGATCGGGCCGACCTGCACGCACGCACCCGGGCGCTTGCCGCGGCCATCCCAGCGGCGGCACGCACGACGCTCACCCCAGCGATTGTGGCGATGCCAACCGCGGCGGTCGCGCTGACACGATCTGTGATTGCCGTGAACCTGCTGCACGAGCTCACTGCTCACACCGCTCGGGATTTGGCTCATATTGTTGGCCGGCGCAGCGGCTGCGAGTGTCGCTGACGCGCCGAGGAAGGCTGCAGCCGCCAAGGCTTTGAGCACGATCGCCATTTGCTTACCCTTCTGCTGTTGGATCACCATCAGAAACGCGCAAGGCGGATCGTCGGTTGCAGAAGGATTTGAAGGCGTGCCGGTGGGCAGCCCATTTTGGATGCGCGCTGCAGTTGCACTTTCGTTAATCCGGCGCGGGAATGAACTCTTCCGCATCGCCTGGAACAGTATCGAAACGTTTCGCTTTCCAATCGGCTTTCGCCGCGTTGATTCGATCACGCGACGATGACACGAAGTTCCACCAGATGTGCCGCGGGCCATCCATGGGCTCGCCGCCGAGAAGCATCAGCCGCGCATTGCTCAACGCCAGGATCGAGATGCGGTCACCAGGGCGGAAGATGAGCAATCGGCCCGGCTCGAAACGATCCCCGGCAATGTCGATCTCACCCGCGACAATGTACACCGCACGCTCGTCATAGGCCGGATCGAGCGGCAATACGGCGCCGGGCGCCAGCACCGCTTCGGCATAGAAGCTCGGGTGCGGGAACTCGACGGGCGAGCGCTGGCCGTACAGCTCACCCATGATGAGGCGCACGCGCTTGCCCTCACCCATGATGCGGGGCAGTTCCTCAGTGCCATGATGCGCGAACGTGGGCGGTGTTTCCTCATGCGATTTCGGCAGCGCCGCCCAGGCCTGGATTCCGTACAGCTCGTGCTGGTGCGTGCGGACCTCAGCGGCCGTGCGCTCGGAATGGACGATCCCGGAGCCGGCCGACATGAGATTCAATTCACCCGGCTTGATCGGCAGCGACGTGCCGAGGCTGTCTCGGTGCCAGATCTCGCCCTGAAAGAGATAGGTCACCGTCGCGAGCCCGATATGGGGGTGCGGGCGCACATCCATGCCCGTGCCGAGCAGGAACTCGGCTGGACCCATCTGGTCGAAGAATATGAAGGGGCCGACCATCTGCTTAGCGGCCGACGGAAGCGCGCGGCGTACTTCGAAGCCGCCGATGTCGCGCGCCCGCGGCACGATGACGTGCTCGATGGCATCGCAGGAAAATGCGTCACCCGGGATTGGATCGTGATGGGGCAGTTCGCTCATGTCGGCCTCCTCGATACGGCTTTCGCGGGCACGGTTCTGTTGCATCAACATAGGCGGCTTGGAGCTGACCGCAAGCCATTGAAATAAGGCGCCGCATCACCAGTTTGACGAACGATCAGGGCATTTCTAACATGACGAACCACCACGGCGCCCACAGGCTTGCGCCCCCGGAGGTCAGCATTGGACCGATCCACCAAGGAAAGCGCGACCGGGCTCATCCAGCTCAATGAGCGCACGCGCGAGATCTTCCGTCATATCGTCGAGTCGTATCTCGCGACGGGCGAACCCGTCGGCTCCCGCAATCTCTCGCGCCATCTGCCGATGACGCTCTCCCCAGCATCCGTCCGCAACGTCATGTCGGACCTGGAGCACCTCGGCCTCATCTACGCGCCGCACACGTCCGCCGGCCGCCTGCCGACTCAGACCGGGCTGCGCCTCTTCGTCGACGGCCTGCTCGAGGTCGGCAACCTGACAGATGAGGAACGCCGCCAGATCGAAGCCCAGGTCAAGGTCAAGCGGCAGCGCTCGGTCGATCAGGTGCTCGCCGAAGCCGGTGACATGATCTCGGGTCTCTCGCATTGCGCCGGTCTCGTCATCAGCGAGAAGCGTGACGACCATCTGAAGCACATCGAGTTCGTGCCGCTGGAGCCTGGCAAGGCGCTCGTCGTTCTCGTCCGCGAGGATCAGACCGTCGAGAACCGGGTCATCAACATCCCCCGCGGGCTGCCGCCGTCCGCACTGGTGGAAGCGACGAACTATCTCAACGCGCAAATCCGCGGGCTCAATCTCAGCGAGGCAAGGGTCGCGATCGAGCGGCAGCTCGCAACCGCCAAGGCCGAGCTCGACGCCCTGACGAAGAAGGTGATCGAGGCCGGGCTCGCGACGTGGTCGGGTGCCGGCGACGAACGCAAGAGCCTCATCGTGCGGGGCCAGGGCAACCTGCTCAAGGATCTGACGGCAATCGAGGATCTCGAACGCATTCGCCAACTCTTCGATGACCTCGAAGCCAAGCGCGAACTCGTCCAGCTCCTCGGGCTCGCCGAGAGGGGCGATGGCGTGCATATCTTCATCGGCTCGGAGAACCAGCTCTTCTCGCTGTCGGGGTCGTCGCTGATCGTATCGCCCTTCCGCGATTCCTCGCGCAAGATCGTCGGCGTCCTCGGCGTGATCGGCCCGACGCGCCTGAATTATGCGCGGATTATTCCGATGGTCGACTACACTGCACGACTGGTCAGCCGCAGTTTGACTTGATTTTGCCGCCCTGGGGCATGATATGCGAGGGTCGAGCGCGATCGCCTGCCGGACGCTCGGACCCGGCGGCGCCGAGCATCCCTGACGCGCTATTCATTTGGACGAGCACGAGGAAGCATGAGCAATCAGACCCACGATCCCCAGACGCCAGGACATGGCGCCGGGGCGCCCGAGCCTGAGCAGAACGCCCCAGCAGGCACCGATGCGAAGAGCGCCGCAGCCGCAGCCGAGTACCGCCAGCAGGCAGGAGAATCCTCGGCCGCGCCGGAGCAGGCGCCGGCTCCGGAGACCGCTCGCCTGGAGGCCCTCCAGGCCGAGGTACGCGATCTGAAAGATCAGGTTCTGCGCGCCTACGCGGAGATGGACAACGTGCGCAAGCGCGCGGAGCGCGAGCGCCTCGATACGCAAAAGTACGCCGTCTCCAGGTTCGCCAAGGACATGCTGTCCGTTGCCGACAACCTGGAGCGGGCCCAGGCCGCGGTGCCGAGCGACACCTCCGATCCGGTCCTCAAGGGCCTCCTCGATGGCGTTACGGTAACCGAGCGCGGCCTCGCCGGCGTACTCGAGCGCTACGGCATCAAGCGCATTCCCGCCGAAGGCGCGGCATTCGATCCTCATCAGCATCAGGCGGTCATGGAACACCAGGATGCGAGCGTGCCGAATGGCACGGTCGTGCGCGTGTTCGAGGCCGGCTATACCATCGAGGACCGCGTTCTGCGGCCCGCATCGGTGGTCGTCGCCAAGGGCGGGCCGAAGGTTGAGAAGGCCGCCCCAGCGCAGGGTGCAGACGCAACAGGCGGCGGCGCGACAGCGCCCGAAGCCGAAAACGACAACGCCGCTAACGGGGGTTCGTCTGGGTCTTCGCCCTAGGCATAAGGCTCATGCAAACTCGCAGTGCAAAATTGTCACAAAGGTGTGGATTGCGGGCGTTGCAGGGCTTCCGAGGCACTCCTATATACCGGTGAGCCAAATCACCAACTCCAGGGAACCGGAGCTGCCGACCCCCGCGGGTTTAAGCCAATATCGGGTGCCGTAGCGGACCCGGCCGGTTTGCCGCAACGAGAGGATTGAGAAGAAAATGGCCAAAGTCATCGGGATCGATCTCGGGACGACGAACTCCTGCGTAGCTGTCATGGAAGGCGGCACGCCCAAAGTCATCGCCAACGCCGAGGGCGTTAACACGACCCCCTCGATCGTTGCCTTCACCGACGACGGCGAGCGCCTCGTGGGCCTGCCGGCCAAGCGCCAGGCGGTGACCAACCCATCCAACACGCTCTTCGCGATCAAGCGCCTCATCGGCCGTCGCTTCTCCGACCCCATGGTCGAGAAGGACAAGCATCTCGTGCCCTACACGATCACGAGCGGCGCGAACGGCGATGCCTGGGTCGAGTCCAACGGCAAGCAGTACTCGCCCTCGCAGGTTTCTGCCTTCATCCTGCAGAAGATGAAGGAGACGGCGGAGGCCTATCTCGGCCAGCCCGTCACGCAGGCCGTCATCACGGTGCCTGCCTACTTCAACGCCGCCCAGCGCCAGGCCACCAAGGCCGCCGGCAAGATCGCCGGCCTCGAGGTGCGGCGCATCATCAACGAGCCGACCGCGGCGGCGCTCGCCTACGGCCTCGACAAGAACGACGGCAAGACGATCGCGGTCTATGACCTCGGCGGCGGCACGTTCGACATCTCGGTGCTCGAGATCGGCGACGGCGTGTTCGAAGTGAAGGCGACCAACGGCGATACGTTCCTGGGCGGCGAGGATTTCGACGCCAAGCTGGTGCAGTTCCTGGCCGACGACTTCAAGAAGGCGGAAGGGATCGACCTCACCAAGGACAAGCTCGAGCTGCAGCGGCTCAAGGAAGCCGCGGAGAAGGCGAAGATCGAGCTTTCGACTGCGCAGACCACCGAAGTGAACCTGCCTTTCATCACCGCGGACCAGAACGGGCCGAAGCACCTCGTCAAGACGATCAACCGCGCCGAGCTGGAGCGGCTGGTCGACGATCTGATCCAGCGCACGCTCGAGCCGTGCCGCAAGGCGCTGGCGGATGCGGGCGTCAAGGCTTCGGCGATCGACGAAGTGGTGCTCGTGGGCGGCATGACGCGCATGCCCAAGGTGCGCCAGATCGTGAAGGAGTTCTTCGGCAAGGAGCCGCACACCGGCGTGAACCCCGACGAAGTCGTGGCGATCGGCGCGGCGATCCAGGCGGGCGTGCTCCAGGGCGACGTCAAGGACGTGCTGCTGCTCGACGTGACTCCGCTGTCGCTGGGCATCGAGACGCTGGGCGGCGTGTTCACCCGCATGATCGACCGCAACACGACGATCCCGACCAAGAAGAGCCAGGTCTATTCGACTGCCGATGACAATCAGCAGGCCGTGACGATCCGCGTGTTCCAGGGCGAGCGCGAAATGGCGGCGGACAACAAGCTGCTCGGCCAGTTCGACCTGGTCGGCATCCCGCCGGCGCCGCGCGGCGTGCCGCAGATCGAAGTGACGTTCGACATCGACGCCAACGGCATCGTCAACGTCTCGGCGCGCGACAAGGGCACCGGCAAGGAGCAGCAGATCCGCATCCAGGCGTCGGGCGGCCTTTCGGACGCCGACATCGACCAGATGGTCCGCGATGCCGAGCAATTCGCCGAGGACGACAAGAAGCGGCGTGCGGCGGCGGAAGCGCGCAACAATGCCGAAAGCCTGATCCACACCACCGAGCGCCAGCTCCAGGAGAATGGCGACAAGGTCGACGCTTCGCTGAAGAGCGAGATCGAGGACGCAGTGACCGCGGCCAAGGCGGCAGTCGAGAGCGGCGACGCCGACGACATGCAGGCCAAGTCGCAGCATCTGGCGCAGGTCGCTATGAAGCTCGGCCAGGCGATCTACGAAAAGCAGGCCGCCGAAAACGCTTCGCCACAGGGCGATGCGGGTGCGGCTGCGGGGAGCGAGGCGGGCGGCGAGGAAGTCGTCGACGCCGAATTCTCCGAGGTGGACGACAACAAGGCGTAACAGGCCATGCACACCCGCCGTCATCC
>JAEZRM010000050.1 GCA_023412805.1 Pseudomonadota bacterium | reverse complement strand
TCGATGCACGGCTGACCGGCGGACGCATCGCAACGGTTCCCACACGCTCCGCAATTGCCCGTGTTGACCATCAAGTTCGTTTCGCAACCGTTCGATGGATTGCTGTCGCAATCGGCATATCCCGGCTCACACTCGTAGGTACAGAACCCTTGTTGACAGCTGGGGAAGCCGTGATTGCTGGCGTTGGTCGAGCCGGGGCACACGTACCCGCAGCTACCGCAGTTCTTGTTGTCCAGCGTGAGGTCGGTACAGACCTGGCCGTCGTTCGTGCTGATGCACATCGTTTGGCCGCTGGGACATCCGCAGTAAGGCGAGCCCGATTTCGGGACGATGCAGGTCTCTCCGGACGCGCATTTCACGCCGCAACCACCGCAACTGTTCACATCGGTGAGGTTCGCCTCGCAACCGTTCGGGTCGAGGACGCCGTCACAATTTTGGAAACCGCTCTTGCACTTCGGCTGCCCGCACTGGCCCGCCACGCAGCCGTATTCCATATTCGGGAATAGCGCGCCGGCATCGGCAGGCGTCGTGCACTTGACTCCGCAACCACCGCAGTTGTCGTTGTCCGACGAGGGGTCCTTGCAGGCCTTCGCTCCGGAAAGGAGGGGGCCGCAATAGATCATTCCGCTCGAACATCCGCACTTGCCGTCGACGCAGCGATCCGTGCCTGGCGGACAGACGTTTCCGCAGGCTCCGCAGTTGGCGAGGTCGTTCTTGGCGTCGGCCTCGCACCCGTCGTTCACATCGCCGTTGCAGTCTCTGTAATCGTAATAAGAGAGGATACTATTGCATTCGCGCTGGCATTTGCCATCGACGCAGCGCGTTGTCATGTTCAGCGTGCCGAAGGTGGTCGCCCCCGGGCAAACGTTGCCGCACGCCCCGCAGTTGTTCGAGTCGTTGCGGAGGTCGATGCCGCAAATGTAGTCGTCAGTACCGTTCGCCGAGGGGCACGTCGCGTACGGATAGGGACACTCGGTGCCCATGCATGCGAGCACCTTCGGGGGCTCCAAGACCTCGTCCTCGGCGGTGGCGTCTGCGCCTGAATCGACGTTGACGAAGGAGGGCGATGCCGGCTCGTGGCTCGCCCCGGCGTCGAGCGTGTCGTCCGGCGTTCCGAGAACGCTGGCGTCTTCGACCGGGCTCGCGCACGAGGCGGACGCGAAGACGCCCCCCGAGGCGAGAGCGAGCGCGCCGACGAGTGCGCGGTGGCTAGGAAGGAGAGAGAGAGCGTGCTTCATCGGTGGAGGCCTTTCCGATCGGTGTCGCTCGAAGCTCCCGACTCGCGCGAGGGCACGGGCGGCAGGCGATCGAGGATGGAGCGAACACGGGCGGCGTACGGGCTCGCCGCGTCTCGAGTGAGGAAGCGTTGGGCGGCGGCCCGTGCGGCGTCGGTTCGTCCGAGGCTCGCGAGCGCTTCGATGCGCGTGATGGCGGCTTCGGAGGAGAGCGCGCCGGAATGGAAGCGGGCGTCGTACCGGTCGAGGGTATCGAGAGCGGTTTGCCCATCGCCGCGGGAGAGCGCACTGCGGGCGGATTCGATGAGGGCCAGCTCTTCGTGGAAGGTGGAGGCCGTCGGGGCGGCGGAGGGCGGCGCGGTCGAGATCGTGGACGCGATTCGCGAGCGCGGGGCCACGGCCACGACGCGGGGATCACTGCCGCTCGGGGCGGCGACGTTCGGGAGAGCGTCGACGGAGAGCGTCGGGAGCGGGGCATTCGCCACGTCCGACGGAGGCGCTTCCGTGGACGGCGCCGCGTTCGCCGCGACGACGGGAGCAGACGCAGGGGCGCTCGAAGACGAGGTGCGCGCTTCGCGAGCGGCCCATCCGAATCCCCCGAGCGTCAGAGCGCAGGCACCGACGACGAGCCAAGGAGCCATCGACGACAGCGCGCGCGCGGCGCCTGAATGTGCCGCCGGCACGGGTGACCGCTCGGGTAGCGCGAGGATCTTCGCCATCAGATTCGGATCCGGCGCCTCGCGATCGAGCGCGGCGAGGACACGCGCGATGTTCGGATTTTCGTCACGAAGACGAGGAGGATGCTCGCTCACTTTCCACCTCGCGGGGTCATGTAGCGCTCGAAGCGCGCCTGGAAGATCTCGCGTGCGCGGCGGAGTCGAGATGCGACCGTCCCGGGGGGAACCTCCGTGAGCTCGGCAATTCTCTGCATCGTAAATCCTTCGATTTCGTAGAGGACGAACACCACGCGAAGGTCCTCCTCGAGCCCCTTGAGGAGGCGAAAGGCGAGGTCGCGAGCTTGCTTGTCGTCGAGGTGTTCTTCGGGCGTCGGAGACGACGTATCGAGCTCGTCGTCGAGCTTCTCGTCGGGGATCTCGCGATGCGAGCGCCGCCGTAGCGACTGCGCGGTCCGAAAGGCTGTGGTGAAAAGGAATGGTCGCTCGCTTCCGACGCGGATCTCGTCGAGCCGCTGCCAGGCGATCAGAAAGACGTCCTGCGCGGCATCGTCGACGCCATAGCTGCCGACACCGAGATGCAGGAGAAACCTCCAGATGTCGGAGAAATGGTCGACGACCATCCCGCGAAAGCGCTCTTTGCGGGTCGTTTGAGCGTCGACGACGGGAGCCTCCGCACCGGTCATCAGCACGGGGTGCGCTGACA
>JAEZRM010000026.1 GCA_023412805.1 Pseudomonadota bacterium | reverse complement strand
CGTCGCCCGCCGGCATCGCGCAGGACGCGATCGGCTTCGGCGACTTCTCCATCTCGACGAGGCACATGCGGCAATTGCCGGCGATCGACAGCCGCTCGTGGTAGCAGAAGCGCGGGATCTCGACGCCGACCGCTTCGCAGGCCTGCAGCACGGTCGCGCCGGCCGGCACCTCGACATCGATCCCGTTGACCTTGAGTTTCGGCATTGACCCTACTCCGCCGCCTGGCGATGCGCCGCTTTGTACGCGGCGATGCGGCGTTCCATCTCCGGACGGAAGTGACGAATGAGACCCTGGATCGGCCACGCCGCGGCGTCGCCGAGCGCGCAGATCGTGTGCCCCTCGACCTGTCGCGTGACGTCCTCGAGCGTGTCGCTCTCCTCCCCGCTCGCTTCGCCGCGCCCCCTGCGCATCATGACGCGCCACATCCAGCCCGTGCCCTCGCGGCACGGCGTGCACTGGCCGCAGCTCTCGTGCATGTAGAACTTCGACAGCCGCGCGATCGCCTTCACGATGTCGGTCGACTTGTCCATGACGATGACGGCCGCCGTGCCGAGGCCGGACTTCACGTCGCGCAGGCTGTCGAAGTCCATCAGCACCGTGTCGCAGATCGATTTCGGGATCACCGGCACCGACGACCCGCCGGGAATCACTCCCAGCAGATTATCCCAGCCGCCGCGCCCGCCGCCGGCATGCTTCTCGATCAGCTCCTTGAGCGGGATGCCCAGCTCCTCCTCCACGTTGCACGGCTTGTTCACGTGGCCGGAGATGCAGAAGATCTTGGTACCGCTGTTCTTCGGCCGGCCGATGCCGGCGAACCAGGCCGCGCCGCGGCGCAGGATGGTCGGGCAGACCGCGATCGATTCGACGTTGTTGACCGTGGTCGGGCAGCCATAGAGGCCGACCGCCGCCGGGAAAGGCGGCTTGAGGCGCGGCATGCCCTTCTTGCCCTCGAGGCTCTCGAGCAGCGCCGTCTCCTCGCCGCAGATATAGGCGCCGGCACCGCGATGGAGATAGAGGTCGAAGTCCCAGCCCGAGCCGCAGGCGTTCTTGCCGAGCAGTCCGGCGTCGTAGGCCTCCGTGATGGCGGCCGTCAGTGTCTCGGCCGCGTTGTAGAACTCGCCGCGCACGTAGATGTAGCCCGCATGGGCACGCATGGCGAAGCCGGCCACGAGGCAGCCCTCGACCAGGAGGTGCGGATCGTGACGCATGATGTCGCGATCCTTGCAAGTGCCGGGCTCGGACTCGTCGGCATTCACCACGAGATAGTGCGGCCGGTCCTTCACCTCCTTCGGCATGAAGGACCACTTGAGACCGGTCGGGAAGCCCGCGCCGCCGCGCCCGCGCAGGCCCGACTTCTTCATCTCGTCGACGATCCAGTCCCGGCCCTTCTCGAGCAGGAACTTGGTGCCGTCCCAGGCGCCGCGCATCTTCGCGGCCTTCAAGCCCGGCGAATGCAGCCCGTAGAGGTTCGTGAAAACGCGATCGCGATCAGCAAGCATGTCCGCTCACCCCTTCGCCTTGTCGTCGGCGGGCTTGGCGACCTCGCCTTGGTTCGGGTTGGCCGCATACGAGGATGCGCGGTCCTGCGTCGGCGCGTCTGGCCGCTTCGAGAGCGGTTCGTCGGAAGAAGCCTTCGAGGCGTCGGCGGCCTTGGCCTGGTCCGCCGGCGACACGGCCGGCTTGCCTTCGGCGACGCGGTGGGCGGGCGTATCGGTCGCCTTCGTGCCGGCCGTATCGTCGCTCGGCTTGGCCGGCTTTGGCGTCTCGGCCGCCTGGGCGGCCTGGGCGCGGTCCGCGGCCTCCTTCTCGGCGGCGGCGGCCTTGGCCTTCGCGTCCTCTTCCTCGAATCGCTTGCGCCAGGCGCCGACCACGGAGCCGTCGAACAGCGATGGATCGGTCAGCGTGTTCGGCCCGCCGAGCGGCTCGGAGGAGACGCGGCCGTTCTGCGGGCCCTTCTTGACGGGACGGCCGGCGGCCAGGTCGTCGAGCAGCGCCTTGAAGCTCTCGGCCGTCAGGTCCTCGTAGAAGTCGTTGTTGATCTGCACCATCGGGGCGTTGCAGCACGCGCCCAGGCACTCGACCTCGAGCCAGGAGAAGTTGCCATCCGCAGAGACGTGGCGCTGGTCCCCAATCCGATCGTGGCAGACCTTGATCAGGTCCTCCGCGCCGCGCAGGCGGCAGGGGGTCGTGCCGCAGAGCTGGATGAAGTGCTTCCCAACCGGCTCCAGGTTGAACATCGTGTAGAAGGTCGCGACCTCGAGCACGCGGATATAGGGCATGCCGAGCATCTGGCCGACATACTCGATGGCCGCCTTCGGCAGCCAGTAGTCGTGCTGCTCCTGGGCGCGCCACAGCAGCGGGATCACGGCCGAGGCCTGCCGGCCTTCCGGATATTTCGTGATCTCTTTTTTTGCCCAATCAAGATTCTCTTTCGAAAAAGAGAAATCCTTCGGCTGGATGTCAGCGGGCGCGAGGCGACGGACGGCCATTAGCGGTCAACCTCCCCGAACACGATGTCGAT
>JAEZRM010000021.1 GCA_023412805.1 Pseudomonadota bacterium | reverse complement strand
GTTCTGCGCCATGGGGAGCCCCATGGCGCCGAGGCCGACGAAACCAACGATCATGCGCTTACTCCTTCACGGCCCCGGTCATGGCGGAGACGTAGTGCTCAACGAAGAACGAATACAGGATCACGAGGGGCAGCGATCCCACCAGGGCGCCGGCCATCAGGGATCCCCAGCGATAGATGTCGCCGTCCACGAACTCGCTAACGATCGCCACCGGCACCGTCTTCTTGGTCGTCGAGGACAGGAAGGTCAGCGCGTAGATGAACTCGTTCCAGCAAAGCGTGAGCGAGAAGATGCCGGCAGAGATCAGCCCCGGCACAGCGAGCGGCAGGATGATCTTGACCAGGATCTGCCAGCGCGAGGCGCCGTCGATGAGGGCGCACTCCTCCAGCTCGTAGGGGATCGTCTTGAAGTAGCCCATCAGCAGCCAGGTGCTGAACGGGATCAGGATGGTGGGATAGCAGAGCACCAGCGCCATGGGGCTGTCGAACAGCCCATAGGCCTGGATGATCGTGGCCAGCGGGATGAACAGGATCGACGGCGGCACCAGGTAGGCCAGGAAAATGGCCGCGCCCACCCACTGGGCCCCCTTGTAGCGGATGCGCACGATGGCGTAGGCGGCAAGCACGCTGGCGAACAGCGACAGCACAGTGGCCAGGATGGACACGTACATCGTGTTCCAGAGCCAGGTCGGGTAGTTCGTCTCGAACAGCAGCTTGTTGATGTGCTTCAGGGTAGGACTGACAACCCAGAACGGATTGTAGGTGTCCATGTCGATGAGCTGATTGTCCGGTTTGATGGCGGTGAGGGCCATCCAATAGAAGGGGAAGATCAGCACCACCATGATGAGGCCGAGCGGCAGGTACAGGTGCACCAGCCGGCGCCCGATGCTGTCGAGGTAGCTCATGCCCTCCCGGTCGTCGGTGAGGGCGGGGCGCGAATGCTCGCGGACGGCGGCGTCAGTCATTGTCCGCTCCTTGCTGCCACTTGCGGCGCTGCAGGCCGAACCACGAAACCATGATGGCGAAAAGCAGGAAGGGCACCATCGCGGTCGCGATGGCGGCGCCTTCGCCGAGGTTCCCGGCCAGGATGGCGCGCTGGTACGAGAGGGTGGCCATGAGATGGGTGGCGTTCACGGGGCCGCCGCGGGTCATGGCCCAGATCAGCTGGAAATCCGTGAAGGTGAAGAGCACCGAGAAGGTCATCACCACGGCGATGATGGGCGTCAGCAGCGGGAAGGTGACGAAGCGGAAGTTCTGCCAGCGCGTCGCGCCGTCGAGCGTGGCGGCCTCGTAGAGCGAGGGCGAGACCGTCTGCAGGCCGGCGAGCAGCGTGATGGCGATGAACGGCACGCCGCGCCAGATGTTCGCGAAGATGACGGCCGCGCGGGCGTTGTTAGGGTCGCCCAGGAAGTTGATGTTGTGGTCGATGAGGCCCATGTGCCGCAGCGACCAGGAGATGATCGAGAACTGCGAATCGAAGATCCACCAGAACGCGATGGCCGAAAGGACCGTCGGCACCACGAAGGGGATCAGCACGATCGATCGGATCAGCGCCTTGAAGGGCAGGTGCTGGTTGAGCAGGATCGCCAGGTAGAGGCCGATGGCGAACTTAACGACGGACGCCACCACCGTGTAGACAACGGTGTTGAACACGGAGAGCCAGAACACGCCGTCGGCGTCTTCCCACCAGGGAAGCCCGAGCCATTCGTAGTTTTCGAGGCCGATAAAGACGCCGGTGCGGCCGATCTTGGCGTCCGTGAAGGACAGCCAGACCCCCTTGCCGAGCGGGTAGGCGAGGAACAGCACCAGGATCAGCGCCGCCGGCAGCATGAACCAGAAGCCGAGCCAGTTGCGGTTGATGCGGAGCCTGTCCCACCGGGTGGTGTGACGAATGGCCGGGGCCGTGAGGCGGCCCGCCACGCTGTCGCTCATCGTTGTCTCCGTGGGTTCGGCCAGCCCTGCCGCCGGCCGCCTCGGGTCAAGACCCGTCAGGCCCGGCGGTCATGCGACCGCCGGGATGACTTCGCTCTCTCGATCCGTCGCGCGGATGCGCGCTCCGTCACGAACGGAACAGGCGCTGCGCCTGGCGCTCGGCCACCCGGATGGAACCCTTCAGGTCCTCGCGGCCGGTGCAGTAGTTCGCGAACATGTCCACGACGATGAAGTCGGCCAGGGAGGCGGCCGCCTTTTCGCCGATAGAGCCAAGGCCGCCCGCCGTGAGCGTACGCTTCGCGGCTTCGCGGAACACAGTGTTTTTCGGGTCCTTCGTCCAGACCGGGTTGTTGTCGTAGGCGTTGAGCGGATGGGTGAGGTAGCCTGCCGCCGCCTCCAGCCAGGGATTGTAGTTCTCCGCTTCCAGCATGTAGGCCATCAGCGCCTTGCAGGCCTGCGGGTACTTCGTGAAGTTGAACGCCAGGAGCGGGAAGGCCAGCTGGAATTCGGTCGGCTTGCCCACGGGCCCAATCGGCCAGAACGCGTGGTCCATGTCCTCGGCGATGTTCTTCATCCCCTGCGCCACCGCGGCGGCGTAGAT
>JAEZRM010000008.1 GCA_023412805.1 Pseudomonadota bacterium | reverse complement strand
CCTCTGGCGCGACGAGAAGGTTAGGTGAGGGGCGGCGGCATATGCCAACGTCAGCGCAAGCAGCCGCCCCTCACGTCGTGCTGGAAGCACGCCTCTGGCGTGACCCCTCTCCCCGTAAAGGACTGGGAGGGGGGGAAGTTAGAGCTTCAACGCGCCACGCTTGATCTCGTAGAGCATGAGGGCCGTCGCGACGGCGAGATTGAGCGAGTCAAGCTTGCCCGCCATCGGAATTTTCACCAGGCGGTTGCAGACGGCAGCCACCTCGTCCGACATGCCCGGTCCTTCGCGCCCCATGACCAGCAGCGTCGGCCCATTGTAGCTGCCCTCGCGAAAATCGGCCGTCGCGTCGAGATGTGTGCCGATGCGGTCGCCGGACCACGACTTCGCCCAATCGACGAACGCCGCGCGCTCGATCTTTACAAGCGGCACCGCAAACAGCGAGCCCATGGTCGCGCGCACAGCTTCGCGTTGATAGGGATCGCAGCAGTTGCCGACGAGAATCACGCCAGCCGCGCCTACGGCGTCGACCGTGCGCATGATCGTGCCGAGATTGCCCGGATCGCGGATTTCGTCGAGTGCGACCCAGAGCGCCGACTTGGCGAGCGACGTCGTCTCAGGCAGCGTCTCCCAACGCTGCTCGAAAACGCCCATGAGGTTCTGGGGGTTCTCCTTTGCGGCGAGCTTCTCCAGCACCGCGCGTGACACTTCGAGACCCTCAGAGCCTTCCCGCAGCGCCCAGTCGATCAGGTCACGGTGGGCGCGGCTGTCGCGTGCTTCGGCGCCGTGCACCAGGATCTGCGGCCGCCAGCCATTCTCGCGCGCGGTCATGAGCACCGACGCACCCTCGGCCACGAAAAGTCCCGTTTCGCGTCGCGCCTTGCGCATGTCGAGCGAGCGGATGAGCTTGACGCGATCGTTCGTCAGGCTGGTGACGACGCGCGAAGTCGGCGGCGCGCCACGATCAGATCTTGAGGTCATCGCCGCACCAGCGCGTGAAAAGCGACGTCGGGACCGCACGCGCGCCGCCTTCTTCGCGAATGGCGAGCTCGCCGCTTTCGAAGCGGCCACTTTTGTCGGCAAGCGCCTCGCGGCAAAGCTGATCCAGCATCAGGGCAGACGCGCGGATCGCGTAAGCCGTCAGAATGATCGCGCTTTGCGGTCCTGCAAGCAGCGAAGCGCAATTGCGCAGCATGTCCGGAAGATCGACGAACAGATCCCAGGTCTCGTTGTTCGGCCCGCGCCCGAACTTCGGCGGATCGACGAGGATGATATCGTACTGCTTAGCCCGCCGCACTTCGCGCTGCACGAACTTGCGCGCATCCTCCAGCATCCAGCGCACGGGCGCATCCTTGAGGCCGGAAGCCGCCTGATTTTCGCGTGCCCAGGTGATGGCCTTCTTCGAGGCATCGACATGCGTGACCTCCGCGCCCGCGTGCGCGGCGAGCAAGGTCGCAGCACCCGTGTAAGCGAAGAGATTGAGCACACGCGGCCGCTCGGCGCCCTTGTGCTGCTTCAGTGCAGCGATCATCCAGCGCCAGTGCGGCAACTGCTCCGGGAAGATGCCGAGATGGCGAAAGCCACTGAGCCGGCACGTCAGCGTAACTGCATCCTCGAGCCGCACATTCCAGTTTTCGGGGACAGTCGCGTTCGTGCGCCAGCGGCCGCTTTCTTCATCGTCGTTCGCCGAGAAGACCGCGTGTGCCCCGGCCCATAGCTTCTCGTCGGCGAGCGGGTGCCACAGCGCCTGCGGCTCCGGCCGGTCTACGATGATCTTGCCGAAGCGTTCGAGCTTGCGCCCATTGCCGCTGTCGAGTAGCCGGTAATCCGCAAAGCCGTCGCTTTCCACGACGGCGAGCGCCGTCGGCGCGGAGGCGCGCGGCGCTGCGGTCTCAGGATTGGGGCGGGCTTTGGACATGGTGTGCAGACATAGAGGCTCGCCGCACATGCCGCAATGTCCGGGATGTGGGGAAATGCGCCACGTCCAAGCAATTAACGGTAACTGGTGCCAGCTCTCATGAGAGTTCTCGTTACGGGGGGAGCAGGCTTCATCGGTTCGGCGCTGTGCCGCCATCTCGTCGCCGGGCGTGGCGCCGAGGTCGTGAACGTCGATTGTCTCACCTACGCCGCCAACCTCCGCTCGCTCGACCCGATCGCGAACCGTCCCGGCTATCGCTTCGTGAAGGCCGATATCTGCGACCGCGCGGTCATGGATGCGATCCTCGCCGAAACCGCGCCCGATGCGATCATGCATCTTGCCGCGGAGAGCCACGTGGATCGTTCGATCGATGGCCCGGCCCGCTTCATTGAGACCAATATCATCGGCACCTACACGCTGCTCGAGGCCACGCGCACGTACTGGCGCGATCTGCCCACCGCGAAGCAGGATGCCTTCCGGTTCATTCAGGTCTCGACAGATGAGGTCTTCGGCAGCGCCGCGCCGGATGCCGTCTTCGACGAGGCTTCACCTTATGGGCCGAGCTCTCCCTATTCCGCGAGCAAAGCTGCCGCGGATCATCTCGCCCGCGCGTGGCATAAGACGTACGGCCTGCCCACGTTGACGACGACCTGCTCGAACAACTACGGGCCTTACCAGTTTCCCGAAAAGCTCATCCCGCTGGTGCTCATCAACGCACTCGAAGGAAGGCCGCTCCCGGTCTATGGCGATGGGCTCCACGAGCGGGACTGGCTGTTCGTGGAGGATCACGTCGAAGCGCTCGCGCTCGTCCTCGAGCGAGGTGCGGTCGGCGAGACGTACGCGATCGGCGGGCGCGCAGGGCGCACGAATATCGCGGTCGTCGAGAAGGTGTGCGAGATCCTGGACGGCCTGCGCCCGGCGGCGCGGCCCTATCGCGAGCAGATCACGTTCGTGCAGGATCGGCCCGGGCATGATCGCCGTTACGCAATCGATCCGGCAAAGATCGAGCGCGAGTTGGGCTGGCGCGCCGCTGAGACCTTCGACGGTGGCATTGCGCGCACGGTCCGCTGGTATCTCGACAACGAGCTCTGGTGGCGCCCGCTGCGCGACGGCGTCTACGGTGGCGAGCGCCTCGGGCTCAATCTTTAGAGCCTCTCCGCGTTGAACGTGTCGCAGTCGCGGATCTGGCCGGAATCGAACCCGCGCTTGAACCAGCGCTGACGTTGCTCAGCAGAGCCATGAGTGAACGCCTCGGGCACGACGCGGCCCTGCGTCTTCTTCTGGATCATGTCGTCGCCGATAGCGGCCGCCGCCCGAAGTCCTTCCTCGATATCGCCCGGTTGCAGACGGTCCTTGAGCTGGTGGTTCACCGATGCCCACACGCCCGCGAGGCAATCAGCCTGCAGCTCCATCCGTACTTGCAGTGCGTTGGCTTGGCGCTCCGGAATGCGCTGCTTGGTTTCCTGCACCTTGGCCGCGATACCGAGCAGGTTCTGCACGTGATGGCCGACCTCATGAGCGACGACGTAAGCCTGGGCGAAATCGCCCGGCGCGCCGAACCGCTTGTCGAGTTCATTGAAGAATGAGAGGTCTATGTAGACCCTCTTGTCGAGCGGGCAATAGAAGGGGCCCATCTGCGCGACGCCCTGCCCGCAGGCCGAATTGGTCCCGCCCGAGAACATCACGAGCCGCGGCTCCTCGTACTTGCGCCCGAACGACTGGAAAATGCGGTTCCAGACATCTTCGGTGTCCGCCAGCACGCGCCCGACGAAACGTGCCGCTTCGTCATCGGGACGCGCCGTGCGCTGCGTCGGCTGGCCCGGCTGCTGGGGCTTGGCCTCGCGGCTGCCGGGCAAGCCTGGAATGTCGAAGGGGTTGGTTCCGCTGCCACCGGGACGGTCGATGCGCTGGTTCTGCGGCATGTCCGGGAAACTGAAACCGCCGCCGCCACCGCGCAGCAGGTCGAGCGGGTTGAGCCCGAACAGCAGCATGATCGCGCCGATGATCAGCAGCGTCGTGATGCTGAAGCCACCGCCGCCGCGCCCCATGGGAATGGGGATCTGGATGCCGCGACCACCACCTCCGCCCGGGAAACGGAAACCGCCACCGCCGCCCTGACCGCGCCGATCTTCGACGTTTTTGCTTTCGCGATCCGACTCATCATAGCGCATGACGGTACAACTCCTGGCCTCGGTACCCCCGGGTGCTGCGTGCCCATGCCGTCTAGCGATGCGGCCGTCAAGAACAATTCAGCACACGGGCGAAAGCGGTACAAGTGGGGCAGTCCATCACCGCGGGCAAAGCACGTGCCGCGCGTCGCGGTTCAGTGGCCGGCAATGCGGAATACGCCCCGTTCCTGATCGTCCAGTCGGGCGACGAGATCGACCTCCCAGGCCAGATACGCGCGAGCCGCCTCGACGTTTCCGTCGTGCCTCTGGTGGGTGTGGAATACGAAGTCGATGCGCTCGGCATCTGCCGGGCTGTCCGGCGTCGCGTTCAGCGTCTGCCCGTCGGCGCTCCAGGCCTTTGCCCCTCCGGCGAGCACGGAAATCTCGCGGGCGCCGGCCTCGGCGAGATCGAGGCTGGCCGCGGCCGCGATCTCGGGGCTGTCCGCGATGAGGACGATCGGCTGCGCGACATCAGCGACCGCATTTGCGAGGCGTGGGCGCGTTGCCCATATTGAACCTGGAATGTGCCCGTCGCGGTAGTCCTGGCTCGACCTCAAGTCGAGCGCGACGCCACCTCCCGACCGCAGCAGTGCCGAAAGTCCCTGCGTCGTCACGGCGTGAAGCTCCTTTGCCCGCGCCCTCAGTTTCTCCGGGCCGCGCGGCTGGCGGTCGACGGGAAGCGCCGCGGCGATCGTTGCGGCGTTCTCGCGATCTTCGAGCACGCACGCCTCGTGACCGAGCTGGCGCAGCCACGCCGCCACCATCGGCGCGCGCACGCCTTCGCCATCGACCAGCACCATGCGTGCCCCTTTGACGCCGACCCACTGGTCCGTTGCTTGCTGGAGCTGGCCGCCCGGCGCGTGCACGAAACCCGCGAGCGGGTTCGCTGCGACCTCCTCCTCCGTGCGCACGTCGAGCAGATACGTCGTCCGGCGCGGATCGGCGAGCCAAGTGCGTACGTCGGCGGATGTCACAGCACGGACGCCGCATTTGACCGCGTGCGCATCGGCGCGCGCACGGCGCTCGGTGAGTTTTTCCGCGCTGAGCGCGGGATCGGGGTATTTCGCCGATGCGCCGCGCTGAACTTCGTAGCCGGCGAGAAACCAGCCTTGCGTGCCGTTCTCGAGTGCGACGACCTCGTTCGGGACGCCGAGATCGATGAGCGTTTGCGCGCCGATGATCGAGCGCGTGCGGCCGGCGCAGTTGACGACGATTTTGGTTTTGGGATCAGGCGCGATCGTGTCGATGCGCAGTGCCAGCTCGCCATTCGGGCAGCTGATGCCGCCCGGGATATTGAAGCGCTTATACTCCGCCCATGTCCGCCCATCGACAATGACGAGGTTGTCGCCGCGCTTCTGCATGGCAACGAGGTCATCGGCCGAAATGCGCGGCGTGTGGCGCTCGATCTCGACGAGTTCGCCGAAGGTCTTGGACGGCAGGTTCACGCCATCGAAGAGCGTATAGCCCGTAGCTTTCCAGGCCGGTGCTCCGCCCTCCATGATCGCGACACTCGTATAGCCGAGGCCTTCTGCGCGCTTGGCAGCCCGCTCGGCAACGCCGTCGCCGTCGTCCATGAGCACGATGCGCACGCTCCGGCGCGGCACCATGCGCTCGAGATCGATCTCGAAACGGCTGTAGGCGAGCGGCACGGCAAAGAACGGGTGCCCGTCGGCGTGTTGTCCGGTCTCGCGCACGTCGAGCAGCGCGATCTCCTCGCCATCGGAGAGCATCGCCTTGACAGTTCCGGCCGGTATCGCCGTCGCCATTGTTCACCTCATGCTTTTTAGTAGGGCGCTGGTACGGACATTATAGCGAGCCTGCACGCGGACAGAAAGCTGCCGGGCGTTGTCCGCGGGGCGTACACGCCAAGCGCGAGCAGGTGTTCCAGGAGTAGTCCCCTGCGCGGAAAAGCCCTGTGGTGGCCGACTACGCCTGCACCTATAAGCTGGCGCAGCGAGGGGGACCGCCCGTGCACGCTCCCATCAATCGACGAAGAGCCGATGAAAGCTGATCAAAGCGCTGATCAGAGCCCTGATGCAAGTCCTGGGGGGCTCGGCATGTCACGCGCATTCCTGGTCATGTTCACGGGGCTGCTGCTCGCGCTCAACGCCTTTTCGTGTGACATCACGCTGCCGGCCTTCTGGTCCATGGAGCGCAGCCTGGGCGCTCCAATCGAACACGTGCAGGCCGTCATTCCGGTCTTTCTCTTCTGCTCCGCCATCGGTCAGCTTGTGTTCGGGCCGGCCTCCGATGCCTATGGGCGCAAACCGGTCATTCTCGCAGGTGTTGCGCTCTACATTGCGGGCGCGCTGATCGCGGCCGCTGCCGATACGCTGACGGTCGCGCTTTACGGCCGGGCGTTGCAGGGGTTCGGCAGCGCGTGCGGAGCCGTCATCGCGCGCGCCCTGCTCCGTGATGTGCATTCGGGGCCGGAACTCGCGCGCACAATGGCGTTCGCGAGTTCGGTGATCGCGCTCGGGCCGATCGTCGCGCCGCTCGTCGGCTATGGCCTGGTCGTGATCGGTGAATGGCGCGGCGTGTTCATCGGCATGGCCATCTATGGCGCAGGTCTCGCGGCCATGGTCCTGACGCAGCTCCAGGAGACCAACAAGTCGCCCGACCGATCAGCCATTGCGCCGGCGCGTCTCGCGTCGGCGATCGCGCGCGTCTTCGCCAATCGCCAGTCGCGCTACTTCGTGCTGCTGTCGGGGATCAACTCGTTTGCGATCCTCTCGTACGTTACGAACGCCCCACGGCTCTACAAGAGCGCCTTCGATGTCGAAGGGCTCGCCTTCACCGCCATGTTCGCAGCCACCGGCGCCGGCATCGTCGCGGGACAGTATCTGAATGCCCGCCTCATCAGCCGCCTCGGGGTGATGGCGGCGACGCGCGTGTCCGCCCTCGTGCTGGCATCCACTGCGGTCCTGATCGCCTTGCTGAGCCTGCTCGGGTGGATCAGCCTCGGCACGTTCGCGGGCCTCATGCTCATCTACAACGCATCGTTCCTGATGGTGATGTCGAATGCGGTGAGCCTGGTCATCGATCCCCATCGCGAGATTGCGGGCGTGGCCTCGTCGACGGTCGGCTTCGTCTCGCAGTTCGTCTCGAGCATTCTCGTTTTCGCAACGCTGCCGCTCTTTCAGGGGGCGCTCGTGCCGTGGTCGCTCGGCATGGTTGTCGTGACGGGCATCGTGGCGGTGGCCATCGTCGCTTACCGGCCGAAGGCGGATCATTAGTAGTCGCCGTGCAGCTTATTGTGCGCCGCATCAACGCCTTGCTGCGACGGACGTTCTATCGACAACGTTCCCGACTCAGTCCAGAATCACCAACGCAGGTTGGCGTGAGATCGTTCGAACGGTCCGCCCGTGCGCCGGGCGGCGCACAACGGGAAGGATCGGGAATATGGACGCTGCTGCAATCGTCGTAATGCTCATCGTGGGTGCCGTCGCGGGCTGGCTGGCCAGTATCGTCGTCGGTGGCCCTGGAAGTCTGCTCGGTTTCATCATCGCCGGTGTCATCGGCGGCGTAGTCGGTGGATGGCTGCTGAACATGGCCAAGGTGAACATCAACGTCGGCTCACCGATCGTCAATCAGATCATCACGGGTGCGATCGGCGCGGTCGTGGTCATTATCCTCGCACGGCTGATCTTATAGCAACGCGCTGATCTATCGTATAAATTACGGGCGGGCGCCGGCAGCGGTCCCGCCCGCTCTTGTTAAGCAGACCCAAAGAGAGCAAGTAAGGCCCGATGGTCACGGTTCTGGATACGACAGGCAGCAGGCGGACGGGGGCGGAGCGCCACCCGGAGAAGGCCGCGCGGCCCGACACGCCGGTCCTGCGCAAGCCCGATTGGATCCGCGTCAAGGCGCCGGGATCGCCGGTCTACAACGAGACGCGCAACATCGTCCGCCAGCACGGGCTCCACACCGTCTGCGAGGAAGCTGGCTGCCCGAACATCGGCGAGTGCTGGAGCCAGCGCCACGCGACCATGATGATCATGGGCGACACCTGCACGCGCGCCTGCTCCTTCTGCAATGTCGCGACCGGCAAACCCAATCCGCTCGACCGCCAAGAGCCGCGCAATGTCGGTGAGGCCGTGGCAAAGCTCGGGCTCAACCATGTGGTCATAACGTCGGTCGATCGGGATGACCTTTCCGATGGCGGCGCGCAGCACTTCGCCGAGGTCATCGGCTGGATCCGCAAGCTCGCGCCGACGACCACCATCGAGGTGCTGACGCCGGACTTCCTGCGCAAGGACGGCGCGCTGGAAGTGGTCATCAAGGCGCGCCCCGATGTGTTCAACCACAATCTGGAGACGGTGCCCGGGCTCTACCCGAGCATTCGGCCGGGCGCGCGCTACTTCCATTCGCTGCGTATTCTGCAACGTGCCAAGGAGCTCGATCCGAGCATCTTCACGAAGTCCGGCATCATGGTCGGCCTCGGCGAGGACCGCGAAGCCGTGCTCCAGCTCATGGATGATCTGCGCACCGCCGACGTCGATTTCCTCACCATCGGCCAGTACCTCCAGCCGACGCGCAAGCACGCCGAGGTCAAGCGCTTCGTCACGCCCGACGAATTCGAGAGTTACAAGCGCACGGCACAGGCCAAGGGCTTTCTCCTCGTCTCCTCGAGCCCGCTCACGCGCTCGAGCTATCATGCCGACGCGGATTTCGCGCGTCTCCAGGCGGCCCGCGCCGCGGCGGCGGAGTAAGCGGCGCCCCATGCCCTCCTTCGAAACACGCCGGCAGGTGCCGTTCACGCCGCAAGAGATGTTCGCCCTCGTCGCCGACGTCGAGCGCTATCCAGAGTTCCTGCCGCTCTGCGAAGGTCTGCGCGTGCTCTCGCGTAACGGTGAGGGTGATCAAAGCACGCTCGTTGCTGCCATGGACGTCGGCTACAAAGGTATCCGCGAGACGTTCACCAGCCGCGTGATACTCGATCGCACAATTCCGAACGTCCGCACGGATCTCGTGCAAGGGCCGTTCAACAAACTCGTGAACAAGTGGGATTTCACCGAGATGGCGAACGGCTGCGAAGTGAAGTTCTTCATCGATTACGAGTTCAAGTCGATGATCCTGCAGGTGCTGGTCGGCTCGGTTTTCGAGCAAGCCTTTGGCCGCTTTGCCGAGGCCTTCGAGGAACGTGCGCACGCTATCTATGGCCGCCGCGTGAGTTCGGCCTAGAGCGCGCTACGCCTCCCGCGCCAACTCGTCCACCATCTCCAAAGCAACCGCCACCGTCGCCATGCGAATGCCGTGTCGGCCGATCTCGCCGAACCGGCATTCGCGATGGATGGGTGCCCTGCCGCGCCGCTCGGCAGCGAGATGTACGAGGCCGACGGGCTTCGCGGCGCTCCCGCCGCCAGGTCCTGCGACGCCGGTAACGGCAACGGCGATATCCGCGCGCGAATGCGCGAGCGCGCCGGCTGCCATGGCGAGCGCGACCTCCTTGCTCACCGCACCGTGTTCTCGGATCATGGCCATGGGTACGCCGATGAGTTCGTTCTTGGCCTCGTTGGAGTATGTGACGAAGCCGCGCTCGACGACGTCGGACGAGCCTGCGATCTCGGTCAGCACGCCGGCGATCAGGCCGCCCGTGCAGCTTTCCGCGGTTGCCAGCATGAGTTTTCTCGCGCGGAGCGTGGCGAGCAGGGTTTCGGCTGTAGCTGTCAGGTCTTCAGTAAACATGCGTGTTCTTTCTGCCGCCGTTGCGCGTCGACAGCCTTCGTGCACCACGCGCGCGCAGCCTCGCGATCCATATCGAGCCGCTTGTACCCCAGGCTCGCGAATGCATCCCATTTACTGATATTTGCAGCGCTGACGCCGACAAGCACGGGCACGCCACGGCTCACGGCTTCAGAGATGACCTCGCGATAGCCGCGACCTGCAATCTCGTTCTTGCCGAAGCGATTGAGGAGGAAGAGGTCGGCGCCGCGCTCGATGGCATCTCCTGCCAACATCGCGAGCGTCTCGATCTTCCCAGGCTCCATACGGCAGCCCTGCACCTCGATGCTGCTGTCGACGGCTATGGGATGGATGCCGCCACTGCCGAGATCCTTGAGGACCATGTCGCAGCGCGGTGAACTCGGCTGCAGCGCCGTGTGTTGAACTGCGCCTGCGAGCTTCAGCCCCTCGTCGGCCAGCACGTGAGCGACGCCCTCCAGAATGCGATCCATTTCCAGGCCCTGGCCTGGGCCGTAGACCATGGCTGCCAGCGGTGTGAACGGTTCGGACATGGCTGCGGGCTCCTCTTCTTGGCTCAATTCGCAGCAGAAATGTAAGCTAGACGACGATGCGCCAGCGCGAAAGCGCAGATGCGGCATGTGATACGTACTGGCTGACAGATTGGCATTGTGGCGTGCTACAGTTCCTTGATTTCGATCATTGGCCGCTGTGCCTCCGGGGAGAACGCCATGACCGCCAAGCTCACTGCCGACGCCAAGGGTCTTTACGTCATCGCCGCCACGCCCTTCCATGACGATGGTCGCATCGATCTCGAAAGTATCGACAGCCTCGTCGATTTCTACCTCGCCTGCGGCGTACAGGGCATGACCATCCTCGGCGTGATGGGCGAGTTCCAGAAGCTCTCCGAGAGCGAAACCCTCGAAGTCTCGCAGCGTTTCATCAAGCGCACTGCGGGCCGCGTGCCGATCATCGTTGGCGTTTCGAACCCCGGCACCAATCAGCTCGTCAAGATCGCGCGCTCGGTCATGGAGGCCGGTGCCGCGGGCGTCATGGCCATGCCCATCCGCGGCCTCAAGACCGATCAGGCCGTCGAGAACTACATGCGCTCGATTCTGACGGCGCTCGGCCCCTCGATCCCGGTCTGCGTCCAGGATTATCCGAAACTCACGGACGTCAGCTTCGGCCCCGATGTCTTCCTGCGCCTCGTCGACGAATTCCCGCAGATCGCCATGTTCAAGCACGAGGACATGCCGGGCCTCGCCAAGCTGTCGATCATCCGCAAGGCCTGCGATGGCAACGGGCGGCGCTACATCCCGATCCTGTGCGGCAATGGCGGCATCCACCTGCCGCAGGAGTACCTGCGCGGCGCCGACGGGGCCATGACCGGCTTCGCCTTCCCGGACATGATGGTCCACATGCACGCGCTGTTCGCTGCCGGCAAGCCGGACGCGGGCGAGGATCTGTACGACCTCTATCTGCCGCTGCTGCGCCACGAGTTGCAGGACGGCGTTGGCTTGCCGCTCAGGAAGGAGATCCTCAAGCGGCGCGGCGCCATTCGTTCGGCCGCCATCCGCGCCCCCGGCCCGAAGCCCGATGCGACCGACCTCGCGGAGCTGGACCGCCTGCTCACCCGCCTCGAAAAGAAGATCGGCATGTCGATCAAGGAGATCAGGAGATCCTGACATCCAGGGCAGATGGGGCAGCACATGAACGGTTGTTGCCGTTCCGCCACGCCTCGGTCGAGCAATGGTCACTAAGGGACGCACACCTCCCTCGCAAATGCCATTATGGCCCGTTAGATACTTTCGCCAGGGAGTTGGCGGGTTCCGCATTACGGGTGGGAGTTCAAGCAGATGTCGCGTCTGGCGCGCCCGGTCGCGCAAGCGAAGCCGACCTATGACGTGGTCGTCATCGGTTCGGGCTATGGCGGCGGCGTGGCAGCTTCGCGCCTGTCGCGGATCGGCCTCAAGGTCGCCGTGCTCGAGCGCGGGCGCGAGTATCTGCCCGGCGAGTTCGCCGAGACGATGCTCGCTGCCAGCACGGCCATGCAGATCAACGGCAAGGGCCGCCACATCGGTCCGCCGGATGCGCTCTTCGACCTGCGCGTCGGCAAGGATGTGCACGCGCTCGTCGGCTGCGGTCTCGGCGGCACATCGCTGATCAATGCGGCCGTGTGTCTGACGCCGGACGTCATGGTGCTCGAGGACGAGGCCTGGCCCGAGGAAATCCGCGTCGATCATCGCCTCAATGTCGGCTACCACCGCGCGCGCCAGATGCTGGCACCGGAAACCCTGCCGCTGTCGATCACACCGATGAAGCTCGTGTCGCTCGAGCGGGCCGGCGAGGCGATCGGTCATCATGTCGAGCGCGTGCCGCTGCACATTGCGTTCCACGAGAAGGCCAACGCGGCCGGCGTCGTGCAGCCCCCATGCACGATGTGCGGCAACTGCATGGGCGGCTGCAACAGCGGCGCCAAGACGACCGTGCACTCGACCTATCTCACGGACGCGGTCAATCACGGCGCCGAGCTCTTTACGGGCGCCAATGTCCGGCTCGTCGAGCGGAGCGGGGCCGATCTCTGGCGCGTCGTTTTCCGCAAGGTCGGCGATAAGGACAGCCACGTGCCGGTCGGCACCGTCACGGCCGCCATGGTCGTCCTCGCGGCCGGCACGCTCGGCACGGCCGAGATCATGATGCGATCGCGCGAGAACGGCCTGCGCGTTTCCGACCGCCTCGGCTGGCGCTTCTCGACCAACGCCGATGTCATGTCCTTCGGCTACAACTACAAGGAGCCGGTCAACTCGGTCGGCATACCGCACGGCTCGAAGATCAAGGTGCCGCCGCCGGGGCCTGCCGTCGTTGGCCTCATCGATCTGCGCCGTCGTCGCGATCCGCTCGACCGGCTTGCGCTCGTCGAGGCGACCGTGCCGAGCGCCATGGCGCAGCTCATGCCTATGCTGCTCGCCACCGGCGCGACACTGGCGCCCGAGGAAGCGAGCGGCGGCCTCGCCGGTCTCATCGCGGACGCGGGACGCAATGCCAAGAGCTTCTTTTCCGGCGCCTATCAAGGGCCGGTTCATCACAGCCACGCCTTCCTCGCGGTCGGCCATGATGGTGCGGTCGGGCGCATCGTCTTCGAGAACGACACGGCGGCCGTGCACTGGCCCAATGCCAGCGATGAGCCGGTCTTCACGCACATCTCGGCGATGTTGCGCACGGGCGTCGCGGCGAATGGCGGCACATATGTGCCGAATCCCGTGAGCACCAAGTTGCTCGGCGGCGATCTCATGACCGTGCATCCGCTCGGTGGCTGCGCCATGGGGCGCGATCGCACCACGGGCGTCGTCGATCACAAGGGCCGCGTGTTCGATGGCGATGCCGCCAAGCGTCCTGATGCCGTCCACGACGGGCTCTATATCTGCGACGGCTCCGTCATTCCGCGACCGCTCGGTGTGCACCCACTCTTCACCATCACTGCCGTCGCCGAGCGTGCCATGATGCTCTTTGCGCGCGAGCACGGTCTGGCGCTCGACGTCTCCCCGCGCGCGGATGCCCCGAAGCGCGTGTTGCGCGCCGATGCTCCTGCCGATAGCGGCGGCACCTCCCGCTTCGGCCGCCTGTTCGGCCGCGCCGCATCTGCCTGAGGACCCCCATGCGTCTTTCGTCCAGCCTCGATGAGCTGAAGCCGGAATACGATGCCGTGGTCGTCGGCTCGGGCTATGGCGCCGGCGTCGCGGCATCGCGCCTCGCCCGCATCGGCCTCAAGGTTGCCGTGCTCGAACGCGGTCGCGAGTTCGCGCTCGGCACATTCCCGGACACCATGGAGGAAGCGACCGCCGAGCTGCAGTACACGCGCGGCGACAGGCGTATCGGGCGTCGGCTCGGCCTCTACGATCTGCATCTCGGCCGCGACATGCACGTGCTCACGGGCTGCGGGCTCGGCGGGACATCGCTCATCAATGCGAACGTGTCGCTGCCGCCCGATCCGCGCGTGTGGGAAGATCCGATCTGGCCGCCGTCGATTCTCGCTGAGGGCACACTGGAGGAAGGCTTCCAGCGCGCGACGCGGATGCTGCGGCCGGCGCGCTATCCGAACACCGTGCGCCTGGACAAGCGCGTCCGCCTGCAGGCGGCGGCCGAGAAGCTCGGCACGGAGATGTCGACCGTGCCGATCAACGTCACGTTCGCGCCGAGCGTGAATGCCGCGGGCGTCGAACAGCCGGGCTGTACGCTATGCGGCGACTGTTGCTCGGGCTGTAATGTCGGCGCCAAGAATACCGTGCAGATGACTTATCTGCCGGACGCCGTGCGTCATGGTGCCGAGATCTTCACCGAAGCGACGGTGAGCTTTGTGCGCAAGGAAGGCGAAGGCTGGCGCGTATTCTTCACGCCGACGCGCAACCGTCGCGACAAGTTCGGCCAGCCTGAGCGCTCCGTTTTCGCGAGCATCGTCGTGCTCGGCGCCGGCGCGCTCGGCTCGACGGAAATCCTTCTGCGCTCGCGCCAGGAAGGCCTCGCCGTATCGAACCGTCTCGGTGAAGGCTTCACCGGCAACGGTGACGTGCTCGCGTTCGCCTACAACGGCGACGAGCCCGCGAACGCCGTTGGCATCGGTCATCCGCCGCGCTCGGGTGCAGCACCCCCGGGGCCGTGTATCACCGGCGCCATCGATCTCCGCGCCTCGCGGCGGCTCGAAGATGGCATGATCATCGAGGAGGGCGTGCTGCCCTCGGGGCTCGCCGAGATTCTGCCGGCGACATTCTCGGTCGCCTCGCGCCTCTTCGGCAAGGACACCGATTCCGGTCTCATCGACACGGTGCAGGAGCAGACACGCCGCCTCGACAGCATCCTGCTCGGTGCCTGGCGCGGGGCAATGCACAACACTCAGACTTTCCTCGTCATGGCGCACGATGACGGCAAGGGCCGCATTGTCATGCGCGGCGACGATATCGAAGTGGATTGGCCGGGCGTTGCGGGACAGCGCATCTTCAGCGAGATCGAAAGCAATCTCATCAAAGCCGCCAGCGCCAACGGCGCGACCTACGTCCGCAATCCCATCCAGGATACGTTCCTCGGCAAGAACCTCATCACCGTGCATCCGCTCGGCGGCTGCGGCATCGGCTTCGACCGCACGGTCGGTGTCGTCGACGATACCGCGCGCGTGTTCGATGCCGCTTCAGCCGATCCGCAAGCCGTGCACAAGGGCCTCTACGTCTGTGATGGTTCGATCATCCCGCGTCCGCTCGGCGTGAACCCCTTGCTGACTATCACGGCGCTCTCCGAGCGCGCCATGATCCATCTCGCGCGGGATCTCGGCCGCGCGCTCACGGATGCGCCGATACCGAACGCCTCGGTGATCTCGCTCATGCCGGCACCGGACGAGCGCCGCCCCGTCGGCGTCACCTTCACCGAACGCATGCATGGCTTCATCGCCGACAGCACCGATGGCAACTACGAGGCTGCGGCGAAGACGGGCGAGTCCATCGGCCAGACCTTCGCTTTCACGGTGACTGTGCGCATCGATGACATCGATCGGTTCCTGCGCGATCCCCAGTATGCGGGCACGCTGACCGGGACGGTTGATGCTAAGCATCTCTCGCCGGAGCCGCTCGATATTTCCGAGGGCACCTTCAGCCTCATGCGCCGCGACGAGAACAACGTCGAGACGCGGCGTTTCGAATACGGTATGCGGCTCACCGCGCGCGACGGCCGCCATTTCCGCTTCTTCGGATACAAGGTCGTCCATAACGACCGCCTGCCCGGTGATCTGGTGCGCGATACGACGACGCTGTTCGTCCGTCTCACCGACGAGGAGGGCGGCGGCCGAGGTAGTCGCCAGCGCCTCGGCGTCCTGAAGATCGCGTTTCGCGATTTCACGAAGCAAGTACGCACTATGCAGGGCATCGGCGGCAGTGGCGCTGCGGACCGCGCTAGAGCCGTCGCAAAGTTCGGCGCGCTCTTCGCGAGCCAGCTTTTCGACGTCTATGGCGGGATCTTCGCGCCGCTCAAACGCTTCGACGGTGCGCGTGCACGCAAGAAACGCGACTTGCGCGTGCCGGAGCCGGAGATTCATAGTTTCACGACCGGTGACGGGAAGCGCCTGCGGCTGATCCGCTATGCGGGTGGCAAGAAGGGCCCGGTGCTCTTTACGCATGGGCTCGGTGTGTCGAGCCTCATATTCACGATCGATACGATCGACACGAACCTCGTCGAATATCTCGTTGGCGCGGGCTATGACTGCTGGCTGCTCGACTATCGCGCGTCGATCGATCTTCCCTATGCGCGCGACCTCTGGACCGCTGATGACTGCGCGCGCGAGGATTATCAACCCGCCGTCGATCTGATCCTGAAGGCGACAGGCGCCAAGAGCGTGCAGGTCATGGCGCACTGCTTCGGTGCGACCACCTTCACCATGGCCATGCTCGGCGGGCATCTGACGGGCGTGCGGTCCGCCGTCATCTCGCAGATCTCGACGGATGTGATCGTGCCGTACTTCCCGCAGCGGATGCTGGCGCAGCTTCGGGCGCCATCGCTGTTCACAGCCATGGGCATCGATCATGTCAATGCGCGCGCCGTCACCGAGGACGGCGTTGCCGAGCGCGTCGCCGACGGATTGATCCGCGTGTTCGTGCCATTCCGTCGGGAAGAGCGGTCGCGCAGTGCCACGTCGAACCGCATCACGGCGCTGTACGGCCAGCTCTACGAGACCGCACAGCTCAACAACCTGACATTCGAGATGGCACTGCCGGAGATGTTCGGTGAGGCGAACATCGATGCCTTCAAGCAGCTCGCGCTGATCGCGCGCAACCAGACCATTCTCGATGCCTCAGGCGCGGATGTTTATCTGCCGCATGTGGGGCGCATGGCCATCCCGATCGCGTTCATTCATGGCGAACTCAATCGCTGCTTCCTGCCCGAGAGCACGGAGCGCACGGTCGCGCGGCTTTCGGCGAAGAACGGGCCGGAGCTTTACACGCGCCACGTCATTCCGGAGTACGGTCACATCGACTGCATTTTCGGTAAGAATGCTGCGAGCGATGTCTATCCGCACATTCTCGCGCATCTGGAGAAGACGGCGGAGGCTTGAACCCCTTCTCCTTCTCCCCGTGTTTACGGGGAAAAGGCCGGGATGAGGGGTGGCGGCACACGCAACGTCGGCGCTTGGCGCCTCCCCTCACCCTAGCCCTCTCCCCGCGCGCGGGGAGAGGGGACAGTGGCACTCTTTTTCCCCGCTCCGATAAGATCGATGATCTCGCGCAGGTGTGTGAGGCGTTGCGTTTTCGTCTTGTCGGCGCCCTTGTCTAGATCGCCGCCCGCAGGAATGACCGCACGTTTGAATCCGAGTTTCTGGGCTTCGCGCAGCCGCGTGGTCATGTGCGAAACGGGACGAACTGCGCCCGACAGGCTGATCTCGCCGAAGTAAACATCCTCCGCCGGAAGCGGTGTCGCGAGCAGTGACGAGACGAGCGCGGCGGCGGCGGCGAGGTCGGCGGCTGGTTCGGAAATGCGCAGGCCGCCAGCGACATTCAGATAGACATCGGCCTGCGAGAAGCTCACGCCGCAGCGCGCATCGAGCACCGCGAGCAGCATGGACAGGCGGTTCGAGTCCCAGCCGACGGTCGCGCGGCGCGGCGTGCCGAGCGAAGAAGGCGCAACGAGCGCCTGGAATTCGACGAGCAGCGGACGGCTGCCTTCGATGCCGGCGAAGACGGCGGTGCCCGGTGCCTTGTTGTCGCGATCGCCGAGAAAGAGCTCCGAGGGGTTTGCGACCTCGCGTAAACCGCTCTCCACCATCTCGAACACACCGATTTCATCGGCGGGGCCGAAGCGGTTCTTCACCGAGCGCAGAATGCGGTACGGATGACCGCGGTCGCCTTCGAAATAGAGCACGGTATCGACCATATGCTCGATGACCTTCGGCCCGGCGATCTGGCCATCCTTCGTGACGTGGCCGACGAGCAGCATGGCAGCGCCCGATTGCTTGGCGAAACGGATGAGCGACTGCGAGGCCGCGCGCACCTGCGAGACCGTGCCCGGCGCCGCATCGAGACCATCGGCCCAGAGCGTCTGGATGGAATCAATGATGACGAGATCGGGGCGCCGGTCGGCTTCCAGTGTCGCGAGAATGTTCGCAAGGTTCGTCTCCGCGCCGAGGGCGACGGGGGCGGCGGCGAGCCCGAGCCGTTCCGCGCGCAAACGCACCTGCGCCGCTGCTTCCTCACCCGAGAAGTAGATGGCGCGCCGACCGGCATTGGCGAACTGTGCAGCAAGCTGCAGCAACAGCGTGGATTTGCCGATGCCGGGTTCACCGCCGATGAGGATCGCCGAGCCGGGCACGATGCCGCCGCCCGTCACGCGGTCGAGCTCGGGCAATCCGGTTGGAATGCGCGGTGCCTCGGCTGTGCTGCCGGCCAGCGTTTCGAGCGGTGCGGGCTTGCCCTTGGCCGAGCGGGTGAGCCCGCTGCCTGGCGTCGCCGCAACAGCCGCCACACCCGCTTCTTCGACGATGGTGTTCCATTCGCCGCAGGCGCCGCATTTGCCGGCCCAGCGGGAGGAAGTGGCCCCGCACGACTGACAGACGAAGCTCGATCTTGTTGCCTTGGCCATCGGCTTTCCGTGTCCCCGTCGACGGTGCGAGATAGCTTGATTCTGCACCGGTGTCCCGATGCCGAAGCTCGCCAAATTTCGCAGCCGGTGTCCGAGCGAATTTCGGCATCAAAAGGGCACTGGAATCAGGTATTTACTCGCGTGATGCAGATCGAGAAATCCGCTCGGTGCGGTGCCGATTGGTCTGGCGAATTTCTCGATCATCACGCGGGGTTGCAGCGCGCGCTTGCGATCCCCACATCATGCCGTTCTGCCGTGCCGAAGCGCACTGTCGCACGCCGTGCGCGGATGCTCTATAGCCTCTGGCGAATGAACCGCCCGACCTCCTCCCAAGGAACCACTGCCATGGCGCCCCGCCTTCCTGCCGAGCTTCGCACGCCTGCCTACGTCCTCGACGTGGCCAAGCTCAAGCAGAACCTCGCGACGGCGGCCCGCATCAAGCGCGAGGCGGGCGTGAAGATCCTGCTCGCCACCAAGGCCTGGGCCATGCCCGCAGCCTTCCCGCTCATGCGCGACACGCTTGACGGCACCACCGCGAGCGGCGAGCAGGAGGCGCGTCTC
Source organism: Pseudomonadota bacterium (assembly GCA_023412805.1). GTDB lineage: Bacteria > Pseudomonadota > Alphaproteobacteria > Rhizobiales > Hyphomicrobiaceae. Next base: position 64,729 of record JAEZRM010000008.1, on the reverse strand, counting down.
GGCCGCGAGGAATTCGGCAAGGAAGTGCATGTCTATGCGCCGGCCTATGGCCCGGGTGAGGTCGAACGCCTCGTCGGGATCGCCGACCATATCTATTTCAATTCGCCCGGCCAGATCGCGCGTCATCTCGCGACCGTTCAGGCGGCTGGCCGCAAGGTCGGCATCCGCATCAATCCCGGCTACTCGAATGCGACGCTCGGCGGCGCGCTCTATGACCCGTGCGCGCCCGGCTCACGCTTCGGCACGACGGTCGCCGAGATCGACAAGCTGCCGTGGGACGCGATCGACATCCTGCACACGCACGCACTCTGCGAGTCGCTCGACGATGGTTCTGCCGGGCTCATCGAGCACGTCGGCCGCACGCTCGGCGACTATGTGCGCAAGGTGAAGGCGGTGAACTTCGGTGGTGGGCATTTCATCAACAAGCCCGGCTATGACGTCGATCGCCTGATCGCGGCGCTTAAGGTCTTCCGTGCCGAGTTCGGTGTCGAGGTGATCTTGGAGCCGGGCGCGGGCCTCGTCGTCGATACGGGCTGGCTGGTCGCGACCGTGCTCGACATCCACCACAACGAGAAGGATATCGCCATTCTCGATACATCCGCATCGACGCATATGCCGGACGTGCTGGAGGTGCCGTATCGCCCGAACATCATCGGCTCGGGCGAGCCGGGCGAACTGGCGCACGACTACATCCTCGGCGGCAAGACCTGCATGACCGGCGATGTGATCGGTGACTATTCCTTCGACAAGCCGCTGCAACCCGGCGACCGGCTCGTTTTCACGGACATGATGCAATACTCGTTCGTGAAGAACACGACCTTCAACGGCACGCCGCTCCCGGACCTCGCCATGCTGGATGAGGATGGCACCTACCGCGTGATCAAGTCTTTCGGCTACGAGGAGTTCCGGCGTAGGCTGGGCTAAAGCAACGGACTTGAAATTCACCTCACGTCGCGACTGGATGGGTGTGTGAATTTCAAGTCCAAAGTTGCTTTAGAATATTTTGATCCTAAAGCGTCTTTGGACCTTAAATGCGACGTCCAAGTCGGGCCGGGCGTAGGTCGCATTCAAGATCCGACGCTTTAGCGAAGCCAACGAAAGATAAACGCGGAGGAAGCCATGGCTGGATTGCTCGAAGGCAAGGCGGCACTCATCACGGGTGGCGCGCGCGGTATCGGCCGTGCTGCGGCGCTCGCGTTCGCGCGCGAGGGGGCGCGGGTGGTCGTGTCGGACCTGCTGGCCGAAGGCGCCCAGGAGACTGTCGCGATGATCAACGCCGGCGGCGGTCAGGCCGTCTCGGTCAGCGGGGACGTGACCAAGGCCGAGATGGTCAAATCGTGGGTCGATACGGTCGTGAATGCCTACGGCCGCATCGACTGCGCCTTCAACAACGCCGGCATTGCCGGCGGTGCGGTCGGCGCGCAAGGCAAGCACACGGCCGACTGGCCAGAGCAGGCCTTCGACCGCATGATCGAGATCAATCTCAAGAGCGTGTGGCTCTGCATGCGCGACGAGATCAACGCCATGCTGGCGGACGGCAAGGGGGGTGCGATCGTCAATACGGCGTCGATTGCGGGCCTCGTCGGCTTGGAGACGTCCTCGGCGTATGTCGCAGCGAAGCACGGTGTCATCGGCCTGACCAAGACGGCAGCGCTTGAATACGCAACGAGGGGCATTCGCGTGAATGCAGTTTGCCCGGGCTATATCGTTACCGAAATGACGCGTGAGCCCATGGAGCGCAAGGGCGACCAGATCATGGGGCGCATTCCGTTCGGCCGTCTCGGCACGCCGGAGGATATCGCCGAGATGGTCGTATGGCTGTGCTCGGATCGCGCGAATTACGTGAGCGGCGCCGCTTACAACGTCGATGGCTGCTACGCGGCGGCATGATCTCGAAGGTCATTGGCGGCTCGATCCGCAAGCAGGATAGCAGCCGCTGATGGCCGAGCGCCCGCCAACACCTGAGAGCGTGCCGACCACCTTCCCCCTCTGGCCGCTGCTGGCGACCATGGCCATGCAGACGCTCGCGACCATGGCGGCGTACTCCATCCCGGCACTCGCGCCAATGGTGGCCCGCGACATCGGCGTCGATGGCGCGCTGATCGGCATGTTCGTGTCGGTCGTCTATGGCGTCGGCATCATATCGTCACTGCTCGCCGCCGGTTTCATCGCGCGCTACGGCGCTGTGAGGACGGCACAGTTCGTTCTTTTATGCGCTCTCGGCCTCGTTGTCGTGTGCGCGCAGGGGACGGCGGCAAGCGTTGCGCTCGGCGCTCTCATCCTCGGCGTTGCTTATGGCGTGACGGCGCCGGTCAGCACGCATCTGCTCGTGCCGCGCACGCCGCCTTCGATCCTCAATATGGTGCTTTCGACACGCCAGATCGGCGTGCCGCTGGCTGGCGTACTAGCTGCGACCCTGATGCCGCCCATAGCGCTGGCCATCGGATGGAAAGCCGGGCTGCTTCTGCAGGCCATTCCGATCATCGCGCTCATTTTGCTGCTGGAGATCCCGCGCCGCGCCTGGGATGGCACGCCAGCGCCCGTTCCTTCCAGCTCCAAAGCCGTGCTGGTGCGCTCGTTCGGACTTCTGCGCGGCGACAGCGCCATGCAGCGGCTGACGCTCGCGAGCTTCGTCTATTCGGGTGCGCAACTCGCCTTCGTCGCTTTCATGACCGTGCACGTCACGAGCCGCACGGGGCTCGACCTCGTAACGGCAGGCTGGGCTCTTGCGACCTATCAGCTTGCAGGCGTGATCTCGCGGCCCATTTTCGGATGGCTGGCGGACAAGTTCATCCCGGCGCGCATCGTGCTCGGCGTGCAGGGTTTCATCATGGCCGCAGCGGCGCTGCTCGCGGGCAATTTCGCGCCTGGATGGCCGGTGTGGGCGATCATGGCTGTCGCGGCCGTCGCCGGTGCCACGGCGAGCGGTTACACGGGCCTCGCCTATGCCGAGTATGCACGTCTCGGTGGTGCGCAGCGGACGGAGGCGACGGGGCTCGGCTCGGCGGCCATGTTTTTCGGCGTGCTCGTGATGCCGTCGCTCGGCAGCGTCGCGATCACGGCGACCGGCAGCTATCTCGCTGCGTACGGTGCGATCGCCGTGCTCGCCGTCATTGCCGGGGCGGTGATGCTGTTGCCGCAGAGAGAGACGCCGGTTCGGTGAAGCGCTTTTTCTCCTTCTCCCCGTTCTGACGGGGAGAAGGTCGGGATGAGGGGCGGCACATGGTACCGCCGGCGACTGTGCCGCCCCTCACCCTAACCCTCTCCCCGCAAGCGGGGAGAGGGAAAGCAATTATTCCGCCAACTCCGGAATTCCTCTGTAGAGGTCCAGCGCTTCCGGATTGGCGAGCGCTTCCTTGTTCTTCACATCTCGACCGTGGACGATCTCGCGCACGGCGAGCTCCGTGATCTTGCCCGACTTCGTGCGCGGTATGTCGGCGACCTGCACGATGCGCGCCGGCACGTGCCGCGGTGAAGCACCAACGCGGATCTGCTTCTTGATCTTGTCGCGCAAGGCATCGTCGAGCGTCACGCCGTCCTGCGTGATCACGAACAGGACAACGCGCACGTCGTGATCCCAGTCCTGACCGATGACGATGGCTTCCTTGATCTCGGGAAGCTGCTCGACCTGCCGGTAGATCTCCGCCGTACCAATGCGCACGCCGCCCGGATTGAGCGTCGCATCCGAGCGGCCATGAATGATCATGCCACCATGCTCGGTCCATTCGGCGAAGTCGCCGTGATGCCAGAGGCCGGGAAAGCGATCGAAGTAGGCGGCGCGGTACTTCTTGCCGTCCGGATCATTCCAGAAGCCGACCGGCATGGAGGGGAACGGCACGGTGCACACGAGTTCGCCCTTGCCTTTGGGCAGCACATTGCCGAGCTCGTCGACGACGGCGACGCCCATGCCGATCTGCGGGCCTTGGATCTCGCCGCGCCAGACGGGCTTGCCTGGAATGCCGCCGACGAAACAGCCGACGATATCCGTACCGCCGGACATGGAGCCCAGGTGCACGTCCTTCTTTATGGCGTCGTAGACGTAGTCGAAGCTCTCCGGCACCAGCACCGAGCCCGTCGAGAGAATGACGCGCAATGCCGAGAGATCATGCGTGTCCATCGGCCGCGCTTCGGCCTTCTTCAGCGCGTCGATGTATTTCGCGGAAGTGCCGAAATGCGTGCAGCGTTCATCCTGCGCGTAGTCCCAGAGCACCGAAGCCGAGGGATGGAAGGGTGATCCGTCGTAGAGCAGCAGCGTGACGCCGCTCGCGAGGCCAGAGACGAGCCAGTTCCACATCATCCAGCCGAGCGTCGTGAAGTACATCACGCGATCGCCGGGGCGGAAGTCGCACATGAGCTGCTGTTCGCTCAGGTGCTTGATGAGCGTACCGCCGGCCGAGTGCACGATGCACTTCGGCACGCCAGTCGTACCCGACGAGAACAGAATGTAGAGCGGGTGGCTGAACGGGAAGGGCTCGAACGTCATCGCCTCGACAGGCGCGCCGACCACGGCGCTGTCCCATGTCGCTGCATTCCCGCCGGCCGCCTTGAGGCTCTGCACGAGCGCATCGGCCTTGCCGAGATAGGAGACGATAATGATCTGCTCGACGCTCGGCAGCTTCTTCGCGATTTCGGCAACCTTCTCGGCGACGTCGATCTGCTTGCCGGCGTACCAGTAGCCGTCGCACGTGATGAGGATGCGGGGCTCGATCTGGCCGAAGCGGTCGAGCACGCCCTGCACGCCGAAATCCGGCGAGCATGACGAGCAGATGGCGCCGAGAGAGCTGGCGCCCAGCATACCGATAATGGCCTCGGGCACGTTGGGCAGCATGGCCGCGACCCGGTCGCCGGCCTTGATGCCGGCGCGGCGCAGGAGTCCTTGAAGCTGGGCCGTTTGCTGGCTGAGCTCGGGCCAACTCATGCGCCGGCTCACCTTGTCCTCGCCACGGAACACGAGCGCATCCCCGGTCGCCCGGTCCGCGCCCGCGAGCAGGTTCTCGGCGAAATTGAGCGTGCCCTTTGGGAAAAAGCGGGCACCCGGCATTTTATCCCCATCGACGAGATAGGGCGCGGGCCCGGGATCGCCCTTGATGCCACAGCGGTCCCAGACGAGCCGCCAGAAGGCTCCCGGATCGGCGAGCGAGAATGCTTGGAGGTCCTCGTAGTTCGTGAGCCGGTGGCCGCAAGACGCTTCGGCATCGGTCATAAAGCGCGCGAGGTTGGTACTCCGGATCGCGGTCTCGCTCGGCTGCCACAGCGGTTGCGACATCATTTCGCTCCTTCGCCTCAATCTTTATGAGGCCTAGCCTGAAGGTTATTGTTCGACAAGTGGTTGGCTGACGCGCCCTGGCCACAATCGTGTCCGAGCTTGCCGCATTCCGAGGGCACCGCTAAGACGGTTCGGAGAGGCCACATGCCGGCAGCGCCCTCGCGATCATGCAGACGGGGCAAGCGGGAGCGGATCATTGGTGCTCCAGGCTGGCGCATTTCGCGCCAGTGCCGGGCGGTGGCTTGCGGGCGATGGGATACTGTCCACAGTGACGAAATCGGCTAGCCGGGTGAGGGGAAAGAGCGGGCTGGCCATAGCGCTGGGCGGCACGGCACTGGTCGCGTCGCTCGGGTATGGCGGCTTTTCCTGGATGCACGCCCCAGGCGATATGCTCGCGCCGTTCCGCCTCCACGCCGCGCCGCGCGCCGGCTACGTGATTTCCGAGCCGGTCCAGCTTCTGGCCAGGCCGCGCCTCGTGCTCGAGAGCGCCGCTATTCACAGCGCCGATGCCAAGGTCGAGGACGATGGCCTGAAGGGCGTCGAGCGATCCCGCCGCTTGGTTCTCGATGGGCCAACCATATCCGTCGAGATTGCCTCAAACGGTGCGCCCCGCCAGGGCGATGTAGTGGCCGCGCTGGAGCCGCTTCTGGCGCGCATTGCGTCGCTGGATGTCCAGAGCCTGATCATCCGGGGCGGATTGATCAAGGTGATGACGGGCGATGCCGATCCGGAGCTTCTTACCGACGTCGAAATGCAGATCACGCCTCATCGGCGTGCTTCGGCAACCGTATCCGGTCAGCTCACCTATCTCGGGCAGCGCCTCAGCCTATCCGCGACGATTGCACGGCGGGCTGCTGATGGGGCTGATCATCGCTGGCCCATTCAAGCAACATTGAGCGGCGCTCTGTTCGAGGCGCGGTTCGATGGCTTGCTCGACGAGGCCAAGGGCCTGCGCCTCAACGGCGCCGTCGACGTCAGCAGCCCTCGTCTGAGGGAGATCGCGCTCTGGCTCGGGATCGGGGCGCCGCGTGCCGGCAACCTCGAAGCCATGCGGCTGCGCGGTGCTCTCGACTGGACCGGCGGCGTCATGGCGTTCTCGCAATCCACGCTGACGCTGGACGGGAACGAAGGCGTGGGCGCGATCAGCGTGACGCGGACGGGCAGTCGCACGGCCGTCGAAGGCACACTTGCTTTCAAGCAGCTCAATCTGAAACCCTACATCGCCTCGACCATGGTCGAGCGCACATTGCTGGCGCCGATCTTTGCCGCGACGCGGCCGCCAGCCATTGCCTCGCTGCTGGATAATGTGGACGCGGATCTGCGCATCTCCTCGGATGCTCTCGTCATTCCGGGCATCGAGGCGGGGCAGGGCGCCGTCGCGGTCACGCTGAAGAATGGCAAGCTGCTCGCCGATGTGGCGGAGCTCGCCATCGAGGAGGGGGTATTCAAAGGCCAGGTGATCGTCGAGCGTGCCAGCAGTGATCCGCGCTATGGCATCAACGGCAAGCTGGAGGGCGTCGAGGCGGGGCGCCTGCTGCAGCGTACGCTCGGCCGCAATCCTCTCCAGGGGCGGGCCGATATTGCGATGAGCCTCACGACGACGGGCGATACCTCGCAAGAGCTGGTCGCGAACCTTGGCGGCAAGGCACAGATCGATATGCGGGCCGGTGCGCGCGTGGGCCTGGATCTGAAGACGCTGGCGCAGGCAGCAAAACGGGGCGACGTGCGCGGCTGGCAGGCCGCCGGCACATCGACCACGGGGCTCGACAGTCTCGGTTTGCGGCTCGATGTGCAGCAGGGCGTCGTGCAGGCCTCGATCCTTCATGCGAAATCGGGAACGAACACGTTCTCCGGGGGAGGCAGCATCGACCTTACGGCGCAGGCGATGGACTTCGCACTCTCGTTCGGGACGACGGACCCGGTATTGCGGCCTCTGGTGAGCGATGCGCTGGTTCTGAGCGGGCCGTGGTCAGCGCCGTCCATCAGGCTCGATCATCGGGACGAAGCACTGCATCGCCCGGCGCCGGTAGCCGGCCCGGTCACGCCGGCAAGCCGGCCCTAGGTCGAAAAGGGCCCGCGATGTCCGCGGGGAATGCGCTTCATCAGAAGACGAAACCGGCCGCAGGTTCAAAGCCCGGCAGATAGGGGGCGCTGGCGTCGAAAGCCGGCCGCCGGTCGAAGCTCATGCCATGGCGACGCCAGACCGTCGCGCGGCCAACGCCGTTGTCGATGCTGACCGCCACGCAACGCCCGCCATCCTTGAGCTGGTCGAGTAGCGCTGTCGGCACGTCGACGACCGCGCCATTGATCAGGATCGCGTCATATGGGCCTTCGTCGGCGGCGCCTGCCGACATGCTGCCCGAAATGACGACGGCATTGTCGACGCCCTGATTGGCCAGGACTTCCTGCATCCGCTCGGCAAGACGGGCGTCCTCTTCGAGGGCCACGACGACCTGTCCCAGGCGGGCCAGCAGGGCGGTCGAATAGCCCGTGGCCGGCCCTACATCCAGCACCATCCCATCGGGCTCGATCTCAAGGAGCTGAACGAGCTTCGCGAGCAGGCGCGGCGCGAGGATATAGCGCTGGTTGTGCGCGGTATCCGAGATCTTCAAAGGTTCATCGGCGTAAGCGATCGATTTCAGCGGCCCCGGCACGAAGGCCTCCCGCGGGATCTCGCGCATGGCGCGAGTGATCCGTCGGTCCGTCACGTCGCTGGGGCGGACTTGGGATTCGACCATGTTGAGGCGCTGCGTGGCGTGATCGATCATCATTCAGTTCCAATTTGCCCCACGGGAGCCGAGGCCCCCGGCCGTTGACTGGAATTGCTCTAGCGCGCCGAGGCCGCCGACGCAACGGCACTTCCCGGCTTGGGCCAACACGGAAATCGCCCATGGAGTGCGTTGACAGGCATTGAAAGCTTCCGCAATGATCGGTGCGCTGACATCCGACGGGTAAAGGCGGCCGCCGTAGAGCCGCTGCGTTGGGTGTCCGGGAGGAAGCGCCGGCATGCTGGATTTTCTTCAGCAGCTCGTGAGCGGTCTTGCATTGGGCTGTATCTACGGGCTGATCGCACTTGGATTCGTTCTGATCTACAAGGCGACTGAGGTCATCAACTTCGCCCAGGGCGATCTGATGATGCTCGGCGGTTTCGTCGCCTACACCTACATCACCATCGTCGGCCTCAACTACTGGCTCGGCTTCCTGCTGGCCGTGCTGACGATGGGTCTCGTCGGCATGACCATCGAGCGGTTCGTGGTCCGCCCGATCCTCGGTTTTCCGCTTTTCTCGGTTATCATGGTCACGATCGGGCTCGGCTTTCTGCTGCGCTCGCTCGCCGGCATGATCTGGGGCACGGACGACCTCAAGATCGAGGCGCCCTTCTCGGAAGGTGTGCTCAAGATCGGCGACCTCGTGCTCGCCTACGACAAGCTCTCGGTGATCGTCGTCACGGTCATCCTGATCGCGGTGCTCTACCTTTTCTTCAACCGCACGCGCCTCGGCACGGCCATGCGCGCGACGTCGGAGAACATGCTCGCAGCCTACTACATGGGCATTCCGGTCAAGCGAGTGGTGTCGCTGGTGTGGGCGATCAGCGCGATGGTGGCTGGCGTCGCCGGCGTGCTGTTGGCGCCTATCACATTCGTGCATTCGAATGTCGGGCTGGCACTCGGCCTCAAAGCCTTTCCGGCGGCGGTGCTCGGCGGCTTCGGCTCCATTCCAGGTGCGCTCGTCGGCGGTCTCATCATCGGCGTCGTCGAGACCATGGCAGGTTTCTATCTGCCCCAGGGTTGGAAGGACGTCGCGCCCTACATCATTCTGCTGCTGGTGCTGCTGCTGAGACCCGAGGGCCTCTTCGGCGCGCTCGGGCGTAAGAAAGTCTGAGGAGCAGCGCCCATGCGGTTCATCTTCAAGACCGACTACGAGCAGGACATCAAGCTCCTGCAGCACAGCGGAGCATGGTGGTCCTATGGGCTCTTGTTCGCGGTGCTGGCTGCGGCGCCCTACTTCATCGGCAGCTACCTGCAGAGCCAGCTCGTCTTCGTCTTCATCTATGCGATCGTCGGCGTCGCGCTGATGATCCTTGTCGGCTTCACGGGCCAAGGCTCGATCGGCCATGCGGCCTTCCTCGCCATTGGCGCCTACACCGCCGGCTATCTGCAGTCGCGCGGTTATCCCTTCGAGGTCTACTTCCCCGCGGCCGGCATAATTACCGGCGTGGTCGGTGCCATTGTCGGCATTCCGGCATTGCGGCTGCACGGCATCTATCTGCTGATCGCGACGATCTCATTTGCCTTCATCGTCGAGGAAATCCTCGCGCGCTGGGAAAGCGTGACGCATGGCAACGAGGGCATGCGCGTGCGCGCCGTCGAGTTCTTCGGCCAGACCGTCACGCGCGACAGCAACAGCTTCTACTTCCTGTGCCTCGCTGTCCTGGTGCTGGTGATCATCGGAACGCTCAATCTCATGCGTTCGCCGACTGGACGCGCCTTCATCGCCATCCGCGACAGCGAGACGGCGGCCAAAAGCATGGGTATCGACCTCGCGAAGTACAAGGTGAGGTCATTCGCGATCAGCGCCGCGATCACGGGGCTCGCCGGCACGCTCTATGCGCACAAGATGTCGTTCATCAGCCCGGAGATGTTCACGCTCCTGCTGTCGATCGAGTTCATCATGGTGATCATTATCGGCGGCGCGTTCGGGCTGCATGGGGCGATCCTTGGCGCGATCTTCATCGTCATGGTCGATCCGATGATCACCATGCTCAAGGACGATGTGCCCGGCATGGTCGCATCGCTGTCGCGCGGTTTAGGCGTCGGCGAGGGTGGCGCGCGCGCCGTTCAGGACTGGCTCTACGCGATCTTCTCGGCACCGGGCCTCAAAGGCGCGATCTACGGCCTGATCATCATCATGTTCGTGCTGTTCGAGCCCATGGGGCTCTACGGGCGCTGGCTCAAGATCAAGCTCTATTTCCAGCTGTTCCCGCTCTACAAGAAATCGACCTTCAGGCGGCAGAAGACCTATGTGAAGTCGGAGCGCAACCGGTGAGCTACTTCAAGGTCGACAACCTTTCGCTCCACTTCGGCGGCCTCAAGGCCGTCGATGCCGTGAGCTTCGAGATCCGCCAGGGCGAGATCTTCACGATCATCGGTCCCAACGGTGCCGGCAAGACCTCGATCTTCAACATGATCTCGCGGCTCTACGAACCGACCACGGGCCATCTCTTTTTCGAGGACAAGGACATCTCGGAGGTGCCGCCGCACCAGATTGCCCGCATGGGTATTGCGCGCACATTTCAGAACATCGAGTTGTTCGACAATGCGAGCGTGCTCTCGAACCTGCTGGTCGGGCGCCATTGCCACTCGCGCACGAAGCTCTGGCAGGAAGTGCTGTTCCTGCCCAATGTCCGCAACGCGGAGAAAGCGCATCGCGCGAAGGTCGAGGAAGTCATCGAATTCCTCGATCTGCAGGCCTATCGCGAGAAGATCATTGCCGGTCTGCCGTATGGCGTGCGGAAGGTCGTCGAGCTTGCGCGCGCGCTCTGCTCGGAGCCGAAGCTCATTCTGCTGGACGAGCCTTCATCGGGCCTCAATGTCGAGGAGACCGACGACATGTCCTACTGGATCCGCGATATCAAGAACGAGCTCGGCATCACTGTGCTCATGGTCGAGCACGACATGAGCCTCGTCAATCGCGTGTCGGACCGCGTGCTGGCGCTCAACTACGGCCGTGTGATCGCCGAAGGCACGCCGGCCGAGGTTCAGCGCCATCCTGATGTCGTCGCGGCCTATATCGGAGCATGAGCGCATCATGACGATGACCGCCGAGAACGAGACGGGGACGAACGTAGGCGCGCCAGTTGTTGCCGCCGCCGAGCCGATCCTGAAAGTCTCGAACATCGAGAGCTATTACGGGCCGATCATGGCCATTCGCGGCGTCAGTATCGAGGTGCCGCGCGGCTCCATTGTGACCGTGCTCGGCGCGAATGGTGCGGGAAAGACGACGGTTCTCAAGACCATTTCCGGCGTTCTCGATCCGCTCAAGGGCACAGTCGAATTCGAAGGCAAGCAGATCCAGCGCCTGGACCCCGATAAGATCGTCCGGCTCGGGCTCGGTCACGTGCCAGAGGGGCGCGAGGTCTTCCCGTTCTTGACCGTGCGCGAAAACCTCATGATGGGAGCCTACATCCGCAATGACCGTGCCGGCATCGCGGAAGACCTGGAGCGCATCTACGGCTATTTCCCGCGCCTCAAGGAACGCCTTGATCAGCCCGCGGGACACCTTTCCGGTGGCGAGCAGCAAATGCTGGCGATCTCGCGCGCGCTGATGAACCGGCCGCGCCTGCTGCTGCTCGATGAGCCTTCGCTCGGTCTCTCGCCGCTGCTCGTGAAGGAGATCTTCGGAATCATTCGCCGCGTGAATGCCGAAGAGGGCGTCTCCATGCTGCTCGTCGAGCAGAATGCGCGCATGGCGCTCGAGACCGCGCATCATGGCTATGTGCTGGAGGTGGGCCGCATTGTCATGGCGGATACGTGCGAGCGGCTGCGCGAGAGCAAGGACATTCAGGAGTTTTACCTCGGCGCCCGCGAAGACGGCGCGCGGGGCGAGCGGCGTTGGAAGCGCAAGAAGACGTGGCGCTGAAGTTTGGGCGCTAGATCGATGAGGTGCGTTCGATGACACCCGATATCGAGGCGATCATATCCGACACGATCCCGAAGAGCTTCATGCGCGCTGTCGAGCGTTGGCGTGACCAGCCGGCGATCCGCGAAAAGGATATGGGCGTATGGAAGACGGTCACTTGGGGCGAGTGGCTTGAGCGCTCAAAGGCCGTGGCCTATGCGCTCGCGGCCATCGGCTTCAAGCCCGGCGATGTGGTGTCGATCCTCTGCAACACGAAGCCCGAGTGGGTTTACGCCGATATGGGCGCGTTGCTGGCGGGCGGCGTCTCGTCCGGTATTTATCCGACGGACTCGCCACGTCAGGTCGAATTTCTGATCAACGACAGCAAAACGCGCGTTCTGTTCGTCGAGGACGACGAGCAACTCGACAAGGCACTCGAAGTGCGCGGTCGTTGTCCGACTCTCGAGAAGATCGTCGTATTCGATATGGAGGGCCTGGCGCGCTTCACGGATCACATGGTCATCTCCTTCGACGATTTCATCGAGGAGGGGCGCGCGCACATGGTCGGCCGTCCAGAGCTGCTCGACGAGCGTCTGGCCGCGCGCGGGCCTGAGGATCTGGCGATCCTCGTCTATACCTCGGGTACGACCGGCCCGCCCAAGGGCGCGATGCATCCGCACCGCTCGGTGCTCGCGCAGATGCGCCATGCGTCGGATCTCTTCGGCTCCGTGCCGGGCGAGCCGAAGCTACTCTTCCTGCCGCTCTGCCATGTCGCGGAGCGCATTGGCGGCTACTACATGTCGATCGGCATGGGGCCGGTGATGAACTTCGCCGAAAGTCCGGAGACGGTCCCGGACAATATTCGCGAGGTGCAACCGGCGACCTTTCTCGCCGTGCCACGCGTGTGGGAGAAGTTCTATTCGGGCACCATGATCGCGCTGAAAGACGCGACGGGTATCGAGAAATGGGCTTACGAGAAAGCCATCAGCGTCGGCTATCGCATTGCCGACGCGCGACTTGCAGGCAAGAAGCCTTCGGTGGTGCTCAAGGCGCTCAATGCCGTCGGATACTGGGCCGTGCTGCGCAATGTGCGGCGCATGATGGGCGTCGACAATTGCCGGGTGATGTTCACCGGCGCGGCGCCGATCTCGCCCGATCTCATTCGCTGGTATCTGGCGCTCGGCCTCGACATGTACGAGGTCTACGGGCAGACGGAGAACTGCGGCGTCGCGACCGTCATGCCGCCCGAGCACATCAAGCTCGGCACAGTCGGCAAGTCCGTGCCCTGGGCCGAGGCCAAGGTGTCACCGCAGGGCGAGATCCTGCTGCGAGGCGACTATCTCATGAGCGGCTATCTCAACCATCCCGAGAAGACCGCCGAGACGATCGATGCCGAGGGCTGGCTGCACACGGGCGATGTCGGCTTCATCGATCAAGATGGCTTCATTAAGATTACCGATCGCATGAAAGACATCATCATCACTGCGGGCGGCAAGAACGTCACGCCATCCGAGATCGAGAACCAGCTCAAGTTCTCGCCGTACATCTCGGATGCGGTCGTGATCGGTGACAAGCGGCCCTATCTCACGTGCCTCGTCATGATCGATCAGGAGAACGTCGAGAAATTCGCGCAGGACCAGAACGTCCCCTTCACGAACTATGCGAGCCTCTGTCGCGCGCGCGAGGTGCGCGACCTGATCGCGGCCGAGATCGAGAAGGTGAACGCCAAGTTCGCGCGCGTCGAGACCATCCGCCGCTTTCATCTCATCGAGCAGCAGCTCACTCCTGAAGACGAGGAGCTGACGCCGACAATGAAACTGAAGCGGTCGTTCGTGAACAGGAAATATGCGCCCGAGATCGAGGCGATGTACAAGGAGAGGGTCGCGGCCTGAGCGCCGCTGCGGTCAATTCAAATCGCCGAGGGCATGGATCGCCCGTCCTCGGAAGACAATAACAGGGCGATGCGTGGGTGTTCGGAGGAAGAAACGAATGAGCCTTCACAAGCTGAAAATGGGTCTGCTCGGCGCCGCGCTGGCGGTGGCGGCCGGACCAGCATTGGCGCAGACCAAAGTCACGAACCAGGGGATATCAGACAAGGAAATCGTGATCGGCACGCACCAGGATCTCTCGGGGCCGATCAAGGCCTGGGGCGTGCCGGTGCTCAACGGCATGAAGCTCGCCGTCGAGGAGATCAATGCGAAGGGCGGCATCCATGGCCGTATGCTGAGGCTGGTGGCCGAGGATAGCGCCTACGAACCGCGCAAGGCCGTTCTCGCGACTCAGAAGATGGTCGAGCGCGACAAGATCTTCGCGATGATCGGACCCATGGGCTCGCCGACCGTCATTGCGGCCCAGGACATTCTGTTCGAGGCCGGCATTCTGCAGCTCTTCCCGCTGACCGCGGCCGAGTTCACCTACAAGTTCGATCCGGCGAAGCCGCAGGAGCGTCTGAAGTTCAACAACCTGCTGCCTTATGTCGAGAGCACCAGGGCGGCGGTCAAATTCATGATCCCGCACAAGAACATCCAGAAGCCGTGCGTCATGTACCAGGATGACGAATACGGCAAGAACGTCTTCGACGGCTTCACACAGCAGATCGAGGCGATGAACCTGAAGGCGGCCTCCGTAACGACCTTCAAGCGCGGCGCTTCGGACTTCTCCGCTCAGGCGGCCAAGATGAAATCCGATGGCTGCGATCTCGTCGTTCTCGGCGCAGTCATTCGCGAGCCGATCGGCGTGATGGCCGAGAGCAGAAAGATCGGTTTCACTCCGACGTGGCTCGGCGCTTCGCCGGTATGCGTGATCGAGATTCCGGCGCTCGGCAAGGGTGTTGTGGAAGGGCTCTATTCGGCTTGCGGCTTCGAGATCCCCTATCGCGACACCGCCACGGGGAAGGTGAAGGAGTGGGCGGAGGCCTACTTCAAGACCTACAACACGGAGCCGAACTCACAGGCTGTTATCGGCCACAACGCGATCACGACGTTCGCGCATTACGTCGAAAAGGCCGGCAAGGAACTGACTGGCGCGAAGCTGCTCGCCGCGCTCGAGTCGGGTGATGTGTTCCAGGACATCTTCAACTCGCCGCCGACGAAGTTCTCGACCACCAACCATCTGGCATCGACGATTACCCAGGTCAGCGTCATCGAGAATGGACGCTGGAAAGAGGTCAAGGCCGGTCTGTCGTTCTGATCGTGCTGGATCTGCAGTCGTGGCGAGCGCCCGTGCCGTAAGGCGCGGGCGTTCGTGTCAGGAGGAAATCGCATGCAGTTCACCCACGAGCACGAGGAGCTGCGGCGCAGCTTGCAGAAGTTCATCGCCGCCGAGATCAATCCTCACGTCGATGAGTGGGAGAAGGCGCAGATATTCCCGGCGCACGCGCTCTTCAAGAAAATGGGAGATCTCGGCTTCCTCGGCTTGAACAAACCGGTCGCATTCGGCGGACAGGGGCTCGACTACTCCTACGCGATCGTGATGGCGGAGGAGCTTGGCGCCATCAACTGCGGCGGCATTCCCATGGCGATCGGCGTCCAGACGGACATGGCGACGCCGGCGCTCGCGCGCTTCGGCGATGACGAGGTGCGCCGCGAGTTTCTCGCGCCCTCGATCTCCGGCGATTACGTCGCCTGTCTCGGTGTGTCGGAAGTGGGGGCTGGTTCCGACGTCGCCTCGATCAAGACGACCGCGCGGAAGGACGGCGACGACTACGTCATCAACGGCGGCAAGATGTGGACGACCAACGGCACGCAGGCCGATTGGATCTGCCTGCTCGCGAACACGTCCGACGGCCCCGTCCATCTCAACAAGACGCTCATCTGCGTGCCCATGAAGACGAAGGGTGTCGAGGTTGCGCGCAAGCTCGACAAGATGGGCATGCATGCGTCCGACACTGCCCAGATCTTCTTCGACGACGTGCGTGTGCCGCAGCGGAACCGCGTTGGCGAGGAGGGCAAGGGCTTCACCTACCAGATGCTGCAGTTCCAGGAGGAGCGCCTGTGGGCGGCGGCACGTGCGCTCAAAGGCAACGAGCGGATCATCAACGCGACGATTGAGTATACGCGGGGGCGCATGGTGTTCGGGCGGCCGATCCTCGACAATCAGGTCGTGCATTTCCGGCTCGCCGAGCTGCAGACAGAGATCGAGCTGCTGCGTAGCCACGTCTACCGCTGTTGCGAGCTTTATCTGCAGGGGCAGGACGTGACCAAGCTCGCCTCCATGGCCAAGCTCAAGGCGGGGCGCTTGAGCCGCGAAGTGAGTGATGGTTGTCTTCAGTATTGGGGAGGCATGGGCTTCATGAACGAGACGGTCGTCAGTCGCGCCTATCGCGACACGCGTCTGTCCTCGATCGGCGGCGGCGCCGACGAGATCATGCTCACGATCCTGGCGAAGTACATGGGGACACTACCGGGCACAGCGAACGCGCGGAAGAAAGAGGAGTAGAAAATCCCGTTGTCCCCTCTCCTCGTCCTTACGGGGAGAAGGGGAAGAATGGCGCTCGCGGGGCGAGGGGACGAAATGGGAAACGGCCGCACTGTCATGAGCGCGCGACTGCGCGTCGGCCGGTAGGCCGTAGCAGGAAGCGAAGCACCTCTTCCCTGCAGCCTGCGGCGTCTGGCTCGAAGCTGGCAGCATGGCGGCCGCGGGCATAGCACTACGCTAAGGTTGCGAAGCACCTCTTCCCTGCAGCCTGCGGCACTAAAGAATCAAGGCGCCAGAGTCTCGCGCGGCATGGGCGGCGCGTCGGGATCGTGCTCGCGCTCGCGATCGCTTGCGAGCTCCCTGACCTGATCCTTGCCGTAAATGTCAGGACGGAAGTTCAGGCGACCATCTTCCTCGACCCATGCCGTGACGTAGACGAATGCAACCGGAATGGTTCGTGCAAGGGTGATGTCAACGGGCTGGCCACCCTGAAGGATTTCCTCGACGCGCTGTCGGCTCATGTTCGGCTCGTCGCGCGCGATCCATGCCGCGAGATCAAAGACGTCCTGCACACGCACGCAGCCCGCGCTGAACGCACGGGAACTCTGTTGGAAGAGCTGCTTCATGGGCGTGTCATGCATGTAGACGCCCTCGCTGTTCGGCATGTCGATGCGCACGAGACCGAGCGCGTTGTGCGGACCCGGATCCTGGCGGAAGCGCAAGTTCTTCGCATCGACTGTCCGCCAGTCGACATTCGTCACGTCGATCTCGGGCCCGACGAAGCTGCCGGTCAGAACGCGGATGTGCTCCTTCTGGAGATAGTCCGGCTCCTTGACGAGCCTCGGAATGACATCGAGGTTGGCGATGCTCTCCGGCACGCGCCAGAACGGGAAGAAATTGAGCGCGCGAATGTTCGCCGTAACGACGGGCGTCTGGCGATCGGGCTTGCCGGCGATCACGCGATGGCGCGCCTCGACGACATTTCGCGAGACGGCTTCGAGCTGAAAGCCCGGCGAGTTCACGAGGACGTAACGATCGTCCAGCTTCAGTGTGAGCAGATCGCGAATGCGATTGTAGTTCATGCGCAACTGGGCGAGACGCGCAGCCGGCGGCACATTCAGTTGCTGCAGTGTCGGGCGGTCGACGCGGCCGCTGACACGCAGACCGTGGCGGCCTTGGAAGCGGCGGAGACCAGCCTCCATCTCTCTGTCAAGAGTGAGCGTGCGATATCCGCGCTCCGGCCGCACGTCGCCCCATAGAACGAGAACGCGCCGCACCATCGGGATGCGCTCGTCCTCGTCGCCCGGGCGGATCATGCGCGTGCCGGGAATGGTCGGCCAGCCGCCGTCGGCGACGACGCGCTCGACACGGCTGATGGCGTCCGAAATGGCGGAGAGCATTTCCTGCGAGCGGAGCGGCATCGTGCCCTCGCGCAGGTCGTCGAGCGCGTCGGCCTGGGTCGACGGGCGCGGGCGGCGGTCGCGCTGGCCTGGATCGCTGAAGGAAGCGAAGCCGGGCAGCTGCTGCCACCATTCCTGAGCCTGGGCCTTGGCACCGAACAGACCGGCGGCGAGCCCAAGGCCCGCGGCGAGAGTCTGCCTGCGCGTCAGATTCTTAGATCCGGCAACCGCCCCGTGGGCGGTGCCCCCCTTACCCCGTGCTTTTGTCATCTTGTGCTCACGATCGGTGTTCTAAGAGCCGGCCGACCTGCCGGACGCTGTGCACGCAACGGCACCGTCCCGTTGATCCGCATAGATGCGCTTTGCGGCAGCAGCAAGGTTGCGTGTTCATCATTGCCCGGACCTATATCTGATTTCAGGGCCTGCGGCCAAACCACGCCCCATCACTGTCGCGTGAGTAACGTACGGATTCGCGCCAGGGTTTCCCGATGGCAACACTGCTACCCCGCGCCGATGGAGACCTCGACAGGAGATTGGGACTTGGCCTAGTATCCCGGCGCGGATTGGGCTGCTTAGGGGCAAGCCATGTGGCGTGGGCGTTGTGCGGAGAAGCCGGCTCGGGCTTCTACGAAGGTGAGATTTCGCTGCCGGGCGGCTCTGCTGGCCCTGGGGTTCGCACCATTTCTCCTCCAATCTCAGCCGTCCATGGCGGTCGACTTGCTCCCCTGCAAGGCGCCGGGGGCGCTGGTGAGCTTCGAATCGCCATTGCGTGCCCTCGGGCGGGCGGTCGAGCGCGGGGGCGCTATCCGGGTCGTAGCGCTCGGCTCGTCATCGACCGAGGGAACTGGTGCCTCATCGAAGCAGGCGACCTACCCGGCTCGCTTCGATCAGGAGATGGAGCGGCGCTTTCCGGGCAAGGACTTCCAAGTCGTCAATCTCGGCAAAGGCGGCGAGCTTGCCAAAGACATGCTCGAGCGCCTCGTTCGCGATGTGATTCCGACGCGACCGGCCCTCGTCCTGTGGCAGACGGGCGTCAACGACGCGATCACCGGTGTCGATGTCGCGGAGTTTCGCCGGATCCTCGTGAGCGGCATCGCCGCCCTGAAAACGGCGGGGATCGAAGTTGTGCTTGTCGATCCCCAGTTCTATCCGCGGGCGGCGAATGTTCCGAGTTATGCGGATTACGTGACCGTCACGCGGAGCGTCGCTCGCGAGCAGGGCGTGCCGGTTTTCCGCCGGTACGCCATCATGCAACATCTGATCACCAGCGGTCAGCACTCCGTCGATGCGCTGTTGTGGAAGGATAAATTCCACCTCAACGACACGTCGTACGCGTGTCTCGCCGAGCTGATGGCGGAGGCCGTCGAAGGGGAAATCCGGCGCCCTGCCGCGCCGGTGATCTCGGCAGGGGTGACGCCCATGCCGCTCAGCGGTTGGTCGCCGACAACGGCCTACTGAGCGGCGATCAGGCGCTTTCGGCGCTTACCAGTGATGGCGCCAGATATAGCCGTGATGCTCCGCATGCCAGCGGCGCTGGTTCCAGTCCTTGCGCGGATGCCCCCAGGCCTGGAAGTAGGGTGGGCGGATGTCGATCCAATCGTGATAGTGGGCTAGCTGGCGTGCGCGAACATAGCCGCCCGGCGACCAGTACCTGGAATTGTAGTACGGATAGTAGCCGCGCGGGCTGTACCGGTAGGCGTACTTATCAACGGGGAAGGCGTACCGGTCGTACTCCTTGACGACCTTGCGGGCCGTGCTCCGCTTGCTGCGATCCTTCATGCCGTCCGCTGCCGCATCCTGCAGCGGGGCCGCACTGAAACCGGCCACGGCGACGAGCCCCAGCAGCGACATCGTCCAGCGCATTATCGATCTCCTCAAGCGGCAGCCGCCGCCCTGCGGGCAGCGAATCACGGCACCTGCGAACAAGCTTATACCGAACGGTCAATCGCTGTGCGTATCATGTGCACAAATGCTGAATTTTGCACTTTCGGTGTCACGCTGATGCCGCAATACCCGCCGACAGGAGAAGCCGTTCGGGACAGGTTAATGGCTGCGGTTGCCCGCGTGGCGGCAGCTATGCGGCCCGGTTTCTGAGGGGGATGGCATGCAGACGAGGATACTGAGTGTCCGGGCGGCCGCGGCCGCCATCGTGTTCCTCCTGGGGGGCGCCGCGCCGTTCGGCAAGGCGATGGCGCTCGAACCGCGCGCCGACGAGAAATCGCGGCTCAAGGCCTGCGAGAAGTCCCTCTGCCAAGTGGTCGTCTCGAAGAAACCCGTAAACGGCGATCTGCAGTGCCCCCTCAGCAAGGTCTGGTCAAAGAAGACCATGAAGGAGGGCTCGGCCAAGAAGCTGCGCTGGGGCTTCGGCGCCGCCAAGTGCGAAGTCGATCTCAAGGTGCCGCGCGATATGATCGTCGGCGCGCTTTCCGCCGAGGAGATCAAGGTTACGCTGCCGACACATACTGTCGATTGCGAGGTCGAGCGTGAAAACTCGGTCGATAAGGCGCAGATTACGCTGGCTCCCATCATCGAGTTCAAGAATGGCAAGGCAAGGAAGATCTGGGTGAACGTCACAGACATCAAGGCGCCGGGGGTGATCAAGGGCGTCGTGTGGTCGGCGGCCCAGCTCGAGGATTCGCTCGGGATCTTTCACCGCCGGATGATCAAGTCGGTAAACAAGTTCCTTACCGAGCAATGTCCGAAAGTCGTTGCCGGGGGTTGACCTCCGGCCTCAATCGGCGAAAAAACCTGCGCATGCTGCAGTGCCACCATATGGATGGTGCAGTACAACATGTATTCCAGCGAGCAGGGGTAACACGCCGCGATGATCGACTACGTTTCGAAGGGCCAGCTCAAAGTGGCGAAGGTCCTCGCCGACTTCGTCGATCAGGAAGCGCTGCCGGGTACCGGCATCGAACCCGCAAGTTTCTGGACCGGTCTCGAACGCATCGTAACAACGCTCGGTCCTGATAACCGCGCACTCGTCGCCAAGCGGGGCGCTTTGCAGGCTGAGATCGACGCTTGGCATAAGGCCAGGCGCGGTCAGCCGCACGATCCCGCAGCCTACCGATCCTTTCTCGAGCGCATCGGCTATCTGGTGCCGGAGGGGCCCGACTTCACCATCGATACGGCGGGTGTGGACGCCGAGATCGGAACAATGGCCGGGCCGCAGCTCGTGGTGCCGGTGAGCAGCGCGCGCATGGCGCTCAATGCCGCCAATGCGCGCTGGGGCTCGCTCTATGATGCACTCTACGTGTCGGACGCCATTTCAGAAGAAGCGGGTGCGGCGCGCGGTGCGTCGTACAATCCGGCTCGAGGCGCCAAGGTCGTCGAGCAGGTGCGGAACTGGCTCGACACGTTCCTGCCGATCGAAAACCTCAAGGGCACGCGTTCGCATGGCGAGGTGCTGGCGTGCACGATCGAGGTCGGCACACTGCTTTTCGATGTTGGGGCGACGGAGCCGCGCGCCTACCTCTCCGACAGTGCGCAATTTCTCGGCTATCGGGGTGATCCCTTCAATCCGAGCGCCATTCTGCTGGAGCACAATGGTCTCGGCATCGAGCTGCGCTTCGATCGTGGTAATCCCGTGGGCGCCGCTCATCCAGCCGGACTTGCCGATGTGCATGTCGAGGCTGCGCTGACGACGATCATCGATTTCGAGGATGCGACGGCGGCGGTCGATCCTGATGACAAGGTGGCCTGCTACCGCAACTGGCTGGGCCTGATGAAGGGCACGCTCGAAGCGACGATCCATACGGCGCGCGGCGCGACCAGGCGACAGCTCAAGCCGGATCGCGTCTATCAGCTCCCCGATGGGGGTGAAGCCTCCGTGCCGGGGCGCAGTCTGCTGCTCGTGCGCAACGCCGGGCATCTCATGACGGATGCAAGCGTCCTCGATGCGGACGGCGTGCCCGCGCCCGAGGGCATTCTCGATGCGCTGATCACGAGCCTCATCGGTGTGCATGATCTCAAGGGCAGCGGCGCATTCCGCAACAGCCGCGAGAGCTCGATCTATATCGTCAAGCCGAAGATGCACGGCCCGGAGGAGGTTGCTTTCGCGGGCCGTCTGTTCGGCATGACCGAGGACGTGCTCGGCTTGCCGCGTAATACCCTCAAGATGGGCCTCATGGACGAGGAGCACCGCACGAGTGTGAACCTCAAAGAGTGCATCCGGGCGGCGCGCTCGCGCGTGTTCTTCATTAACACCGGCTTCCTAGATCGTACGGGCGACGAGATCCACACGAGCATGGAAGCGGGGCCTGTGATCCGCAAATCCGAGATGCCGAAGACGCCGTGGATCAAGGCGTACGAGAACCGCAACGTCGATATCGGCATTTCATGCGGCCTCCCCGGGCGGGCGCAGATCGGCAAGGGCATGTGGGCCAAGCCTGATCTGATGTCGGCGATGCTCAAGGAGAAGATCGCCCATCCCGAGGCCGGTGCAAGCACGGCGTGGGTGCCGTCGCCGATTGCCGCGACGCTGCACGCTATTCACTACCATCTCGTCGACGTCGGTGCGCGGCAGGCCGAGATCGCAAGCCGGCAGCGCGCCAGTCTCGACGATCTGCTGACGCCGCCGATTGCCGATCGACCGAACTGGTCGGCCGAGGACATTCAGCGCGAGCTCGACAACAATGCGCAGGGCATACTCGGCTATGTCGTGCGCTGGATCGACCAGGGTATCGGCTGCTCGAAGGTGCCGGATATCGACAACGTGGCCCTCATGGAGGACCGCGCGACGCTGCGGATATCGAGCCAGCACATTGCCAACTGGCTGCATCACGGCGTGGTCACTGAGGCCCAGGTCATCGAAACCCTGGAGCGCATGGCGCAAGTGGTCGATCAGCAGAATGCCGGCGATCCCGCGTACCGGCCTATGGCGCGGGATCTCAACAGCTCCGTTGCGTTTCAGGCAGCGCGGGATCTCGTGCTCAAGGGGCGTCAGCAGCCGAGCGGCTATACCGAGCCGATCCTTCACGCACGCCGTCTCGAAGCGAAGGCGCGGGACAGGTTGGCAAGCTGAGCGGATAGACTTGCGTGGTCTTAGCCCTTATGTTTCGGCGAACTCGGGGATCTTGAGAAAAGGCGGATCCGGCATGAACGACGCACCTGTGGCCACCAACTCTCATCGCATCACATCGCTTGCGGAGCTGGAGGCTCTCTACGGAGCGCCGAGCGGCGCCGCCGTCGCCAAGGAGATCGACCATCTCAATGGTCCTTATCGCGCCATCATCGAGAAAGCGCCGTTCTGCGCCATCGCCTCGGCGGGCTCGGAAGGCCTCGACTGCACGCCGCGCGGCGATCCAGTCGGGTCGTTCGTGCGGGTCGTGGATGAGCGGACACTGCTCATCCCGGATCGGCGTGGCAACAACCGCATCGATACGCTGCGCAATATCGTCGAGACCGGACGCATCGGGCTGCTGTTTCTGATCCCGGGCGTCGGCGAGACGCTGCGCGTCAACGGTCGCGCGCACATCACGACGGATCCAGCGCTTTGCGCCACCTTCGAGATGCAACGCCAGGTGCCGAAGAGCCTTATCGTCGTCGAGATCGAGAAGGTCTACTTCCAGTGCACGAAGGCGCTTGTGCGCTCGAAGCTCTGGGATCCGGCCTCGCAGATCAAACGCTCGGAACTGCCGAGCGTCGGCGAGCTGGTCGCGGCGACCATGAAGGGCGCTGATGCGGACGAGTACAACCGCATATATCCTGAGCGCATCAAGCAGACGATCTACTGATCGGCAGGTCGCGGGCTCACGGCCTGCTTTCACCGAGCCGCGTCGCGTGGCTGGCGGCGACGTGCCAGCTTTGGCCCTCGCGCGTGTACACTGCCGTCCAACGGACGTCGTAAGTCTTGCCATCGTCGGATTTGATAGGCGAGACACCGGTCGCAATGCCGACCCAGTCGTTCGGAATGCGGATGACGAGATCGCTGACCGCCGCGGTCTCGATGACGGGATCACCTTTCAGCAGCGCGGCGATGCGCGCCTTCTTGTTGTCCGTCTTGCCCGAGGTGTGCGTGTGCACGAAGGATGGCGCGTACATCCGCTGAAGCCGCTTGGCATCCTTGGCCTTGATGGCTGCGGCAACCTCCTTGCGAAAGGCAGCGACCTCCTCGCTGATCAGCTTGCGCTGGGCTTCGCTGACGATGGCGGGCGGATGGGCCAGCGCGCGCTCGACGGGCGTGTTGAGAACGGCGGTGGTAGTGGCTAGCAGAACGGCACTGGTCGCAAGACGCACAACACGCATGGCTGAGGCCTTCCCGCGCTGTTTGGTCAGGACAGCATAGCATCTGGATTGGGGCAGGGAAGATGCGCCGCTGACCCCTCTCCCCGCGTGCGGGGAGGGGGCTAGGGTGAGGGGCGGCAGAGCGCGCAAACGTCAGCGTTTGCCGCCCCTCATCCCGACCTTCTCCCCGTAAGCACGGGGAGAAGGGGAAGATCATCAGACCGACAGCCTGCGGCGTACATCCGCCTCGACCATTTCGGCGCGGGTTCCGGACAGCACGACCTGCCCGCGATCCATGACCGCGTAATGGTCGGCGAGATCGCGCGCGAACTCGAAGTACTGCTCGACGAGCAGGATGGCCATCTCACCTTTCTTGCGCAGGTAGTCGATCGCGCGGCCGATGTCCTTGATGATGGACGGCTGAATGCCCTCGGTCGGCTCGTCGAGGACGAGGAGGCTCGGACGCATGACGAGGGCGCGGCCGATCGCGAGCTGCTGCTGCTGGCCGCCGGAAAGATCGCCGCCCCGCCGCCGGAGCATGGATTTCAGAACTGGGAACAGCGTGAAGATCTCGTCGTCGATCTGGCGGTTATCGCCTGAGAGCGGCGCGAGGCCCGTTTGCAGGTTCTCGGCGACAGTGAGCAGTGGGAAGATCTCGCGGCCCTGGGGGACGATCGCGATGCCGGCCCGCGCGCGCTCGTAGGGCGGCAGGCCGTTCAGCGTCTGGCCGTTCCATTCGATATGCCCGGCGCTGACCGGATGGTGGCCGACAATCGCGCGCAGGAGCGTGGTCTTGCCGACACCATTGCGGCCCATGAGCGATGTCACTTCGCCCTTGCGCACCTCGAGGTTCACACCGCGCAGCACCTGCGCGGCGCCGTAGTGCAGGTCGACATCTTCGACCTTCAGCATGGCGCAGTCTCCTGTCTTTCAGCGCCCAAATCAGCGTCCAAGATAGACCTCGATCACGCGGGGGTTCTCCGAGACCGTGTCGATGGCACCCTCCGCAAGCACGGAGCCCTCGTGCAGGCACGTGACCTTCACGCCGAGGGCGCGCACGAACGCCATGTCGTGCTCGACGACGACGACCGAATGATCCGCTGCGGAAATGCGCCGCAGCAGCGCCGCGGTCGCCTCCGTCTCGGCATCCGTCATGCCGGCAACAGGCTCATCGACGAGCAGGAGCTTGGGATCCTGCGCGAGCAGCATTCCGATCTCGAGCCACTGCTTCTGGCCATGGCTCAGCAGGCCCGCGATGCGGTCGCGCTGGGCGGAGAGCCCGGCGACTTCGAGAATCTCGTCGATGCGCTGGGCTTCGGCCTGGCTCGTGCGCGCCATCAGCACGCTGCGCGCGCGCCGATCACCCTTCAGCGCCAGAAGGATGTTGTCCTCGACGGTGTGGCTCTCGAAGACAGTCGGCTTCTGGAACTTGCGGCCAATGCCGAGATTGGCGATCGCCGCCTCGTCGAGGTTCGTGAGGTCGATGCCGTGATCGAACAGCACTTCGCCCGTGTCCGGACGCGTCTTGCCGGTGATGACGTCCATCATCGTGGTCTTGCCGGCGCCGTTGGGGCCGATGATGGCGCGCATTTCGCCGGGGGCGATCTGCAGCGAGAGTGCGTTAAGCGCGCGGAAGCCGTCGAAGGAAACCGTCACGCCGTCGAGATAGAGAAGGCTCGGTGTGAGCGGTGGCGGTACGGCAGGTTCGACGAGTGAGGTCATGAGAAGCTCCTACTCGGCGAGCTGTGGAACGGGTGTGGGCTTCGCCTCGCTCTTCTCCGCTCGAGAAGAGCGCCAGTGCTCCCAGAGATCATTGAACTTGCCGAGGATACCCTTCGGTAGCCAGATCGTCGTGATGACGAAGAGTGCGCCGAGCGCGAAGAGCCAGTAGGGCGCGAGAAAGCCCGTCGTGAAGGTCGTCTTGGCGAAGTTCACGAGCACGGCGCCGAGCGCGGCGCCTGCAAGCGTGCCGCGGCCGCCGACCGCGACCCAGATCACGATCTCGATGGAGTTCGCCGGCAGAAACTCGCTCGGATTGATGATGCCGACCTGCGGCACATAGAGCGCACCGGCGATGCCGGCCATGATGGCTGAAACCGTGAAGACAAAGGTCTTGTAGTGCTCGACGCGGTAACCGAGGAAGCGCGTGCGGCTCTCCGCATCACGAATCGAGACGAGAACCTTGCCGAGACGCGACGACACGATGGCCCGCGCCGCGAGGTATCCGAGAGCCAGCGCTATTGCCGAGGCTGCGAAAAGTGCGGCTCGCGTCGTGTTCGCCTGGACCGGAAAGCCCAGAATGTCCTTGAAGTCG
Source organism: Pseudomonadota bacterium (assembly GCA_023412805.1). Classification (GTDB taxonomy): domain Bacteria; phylum Pseudomonadota; class Alphaproteobacteria; order Rhizobiales; family Hyphomicrobiaceae. The sequence goes on along the minus strand of JAEZRM010000008.1, from coordinate 38,490 downwards.
GTCAGGCCGTTGTTGCCGCCGAAGCCCATGTCGTTGCGGAAGAACGCCAGCATGAGCGCGTAGGTCAGCGCCTGCGTGATGATCGACAGGTACACGCCCGTCACGCGACTTCGGAAGGCGAACCAGCCGAACACGAACGCGAGCAGGCCTGGGACCGCCATCACCATGAGGAAGGCAAACCAGGCGTTCTCGAAACCGTACCAATACCATGGCAACTCTTTCCAGTTCAGGAAGACCATGAAGTCGGGAAGCTCGGGGTGCGCATAGACGCCCCGCGTGCCGATCTGGCGCATGAGGTACATGCCCATGGCGTAGCCGCCTAGTGCAAAGAAGGCACCGTGGCCGAGCGAGAGAATGCCGCAGTAGCCCCAGACGAGATCGAGCGACAGCGCGAGAAGCGCGAAGCAGAGATACTTGCCGAGCAGTGCCAGCGTCGCCGTCGAGATATGGAAAGGTGATCCTTCCGGCACGGCGAGATGCAGGATCGGCACGACGATGGCGAGGCCGAGCACGATCGCGAGGAACCACTTTCCCGTTCGGTCGTCGGCGAGGAGCGCGCGCGTGATCATGCCTCGACGGCCCTCCCCTTGAGTGCGAACAGGCCGCGCGGCCGCTTCTGGATGAAGAAGATGATGGCGACGAGCAGGATGATCTTGCCGAGCACCGCGCCCGCGTAGGGTTCGAGCAGCTTGTTCGCCATACCGATCGAGAGCGCACCGACAAGCGTGCCCCAGAGATTTCCGACACCGCCGAACACGACGACGAGGAAGCTGTCGATGATGTAGCTCTGGCCGAGGTTCGGGCTGACGTTGTCGATCTGCGAGAGCGCGACGCCGGCAAGGCCGGCGATCCCGGAGCCGAGGCCGAAGGTCAGCGCGTCGACGCGGCCCGTGCGGATGCCCATCGAGGAAGCCATGCGCCGGTTCTGCGTGACGGCGCGCATGTGCAGGCCGAGTGGCGTATAGCGCAGTGCCAGCAGCAGCCCGACGAAGATGAGGGCCGCGAAAATGACGATGTAGAGCCGGTTCCAGGTGATGACGAGACCGCCGACCTCCATGGCGCCGGACATGAACTGCGGGGTTCCGACTTCGCGGTTCGTCGGGCCGAAGGCCGTGCGCACAGCCTGCTGCAGAATGAGGCTGATGCCCCAGGTGGCGAGCAGTGTTTCGAGCGGACGGCCATAGAGATGGCGGATGATGCCGCGCTCGATCGCGACGCCGACGCCGCCGGCTATGAGGAATGCGAGCGGGATGGCAAGCACGAGCGAATAGTCGAAAAGGCCCGGCGCATAGCTGCGGCAGAATTCCTGCACGATGAATGTCGCGTAGGCGCCGAGCATGACCATCTCGCCGTGCGCCATGTTGATGACGCCCATGACGCCGAACGTGATCGCGAGGCCGATCGCGGCGATCAGCAGAACAGAGCCGAGCGATATGCCGTACCAGAAATTCTGTGCGTAGCCCCACAGCGCCAGACGCTGATCGATGGATTGGATCGCACTGTCCGCCGCCGCGCGCGCAGGCCCGGCGGTGTCCGCTGGAAGGGTGCGCAGGATCGATAGCGCGTCGCGGGTGCCACTGTCGCGCAGGAGCGCGATCGCCTCGAGGCGCTGCGCCTCCGCCGCGTCCTTCTTGACGAACGTGACGGCGGCCCAGGCGAGCTGCAGCTCGGTGCGCACCTTGGTGTCCTTCTCGGCCGCAATTGCCGCGTCGAGTACCGGCAGCGCGGCCTCGTCACGAGACTTCATCACGGCCTGCGCAGCCTGGATGCGGCGCGCTGGATCCGGGTTCATCAGGCTGAGGGCGCCCATCGCCGCGCTGGCAGCAGTGCGGACGCGATTGTTCATGCGGGCCGCGGAAAGATTATCCGGCGGCGCGGCGACGACGTCATTGGTCGCGGCATCACGAACGGCACCGGCGGCGTCGCGGTAGTAGATCTTCTGGTTTGCGGCATTGATGAGCAGGCGGCCATCCTGCAGTGCTTCGATCAGCGTCGCGGCGTGCGGCGCGCCCGAGCGCGCGATCGCGTCGATACCGGCGGCGGTATCGTTGAAGCTGTCCTTGGCAATCAGGGTGAGGCCCGCGGCGAGATCCTCGGGAGCAGCGTTAGCGGGTATCGGGCTGGTGAGCCAGCCGCCCGCGAGCGCTGCGACAAGCAGGGCGATACGTATGAACCGGTGCATGGGCCCTCTTCATTCCGGTCGAGTACGCCGAGCGGTCAGTTATCGGTTTTTCGAGATGGCCTCCCCGCCAACGTGGCGGGGAGACACATGCGCGTGCTTGCAAGCTGTGACGTGGTGGAGGACACGCCGTCAGTCGCAGGCGTCAGGAGCCGCACTTACCTGTCTTGGTGTTGAAGTTGCCGCACTTCTTGCCGACCCAGTCGGCTTCGAGATCCTTCGAGCCTTCGAGGTAGTCGGTCCATGCGTCGCCAGGGACGAGGTCTTTCGTCTGCCACACGACGTCATACTGACCGTCGGCGCGGATTTCGCCGATCAGCACGGGCTTGGTGATGTGGTGGTTCGGAAGCATCTTCGAGATGCCGCCCGTCAGGTTCGGCGCTTCGATACCGGGCAGAGCGTCGATGACCTTGTCGACGTCGAACGTGCCGGCCTTCTCGACGGCCTTGACCCACATGGCGAAGCCGATGACGTGTGCCTCCATCGGATCGTTGGTCACGCGCTTCGGATTCTTCGTGAAGGCCTGCCACTTCTTGATGAACTCGTCGTTCGCCGGGTTCTTGACCGACTGGAAATAGTTCCAGGCGGAGAGATGGCCGACGAGATCCTTGGTGTCGAGGCCCGCGAGCTCTTCCTCGCCGACCGAGAACGCCACAACCGGGATGTCGGTCGCCTTCACGCCCTTGTTGGCGAGCTCCTTGTAGAAGGGCACGTTGGCGTCGCCGTTGATGGTGGAGACGACGGCGGTCTTCTTACCGCCCGAGCCGAACTTCACGATGTCGGACACGATCGTCTGCCAGTCGGAATGACCGAATGGCGTGTAGTTGATCATGATGTCCTCCTTCGCGACGCCCTTGGCGAGGAGGTAGGCTTCGAGAATGCGGTTGGTCGTGCGCGGATAGACGTAGTCGGTGCCCGCGAGCACCCACCGCTTCACCTCGCCGCCGTCCTTGCTCATGAGATAGTCGACGGCCGGAATGGCCTGCTGGTTCGGCGCCGCGCCCGTGTAGAAGACGTTGCGCTCGCTCTCCTCGCCCTCGTACTGCACGGGGTAGAAGAGGATGTTGTTGAGCTCCTTGAAGACCGGGAGCACGGACTTGCGGCTGACGCTCGTCCAGCAGCCGAATACGGCCGAGACTTTGTGCTGCGTGATGAGTTCGCGCGCCTTCTCGGCGAAGAGCGGCCAGTTCGAAGCGGGATCGACGACGACGGCCTCGAGCTTCTTGCCGAGCACGCCGCCCTTCTTGTTCTGCTCCTCGATCAGGAACAGCATTGTGTCCTTGAGCGTCGTTTCGCTGATCGCCATCGTGCCGGAGAGCGAGTGGAGCACGCCGACTTTGATCGTGTCTTGGGCTTGAGCGAGCGGAGTGCCCGCAAACAATGTGCCTCCCGCCAGTGCCGTCGCGGCTATCCCCGCGAGCACATTCCGACGTTTCAGCATGCTTTCCTCCTGTAACCGGTGAACTGACGGTTAACAGTGGTCGCAAGCCGTGTGCCAACGCGTCTGCGCAGGGGAAAATGCAGCGTATTCAGCGAGCTAAGGCTTCGAGAGGGATGGAGAGGGGTGCGTGCGCTGCCTGAAAATAAGGCTGAGAGCGTGCGTTGCCTGCTAATCAGTCGCGAACGGCGCCGAAACTGCGGCGCGAGCAGGCACTCTGCCTGAAGACGATGCGGGCGGACGGCCCGAGGCCCAAAGCAAAGGCCCCGGCGGGCCGATCACCCGCCGGGGCCTTGGACTTAGCAATACGTAACGCGCGCGATCAGGCCGGCGTGAAGCAAACGATCTTGGATCCGTCCTCGCGGGGCTTGTAGACCGCTTTGACCTTCTGGCCGATCTTCACGGCTGCCGGGTCACAATCGACGATGTTCGTCATCATCGAGGGGCCTTCGTCGAGCGTCACGTAGGCAATGACGTAGACGGGCTTCGCGGGCCGCATGACGGAGTACGTGTAGACGGTCCCCGTGCCCTTCGCCTCGCGCAGCTCGACATCCGTCGAGAGGCACATCGGGCAGACGCCGCGCGGGTAGTAGTAGGACTTGTCGCAGGACTTGCAGTACCCGAGCATCAGCTTGCCGGCGTTGGCGCCTTCCCAGTAGGCCTCCGAACCCGGGGTCGCGGGAACGACCGGATAGATTCTCTCTTCACCTGACATCGTTGTTTACTCCCGCTCCATGATGACTGTCGCACCGACGTGCCGCGTGCCGAGCGAGCCGCCCGTGCCGTGCGCCAGCGCGATATCGCAATTCGGAACCTGCACTTTCGGATGAGCCTCGCCGCGGAGCTGACGAACTGCCTCGATGACCTTCGTCATGCCGCCGCGGTTGCCCGGGTGGTTGTTGCAAAGGCCGCCGCCGTCCGTGTTGAACGGCAGCTTGCCGACGCCCGAGATGAGATTGCCATCCGAGACGAACTTGCCGCCCTGGCCGACCTCGCAGAAACCGAGATCCTCGAGCTGCATCACGACCGTGATCGTGAAGCTGTCGTAGATCGAGGCGTACTTGATGTCATTGTGCTTGACGCCCGCTTCTTCGAAGGCGCGCGCGCCTGACCAGCGGCCTGCGGAGAACGTCAGGTCGAGATCCTGGCCGCCCATCTGGTGCTTGACGGCCTCGCCCGTGCCGATGACCTTGACCAGCGGCCGCTTCAGGCTCTTGGCGATCTCGGGCTTGGTAATGATCAGCGCGCCGCCACCGTCGGAGATGACGCAGCAGTCGAGGCGATGCAGCGGATCGGCGACCATCGGCGAGTTGACGACGTCCTCGACGGTGACGACCTTCGGCAGCATGGCGTGCGGATTGTACTGCGCGTGATGCGAGGCCGCGACTTTCACCCAGGCGAGTTGCTCACTCGTGGTGCCGTACTGATGCATGTGCCGCATGGCGCACATGGCGTACATATTCCCGGTCGCCGGACCATAGGGGAACTCGAACTGGAGATCCGGCTGGCTGGGGCTGCCCATGCGCGGGTTCGTGCCAGTCTGCACGCCCTCCGAGCGCGGACGGCCGGCGAGCGTGACGAGCGCGATGTTGCACTTGCCGGCCGCGATGGCCTGCGCCGCATGGCCGACATGGAGGAGGTAGGACGAGCCGCCCGTGTCCGTCGTGTCGATGTGCTTGAGGCGGAGGCCCATGTAGTCGGCGAACGAGTTGCCGCCGAGGCCTGGCGTATCGCCGGCTGCACAGAAATACCCGTCGATGTCGTCCTTGCTGAGCCCCGCATCCTCGATCGCGCCTTTGGCGACCTCGGCGTGAAGCTGGGCGAGGGACTTGTCCGGCGCCTTTCGCGTCGGATGCTCGTAGGCCCCGACAATGTACGCTTTGCCCTTGGTGCTCATCCGGCCATGCTCTCCCAGAACTCCCGTGATTTTCATTCCATTGGATGGGGTTGAACGTCTACGCCTCATATCGGCGGCGTCAAGCCCGGCCAGGGCAAGGGCCTATGCAAATGACGCTCGTGGCGGGCACTCGTCCGCGCAGGGATGGTTGCGCGCGGTTTGGCTCGCGATGGCCGGAATGGCTGAACGCTTGCTGCTCCCTTGCTGGATTCGGGCCGATCCCTATAATTGCGGAGGGCGGTCGCGGGGCTATGGGGCGAGCGATATCATGTTGTTGCGCGTGTTGTTGATCTTGGGCGGCTACGTTGCGGCGTGCATTGCCTTCGCGTTCGTCCTCGTCGCCTTCGTCTTCACGCCTGCGGACCTTGCGGGCGGGGAAGCGGGCCGGTTCTCCATGGCGGGCTTCCAGCTTCTTGCAAGCTCCATCCAGGTGCTGATCTTTGCAGCGCCGCTGGCCTTCGTCGCGGCGGCCATGGCGGAATGGCGCGGCATCGGCGATTGGATCTTCTATGCGCTCGTCGGGCTGATGATCGCAGGAGTTGGCTTTCTTGCGCAGTATGTAAGTGAGCTGCAGGGCGCACCGACCATCGTCAACAACTACGCCCTGACGGCCTTCATGACGGGCGGCTTCATTGCCGGCTTGGTGTACTGGCTCGTGGCCGGCCGCACGGCCGACGAACGCAGGCGGGCCGCCGAGATCGAGGCGGCCAATGCCCCATCGAGGCCGCGTCGCGCGCTCGGGCCCGTGACCTAGGCTGGCGCGGACTTCATCTCTTGATCGATTTTTCGCAGGCCGGAATGCACTCATGCGGAACCTGCGAATAGGCATCGTCGGTGCGGGCGTCGGCGGCCTCGCGTCGGCGGCCTTCTTGGCGCGCGACGGCCACGACGTCCACCTGCTCGAACGTTTTGCCGAGGCGCGGCCCGTTGGTGCCGGGCTCCTGCTGCAGCCGACGGGCCTCGCCTGCCTCGCACAGCTCGGGCTCGATGTTCGCGCGCTCAGTCTCGGCGCCGTCATTCATGATCTCGAAGGACGCACGGTGCGTGGCCGTCGCATCCTCGCCATGGACTACCGCAGGCTGCAGCCACACCTCTTTGGACTCGGCATTCACCGCGCGAGCCTCTTCGCGCTGCTCCATGATGAGGTTTTGCGGTGTGGCGTGCCGATCACGCCCGGCGTCGAGGCGTCCTATGTCGAGCGCCATGCGCATCGGCGTTCCGTGGTGGTGGATACGCTCGGGCGTCACCACGGGCCGTATGATCTCATTATCGATGCGACTGGCATGCGCTCGCCTTTGCGCCATGCACTCGGCGGTCGGATCCGCAACCGCCCGTTCACGTATGGCGCCATCTGGGCGGCGCTGCCGATCACGGAAGGGTGGCGACATCGCACGACTCTCATGCAGCGCTATGACGGCGCGCCGGTCATGATCGGCGTGCTCCCCATCGGGCGATTGCCGAATGATCCGACGCCGCGCTGCGCCTTCTTCTGGAGTGTGCGCGCGGATCAGCGCGAGGCGTGGCTGGCCGCCGGCCTCGATGCCTGGAAGGCGCGCGTCGCGGCACTGTGGCCGGAGGTTTCGCCCATTCTCGACGGTGTGCGGACGGCGAATGACCTCTCGTTCGTGTCCTATGCGGATGTCGTGGTCGAGCGCTCGTACTGTGCGGAGCTGGGCTTCGCGGTCATCGGCGATGGCGCGCATGGCACGAGCCCGCAGCTCGGGCAGGGAGGAAATCTGGCGCTCGTCGATGCGATGATGCTTTCCGCAGCGCTGGAGGCGGGCAGCTCGATCGAGGTGGCGCTTGGTGACTTCCACAATCAGCGGCGGCGTCACGTTGGATTCTACCAGCTCGCGAGCCGCTGGCTGACGCCGTTCTTCCAGTCGGACAGCCGTGTGCTCGGCTTCGTGCGCGATGCAACCTTCGGCCTCGCGTCGATCGTGCCCTTTGCGGAAGGGCAAATGCTGCGCACACTCGCGGGCATCAGGACCGGGCCGTTCAGCGAACTCGACCCCGGTGATTGGAGTGCGCGTTACGCCACGAGATCGCGGCGGCTTACGACTTTGCCGGCATCGTCGAGTTCGTAGACGATCGGTGCGCCGGTCGCGAGTTCGCGCTTGATGATCTCTTCGCCCGTGAGCCCTTCGAGCTGCATGATGAGCGCGCGCAGAGAATTGCCATGGGCAGCGACGATCACACTCTTGCCGCTCTTGAGCTTGGGCCAGATCTCGGCCTCGTAGTAGGGGAGCACGCGCACGGCTGTGTCCTTGAGGCTCTCGCCGCCGGGCGGTGGCACGTCATAGCTGCGGCGCCAAATGTGCACCTGCTCCTCGCCCCAGCGCTTGCGCGCATCATCCTTGTTGAGGCCGGAGAGATCGCCGTAGTCGCGCTCATTCAGGCGCTGATCGCGGACGGTTTCCAGGTCCGTCTGGCCGAGTTCGCCGAGGATCAGCCGCAAGGTGTGCTGGGCGCGGGTGAGCGCGCTGGTGTAGGCGATATCGAACTTGTGCCCCGCCTCCTTGAGCAGACGGCCGGCGCGCGTCGCCTCCTCGATGCCCTTCTCGGTGAGATCAGGATCCTTCCAGCCTGTGAACAGATTGAGCTTGTTCCAGGCGCTTTCACCGTGACGGACGAGGACGAGGAGATGGGTCATGATCGCGGAGAGTTCCGTTCGTTACAGTCTGTGATCTTCTAACGGCTCAGCGGCCACTCAGATCCCGAGAACATCGGCCATGGTGAACAGGCCGGGGCCTTTGCCCCGCCCCCAGAGCGCAGCCTTGACGGCGCCGCGCGCAAAGATGCCGCGATCCGTCGCGAGATGGGTCAGCACGACACGCTCGCCGTCGGCGGCGAAGATGACGCTGTGCTCGCCGACGACATTGCCGCCGCGCAGCGTCGCGAAGCCGATGTCGCCGCGCTTGCGGGCGCCTGTATGACCGTCGCGCGAGCGGACGCTCGTTTCAGCGAGATCGACGCCGCGGCCATCGGCTGCCGCCTGGCCGAGCATGAGCGCGGTGCCGGACGGCGCATCGATCTTGTGCTTGTGATGCATTTCGAGGACTTCGATGTCGAAATCCTCGTCCAGCGCCTCGGCAACCTTGCGCGTCAGCGCGACGAGCAGATTCACGCCGAGGCTCATGTTGCCGGCTTTGATGATGGTGGCGTGGCGCGCGGCAGCCTTGATCGCCGCCTCGTGCGTGCCCGTGAAGCCGGTCGTGCCGAGGACGTGGACGATGCGGGCATTGGCGGCGAGACCTGCGACCTCGACGCTCACCTCGGGTATCGTGAAGTCGAGTATGCCGTCGACCTTGGCGACGATGTCGAGCGGGTCGTCGGTCACGGGTACGCCGATCTTGCCGATCCCCGCGAGTTCGCCCGCATCCTGGCCGATGGCATTCGATCCGGCGCGCTCGATGGCGCCCGCGACCACTGCGTCGCCGCCTGTCGCGTGCACGGCGCGGATCAGCTCGCGCCCCATGCGGCCTGCGGCGCCCATCACGGCCAGCTTCATCGCGCTCATTGGATTTTGTCCCGATTGACTATGCTGAGGCCCTATAGCACCGGCCCGAGCCAGCGCGAAAGAGGCCGCGGAGATCAGCCGCGCGCGACGTGGGCCGCGACGCAGAGCCAACGCCCGTCCTGGCGCGCCCAGATGTCGGTATAGCGACCGGCACCGGAGCTGCCGTCGGGCTTCGAGTAGACCGTGCGGGCGTGGATGATTGCGAAATCGCCGAAGAGGCGGATGTTCACATCCTCCGGGTGCAGGCCTGTGACCCCCACCGGGTTGGAAATCCGCTTCAGGAAGTCGGCGCGGTCGATGATCGTGCAGTCCGGATTGGTATTGAGGAAATCGGCCGAGAGGTTCTCGTCGAACCAGCGCACGTCCGATTCGGCGACCGAGCGCACGTAGTTCTCATTGAGGGCGTGGAGCGTCTCGATGTCGTTCGCTGCCATGGTTTCCTCCGTTGAGATCAAGTCGTTTCTTCGTGGATAGGCTGCATGGAAGGTCTGTGCTTGCCAAGGGAGACAAGCAGGTCGTTGCCCGTTAGAAGACAGCAGGCCCAAGTCCGGACATATGAGAATCTTTCAAGTTCGGTCACCTAATGGCCCGGTGCACCGAAAGAACCGCTGAAGTCGGCAGGGACATGGAGGGATCTGCAGACACGGCGTTGCTTTCCTGCACCTGAGCGGGCGCCCCAAGGCGCGCCGCATCCGGCTGATCTAGGAGGAAATATTGAACGCTACGAAGTCTCTAAGCCTCATCGCGGCACTTGCCGGGATGTGGGTTCTCCAACCCTCCCCGACGCTCGCCCAAAAGTCCGGCGGAATTTTGCGATCCTACGAGGTATCCAATCCCCCGAGCGCGTCGATCCTCGAGGAAGCAACGAGTGCGACCACGCACCCGTTCATGGCGGTCTTCAACAATCTCGTCATTTTCGATCAGGCCGAGCCCATCAACAAGCCGGACGTCATCCGCCCCGAGCTGGCGGAAAGCTGGACCTGGGATGAGCCGCGCACGAAGCTGACCATGAAGCTGCGCCAGGGCGTTACGTGGCACGATGGCAAGCCGTTCACCTCCAAGGATGTGAAGTGCACCTGGGATTGGACGCGCGAAGCCGACAAGAAAAGCGGCTTCCGCAAGAACCCGCGCAAGCTCTGGTGGGACAACATCAAGGAGATCACGGTCAACGGCGATCACGAAGTCACCTTCGAGCTCAATCGTCCGCAGCCGTCACTGCTGACGCTTATGGCGTCCGGCATGTCGCCGGTCTATCCGTGCCATGTCCCCGCGCGCATCCAGCGCACGAAGCCGATCGGTACGGGCCCGTTCCGCGTCGTGAGTTTCGAGGCGAACAAGTTCGTGCGCCTCGAAAAGAACCCGAACTACTGGCGTCCGGGCCGTCCTTATCTCGATGGGCTGGAGTTCCAGATCATCGGCAGCCGCGGCACGCGTCTGCTGGCGTTCGCTGCTGGTGAAATCGACATGACGTTCGTGTCGGATGTCACGCGGCCGCTGCTCCCGGACGTGCAATCGCGCTCGCCGAATGCCGTCTGCGAGTTCGCGGCAACGGGCGTGAGCGCGAACCTGCTCGTCAATCGCGAGAAGGCACCGTTCGACAATCCGAAGCTGCGCGAAGCCATGATGCTCACGCTCGACCGCGACGCGATGGTGAAAATCGTTTCGGGCGGTGAAGCGCTGATCGGTGGCGCCATGCTGCCGCCGCCGGCAGGCGTGTGGAGCAAGCCCGTCGAGGAGTTCAAGAAGCTGCCGTCGTATGCCGGCACCATCGAGGAGCGCCGCGCAAAGGCACTGAAGATCATGGAAGAGCTGGGCTATGGCCCGAACAACAAGCTCAAGGTGAAGGTCGGTACGCGCGACTATCAGTCCTACAAGGACCCGGCCGTGTTGCTCGTCGATCATCTCAACCAGATCGGCTTCGAGGCCGAGCTCGAGATCATCGAAACGTCGCTGTACTACGGGCGCATCACGCGCGGTGACTATCAGGTTGCTCTGAACCTGACAGGCACGGGCGTCGACGATCCCGACGTGACGATGTTCGAGGGTTATCTCAGCGGTTCCAGCCGCAACTACACGAACTACAGCAACCCGGAAGTCGACAAGCTTATTCATGCGCAGTCGGCAGAGCTTGATCCGGCGAAGCGCAAGGAGCTGGTCTGGCAGATCGAGAAGATCCTCGCCGAGGATGTGGCGCGGCCGATCATCTTTCAGAACCGCTCGGCGACGTGCTGGCATCCGCACGTGAAGGGCTACGTGCTGCACCAGAACTCGATCTACAATAGCTGGCGCTTCGAGGATGTCTGGCTCGACAAGTAAGCCCGATTCCTGATCGTCTTTTCGGTGAGGGCGGCCGGTGCACTGCACCTGCCGCCCTCACCATTTTCAGGCCGCTCAGGGCTTTGATGCGGTGCATTCGCCTTGATGAGGCGTCTATTGGGTGAAACACTGCCTCCGTGCCCGTCAACGAACGGGCGCGGACAGAAACAAGAACTGCATCTGGGAGGATATGATGACCAACCGCGTGAACCGCGGTGCGGCTGCATTTGTTATTGCAGCGTGCGCGCTGGCGCCATCCGTTGCCTTCGCTCAGAAGTCGGGCGGCATTCTGAGAACCTACAACAGCTCGAACCCGCCCAGCGCTTCCATCATCGAGGAGGCGACGATTGCCACGGCGTTCGCCTTCGCGCCGATCTACAACAATCTCGTCATCTTCGATCAGGCCGAGCCGCTCAATCGGCCTGAGATCATACGGCCTGAGCTTGCAGAGAGCTGGGCCTGGGATGCGACCAATACGCAGCTGACGATGAAGTTGCGCCAGGGCGTGAAGTGGCATGACGGCAAGCCTTTCACGTCGGCCGACGTCAAATGCACGTGGGATCGCATACTCGGCAATGACAAGGATGCATTCCGCAAGAATCCGCGCAAGCTGTGGTGGCAGGCGCTCAAAAATATCGAGATCAAAGGGGATCACGAGTTCACATTCGTGCTCGAACGCCCTCAGGCCGCTTTCCTGAGCCTGCTCGCATCCAACCTGTCTCCGGTTTATTCGTGCCACGTTCCCGTGCGCGATATGCGCACGAAGCCGATCGGCACCGGACCCTTCAAGTTCGTGTCGTTCGAGGCGAACAACGTCATCCGCATGGAGCGCAACAAGGAATACTGGCGAGAAGGGCGGCCTTATCTCGACGGCATCGACATCCGCATCATCGGTAACCGCTCGACGCGCCTCCTTGCCTTCTCGGCCAACGAGTTCGACATCACGTTCGTGGCCGATGTCACGGCACCGCTCGTGGGCGATGTGAAGTCCCGCTCGCCAGAGGCGACTTGTGAACTGGTTCCGTCGGGGGTCAGCACGAACCTGCTCGTGAACCGCGAGAAGCCGCCCTTCGACGATCCGAAGCTGCGTGAGGCGATGACGCTCGCCCTCGACCGTGACGCGATGGTGAAGATCGTGACGGCCGGCAAGGCCAGCGTGTCGGGGGCCATGATGGCCGAGCCGGAGGGCAATTGGGGTATGCCGCAGGCACGCCTCGCGAAGCTCGCCGAATACGCGGGCACACCGGCCGAGCGTCGCGAGAGAGCGCGCAAGATCATGCAGGAACTGGGCTACGGTCCGGACAAGAAGTTGAAGGTCAAGGTCGGCACCCGCGACTTCCAGGCTTTCAAGGACCCGGCCGTCCTGCTGGTCGATCAGCTCAACCAGATCTATTTCGACGCCGAGCTGGAGATCATCGAATCGACGCTCTACTACGGCCGCGTGACGCGCGGTGACTATGCCGTCGTGCTCAATCTTACGGGTTCCGGCGTCGACGATCCGGACGTGACCATGGTCGAGGGATACTCGTGTGGCTCGGAGCGCAACTACACGAAGTACTGCAACAAGGACGTCGATCGCCTGATCGATGCGCAGTCGCGTGAGATCGACATTGCGAAGCGCAAGGATCTCGTGTGGCAGATCGAGGATATCCTCATCAAGGATGCGGCGCGGCCGGTCATCTATCACGGCTTTGCCGGCACCTGCTGGCATCCGCATGTGAAGGGCCACGTGCTGCACCAGAACTCGATCTACAACAACTGGCGCTTCGAGAACGTCTGGCTCGACAAGTAGCTCGGCAAATACTGCGCGGGGCGGGGGATTTCAGCCGCCCTGCGCGCGTTCCATGGCTTCGCTGATGAGGCGTCTCGCCTCATCGGCATCACCCCAATGGTGGATCTTCACCCACTTGTCGGGCTCGAGATCCTTGTAGTGCTCGAAGAAGTGCTGGATCTGCTGAAGGGTGATGTCGGGGAGATCGGTATAGTTGCGGACGCGCTCGTAGCGCCGTGTCAGCTTGACGGAGGGCACGGCGATCACCTTCTCGTCGCCGCCGCCGTCATCTTCCATGACGAGAACGCCGACCGGCCGGCAGTTGATCACCGCACCCGGTACGATCGCGCGCGTATTGCACACGAGCACGTCGATCGGGTCGCCGTCGGCCGAGAGCGTGTGCGGGACGAAGCCGTAGTTTCCCGGATAGCGCATGGGCGTGTAGAGAAAGCGATCGACGAACAGCGTGCCCGAAGCCTTGTCCATCTCGTACTTGATCGGCTCGCCGCCGACCGGCACTTCGATGATGACGTTGATGTCCTCTGGCGGGTTTTTGCCTGCCGGCACGGCATCGAGGCGCATTGAATGAGCTCCATTGGACGGATTTGCTTAGGCATGTTCGCGGGCGGCACCTATCCGTCAGGGATCGACGAGCTTCAATGCGGCAAGGTGCGGTAGGAGGAGCCTCCTGGTCAATCGCCCGCGAGATCGCGGATGGCCCAGCGCGCACCTTCGACTGCAAGAATGATCCCGTCGAGCATCGCCGGGCGGCAAGAGCCCGTTCTGATATGCGCTGCTAGATCGGCGGTCGCCAGCCATAAACCCAGTCGTAGCGGGCCATGAGACGTGCGGGTGGCACCGCGGCCATCGCCAGATTGCGTGCGAGGGCCGCCGGCCCACCGAGATGAAAAATGCGACCGTTCTGACGTGAAGTCGCAACGATCGCATTGACGCGCGTTTTTCTGGCCGTTTCGTAGGCCTCGAGTGCGCCGGCCGGATCATCCGGACGCTCGGCGAGCTCCTTGGCGAGGACGAGTGCATCCTCGAGAGCCATGACGCCACCCTGGGCGAGAAAGGGGAAGACGGGATGTGCGGCATCGCCAGCAAGCGCGATCCGCCCCTTGGCAAGGTGCTTCAGCGGGTCGGTCTCGAAGAGGGCCCAGCGCCGCCATTCCGGCGCTCGCGCGAGCACGGTGCGCAGGACTGGCGCGAATCCGGCGAGATGGGGCTCGAGCGCCGCCCAATCGTTCGAGGCGGCCCAGTCATCGGTCATGCGGTCATCGGGTACGATCGCCACAACGGCAATTTGCTCACCGGCAGCCACCGGATAGTGGACGACGTGTGCGCCGGGCGCGAGCCACACGCCCATGGAAGCCGTATTGCCCAGAGCCGCGGCATCTCCTGGGGTAAGCAGGGTCCGCGAAGCTGCTTTGCCGGAAAAGCGCAGTTGAGCCTCGGGTGCGAGCATTGCGCGCACGCGCGAGCGAATGCCGTCGGCGCCGATCAGCACCCGACCGCGTGCGATCTCGCCTGAGGCTGCGCGCGCGGTGACGTGTTCGGCCTCCTTCGTGATCTCGGTGACAGCGAAACTGGTCGTGATCGTGATGCCGGGCGTCGTGCTGGCGCTCGCGAGGAGCGCCTCCTGCAGATCCCGGCGATGGGCGACCCAGTACGGTGCGCCGTGGCGTTCGGCTATCCAGTTCCCCAGCGGCATCCGCGTGAGCATGCGCCCCGTGGCGCCTTGATGAACAGTGATTTCCTCAGGTGCGCTGACGCGCGCGGCGAGGCCTGGGGCGACGCCGATCGCCTCCAGCGCGCGAACACCGTTCGGACCGATCTGAATGCCTGCGCCGGCTTCGGAGAAGCGTTCACGCTGCTCGAGAACGTGGGAAGGAATGCCGCGCCCGGCGAGAGCAAGTGCGGTTGCGAGGCCGGCGATGCCGCCGCCGGCGATCAGGACGGGCTCATCTCGTGCCATGCGGGGTGCTCAAACCCCCTCAACCTCCGCCTCGACGAGGCAGCCCTTAGGCTCCGACTCGCCGGCGCCGAGCCGCGGGTCATACACATAGAGCGTCGAGCAATAGGGGCAGAGGATCTGGGAATCCGCCCCCATGTCGAGATAAACATGAGGGTGATCATAGGGCGCCCGCGCACCCATGCACTGGAGCTCCTTGGCGCCGATGTAGATTTTCTCGACGCCGAGGTCATTGGCAAAATGCGGCACGATGCTCGCGGCCATCGGAAGGATCCTCGGGGCTGGGCGGCATCGGTAGGCCGCTTCGGATAAACGTGCGGCGCACCATAGCGGCTGACTTACCAAAATGGTAGGGGAGCCTTAAGCGGGCGATGTCGCAGCTCGAACGTCACTGCGGGGGCTGGCTCGTTTGCTGGAAGGAAGACTTATGCAACGCGATCACACCAAGGAAATCGCGGAAATCCTCCGTGACCCGGCCTTCAAAAGGGCTGTCGAGACACTGGACGCCGAGCACGAGCGGACCGTCGCCGATATCATCACGCTGACCGAGATCCCATCTCCCCCATTCAAGGAAGACGTGCGCGCCGCCGCCTACCTCGACATGCTGCGTGCGCATGGCCTCGATGACGTCGAGCAGGACGAGATCGGGAATGTCATGGGCGTGCGGCGGGGAATCGGCAATGGATCGCTGATCGTCGTCGCGGCGCATCTCGATACGGTCTTCCCCGAAGGCACCGACGTGACCGTGCGGCGCGAAGGCACCAAGCTCTACGCACCGGGGGTCGGCGACGATACGCGCAGCCTTGCCGTGCTACTCGCCTTCCTTCGCGCGATGGACACCGCCAAGATTCGTACGCGCAACGATATCCTCATCGTAGGGGACGTCGGCGAGGAAGGCCGCGGCGACCTGCGCGGTGTACGCCACTTGTTCACGAAGGGCCGATACCGCGACAAGATCGAAGCATTCTTCACCGTCGACAGTCCCAACATGGACACGATTGTCGTCGGTGGCGTCGGCTCGAAACGCTATTCCGTGCGTTTCAGGGGGCCTGGCGGGCATAGCTTCGGCGCCTTCGGCATCGTCAATCCGATGTATGCCATGGCGCAGGCCATCGTCGCGCTCAGCCGCATCGAAGTCCCCGCCGAACCGGCCACCACATACTGCGTCTCGATCGTCGGAGGCGGCACCTCCATCAATGCGATCCCAGAGGAAACGTGGATCGATATCGATCTGCGGTCGGAGTCTGCGAGTGAGTTGGCGAAGCTGGATGCCCGTTGCCGGGAGATCCTCATGGCGGCTGTCGAGCAGGAAAACGCTGCCCGCTCGACGGACGAGGGCGCAATCACGCTGGAAATCAAGATGGTCGGCGATCGTCCGGCGGGGAGCACGCCTCGACACGCGGACATCGCGCAATACGCGACCGCCGCCTATCGGGCGCACGGATTTGAGCCTGCGCATGAGGCGTCATCGACCGACGCCAACATCCCGATGAGTCTCGGCATCCCCGCCATCAAGATCGGGTCGGGCGGGACCGGCGGCCGGGCGCATTCGCTGGCGGAATGGATCGACGTCGAAAAGACGTCCAGCGTCGCCGGCATGAGTGCCAGTCTTGCCGCCATCCTCGCTGTGGCAGGATTTGAACGCGGCCAATAATCGGGATACCGGAAGCTTCATGCCGACATTCGACCACGACGGGATCGAGATCGCCTACTTGGACGAGGGGGAGGGTGAGCCTATCCTGCTGATCCACGGATTTGCGTCCAATCGGACGGTGAATTGGGGCGATACGGGCTGGGTGAAGGCGCTTGTCGCGGACGGCCGCCGGGTGATCGCGATCGACAATCGCGGGCACGGCGAGAGCACTAAACTCTATGATCCGGCCGCCTATACGGCGCCCGCCATGGCGGAGGACGCACGCGCACTGATCGATCACCTCGGCATCGCGCGTGCGGACGTCATGGGCTACTCCATGGGCGCGCGCATCACGGCTTTCCTCGCGATGGCGCATCCGGAGCGCGTGCGGTCTGCGATCTTCGGCGGGCTCGGCATCAATATGGTGCGTCCGATAGCCGGCACGGGGCCGATCGCCCACGCGCTCGAAGCGCCGACGATCGACGACGTGACGAGCCAGACGGCCCGCACGTTCCGCGCCTTCGCCGAGCAAACACGCAGCGATCTCAAGGCGTTGGCTGCATGTATCCGCGGCGCGCGCGATCCTATCCAGTCCGAGGCTCTGGCGGCGCTCTCGTGTCCCGTTCTGGTCGCGGTCGGCAGCGAGGATGTGATAGGCGGCTCGGCGGAAGATCTTGCGGCGATCATTCCGGGTGCAGAGGCGCTGGTGATCGAGGGCCGGGATCACATGAAGGCGGTTGGCGACCGACGCTACAAGGACGGCGTCATGGCATTCCTCAAGCACCGACCTTGAGGCAGCCAGCCATGGGCAGCCGAATTTCCGCCACCTTGCTCGCGCAACTTTTTTTAACGAGCGGCCTGTAGATTCGTTAGTGATTCCGGGGATGGCCGCAGCGATGGGGGACAGATTGGCCGTGTCGGGGTGCGACCACTGCTGGTCGCCGAAGCCTGTGACGGATCCGGCATGAGCACGCTCTCACGCTACATCTTCCGTCAGGCGGCGGTGACGACGGTGGTGATCGTCTTCTCGCTGACTTCGCTCGTGTGGATCGCGCTCGCGCTCCGCCAGCTCAATCTCGTGACCGCGCAGGGCCAGGACGCGCTGGCGTTCCTCAAGATCACGCTGCTCGGCCTGCCGGGCCTGATGACCGTCATCGCGCCCGTCGCGCTGCTGATCGCTGCCATTCAGCTTCTCAATCGCCTGAGTGCGGACAGCGAGCTGATCGTGATGACGGCGGCCGGTGCGAAGGTTTGGGCGCCGGCGCGGCCGCTTCTGCTGCTCGCTGTGCTCGTCAGTCTCGTCGTTCTCCTCTTCAATTTCCTCGTCATGCCCTGGGCGAACCGGGAGCTTCGCGAGGCCATCGTCGCCGTTCGCACGGATCTGATCACGCAGGTGATTCAGCCCGGCCGCTTCACCAGCCCAGAGCGCGGCCTCACTTTCCACGTCCGCGATCGCGCGCATTCAGGCGAACTGCTTGGCCTCGTCGTGAATGATGCGCGCGACGGCAAACAGACGACGACATTTCTCGCCGACCGTGCGCGGATAGTGAAACAGGGTGGCGAGACGTTCATGCTCATGCAGAACGGGCACATTCTGCGCCGCGCGGCACCGGGAGAGCCGACCCAGATCATCGTCTTCGAGACTTATGGCGTCGATCTCGCGCACTTCGAGGCGCGGGCGGAACAGCGCGGCATGCGCCCGCGCGAGCGCTACATCGGTGAGCTGCTCTATCCCGATCCCGAGGACATCAAGACCCCGCGCGCGCGCAACGGGATCATCGAGGAGCTGCACGAGCGCCTGTCGAGCCCGCTCTATCCGCTCACATTCGTGCTCATTGCGGTGGCGATGCTCGGACAGGCGCGGACGACCCGGCAAGGTCGCGGCCAGGCTCTCGTGCTGGCCTTCGTCCTCGCAACTGTGGCGCGCGTCGCCGGCCTGACGGTCAATAACCTCATCGGCGTGAGCCCCGCGGCCATACCGTTTGTCTATGCCATCCCGCTCGGCGCGGCACTGCTGGCGGCGCTGCACGCGAATGCCGGTATGCGGCCACGGCGGACGAATACGCCGCTCGCGCGCCTGGGGCTGGCCATCGGGGATGCCGCCGACCGGGTTCGCGAGCGCTGGAACGCCCGGCTGCAGCCGACGCCACAAGCGCGATCTCATCGTATGGGGGCGCCCGGCAGATGAGAGGGACCTTCGGGACGCTCGGCCGCTATGTCGGGGGACGGTTCGTCCTCGCGATGGTGGGCACGCTCGCCGTCTGCTCGTCGCTGATCGTCATGATCGATCTGGTCGAGCTTCTCCGCATGACCGGGCGACAGGGGAGCATTCCGGTTCTGTCCGTCGCTTTGATCGTCGGGCTTCGTCTCTCGAGCTACATCGAGGTGCTGCTGCCCTTCTGTGTCCTGGTCGGGGCGGGTATCGCGCTCATCCAGCTCAATCGCCGGTCCGAACTCGCTGTCATGCGGGCGGCGGGGATGTCGGCGTGGCAGTTCGTCGGGCCTGGAATTCTGGTTGCAATGATCCTCGGCGTGCTCGCGACCACCGCCTTCAACCCGCTGGCCGCCATAACGCGGGCAGAGGCCGACCGTCTGCTGGCAGAGCTCTACGGACGCGAGGCTTCCGTCCTCGGCGGTGGGGCCAGCGGGGCTTGGTTGCGACAGCAAGGTGTTGACGGATCATCTGTTCTGAGCGCAAGCGCGGCTTCGCGCGATGGGCTGATCGTCTACAACCCGACGTTGCTGCAATTCGATGCTGGCGGGGCTTTCGTGGAGCGCATCGAAGGCGTTCGTGCTGTGCTCCGCGACGGGTACTGGCAGTTCGAGCAGGCCAAGGTTGCGCGTCCCGGCCGAGAGTCCGAGCAATTCGACCTCTACACGGCCAGCACCTACCTGACGCCGGACCGGATCGGAGATGCACTCGGCTCGGCCATTTCTCTGTCATTCTGGCAACTGCCGGGCGTAATTCGCGAAACGGAGCGGGCGGGCCTTTCGGCAGCCCGATTCCAAGTCCAGTACGATCTCCACCTGAGCCGCCCTATGTTGCTGGCGGTGATGGTTCTTTTGGCTGCATCTGTGTCTTTGCGGTCATTCCGCTCAGGTGGCTTACAGACTATGGTGGGGATGGGAGCAATCGGGGGCTTAGGATTTCTCCTTTTCTCCGAAGTTTCTCGGCAGGTTGGGGTGGCCGGACTGACGCCGTCTCTTATGGCGGTATGGGTGCCGGTGCTGGTCGCGTTGTGCGGGTCGTTGACGGTGCTTTTGCACCAGGAGGACGGCTAGGTGGAAGTAACGGGGCATGAGTTTCAGGCGGGCGGTAGCGCCTCGCGTAAGCCAATGCGGCTGCGCGTTCGCCTGATTCTGTGCGCTCTCTCTCTCATCGGGCTCCTCGCGACCGTGGCCATGCTGCTGGCGCCGACGCCGGGTATCGCACGCGATCCGACCGATCAGCTCACGCGCGGCACGGGCATCCGAATCCAGGATCCGGTCCGCGATCTCACGCGGCAGAAGAAGCATTTCAAGCGGGAGCCAGGTGGTATCTTCGGCAAATCGCCGGGAAAGATGGACCGTGCCGCGCCGCTCTATCTGCAGGGTGACGAGCTCATCTATGATACGGCGAACAACCGCGTGATCGCGGTCGGCAACGTCGAGATCGTTTTCAATAACTACGTCCTGACGGCGGACCGGGTCGTCTACGACCAGGGCGCGCAGACCC
Source organism: Pseudomonadota bacterium (assembly GCA_023412805.1). Classification (GTDB taxonomy): domain Bacteria; phylum Pseudomonadota; class Alphaproteobacteria; order Rhizobiales; family Hyphomicrobiaceae. The sequence continues at coordinate 18,046 of JAEZRM010000008.1, read as the reverse complement.
TTACCGCCGAAGGCAATGCACAGCTCAAGGAGCCGAACGGTAACGTCGTGCGCGCCGACAAGCTGACGGCGACCGACGATTTCCGCGAGGCCTTCGTGCAGGCGCTGAGCGTGACGGCGCGTGATGATACGCGCATCACCGCGCGCCGCGCCGTGCGTCGCGAGGGGAACGTTACGGAGTTCGAGCAGGGGCGGTTTACGCCGTGCCGCACGGATGGCGGCAGCCCGCCGCTCTGGTGCATCAGTGCCGCGCGCGTGATCCACGACCAGCAGGCAGGGACGATCACCTATCAGGATGCGGCCTTCGAGCTGTTCGGCGTGCCGGTTCTCTATTTGCCGTACTTCGAGCACGCCGATCCGTCGGTGAAGCGTCGTTCGGGCTTCCTCTCGCCGGAATACGCGCACTCGAGTCGGCTCGGCACGCAGGTCGAGGTGCCCTACTACTTTGCTCTGGCATCGAATTACGACTTCACGTTCAACCCGCGATACACGTCTGAGCACGGCGTGCTCTGGCAAGGCGAATGGCGGCACCGCATCAACTGGGGTGACGTTCGCGGTGCGTACAACGTGAAGATCGCCGGTATCGATCAGGACTTGGACACGCTGCCGTCCGACAAGCGTGATCCAGATCTGGATGGCTGGCGTGGCAGTGTGCAGACGCGCGGCTTGTTCTCGCTGTCATCCTGGTGGCGCTTCGGCTGGGATCTCACGTTCGAAAGTGACGACGCCTTCCGCAAGTTCTACGGCCTCGACAGTCTGCTCCAGACCGACCGCATTAACTCGGTTTATCTGCAAGGTATCAGTGAGCGGAACTACTTCGCCGCTACCTTCTACCACTTCGGCGGCCTGCTTGCAGAAGAAGACACGCCCGAAGCGAAGAGCCGGGTCATGCCGGTCATCGACTACAACTATGTCTTCGATCGGCCAATTGCGGGCGGCGAGCTAAGCTTCAGCATGAATGCGCTATCCCTGACGCGCACGAATGTGCGCGATGAAGCCCCCAAAGAAATGCATCGCGCTTCGTTCGATGGCCGTTGGCGCACTAAGCTTGTCGATGGCATCGGACAGGTGTGGACGCCTTACCTCGGTGTGCGCGCGGACGTCACGAACTTCAACAACGCGTTCGACATTGATACTGGTACCTTCAGCGACGACGGTACTGTCACACGTGCGACGGGCGTGGCTGCGCTGACGTACGCCTATCCGTTCGTGAAGCACACGCAGGCGGGCAGCCACGTCGTCGAGCCGATCGCGCAGGTGGTGACGCGCCCGACTCACATCTCGCAGAATCGAATTCCCATTGAGGACGCCAAGAGCCTTGTCTGGGACGACACGCTGCTCTTCGATGTCGACAAGTTCTCGGGCTGGGATCGCATCGAGACGGGAACGCGGGGCAACGTTGGCTTCCAGTACACTTATCAGGCGGCCAGCGGCGGCTATGCACGTTTTCTCGTCGGACAGAGCTATCAACTTGGTGGCGATAACGCATTCAACGACAGGAATGCTGCTCAACTCGGGCCGTTTGCTGCCGAAACTTTTCTATCCCTTCCTGACAGCGGCCTTGAGACCCGGCGATCCGACTATGTCCTAGGGGCGTATATCGCGCCTATCGATACCTTCCGTCTCGTTTCGCAGGCGCGTTTCGACGAGCGCGATCTCTCGCTGCGTCGGAACGACACCTATACTTCGTTCACGGCAGGCCCACTCAGCGCTCAGGTGCAGTACTCATACATGCGCGTTGATCCGGCCGACCCGACGCAGTCGCTGCAGCGAGAACAGGAGCTGCAGTTTGGCGGCGCCTTGCGCTTGTCCGAGCACTGGTCACTACTCGGCGGCATTCGCTACGACATCGATACGCAGGAGCGTCTGCAGGATACGATCCAGATCCGTTATGCGGATGATTGCTTCGTCTTGACCGCATCGTATACGGAATCATTTATCTCCAACGAGTATATTCAGCCGGACCGAGCGGTCATGCTGCGCCTCGAGTTCAAGCATCTTGGACAATTCGGCTTGAGCCCAAGCATCGGCGGCCTCGAAGCCGAGAACCAGCCGAACAACTGATCGCCCCCGTATCCTCCACGTGGGGAGACCCGCGCCTTCCCTCTTGAATGCCTCTCTGAAACGTCGGACACAGGTGGGCCGCGGCGATGCCATTGCGGCGAGTAGCCGTCGTGCGATCCGAGGGTGCGCCGATGCTGAGAAAGATCCTGATCGCCAACCGCGGCGAGATCGCCTGCCGCATCATCCGAACGGCACGCCGGCTCGGGATTGTGACGGTCGCCGTCTATTCGGATGCCGATCGCGAGGCCCTTCACGTCGCGGCAGCCGACGAGGCCGTGCACATCGGTGCCTCGCCATCCACCGAGAGCTACCTGCGCATCGACCGCATTATCGAAGTCGCGCGCGCGACCGGCGCCGAGGCCATTCATCCAGGCTACGGCTTTCTCGCCGAGAATGCGGACTTCGCCGATGCCTGCAAAGCGGCGGGCATCACCTTCATCGGCCCATCGGGCGCGTCCATGCGCCAGCTCGGCGGCAAGGCGGCGGCCAAGGTCGTCGCGCGCGCGGCGGGCGTGCCGGTGGTGCCCGGCTACGATGGCGAGGATCAGACGCCGGCCCTCCTGCGGCGCGAGGCGGACCGCATCGGATATCCGGTGATGATCAAGGCCGTTGCCGGCGGTGGCGGGCGCGGCATGCGCCTCGTCGAAAACAGCGACGCATTCTTGGCGCAACTGGAGAGCGCGCAGCGTGAGGCTTCGTCCTCATTCGGCAATGCGGCTGTTTTGATCGAGAAGGTCGTCCAGCAGCCGCGCCACGTTGAAGTGCAGGTATTCGGCGACCGCCATGGCAATGTGGTGCATCTCTTCGAACGCGACTGCTCGCTGCAAAGGCGCAACCAGAAGGTCATTGAGGAAGCGCCCGCGCCCGGCATGAGCGCGGCACTACGCGAGAAGATGTGCGGTGCGGCCGTCACGCTTGCGCGGTCCGTCGGATATGAAGGTGCGGGCACGGTCGAGTTCCTCGTCGAAGGCGGCGGCCTCGGGCCCGAAGCGCCGTGGTATTTCATTGAGATGAACACGCGCCTGCAGGTGGAGCATCCGGTGACGGAGGCGATCACGGGGCTCGATCTCGTCGAGTGGCAACTGCGTATCGCGGCCGGGGAGCCGCTGCCGCTCGCGCAGGATGCGGTCACCATGCGCGGCCATGCCATTGAGGTGCGGCTTTGCGCCGAGGATCCGGCGCAAGGTTTTCTGCCGAGCATCGGGCGCGTCGCGGCATTCGCAGTTCCCGACGATGCCGACGTGCGGCTCGAGACGGCAGTGCGCGCGGGAGATGTCATCTCGCCCTTCTACGACAGCATGATCGCGAAGCTCATCACGCACGGTGCGACACGCGACGAGGCGGCCGATCAGATGGTCGCGGTGCTGAAGCAGCTCGTCGTTGCCGGGCCGCGCATCAATGCGTCGTTCCTTCGCGCGCTGCTGGAAAATGCCGATGTGCGCGCCCTCCGCATGGATACCGGGCTCATCGGCCGCGATATCGCGAGCCTCGCGCGATCGCATATCGGGACATCGGAGATGCTCGCGGGCGTTGCGCACTTGCTCGCGCCTGCGGTCGAGAGCGCGCCGACCGCCGATCCCTGGCGTGCGGCGGACGGCTTCCAGCTCGGTGTACCGCGAACGCTCACCGTGCTGCTCGTCGTGAACAGTGAGCCAAAGTCGTTCGTGGCTACGTGGCCGCGCGGCGAAAGTGTGCCGCATGTCGCGCTCGCTGGCGCGGAGGGGACAGGAAGCGAGCCTCGACAGCCGACGGCGTGCGTTGCTGTGCCGGACGGTCTCTATGCCGTCTTCGAGGGCGAGCAGGTCGAGGTACGCTGGCCGACCTACGACGCCGATGATATCGACGATGGCCATGCTGGCGACGTCGTGCGTGCGCCGATCAACGGCAAGGTCGCGCGCGTGTTTGTGAAAGCGGGCGATGCGGTGGCCAAGGGGGACCGGCTTGCGGTCGTCGAGGCCATGAAGATGGAGCACGTGCTGGCGGCCGCGCGCGATGGCGTGATCGCGAGCGTCGCGGTCGGCGAGGGCCAGCAGGTCAACCAGGGCGCGCTGATCGTCAGTCTCGAGGAGGAAGCCCAGCCGTGACGATCCATCTCGTTAAGCTGAGCGTCGGCACGGACTCGGTCGAGGATCTCGCCGGCTGGCAGGCTGAGCGCCTGAAGCAGATGAAGGCCGAGAAGCAGAAGCCGGAGTTGTTCCACCGCACGTTCATGATGCCGAAGCGGCGCGAGGAGCTGCTCGGCGGCGGCTCGATCTACTGGGTCATCAAAGGCGTCATTCAGGCCCGTCAACGGCTTCTCGACCTGAAAGAAGGAACGCGGCCCGACGGCACCCCCTGCACACTTCTCATCCTCGATCGCAAGCTCGTGCATGTGCGCCCCGTCCCGCGTCGTGCCTTTCAGGGCTGGCGCTATCTCTCGGCGGATGATGCGCCGCCGGATATGGCTGGCGGTCAGCGGAATGAAATCGATCAGATGCCGCCCAAGATGCGCCGCGAACTCGCCGAGCTCGGACTTTTGTGAACGGCTGCGCGTGTCGGTACATCTCGACATAGACCGTGACCGCCCGGGACACGAAATAGCCGGAAACGGCGTTCATCGAGATCGCGGTCAGCAGCCTTTCGCCCGAAAGCCTCGCGGGTTATAGAGAGCCCACGGGTTCTAAAGGGTTTGTGGCAAAGAGCCTGCCGGCAGGTAGCAAGGAAGAACATGGCCGACCAGACCGACCATTTCATGCGCGAAGTCCAGGACGAGATGCGCAAGGAGCGTCTCGCCCGTACTTGGGATCGGTACGGTATCTTCTTTATTGCCGCAGCGGTGCTGCTGATCCTCGGTGTGGCGTCCTATCAGTATGCCCAGTATTCGGGTCGGGTCGCGCGCGAGACGGCAGGCATCGAGTTCGAAAGTGCTGCGCGCCTCGCGGCGGACGGCAAGGCCCAGGAGGCGCATCAGGCCTTCGAGACGATGATCAAGTCGGCGCCGCCCGGTTACGGCACGTTGGCGCGCCTCAGAAATGCTGCGTCCTACGCGACCGAGGGCAAGCGCGACGAGGCCGTCGCGTCGTACGACAGCGTATCCAAGGATACGGGCGCCGATCCTCTGCTCAGGGATTTCGCGACGCTCCAGGCTGCGATGTTGAGGGTTGATTCGGCTGACTGGACCGAGATGCAGAATCGCCTCAAAGATCTGGCAAGCGACAGCAATGCTTGGCGTGCACCCGCGCGCGAGCTGCTTGGGCTTGCAGCGATGAAGGCTGGGAACCAGGACGAGGCACGCAAGATCTTCGAGCAGATCCTGGCCGACACCACGGTGCCGCCTGCGGTCGCCGAGCGGACGCGGATCCTGATGACGATCCTGACCGAGCAGGCGCTCAGCAAGGCTGCACAGCCAGCAGCCGCCGAGACGAAGAAATAGAGGCGGGAAGTCAAAGGCCGGGTTAAGTTCAAGGCCAGGGGCTCGGGCGCGGACTTTGGGGGAGCAGATCGGTGGGGATCTTGCGGACGGAGCGGATGGTGTTCGTGGCGAGTGCACTCGCCATGCTGAGCCTCGCCGGTTGCTCAGGCGGAATGCCGAGCCTGCCGGATGTCGCCGCCCTCAATCCATTTGCGGAGAAGCAGACGCCGCTGCCCGGCAAGCGCGTTCCGGTCATGCTTTCGGAAGGCAGCACAGGCAGCATCGAGCTCGCGAGCGCCGACCGCCCAATTGCGCTGCCGCCGCCGCGCCAGAACGACACCTGGTCGTTTCCGGGTGGTGCCGCGACCAACGCGCCAGGGCATCTCGCGCTGCCGGCCACGATACGCACCGCCTGGAGCGCCGATATCGGTCAGGGTTCGAGCAAGTACGGCCGCCTCACGGCAAGCCCGATTGTCGCTGAAGGCCGCGTTTTCACCCTCGACGCCGCGGGCCGCGTGACGGCGCTCAGCAATTCGGGCTCGGTTGCCTGGCGGACCTCGCTGGTGCCGGAGAAAGGCACTGATACCAACGCCTTTGGCGGCGGCCTCGCAGCGGAGGGCGGGCGCCTGTTTGTGGCGACCGGCCATGGCATCGTGACCGCGCTCGACACACAGGGCGGCAAGAAGCTTTGGGACAAGAATGTCGGCTCGCCGGTGCGCGCGGCGCCGACGGTCGGCGGCGGACGCGTCGTCGTCGTCACGACGGATGGCCGCACGGTTGCGCTTTCAGGGCACGACGGCGCGGAGATGTGGTCCTATCGCGGCCTGCCTGAGCGCGCGAGCCTCCTGATCAGCGCGAGCCCGGCCATGAGCGGCGATCTTGCGGTCGTTCCCTATCCCTCAGGTGATGTCGTCGCGCTGCGCGTGGCCGACGGTACGGTTGCGTGGCAGGATTCGCTGTCGCGCTCGCGGGCGGCGTCGTCGCTCGGCTCCATGAGCGACGCGGCGAGCCCCGTCATTGATAACGGCACGGTATTCGCGATCGGTCATGGCGGCCGCATGATCGCGACGGAGGTACGGACCGGCGAGCGGGTGTGGTCCGTGAATGTTCCGGGCATCAACATGCCCTACGTCGCCGGCGACACCGTCTATGTCGTCGACACCGGCGGCCAGCTCATTGCCATGAGCCGGCGCGACGGCAAGGCGCTCTGGACGACGCGGCTTTCCGGCGGCAAGACCTGGGCCGGCCCCGTTCTAGCCGGCGGCCGCCTCTGGCTTGCTGCCGACAGTGGCAAGCTCCTCGGCGTCAACGCGGCTGGCGGCAAGGTGGAGACGCAGCTCGATCTCGGAGCGCCGGTATACATCGCGCCAGTCGTCGCCAACGGCCGGATGTACGTCCTCACCGACAAGGCGCGACTCATCAGCCTGCATTGAGCGATGTGCGAGCGACTTGGATGCGCCGGGCGAGGGCTTGCGCGTGTAGTCGTTCATACTCAGTTCTCCTGTCGCAGTATTTCATGCGCGGCAACGGCGCGGCGGATGACGTCCTCTGCATCGAGCGGTCGCATTTGAGCGACCGTGATAGTTCGAGGTGGTGACGGGGCGGCGACGGCCAGAGCCGGCGTGCCGGTGTCGAGCGCGCCGGTTCGCGTCGGACGAACGGAGCCGTAGTTCGGGCTCCAGGGCTCGCGCGGATCGTCGGCGATGGGCGTCGGATTGCGCGGGGCGAGCTGGGCCGGCAGGCCGTCAGCCTCGATCTGGGGGCGAACGCCGGCCATATGCATCGGCGCCGTCGTAGAGTTGGCAGAATGGTTGGCGCCGCGGTCGCTCGCGCAGCCGGCGAGGAGGGCGAAAAGGCCCATCAGACCGGCGCAGGCAGCGCTCTGCCGGAACGGGCGTGGCACGCGGCCACAACGCTTGGAACACATCGAAAACGCCTTTCACGCAACGACACAACAGGTACGGACACGAAGGCGACTATCGCGGAACAGGGTTAATGGGCGCTTAAGCGTTGTGCGGGAAATGGAAGGGCGCCAATGCGGCGCGGGGTGAGGCGCCAGGAGACGAGCGATGCGCGGGCTGCATGTGACGTCTCGGCCACAATGAATGTGCGGCCCGCGTGCCGCGCATCGGTCGAATCAACAGCTAATCCCCGGACTTGATTCGGTTCTCCGGCCCCCGGACCTTGCCCGCGATATGCGACTCATAAACAGTTAACCCCGGGTGGCGGTGTTAGTCCGTGAATTCGCAGGGGGCGTTGGATGATCAGGCGTGAAGCTGGGCGTGCGTTTTTGAGCGCCGTCTTCGTGGACTACGACAACATCTATTTGTCGTTGAAGCGCAAGAACGAAGAGGCCGCCAAGCGGTTTGCCCGTGACGCCGCGTCGTGGATCAAGGCCATCGAGACCGGCGCGCTGATCACGTCGACCAATGGTGCTTTCGCCGCCGAGCCCCGGCGCATCGTCATGAATCGATGCTACGGCAACCCGGTGCCGCGACGGAATCAGTCCGACAACTCGACGGACATGAACTCCTTCCCGTTCGTGCGCCATCATTTCCTGCGCGCCGGGTTCGAGATCATCGACTGCCCGCCCCTCACCGCCCAGCTCAAGAATTCGTCCGACATCCGCATGGTCATGGACGTCGTCGACTATCTCGCGCACGGAACGCACTTCGACGAGTTCGTGATTCTCTCGGGCGACGCCGACTTCACGCCGGTCCTGCATCGCCTGCGCGCCCACGCCCGGCGCACGGTGATTTTCGCCAACGACTACACTGCCGCGCCGTACACGGCGATCAGCGACGGCGAGGTGCGCGAGTCCGATCTGATTTCGTTCCTGCTCGAGCAGCAGGGCGAGATCGCCGCGGCCCCGCCGGCGCCGATGATCGCTTCGCAGGCGAAGGCCCTGGTGTTGCCGGAGGTCGATCGCGAGGCCCTGCGCCACGAGATCATCGCCGATGTGATTCAGGCTGTTCAGGCATCACCGACACCGGTTCCCCTCGAGGTTCTCGCCGACCGGGCCGTTCGCACGATCGGCCACGATCGCACGGTGGCGACATCATGGGCCGGTGCGGGTAATTTCCGCGAGCTGCTCGTGCAGTCGCTGCCCGATGATCTGAGGCTTTCGGATCAGCCGCCCTATCTGGTCATCGATACGCGCCGTCATCTGCAGACAAAGCGCGCAGCACCGACGCCGGAAATGCGCGAGATGGCACCGTCGCGCGCGATCGCGCCTCCGGCCGCCAGCCCTCCCGTCGCGCGTGGCGGACTAGCCGATCACGCCCCGAGCCAGGGGGCTCTGCAGCGTCGCGCGCCGCAGCCCACGTTCGATCATCACGACGACGACTTCCGGCCCGAGCGCGCGCTCCCTCCGCCTGCTGCTTCGGCACCGGATACGCGCGGCGCGTTCGCTGGGATGCCGCGCTACACGCAGAGCGATGCGCCCATGCGCGAGCCGTCGCCCCGCAGCCCGACACTCTCGGCAACGACACCACCGGCTCAGGCCCCGAAGCCCGCTCAGCCCATGTCGACGGCCGTGCCGAGCCATGGCGTGTCGCCTTCTGCTGCTGCTCCGGCGCGCCCGAAGGAAGGCGGCTCGTCCATCCAACAGTCGATCGCCCGCATTCACGAGGCGTGTCAGGCGCCTCCGTTGGCGCCGCCCGAGTACCGCATGCTCTTCGAGGTCATGGCGCTCGAGATCAACGAGAACAATCTACTGGGTGCCCAGACGATCCAGAATGTGCAGCGCCGTGCACAAGAGCATGGGCTTGAGTTGCGCCGTGACGATGTACGCTTCGTGATGGATGTCGTGAGCGAGGCCGATCCGTGGTTCGAGCAGGGCGCTTCGGCGAACCTCTTCGCGGGGCGCTTCCGCAATTTCGTCGTGGCGCGCTGCCGCGGGCAAGGCCTCAAGCTTTCGGCGGATGAACTCGACCTCATCGAGGCCTGGTTCGTCGGCAACGGAAACGCTGCGGCCGCAGCGCCCTCGCGTGCCGGCGCTCAGGCGTCTGCCCCCTACACGCCGCCTCAGGGCGGCATGGAGCCGATACGGGGGACGATGCCGGGGCAATCACAAGCACGCACCGCGGATGAATTCACGAATGATGAATTCCCGCGCATCGTCCGCACGCGCCTGCGTGGCTGAGGGAACTTAAGGCCTTACTCTACCCCTGGAGCATGATCGCTTCGACCGCTGCGTGCTTTACGCGTCGGTCGGAGCGTTCGTGCGTATGGCCTTGGACCTTGGCCATGAGCTACGCTGCGCAGCGCAGGCCCAACGCCGCGTCGCACTCCGCGCAACGACAGGATCGTCAGTCATGAGCATTCGTATTCGCCGCCTGGAAGCCAAGGACAAGTCGGCGTGGCTGCCGCTCTTCAAGGGCTACATAGAGTTCTACAAGTCGACCATTCCCGAGGATGTCATCGAGATGACCTGGGAACGGTTGCTTGGCGGCGAGGAAGGTTTCCATATCGGGCTGGTCGCGGTTGGCGACGACGATGTGCCGGTCGGCCTTGCGCATGTCCTGTTCCACCGTTCGACATGGTCGCCGACGTGGTACTGCTACCTCGAAGATCTGTTCGTGGATCCGAAGGTGCGCGGCAAGGATATCGGCCGCGCTTTGATCGAGCAGGTCTATGCCGAGGCGGACGCGCGCGGTGCCACGCGCACGTACTGGGCGACACAGGAGTTCAACTACCGGGCGCGCGGTCTCTATGACAAGGTCGCGACGAAATCGCCGTTCCTGCAGTATAGGCGTTAGTTTTTCTTCTTGAGAACGGCCCACCGGCAGGCGCGCGGTCGCGCGCTCATGAAGAGGTGCTGACGCCTTCTGCCGTGGTGCGCTACGTGCTCGCGATCGCCGCCCCATCCGCCTCGCCGACAAACGGGCGGAAGTGCTTGCGGATGCTCTCCTCGGGAAGGTCCTTCGTGATGAGCACGAGCCGCGAGCGCTGATCCGCGCTCGGCCAGCGCTCGAGCGTTTCCGGCGGATAGAAAATGTGCTGCACGCCGTGCACGACGAACGGCTTCTTCTGATCTTTGACGTTGAGAATGCCCTTCACGCGCAGGAGGCGCTCGCCATAGAGCTGCGCGAGGAGCTGCATGGCATTGGACAGCTCGCGCCCATCGAGCGGATCGGTGAACGTCAGGCAGAACGAGCGGATGCCATGCAGGTGCTGATGGGCCGGATGATCGCAGTGCGGATCGGCGCACGTCTCGTCGTGCCCGTGATGATGGTGATCATGGTGATGATGATCGTGCCCGCAGTCGGGGCCGCAATGTGCGTCGTGTGCGTGATGTCCGTCGTCCTCCTTATAGCGTTCGACCGCGAGCCAGCGCTCCGGATCAGCACCTGTAAGCGCCGGTTCGTGTGCGCCGAGGCCAATAAGTTCGGACGGTGCGATATCGCCTTTGACTGCGCGGCGGATTTGCCCTGCCGGATTGAGCGCACGCAGCCGCCGCTCCAACGCTTCCACATCCGACGCGTCCGTTAGGTCGCTCTTAGTAACAATGAGGCGATCAGCGATCGCAATTTGCTTTGCGGGCTCGAAATGTGCCTCGATCTGGTGTAATCCCAATTGAGCATCGACAGTCGTTACGACGGCGTCGAGCTGATAGATGCGGTAGAGACTTTCTTCCGTCATCAGCGTGTGGACGATCGGCGTCGGGTCTGCGAGACCGGTGGTTTCGAGAACGACGCGCTGCATCGGAGGGATATCGCCCCACAGCGATTTGGTGTGCATCCGCTCGAGTGCTTGCACGAGGTCGCCGCGCACGGCGCAGCACACGCACCCCGAGGGGAGCAGGACGGCATCTTCGTCGATTTTCTCGACGAGCGCGTCATCGATGCCGACTTCGCCGAACTCGTTGATGATGACGGCAGTGCCGGCCATCGCCGGCTCGTCGAGAAGGCGCTTCAGCAGCGTCGTCTTGCCCGAGCCGAGGAAGCCGGTCAGAACAGTTATCGGGATGGCGGGGTTCGGGGTCATGCTCATGTCGGCCCTCGTTATTGTCTGGCGAAGCAGGCTATCGGGTCGCGGACGGATTTGGGAGTCGCATCATGGCGCGTGAGATCGGGAGGGCAATGGGGGCCAGCAGGCGGCTTCCTCAGCGCGGCACGGCCGAGCTGATGGCGCGCCGCGGCGTGTTGGACACCGCGCTTGCGATGAGTCGTGGTGGGCTGTCGCCAGGCCGCTCGGGCAATGTTTCGACACGTTTCGAGGACGGTCTCCTGATAACGCCGACTGGCCTCGCCTATGACCTCATCACGCCTGCCGATGTCGTACGAGTGCGTCTCGACGGTCATATCCCGGCGGGACAGCAGGCACCATCGAGCGAGCTGCAGTTCCATTTGGCTGTCTACCGTTCCCGTCCGGACGTCGGCGCCATCGTCCATTGTCACTCGATGCATGCGACGGTACTCGCTTGCGCCCGCCGCTCCATTCCGGCCTTCCACTATATGGTGGCAGCTGCCGGTGGCGACGATATCCCGCTGGTGCCCTATGCCACGTTCGGCAGCGAAGAGCTGGCCCGTCACGTAGCTGACGGTCTCACGCGGCGCAACGCGTGCCTGATGGCCAATCATGGCCAGATTGCCGTCGGCGCCAATGGGGGTGCGGCCTTGGCGTTGGCCGAGGAGGTCGAGGTTCTGGCGGAACAGTACGTCAAGGTGCTGATGCTCGGCACCCCGCACGTGCTCGCGCGTGACGAGATGGCGCGCGTTGCCGAGCGTTTCTCCAGTTACGGGCGGAACGGCAAGGGCTGATCGTGCCTCATCCCCAAACCGGCTTGATCCAGTTGAAGAGATCGATGCCGCCGTCGACGACCAGCGTCGTGCCCGTGACATAACCGGCAAAACGATCCGACAGCAGGGCCAGGGCGGGCCCTGCGAGATCGTCTGCCGCACCGAGGCGGCCGAGCGCGATCTTGTCGCTGAAATCATAGGCTGCTGCATTGAAACCGCCACCGGGTATGGCGCCGGGCGCGATGGCGTTCACGCGAATACCGGCCGGGCCGAAATGGCGGGCGAGCTCGCGCACGACCATGGTCTGACCGGCCTTGGCCGCGGAGTAGTGCGGCAGATTGCGCGGGGTTTCGGCGTGCAGTGAGGTAATGAAGATGAGGCGCCCCTTGGTCCCGCGCGCTTCCATGGCGCCCGCGATCTCGCGACCGAGAAAATAGCCCGAGCGCACATTCACGTTCTGAAAGGCATCCCAGGTCGCCTCGCTGACGGCGGCGGCGTTGTCCACCTCTTTGCGCGGCGGACAGGCCGAATGCACGAACATATCGAGGTGTGTGTCACCGACCTTGGCGAGCAGATCGCGCCAGCCGTCAGGTGTCGCGAGATCGACCGCAATGGCTTCAGCGTCTCCGCCTGCGGCCGTGATGGCGGCCAGCGTGGCGGCATTGCGCTCTGCATCGACATCCGCCAGCAAAACCTTGGCGCCTTCGGCGGCGATCCCTTCGGCGATGGCGCGGCCGATGTTCGACGCCGAGCCCGTGACGAGCGCGCATTCTCCGGTGAAGAGCCCGATGGCTTTCATTTTGATCCTCCCCGCGCTGTGCACGGCCGTTGTTCAGGCCGGCAAAAACTAAGCCCGTCCGGAGCATGTGCCGAACGGGCTGTCGATGTCGATGCTTGGCAAGCCGATGAAAGCCTAGGGCTTCTTGCGGAAGCGATCGAGGCTGACGACGTTGTCCTGCCCGGTGTCCTGACTGGGCGCAGGGGCGATTTCACTCTCGTGCGGCACGCTGACCAGCGCGGCGGTCTGCGGCCCAGGTGCGGGCTCCCCGCGTCGGCCTGCCGGGTTGTCCAGGCTATCTTCGCCGATGGGGATGATGTCGTCGTCCTTGTCTGTGCGGGTGCGGCGTGCGGGACGCTTGCGGTCGCCGGCGCCTGAGCGATTGGAGGCGCGCCCGATACCCGGCACGCCGGTGATCTGCCCGCCGATGCCGCTGTCCTCATTGAGGCCGACGACGGTGCCGCTGCCTTCGCGTGTCGCGCCCGCCTCGTCGAACTGAAGGCCGTACGGCACGCTCGGATCGAAGAAGACCTTGATCGCAGCGAACGGAATGACCAGCCGCTCGGGTATCCCGTCGAACGTCAGCTTCACCTCGAAGCGGACGTCGTTGACGATGAGCTCCCAGAACCGATGCTGGAGCACAATCGTCATTTCCTCGGCGTACTTGCTCTTCAGCCGCTTCGACAGCACGACGCCGGGATGGCGCGTATCGAAGGCGATGTAGAAGTGGTGATTGCCGGGAAGTCCAGATTTCTGAATCCGGGACAACACTGCGCGCACGACGCCACGCATGGCCTCTTGTGCCAGGGCGTCGTAATCGATGTCGTGCTCTGCCGTCATGCTACTTCTGTTTCGCGTGTTTTGCGCCAGCCCGCCCAGTGTGCCCGCATGCGGCCTGCATGGAGGCGAAGTGGAGGGCTTCTGTTGCCCGGTGCCCTCCGAACCGCGCCTGCCGTTGCTAGACGACAGGGCTTCAAGTTCAGGCTAACGGAGCTGCATTACGCAGCGACGGCAGCCTCAGCATAGTTGTCATTGGCAACTATTCTGGTGACCCGATAACGGCGGTATCATGCCGGGCAAAAGAGCACCCTTTACACCCTCGTCGATCCTATTTCGCCCCCAGCAACAGACCACGATTGCTCCTGGTTCCCCTCGCGTGCGCCGCTCTGCGGCAAGAACCTCGTGGGCTGATGGTGGAGGCGCCGGGTACCGCCCCCGGGTCCGAAAGGCTTATTCCGATGTCCATTTATCGCCATAGCCGGACGAATCCGGCACCCTGAATATAGGATGGCCTTCCGCCAATTGAAAGCGCGCTCGGCCACACGTGTGGACGAACGGCCACCTCATCCAGTCAAATTCGCGTGGTAAACCTTGCAGCCGCGTGACCAGAGAGAGACAGGGACCGTGGCAAACCATCTGCTCGCCGGCCCACCGCGGTACGAGACGCAGAGCGCGTGGCCGCCTCTCGTGGCGCTGCTGGCGGCAATCATCGCCCAGGCCGGATTGCAGCTCCTCGGTGGGCTCCTGGGGGCCGTGGTCGGGGGTAGTGGGACGCCGCTCATGTCGGGCGTGCCTGAGGACAAGCGACTGCTGCTCGCCGTCGTCTTCTTCCTGGCGCTCTCCCAGGTGGGAGTGATGGCCTTCGCGTGGTGGGCCGCTGGTCGCTTTGGCGGCGATCCACGCGCCGTGCTGCAACTCCATCGCGGCATCCCGGGCATTCGGGATGTCCTCATGGCACTCGCCGGGCTCGTCCTCGTGCTCGGCACGTACAATCTGCTCGTCTGGCTGCTTCGGCCTGACCTCTTCATGGCCGACGTCGCGCCCTTCCTGCCCATGCTGGAGGCGCCGATCTGGCCTGTCACCGCGCTCGCTGTCGGCATCGGTGCGCCGCTGTCGGAGGAGCTGCTTTTTCGCGGTTTCCTTCTCTCCGCGCTTGCGGGCTGGCGCTGGGGTTTCTGGCCCGCGGCGCTAGCGGCAAACATGGCCTGGACGAGCTTTCATCTCGGCTATTCGATCGCGGGTCTGCTCGAGGTTTTCATCGGCGGGCTGTATATTTCGTGGCTGCTCTGGCGCACGGGAAGCCTCTGGTTGCCGATCATCGCTCACGGGGCGACGAACATCTTCTTTCTGGCGCTCATCGCCGTCTATCCCTTCCCGTGAGCAGCCCAGTCCGGGCGATCGAGGCGGAAGACATAGCAGTCGTCCGCGCCGAACAGGCGCCGCTCCATGCGCCGGAAGCCGAACCGCTCGTAGAAGCGGTGCGCCCGCGTATTCGTGACCAGCGGGTCGATGAGGATGGCGCTCACCTGCGGCGGTGAAAAGCAGCGCTCGATGGCGAGCCGCATCATGTCGCTGCCGTAGCCGCGCCCGATATCGGCGGCATCTCCGATCCAGATATCGATGGCGCGCAGATCGGAAGCCACCTCGCCCCAGTAGTGGCTCTCCTCCCGCTCGGGATCGATGATCTGGATCATGCCGATCGCGCGGCCCTCGACCTCGGCGATCAGCAGCTCGCGCCAGTCGACGTCGCGCGGGATCTCGCCCTCCCAGTCGAACTCGAAGAAGTCGCCGGCGGACTCGAGCACGTGGGGCTGCTGATCCCAGATGCGAATGAGGGCGATGTCGTCGATCGTGGCGGGGCGGAGTTTCATGGGGCACGCAACTGGCATGGACTGATGGCGGCAGAACGACGGATGCGCGCAAATTCCGTTCGTCTGTATGCCCCGGCTTGACGCGGGTTCTGCAACCCTCGATAAGGTGCGCCCATGAAACGAAACGCGCAACAATACGCCGTCGACAACTGTTGCTGTTCCTTTACCATTCAGGGCTAGCACTCAGCGCTGGCGCGGCCACGTTTCTTTGCCAGAAATCCCGAGCACAGAGACTTTCCCGCCAGCCTTCGGGTTAAGGTGTGGCATGACGCTCACGCTCTACAATACACTGACGCGGCGCAAGGAGCCGTTCGAGCCGATCGATCCAACGAACGTGCGCATGTACGTTTGCGGGCCAACGGTTTACGACCTCGCGCACATCGGGAATGCGCGTCCCATCATCGTTTTCGATGTGCTCTTTCGCCTGCTCCGCCACATCTATGGCGAGAGCCACGTCACTTATGCGCGCAACATCACGGACGTCGACGACAAGATCAATGCGCGCGCCGTCGAGCGCTTCCCCGACATGCCGCCGACCGAGGCCATCCGCAAGCTCACCGAGGAAACGACAGCGCAGTTCCACAAGGACATTGCCGCGCTCGGCGTGCTGCCGCCGACGGTGGAGCCGCGCGCGACGGACCACATTGCCGAAATGCGCGTGCTTTGCGACGAACTGGTCGCGAACGGCCATGCCTATGTGGCCGAGGATCATGTGCTGTTCGCCGTCGGCTCCATGCCGGACTATGGCAAGCTCGCGCGCCGTTCGCTCGAAGAGATGGAGGCCGGCGCCCGCGTCGATGTCGCGCCTTACAAGCGCGGACCGATGGATTTCGTGCTCTGGAAGCCGTCGAAGCCGGGCGAGCCGGCGTGGCCATCGCCGTCTGGAATCGCGGCGCCTGGGCGACCTGGCTGGCACATCGAGTGCTCGGCCATGGCTGGCAAGCATCTGGGTAATGTCTTCGACATTCATGGCGGCGGCATCGATCTCGTGTTCCCGCATCACGAGAACGAGATCGCGCAGTCACGTTGCGCGCACGGCACGTCCGTGATGGCGAACGTGTGGATGCACAACGGCTTCCTGCAGGTCGAGGGCGAGAAGATGTCCAAGAGCCTCGGGAATTTCGTGACGATCAATGAGCTGCTGGAGACCCGAACCTTTGGCAACCAGCGCTGGCATGGGCGCGTGTTGCGGTTGTCGATGCTGATGACGCACTACCGCCAGCCGATCGACTGGACGGCCGACCGATTGTTCGAGGCCCGATCGGCTCTCTACGATTGGAACGTGCTTGCTTATGAGGCACCTGCACAGCCTCCGCCGTCGGCGATCGTCGAGGCGATTTCGGACGACCTCAACTCGCCAAGCGCGGTAGCGGCACTGCACCAGCTTGCGCGCGACGCTCGCAAAGCCTCCAGCGGTTCCGCAATCGTCGAGGCCAGGGGGCAAATGCGAAGCGCCTTGGACTTTCTCGGCCTTTACGAGCCGCGTCCGAGCGTCGAACTGCTCGCGCAGGACATTGACCGAGGAATTGAGGAGCGGGTTGGAAACTTGATCAATCAGCGCCTCGCCGCGCGTAAGGCGAAGAACTGGGCAGAGAGCGATCGCATTCGCGACGAGCTTGCCGCGATGGGCATCCAGCTCAAGGACTCGAAGAATCCACAGACCGGCGAAATCGAAACCACGTGGGAGGTGAAGCGATGAGCTTCCAGCTCTCGCAATGGGCGCTCGCGTTGCCTCGCTCACAACATACCCCTTCTCCCTGCTTGCGGGGAGAAGGTTGGGATGAGGGGCGGCGGCACGCGTCGACATTTGCCATTGTCGCCGCCCCTCACCCTAGCCCTCTCCCCGTGAGGACGGGGAGAGGGGATCTGGCGGCGTTTCGCGATGGGTGGTGCTTCGATCGCCGCTCGGTCAGGGAAATCGTGCGATGACCGCCACCTCCGAAGCTCACACCGGCGGTTGCCAGTGCGGTGCGGTGCGCTTTCGCGTGAATGAACTCGGACGCGCCTCGGTCTGCTACTGCCGCATGTGCCAGAAGGCGACGGCTGGCCTCGGCGGGTTCTACGTCAATGCGAAAGACATCGAGTGGATGCGCGGAGCACCCAAGTATTTCGTCAGCTCGAATGTCGCGCGGCGCGGCTTCTGCGGCGATTGCGGCACGCCATTGACATTCGAGAGCGGCGGCGCAGTCGCTCTTTCGATCGTGGCGTTCGACCAGCCAAGTGACATCGCGCCTGCAGTCCAGCTCGCGCCTGACGCGCGCATCCCGTGGGGTGACAATCTCGCGGATCTGCCCCGCCGGCCGGACCCCGACGGGAGCTACGCGGCGCGCCTCGCGAAGACTGTCTCCTATCAGCACCCCGATCACGACACGAAGACGTGGGAAGTGCGCGCCGGCCGCGGGCCCGAATGGAAGGGCAGA
>JAEZRM010000003.1 GCA_023412805.1 Pseudomonadota bacterium | reverse complement strand
CGCGATCGTCGAGGTTCACGTCGGCGGGGAGCTGATCCATCCCCGGGATCTTCCCGACGATGTCCTTGAGGCTCCCCATCTTCTGGATCATCCGGATCTGGGAGAGGAAGTCGTCCAGGGAGAAGTCACCCTGGAGCATCTTCATCGCGTCCGCGGCGGCCTTCTCCTCGTCGACGACGTCCTGGAAGTCCTTCATCAGGCCGACGACGTCGCCCATGCCGAGCACCCGGCTCGCCATGCCCTCGGGGCGGAACTCCTCGAACTTGTCGGTGCCCTCACCGATGCCGGCGAAGCGAACCGGCGCGCCGGTGACCTCCTTCACGCTGAGCGCGGCGCCGCCACGTGCGTCGCCGTCGAGCTTCGTGAGGACGACGCCCGTGAGGCCGAGGCGATCGTGGAAGCCCTTCGAGACCTTCACCGCGTCCTGGCCGATCATCGCGTCGACCACGAGCATGATGTTCTCGGGCTCGGCTCGGTCCTTGATCTCGGCGAGCTCCAGCATCAGCTTCTCGTCGATCGCGAGACGGCCGGCGGTGTCGTAGATGATGACGTCGCAGCCGAGCTTCTTCGCTTCGGCCTTCGCCTGATCGCAGATGTCGACCGGCGACGCGCCCGGGATGTTGAAGACCGGAACGTTGATGCTCTTGCCGAGCACCTGGAGTTGCTCGACGGCCGCGGGGCGCTGCATGTCCGCCGCGACGAGCATCGGCTTGCGCTTCTCCTTCTGGAGGTAGCGCGCGAGCTTCGCGCACGTCGTCGTCTTACCCGAGCCCTGGAGGCCGACCATCATGATGCCGGTCGGGCCCTTCTCGGCGAACGACAGCGCGTCGCCCTCGGCCGTCATGAAGTCGACGAGCTCGTCGTGGCAGATCTTCGTGAATTGATCGCCCGCCGAGACCTTCATCGCCTCGCCGTCGCGCCCCTTCGCCTTGATGCGAACGACCTCGCCGAGCGCCTTGTCCTTCACGCGCGCAAGGAACGCCTTCACGACGCCGAGCTCGACGTCGGCCTCGAGGAGGCTGAGCCGCACCTCGCGGAGCGCGGCGTCGATGTTCTGCTCGGTGAGCTCCGTCAATCCGGCCAGACGGTTCTTTGCCTGCCGGAAACCTTTCGCGATCGCGTCGAACATGCGGTGTGGCGGGGGCTTACCACGGACGTCCGGGGCCGGGAACGGGCGGAGGTGGATCACTTTCCTGACGGCGGCCGCGGGACCCCTGCCGCCCACCCCGGCGACGTGCTCGATCCGCGAAGTCCCGCTCGGGATAGCGGCAGAGATGTCCATGCGGCATACGACCGCACACCAGACCGCGCTTATACGAGTGATTTCAACCGCGTAAAGCACTGCGGCGGTCGGGTTCCTGTTTACAACAGTCGAGCTGGGGTGCTATCCCGTTTGAGATGATTCTGCGCCGCGCGCGGGATCGAACCTGAAGGATGTCGGGGGGGACGGGAGGTCTTCATGGGGCTTCGAGCGAGAATGCTTGTTCGTCTGGGACTGGCAACGTCGGTGCTGATCGCCGCTGCGATCGTCGAGCCGCGCGAGGCGCGGGCCGAGATCGACAAGTTCGGCGTCGGTGACGGACACAACGGCGCGAAGACGGTCGTCGGGACGGAGACGATCAACTCGTACGCGTCGATCCGGGCCGACGTCGCGGCAGGCGCGAGCACGATCGCGATCGGCACCGTCATCGGACACAACGCGGGCTTCGCTGCAAACGATCTCGTCCTCGTGTGGCGCGCGACGGGCGTGGCCGCCTCGGAGGCGACCTCCGGCGACCAGAGCAAGCGCCTCGTTCTCGCGACGAGCCTCGCCACCACGTCCTCGGCCGCGAATCAGGCCGGCCTCGTGGGTCAATACGAGTTCGCGCGCGTTCAGTCCGTCACCGGCGCCGCCGGCAACCAGACACTCACGCTGACGAAGCCGCTCGTCAACGCGTTCACGAAACACGTCTCGCAGGTCGTGAGGGTCCCCGAATACACGACGGTGAACGTGCCCGCGGGCGCGAGCCTCGTGGCCACCGCCTGGCAAGAGGTCGGCGGCACGCCGTCCGACCCGAAGCCGAACAACCCCTGGGCGGGAGGCATCCTCATTTTCATGGCGACGGGCACCATCACCAACAACGGCGCCATCCACGCGAACGGCCGCGGCTTCCACGGTGGCCTCCCCGTCGCCCGCGCGATCGGCACCGTCGGCATCCTCTGCAACAACGACAAGCTCGACGGCAACCCGCTGAACAGCTCCTTCGCGCCGAAGGGCGAAGGCGTCGTCCAGTCCCGCTACGTCCGCGACCTCGGCGGCAAGGGGAACATCTCGATGGCCGGCGGCGGCGGCAACTGCCTCGAGGGCGGCGGCGGCGGCGGCGCGAACCGCGGCAACGGCGGAAACGGCAGCAGCTCGATCCTCGGACTCGGCACCGGCGGCTTCGGCGGAACGGGGATCGACTACGACCTCAACGAACGCCTCACGATGGGCGGTGGCGGCGGCGCAGGCCGCCACATCGTCGGCCTCTTCAGCCAGGTCAGCTTCGGCGGCTTCGGCGGCGGCGTCGTCTACATCCGTGGCGGCTCGATGAGCGGCAACGGAAAGCTGCAAGCGAACGGCGGCAACGGCGAGGACTCCGGCATCATCGGCCTGCCCACCGGCGTCGCGAGTGAAGGGTCGGGCGGCGGCGGCGCAGGCGGTACGGTCGTCGTCCGCCTGACCGGCACGCTCGACTGCGACAGCATCGGGAGTCCCGGCGGCGACGGCGGCAACGCGCAGGTCCTCGGGATCGGCATCTTCGGCTCGGGCGGCGGCGGCGGCGGCGGCCGCGTCCTCTACCAGGCGGCGAGCAAGGCCGCGAACTGCGACATCATCGTGACGCCCGGCAACCCGGGCAACAACGGCGGGGGCGGCTCGCAGCCCGGCAACCCCGGCACGACGCAGCCTCCGCCGACCGGCGGCTTCTGCTTCGATCCGGCGCCCGGCAGTCCAAACCCGTGCGCGGATCCGACGCCCGTCTGCGACACGGTCACGGGCGAGTGCAAGAAGTGCTCGGGCCCGTTCGGCGGAGGCTCCCCGCTCGCGTGCAAAGTGAACGTCGAGCCCGTCTGCATGACCGACGGCTCGTGTCAGGCCTGCAACGGTGACTTCGGCTCGGGGACCACGCAGGCGTGTCAGCTCGCAGGGAGCCCGTATTGCTTCACGACCGGCGGCGCGGCCGTCGTGGGCTCGGGCGGCAAGTGCCCGGCCCCCGCGGCCAGCGCGGGCGCAGGTC
>JAEZRM010000119.1 GCA_023412805.1 Pseudomonadota bacterium | reverse complement strand
GTTCAGGCCCAGGCTGGTCGCGCCAGTCCAGTCGCCCAGCAAGCCCAGCACCGAGACCGCGATGAAGGCGCCGGCGGCGATGAACACGCCATGGCCGAAGTTGAGCACATCCATCAAGCCGAAAATCAGGGTCAGGCCGGAGGCGATGATGAAGATGATCATGCCCATCGCCAGGCCGGCGGCGGTGAGCGTGATCCAGGTCGGCAGTGAGCCGACAAATGGCAGGGCCAGGGCCGCCATGGCCGGCGCCAGCAACAGTGGCAGCCAGTCGATGCGGCCGGCAGTTGGCGCCGTTTCAGCGGCAGCGGCTGGCGGCGGCGTGGCGGATCGGACAGTCTCTGCGCTCATGCCGTTTCCCTATTGATGTGAGGCCAGCGACAGGCCCAGCAGCCGGCTTTGCAAAGCCTGGTCCTCGGCCAGTTCCTGCATGGAGCCGGCATGTACCACGCGGCCGTCGTCCATCACCGCCACGGTGTCGCCCAACTGGCGCGCGAAGTTGAAGTTCTGCTCCACCAGCAGGATGGTGGTGTCGGTCGCTTTCAATTCGCGAAAGGCGGCGATCATGTTGGCGATGATGGCCGGCGCCAGGCCCTTGCTCGGCTCATCCACCAGGATCAGCTTGCGCGGCTCGACGATGGCGCGTGCCACCGCCAGCATCTGCTTTTGGCCGCCCGACAGCTTGCCGGCTGGATGCAGCCAGAACTTTTTGATGGCCGGGAACAGGCTGAAGATCCATTCCAGGCGCTGGCTGTCGATGTCATCCACGCGCTTTGCATGGCGCGCGGCCAGCACCATGTTCTCGCGCACCGACAGGTCGGCGAAGATGCCCATGTTTTCCGGCACATAGGCGATGTCCAGGCGCGCAATGTCGGGCGTGGATTTGCCGCGCAACTCCTGGCCGTCGAACATGATGCTGCCGCTGCTGGCCTGCCACAATCCCATGATGCTGCGTAGCGTGGTGGTCTTGCCGGCGCCATTGCGACCCAGCAGCATGGTCAGGCCGCCGCGCGGCACCGCCAGGTCCACGCCATGCAGGATGTGATAGGCGCCGATATGCGTCTGCACGCCGGAAAGCTGGAGCAGGATTTCGCTCATGCCGCGTCCTCCACCGGCGCCGTGCCCAGGTAGGCTTGCTGCACCAGGGGCGAAGCGATCACGGATTCCGGATCGCCATCGGCCATCAGGCTGCCGTTGTGCAGGACGATGATGCGGTCGGCCAGTTCACGCACCACATCCATCTTGTGTTCCACCAGCAGGATGGTCTTGTCGCCCTGGCGCTTGAGCTTGCGGATCAGGTCGAGGATCACCGGCACTTCATCCACGCTCATGCCGGCGGTCGGCTCGTCGAACATATAGACCTCGGGCTCCAACGCCATCAGCATGCCCACTTCCAGCTTGCGCTGGTCGCCATGCGGCAGCGAAGCGGCGGTGGCGTCGCGTTTCGCATGCAGGGCGATTTCCTCCAGCAGTTGCTCGGCGCGGCCGATCAGTTGCTGGTGATGGGTCCAGACGTGCAGCATGTCCAGTCCCAGCCTTTGCCGCGCCTGCAAGGCCAGGCGGATGTTCTCCAGCACCGTCAGGTGCGGGAACAGGCTGGTGAGCTGGAACGCCCGCCCCAGCCCGGCGTGGGTGCGGGCCGAGGCCGGCAGGCCGGAGATGTCGCGCCCCTTCAACCACACCTGGCCGCTGCTGGCTTTCAGCTGGCCGGAGATGAGGTTGAAGTAGGTGGTCTTGCCCGCGCCATTGGGGCCGACGATGGCTGTCAGCGTGCCCGGCGTGAAACTGCAGGACACGGCATTCACGGCCACGTGCCCGCCGAAGCGGACCGTCAGCTCGCGCGTTTCCAGCGAAGGCGTCATCCGCGTGTCAGCGCCGTTTCAACGCTTGTTGCGGATCGGGACGTGCATTTCCTCGGGCTTGATCTCATGCACCAGCTCCGGCACGCCCCACGGGAAAGCCGGGTCGACCTTGATCTTGAAGTGGTACATCGACTGCATGGCCTGGTGGTCCTCCTTGCGGAAGGTCATCTTGCCCTTGGGCGTGTCGAAGCTCATGCCTTCCATGGTGGAGATCAGCTTTTCGGTATTGGTATTGCCGCCGGTCTTCTTCAGCGCTTCCACCAGCGCCATGCCGGCTGCCATGCCGCCGGCGGTGAAGAAGTCAGGCGGATTCTTGAAGCGCTTGTAGTGCTCGGCCACCAGCCACTTGTTGGCCGGATTCTGCGGGATGGCGAAGTAGTAGTAGGCCGCGCCTTCCATGCCGGGGAAATTCTTGTAGGCGGTCATGGCCGGCAGGATGTTGCCGCCGGTGGCGATCTCGATGCCGTAACGCTTGGGATCGAGGTCGGCAATCTTGAACGGATTGCCGCCGGCCCAGATGATGAAGATCACCTTGCGGCCCGGCTTGTCCTTCAGCGAGTCGAACAGGCGCTGGGCGCCGGCGGTGAAGTCGGTGGTATTGCCGGGAAGGTATTCCTCATGCACCAGCTTGGCTTTGTGCAGCGCTTCCTTGAAGGCTTTCACGCCATCGCGGCCAAAGGCGGTGTCCTGCGCCATGGTGGCAATCGACACGCCCTGCTTGTCCAGCGCCACGGCGTTGGCGATGGCATCCTGCGAAGAGTTGCGGCCGGTGCGGAAGATGTAGCGATTCCATTTGTCGCCGGTAATGGCGTCGGCCACCGCCGGTTCCACAAGCAGGATTTTCTTGTATTCCTCGGCCACCGGCAGCATGGCCAGGGCGGCGCCCGAGCTGGTGGGGCCGACGGCGATATCGGCCTTGTCGTCGGCGAAGGCGGCCGCCAATTGCGACTTGGCCACGTCCGGCTTGCCTTGGTTGTCTTTCTCGATCACCACCAGCTTGTTGCCGTTGACCTGCATGCTGCCGCCGGTGGCGTATTCCAGGCCCATCATCAGCCCGGTCTGGGTCTGCTTGGCATAGGCTTCCAGCGGCCCGGTCTTGTCATAGACGTGGGCAATCTTGATGTCCTTGGCGTGGAGCGAGGCGGCGCAGCACAGCATGGCGGCTGCCGCGAGCAGGCGGGTTTTCATGTCTCTCATCCTTGTTCTGGTCTGGGCAGGGCTTTCCCCTGCGCGAGATTACTCCAAAGACAAGAGTGGCAACAGTAGT
>JAEZRM010000115.1 GCA_023412805.1 Pseudomonadota bacterium | reverse complement strand
GAGGAGAAACGTCCCCGGTGGGGCGGCCGGACTTCAAATCCGGAGAAGGTCGCGAGACGGCTTTCGGTGGGTTCGACTCCTGCCTCCTCCGCCAGAATAATTCGCGCGGAAACTGATCTCGCACTGGGCGAGAGAGCAAGGCCGCTGTCACGCTCTAGCGTTTGCCCGCGTTCCACTCGGGCCGGATCAGTTTTACAAGTCCGGCCTCGAGCCCCTCCGCGGTCTCGACGGGGAGGCCCTTCCACTTCAAGGGTTCGGGCGTCGCGACGAGAACCTTCACCCGCTTTCCTTGATTGAGCGCCTGCGCAATGAGTTCCTCGACGCGATCCGTACTCTGTCGGCGGACTAGCTGGCCACGCACGCGGCGCAGACGATAGCGCAGACCGCGGCGCGTATGTCCGACGTACTTCACGATGTCGTCGACGACGAACGCGTACACACCCGAATCCACGGGGACGGCGGCTCCCAGGGTGATAACGCCATCATTCCCGAGGATCCATTCGCCGATGAACAGGAAGCCGGACTTCAGAAGCAGATCCCAATACGATCGTGCGGGCGCCCCGGCACTGGGCGTTGGGGCTGGAATTTCTTTGTGACGCTTGGTCGGTGCGGTTATTCCGGCCTCGACAAGCACATTGCGGACATTCTGATAGCGAATGTTCAGGAGAACGGCGATTTCCGTACGATCATAGCCCGCGCGCGCCAACGCGCGAATTTTCTCGGCCTTTGTTGGCAGGCCTGCCACGACCTCGGTGAAGGTTGCGCGCTTCGCGTCCATAGTTCCACCCGACTATAGGCGATGCGTCGGGGCATGAAGACGACGCGTTGTGCTCATAGTGAAAGCTGCAAACGATGGCAACCCTGCATTATCTCCAAATGCTAGTTTAGGTTCATTCTGAACAACTGATCACTGTGCTCCATCGCGACTTGCAGCAGACCACCTTTGGCACTGTCACATGCTTGCGATGTGACGGCGATACTGCTCCAGCGCGCGTTCGTCACGCGGCGTACTTAAATCAAGCACAATCGATAGCGTCCGTAGTCTCCGAAGAGGTCGGATATGACCGTGCTTATTGCCACGGATGCATGGCACCCGCAGATCAACGGCGTGGTTCGTACGCTCGAAGCTCTGCGCCGCAGTCTCACGGAGCGCGGCGCGATCGTCGAGTTCCTGACGCCGGACGGATTTCCATCGCTGAAGGTGCCGACCTATCCCGGGCTCAGGTGCGCGATACCGAACAGCCGCGACATTGCGAGACGCATCGCTCGCGCAGCACCCGACGCCGTCCACATTGCGACCGAGGGGCCGATCGGCCTCGCTGTGCGCAGATACTGCCTGAGGCGCGGGATACCCTTCACGACGAGCCTCACGACGCGCTTTGCCGAGTACGTTTCGGCCCGCTTTCCGGTGCCCGTCTCATGGGGTTATGCGGCCTTGCGGAGGTTTCATTCTGCGGCAGCCGCGACCATGGTCTCGACGCCCTCGCTCATGTCGGAGCTCGAGGCACGAGGCTTTACGAATCTGCGCATGTGGTCGCGCGGCGTCGATACCGCGCTGTTCCAACCTTCCCGCGCCGCTGACCTGGATCTGCCGCGCCCGATCTTCATGAATGTCGGGCGCATCGCGATCGAGAAGAACATGGATGCGTTTCTCTCGCTCGATCTCCCGGGCAGCAAGGTCGTGATCGGTCACGGCCCGCAGGAGGCAGAGCTGCGGGCCAGATATCCCGACGTGGTCTTTCTCGGTGCCATGAGCGGTGAAACGCTTGCCGCACATATCGCCGCCGCCGATGTCTTTGTCTTTCCGAGTCTCACGGACACCTTCGGCATAGCCCAGCTCGAGGCCCTCGCTTGCGGTGTGCCGGTCGCCGCTTTTCCCGTGACGGGACCGCTGGACGTGATCGGTAGTGCTTCGGTCGGCGCGCTCGATCAGGATCTGCGCCAAGCCTGCCTCGATGCCCTCACGATATCGCGCGATGCGTGCCGCGCACACGCGCTCGGCTTTTCCTGGGCCCGCAGCGCCGCCCAGTTTCTCGCGAACCTGCATCCCATCCGCGTCGAGGCCACCCATGACCTGCCGACCAGCGGCGCCGACATGGTCGAGAACGATGCGGGTATTCAGGCAGAACAGTTCGACAGGCAGAGATGGAGTGGAAGCCGATGACGCGAGCCATGGATCGAGAGGGCGTGGTCAAGACTTATGACCGATGGGCGCCGGTTTATGATCTTGTTTTCGGTCCGGTCTTCGAGAAGGCCAGACGCGCGGCGATCACGGCTTGCGAGGAGGTTGGCGGGCGTGTTCTCGAAGTGGGGGTGGGGACGGGTATATCGCTCCCATACTATTCGAACCGCTGCACGATCGTCGGCGTCGATATCTCGTCGGCCATGCTCGAGGTCGCGAGTCAACGGGTCGCGGATCTGCGTATGACCAATGTCGAGCAGCTCGCGATCATGGACGTGCAGGATCTCGCATTCGACGATGCTTCGTTCGATGTCGTAACGGCACAGTACGTCGTCAACACTGTGCCTGACCCCGAGGCTGCGCTCAATGAGTTCATGCGCGTTCTGAAGCCCGGCGGCGAGCTGATCGTGGTCAATCGCGTCGGCGCCGAGAGGGGTGCGCGTCTCAAGGTCGAGAAGCTGCTCGAGCCTGTCGTCGAGCGGCTCGGCTGGCGATCGGATTTTCCCTGGGCGCGCTTCGAGAGCTGGATGGCGGAGCACGGCGGCGTGGGGCTTGCGGAGCGTCGTCCGTTGCCGCCGCTCGGTCATTTTGCGCTTCTGCGTTTTCGCAAGTTGCCTGCTTCGTCGCGTTCGGACATCGACCTTGTGAGCGCGGCCTGAGGTTCTGTCGCGTCCGCGCGTTCGTCACATCGGATCATCAACCGGAGGATCATGGCCATGGCTGGCTTCATGGAGACACTGCGTGAGCAGAGGTGGGACGACCATCGCTTCTATCATCACAGCCGCATCAACCAGTCGCTGCATTTCGTCAGCGCCATCAGCTTCGTCGTCGCATACGGAATGCTGTTCTACGATCCGCCGATGGCCGCATTGATCGCGTGGATAATCGGTATGTGCACGCGTCAGAGCGGCCACTTCTTCTTCGAGCCGAAAGGCTATGATCACGCCAACGATGTCACGCACGAGCACAAGGAAGAGGTCAAAGTCGGCTACAATCTCTTCCGGAAGGTCATCCTCATGGGCATCTGGGCATTTCTGCCATTGCTCGTGGTCGTGAACCCGACGCTCTTCGGCCTGCTGCCGCCTTACGAGGGATGGATGGGCTTCGCGCGTCACGTCGGCACGATCTGGCTCGCGCTTGGTATTGTCGGCGTGCTGTTCCGGATGGTGCAGCTGTTCTTCATCCAGGATGTGCAAGCAGGAATCGTGTGGGTGACGAAAATCCTCACGGATCCCTTCCACGACATCAAGATCTACCACAAGGCGCCGCTGGCGCTCCTGCGTGGCGAGCTGATCGATCCCGAGATCTCCTCGCATCGCCCGCACTGAGATTACCATCTGAGAAGCACATCACATCCCTCTCCTCGGTAGCGGGGAGAGGGAGATCAGGCCGCGAAGGTCTTCTGCTTGCGGATGCCGAGCTGCCACATCTCGCGCAGAATTCGACGCTTGATGTTCATGGGCGGGCCCTCCCACCACCAGCCGTCTTGCGCCATCTCTTCGGCAGCCGCAACGAACTGGTCGGCGACAGCGGCGAAGTCCTGGGCTCGATAGTTCAGACTGAAGATGAGGCGGCCGCTCCCGACCCAGCTCAGGGCCAAACCATGCTTCCTCAGGTAGTACTGGAACATCCAGTTGTAGCGGGACGGGCGCGTATAGAGCACCGTCCAGATGGTCGACATGCTGGCGACGGCGACTGGGAGGCCGGCGGCGCCGAGACGCGCATTCAGTGCTTCGGCGCGAGATGTCCACGTGGCATCGAGGCCGTCATACAGCGCCTGACATTCGGGCGTCGCGAAGCGGCGGAGGAAGGCGTTCATCGACGCCATGACGTGTGGATGTGCGTTGAATGTGCCGCGCGCGAGACAGATGTCACCGGGCCGATCGTCGCGATATCGCTTCATGAGATCGTGACGCCCTGTCAGAACGCCGACAGGCAGGCCGCCGCCAATTGTCTTCCCGTAGGTCACCATATCGGCACGAACACCGAAGTATTCCTGTGCCCCACCCGGCGCGAGCCGAAAACCGACGAAGATCTCGTCGAAGATGAGCACGATGCCGCGCTCGGTGCACACCTCGCGCAGCTTGCGCAGCCACGCTGTGTAGGAAACGCGATCGAAATGCGTCGCACGCGAGCTATCGATCAGAGCCGAGTCGCCTGGCGGGCCCGCATTCGGGTGCATGGCTTGGATGGGATTGACGAGCACGCAGGCGATATCACGTCGGCGTCGCAGTACCTTGAGTGTCGCATCGGACATCTCGGCGAGGGTGTACGTCGATGGATTGGGTTCGGGGTTGCCGACGCCGGGCTGCACGTCGCCCCACCAGCCGTGATAGGCGCCGGAGAAGCGCACGATATGCGAGCGTCGCGTATGGTAGCGCGCCAACCGCACGGCCTGCATCACCGCCTCGGTGCCCGACATATGAAAGGACACTTCGTCCAGGCCCGAGATCTCTCGGATGCGGGCGACGTTCTCAGCAATGACAGGGTGATAGGCGCCGAGCACGGGCCCGAGTGCCGCGACGCGCGCCGCACCCTCGGCCATGCACTGCTTGTAGAAGTCGTAGCCGAAGACGTTTACGCCGTACGAGCCGGCAAGGTCGTAGTAGAGATTGCCGTCGACATCCGTGAGTGTGACGCCGGACGAAGCCTCGATGAAGGGGGTGGCGCCGAGGTTCTCGCGCACCATCCTGCTGAAGGGAAATGGCACGCGATATGTGTCGGTGAACTGCATGTCCGAGATTGCGCCTTTGACCTCGGCCTTGAGCGCGATCGTGCGCGGATATCGCCGGGCATAGTCCTCGGCAAGCTTGCGGAATGCGTGGTGTCGCCGCTCCGCGACATCGGCAGGCACATCATCGCTGTCGAAGAACCGCTCCTCGCCGAATTCGTAGAAAGGTATCAGCGAGGCCACGCGCTTCGACCAGCGCACATGCCCGGTCAAGGATGGGTGCTTGGCGCGCGAGAGTTCGAGGCGCGCCTTTGCTTTCGCTGCGGCTGTCGTGAGGGCCGCAGCGCCGATGCCGCCAAGGGCGAGTGTCGTAAGACTCAGTTCCATGACGGGAAACCGAATCTCAGAAAGAATACAGGACGATGACAATGCGCACGCTGCTCGGGCGCCTCGCTGGCCATGACGGCTTGAATTTTCTGCTCACGAACAGAATTCCACGGCGCTCTCTCACGCGCTTCATGGGGCGTCTCGCCAAGATCGAGCAGCCACTCGTGCGCGACCTGTCGATCGCCGTGTGGCGTCAGTTCTCGGATCTCGATCTCTCCGAAGCCAGAAAGACGACATTTCGCAGCCTGCATGATTGCTTCATTCGCGAGCTCAAGGAGGGAGCACGGCCGATCGACCCGCGGCCGGATATTGTCACGAGCCCCTGCGATGCCATCGTCGGTGCGAGCGGCCGGATCGCGGACGGCGTCATGCTGCAGGTGAAGGGGTCCGACTATGCGTTGAGTGAACTCGTGCGGGATCAGACACTTGCGGACTCCTATCGGAACGGCACGTTCGTGACGCTCCGGTTGACCGCGAGCATGTATCATCGCTTTCATGCACCGCATGACTGCCGCGTGGAGCAGGTGCGCCACATCGCCGGCGATGCGTTCAACGTCAATCCCCCGACATTGCAGCGGATCGATCGCGTCTTCTGCCGCAATGAGCGGGCGACACTGCGTCTGCGTCTCGATGCGGGAGGTCATCAACTCGTGCTTGTGCCCGTCGCCGCGATTCTTGTGGCCGGATTGAAGTTGCGCTTCATGGAGCTGCCCGCCGATCGCCATCACCACGATCCCTGGGTTTGCGATTGTGACGAGCACTTCGACAAGGGGCAGGAAATGGGCTGGTTCGAGCACGGCTCGACCATCATCGTTCTCGCACCGCCTGGCTTCGCGCTTGCGGAAGGCATCGCGGACGGGGCGATGCTGCGTATGGGCCAGCCGCTGATGATATTGCCGTCTGCGGATGCGGCAGCGCGCGGAGCGGGAGGAAGCTTGGACAACGTCACATAATTGTAGCACCGCCGGACTAGGTGTTGCCCGTATGGCGGTGCAACATCAACGAGGTTCCATGCTGGCGCTCGAAAACGTATCACGGCGATTTGGAACGCTCGCCGCTGTTTCAGGTGTTTCGTTCGAGGTCCAGCGCGGTGGATTTGTAGGGGTGATTGGCCGATCGGGTGCCGGCAAGTCGACCCTTCTGCGCATGATCAATCGCTTGGTCGATCCGAGCGAAGGGCGCATCTTGTATGATGGTCGCGACGTGACTGCGCTCAAGGGGCGCGAGCTGAGATTGTGGCGCGCGCGGGCGGCAATGATCTTCCAGCAGTTCAATCTCGTCGGTCGTCTCGACGTGCTCACCAATGTGCTGACGGGGCGGCTTGCCGAGGTGCCGACATGGCGTGCGGTAACGCGCTCGTGGAGTGACGACGAGAAGGCCATTGCCTTCTCCGCGCTCGAGCAGTTCGAGATTGGCGCGCTCGCAGCACAGCGCGCCGAGCAGCTGTCAGGTGGGCAGCAGCAGCGTGTCGCCATTGCGCGAGCGATGGTCCAGCAGCCGGATCTGATCCTTGCAGATGAGCCGGTCGCATCGCTCGATCCACGGAATACCAAGATCGTCATGGATGCGCTGCTGCGGATTAACAAACACTACGGCATCACGGTCATGTGCAATCTCCATTCACTCGATCTCGCACGCACCTACTGTGATCGGCTGATCGGAATGGCAGCCGGGCGCATCGTCTTCGATGCGGCGCCGGAAATGCTTACCGACGACGTGGCACGCGAGCTCTACGGTATCGAGGCCGACGATGTCATTGGCGGCCGTTCTGAAATCCAGGAAGGCGAGAAGAAGCAGGGAATGCCTGCGCTTGGACAGGCGGCAGCAGCCTGAAGTGCGCCGCTGCGGCGCGGGGGCCGCAGACTGGCGTCAGCAAATGCAGCCCCGCCACGACACTCGAACAGGACAGAGGATATCATGCTGAACCGTCGTCTCGTCATTGCCGGCACCGCCGGCATTGCCATTGCCAACAGTCTCGCGCTCGGCATCAAGCCCGCCGAGGCTCAGGATTGGAAATCGAAATACCCGGAGCTCGTCTTCGCGATCATCCCGCACGAGAATGCGACGACGACGACGAACCGCTACACGCCGTTCGTCAACTATCTGAGCCAGCAGCTCGGCACGAAAGTGACGCTTCGCGTTGCCAATGATTACGCTGCAGTGATCGAAGGCCAGCGCGCCGAAAACATTCACATCGCGTCGTATGGTCCGGCTTCCTACGCCCGCGCCTACGCGACCGGCGTCAAGACCGAGCCCTTCGCGATCGAGATCAGCAGCGATGGCAGCCGCGGCTATCATTCGGTTCTCTACGTGAAGGCAAGCGCGCCTTTCCAGAAGCTCGAGGATCTCAAAGGCAAGAACCTCTGCCTCGTCGATCCAAACTCGACCTCTGGCAACAATGTGCCGCGCTTCGCCATGGACAAGATGGGCATCGACCCGGATAAATTCTTCTCCAAGGTCGTTTATTCGGGTTCTCACGAGAATGCCGTCATCGCGGTCGACCAAGGCACCTGCGATGCCGCGTTCAACTGGTGGAATGACGAGAAAGAGTCGAACCTGATGCGCATGTCGAGCCGCGGCATCGTCAAGGCCGAGAACTTTCGCATCATCTTCAAGTCCGATCAAATCGTAAACTCGCCGATGGCGTATCTCACGAGCCTGCCCGAAGACCTGAAAGCCAAGATCCGCGACGCTGTGCTCAACATTGCGACGCGCGACAAGGCCGTGTTCGACAATATCTATGGCGGCAAGCAGCTTCCGTTCCAGGCTGCCACCCACAAGGAATACGAGCCCGTCGTCGATCTGATCAAGTTCGTCGATTCACTCCGCAAGAAATCGGGCTCCTGATCCTATTTGCGCCTTTTGGGGGCGGCGCGTGCAGCGCCGCGCCCATCGCTTGAATCGACGCAGATGGAGATCAGTATGTGGACACGGCGCGCGCCGTCATGAGTGCAGTGGATCACACCGCGCTAGCGAACATGGCGCTGCCGCGCTTGAGTGATGACCGGCTGGCACCGCTCGCCGCCGCATATGCGCGCGCCAATGCTGCCAAGAGGCGCAGCACGCTGCTGATGATTGCCGCTCTTGTCGTTGCTTTGGTGGTGGCGGGAGACGTCGCAGAGATTGATCTGGCGAAATTCTTCGCCAACATCGACCGCTTTACGAGCTATATCGTGCGGCTCCTTTATCTCGAGAGCGGCGCGCCGGTCTGGATGGATCCGGCTGAATGGTTCTGGGGCTGGAAGAAGTGGCTTGCGCTGCTCGGTGACACGCTACTGATCGCCTATCTGGGTACGCTGCTCGGTGCGACGGCGGCTTTCTTCCTCTGCTTCCTTGCCAGTGCAAATCTCAATCCCGATGCCTGGACACGCGGTATCGTCCGCCGCTTCCTAGAGTTCTGCCGAACCGTGCCGGAACTCGTCTTCGCCCTCATCTTTGTTGTCGCCTTCGGTCTTGGACCCTTGCCGGGCGTGCTGGCGCTGGCAATCCACAGCACGGGCGCACTGGGCAAGCTTTTCGCCGAAGTCGTCGAAAACGTCGACATGAAGCCGGCGGAAGGCGTGACGGCAGCAGGCGCTACGTGGTGGCAGACAGTGCATCTTGCGATCGTGCCGCAAGTCCTCTCGAACTTTGCGAGCTATGGTCTGCTGCGCTTCGAGATCAACGTACGTGGCGCTTCGGTCATGGGCTTCGTCGGCGCTGGCGGCATCGGCCAGGACCTGATCGAGAGCATCCGCAAATTCTACTACTCCGACGTCTCGGCACTGCTCGTACTGATCATCGCGACGGTTATGATTATCGACGTCGGGACTGAGCGTTTGCGCCATCATTTCATCGGGCGGGAGGCGCGCTCATGAGCGGTCGCCGCCATCTGACTCTACCACCAACCGATCCGGCGCTCCTCGCGCGCCACGCCGACCTTCTGCGCTCACAAGCTCTCACGCGACTTAATATGGCGCTTCTGGCCGGTGCGCTCATGGCACTCGCAGGTTTCGCCTTCTGGCGGCTCGACGTTTCCTTCTGGCGGATCATAAACGGCTTCGGCGAACTCGGTACCTTTGTCGTGCTCATGTTTCCGCCGAGCGCCGGCTCTTGGGCAAACGCGCTCGTCTACCTGCACGCGCTCGCAGAGACTGTTGCCATTGCCTTTCTGGGCACGCTTCTCGCGGCCATCATCGCTTTCCCACTAGGACTGCTGGCCGCGCGGAATGTCGTGCCGGCGCGCGTATTCCAGTTCATGACGCGGCGCTCGCTCGATACTGTGCGGGGCGTCGACACGCTGATCTGGGCGCTCATCTGGGTCAATGTCGTGGGGCTCGGGCCGTTCGCCGGCGTCCTCGCCATCATGACATCGGATATCGGCACGCTCGGTAAGCTGTTCTCTGAAGCCATCGAAGCCTCCGACCGCAAGCCGGTTGAGGGGGTGACGGCAGCCGGCGGGAGCCGTATGCATCAGATCCGCTTCGGCATCCTGCCTCAAGTGCTGCCGGTGATGCTCTCTCAGGTGCTTTACTTCTTCGAGTCGAACACGCGTTCCGCCACGATCATAGGCATCGTGGGCGCGGGCGGTATCGGGCTGCATCTCGTCGAGCAGATACGCACCTTCGAGTGGGATCGCGTGGCGTTCCTGATCCTGCTCATCCTCGCGGCTGTTGCCGCCATCGACTGGCTTTCGGCGCGACTGCGGCACGCCTTCATCGGCGATCGGACTGTTGCGCTGTAAGGGAGCAACCCTTTTCCCCGCGAGGGCGAGGAAAAGGGCAACGCCGAGCGCTTTGCGCCTAGAGCGTCATGTTCATCGGCGCGGCGATATACCTGAAGCCGTCACCGTGCTTCACGACGTGCCCGTACCCCGGCCACGGGAAGTGATAGGCGGCGAGCGGGATCTTGTTCGCGGCAAGCATTTCGAGAATGCGCACGCGCGAGCCGGCGGACTGCTTCGGATCTGTGTCGTAAGCGAACTCGAGGCGCGGACGTTCGACGAGCAGGACGTGGTGGTGCGTGAGATCGCCGATGGCGGCCAGCGTTTTGCCGTCCGAATTGATCATGAAAATGGTGTGTCCGACGGTATGCCCCGGCGCTGACATTGCCGTGATCCCGGGCACGAACTCCTGGCCATCCTTGACGAACACGATGCGGTCACGGACGGGGAGCAGGTTCTTGCGCGCCCCCTCGACGAACGGCTTCATGTACGCCGGATCCGTCATGGAGAGCTTCTTCTCGTCCGTCCAGAAGTCGAAGTCCGCTTGCGAGATGTAGATCTGCGCATTGGGGAAGTTCGGCTTGCCGTCGTCACCCATGATGCCCCAGACGTGGTCGCAATGCGCATGCGTCGCGAGGATGCCGTCGACATCGGCGGGATCGATGCCGGCCGCCTTCAGTGTCTGCATCATCTTGCCGGTCGTCGGCCCGAACATGGTCGATGAGCCCATGCCGGTGTCAACGATGTAGAGCTTATCGCCCGTGTTCACGACGAGTATGTTCTGCTCGAGCACGGCATTCGTCGGCGACAGGAAATTGTCCGTCAGCATCTTGAGGACTTCTTCCTTGCTCGCGCCGAGGAATGCGCCCGATGGATCGCCGAGCGGCAGAGGACCGTCCGAGATCATGGTCATCTGCATCTTGCCGTGCGGGAAGCGGTAGAAGTAGGAGGCCTGTGTGGTTGCGAACGCTGCCTTGGCGTGTGCGGCCGGCATGTGCAAGCCGCCGGTGTAAGCTGCTGCCACGGTGAGCGTGGCCCCCGTCAACAAATTGCGGCGGGTAAGCGTAATCGTTTCCTTGGACATTGCTTCCTCCTTGTCAGCTTATGATGCGTGACTTCTTTCAGCGTATGCCTGGATTTTGTTCCGATCGGGGTCGTCGACGTGGCGGCCCCGCACCTTTCACGACCTCCTTTTGGACTTGGCGTTGATGCGATTGCAATCGCTCGATAGCTCTAAAGCACCCGGGGAAAGTACTCCGTCTGTGTGCAGAGTCGAGATTGAAATGCCGCACGAGTGGGGCGGAAGCGCACGTCCGCCGCCTGCAGATGTTCATACCTCGGTGAGCGCGTACGGGACTGCACCGCACGTTCAAATCAATTGCTTGAGACGTTCGAAATTTCTTGGACAGGATGCCCGGTCAGACTGCTCGACCTGAACTACGCGGCGCTCAGTGGCGCGCCGCTGTCACCTACGGGACGGCGCAGACATGCGACGTGATGGCCGGGTCTGACCTCGAGCAGTGGTGGGTCGGTCTCCTTGCACTCGGGTAGCGCATAAGGGCAGCGGGTGTGGAATCGGCAGCCCGATGGAGGGTTCATCGGGCTCGGAACATCGCCCTGCAGGATAATGCGCTCGCGCGGCCCGTCGCTGTCCAGAACGGGTGCTGCAGCAAGCAGAGCCTCGGTATAGGGATGCAGCGGCGTGCCGAAGAGATCGGCGTTGTCGGCAAGCTCGACGATGCGGCCGAGGTACATAACGGCAACGCGATGGCCGATATGCTCGACGACCGCAAGATCGTGCGACACGAAGAGATACGCGAGGTCGAACTCCTCCTGCAGGTCGATCAACAGGTTGAGCACCTGCGCCTGCACGGAGACGTCGAGCGCTGAAACCGGCTCGTCCGCAATGATCAGGCTCGGGTTGACGGCGAGCGCGCGCGCAATGCCAAGGCGCTGGCGCTGACCGCCGGAGAATTCGTGCGGGTATTTATCCACGGCCTCAGGGCGCAGCCCTACGTGCTCGAAGAGCTTGGCAATGCGTCGCTCCAGCTCCGAACCCTGCGCAAGAGCGAAGTTGGTGAGGGGCTCGCCGACGATGTCGCCGGCCGAGAGGCGCGGATTGAGCGAGGAATAGGGGTCCTGGAAGACCATCTGCATTTCGCGGCGCTGGGCGCGGAGCTGTTCGCTGTCGAGCGCTGTGATGTCGACGCCGTTGAGCTCGATCGTGCCGGCTGTCGGCTCCTCGAGCCGCGTGATGCTGCGTGCGACCGTCGACTTGCCGCAGCCGGACTCGCCGACAAGACACAGCGTTTCGCCGCGCCGGATCTCGAACGAAACGCCGTCGACGGCCTGCACGTGAGCAACGACACGCGAGAGCACACCGCGATGCACTGGAAAGTGCTTCTTGAGATCCTTGACTCTCAAAACGACTTCCGCGGCATTCATGTGGAGCTGCTCACCAGTTGATCAGAAGATGTCGCCTCGATCCGCGCGACTTCCCAGCAGGCGGCATAGTGCCGGGGGCCGTGCAATTCGAAGGGCGGCTGCTCGGCTATGCAGCGCGGGGTCGCAAAACCGCAGCGCGGCGCAAAGGCACAGCCGGGGATGGGTTCTCGCAGAGAGGGGACAAGCCCGCTGATTTCCTGCAGTCGCTCTCGCGCGCGTCCGCGTGCGCCACCGGATTTGCGTCGCGGAATGGAGCCGATGAGCCCGCGCGTATAGGGATGCTTTGGGTTGCTGAGCAGCTCGCGAACGGGCGCCTCCTCGACCATGCGGCCGGCATACATGACGATGACGCGCTGCGCCGTCTCCGCGACGACGCCGAGATCATGCGTGATGAGAATGATCGCCGTACCGAGCCGATCCTTGAGTTCGAGCATGAGGTTCAGGATCTGGGCCTGGATGGTGACGTCGAGCGCGGTCGTCGGCTCGTCGGCAACCAGCACCTGCGGATTGCAGGCAAGGGCCATGGCGATCATCACGCGCTGGCGCATACCGCCCGAGAGCTGGTGCGGATACTCGCCGGCGCGGCGCTTGGGATCGGCAATGCGAACCAGCGAGAGCATTTCGATCGCGCGATCCCACGCCGCGCGGCGATCGAGCCGCTGATGGATGCGGAGAGACTCCGAGATCTGCTCGCCGACGGTCAGCACCGGATTGAGCGATGTCATCGGCTCCTGGAAGATCATGGAGATGCGATTGCCCCGGATGCGGCGCATCTCGCGTTCGCTTTCCGCCGTCAGCTCCGTCCCGTCGAAGCGAATGGAGCCGCCGACGATCTTGCCGATCTTCTGTGGTATGAGGCCGAGGATGGAGAGGGCCGTCACGCTCTTGCCGCAGCCGGACTCGCCGACAATGCAGAGCGTTTCTCCGCGCGCGAGGTCGAACGTGACGCCATCGACCGCCCGCACGACGCCATCACGCGTATAGAAGTGCGTGCGCAGGTCCTGCACTGAGAGGATGGCGTCGCCGTTAGTGGCGACAGGGGGCGTGGCGGCCGTTGATGTATTGGACTTCATGAGGCAGCGGCCCTTACATGCGGCGTGAAATGCGCGGATCGAGCGTATCGCGCAAGCCATCGCCGACGAGGTTGATCGCCAGCACCGTGATCGCGAGGCAGACGCCTGGAAAGAAGATGATCCACGGCGAGATCTGGAAGAACGTGCGCCCGAGCGAGATGATATTTCCCCAGCTCGGGATCTCCGGCGGTGTGCCGGCACCGAGGAAGGAGAGACCGGCCTCCGTGAGGATCGCCGACGCGCAAACGTATGTCGCCTGCACGATGAGTGGCGCGACCGTATTCGGCAGGATGTGGCGCACCATGATCCGCCCATTGCGCGTGCCGCTGGATATGGCCGCCTCGATGTATGGCCGGCCGCGAACCGACAGCACGACGCTTCGAACGAGGCGCGCGACCCGCGGAATTTCCGGGATCGCGATGGCGATAATGACGATGAACAGGCTGGCCTTCATCAACGTGATGAGGGCAATCGCGAGCAGGATCGCGGGGATCGCCATCATGCCGTCCATGAGGCGCATGAGCACGGTATCCACGTGCT
Organism: Pseudomonadota bacterium; assembly: GCA_023412805.1. GTDB lineage: Bacteria > Pseudomonadota > Alphaproteobacteria > Rhizobiales > Hyphomicrobiaceae. Next base: position 31,427 of record JAEZRM010000115.1, on the reverse strand, counting down.
TGTAGAACCCGCACAGCACGCCGACCACGAGCCCGATGGCCGTTGCCAGAACGGCCACGCATACGCCGATGATCAGCGAGATGCGCGTGCCGTAGACGACGCGGCTGTAGACATCACGGCCGAACTGATCCGTTCCGAACCAGAAAGTCTCCGAGGGGCGCTTGAGCCGGTTGGTCGGCTCGAACTGGAGGGGATCGCCGGCGAGCCATGGTGCCAGGATGGCGATGGCCACCAGCGTCAGCAGGATGAGTGAACCGCCGACAATCGTCTTGTTGCGCCGAGCCCATTTGAGCGCGCCTTTCGACGAGGATGATGTCGCTGCTGCAGCGGGACCGGCAGTGGTGCTTGCCATGAGTGTGATCCCTACTGCCGGATACGTGGATCGAAGAAGGTGTAGCTGATGTCGATCAGCAGATTTACCAGCACCTTGACGCCTGCGAAGAGAATGATGAGCCCCTGGATGATCGGATAGTCGCGTTTGAGAATAGCGTCGACGGTGAGCCGCCCGAGCCCCGGAATGTTGAAGACGGTCTCGGTGATGACGACACCCGAGATGAGCAGCGCGAAGCCGATGCCGATGACTGTCACGATGGGCACGGCGGCATTCTTCAATGCGTGCCTCAGCAACACCGAGGGTGTCGCAACGCCCTTCGCGCGCGCTGTGCGAATGTAGTCCTCCGAGAGCACTTCCAGCATGCTGGCCCGCGTGATGCGCGCGATGAGGGCCATGTATGTCATGCCGAGCGCGAACGCGGGCAGCGCGATCGAGCGTAGCGTATCCACGACACCGTTCGCGAGCGGGCGATAGCCCTGCACCGGCAGCCACCGGAGCTGGATGGCGAAGACGTAGATGAGCAGGTAGCCAACGAGGAACACGGGCACGGCAAAGCCGAGAACAGAGAAGCCCATCACGATCCGGTCCACCGTCGTGTCGGCCTTCCAAGCCGCGATCACACCGAGCGGGATCGCGAAAGCCACCGCCACGGTCAGCGTCGCAATGGCGAGGACGAGCGAAGGTTCGAGGCGTTGCTTGACGAGTGCCATCACGGGCATGTTCGAGAAGATGGAAGTACCGAGATCGCCGTGCAGCAGGTTCCAGACATAGGTCCCGAACTGCTCCCAGAGCGGCCGGTCGAGACCGAGCTTGCGGCGGATGCCTTCGATGTCGGCGGGCGAGGCATCGTCGCCGGCAATGACCGCCGCGGGATCTCCCGGCGTCAAATGCAGGAGAAAGAAGACGAACAGCGCGACGATGGCCATGACGGGGATCGTCGCAAGAAGACGGCGCACGATATAGGCGGTCATTGTTCCTCTTCGATCATCCGAGCGGGCTCAGCACCGCTCGGATTGTTGGATGACGAGGGAGGCACGGCGCCGATCGGCAGGCGCCGGCCAAGTGTCGTGTGAGGCTGCGGCCTCACTTCTTCTCTATGTTCCACATCGGCGGAACCGAGGGGACCGAGAGGACGCCCGAGATGCGGTCCGAGCGGTACGCAACCGGATTGCGCCACTGGGCGAACGAGACGTAAGGCACGAGCTCGTAGGCGCGCTTCGACAGATCGACTGCGATCTTCTTGCGGGCCTCGACATCGGGCGCGAATGCCCACTGCTTGCGAAGCTCCTCGAATTTCGCATCGCAAGGCCAGCCGAACCATGCCTTGTCGCACCCCATGCCGATGGCGACGTGCGTGATCGGGCTCGACGAACTCAGGACGGTCGTGCCGGTGATGAAGATGTTCCAGCCACCCTGCGCCGGCGGCTCCTTCTTCGCGCGGCGCGAAACCACCGTGCCCCAGTCCATGGCCTGCACGTCGAGCTTCAGGAAGCCCGCCTTGCGAAGCTGCTGGATCATCACCAGGTTGGCCGGATTGATGTACTGATGGTCGGTCGCGTGCAGGATGGTGATCGGCTCACCGTTGTAGCCGGCTTCCTTGAAAAGCGCTTCGGCACGCTTCACATCGGGCGGGGCCTTGTAGTTGTCGCTGCCGGCATCGGTTTCCATGGCCACGCCACAGCCGAAGTAGGAGTAGCAGAGGGTCTGCAGCTTGGGATCGGCCGCGATCGTGTTGAGGTAGTCGGCGTTGTTGATCAGGAGGTGCATCGCCTGCCGCGCCTTCACGTTGTTGAAGGGCGGGTGGAGGTGATTGAGCTGAATGATGCCCATCGTACCCATGGCCTTATGGGTTTCGAGCTTGATGTTCGGATCGGACTCGAGCATCGGCAGGAAGTCGGGCTGCGGGTTCTCGAGATAGTCGATCTCACCGGCGACCAGAGCAGCTTGGGCCGTCTGCGGATCGGATAGCCAGACGAACTCCACGCGGTCGACTTTCACGACCTTGCCGCCGGCATGACCTGAGGCCGGTTCCTTGCGCGGCACATAAGCCTTGAACTTCTCGTACACGGTCTTGCTGCCGGGCACCCACTCGTCACGCTTGAAGGCGAATGGACCCGAGCCTACGACCTCTTGAATCTGCTGGGTCGGCTCGACCAGAGCTTCCTTCTCGCGCATGATGAAAGGAATGCTCGTGCCGGACTTGGCCAAGGTGTCGATGACGAGACCATAGGGTTCTTTCAGCGTCCACACGAAGCTCTTGTCGCCCTTCTCGGTGACCGATTCCGTGTAGCCGAAGAGCTGCTTCCCGGCGCCGTCGCGCTGCCCCCAACGCTTCATGGAGGCGACGACGTCCTTGCTCGTGACGGGCGAGCCGTCGTGGAACGTCAAGCCGTCGCGCAGCGTGAACGTGTAGACCTTGCGGTCATCGCTCACGGTCCAGCTGTCGACCATCTGCGGCTGCGGATTGAGATCCGAGTCGAGCGAGAAAAGCGTGTCGTAAACCATCATACCGTGAATGCCGGCGATGGTCTGCGTCGTCCAGAACGGATCGAGCGTGCGCACGTCGGCGTGCATGGTGACGCGCAGCACCTTCGGCTGCTGCGCCACTGACGGTGCTGCTCCCAGCAGCAGCGCGGTGGCTGTAAGCCCCGCCATGAGGACTGAAGTTCGGATGCGCATATACCCTCCTTGCTATCGTGGATTGCTGAAAGACGGCTAGTAGATGAGGCCCGGGCTCGTCTGCTCGTCGAGCGGCCAGATTGGTCGGTTGACTTTCTTGTAGGCGATCCTGCGGTAGTCGCGGCTGAGCGGCGCGTCACTGTCGACGTAGAGCACGCGCTTGGCGATCGGGCCGAACCCGGCCATGAAATGGTTTGTCGATTTGACGACGAGGACGCTTTTCGACAGCGCGTCAATACCGACGTTCGTGAAGAGTTGTGGCACGAAGGCCTGCGTCCGCTTCGTTATCAGCACGACCTCGACGCCGCCGATGCGCACGCCGGCACAATCGCCGACCGGAACGCTCGTCGGTCCGAACGACTGCCAGGCGTCCGTCGCGAGGCCGATCACTTCGACCATGGCATCCACGGGCACACCGGACTGCGGGCCTGTCTTGCCGCCAAGACGCAGAGGAAATACAGCGCCGATACCGGCATCGAAGCAGAGACGCACCGCAACCGGATCCCAGATCGGTCCGACGGCCGCATTCTGTGCATCGCGTGCGACCAGCTCGCGCAGGATGGTCGTATTGTCGGAAGGCGCACCGCCGCCGGCATTGTCCGTCGGCTCAGCGACCACGATTGGTCCATCGTTCGCGGCCATTGCGGTTCCAACCGCGCCGCCGACGTCGAAGTAGTCCGGCTGGGTCTTGCCGCGCATGCCGACCAGTTCGGTGCCGAGTTTCGTCGCGAGCGCGTCACCCTTGGCTTTGTCGCCATCGGTGATGACCAGGACGCGGCCCGATAGCTCGGGCACATCTCCATAAGGAAAGCAGTGCGCGATCGAGATCGAGAGCACGCCGTTGCGTCCTTCCATCTCCTTGATGCCATCGACAAAGCCGCGCATCAGCGGAAAGGTCGTCGGATAGCTCGAGATCTGGCGGCAATCGTAGAGCGACATGACCGGCTTGATCTCGCCGCGGATCGTCTTGAGCGTCAGGTCCAGAACTTCCTCGGCGCGATCAACGACGTCGGTGTGCGGAAATTCCTTGTATAAGATGATGATGTCGGCGATCTCGACGCGCTTGAGTGTGAGATGGCAGTGCGGATCGAGTTCGACACCGATCACGCACTTTGGCCCGACAATGGCGCGCGTGCGCTCGATGATATCGCCCTCGACGTCGTCATAGCCGTGCGCGACCATCGCACCGTGCAGGCCGAGAAGCACACCGTCGAGCGGGAGGGCCGCTTGCATCTGCGCGAGGATTTCGTCGCGCATCGTTTCGTAGTCCTGACGGTTGGTGGTGCCGGCCGGGCTCGCCGCGAAGCAACTCCCCTCGATCAGGATGAAGTCGTCGGCCGAGGCTCGCTGGCGCGCCACAAAAAGCGGCGCTGTGCACATTCTCGGAGCATCGGTCGGGTGTTCGCCGGGGCGCAGGAAAACAGTCTCGCGGTAGGAGGCCAGGCTTGTCGGCAGGGGCGAGAAAGTATTGGTCTCTGTCGCCAAAGTGGCGGCAAACAAGCGCATCAGTGAACTCCGGGCCTCAGCAGTCGGGACATCCTCAGCAGTTCAATGATGGCATGTCCATTCGTCCGCCGCCAGGATTTCTCCTGTCCCCTACGCAGGTTTCATGCCAACGGATTCAAGGTCGTATCGCCGCGCTGCAACACGGGGCGTGAGGGACTTCGGCGGGTTGTCGGAAGGGGCGCCTCGGCATGGTGGACGGCTCCACGGTCGCGCAGGGGCGGTGAACCTTTTTCCAGTGCATTGCGACGAAGGTGCCGGAACCGGAGAGAGGTCTCGCCGTTCCACTCACAGGTCGTGGGGTTCGTAGTATATGCGAGGTGAGGTCATGCGGGAGTTTCTGGCGCCAGCACTTCTTTTCGTCGGATCGCATGCGGCGATCCTGTTCGTCGCCATCCAGATGTACGCCGGGGGACAATAGTGGCCAGAACGGCCCCTATGCCATCAAATCGCGATAGTCGGGGTGGGTGGCGAGAAACTCCCTGACGAACCAGCAGCGCGGCACGACCTTCAGTCCCTGCTGGCGCATTTCATCGAGTACGCCCCGTACGAGCTTTTCACCAATGCCCTGACCACGTAAGGCAGGCGGGACTTCCGTGTGAAAGATGGTCAGAATATTGCCGTCGCGCCGGTAGTCCGCCACGGCGAGGCCGGCAGTTGTCGCGAGTTCGAACCGCTGCTGCTCGGGATTGTCCCGGACGAGATTTCCCGCTTCGCCTTCTGTGCTCATGATTTTCCAGGCTCCTTCCCTGGGAGAGATGTACCAAGTGAGCGCAGAGGCTAGCGCGCTTGGAGCGGTGGCGGAATAGGCTTCGCGCCACTTGCTCCTTCTGCTTTCCCGGTCCCCGCCGAGGGACCTATACTAGCCCGCCTATGGCGGCGCCTAGCGGAAGCTCTCAAACGGGAAATCGATCGGTCAGCATCAGGATGAGCATTGATCTTCAGCGCGTGCGCTCGGAAACACCGGGCGTGAACCATCGTATTCATCTCAACAATGCCGGCGCCGCGCTCATGCCGGCAGCGGTTCTGCAGGCAATGACGGACTACCTCCGCAGGGAGGCCGAGATCGGCGGGTACGAGGCGGCCGACGAGCAGGCAGAACGCCTCAATGGCGTATACGCGAGCGTCGCACGCCTTATCGGTGCGGCGCCAGACGAGATTGCGCTCGCGGAAAACGCGACCGTTGCCTGGCAGATGGCCTTTTATGCCCTGGCCTTCCAGCCCGGTGACCGCATCCTCACGGCCGAGGCGGAATACGCAGCAAACTACGTCGCGTTCCTCCAGGTCGCGAAGCGGACTGGTGCGATGATCGAGGTCATACCCAGCGATGAAAACGGGGTGCTGTCGCCAGCAGCTCTCGAAGGCATGATCGATGAGCGCGTGCGCCTCATTGCCATGACCTGGGTGCCGACCAATGGCGGCTTGATCAATCCCGCAGCGGCGGTCGGAAAAATCGCGCGCAAGCATGGTATTCCCTACCTGCTCGACGCCTGCCAGTCCGTTGGCCAGATGCCGGTCGATGTTGCAGAGCTCGGCTGTGACATGCTCTCGGCGCCCGGACGCAAATTCCTGCGCGGCCCACGCGGCACAGGCTTTCTCTATGTGCGCCGCGATCTCATGCAGCGCCTTGAGCCGCCGTTCATCGATCACTTCGGCGCGCCATGGGTCGCGGCGGACCGCTATGAGTTGCGTCCCGATGCCCGTCGCTTCGAGACCTGGGAGAACAGCTACGCCGCACGTCTCGGCCTCGGCGTGGCCATCGACTATGCGCTCGCAATCGGTATGGATCACATCATGGCGCGGTGCCGCCAGCTCGCCGACATGCTGCGCTCGCAGCTTCAGCGCATACCCGGCGTGGTCATTCGCGATCTCGGGACCGAGCGGGCGGCAATCGTGACTTTTACGGTCGCCGGCCTCGATGCGGGCGCCATCCAGGCCCGTATGCGCGCGGAGGGGATCAACGTGACCACATCGCATCCATCGAGCACGCTTCTGGATGCGACGGCGCGATCGCTTCCATTGATCGTGCGGGCATCACCGCATTACTATAATAGCGAGGATGAGGTTCTGAGATTTATCGGCGCCGTTCGGCAGCTTGCCGGCAGCGCGCGATAAGACCTAAGCAGAAAGGCCGACAGTTTCTCGATGAGCCAACAGCCGCATCGCAACGAGCAGTTTCTGGCGGCGCTTTCTGAGGCGGCCGTCGCCGCCCAGCAGGAAGAGGTGGCCTTTCGCAATAACGTCGCGCGTGAGATCGAGACGCGCGAGCGTGCGCGCCAGTATGCCTTCCGGCGTCTTTCGACCGCCGAGCTCATGCTAGCGGCCGCACGCAAGGCCGACAGCGAGGAGACGGCCGTAGCGGCGCAGGCGACAGCGCTGCGCGCCGAGTTCGGATGGCACGGCGAGAGCGAGGCGCACAAGCGGATCGTCGGTGCGTGGCGGCCGGTAGCGATTGCCGTATGGGAGCTTGTGAAGCCGCTTCCCGAGAATGCTGATGAATCCGAAGCGCAACCGCTGCCGGATATTACTGTCGCACTTGCCGAATTCGAGCGCTGGTACGAGACGCAGTTCGGCACGAACTATCTCGCCATTCTAGACCAGGAGAAGCAGGAGTATCCCGTTGTCGAGTTCTAAGGGGGGCGAGTTCGAGCACTGGATCGTCGAGCAGTACGCTGCGTCGAACGGTTTCACCGCGCTTATTCTCCTGCTCACGCTCGGCGGCGAGAAGGTCGAGCTGATCTCCTGCTCGTATGTGCATGTCATCGGCGATGAAGTGCGCTGGAAAGACATGAAGACGATGCTCGATGCGTCCCGGCGCAAGTGGGATGCTTTTGCCATCTTCCCGGAGTCGCCGCCGGGGGGCGGGCCGCTGATCGATCTCGTGGCCAAGGCGCGCCTGCAGGAGCGCATCGACGAGGTCACGGTCAACCGCATGATCCTCAACGACGCGGGCTTCTTCGACACGCGCGGCCGGCACATCCGCATCGATCCCGTCGACCTGCACTGAAGCCAGAAGCTGAAGAACTGCGGCGATAGCCGGTGCGTCCTGACGATGTCGGACGCTGCCGCCTTTGGCATTCCCGGCGCTTATACCTGCGTATGAGCGGGGCAAACTCCAACGCTAGTTGAATGACCTCCCCTAGAATGTCGGGCACGGCGGTTTCATCGCATCTTGTTTTCACCGGCCCAGACGAAGCCGGCAACGATCCAAGGGCACCGGACCGCAGCCTCCCAGATCGTCAAACCGAAGCGGCCACAAAGGACGGAGAAAACCAATGAAGACGATCATGAGCACCCTCGTTGCCCTCGGCGTACTCGCAGGTGCCGCCAGCGCCCAGTTCGACCCCTTCAATGATCCGCGCCAGGCTCTGCCGTACTCGGCGACCTACGAGCAGGCTCTGCCGCACACGAGCAACGACGACTATAGCCAGGCTCTGCCGCGGTCGAGCAACGACGAGTTTCGCGACGCACTTCCGCTGAGCGAGACCTTTCCCGACGTCGTGATCGCAACGCCTTGATGCGGCACGCGGCATGAGCGAGAAAGCAATGGCGGCTCGGAGCTGGCTCCGGGCCGCCCGCCTTTTGTGTGGGCGGCAGCTATGAGCCTGGTGGCGTTGACATCCCGCGCCCGACGGGCGAGCTTTCGGCGTGTTCCGGGAGCATAGGGCGCCCATGCAGCTATCGATCAAGCCGCCCCTGACGTCGAAGGCCTACGAGGTCGAGGATTTCGCGGCGGCACAGGAGTTCTTTCACAGCCGCGGCTGGACCGACGGCCTGCCTGTCGTGCCGCCAACGGAGGCGGCTGTCGAGGCATGCCTCGAATGGGCCGGGATGCCGCCAGATCAGCTGCTCGGCATTGAACCCGTGCGCACGCAGCCCATCACGGCCGAGAAGCTCGCGGTCAATGCCGTCATGGCCGGATGCCTGCCGATGCATTTTCCGGTCGTTGCGACCGCGTGGCAGGCCATGATGAAGGACGAATTCCTTCTGCACGGTGTCACGTCGAGCACGGGTGGCTGCGCTGTCCTCGTGATCATCAACGGACCTGTGCGCCTCGAGATCGGCGCCAGCGGGACCTTCAATGCACTCGGCAATTCCGATCGCGCCACCTCGGTGATCGGTCGCGCCATCCGCCTCGCGCTGATCAATCTCATGGATGTGCGGCCGGGCGAGGTCGATCGCTCGACGCTCGGTCATCCCGGCAAATTCTCCTACTGCATCGCAGAAGACGAGGAGGATACAACCTGGGAGCCGCTGCATATCCAGCGCGGTATGCCCTCCGGTACGTCCGGCGTGACGGTCTTCGCGTCGCTCGGGCCCCGGCAACTCATGAACGAGTGGACGACGGACCCGAAGGAGATTCTCGAGACATTCGCCGCCGAGATGCGGGCCAATCAGCTCCATTATTCGATCTACGGCGGCAACTACGTGATCGTGATTCCGAAGCAGTTGCGCGACATCATTCAGGGCGCAGGCTGGACCAAGCGCGATATCGCCGAGTTTTTGTTCGAGCGGGCCCGCGTCGAACGCGGCGAGTGGGCCAAGGTCGGCAAGGGTTCGGTCGTGCGTGACCGGGCGAGCAAGGTGCATCCGGCGCTTCAGTCGCCCGACGATCTGCTCGTTGTTGCGGCGGGCGGCCCGGCGGGTGGGTTCGGCGCCGTTATCCCGCCCTGGATGGGCAGCAAGACGCGGGCCGTGACCGCGGCCATTGGCGTTTGTGTGGATTGCGAGCCGCCGAAGCCGTGAGGCGGCGGATCGCCAACAGAAGAAAAGTGAGAGGACTGCAGAGATGAGAGTGCTCGATCCGACGAACGAGATGAAGGCGATGGGTGTCGTGCTCGCCCCGCGCCTCGCCTCCTTCGAAGGCAAGACCATTGCCATCATCACCAATGCCAAGGAAGGCACGAAGGGTTACTTCACCCACCTCGATCGCCTGTTGCGCGAGGAAGGGGCGGCCGATGTCGTGTGGCGCGAAAAATCGAACTACAGCGCGCCGATGGATGCCCACATCGTGCAGGAAGTCACGAACTGGCACGCGGTCTTTACCGGTGTCGGGGATTGAGGGAGCTGCTCGTCGTGCAGTCTGCATGACACGATCACATCTGAACGGAATGGTGTGCCGGCCATCGGCGTGATGACGACGCGTTTCGTCAGCGCAGCGGACATGATGTGTCGCGTGCTGGGCGTGCCGGACTTCAAGTACGCCGTCATCGATCACCCGATCAGCAGCGCGTCGGACGAGCGCCTCGCGGACTATGCGCGGGCGACGATCGACCAGGCTCGGCAGATCCTGCTGCAGCGCTAAGGGCCGGTCATTGGCTGGCGTCCGGCGTGAAGATCGGGCGCTGCCGATGCAACTGGCGCTGCCGCAGTGCAGCGCCAACCCTTCCGCTTGCGCGCCTCCCCGCTGCAGTAATCGCTCAGGAAAAACCCGTATCGCGCAGTCCCGCAGGTGGGCGGCCCCCGCCCGCCTGCCGGACCCAAATGAATGATCCTTAAGCATTTGAGGATCTGTACAATTTTCCCATATATGATAGTTTCGTGACAGATTGCTTCTGGCCGCCTGGATGTACCGCGTGCACCCGATTGATCCCGTGTCTGCCAAGCCAAAATGACCGATCTTTCGGGCCCTCCCTCGTCCGTGCGTGAGAGCCGTGCTCGCCGGTGGCTGGGTATCATCCGAACCATGTCCCCCACAGCGAGCTACGCCTTCAGCGCCACCATGGCGCTGGCGTTGGGAATGTGGCTCGCGTGGACGGAAGGCCCTCCGGCGACGGTGCTGCTCGCCATTCTGGTTTGCGCCGCGACGGGCGCATTCGTCGTCCTGCTCACCCGACGCCTGCTGATCGCGGTGGTGCTCATGATCGCACAGGTGGTGCTCATCACCACCATTTCGACCGTGAAGCACAAGTACATGAACATGGTGCTGCACGCCTACGACATCACCTACTACCTGATGTCGAGCACGAACCTGAGCTTTCTCATCACGAACTACGGCAGGGCCATGCTGCCGGCACTCCTCGTGTTGATGGCGGTCGTGAGTGTGGGCATTCTGGTCTGGCGCGTGGACCCAGTGCGCGTGAGACCGCCTGTGGCTGCGATCGTGCTTCTCGTATTTGCCTTCGGCGCGGTCATGGCCGGTCTCTCGCTCAGCGAGCGACGTCACTCGCTGTTCGGCTACAAGGGGATGTACGTTTCGTCCTTCTACCGCTCATGGGCCGAGACGATCGAGACGCTCATGCGCGGGCAGCTCATGGAGGCCGCCGCCGAGTCTCTGGATCTGCCGCGCCTCGAGCCCACGGTCAGCTGCACGCCCGCTGATGAGCCGCCCCACATCATCCTCATTCATCACGAATCCGCGGTTCAGCCATCGCTGTTTCCAAGCCTGCAATACGACCACCGCCTCGACGACTTCTTTCGCTCCGATGACGGTAACTCATACAAGCTCAGGGTTGAGACCTACGGCGGCGCCTCTGTGCTCACCGAGTTCTCGGTCATGACGGGGCTTTCGAGCTACTCGTTCGGCGGTATGCGCCTCTTCGTGCAGCGGCTCATGACCGGCAAGATCAGCGAGACGATGCCGAATATCCTGAGCAAGTGCGGGTTCCGGAACGTGATGTTCTACCCCATGCTGCGCTCGTTCACCGGCGCCGAACGCTTTTTCAAGAGTGTCGGCATCAGCGATCTGCGCGATGCCAAGGATCAGGGTGCCAAACGCGCGGATGAGCGCGACCGCTTCTACTACGACAATGCGCTCGACGAGATGGAGCGCCACTTCGCCAAGTCGCGCGCGCCGCTGTTCTCATTCATCGAGACCATGGCCGGGCATTGGCCCTTTGATCAGATCTACGAGCCGCACATGGATGTTCCAGGGGGCGGACCGGGAACACATCCCGAGATGAACGAGGTCTTGCGCCGCCTGTGGCTCTCGCGCCTCGACTACCAGTACCTTCTCGGCGAGCTCGAGCGCCGCTTTCCGAAGGAGCGCTTCCTTATCGTGCGCTATGGCGACCACCACCCGATGGCGACGCGTCTACTGCTCGGGTACAACGAAGGCACGGAAGCCGAGGACGTGCTCGTGGAACGTGGCTCGATAGGCTACCAGACATTTTTCACCATCAATGGCGTGCGTTTCCGGCCGGAGTTTTCGAGCCCGGACATCCTCGACGTGCCCTATCTCGGCACGGTTCTGCTGGAGGCTGCAGGGCTGCCCTTGTCGGATGCCCATGCGGGCCGCAAGCGGCTCAAGCAGATCTGCGATGGCTTGTGGTTCGACTGCCCGCGGCGGGAGGACATCCTGAGTTTCCACCGCCAGCTTCTCGATGATGGCCTCGTGAGCGCACGCTAGAGCAACGGACTTTAAATTCACCTCAGCTTGCGGCAGGGCGACGAGTGAATTTAAAGTCCAAAGTTGCTCTAGAACCCTATGATTTCTAAAGCGTCTTTGGACCTTAAATGCGACGTAGAGATCAGACCAAACGTGGGTCGCATTTAAGGTCCGACGCTTTAGCGATTGTGCTGTGTGCTCAAGCCTTGGGCACGCGCCCCGGCACGAGACGAACTTTGCGCGGCGATGCCAGCCAGATCGAGATGGCGGAGGCAATGCAGCAACCGATGATCAGGATGAACGCGAGCCGGTAGCTGCCGGTCGCGTCGTGTACGACGCCGGCAATCCATGGCCCGGCCGCACCACCGCACACAAGAGCCACCGTGATCGTCCCGAATATGGCGCCGAAGTGCGGCCCCTCGAATATCTCGACGACAATCGGGCCCATGACGGATGTCAGCGTGTAGCCGAAGAAGCCCTGCGCGAACACCATGAGATACAGAAGCGCCATCGAGGGTGCTTGCTCGAGTGCGATCAGCGCGACATAGCACACCGCAAAGCCGGCACAGCCACCACTCCAGATCCACTCACGTCCGAGACGGTCCGACAAACCACCGAGAATGATCTGACCGGGGATGCTGACCACGCTCACCGCGCCGAGCGCCCAGGCGGCGACGATCGGCGTGAAGCCGATCTCGGTGAGGTACTTCGTCTGGTGCACCTGCACTGCGTACCACGCGACGAGCGCGCAGAAGTACGCAACCACGATCCACCAGAAGCGCGCTGTCCGCATCGCGCGGGCGAGCGTCCATTCCGTCGCTACCCATGTTTTGTCGACAATCAGGGCCGCGTGACGTGGTGCTAAAGCCGACGACGATCCGGGCTTCGCCTCGCCATCCGGCAGCAAGCCGATATCGGCCGGTGCCCTGCGCACGAGCAGATTGAGAGGCAGCGCCACAAGCAGGACGAGGCAGCCCATGGTCCAGCAGGCGGCGCGCCAGCCCTCGCTCAGGATGATCGACTGCAGCCACGGCAGGAGCACGATGGCGCCGACACCAGTCCCGGAGAAGGCCAGGCTGATCGCGAGCCCGCGTCGCTGCACGAACCAGTTCGGCAGGAACTGCGAATGCGCCGTGTAGGTCATCATGTTGGAGCCGCCGCCGACCAGCATCCCGAGCGTCGCATAGAGATGCCATGGCTGCGCGACATAGGGCGCGAGCAAGAGGCCGGATGACAGAAATAAAGCACCGGTTGGAATGACGATGCGCGGCCCGTGCTTGTCCATGGCGCGGCCGACAATGGGGCCGAGAATGGCCGATACCAGAAAGCCGAACGAGAAGGCGCCGGCGGCGAGCCCGCGATCCCAGCCGAACTCGTCGATGAGCGGCGGCATGAGCAGCGAGAAGGTCGTCCTTGCCGTCACGGCGACGGCCATCGTCACGAAGGCAATAAGTACGATCAGCCAGCCGTAGTAGAACGGCAGGCGCGACGCCCAGTGCCGATGTTGATGGGCCATGACTTCCTCTGGTAGGGCGATCGCGCCCATGCGGGGCCGGCACTATCTGCGCGCACTCGCGTCAGATCAACTGCATGTGCACAGCAGCACGCGGGCACCTCGCGCTTGTGCGCACTGCAACACGCTGCACAGCTATCCAATCCGCGCAGAATGCGATTAACTGCGCCGGCCCGGCCTTTTCAGCGGGCAGAGCGGCGCTCCCTGCCCGCCGCCCGGATTTCGTGACGAAAGTCAGGGGACGTCGAGGAGTTGGGCAAACCAACCCCGACAGCGGTAATCCATGCCGCAGGAAACGCCATGATTATCCGTCGACGCGTGCATTCGCCGAACGACATCGCCATGCCCTTTGCGGCAGTGGGATGTAATTGCGCGCGCCTGCGACATGGCGAGAACCAAGGGAGGAAGCAACCATGTCCAAGAAGAGGATTACGCGTCGTCGTTTTGTAGCCGGTTCTGCCGCCGCCGCCGCGGTCATTTCAGCGCCTCATGTCAGCACCGCCCAATCCGCGGGGAAACTTTCCCTTGGCATGTGGGATCACTGGGTGCCTGGCGGCAACAAGATCATGGACGAGATTGCCCAGGAGTGGGCGAAGAAAGAGAAGGTCGATCTCACGATCGACTACCTCAGCACGCAGGGCAACAAGCTGCTGCTGACGATCGCCGCCGAGGCACAAGCGCGCGCGGGCCATGATGTCATGGATTTCTCGGCGTGGGAGCCCGCGCAGTATACGCGCCTGCTCGAGCCCGTCGGCGATGTCATGAAGGAGGTTCTGGCCACCAATGGCCCGATCTCCGAGGCCATGGAGTACATCGGCACCGCCAGCGGCACCTGGAATGTCGTGCCGTCGACACGGGGCTCGCTGATCCTGCCCCCGTGCTCGCGCATCGACTACTTCAAGGACATTGCCGGGATCGATCTGCAGGCGATGTATCCGGCTGGGAAAGATCCGACGTCCGCGGCCGATAGCTGGACCTGGGACACGTTTCTCACTGCGGCTGAAAAGTGCCATAAGGCCGGCCATTCATTCGGCCTGCCGCTCGGCGCCACCACCGACAGCCTCGACTGGGTGGGCACGCTGTTCTCGGCATTCGGCGCAGCGCTCGTCGATGCCAAGGGCAATATCACGGTGAACTCGGAGGAAGTGCGTCAGGTCCTCGAGTATGCGAAGCGCCTTTACGCCTTCCTGCCGAGCGATGTCGCTTCGTGGGATAATGCCTCGAACAACAAGTGGCTCATTTCGGGCAGGGGCGCGCTCATCTTCAATCCGCCGAGCACATGGGTCGTGGCGAAGCGCGACGCGCCGGACGTTGCCGAGAAGCTCTGGACGCATGCGATGCCGAAGGGCCCGAAGGGGCGTTTTGCACCGCTGCTGCCGCGCTATCAGGGGCTCTGGAACTTCTCGAAGAACAAGTCGGCGGCGAAGAGCCTGATGGTCCACATGAACCAACCGGACAACATCCGCAAGATCGTATCGGGCGCTGCGGGATACGACATCCCGCCTTACCAGAAGCTGCTCGACTACAAGGTGTGGGACGGTCAGGGACCGCCGCCGGGAACGCTCTCGCACTATCCGAATCGGGGTGACCAGAGAAACGCGATGCCGTGCTCTCCGGCACCGCCGCAGATCGCCTCGCAGCTCTATACCAATGCCGTCATGCCGAAGATGATTGTACGGATCGGCCGCGGTGAGAGCATCGAAAAGACGCTTGCCTGGGCGGCGACGGAAATCGAGGGCTACTCACGGCAATAGCCGTGTGAAATACCTAAAATTTATGGTGGCGCCATCCCAGGGCCGGGCCTAATATGTCTCGGTCATACTAAGTCGCGTCATCCGTGATCTGCCAAAGCCGACACGGCAATAAACAAAAGAGTTCAACCACGTTTGGAGGAAACGTTCATGAAGAAGAAGACGATGACCCGCCGGCGCTTTGTTGCCACGGGCGCTGCTGCTGTCGGTGGTGTCGTTGCGGCCCCTTACGTCAGTTCGGCGCAGTCTGCCGGCACGCTCAAGGTTGGCTTCTGGGATCATTGGGTACCTGGAGCAAACAAAGCGATTGAGACTGTGGCCAAGGCCTGGGGTGAGAAGGAGAAGGTGAATGTCGAAATCGACTTCATCACCTCGCAAGGCAACAAGATTCTCCTGACGATTGCCGCAGAAGCGCAGGCCAAATCGGGCCACGATATCCTTTCCATGCCGACGTGGCAGCCGGCTCGTCATGCAGGCACGCTCGAAGACGTCGGCGACATCATGGCCGATCTCATCAAGCAGAATGGAGCCGTCAACTCGACGGTCGAATATCTCGGCAAGATCAATGGCAAGTGGGTTGGTGTTCCCTCCACGGCGGGCAGCCAGATCAAAGGCCCGGCCTCGCGTATCGATCTGCTCAAGCAACACGCTGGCGTAGATATCCTCGCCATGTATCCCGCCGGTGCGGCCCCCAAGGCCGATGGCTGGAACATGGAGACGTATCTCAAGGCCGCGAAGGCCTGCAACAAAGCGGGTGTTGCTTTCGGTATCGGCCTCGGCACCACATCGGACTCCGTTGATACGGCCGGTGCCTTCTTCAATTCGTACGGCGCTGTGCTTGTCGATCAGAAGGAAAACATCACCGTAAAGACGGACAAGGTCCGCCAAGCCATGGAGTACATGAAGGAACTGACGGCTGAACTGCCAGCCGACGCACCTTCGTGGGACGACGCGTCGAACAATAAATGGCTCGTGTCAGGCCGCGGTGCTTCGATCATGAACCCGCCATCGGCATGGGCGGTGGCCGTGCGCGACGCGCCGCAGATCGCCGAGCAGATCTGGCATCACGGCATGCCGAGCGGTCCGTCCGGACGCCACGCGCCGTTCCTCCCCTATTTCTGGGGCATCTGGGGCTTCTCGAAGAACAAGTCCGCCGCAAAGTCGTTACTGCGGGCATTGTCGACCGAAGCTGCGGCACAAAGCATGGTCGAGGCAAGCAAGGGGTACGATATCCCGGCCTATGCCAACTTCTCGACTTTCAAAACCTGGGCCGAAATGGCGCCGCCCAAGGGCACGATGTACCACTACGCCAATCCGCATAATCATCAGGTGCTCTCGATCGCGGCTGCGCCAAGCCCGCATCGCATTGCCGAGCAGATCTACACCCAAGGCCTGATGACCAAGATGATCGTCCGCTATCACCGCGGCGAGAAGCTCGATGCCGTGCTCGCATGGGCCGAGAGCGAGATCGAGGGCTTCATGCGGACCTGACGACTGAATCTCGCCTTTAGCCGCCTTCCTGCTCGTGCGGGAGGGCGGCGGCGAGCAGTGTCGTGAGGGCTTGATGCTACGCACGTCCGTCGAAAGTGCCGACGACCCCCGCTATTCCGGGCCGCAATGACGAGCCTGCGGACACGTCGTTGCGTGCCGGTGAACACGCATATCTGAGAGGTCGATAGATGGTCGACGCAACAATCAAACAGGACGGGGCAGTGATACGTGCGGATCGGCGCAGCTCACTGCAGAAGGCCTTTCAGCGGAAATCAACGATAGCGTTCATGATGGCGCTCCCGCTGATTCTGCTGATTGCTATTCTCGTCATCTACCCCGCTCTCTACGCCGTGCATCTGGCGATGCTCAACAAGTCCATGGAGCGCTTCGTCGGCTTGTCGAATTTTACGTTCCTGTTCAAGCGCGAAACGTTCTGGATGGTCGTCTGGCAGAGCTGCATCTTTGCGATCACGGCGGTCTTCTTCAAAGCCATCATCGGCTTCTTCGTCGCGCACTTTGTGCACAACATTCCGGATAAGGGGCAGCGCAAGTGGCGTGGCATGTTGCTCATCCCATGGGTGATTCCGCCCGCGATGAGCACGCTCGCATGGCTCTGGCTCTTCGATCCCTCCTATTCGGCCTTCAACTGGATACTCGAGAATATCGGCCTCAGCGGCATTCCTTGGCTTGGGGATGCGAATTGGGCACGTTTCTGCGTGATCCTCGTCAACGTCTGGATCGGCGCGCCCTTCTTCATGATCATGTATCTCGCTGCACTGAAGTCGGTGCCGGAACAGCTCTATGAGGCGGCTAAGATCGACGGCGCGAACTGGTGGCAGACCATGCGCTTTGTGACGCTCCCCATGATGCGCAATATCATCATGATCACGGCGCTCTTCTCGACGATCGTCACGTTTGCGAATTTCGATATCGTCCGGGTTCTCACGCGTGGTGATCCTCTCGATCAGACTCACGTGTTCGCGACCTGGGCGTTCCGCCTTGGTATCGAGGGTGGTGATATCCCGCTCGGCGCGTCGGTCTCGTTGTTCATGGTGCCCATCCTCACCATCGGAGCGATCTTCATTCTGCGTGATATCGTCAAGCGGGGGAACGAGGCATGACTGCGACTGCGACATCTTCCGTGCCGGCAGCCACCAAGCCCCGCTACGGCAGCATGAGCCGTGATCGGCGGTGGGCTCTGCGCTGGTCTTATTTCTTCCTGATCCTGTTCGTGATCTTCTTCCTCACGCCGCCGCTCTACATGCTGATCACGTCTCTCAAGACCAGTCAGGAGATATCGGCGATTACAAACCCGTGGTGGGTCTTCGATCCGACGCTCTCGAATTACAGGGAGCTTCTCGGTTCGAGCACGTTCCTCACATTCTTCCGGAACTCGGCTGTCGTCTCCGTCTCCGTCGTCATCATCACCATGCTCATCAGCGTGCCCGCCGCGTTCGCGCTGTCGAGAATGCGCTTCTGGGGCTCGACGGTGCTCGCGACCGGTGTGTTCCTGACTTATCTCATTCCCGAGACGCTCTTGTTCATTCCGCTCTTCAAGATGATGGCGGTATTCAACGAGCTGACAGGGATCGAGCTGATCAATCGTTGGTGGGTGCTGCTGATCCTCTATCCGACGCTGACGGTGCCCTTCTGCACCTGGATTATGATCGGATACTTCGCGTCGATTCCGAAGGAGCTCGACGAGGCGGCGCTGATCGACGGCGCCACATGGACACAGACGCTGACGAAGATCTTCATTCCCGTCGCCCTCCCGGGGCTGATTGCGGCGACGATCTTCGCCTTTACCGTCAGCTGGGCGCAGTTCCTCTATCCGCTGGCCTTTACGACATCGGAGAGCCAGCTCGTGCTGCCGGTTGGCATCATCACGACGCTTATCAAAGGCGACGTGTTCAACTGGGGGCAGATCATGACGGGTGCGCTGCTCGGCGCCGCGCCGCCGCTCATCATCTACGCCTTTCTCATGGACTACTACATTGCCGGTCTCACCGCCGGCGCCACAAAGGGTTGAGGACGAGAAGCGATGGCTGAAGTACATATTAGGAAAGTCGTCAAAAAGTACGACGAGGTGCTTGCCGTGCGCGGTATCGACCTCGACATCCGCGACCACGAGTTCGTGGTGCTGGTCGGGCCATCGGGTTGCGGCAAGACCACGACGCTGCGCATGATTGCCGGCCTCGAGGACATCACGGACGGCGAGATCGCGATCGGCGGCGACGTGGTCAATGACGTGCCGCCCAAGGATCGCGACATCGCGATGGTGTTCCAGAATTATGCGCTCTATCCGCATATGACGGTGCACGAGAACATGTCGTTCGGCCTGCGCCTGAAGAAGTTCCCGAAGGACGAGATCAACCGTCGTGTGGATGAGGCCGCGCGCATTCTCGATATTACGGAGCTTCTCGACCGCAAGCCGAAGCAGCTTTCCGGCGGCCAGCGCCAGCGCGTCGCCATGGGACGTGCGATCGTGCGCAATCCCAAGGTGTTCCTATTCGACGAGCCGCTTTCGAACCTCGATGCCAAGCTGCGCGTTCAGATGCGCATCGAGATCAAGAAGGTGCACCAGAAGGTGCGGACGACGACCGTCTACGTGACGCATGATCAGGTCGAGGCCATGACACTGGCCGATCGCGTCGTCGTCATGAACCACGGTGTGATCGAGCAGGTGGGGACGCCGACGGAGCTCTACCACCATCCGCGCACGCGTTTCGTCGCCGGCTTCATCGGCTCACCTGCGATGAACTTCATACCTTGCAACCTGCAGGATGAGGGTGGCCAGCTCCAGCTTCGGGTCAACGACACGCTCGCCTTGCCCGTGCCGCCCGCGCGTGCCGGCAAGTATGCGCAGCACAAGGGGAACGGCGGTGTCCTGCTCGGCATTCGCCCCGAGCATCTGACCGAGGCACGCACACAACTCGATCCGGGTGTCGTCGCTTTCGACGCAAACCTCGACGTGACCGAGCCCATGGGCATGGAAACGCTCGTCTACTTCCCGATCAACGGCGAGACCATCTGCGGGCGAGTCAATCCCGCGGCGGGGGCGAAGGACGGTGCGCCGCTCAAGATGGCGGCTGACCTCAATCAGATGCACCTCATCGATCCGAAGAGCGGCCTCGTCCTCTGATCCGGCCGCGAGACGCGAGCATGCTGTTTGTGGACGTGCTGAGCCTCCGGGGCTCAGCCTTGTCCAGGCAGCAGGCCGGGCTGCCCGGACGTGCGCCCACCCTCGAGAAATGAGCCGCTCTCATCTTTGAGCATCACGCCGGTGAGCCGCCGCGAGAACGCCTCGCGCATCAGCCACGCGGCCTTGAACGCCGCTTCGTCCGCGCTCATGCCGGCTCCGTGGATGTTCGAGAGACAGTTGCGCTCGCCGTCGGTCCGGCCGGGCTCGGGAGCGAAGGTCAGATAAAGGCCAAGGCTGTCGGGCGAGGAGAGGCCCGGCCGTTCGCCGATCATCACGAGTGCGAGCCGCGCGCCGAGTAGTGCGCCGATCTCATCGCCGATCGCGACGCGCCCTTGCGTGGCAACGGCCACGGCCCCCAATGACCAAGCGTTTTTCTCGATGTGGGGTAGCAGCGCAGCGGCCACGCCGACCGCATGAGCGTGGGCCGCGCGGGCAGAGAGGCCGTCGGCGATCACCAGTGCAATATCGACACCGCCGGTTGCGCGTCGCGCCGCGACCGCGTCACGACCGACTGCGTCGAGGCGTCGACCGAGATCGGGGCGCAGCAGATACGAATGGCGCGATACGGCGCGGCTCGAAACGCTCACATGCGCGAGGCCGAGATCGTCGAGGCCGGCGGTTATTTCCGCCGGGTCGAGCGGTGCGTGCACGGCATCGCGCGCCTGTGCGTGCGCGAGCGCGAATTTCATGGCCTCCTTGGTTGGCAGTCCGGAGCCGGTGCGGCCGAGGGCGATGCGTGCAGGCGTCAATTCCGTCAGGCGCTGCCAGGCGTCGTCCGGGATCATCGGGCGATCTCCGCGAGCGGCCCGAGCAGCTGCAGCGCCTGACCCGGCGCGATCAGGCGACCACCCGCACCCGTGATACCCTGCGCGGCGAGCCATGCTTCGAACTCGGGCGCACGTTTGAGGCCCAGCACGTCGCGGATGTAGAGCTGGTCGTGGAAGGACGTCGACTGGTAGTTGAGCATCACGTCATCGGCACCAGGTATGCCCATGATGTAGTTCACGCCCGCCGCGCCGAGGAGCGTCAGCAGCGTGTCCATGTCGTCCTGATCGGCTTCGGCGTGGTTCGTGTAGCAGATGTCGCAGCCGAGCGGCACGCCCATGAGCTTGCCGCAGAAATGATCCTCGAGCCCGGCGCGGACGATCTGTTTGCCGTCGTAAAGATACTCAGGGCCGATGAAGCCGACGACCGTGTTCACGAGCAGCGGCTCGTAGGCGCGGCATACCGCGTAGGCGCGTGCTTCGAGCGTCTGTTGATCCACATCATGATGCGCGTTGGCAGAGAGCGCCGAGCCCTGGCCGGTCTCGAAGTACATGACGTTGTCGCCGACCGTGCCGCGCTTCAGTGAGCGGCCGGCGTCGAAGCCTTCCTTCAGGATGGAGAGATCGACGCCAAAGGATTTGTTCGCGGCCTCCGTGCCCGCGACGGACTGGAACACGAGGTCGATGGGGACGCCGCGATTGATGAGGTCGACCGACGTCGTCACGTGCGTGAGCACGCAGCCCTGTGTCGGGATAGCGAGGCGCGCGATCAGTTCATCGAGCATTTTCAGCAGGTCTGCGAGCACCTGCATGTTGTCGGATGCGGGATTGATACCGATGACGGCATCGCCGCAGCCAAAGGCGAGACCATCGGCGATCGAGGCGGCGATGCCGCGCATATCGTCGGTCGGATGATTGGGCTGCAGCCTGACGGCCATGGTTCCAGGCAAGCCGATGGTATTGCGAAAGCGTGTGACGACGCCGCATCGGCGGGCGATAGCAATGAGATCCTGATTGCGCATGAGCTTGCAGACGCCCGCCGCCATCTCGGGCGTCACGCCGGGTGCGATGGCGCCGAGCCGCTCGGTCGTTGCCTCCTCCGAGAGAAGCCAGTCACGGAAGCTGCCGACGGTGAGGCTCGCGATCGGCTTGAATGCGGCGTCGTTGTGCGTGTCCATGATGAGGCGTGTGACCTCATCCTCCTCGTAGGGCACCACCATCTCATTGAGAAAAGTGCTCAGCGGGACATCGGCGAGCGCCATGCGGGCGGCAACGCCTTCCTCGGCGCTTTCGGCCGCTAGGCCGGCGAGTTGATCGCCGGACCGGACGGGCGTGGCCTTTGCCAGCAGCGTCCGCAGATCCTCGAATACGTAGGTGCGCGTGCCGATGGCGTGCCGATAGCTCATGGGCTGTTGCTCTTAGCCAGGAGGCGGCGCTCAGCGCGGCGCATCAGTACTCTTCCATGATTGGCACCTTCCTGGCCAGTGCCGGCCGTCCGCACCCATGGACGAGCCCCAATGTGTGAGGCTTGGGTGCGTCAATACAGCGGCCTGCATAAGGATCGTGCCTGCGTGCGCAAAGATCGTCCCGGCATCGTCCAGGGTCGCCAGATAGTCGCGCGGCGGCTCGGCAGAACGCACATTGTCATCCAGCGCCGGAATTACGATGATAGCCTCACTGCGCAGTCGCACGCCATGACGCGCGTACCTTGGAATGCGGCGGGATGCAGGCGTCCGGGGACGAAGGCTGTTCTCAGCGCTCTTTCTTCCTGCTGGTCTTGGTCGGCGCGCCGATCGGTTCTGGCATCTCGGTGTTCCCCGGTTTCATGGCGGCGTCGAGGTCGAAGTGGCTGCAGTTTTTCTCGACCATGAGATTATTGAGCGCGATCAGGCGGGCGCGCTCCTCGGAGTAGACGGCACTGGGGGTGCCCGTCGCTGTGTGTTTCGGGGTTGCCTTGCTGGTCAGCGACGAAATGAGACCCGTAGGGGGATTGGCCTCGGCGTCGCGAACCTGCTGGATCTTGAGCTGCATGACGCCCTTCAGTCGGCGGCAGGTATAACCGCGCTCGGCCGAGGTCGGAACGTAGGTGCCATCGGCGGCGGTTGTGCCAGTCCGGTCGGAGCGGGCCTGGGCGGCCGCCTCGGCGAGCTTGTGGCGCCCTTTGTCGGGCACATAGCCCGGCATGGCGGCGGCGCATCCGTTGAGGCCGAGGGCGAGTAAGGCGCAGGATATGAGGATCGATGTGCGCATTTGCCGGGCTCGGTCTCCGAAGGCAGGGACGCGCCCGAGGCGCGAGGAAGCCGAAACTGAAGCTACAACTGACGGGCCGCGGAACGTGCCATCTCGTCTGCGCGATCCGGACTGGACAAGGGGGCGCGCGGCGTTTAAAACGCGGCACTCTTTGGCACGAGACCCAATGCCTGAATAGCGGCGGAACCGAGGCTGTCCAAGCGACAAGTCTATGTTTTGCCCTGCAAAGAGGTAATTGGCAGCCAGGGTAGGGCGATTAGCTCAGTTGGTAGAGCAGCTGACTCTTAATCAGCGGGTCGAAGGTTCGAGTCCTTCATCGCCCACCATGATTTCCCGAATGAAATCAGATGGTTGAATGTTCCCATGTGGGATGTTCCATGTCACGTTTTGCCCGGAATTTTCGTGACATGATATCCAGCAATTACAACGTGTTCCCTGATGGTTCTTATGGTTCGCATGTGCTCCACGTGACATGGCGTGACATGGAGCGGGACCAATCCTGACGTCAACAGATCGTCGGCTTAGTGCGATTTCGTCCCCGCGTGGACACGTTCGAGCACCCTGCGAAGGTGCGGAGAAAACCGCTTCGCCGCATCCGGCGTTAAATGGGAAGTGTCCCGGTACAGCGGTAGAGTTTCATCTCGAATTGAGCACCTGTTATCGTCGCAAAGGGCCGGCCTTATATCTACAAGTCGAACCATTTCGTCGGAAGCAGCCACCGCGAATACAGAGTTCGCGAGTTTTTGGCGCTCATCGTACTGCTTGACCGTAGGACGCAGGTCGACCGCCCGACCCAACCACTCGGCTCGAGCAAGAGCCGTAGGTACATCATACTCGGTTTCAGGAGTCTGACCGAGGATCGAGACATGCACGCCGAGCGCATCGAGTGCTTCCAAAGTTCTCCCAAGGCCGCGCGCGAAGACGAACTGGTTCTGCTGTACGTTCACCGTTTCGCTTTTTCCATCACGTATTAAGACCCTCTGTCCGTGTTCCCCGCGAAACCGCTCGCCGACTGCGTAGATCGACCATCGCGATACGAGGATGACATGCTTTATGGTTGGACGCGCAGCGAAGTACTCAATTATAGAAATGTTTAATGCGGCGCAGGTTTCGTAGCCGTTCTTCGTCTGCGTCACACCAAGTAGTGGAACACAGCCCCCTCGCCCAGCAAACACTCCCTTAAGACCGGCCTCTCTCGCAGCATCATCGAACCCTGGTAGCAGTGACGCAGCGTGGGAATCCCCCCATACCGCGAAGCTGGCGTCAGCGTCGCGTTGATTTCCATCCCCGCCGAGGCCACAGATGCGGAACTTAATGCGCCCGGGCCTCTCGACAACTTCACAGGAATCCAGATGGCGGGGAGCAGCCTTAACACTTAGGAGCTTCTCAACAGTCTCCGGGTAGCGGTCCGGAAAGCCTCGATTGACAATGATGCCGAGTGCGCAAACCGCACCAATCCCGATGCTAGCTACTCCACTTCCGAGTACCAGCCTTGGATTGTGAATGAGACTTGATCGTCGAAACGGACGCTCAACGATCCGCCAGCTCATTATCGCGAGAGCTACAGAGATCCCGACCACCACCGCAATTTCCGCGGCTGGGGGGTGCTCAATTCGCCAAAAGCGATAGAAGACTAGTACTGGCCAATGCCAAAGGTATAACGAATATGAGATCAAACCGAGAAAACGCATGGGCGTCGTGGAGAGCAGGGCTCCTATGAGGGTAGCATTTGCGTTCGTCGATGTAATGACGAGTACCGTTCCAACTACTGGAACCACCGCGTAAGCACCGGGAAAGGCAATCTCGTCGCTGAAGCCAAATATTGATGCAAGTATAAGCCCGAGACCGCCTAACCCCGCTAGCTCCGCCAGCAATGCAGGTAATGGCGCTCGCCGCGCCGCGAGGGCCAATGCACTTCCTGCGAGCAACTCCCATGCCCGCGTCGGAGAAGCGAAGAACGCAGCATCCGGACTAACAGGTGTTAGCAGAACGCACCATAGTAATGATGCCGCAAGGAGGATCAAGGTTACGGGCAAGACCCATCGGCTAATGTAGCGTGCCGCCAAGAAGAGGTAGATAGGGAAGACTATGTAGAATTGCTCTTCGACGGCCAAGGACCAGGTGTGAAGCAGCGGTTTGCTCTCAGCAGGTCCCGCAAAATAGCCCGTATCGCCCATAAAATAGAAGTTGGAGGCAAATGTCGTTGCCGCCAACAAACTTCTAGCGTAGGCACTCATTTCATCCGCAAGGAGAAGCAAGGTGGCAAGCGCGGTGGAAACGGCCAGCATAACGAACAGGGCAGGAAATATTCGGCGAATGCGCCTCTCATAGAAAGACCACAGAGAGAAAGCACCAGCCTGAATGTCGCGCGCTACGATGCTCGTAATTAGATATCCCGAGATAACAAAGAATACGTCGACGCCGACGTAGCCTCCAGTTAAATACGGCACTCGCGCATGGTAGAGCACGACAGCTCCCACAGCGATGGCTCTCAAGCCGTCAATTTCTGGCCTGTAACCATTCAATTGACGATCTCCCCCAAACGTGCGCTCGCAACAAACCTCGATCAGCTCCCAGGGACATCGGCAGGTCACGAAGGCTCATCTATATGCGTGACGAGCCAAACCCGACGATAAGACCCACGATCGACTAAGCGCGCTCGCCGCTCGAGACAAGCGTGACCGCAACAGTCCGCCCCAAAGTTGTGGACATCCGACTGAGCGCGTTGGACTCGGCTCTCAATGGGATCTAGTGCGACTCTGCTGAACAATGGGTGGGGAAGCGCAGTATGATAAGGTCGTTGCGCCGTTGGGCGTTCGCGCGAGGGAAAAAAGATCCAAAGCAAAAAGGGCGCCCCCAAGATGCGAACATCTGCTTGCCGCGTACAGCCGATTTTAGCTTTAAGAGTTGCCAGCTGAATGGCTCGCCGCCGATCATAGTTCGCTACTGGCCCCACTTTAGCAATCCCTACCAGAGCCTGTTCTATGGATTCGACTCCGAGACCCTTTCTGCCAAGCCTGGCGATGCCGAAACGACACTTCGTGAAGTTGAGTCTAATCCCGACAAGAGCGTGTGCTTCCATGTCCATTGGCTGAATCTGCTCTTCTCAGGCGCGAGGAAGCAAGGAGGCGAACACTATTCTGCCGGCGCATTTCTAGATACGTGCGCTCTCATTCGCGAAAAGGGCGGTATCATCGCGTGGACGGTCCACAACTTAATCGAGCACGAGACCTCTGATCGCGATCTCGAAATGGCTTTCAGGCGAAAACTAGCAGCCCTGGCTGACATCATAATTGTGCACAGCAAGCGGGCCGCGGAGGAAGCGAAATCTGCATACAACGCACCCTCGGAACGCATCATCATTGCTGCACATGGTAGCTATATCGGCGTCTATGACGATGAAGTTGGCCCCGAGGCCGCGCGAAAACGGGTAGGCTGTCCGTCTCGTGAAACAATTTTTGCGAACATCGGGATTATCAGGCCATACAAAGGGCTGGATAAATTAGTGCCGTCCATTCTCGCGCTCGAGCAGGAAGGCCTCTCAGTTGGCCTTCTGGTGGCTGGGAGAGTCTTGCCGCACCACGGAGACCTTATCTCATCGATTCCCGCGACCTCCAGTGCGATCGTCACAAACATTGGTCACATTGATAATGCAGATATGCAGTATTATTTGAACGCAGCAGATTTCATTGTTCTCCCGTACACTGCTACTTTAACATCAGGTGCCGCGATACTCGCGATGTCGTTCGGTCGACCGGTAATCGCACCGGCTCTCGGAGGTTTGAGCGAGCTGATTGACGACGAGCAGAATGGCTTTCTTTATGATCCGACGTCTCCCGATGGTCTAACAATGGCTATGAGGCGCGCAGCTATGACCGATGCCGCAACACGCGCTCGAATGTCGGGAGCTTCTTTCGCACGAGCGACAGGACTGCGCTGGTCGGACGGCAGGGCTGCATTCATCAGTGCAATTAGATGCCGGCACTTGCGGAGGCGCAATTAGTGGTGTCGCGCATTCTGTTGCGTGCCTCACTATAGCGCTCTCTCTACGTTATTGGATAATGCCGCGCTCCTTGAGCGCATCTGCTGCGGGAAAGATGATCTGGTTTGCGTCTACGCAGAGTATCGCAGGCGACGTGGGTGCGCTTGCAAGCTTAGCATCGGCAATTGAGTCGAGTGGCTTCGGTGGCCTAAGCCCAACCGCCAAATAGTAATCTTCGAACTTGAGCAAGGGCTCCTCTGTGGCCGGGCGCACGAAAACGCAGGGCCGCCCAAGCGCATGAGCGAAAATGATCCCGTGGAGAGAGGAAGAGTACACGCACTCCGCGCGCTGGATCTGCCGCGCGATGCGATAAGGTGAATTGTCAATGTCCAGGACGTGGATGCCTTTCGGGACCTTCTTCCGAATCGACTTCCGCTCCCGGTAGTGTGGGATGAAAACGACATGTCCTGAGGTGGGCGCGGAATCGGGGACCATACTTGCAATCAAGAGGCCCGGATCTGCGAGAAAGCGAACCTGCGATACATCGTATCCGGCGGTCTTGAATAATTCGTAGCTGATCGGACCGCGAAGTGCATGGATGTGAACCTCCTTGGTTTGGGTCTCGGGAAGCTTCGCCGATTTGCATCCAACACCACATAATACGTCGCCCGCTGACATTTTGTGCGCGATCGAGCCAACGCACAATATTCGCGGTCCTACCGCGACATTCACTGGTGTTGTGCCCGGGTAAAAGTGGGCAAGCGCGTCCCGGGTGAAGATGTCTCCCGAGTTACCGTAAACGAAGTCGCTCCAGGGCTTGGCCAAAAGATAGCGATCCCGGTAGAGTTTCCATCGGCCTTTAATTCGATCGTGCCAGAAATACGTCCGGATCGTGCTCATCGAATCCTCAAACTTAAGGCCGTCGCATGTGTGCAGCCGTAAATGTCATATCAGACCGGGAAACGTCATTTCCTGGCGATTGACACCTATCCAGCATGCGGCAGCTTACTGTGGCTCGAAGCCAAGTGCTACCGCTGGAAGTTCGGCGAAACCGGCTTCAACATCATTGATTCCGTACCCAAGTATCGCTCGACCGTCTTCAACAATGAGTCCGGAAATATACGTGCAGCTTATTAGGTGGGGATTGTGGCGGATGCGGCTGCCGAGCAATGCTCGCGGGGAGTGGGCAAGGTAGCGTTGGCCGAACGCGATCGCGTACTTGTCCCCGTCGCGCCGAACACGACCCGGAAGGCCAAGATATGCGCGCTTTTTTCCCCAGTAGAGTTTCCGGTGGACTACTACACCGAAGTCACTGCCAGCTGAATCTAGCGAAGCAAGTTGGGACCCGAGCGTCAGGCCCCAACCTGGGTTCTGCATCTCGCATACCTCATTGCTGAGGGGCTCAAAAGAGATCTTGCCCTTAGAGTATCGATCACGTGCGCGCAGGACAATAGGTGGGCTAACTGAGTAAACCGCATGGAGTGCTCCGTTCGTTGCGAATAGAGCCCAGTTCTTTTCAATCGTTTGGCGCTCAGGCAGGATCAGCTCTTGCGGGCTCGACATCATTGGATGCAGCCGGGCCATGAATATCCTATTGGGCGCTTCAAGATGACCGGTGTTGAAGGTGACCCAAATTTCGTCCTCAAGCATGAACAATTTCGGATCTGATACGGCCTTCACAGCGGTCGCTGCATATGCCTCCGTCAGGTCGATTGGCGGCTTGTCCATGTTGGCGGCTGGCAGGTAATACGCCCGAAAGGGTCTGTCACCCGGCCATCGGCCCGCCCTGAAGACTATGGCAACACCTTGCGCCGTAGACACCATGGACGGATTGAAGATGTTCCAGAGATTGGTGCTGCGTAGACGGCTTGAAAGCACTTCTGTGCGCGGCGATTGGTGCGCGCTCAAAAAGCGCATCGATGGAAAAGCTACCATTGGTCAGCCGAAAAGTTGATCTGCACTAACTACTCTCTCTCTCTCTCTCTCTCTCTCTCTCTGGCTCGCGCGAAACTTGGCCGCTTGTCTCTTGTCGCCTCTTTGTCGCGGCGCGGCCGCGCAACATATCGAGAAGCCCGCGTGCGCGGAACGGCTGACCCGCCATGGAGCCTTCTCGAATCAATGACACCAGTCTGCCATGATCGACGAGTTGCTCAGAGGCTTCTTGTGATACTCCATATCCTGATACTCGGATGATGAAGAGAAATATGGGGCCACCTAACATTTGTGGCTAGCCGTAGATGGCCCCTGATTTGCATTGGTGGCGGTGCTGGTTATACCGCTGTGTGGTTTCATCCAAGAGCCGGAGGTTGCTCGTTCTCTCCCATTGTAGTCCGTTGGGACTGCCTCTAAGGCTGGGATACTGGCCCACAATGTATGGTGGCATGGGAAAGCGGAAAATGGAATGGCAATTCCCCCAAAAATCATAAGAGGGGATATAAATGCCAAATTGGGTCATTATATGTGAGTTAAGCCCTCTAGACACTGAGCATGGCCTAGCATAGGTAGCGAGTGGGCACCCCCCCCTAGCCCCTATGTTAATGCGCAAGATTATTACTTATCCGCCCAAGAATTAAAAATAAGATGCTGTCTATTGGATTTGTGGGTCAGAATATAATCTAGTGCGACGCACTGAATATTCTCGCTTTGCGAGATAGCATTCTGATTTCATGTCGATTTCCCTTGGGAGGGTTTTGGGGGTCTGTCTTAATATCAATATCACAAGGCAAATGGGCTTGTGATCTACAAATTGGAGAAAGACAAATGGCCACCAAAACCCTGACGCTCATTCCAGATGATGCTTCATTCTCCAACTCGATTGAGTTTGTGGGGAATAAGAAAATCAAAAGCACTTTCTCATTCAGGCGGAATGCAGAAAGCCCACGATATGCCAAGGAAGTCACCTATGATTTCTCCGGCCTGACTGAAGAGCAAGTTTTGGAGCTTGCTGTTCGTACTATCCAAATCAAAGTACAGGCCATGCTTAGGGCTCTTGATCCGGCTGTTATGTTGGATGCAAGCGTGCTGACTGAGATCGATGTGCTGAAGGATGTGCTGAACTCGGAGAAGCGGGGACCTGATCCAGATACTAAAGCCATCCGTAGTTTGATGGCCGCAACTGGATGCAGTGAGGAAGTGGCGCGAGAAATGATGCTTGCCGCGAAGCGGAAGATGGAGGCGCGAAAGGCGGAGGGGCAGAAGGTGGAAGTCCTGCCACCTGAGCCCAAGAAGGGCAAGAAGGCTGCATGAACTAATCGCCCATGCGGCAGAGAGGTGGCCTCCAAGTCGGGGGCCATTTCTATTTTGGACGTGGTGACACGCTGATCATGTGGAAGCGGGTCAGGGGAAAAGCGGCGCAAATGCAGGGATTTCATGCGGCATGTTGCGCCATGTCACGCGATCTGGGCTAGATGGAGGCCTATCTAGGAGGCTGACAGGGGGACACATCTCTTACTGGCCGAGTTCAAGCCAGAGGGATCGAACCATAATATAAGGCGGCCGATAATCCGCCAATATCAGATGGATCGGCAGCTAGTCTAGAGAACGAGTAGCGTAGATGGCTGGGGCCATGGGCGCGCAGCTGGGAAGGCGCAGAGAAGGCATTGGGGGCACGGGTGCACAACTAGACCGAAGTTAGTTGATCCGGCCGAAGTGGATCACTGGAGAGGCGTGGAGGGGATTACTGCCCGCCTCAAAAGGCGTGTCTCCAGTCGAAACGACCACGCAGGGCGATCTCCGCTCTGCTTGCCATTAAGTTCACTATAGTGAGCAGTTAAATACGATGTGAGTATTCAGCGCGACTTGGCTGGCGCGGCTGGTTGAGGCGAGATCATGTGTGCTGGCTTGTAAACTGGCACGTAGGCGTTATCGCGAACACGAAGGAACTGCGTGTCAGGCCGGTCGGACTCCAGGATGAGATGTGGGCACTCGATACGTGCAAGCTCTGCAAAGCCGTTCTGAACATCATGCCGTGCCCAGAGATTTGTTACGAAGAACGTCACCGCTGCCGTGATTGCCATTGCCAGAAGTATCTTCATCTGCCCTTCCTCGATCGCGACGTCTGAGACAGATATCATGCAACGAGTCTTGCCGGAACAAGTCAC
Source organism: Pseudomonadota bacterium (assembly GCA_023412805.1). Taxonomy (GTDB): domain Bacteria; phylum Pseudomonadota; class Alphaproteobacteria; order Rhizobiales; family Hyphomicrobiaceae. Next base: position 531 of record JAEZRM010000115.1, on the reverse strand, counting down.
CCCGCGGAGGTTGGTCTAGTTCACAGCCTCAGCCTTCGGCCTCGGTGGATAGCCACTCACGACGATGCGCGTTCTTCCGATATCATCGATCCCTGCACGATTGCGTGTAGTTGATATGGGCAGAGGTGTTGCCTCGCCAAGACAGTCATTGGCGGCTAGATGAGGTCCTATTAGCAGCACTGACATCTGATGGGCACGAAGGGGTTGGGGAATGAAGTGTTTGGGTCTGGGCCGCGGGCGCCGGCGGCTAGCGTGGGGTGTGGCTTTCCTAGTTGTGGCTAGTGCGGGCTTGGCAGTGTGGTCGCCCGCAGACGCTCAATTGCGGCCTGAACGATTGTGGGCGCCTTACTATTACCTCGGAATGACCGAGGAAGAGTTTGGCAGGATCATGATTGGCATGGACACTTGGCCTGCCCCACGAAGCGGCGCCATGTTCTAAGTTAGAATCCGGCCGTCGCTGGCCAGCGTCTGATCTGGCCGAAGCGGAGCGTAGGGCAGAGCAGATGCTGGCGGCAAGATCGTTTCGGGCGC
>JAEZRM010000032.1 GCA_023412805.1 Pseudomonadota bacterium | reverse complement strand
CCGTTGCCGCGTTCGCGCGGGAACACGGCTCGGTAGGAAACGAGGCCGGTGAAGCGCGGGTGATCCTCGCCGAACAGGGCATGACGGACCGCGGAATGGATGCCGTCGGCGCCGATCACCACGTCGGCCTGCACCCGCGTTCCGTCTGACAGAACCAGTGCGGCACCATCGCCATCCGGCTCCGCAGTCTCGACCGCAGACGCAAAACGGATGGTGCCAGGCTGCAGTGCGCCTTCCAGCGCGGCGAGAATATCGGCGCGGTGAATGGTGAGCTGCGGCGCGCCGTAACGCTCTTGCGCTGCCGTGCTCATCGGTAGCCGCGAGGTCTCTTCGCCCGTGTCCCAGGTGCGGCTGATGCGAAATTCCGGCCGGGCCGCCGTCTGACGCAGCACATCGCCCACGCCCAGGCCGTCCAGCGCATGGACGGCATTGGGCGTCAGGTTGACGTCTGCGCCGATGCGGCCGAACGCGCGCGCCCGCTCGAAGATCATCACCTCATGACCCTGCTTCTGAAGGGCGATCGCCGCCGCCATTCCTCCGACGCCACCGCCGGCAATCAAGATCTTCATCAGGCATTACTCCAGTGTTCAAAAATGAACAAGTTGTTCAAAGAAACGATACGTGCGTGGAATGCCCCTGTCAACGCGGCGGGGAAGCCCCTTGCGCGCCGGCGTTGCCGATCCCCCTTAGCCAGCATGTGTCTCCTCCGATCCGCCTTCCACAAGGCCAGTTGACTCCATCTTCAGCTTGAGGCAATCTGTTTTGAACAAAGTGTTCTTATTTGAACATAGCTGGGGAGCTAGAGATGGACGCATTCAAAGATCGCCTCTCGCAGCGTGCCTTCGATACGGGCCGGGCGGATCTTGCACATCAGTGCCGGGGCCGCGAACTGGACGAGAAAGAGAACGAGCTGGCGGACGCGCTGATGGCGATCTTCGCAACCGGCGAGCACGACTTCGCCGGTGTTGCGCGTCAGCTCGCCGACAAGGGCGTGGTCGCGCCGCGGTCGGGCCGCACGGACTGGAACGAGGCGCTTCTGGTCGAGGAGCTGGAGGCCACCAACCGCGAGCTCGATGCCGCCTACGAGGCCGACGGCTATGGCGCTTGAGTTTCGCTCGGTCACGAAGGAATTCACGACCGGCTCCGGCCAGAACCTCGTTGCCGTCGACGACATCAGCTTCCGCGTGAATGGAGGCGAATTCGTATCCGTTGTCGGGCCTTCCGGCTGCGGCAAGAGCACGATCCTCAGCATGACGGCGGGCCTCTACCAGCCGACCCAGGGCGAGGTGCTGGTCAGCGACGACCGCGTCGGCGGCCCCAACGGGCATGTCGGCTTCATGCTGCAGAAGGACCTGCTTCTGCCCTGGCGCAACATCGTCTCGAATGTCGAGTTCGGCCTCGAAGCGCGCGGCGTGGCGAAGTCGGAACGCCGCGATCGCGCGATGGCCGAATTGAAGCGCTGCCATCTGGCTGGGTTCGAGAACCATTATCCCTACCAGCTTTCCGGTGGCATGCGGCAGCGCGCCGCCCTTGCCCGCACGCTGGCCATCGAGCCGGAAATCGTGCTGCTGGACGAGCCGTTTTCAGCGCTCGATGCCCAGACCAAGTTGCTGCTCCAGAACAGCTTTGCCGGCACGATTTCGGAAACCGGCAAGACGACGCTGCTGATCACCCACGATCTCGCCGAGGCGGTGCTGATGTCGGACCGCATCCTCGTTCTTTCCGAACGGCCGGGCACCGTGGTGGCCGAGATCAAGGTCGACCTTCCGCATCGTGACCAGCCGCTTCGCCGCAGGGTGATGCCGGAGGTCAGCGATTATGCGGCGCAATTGTTCAAGCATCTCAAGCTCGAAGAAAAAGCCGTCTGACGGCTCAAGAACGCAAAGGGGAATTTCATGAGACACATGCTTCGTTCGACCATCGCCGCCGCAATGCTGGCGGCTTCCGCGACGGCCGCCTTCGCTGCCGAAAAGGTAACCTACCTCTGCCCCGCGCCGGACTTCCTGCCGGCCTTCGCCCCCTTCCAGCTTGCCAAGAGCAAGGGCTATTTCGACGAGGCCGGCCTCGAGGTGACGTTCCAGGTCGGCAAGGGCGGTGCTGACGTGGCTACGCAGGTCGCCGTCGGCAACGCCGATCTGGGCGGCGGCATCGGCGACACGCCGATCATCGTGCGGGCCAACGGTCTCGACATTCGCGGCGTGGCTCTGCTCGGCGGGCGCGGCCTGACACAGCTCGCATGGCGCAAGGATAGCGGCATCACCGGCCCGGCCGACCTGAAGGGCAAGGCGATCGGCGTCCTCGCCTTCCAGGACACGACTTATTACAACCTCCTCGGCGTGCTCGCTTCGGTCGAGTTGTCGAAGGGCGACGCCGACATCCAGGCTGTCGGGCCGGGCGGCATCATCCAGCTCACCATCGCAGGTAATCTGCAGGCGCTGTCCGGCGTGCCGGAATGGATCGCGGCCATCGAGGCTGCAGGCGTCGAGATGGAGCAGATGCCGGACGACGAGGTGTTCCCGGCGATGGCGCAGGCGATCTTCGCCTCCGACAAGACGATCGCCGAGCGGCCGGAGATCGTTCGCGGGTTCGTCGGTGCGGTCCTGAAAGCGGTTCGCGACATCTCCGCCGATCCGGCACAGGCTGCGAAGGATTATGTCGCCGCCATGCCCCAGCACGCCGGCAAGGAGGCCGAGATCGAGGGCATCATGCGCTCCTACGCGACGCTTGTTTATCCGGAGGCCGAGAACCAGCCGCTCGGCGCTTTCGATCCGGAGCGCATCACCAAGGTGCAGGCCTTCTACGTCAATAACGGCATCGTCCAGACCGCCGTGCCCGTCGAGGATCTCTACACGAACGACTTTGTCCAATGACACAGGCAAGCTCGATAGAGACCGGAGCACGCGCTCCGGTCTCGGCAACCAAACCACGGAAGCCAGCCATGAACGGTCGCTCGGGAACGCTCGTCGTCAGCCTTGGTCTCCTTGTGCTCGTGCTGCTCGCCTGGCAGTTCCTGCCGCCAGCGCTCGACGTTCCGAAGTTCATCATTCCGACGGTTACGGATTGTCTTGCTGAACTGAAGCGCATGTGGATGCAGGAAGGACTTGTCGGCCACACCCTGTCGACCGCGCTCTACACCGTGCTCGGCTTTGCCATCGGCAGCCTGCTCGGCGCGGTGATCGGCTACCTGCTCGGCATGTCCGAATTCTGGGAGAAGGTGCTGTCGCCCTACATTCTGGCGCTGCAGATCGCTCCCAAGGTCGCCTTCGCGCCGCTCTTCATCATGTGGTTCGGCTACAACGCCATGCCGAAGCTGCTGGTCACCGTGCTGATTGTGTTCTTCCCGGTTCTCGTCAACGTGCTGCAGGCCATGCGCACCGTCGACCGCGATCTGGTCAATCTGGCGCGCGCCTACAACCTGTCGCGCTGGGGCATCTTTCTGAAGGTCGAGATGCCGTCCACCGTGCCGAACCTGATGGCCGGGCTGCGCATCGCCTCGACCCTCGCCGTCATCGGCGTGACCGTCGGAGAGCTGGTCGGCGGCAATACCGGCCTCGGCTTCCTGATTTCCTACGGCGGCGGACAGGCGAACGCGGCGATGGTGTTCAACGCCATCGTGCTCCTGACCGTCATTGGCTACCTGCTCTACACGGTCCTCGTCATGATCGAGGAGCGGGTGCTCCACTACCTGCCCAAGGCCCAGCACTAGCAGGCCGGTCGAAACATTGCGGAGGCGGGAGGCCTCCGACCATCGAGGATGGAGCCGCACATGACAGCCA
>JAEZRM010000144.1 GCA_023412805.1 Pseudomonadota bacterium | reverse complement strand
GCGTCGAGCCGATGACCTCGGCGGTCGAGGTCACCTTGCCGCAGCGCAAGGACGTGGTGAACGACGGCGGCTACCCCGACAAGATCCTCGCCAACGCGCGCGACGCGGTGCGGCAGGGCGAGGGCGGCTTCTTCACCGTGCCCAAGGTGGTGGAGTAGGTATCGAATGGCAGCCCTGACTGACCTTACCATTGCCGAAGCGCGCGATGGCCTGCGCAAGAAGTCGTTCTCCGCGAAGGAGCTCGCGCGCGCGCACGTCGCCGCGATCGAGAAGGCGCGCGACCTCAACGCCTTCATCACCGAGACGCCGGAGCGCGCGATGGCCGACGCCGAAGCCGCGGACGCGCGCCTGGCGAAAGGCGAGGCGCGGCCGCTGGAGGGCATTCCGCTCGCCATCAAGGACCTGTTCTGCACGAGCGGCATCCTGACCACGGCGGCGAGCCACATTCTCGACGGTTTCAAACCGCCTTATGAGTCCACGGTCACGGCGAATCTGTGGAATGCCGGCGCGGTGCTGCTCGGCAAGACCAATCTCGACGAGTTCGCGATGGGCTCGTCGAACATGACCAGCTACTACGGCCCAGTGAAGAACCCGTGGCGACGCCCCGGCGACAATCGCGCACTGGTACCCGGCGGCTCGTCCGGCGGTTCCGCCGCGTCGGTCGCGGCGCGTATCGCGATGGGCGCCACCGGCACGGATACCGGCGGGTCGATCCGCCAGCCTGCCGGCTTCTGCGGTCTCGTGGGCCTCAAGCCGACCTACGGCCGCTGCTCGCGCTGGGGCATCGTCGCCTTCGCCTCGTCGCTCGATCAGGCCGGGCCGATCGCCAAAACGGTGCGGGACAGCGCCATTCTTCTCCGGCACATGGCGAGCCCCGACAAAAAGGACTCCACCTGCGTCGATCTTCCCGTGCCCGACTACGAGGCGGAGATCAGTCGCAGCGTGAAGGGTCTTCGCGTCGGCGTGCCGAAGGAGTACCGCGTCGAGGGCATGTCGGCGGAAGTCGACGCGCTCTGGCAGAGGGGCATTGCCTGGCTGAAGGATGCGGGCGCGACGATCCACGACATCTCGCTCCCGCACACCAAGTACGCGCTGCCGGCCTATTACATCGTCGCGCCGGCCGAGTGCTCGTCGAACCTCGCGCGCTATGACGGCGTGCGCTATGGCCTGCGCGTGCCGGGCAAGGATCTCATCGACACGTACGAGGCGACGCGCGCGGCGGGCTTCGGCAAGGAGGTCAAGCGCCGCGTACTGATCGGAACGTACGTGCTCTCGGCCGGGTACTACGACGCCTATTACCTCAAGGCGCAGAAAGTGCGCACGTTGATCAAGCAGGACTTCGACAATGCCTGGAGCGATGTCGATGTCGTACTGACGCCGACAACGCCGTCGCCTGCCTTCGGCTTCGGCGAGAAGGCCGGCGATCCGATCGCCATGTATCTCGAGGACATCTTCACCGTGACCGTGAACATGGCCGGTCTGCCGGGCATTTCGGTGCCCGCGGGACTTTCAGCCGAAGGCACGCCCATGGGCCTTCAGCTCATCGGCAAGCCGTTCGATGAGGGCACGCTGTTTCGCACCGCCCAGGTCATTGAGGACGCGGCTGGACGCTTCCCAGTGCCGGACAAGTGGTGGGCGTGAGGCGCGAGCCTCAACCCCGCGGCAACAGTGCCCAGTAGTCGAGATCGAGAATAACGCCCGGCGCATACTTGCCGGGCGCGGTCTCCAGCGGGAACGAGCCCGGCGCCATATCCTTGACGCCGACGAGCCGCAGTCGCAGTGCACCGACATCGGTGCGACCTGGCACTTCCGCTTTGTCCAGCACCTCCGACCACGCATAGACCGTATCGCCCGCGAAAGCCGGCGCGACGTGGCGGCCACCGTTGATCGCCGCGATGTGGAAGGCGTTGGCCAGACCGTTGAACGACAGCGCGCGCGCCAGCGAAATGACGACACCACCGTACACGAGCCGCCGGCCGAAGCGCCCCTGGCCTTCCACTTGCTGATTGAAGTGCACGCGTGCCGTGTTCTGGTAGAGCCGCGTCGCGATCTGGTGTTCGGCTTCCTCGATAGTCATGCCGTCGACGTGGTCGATCTTCTCGCCAACCGAATAGTCGTCCCAGAAGTGTGCTGAACCCGCGAGCGTCTTGTCCCACGAAGGAACGTGCAGCGACGACACTGCCGCACCGAGCTGATCGGCAGTCACCGCCTCGGGAAGTTTCGGCACGCTCGGCGTGGGTGCGGGCGCGGCCTTGTCACGCTTCCTCACCATGACCCAGCGGGCATAGGTCAGCACGGTCGCGCCGTCCTGGTTCATGCCGTTCGTGCGCACGTAGACGATGCCGGAATCGCCGCTCGAATTCTCGCGCAGGCCGAGGACTTCGGACGTCGCGCTCAGCGTATCGCCCGGATAGACCGGTGCCAGAAAACGGCAGTCGGCATACCCCAGGTTCGCGATCGCATTGAGCGAGATGTCCGGCACGGTCTTGCCGAGGATCACGTGAAAAACGATCAAATCGTCGACCGGCGCAGTCGGGTATCCGATCGCGCGCGCGAATGGCGCGGAGGACTGGACCGCAAAGCGGCTGCCATAAAGTCCCTGATAAACCGCCACATCGCCTTCGGTGATCGTGCGCGGCGTCGCGTGCGCGATCACCTGGCCGACACGAAACGTCTCGAAGAAATTGCCGGCGCCTGTCTTCGTAGTGGTTGATGTCATTGCTCGTCTGCCGATAGCATGAGGTCAAGCTGGCACGGCGCCGAAAAGGCGCCGGCACGATCATGATGCTGTCTTGAGATTATCGGTACCCTTTTTCCGACTTTGCGAAGGTTGCGGCGTACGGGCAATCGTCACGGAGTCGCACGAGGCAGGGACTTAAGCCGCTCATGATCTCCGAAATCGAACAGTTTGGACGGACGACAAGCGCTGTCGGCTCGACAACCGGGTCGGTCGAAGCGTCGCTGGATGGGCTACTGCTTGCCTTGGGCATGGGAAGCACTGCGCCGGCACAGGCGCGGTTCATCACAGCCATCGAGCGAGCTTTGCTCGATGCCGTAGCCACACCCCAGGATGCCCATTGGCACCTTCATGACCTTGCGCTCGCCTGCGATCGCGCGGGGGAGGCGCTTCTTGCGCGCGGCCGATTGGAGCCGGGCGTCGATGTGCTCCGCCTCGGCCTCAGGATTCGCAATCAGCTCGGTCGCTTGGCCGCGACCGACACGCTTTTCACCGCGACGGTCGAGATGCCGATCGAGCTTGCCGCCAGCCACTTCGCCATCGCACACGCCTATCAGCGCGGCGGGTATCCCAAGGAGGCGCTGGCCGAGATGCAGGCCGGTATCGCCACCTATCGGGCCGACGCCGAGAACGGCGGCGATCCCTATGCGCTGGACACGCTGGCCGCCCATCTCGAGGATGCGGGCCGCATTGCCAAGGATGTTCCGAACCGTGAGGCCATGCGCGCCCTGATCACCGAAAGCCTTGGGCTGAGGGAGCGCGCGGCGAGGCTCGCCGAGGAGGATCCGGATCTGGCACGTGCATTCATCGAGGCGTGCGTCTGGCGTACGCCCGACCTCGGCAAGGCGTCCGCCCAATGGCTGGACCGCGCCCGCCGCCTCCTCGCGGATCGAGAGGCCGGCACTCACCCCATCCCTGGCACGTCACGCCTGCGCAATCTCGTCGATACGGCCGGAGCGCCGTACTTAACGGGGTAAGCCCCGCATTTTCGAACTCTCCTCCCACTGAAGTGAGCGGCGGGCATGCCTCCGTTGTTACATCGGCCCTTGCCAAGCTGGGGCCCGCTGGGTTGGAATGGTGGGGTACCTGCGCACACGCTGCGTCGGCTGCCGGGCAAGAGTTCTTTGCGGCCGGCACGAATTCGCGCGGCGGCAAAATTCAACTCAGGATCAGTTTTCAGGCGAGCGAACGCACGAGGCAAATACGGCATGAGATATGAGAAACCGACGACGGTCGAGGCGGCGACAGCCCTCCTTGCCGGCCAGGGGGCGCGGGTCCTCGCCGGGGGCACCGATCTGCTGGTGCAAATGAAGGCTCGCGTCCTGAGTCCCGACGTAGTCGTGGACATCAAGGGCATCGACGCGACCCGCAAGATCACCAAGGATGCCAGCGGCTACACGATCGGCTCAGCCGTCACCGGCGCCGAGCTCAAGGAGCATCCGACACTCTCCAAGGATTGGCCTGGACTGGTCGAGGGCGCCAATCTGATCGGCTCGACGCAGGTTCAGGGCCGGGCCTCGCTCGGCGGCAACCTGTGCAACGGCTCACCGGCCGCCGACAGTGTGCCGGGCATGATCGCGGCGGGCGCCGTCGCCACCATCGCCGGACCCAAGGGAACGCGCACGCTGCCGGTCGCGGACATCATGCTCGCCCCGCGCAAGCTGGCGCTGACCGCAGGCGAGTTCATCATCTCGTTCAAGATTCCGAACCGACCGAAGCATGGTGGCGATGCTTACCTGCGCTTCATCCCGCGCACGGAGATGGACATTGCGGTCGTCGGCTGCGGCGTTGCTCTGGCGCTCGATGATAGCGGAACCTGCACGGCAGCCCGCGTGTCGCTCGGTGCCGTGGCGGCGCGCCCGCTGCTGGTCGAGGATGCAGGCAAGGCACTCATCGGCACGAAGGTCGATGATGCGGCCCTCGCCAAGCTGGAGGCAGCTGCTCGCGCAGCTTGCAAGCCGATCGACGATAAGCGCGGTACTGTTGAGTTCCGCATTGATGTCGCCGGCACCCTCGCCGTGAGGACCGCGAAGATCGCGCTCGAGCGTGCAAGAAAGGTTTGAGATGGCCAAGCATCACGTAACGACCACCGTCAACGGTGACCCGGTCGAGTATCTCTGCGAGAGCGAGCAGTCCTTGCTCGACTGCCTGCGCGACGAACTCGATCTCATCGGCGCGAAGGAAGGCTGTTCTTCCGGTGACTGCGGCGCCTGCAGCGTGCTCCTTGATGGGCGCCTCGTCTGCTCGTGCCTCGTGCTCGGCGTCGAAGCCGAGGGCAAGAAGGTCGAGACCATCGAGGGTATGGCCCAGGGCGAAGAGCTGCATCCGCTGCAGCGGAAGTTCCTGGAACATGCAGCCTTGCAATGCGGGATCTGTACGCCCGGCGTGCTCGTCGCCGCCAAGGCGCTTCTCGCCAAGAACCCCGACCCCACCGAAACCCAGGTCCGCTACTGGCTCGCCGGCAATCTCTGCCGGTGCACGGGTTATGACAAGATCGTACGCGCCGTCATGGACGCCGCCGCCGAGATGAGAGGAGCCTGATCATGCAAGAGCGTGTCAAGAAGCCCCAGTTCGATGTCGTTGGCACCCGTCCGATCCGCCCGGATGGCGTCGACAAGGTTACCGGCCGCGCCAAGTACGGTGCCGACCTCAAGATGGCCGGCCAGCTCGTCGGCAAGGTCCTGCGCTCGCCGCACGCGCACGCGCGCATCAAGTCGATCGACGTTTCGAAAGCCTTGGAGCTGCCCGGCGTGAAGGCCGTCGTCACCTCCAAGGACTTCCCCGAGCAGCCGTCCGAGTTCATTCCGGCGGGCGAGGGTGTCGTCAACTATCGCGACATGACGTGCAACGTCATGGCACGCGAGAAGGTGCTCTATGAGGGTCACGCGGTGGCCGCCGTCGCCGCCCTCAACGAAAAGGCCGCGCTTGCCGCGCTCGATGCCATCAAGGTCGAGTACGAAGTGCTGCCCCACGTCATCGACGAGATCGAGGCTATTCAGCCCGGCGCGCCGATCCTGCATGAGGACATGATCACTACCGGCGTCACGCCGGCGCCGACCAAAGCCTCGAACATCTCCAAACGGGTCGAGTTCAATCTCGGCGATATCGGCAAAGGCTTCGCTGCCGCGGACCACGTGTTCGAGCGCGAGTTCAAGACCAAGGCTGTACATCAGGGCTATATCGAGCCGCACGCCTGCCTCGCGTCTGCTTCGGAAGACGGCTCGGCCGAGCTCTGGGTGACCACTCAGGGTCACTGGGTCGTGCGCGCCTACTGCGCGAAGCTGTTGGACTGGGAAATCGGTAAGATCCGCGTGACCTCCTCGGAGATCGGCGGTGGCTTCGGCGGCAAGACGGTCGTCTATCTCGAGCCGCTGGCGCTGGCTCTCTCGAAGAAGTCGCGCCGTCCGGTGAAAATGGTCATGAGCCGCGAGGAAGTCTTCAAGGCCAGCGGGCCGACTTCCGGCGGCACTGTCAAAGTCAAGATGGGCGTGAAGAAGGACGGCACCATCACGGCTGCCGAGGCCGAGATCACCCTGCAGGCAGGCGCGTTCCAGGGCAGCCCCGTGCAGCCCGCATGCATGTGCGCTTTCGCCAACTACGACCTGGAGAACGTCAAGGTCGTCGGCTACGACGTGGTGTCGAACAGGCCCAAGGTCGCAGCCTATCGCGCGCCAGGCGGCCCGATCTCCACATACGGCGTCGAGAGCCTCGTCGACGAGATCGCCGAGAAGCTCGGCATCGACCCGATCGAGCTTCGCTTGAAGAACGCCGCGAAGGAAGGCACGCGCGCGGCCTACGGTCCAAAATTCGGCCCCGTCGGCCTCATCGAGTGTCTGGAGGCCGCCAAGGAAAGCGATCACTGGAAGGCGCCACTCGGCCCGAACCAGGGACGCGGACTTTCGGCCGGGTTCTGGTTCAACATCGGCGGCGAAACGACCGTGTCGCTCCAGCTCAACGAGGACGGCACGCTGACGCTCATGGCCGGTACGCCGGACATCGGCGGCCTGCGCGCCTCCCTCTGCATGATGGCGGCGGAAGAGCTGAAGGTCGACGTTCACAAGATCCGCCCGATCATCGCGGACACGAGTTCGCTCGGGTACAACTTCCTCACGGGTGGCAGCCGTTCGACCTTCTCGAGCGGCATGGCAACCGTCGAGGCCGCGCGCTCGATCGTGAAACAGGCAAGCGGACGCGCCGCAAAGCTTTGGGACATTCCCGAGGAAGCGGTCGCCTTCGAGGACGGCATGTTCCGGCCCGCAGGCGAAAACGCCGGCAAACATCAGCCGATGTCACTAAGCGACATCGCGAAGGTGGCCGGTAAGACCGGCGGCGCCATCGTCGGCTACGCGGCGATCAGCGCGCAGGGTGCAGCCCCGAGCTTCGGCGTGCACATCGCCGACACCGAGGTCGACCCTGGCACGGGCAAGGTCACGGTCACGCGCTACACGGCCATCCAGGATGCCGGGAAGGCGATCCATCCTGCGTACGTGGAGGGCCAGTATCAGGGCGGCGCCGTGCAGGGCATCGGCTGGGCGCTCAACGAGGAGTACATCTACGGCGCCGACGGTAAGCTGCAGAACGCTGGCTTCCTCGACTACCGCGTGCCTGTCGCATCCGACCTGCCGATGATCGACACGATCATCGTCGAGGTGCCGAACCCGCGTCACCCCTATGGCGTGCGCGGCATCGGCGAGACGCCGATCGTACCACCGATGGCAGCGATCGGTGCTTCGGTTCGCCGTTCGTCGGGCGTTCGCTTCTTCGAGCTGCCTATGTCGCCGCCGAAGGTGCTGAAGGCCATGAAGGCAGCGGGCAAGGCGTGATACACGCACGGCGGCTGGTACGTTGAGAACAACATCGGGCCTGCACCTCGTGCGGGCCCGATGAATTAGGAAGGGAGTACATCCATGGCCCACGTCACGCTGATCGGTAACCTGCGCCAATACACCGGCGACGTGACGGAGTTCGATATCGACGCCAGCACGATCCGTCAGCTCTTTCGCAAGCTCGGCGAGAAATTTCCCGAGCTGGTGCCTCACCTCGAAGAGGGCCTCGCCGTCGCCATCGACGGGCAGATCTATCAGGATGCGCTGCTCGAGCCGATCAGCCCCGACTCCGAAGTTCACATCCTGCCGCAGATCGCCGGGGGCTGAACCTTAGCGAGGCGGCCAGTTTCGGACGTTTTGCGCGAGGTGATCCGCCACAGCTTCGACGATATCGCCGTCACGCATGTAAGCGTTGTGATAGAGCGCATCCGTCATGCGCTTCATGAGAAGGTCCGGATCAGCGAACGTCATTTCCGCGACCTCTTCCGCGACAATTTCGGAATAGAACTCTCGCGCCGCCTCGATAATCGCGTTGTCGTCGATCCCACCCAGTGTCGCCGCTGAAACGCGCTTTTCCTGCACGCCGGGCAGGTAGGGCGGCGTGCGCTCGACACCTGTCAGGGCATAGACATCGTCGCCACCATAGGCCGCACCAACGATGCCCCCGTGAATCGACACGTTGAGCATGGACGCCAGCAAGCGGGCCCCGGCAATCCATGAAAACAAACGTATCGCGCCGTAAATGAGCGCAAACACCACGGGTATCACAAGCAGGAAGGTGAAATCGGCGATGATGCCGGTGCCGAAGTCGCGCTTGCCGATCTTCTCGATGATAGGACTGAGAAAATAGGAGGCGGTGAGAAACAGGAATGCGAGCGTGCCAAAAACGCCGGCCACGGTGCCGAAGCGCACCCACTGACCGTGTGCGGAGGTACGTGAAACAAAGACAGGCTTCACCGCAACGGCTGACTCGAGCAGACGCATGGCCTCGTCCCGCGGACTCTGAATGACGAGCCACCGCGGGGGATCGACGGCCATCCGCGCACGCTGCCGGGCACGCCGCTGACGCACGAGAGCCCGCGCTCCCGAGTAGAACGCCCACATGACGAAACCGAGTATGAGGAGCGGCAGCACGATGAGTTCTATGCGACTACCGTCGAGCGCGGTGGGTAGCGCCATCCAAGCGTACATCAGCATGGCCGGCGCCACTGCGAGGCCGAGCAGAACCTTGAAAAGGGCGATCAACGTCGGTAGCGGCTTGAGCCGACGTTTGAAGAACGGCGTCCCGAGTGTGAGCACCGCCGCAAGGGGCCGCCGCGTTCGGCGCTGGACAAGCGCTTCCATGAGAACATTGCCGCCGTGGCTATGGGCGATCACCGCAACCGGCCGGCCAGTCTTCTTTGCGGTAGCCAGTGTGCCGGCGAGGGCTGAGGCCGCACGCAGGCGCGCCTGATCGGAATTGAGACCCGACCAATGAAAAGGCTGCACGGCAATCCCCGGAACACCCTTGTCGACGAGGCGCTCGGCCAGCGCGGACATAAATGCGGAACCGCGCTGCCACCACTGCTCACCGTCATCGCTCGGATCAGCCGCGAAGGTGCCATGGACGGTTATGACGAGCGGATGCTGCTCCGTTACCGCTGCAGTCTCCATCGTCGACTTGGCCGGCCGATCGGCCGCGGCGGCCAATACGCTGTCCATGCTGATCCCCCATCCCGCTCAACCCCGGCAGCATCGTTTGCCGGTCGAGTGGCGAGGGTCAAGCACTAAGCGCGCTCGATTGCAGTGCGGAATGGCTCAACTCAGGCGACCGGCTGCTGCACGCCGAAATCGCGTCCTGGCGCCGCTTCGAACAGCGCCTTGGTGTACTCATGCTGCGGATTGCGGAAGACCTCGGTCGTCGTCCCATGCTCGACGACAACGCCGTTCTTCATGACGGCGATGCGATCACAGATCTGGGCCGCAACGCGCAGATCGTGCGTGATGAAAAGCACCGCGAGATCGAATTGCTTGCGAATGTTGTCGAGCAGCTCCAGCACCTGCGCTTGTACGGAAACGTCGAGCGCGGACACGGCCTCGTCCGCGATCAGCAGCGTCGGCCCCATGGCCAGCGCGCGTGCAATGCAGATGCGTTGGCGCTGGCCGCCAGAGAACTGATGCGGATAGCGATCGAGTGCGTCCGGCGAAAGGCCGACGAGCCCCATCAGCTCACGCGCCTTCTCCTGCGCCTTCTCGTACGTCATTCCGAAGTTGATCGGCCCCTCGATGATCGACTGCCCGACAGTACGGCGCGGATTGAGAGAGCGATAAGGATCCTGGAAGACGATCTGGATATCGCGGCGGTAGGGCCTGAGATCGCGCTCGGGCAGGTGCGCGACGTTGGCCCCCTCGATGAGGATTTCGCCATCCGTGGGCTCGATCAACCGGGCGATGCAGCGCGCGACGGTCGTCTTGCCGGAGCCCGACTCGCCGACGATGCCAAGCGTCTCGCCCTTGCGGATGTGAAAATTCACGTCCTGCGCGGCCTTGACGATGCGCGCATTGCGATTGAGGAACGTCCGCTGGCCGTAGACCTTCGAGAGCTTCTTGGCTTCCAGCGCGAGCTTGCCCTCGACGGGCGCGCGCTTGGGCGGCACGAGGCTCGGCACGGCCGCCACCAGCATTTTGGTATAGGCCTCGCGCGGGTTCCGCAGCACCTCGTCACGCGTACCCTGCTCGACGACGCGGCCGCGCTGCATGACGACCACGCGGTCGGCGATCTCGGACACGACACCGAAGTCGTGCGTGATGAACATCACGCCGGTATTGCGACGCGACTGCATTTCCTTGACGAGCTTCAGGATCTGCGCCTGCGTGGTCACATCGAGAGCGGTTGTCGGCTCGTCGGCGATCAGCAGTGCCGGATCGAGGATAAGAGCCGCCGCAATCATGATGCGCTGGCGCTGGCCGCCGGAGAGCTGATGCGGATAGGCGTCGATCATGAGCTCCGGATCGGGAAGCTTGACCGCGTGCATGATCTCGAGCACGCGCTTGCGCTGCTCGGCAGTCGGAAGATCGGTGTGGATCTCGAGCACCTCGGCGATCTGCTGGCCGACCCGCTGAACGGGATTGAGCGCGGTCATGGGCTCCTGGAAGATCATGCCCATGCGCGTGCCGCGAAGCTCACGCAGCCGGTGCATCGTCGCCTTCGTCGTATCCTCGCCCTGAAGGAAGGTTTCTCCTCCGGTGACGACGAGGTCGCGCTTCGGCAGCAGGCCCATGACAGCCTGCGCAGTTACCGATTTTCCCGAGCCCGACTCGCCGACAATGCACACGATCTCGCGCGGGCCGATATCGAAGCTGATGTCCTGAATCGCATTTTCGCGATCCGCGCCGCGCGGCAGACGCACCGTGAGATTTCGCACGGAAAGTACGGGCTCAGTTGCGCCAGTGAGAGCTTCTTGCATGGCTGCTCAGAACCTCTTGGCGAAGCGCGGATCGAGCGTGTCGCGCAGACCGTCGCCGAGCATGTTGATCGCGAGCACCGCGAGCGCGAGCGCGATTCCAGGGTACAGAATGTTGTGGGGAAGGATACGGAAGTAGGTCCGCCCCTCGGCCATGATATTGCCCCACGTCGGCACCTCCGGCGGAATGCCGATACCGAGGAACGAGAGAATGGCCTCGACAAGGATCGCGCTCGCACAAATGAACGTGCCCTGCACAATCAACGGCGCCGTCGTATTCGGAAGCACGTGGCGGAAGAGCAAGGTCGGCGTCGGCGTGCCAACGGTGATCGCGCTCTCCACATACGGCTCCTCGCGAATGGAAAGAACCACCGAGCGCACCAGTCGGACGACACGCGGAATCTGCGGAATGACGATCGCTATGACGACAGCGGGCAATCCGGCCCGCGAAAGCGACACCAGCGCGATCGCCAACAGGATTTCGGGGATAGCCATCAGGCCATCCATGAGGCGCATGATGATGCCGTCGAGCCAGCGGACGTAGCCCGCGATCATCCCGATGATGAGACCGAAGAATACGGCGATGATCGCGACGGTGATGCCGACGATCAACGACACGCGCGCGCCATAGACCACGCGGCTGTAGATGTCACGCCCGAGGCTGTCGGTGCCGAGGTGATACTTGACCTGGATGCGCTTCCCTTCGTCATCGCGAACCGTGGCTGTATAGCCGGGCTTCTGATTGCGCGCGGACGGGTTGATCTCGGCAGGATCACGCGTGCCGAGCACGGGCGCCAGAATGGCCACGATCAACATCACCAGCGCAATCGAGCCGCCGAAAACAACGCTCGGGTTGCGCAGCACGGTGGACCAGACGGAACGTCGTCGGGGGACCGGCGGGGCTGCGTCAATGGTAGCCATCAATAACGGATCCTGGGATCGAGGAAAGTATACGCGACATCAACCAGGAGGTTGATGAGCACATAGGCGAACGAGAAGAGCAGGATGACCGCCTGAATGGTCGGATAGTCGCGGGCGAGCACGGCATCGACCGTAAGCAGGCCGAGGCCCGGCAGCGTATAGACCGACTCGGTGACCACCACGCCGCCGATCAGAATTGCGACCGTAAGGCCGATGATCGTGAGGATCGGCACCGCCGCATTGGCGAGTGCGTGGCGAACAAGAACCTTGATCTCCGTCTGTCCCTTGGCGCGAGCCGTGCGGATATAGTCCTCATTCAGCACTTCGAGCACGCTCGTGCGCGTCATGCGCGCGATGAACGCGATGAATACGACCGAGAGCGTCATCGCAGGCAGAACCAATCTCAGCAGCCACCCGCCGACGCCGTCGCCTATGCGTTGATAGCCTTGTACGGGCAGCCAATCGAGCGTGACTGCGAAGACGTAGATGAGAATATACCCGACGACGAACACTGGAATGGAGAAGCCAAGGACCGAGAAGCCCATGACGAAGCGGTCGATCCAGGTTCCATGATTGTGTGCCGCGATGACGCCGAGCGGCACGGCAACAAGCACCACGAGCAGGATCGTGACGAGCGAGAGCGAGAGCGTCGGCTCGAGCCGCTCACGAATGAGCTCGGCAACCTGCTTCTTGTAGAAGAAGCTCTCGCCGAAATCTCCCTGAAGCACGCCGCCGATCCAGATGACGAACTGCTTGAGGATCGGCTCGTTGAGGCCGAGGCGCTCACGAATGCCTTCGATCTGCTCCGGGCTCGCGTAGTCGCCTGCGATAATAGCGGCCGGGTCGGACGGCGTGAGCCGTAGCATGAGGAAGACGAGCACCGCCACGATTGCCAGCACCGGCAATGTGGAGAGAACCCGCCGGAGAATATAGCCGCCCATGGAATTCCTGATCTGTCACTGCGAACTATCGTGGTCGACGACACGCAGTCGCCGGAATGTATTCCCGGCGAACCCGCCGGGAATACAATACGTCAGTCGCCCCATTATTCAATTGTGATGTTCCGGACAACAGGGGCGGGGGTCGGCACGATCCCCTTCACGTTGTTGCGGATGGCGCCGTGATTGTAGAACTGACCCAGATGAACGTGCGTGGGATACTCGGCAACACGCTTCTGGAGTGCCTCGACGATAGCCTTCTGCTTGGCCAGTCGACCTCTTTCGCGAAATCGTCGCGCAGCTTCTCGATTTCCTTGTCGCAGGGCCCGCAGCCGGTCTCCGGGGGACCCTTCTTCACGCGGCGGGCGAATGACCGTCTCCCAATCCATGGACTGCGTGTCGATCTTGGAGCCAGTCCGCTCCATGAGCGACTCGGCAACCGGAAAGGTCGCTGAAAGCATTAGAGCGTCGCGCACCCCGCGAAGTCAAACGCTGCACCGCACAAATTTCGGTCATTAATGCTGGTAGAATCGGCGCTTACGCCGATGGATGGGCTACGCATCAGCGAAAACAATTCGGCCGAGCAGAACTGATCCTGCTCGGCCGCTCTATCTACTCCAGCCAAAGACGCGTGACGCGTCCTCAGTCTACCGTGATGTTCCAGAGAACCGGCGCCGGCGCGGCAACGATGCCCTTCACGTTGTTGCGCTGCGCACCATGGTTGTACCATTGACCGAGGTGAATGTGGGTCGGGTACTCGGCAACGCGCTTCTGGATGGCCTCGACGATCGCCTTCTGCTTCGTCTGATCCGTCTCGCGTGCGAAGTCGTCGCGCAGCTTCTCGATCTGCTCATCGCACGGCCAACCGAACATGGCCTTCTCACAGGCCGAGTTGAGGAAGCCCGTCATGACCGGATCAAGCATGTCGGCTGCGACCCACGAGGTCAAAAAGGCGTGCCAGCCGCCTTGAGCTGGTGGATCCTTCTTCACGCGGCGAGCGACAACCGTTTGCCAATCCATCGACTGCATGTCGACCCTGAAGCCGGCCCGCTCCATCAGCGACTTCGCTACAGGTGCGAGGTTCGTCAGGACCTGCAGATCCGTCGAATGCATGAGAACGATCGGCGTGTTGTCGTACTTGGCTTCCGCGAGCAGCTCGCGCGCCTTCTTGAAGTTCGACTCGAGCTTGTCCTCGAAGCCTGCGTCGGTCCCGAACGGGCCGCCGCAGACAAACATCGACTTGCAAACCTTATAGTACTCCTCGTCCCCGACAACGGCCTTGAGGAAGTCTTCCTGATTGAAGGCGTAGAGGAGAGCCTGGCGTACCTTCGGATTGTCGAACGGCTTGTGCAGCACATTGAAGCGGAACGTGAACTGGTTCCCGAGCGGGTTCCAGTTGAACATGTAGACGTCCTTGCTCTTCTTGATGAGCGGATGCAGATCGTGCGGGGGTGCCTCGATGTAATCGACCTCACCCGCGAGCAAGGCGTTCACGGCCTGCTGGTGGTCGCGGATGGGCAGCCACTCGACGCGGTCGACCTTGACGACCTTGCCGCCGGTTGTTCCTGACGGGGGCTCAGAACGCGGCTTGTAGCCCTCGAACTTCGTGTAAACGATCTTGCTTCCGGGCTGCCACTCGTCACGCTTGAAGACGAAGGGGCCGGAGCCGATGAATTCTTCGATCTGCTTGCTCGGATCGGTCTCGGCCACCCGCTTCGGCATCATGAAGGGGACGTTGGACGACGGCTTGCCCAGTGCGGAGAGAACGAGGCCAGTCTGCGACTTAAGCTTTATTTCGAAGGTCTTCGCGTCTTTCGCCGTGATGCTGTCGACGAAAGTCATCATCTTCTGGCCCATCGAATCCTTCGCTGCCCAGCGCTTGATCGAAGGAATGATGTCATCGGTCGTGACCGGCTGGTTGTCGTGCCACATCAGACCGTCGCGCAGCGTCATGGTCCAGGTAAGCTTGTCGTCTGACTGCTTGTAGGTGTCGATCATCTGCGGCTTGATCTCACCCTTCTCATCCATGCCGAAGAGCGTGTCGTAGATCATGTAGCCGTGATTGCGCACCACGAAGGCGGTGGTCCAGATCGGGTCGAGGATCTTGAGGTCAGAGTGGGGGACAAATCGCAGAGTTTTCTGCGCACTCGCAGCAGTAGCAAGAAACGGAATAGTGGCGGCCGCCGCTAGTACGGCCACCGCACGACGCATTGTGCTCATAATGAGCCTCCCCTTGAGGTTGACGCTTCTTCCGCCGGCCAACACGTAAATCCCGGCCACCGAAACTTGTTAGACGGGCGTTTAGAGCCGTCATCGCAACAATAGAACGACGTCTGGACCCCCAAAGTCAAATGCGGCGCCGCGCGAAATAGCATCATTTCTGCCGGAGAAGGCGGCAGCCATTCGAAGCGCCGTCCTGGCGGGCATCTGGGTGATGATGGCGGGCGAGCGCTCAGGCGACCCGCTCACGAGGGACGCCAGCGCCAACTTGCCCGGCGCGAGGCGCTGCCTCAGGCCCACTTTTGCGACGCACGTTCGCGCGATCTTAACCTTTACCGTTTCATAACAAGAACCATGAGTTTCCCGGAAATGGCCACGTTCCGGGTTTAGGTTCACCGAGCTCACCACTGAAACGGGTGTCGCGTTGACGGGGGTTGTTCGTCATGTTTCAGGCAGGTGCAGGTAGCCGGGGGTTCCGGCTGCATGCGTACATGCGTTTGCCAATCATCATGCTCGCGTTCACGACGGGCATGGCGGTTGAGGAGATTTCGGCCCAATCCGCGCGCGCTCCCGCCCCGACGGAGCTTGCCGCCGCAGCCGTTCCAGTTCCCGTTCCGGCCCCGCCCGCCGAAACCCTGAAGAAGACGCGGTTCGTCATCGCGCTCGAGCGCAAGGTCGACTATCAGGTCCAATCGCTGCCGAACCCGAACCGGGTGATCGTCGACCTGCCCACGGTCAAGCTGCAGCTTCCGCCCTCTCTCAAAGGCGACCCCGTCGGCATTGTCAGTGGCTTTCGCGCCGGTCTCGGTGCACCGGGCAGGATGCGTGTCGTGATCGACGTGACGGAAGCCGTCGTGGTCGAGAAATCCGAGTTCCTTGGAGGCGCCGGCAGCGGTCCCGTCCTCCTGTCGCTCGAGATCGCGCCAGCCGCCACGGATATGAACTCGCTGCTGCAGGCGGCGGTCGCCATTCCCTCATCGACCGTGCAGCGTGCGAGCGCGCGAGGTACGATCCAGCCGCCGGTTCCTCGCCCGGCCGAGCGCCCGGGTAATCGTGCGGCCAACGCCTACAAGCCGCTCATTGTCCTGGATCCCGGCCATGGCGGCCATGATTCCGGAGCCATCCGCAACGGGACCGTCGAGAAGGAGGTCGTGCTCGCCTTCGCACGCACGCTGCGCGACCAGCTTCGGGCGAGCGGTCGTTACCGTGTGGCGATGACCCGTGAGGACGACACGTTCGTGCCTCTCGAGGAGCGGCGGCAGTTTGCGGAAGACCGCAGGGCAGCCCTCTTCATCGCCATTCATGCCGACTACGCGACCTCACGGGCCCGCGGTGCGACCATCTATTCGCTACGCGATTCGGTCGCGAACAATCTTGCCGCGTCCGCCCGCCGCAAGAGCGCGAGCGAACTCCTCACGGACAGCGAGCTCGCCCCCCTCAAGACCATCGGCCGCCAGGGCGCTGCCGCGCAGAACATCCTCGCCGACCTCGCCGGGCGCGAGGTGGAGGCGACCAAGGACCGCACGAGCATCTTTGCCCGTGCCGTCATCGAGAACATGGGCCGCAGCACGAACATGAACGAGAACCCGGACCGCAACGCGGCCTTCCAGGTTCTGCTGACGGCCAAGGTGCCGGCCGTGCTGATCGAACTCGCCTACGTGACCAATCGGGCCGATGCCGCACAGCTTCGTTCGGAAGATTGGCGTCGCAACGTCGCCCGCTCGATCCGCTCGGCGATCGACAACTACTTCAGCCACCAGAGCGCGCGCCTGCCCATGTAAGCGGTCCGCCCCGCCCCATCGTTTCAGGTATCGTGGATCGGATCGATCTTGAAGGTCGCGAGGATCTGATCGGGCGAGGCGTCCGTCCGCAGGGCGTGGAAATTGGCCTCTCGCGCCAGCGCCGGCTCCAGCAGCCGATGGAATTCCTGCCGTTCGACCTCGATGGTACCGAACTGGCGTAGATGGTCCGTCACGAACTGCGTATCGAGCAGCGTGAAGCGGCCATGGGCGAGCCGCGCGCAGAGATAGACGAGCGCGACCTTGCTGGCATCACGCTCCGTCGAGAACATGCTCTCACCAAAGAAAGCCCCGCCGAGGGCGACGCCGTATAGACCACCGACGATCCGGCCGTCCCGCCAGGTCTCGACCGTGTGGCAATAGCCTTGGGCAAAGAGAGCGCCGTAGAGGCTGCGGATGCGCGCATTGATCCACGTCGAACGCCGCCCAGCCTTCGAAGCGGCGCACCCGTCGATCACCGCCTCGAAATCGCTGTTGATGCGAACCTCGAAAATCCCCTGGCGGACAGTCTTGGCAAGCCGGCGCGGAACATGCATCGCATCGAGAGGCAGAATGCCCCGCGACTGCGGCTCGATCCAGTAGAGGGCCGGGTCGTCCGCGCTCTCGGCCATCGGAAAAATGCCGCACGAGTAGGCCTTGAGCAGGACCTGCGGCGTGATCTCGATGGTGATGTCGTTATGTGACGCCATGAGCGGTCAGTCCGTACTGCCCCTTTTTGACTAATTCTAACCGGCCTGAAGGGCAAGAGCGAGGCGACGCGCCGCCGCTCCACAACCGTTGCGGTCGTCTCCCCCGCCACACTCGCTTACACAGCCGATCCCCACAATGCCGTGGAGGAGCCACCGCGGTCCGCCGATTGTCGCATTCATCGGCTAGGCATTAGCATCGATACTCCGATCGGTCTGTCCGGGGGAACAACCGATGCTTCGCTATTTCACCTTCCTGCTGCTGCCGCTGATCGGCCTCGCCGCATGGCATGGCACGCCCGTCACCCGGGCTTCGCTCGGCATCACGATCGAGAACAGCGCGCCGGCTGTCTGCAAGGCTCCCGTCATCCCCGACCTGCGTGAGGCTCCTTCCAGCGGCCCCGAGGCCGGATGCGACGATCCCGAAGGCTGCGAAAACAAGGAGCACATCTCGGCGACTTTCCTGCCGTATGCGATCGCGAGCCTCAATGCCTATGGCGGCACCGGGCGGGAAAGCGGTGACCTCGTGAAATTCGAGCCGAGCTGGAAGGTCGTCGGCGCGCCGGTCGTGAACCAGAATGGGCTCAGCTACATCGTCTTCTCGCGGACGATCGAGAACGAGGATCATGTGCTTGTCGCCTTCCGGGGCACCGAAGCGATCGGCGGCGAGGGCTGGTGGAAGGTTCTGCCCACCCCGGCCGATGCGCTCGCAAATACGTCCTGGGTCACGCAGTGGTTCAATCCCTGGGATCGCTACCGCCTGGCCCGGGAAGCCTTCGCGGATATCCGAAGGCAGGCGTTCGCACGCGCTGAAGGCCGCGTTGTCCGCTTTCATGTGACCGGACATTCGCTCGGCGGCGGGCTCGCCGTGCACGTCGCGCGCGGCTTTCCCTGCACGGCAGCCGTCGTCTTCAATACGTCCTGCGTGACCAATCAGGTCCGCTTCAACGAGCCGTACAAGGACAACCAGATCGTCGACATCCGCGAGAACCGCGATGTGTTGACCAATACGCTGTGCGCGCCCGCGACACTTCTCGGCTGGAACCGCAATCATCAACTCTATGGAGCTGAATGGATCCGCATCCGGCGGCGGGAAAACGCGGACGAGATGGACTTGGCGCTCCGTCAGCACGCCATCGGCGGCATGGCCTTCGCCATGGGCCGCACGGTGCTCTGCTGCGCGCAGAACCAGCGGCGCAGCTCGCACGCGTCGTGTGGGTGTGCGCCGCGTGTGGTGGCAGGCGTCGAAGGCGCCAAGCGCATTCTCTGCGATATGCGGCGGCGGCCGCCGCTGCGCAAGTCTGTCAAAGGTGGCGAAACGGTCACCACCACGACGAAGCAAGGCAGCTTCAAGGGAAGGCGCCCCGCACGATTCGACTCGTGCGATTTCTCGCCCATCGAGCAGGTCGATCGCCAGTGCCGCCGCGAATGCTGATGGCGCGACGGATCACGTAACGACGGGCAGCACCTCTATGTCATAGGCGTGGGTTATGCGATCTCCGGTCGCCGGATCCTCGAGCTCCATCTCGAAGCGTGACGCCGGCCGGATCCCGCCGATTGCGGACATCGTGCCGCCCATCATCACCGATCCGATCGCGAGGCCCTTGCCGCTGCCATAGCGGGCGATCAGATCCACCGGGTGGCGCAGGCTCTTCAGCGTGCCTTCCTGATAGAGCACGCGCTTGCCGTCGATCGTCGCGTGGGCGCGCACGATGAGGCTATCCCAGCGGTCGGCCACGTCCTCCAGACGCCACGCCGCAGTGCCCACAACCTTGGCGCAAAGCTGCTTCGAGAGCGCGATGCCCATGGCCTCGGCTTTGCGATCGGTGTGGTCGGAGCCGACCGTAAGCCACAGCCCATCCTCCATGGCGAGCACGATCGGTTCGACCTCGCCCGAGGTGTCGGGGCCGAGAACCTGCAGGCGGTCCACCTGGGTGATGTTCGAGACGGCATTGCGATAGAACACCGGCACGGACGACGGCGGCGGCACGCCGAGCGCTGCCAGCTCCTCGATGTGATGCTGAAGGCCCTTCTCATCGGTACCGGTCCAACCCGCGACAATAAGATTGCTGGGCGTAAAGCTCACGGTGGTGCGGCTGCCACCCGCACGCCGCTCGAAGGTCAGGACAGACATCTGAGGCTCCCCAGCTCGATCAATGCGCGAGCATCCGGCGCCACTGCCCAATGATCAAGCCCTGATATGCGGGCGGCACCGCTTCCCTCGGACGCGATCTCGCTCTAAGACCGCGAGTGCGCCGGTTCTCCCCGGCCTGCCAGGGGCAATCATGAAATATTCGATCTTCTCGATCCTGAGGGAAGGCCTACGTGGTGGCAAGGGCTGGACGCCCGCCTGGCGCGATCCGGAACCGAAGCCGCACTACGACGCCGTGATCGTCGGCGGTGGCGGGCATGGGCTTGCGACGGCCTACTATCTCGCCAAGGAGCACGGCCTCACGAACATCGCCGTCGTCGAGAAGGGCTACATCGGCTCCGGCAATGTGGGTCGCAACACGACCATCATCCGCTCGAATTACCTGCTCCCCGACAATACCCACTTCTACGAGTGGTCGATGAAGCTCTGGGAAGGCCTCGAGCAGGACTTCAACTACAATGCGATGGTGAGCCAGCGCGGCGTCCTCAATCTCTATCACTCGGACGGACAACGGGATGCCTACGTGCGGCGCGGCAATGCCATGCGGCTCGCCGGCGTCGATGCCGAGCTGCTGGATGCCGACGGCGTGCGCGCCATGGCGCCCTTCCTCGACTTTGCGAATGCGCGCTTCCCTATTCAAGGCGGACTTCTGCAGCGCCGCGGCGGCACGGCGCGCCACGACGCGGTCGCCTGGGGTTTTGCCCGCGGCGCCGACAGCCGCGGCGTCGACATTCTCCAGAACACCGAGGTGACTGGCATCCGCATCGAGGACGGCCGCGCCATTGGCGTCGAAACGACACGCGGCTACATCGGCGCGAGCAAGATCGGCCTTGCATGCGCGGGAAACTCATCGCGTGTCGCGGCCATGGCGGGCTTGAGATTACCGATCGAGAGCCATGTGCTGCAGGCCTTCGTCAGCGAAGGCATCAAGCCGGCCATCGATCAGGTCATCACATTCGGTGCCGGACACTTCTACATCAGCCAGTCGGACAAGGGCGGCCTCGTCTTCGGCGGTGATATCGACGGCTACAATTCGTACGCCCAGCGCGGCAACCTTTATATCATCGAGGATGTGCACGAAGCCGGCATGGCGCTTTGGCCCGCGATTGGGCGCGTGCGAACGCTGCGGCACTGGGGCGGCATCATGGACATGTCCATGGATGGTTCGCCGATCATCGACAAAACGCCGATCGACGGCCTCTACCTGAACTGCGGCTGGTGCTACGGCGGTTTCAAAGCGACGCCCGCTTCCGGCTGGTGCTTTGCCCACACTATCGCGCGCGACGAACCGCACAAACTCAATGCCGGCTTCGGCCTGGATCGCTTCGCGAGCGGGCGGCTCATCGACGAAAAGGGCGCCGGCGCCCAGCCCAATCTGCACTGAGGCAAAACTCCATGCGCATCCGGTGCCCCTACTGCGGCGAGCGATCGAATGACGAGTTCTATGTGCTCGGCGATGCCGATGCGCTGCTGGCGCGTCCGAGCGGCGATGACGCTGGGTCGTTCCATGCATATGTGTATGAGAGGATCAATCCGGCCGGCCTGCATCGCGAGCTTTGGTATCATTCGGCAGGTTGTCGACGCTGGCTCGTCGTGACGCGCGATACGCGCACGCATGAGATCACGAATGTCGCCTTCGCGAACGCGCGCGGCGAAGGAGCGACGGCATGAGCAGTGCGGGACGCCTGCCGACAGGCGGCTTGATCGATCGCGCGCAGCCAGTTCAATTCCGCTTCGACGGCCGCACCATGTCCGGCTTCGCGGGCGACACGCTCGCATCGGCGCTGATTGCCAATGGCGTCGGTCTCGTCGGTAGATCCTTCAAGTATCATCGCCCGCGCGGCATTCTCTCTGCGGGCAGCGAGGAGCCGAACGCACTCGTCGAGCTGAGAGCCGGCGCCCGCCGCGAGCCCAACACGCGCGCGACGACGGTGGAGCTGTTCGACGGTCTCGAGGCCCAAAGTCAGAACCGCTGGCCGAGCCTCGGCTTCGACATCCTGGCGTTGAACGGCCTCGCGGGCGGCTTTCTCTCGGCGGGCTTCTACTACAAGACATTCATGTGGCCGGCCGCGTTCTGGGAGAAGGTGTACGAGCCGCTCATTCGTCGCGCAGCTGGCCTCGGGCGCAGCGCCAGCGCGGAAGATCCCGACCACTACGACAAGGCGCACGCGCATTGCGACATCCTGGTGATTGGTGCGGGGCCAGCGGGCCTCATGGCTGCGCTGACAGCCGCGCGCAGCGGCGCTCGTGTCATTCTCGGGGACGAAGATTTCCTTCCCGGCGGGCGGCTGAATGCCGAACGCCATGAGATCGATGACAGTGCGAGCAGCAGATGGGCGGTGACCGTAGCGGCGGAACTGTCGTCGATGCCGAACGTGCGTCTCATGCGGCGCACGACTATCTTCGGCGTCTACGATGGCGGCACATATGGCGCCGTCGAGCGCGTGAATGATCATGTCGTCGTACCGCCGCCTTACCAGCCACGCCAGCGCATGTGGCGCATCTATGCACGGCGGTCGATTCTCGCCGCGGGCTCACTCGAACGGCCGCTGGTGTTCGCGAACAACGATCGTCCGGGTATCATGTTGTCTGGCGCGGTGCGCGGTTACATCAATCGATTTGGCGTGGCGCCGGGGCAGCGCCTTGCTGTTTTCACGTGCAGCGACGACGGATGGCGGACTGCCGCGGACGCCGTTGCAGCAGGCATCAGCATCGAAGCCGTCATCGACAGCCGCAGCGATGCAGCACCTGCACTTGGCACTGACCTCGCGGCGCGCGGCATTCGCATCTTCCGCGGCGCTCAAGTCGTTCGCGCGCTCGGTTCGCGTGCGCTGCAGGCTATCGACGTGCGCGACCATTCAGGGCGCGTCAGCAGTATCCTATGCGATGCGCTTGCCATGTCGGGCGGCTGGTCGCCCGTAACGCACCTGACGAGCCATCTCGGCGGCAGACCGGTGTGGAGCGAGGCGCACGCGGCTTTCGTGCCGGATACACTACCGCCCGGCATGAGCGTCGCAGGCGCGGCGAACGGTGCGATGACGCTGAGCAGTGCACTCGCCAGTGGCCGCGATGCCGGCACACGCGCCGCCAACGATGTCGGGCGGACCGTATCCGACGCTCCGCTGCCAAGGGCAAACGACGAGCCGGCGACCGTTCGCGCGCTTTGGAATGTCTCAGGCGGGCGCGGACCGGCCTTCGTCGATTTCCAGAATGACGTGACGGCAAAAGATGTTGGTCTCGCCAATCGCGAAGGCTATCGCTCCGTCGAGCTGCTGAAGCGCTACACCACGCTCGGCATGGCGACCGACCAGGGGAAGACGTCGAACGTCAACGCGCTCGCGATTCTTGCGTCCGAGCGCGCGGAACCAGTTGGCGCGGTCGGGACGACGCTGAACCGCCCGCCTTACACGCCCGTCGCGATCGGCGCGCTCGCCGGCCACCACCGCGGCAAAGATTTTCGCGCGACACGCCTGTCGCCGCTGCACGCGTGGGCAAAGGAGCAGGGCGCCGTATTCGTCGAATCCGGCGCGTGGCTGCGCGCCTCGTGGTTTCCGCGACCGGGTGAGAAGGACTGGCTCGAAAGCGCGAGCCGCGAAGTGCGCAACGTGCGGTCGGCGGTCGGCCTTACGGATGTTTCCACGCTCGGCAAGATCGACATCCAGGGTCCCGATGCAGCAACACTGCTCGATCGCGTGTACTGCAACACGTTCTCGACGTTGAAGGTTGGGCGCGCGCGCTATGGCGTGATGCTGCGCGAGGACGGCTTCGTCATGGATGACGGCACGACCTCGCGGCTCGCCCCCGATCATTTCGTGATGACGACGACAACGGCCAATGCCGTCGGCATCATGCGGCATCTCGAGTTCTGCCATCAGGGCCTATGGCCGGATCTGGATGTGCAGATGGCGAGCATTTCCGAGCAGTGGGCGCAGATGGCCATCGCAGGTCCGAAGTCGCGCGAAACGCTCGCGCGCATCGTCGATCGCCAGCATGAAATCTCCGATGTGGCTTTCCCTTATTTGACGGCGCGCGAGATCACGATCCTCGACGGCACGCGCGCGCGCCTCTTCCGCATTTCCTACTCGGGCGAGCTGGCCTACGAGCTGGCCGTGCCGGCGGGTGCCGGGTCTGCCGTAGCGCGTGCTATCATGGACGCCGGCAAGGATCTCGGCATTCAGCCTTATGGCCTCGAATCCATGGGCATCATGCGCATCGAGAAAGGGCACGTCGCCGGCAACGAGATCAACGGTCAGACGACGGCGCGCGATCTCGGTCTCGGCAAGATGATGTCCAGGAAGAAGGATTATATCGGCCGCGTGCTCGCAGAGCGGCCGGCGCTCGTCGCGCCCGACCGTTGGGGCCTGGTTGGATTGAAGCCGGTGGATTGGACGAACCGCATTCGGGCTGGCGCGCATCTCATACCGATCGGCGGTGCGGCGACCACGGCGAACGACCAGGGCTATGTGACCTCCGTCGCCTTCTCGCCGACATTCGAACGTTGGATCGGGTTGGGGTTGATCGCGGGTGGCGCATCAAATCACGGCACGCGCGTACGTCTCGTCGATCTGTTGCGCGGCACAGATATCGAGGCGGAGGTCTGCGATCCCATGTTCTACGATCCCAAGGGAGAGCGCCTCCATGGCTGATCGCGCGATAGCAAACCAATCATCACTCGCGGGACTCGCCAATCCCGGGGCGCTCGGCGCCGCAACCGCCAATCCTGGCGTGCGCATTCGCGAGATTACCGAGTTCGCGGCGATCATTGTGATTGCACGGCGCGGGCGCGCCGCCGATGTTGCTGCTATCCTCTCGCGCCATGTCGGTAAGCCGATCGCCGATGCCGCCAAGCGCGCAGAAGGCGCGGCGCTATCGGTCACCGGCACGGCGCCAGGGCAGTGGCTTGTCGTGGAGCGTGGCTCCAGGAATGAGGTCGAGAGCGTGCGCGCCGAACTGAGCGAGCTCGCGGCGATCACGGATCAGGGCGATGGCCGTCTCATCGTCGAGGTGTCCGGCGCACGCGCGCGCGCTGCGCTCGCAAAGGGCATTGCGGTCGATCTCGACGCGAACGTGTTCGAAACCGGGGATGCCGCGCAAACGAGTGCAGCCCACATCGGCCTGCAGATCGCGCTGATCGACGAGACGCCGACGTTCGAGATCATCTCCGCGAGAAGCACGGCCGAGAGTTTCTGGTCGTGGCTCGTCGCATCGGCCGCCGAGTACGGCATCGAGGTGGGTTGAGCGTCGCCGCTATCGCGACGTGGACTTCGCACCGCGTGGATGCAGCGTGAACTGCAGCAGCAGATTGCGCTGGAGGAACTTGTTGAAATTGTCGTCCGATATGAGCGTGACGACGGTTTCGCCGCCCGGCGCTTTGTGGACGGCAATGGCCTCCATATTGTCGATCTCGTAGCTCATGTCTGACTGGATCAACGTCTCGCCCTCGATGCCCCGGCCTGGCTTGAGCTCATCCGCCGCGATCAGCCGCAAGCGCATCCGCACGCCCTCGGTGTAGCGAAAGCGCCGCTCGAGGATCACTACCGAGCCATCATCCAGCGCCGCTGCGCCAGTTAGCGCAAACCCACCGATGTCCTTTATGGCGAGCCGCTGCGGTGCGCCCCTGCCGAGCAGCCATCCCGAATGATGATCTTTGGCATCACGGAAATCCTCGGCGAGCGCCAGGATGGCGCCGCGGAGAGGCCCGCCCCGAATGAC
Organism: Pseudomonadota bacterium; assembly: GCA_023412805.1. Lineage (GTDB taxonomy): Bacteria > Pseudomonadota > Alphaproteobacteria > Rhizobiales > Hyphomicrobiaceae. The sequence continues at coordinate 120,931 of JAEZRM010000144.1, read as the reverse complement.
TGTGACGGCCTCAAGTCCGCTGTTGCTTCTCATGCGCCTGGCATCCGGCGGCAGCGCAACGAGCCCGGTCGGCCGGCCCAGCGCCCCATCGACGACGGGATGTCGCGCGAGGCGATGATTGCGCTCGAAAGCGACGAGTGCGATGCCCTTCTTGAGCGTGCCGGAGAGGAGCGCGATCTCTTCCGCGTCGGCATCACGCTTGCGCGCCAGCGGACGACCGTTAAGCGCGAGAATCGGCCCCATGCGCGCCTTCGCAAGGTCGCGCGGAGCCGTGCCCTTGTAGACGATCTCCGCGGAGAGCCAATGGCCTTGATCCGTCACCGCCAGAATGCTCCGACCATCAGGCGCCATGATGAGACCGGAGAAGCCACCGAAGCGTATATCCGTCGAGGTCAGCACGAGCCCACCGCGGAATTCGAGCCGCCCGAAAGTCTTCGTGCCGGCCAGCCCGCGCTGATAGCTCTCCAGTGGGCGCGCCGAGACCTCGACTGCAGAGATCGCAACGGCCGTTGCAGCCTTCTCCGGTTGAGCGCCGGCAGGCGCACCAGGGCCGATCACCAGAGCGGCGAACAGAACGACCAAAAAGGTGCGCACGGCGCGAATGGCCTTCCGAGCGAACGATGCTGACTTCATGCACGGGTCCCGCGTAACGAGGTCATTACGGTGTGAATATGAAAAACGCCGGCAAGCTGAATGCCGGCGCATCACACGCACTGCACGCGTCGAAGTGTTTAGCGCCGCGAACCGGGCACCGCAGACCGCCCACGCGCCGGACCGTTCGTCTCCTCGAACAGCTCGACGAGCTTGTCCGTCATGGCACCGGCAAGCTCGCTCGGATCCGTGATCGTCACGGCGCGGCGATAGTACCGTGTCACGTCGTGGCCGATGCCGATTGCGATCAACTCCACCGGCGACTTGTTCTCGATTTCCTCGATAACCTGACGGAGATGCCGCTCCAGATAGCAGCCAGTATTCACCGACAGGGTCGAATCATCGACCGGCGCACCGTCCGAGATCATCATCAGAATGCGGCGATGCTCGGACCGCCCGAGCATGCGGTTGTGCGCCCAGGCCAGCGCCTCGCCGTCGATGTTCTCCTTGAGCAGGCCTTCGCGCATCATGAGCGCGAGCGACTGCTTGGAGCGACGCCACGGCGAATCGGCCCGCTTGTAGACGATGTGGCGGAGATCATTGAGACGTCCGGGCGCGGCAGGCTTGCCGGCAGCGAGCCACGCTTCGCGCGACTGGCCACCCTTCCAGGCGCGTGTCGTGAAGCCGAGAATCTCGACCTTGACGCCGCAGCGCTCCAGCGTGCGGGCAAGGATGTCCGCGCAGCAGGCGGCAACCATGATCGGCCGCCCGCGCATGGAGCCCGAGTTGTCGATCAGCAGCGTCACCACAGTGTCGCGGAAGTCCGTGTCGCGCTCGTGCTTAAAAGAGAGCGCGTGCATGGGATCGATGACGACGCGCGTGAGCCTTGCCGTATCGAGCTGACCTTCCTCGAGATCGAAGTCCCAGGCGCGGTTCTGCTGCGCGAGCAGCTTGCGCTGCAGGCGGTTCGCGAGCCGCGAGACGGCGCCTGAAAGATTGCGCAGCTCCTTGTCGAGGAAGGCGCGCAGACGCTCGAGCTCGTCGGGCGTCGAAAGGTCGACGGCCTCGATCTCCTCGTCGAAGGTCTTGTTGAAGACCTTGTAGCCGAAACGCTCGGGGTCATCGAGAACGCTGGTATTGGGCCGCCAGGGCTCGTTGGTCTCCGCGCTCTCGTCGCCTTCCGCGTCGAGGTCGAAGTCCTCGGTCTCGCCGGCATCGGAGGCTTCGGTGGTCTCGCCTTCCTCGCCCTCGGCCTGCTGCTCGTCGTTCGGCTGCTCGTCGGCTTCGGCACCCTCGTCGCTGTCCTGCGACTCGGACTCGCCGCCGTCGGGCTGCTGCTCGTCGTCGCTGTCACCCTCTTCCTTCTCGCCGTCGGCAAGCTCCTCGGAGAGTTCGAGGTCGCGCAGCATGTCACGCATCAGCCGACCGAACTTGGTCTGGCTGGTTGCTGCATCACCCATCTTCTCGAGCGTCGTCGCGGCGCGCTCCTCGATCCACGGGCGCCAGAGGTCGACAAGTGCCTGCGCCGAAGCGGGCGGCTTGAGGCCTGTCAGGCGTTCACGCACGATCAGCGAAAGGGCATCCTCGATCGGTGCCTCGGCACGCTCGGTCACATGGGCGAAGCGGCCATGGGCGTACTGGTCCTCCACCTTGGCGGTGAGGTTCGACGCCATACCTTGCATACGATTGCAGCCGATCGCCTCGACGCGGGCGCGCTCGACCGCCTCGAACACCGAGCGGGCCGGGCCCGCTCCTGGAACAAGACGCTTGTGCAGCTTCTCGTCGTGCATGGCCGCCGTCAGCGCGAGACTGTCGGCCCAGCCACGGATGACCGCGATCTCCTTCTTCGATGGCGCGCGCGAAGGCTCGGGGAGCTGCATGGCCTTGCCGTCGAGCTCGGGCTTGCCCGGCGCGTAGGTGACCTGCATCTCGCCGTCGGCGGCAATGGCGCGCGCGCAAAGACCGAGCACGCGCTTGAACGGCTCGGTCGGCGCTTCTTTCTTCTTCGGAGGAGTGGCCACGCGGCTATCGTTCCGGTGCTAAAGCCTCAGCTCAGCGCGACGTTGGCTGCGCTTTCGGGAAGTTCCTCGCCAAAACAGCGCTGGAAGAACTCGGCGACCAATGGGCGCTCGAGCTCGTCGCACTTGTTGAGGAACGTCATGCGGAACGCGAAACCGACATTGCCGAAGATCTCGGCGTTCTCGGCCCATGTCAGCACCGTACGCGGGCTCATCACGGTCGACAGATCGCCGTTGATGAAGGCCTGTCGCGTCAGGTCGGCGACCCGCACCATGTTGTTGACGACCTTCTTCTTGGCGTCGCTCTTCTGGAAGGCCTTGGCCTTGGAGAGAACAATGCCGACCTCGTCGTCGTGCGGCAGGTAGTTGAGCGTCGCGACGATCGACCAGCGGTCCATCTGGCCCTGGTTGATCTGCTGCGTGCCATGGTAGAGGCCCGACGTGTCGCCGAGACCAATCGTGTTGGTCGTCGAGAACAAGCGGAAGGCCGGATGCGGCCGGATGACCTTCGACTGATCGAGCAGCGTCAGCTTGCCCGAGACTTCGAGCACGCGCTGGATGACGAACATCACGTCCGGACGGCCGGCATCGTACTCGTCGAACACGAGCGCGACATTGTTCTGGAGCGCCCAGGGCAGGATGCCCTCGCGGAACTCGGTGACCTGTTTGCCGTCCTTCAACACGATCGCGTCCTTGCCGACGAGATCGATGCGCGAGACGTGGCTGTCGAGGTTGACGCGCACGCACGGCCAGTTGAGCCGCGCGGCCACTTGCTCGATGTGCGTCGACTTGCCGGTGCCGTGATAGCCCTGGATCATCACGCGGCGGTTGTGCTTGAAGCCGGCGAGGATGGCTAGGGTCACTTCCCGATTGAAGAGATAATCGGGATCGAGGTCCGGCACATGCGAGTCAGCTTTTGAGTAAGCCGGCGCCTCCATGTCGGAATCGATGCCGAACGTCTCGCGGACCGAGATGGTCTTATCCGGAAGGCCGGGCAAGCCGGCATTAGCTGAAGCGCGCATAGTTTCGCTGTTCCGCAGGTCCATGGAATCGCCCCCACGTGCTGTCCCGCGACGGATCGCTGATGTCTTGGGGACGATCGAGTTTGGCTGATCGGCCGGTCAAACGAGACCAGCCTGTTTCAGGTAATTATAGGCTTGTATGATCTCACGCAACTTGTCTTCGGCGCCGCGGTCCCCGCCGTTGGCATCGGGGTGGTGCCGTTTCACCAGCTCCTTGAACCGCCCTTTGATTTCCGCGCTGGGCGCTGATTCCGCTAAATCCAGGGCCTCGAATGCTTTGCGCTCCAGAGGTTTCAGCGCGCGACGGGGGGCCTGACGGCTCGTGCCATGCGTTTGGGCATCGCTGTCATCCAATACGTGATGGGGGTCATGCGTGCCATTGCGGGCGAAATTGGCGTACCGGCGGGCCCGGGCATCGCTCGCGCTGCCCTCCGAGAGGTTGTCAGTACCCCCCTTATCGGCACCCAGCTTCCATGTCGGCCGATGGCCCGTAATGGCGTTTTTGCGGAAGTCCTCTACTTCGGCGTCGCTCATGCCCGCGAAGTAATTGTATGACGCGTTGAACTGCCGGACGTGATCGAGGCAGAAGTGATAGTACTCGTTCTCACGGCCGCGGCCCATGGGCGCCTTGTGCGCACCGGCCGCCCTGCAGCCCTTCCACTGGCACACGTGGGTAGGCTCCTCGGCCTCGCGCGGCGCGGAAGGCTTGACCCTGATCTGGTCGAAGTATTTCGATTCGAGCTTCATCTTCCTCGCATTATGATCCACCGCGACCGCAGCGCACAAGCGGTCACCCGGACACCACGGGAATGCGTTGCTGCTATGCCACCCGAGTCGCAGGCGATGCCGTCTATCGCGGCTCGCGCACCATGCTGAGATAGGTTGGATCGAATTCCGCGACCACCTGGAGGCGCGCCCAGTCCAGTATGGAAATCGTGTGGTGCGTCCAACTTATCAAGCCCTCGCGCCGAAGGCTCTGAATTACCCGGTTCATGTGAACGACCGACAAACCAAGCACATCCGCCATTTCAGCTTGCGACAGCGGAAAGTGAAAACTCCAGTCGACCGTGCGTTGTACACCACGCAGGCGCACATAGAGCTCACAGATCAGATGCGCGAGCTGCGACTTCCGCGAACGGCGTCCCATGGCGACAATCCATTCGCGGTGAATGGCCCCGTCCACGAGTGTATCGAGCCAGAGGAGCCGCGCGAGATGCGGTGCTTTCTCGGTGATCATCTTGAGATCACTGTGCTCGGCGAATGCGACATGACAAGGCGACAGCGCCACGATGCCGTGATCCATGGTTTTCAGCAAAAATGCATGAAGATCGACGAAATCACCGGCGACATGGAGCGCCGTGATCTGCCGCCCACCATCCGACAGCATTTTGTAGCGGGCCGCGAAGCCGTCGACCATCAGGCTGCTGTGGGCAGGCCGTGATCCGACGGTCACGATGTCGTCGCCCGTCGCGAAGGTCGCATGTTTCGTAATCGCCGACGCCAGAAGCGCTGCCTCTTCCTCGGACACGGTGTCGTGCTGACCAAGATTGAGCAGTAGGGGTTTTAACAGCGGCATGTTTGAGGGTCTGGACGGATTGTCAGCGGGCCAAAACTTTTCGGACCATTTACTACAGCGGGCTGGACATTGTCTCGCAGCGAAAATCCCAGCCCAGGCACTCGCCTTTTATCCGTATCCATTATATTTGACCTCCGCTTAACATTTGTACTCGCAGAGCACGCCCGACTTGAGGCATCCTGGCCGGTGCACCGATCCAAGTCGCCGAAGGGGCAACAGTCGTCAGAATGTCCGCCGACCAGAGAATTCGCGAGAAACTCATGATCGCGTTCGAGCCGTCCCGCCTCGACGTCATCAACGAATCTCACCTGCACGCGGGGCATCGCAACTCCCCCGGCACCGGGGAGAGCCACTATCGTGTGCTGATCGTGTCGCCCGCTTTTGCCGGCAAGACCCGCGTCGCACGGCACCGCCTAGTAAACGACGCGCTGGCCGACGAACTCAAGGGGCGCGTTCACGCGCTTGCCCTTGCCACCTACGCCCCCGGTGAAACCATTCGCTGACGCAGGACCGGACCCATGAGTCTCGACCTACTCAAAGAGCAGATCTCACACGAGTTCGGCACGCCAGCCGTCGTGATCGACCTCGACCGCGTCGATAAGAATATAGGGCGCGTGCAAGGTGTTTGCGAGGCCGCTGGCGTCGCCAATCGACCGCACATAAAGACCCATAAAAGCCCGGTGCTTGCCAAAATGCAGATTGCTGAGGGCGCCAGCGGGGTTACCTGCCAGAAACTCGGCGAGGCCGAGATCATGGCCGATGCAGGCATCGAAAATATCCTGGTCAGCTACAATCTCATCGGCGCGGCGCGATCCGGTCGGCTGGCGGCGCTACGAAAGCGCGCCGACGTGACCATCTGCGCGGACAATCCGGTTACGCTCGCGGCTTATGCGGAGGCGGCCGCCACCGCGAATGCGCCGATCGGCGTCATGATCGAGTGCGACACCGGCCGCAAGCGCGCCGGCGTCGAAACGCCGAATGAGGCTGTCGACCTCGCCCGCATCGTGCGCGACACCGACGGCCTCGAATTCCGCGGGCTGCTGCTTTATCCGACGGAGGGCGGTTGGGATGCGGCTCAACGCTTCCACGACGACGCCGTAGCGGGACTGAGATCGCTCGGCCTCGAGCCGGGGGTCATCTCGACGGGCGGCACGCCGAACCTGCCCAATGTCGGCAAGCTCAAGGGCGCGACCGAGCATCGCGCCGGTACCTACATTTTCAATGACCGCATGATGATTGCGTGCGGGCTCGCGACGGAAGAAGACTGCGCGCTGCATGTCTATGCCACGGTCGTGAGCCGGGCAGGCCCAGAGCGCGGCATCCTCGACTCCGGTTCGAAGACGCTCACCGCCGATCCGGGCGGCGGCATGGATGGTTTCGGTCACATACTGGAGTATCCGCAGGCTCGCATCGGTGCATTTGCCGAGGAGCACGGCTTTCTCGATCTTTCGCGCACCAATCAGCGGCCGAATGTCGGTGAAGTCGTCCGGATCATCCCGAACCACGTTTGTGTGGTCGTGAACATGGTCGACCAGCTCATCGCCGTGCGCCGCAACGAGATCGTCGATGTGTTGCCCGTTGCAGCTCGCGGACGGCTCGTCTGATCCGAGGTTAAACGGCAGCACTCAGTACGGTATCCGCTCCGGTCGTGATGGTATCGGAGAGACCGGGCGCCGCCGTTGCGAGGTTCTCGGCAAAGAAGCGCGCAATCGCGATGCGACCGGCGCCGTCACTCGCTCCTTCTCGAACTACCGACAGCGCGCCGCGCGCGAGATAAACGCCGCCAGAAGCCAATCCGAAGAGGCGGAGATAGGGCTGCGCGCCCGCGAGTGCGGCCTCCGGATTTTTCTGCAGGGCACCACCAAGCCACCTGGAAGCGACGGCTAGCGCTTCGACCGCCGCGCCGAGGCGCTCGCCCATGCGCCCGAACTCAGGACGGTTCGATGCCTTGATCTCGGCAACCGTCTGCGCCAGCTCCGCGATGTAGGCTTCCGCGACCTTGCCGCCCTCGAGCGGCAGCTTGCGCGTCAGAAGATCGATGGCCTGGATGCCGTTCGTGCCCTCGTAGATCGGCAGGATTCGGGCATCGCGATAGTGCTGGGCCGCGCCAGTCTCCTCGATGAAGCCCATGCCGCCGTGGATCTGCACGCCGATGGAGGCGACCTCCATGCCGATGTCCGTCGAGAAGGCCTTGGCGATCGGCGTGAGCAGGGCCGCGCGGACGGCAGCTTTCGTGCGCGTCTCGGCATCCTTGGCTGCATGCGACACGTCGAGCTCACGTGCCGTCACGAGGCAGATGGCACGCGCCGCCTGGGTGAGCGCGCGCATGGTGAGCAGGTTCCGCCGGATATCCGGATGGACGATGATCGGGCTCATCTCGCTGGCGGGAGCGCCGGGCGCGCGACCCTGCTTGCGCTCGTTCGCGTAGTCGGTGGCGCGTTGCGTCGCCCGCTCGGCAACTGCCACGCCCTGAACGCCGACCGCGAGGCGCGCCGCATTCATCATGATGAACATGGTGTTGAGGCCGCGGTTCTCCTCGCCGACGAGATAGCCGACCGCGCCATCGCCCTTCTCGCCATACTTCATGACGGCGGTGGGGCTCGCGTGGATACCGAGCTTGTGCTCGAGGCTCGCGGCGATGAGGTCATTGCGCGCACCGAGCGAACCGTCAGCATTCACGAGAACCTTCGGCACAAGGAACAGCGAGATTCCACGCGTACCGGGCGGGGCGTCGGGGAGCCGCGCGAGCACCATGTGGATGATGTTCTCGGTCAGCTCGTGATCGCCGTAGGTGATGAAGATCTTGGTGCCGAAGACGCGGTACGTGCCGTCCGGCTGCTTGACGGCCTTGGTCGTCAGATGGCCAAGGTCCGTGCCGACGTGCGGTTCGGTAAGGTTCATGGTGCCGGTCCATGCGCCGGACACCATCTTGGGGAGGTACGTGTTCTTCAGCTCATCCGAGCCGTGCAGCGAGAGGGCATCAATGGCGCCCTGCGTCAACAGCGGGCAGAGGCCGAAAGAGAGGTTGGCCGAGTTCCAGATCTCGCAGGCCGCCATGGAAATCATCTCGGGCAGCCCCTGACCGCCGTATTCGGGTGGGCACGGCAGGGCGGACCAACCACCCTCGGAAAAGGCGGTGTAGGCTTCCTTCCAGCCCGGCGGCGTCTCGACCGTGCCATTAACCAAGCGCGAACCGGTACGGTCGCCCGGTACATTCAGCGGGTCGAGCACCTCGCTCGCAAAACGGCCGGCCTCCTCGATGACCGCCCGCACAGTGTCCTCGTCGACCTCGATCGTGCCCTCGGCCACAAGCTCTGGAAGTCCGGCGGCAGTCTTGAGCGCGAAGACGATGTCGTCTACTGGAGCGCGGTAGGTCATGTCAGGCAGTCCTCAGTGTTGGGACAAAGCTCGTTGCCCGCACAATATGCACAAGTGTGGACGTCGAGAAGACCGCCTGGACCAAATCCGCCTCAATCCTCTCTGAAAGCCTCATGCCCATCCGCCCTGCCACCGCCGACGCCATAACTGACGCCGCTACGGCGCTCAGAGAGGGCCGACTCGTGGCCTTTCCGACAGAGACGGTTTATGGGCTTGGCGCCGACGCGACCAATGCGCGGGCAGTCGCGGCGATATTCGAGGCCAAGGGTCGTCCGCGCTTCAATCCACTGATCAGTCACGTCGCCGATGCCGAGGATGCGGCACGTTTTGCTGTGCTCGGCACGGAGGCGCAGGCGCTCGCGGCAACCTTCTGGCCCGGCGCGCTCACGCTAGTGCTGAATAAGCGCGTCGCTTGCCCGATCGCCGATCTCGTGACAGCGGGCCTCGAAACGGTTGCGCTACGCGTACCGTCGCATCCGGTCGCCCGTGCCGTGATCCGCGCTGCGGGCAGGCCCATCGCGGCGCCCTCGGCCAATCTGTCAGGTCATGTGAGTCCCACAACCGCCGCGCATGTCGATGCCGATCTCGGTGACAAAGTCGCGCTCATTCTCGATGACGGGCCCTGTGCGATCGGTCTCGAATCGACGGTCGTGGATGTCTCCGGCCACGAACCGACGCTTCTGCGGGCGGGCGGTGTCACGCGTGAGGCGATCGAGGCTGTTCTCGGTGCCCGCCTGGCGCTTCACACGGACAATACCGATCGACCCTCCTCACCGGGCCAACTCGCCAGTCACTACGCGCCGCGCGCAGCCGTGCGCCTCAATGCAACGGGGGCGGAACCCGGCGAAGCACTGCTCGCTTTTGGCCCGACGGTGCCGGTGCACAGTGGCCGGTCGATCAACTTGAGCCCGTCCGGTGATCTGGTCGAGGCGGCCACCAACTTGTTCGCGGCGTTGCGTCGGCTGGACACTTCCGGCGCCACCACGATCGCGGTCATGCCGATCCCGGAGGGGGGCCTAGGCGAGGCGATCAATGACCGGCTTCGCCGCGCGGCGGTTCGCTGATTCATGAGCACATTCCCGCACGCCGCCGTTCTTTTCGCGCTTGCGTCCGCGTTCCTGTTCGCGCTGACGAACCACTTCCAGAGCCTCGGCCTTGAAGGATCGGACGCGCGGACGGGCTCGCTGATCAATATCGCGACCGGCGCTGCATTCTATTGGCTGCTGGCACCGTTCTTCCTGGAGAGCTGGTACTGGTTCACGTGGGGCATGGTGCTTTTCGCGCTCGTCGGCATCATCCGGCCATCGCTCTCCTCCTTTCTGGCCATCCAAAGCATTCATGTAATGGGGCCGACGCTCACGAGCGCACTCACGGCTTCGGCACCGATTTTCGGCGCGCTTTTTGCGATTTTCCTGCTCGGGGAGACGCTTGACCTCAAGACCGCTATTGGTATCGCAGCGGTCATGGCGGGCGCCGTCGTCGCCAGCTATCGCCCTCAGGGTATTGTCCGCGACTGGCCGCTGTGGGCCATTTCATTGCCGGTCGGTGCGGCATTTGTGCGCGCGAGTGGCCATGCCGTCACCAAACTCGGTTTGGAGGACGTGCCAAGTCCATCCTTCGCGGTGCTGGTTTCGAATACCGTATCGCTCGTCATAGCGTCGGCGGCCTTCCGCATCGAAGGGCGGGCCGTCACGGGAAACCGCAGATCAATCGGATGGTTCGTGGCGTCGGGAATAGCGGCGGCGATTTCGCTGCACTTCCTGAACTCTGCCCTGCAGATCGGCGAATTGGTTGCCGTTGTGCCGATCGTATCGGCGACACCGGTATTCACGATGCTGCTGGGCTTGTTCGTATTCCGGCGCGAGAAGTTCTCGTGGCGGATGGTGGCGACCATCGCGCTTGTCGTGCCGGGCGTGATGCTCGTGGCCATACCTTAGGCTGAAAAAGCAAGGACCGGAGGGCAGATGTCTGCAGCCTCCGGCCTCTAGAACTCGAACAGCGATATTCTGTCGAACGGGGTAGCCTGCGAAGCACCCCGCAGAAAACTCACTTCTTCTTTGCAGCCTTCTTGGCCGGCTTCTTCGCAGCGGCCTTCTTGGCCGGGGCCTTCTTCGCAGCAGCTTTCGCCATTTGAATGTCTCCTGAGAGTCTGTCGAGTTCCACGCACGAATCACCCGTGCGCAAAAAAGCTTTGCTGTTTTTCAAAGCGAATGTTGACTGGGTTTTTGAAAACTTCGGTGAATACGTTTGATGTTGCTGACCCAGTGTTGCGATAAATCCTCATTTTCAGCGAGTTGATGACTACCGGTTCATCCACCACGTGAATCCGGGCGCCGACCTCGCGCACACCTGCGACAGTTCGGCCACCTTACCTTCAGTCATGCATGGACCGCAGATTGAACCTGCGTTGCGTACCAGCGCGCACGTCGGGCGCTTGCGGGAGGTTCGTACCGCTACTACGATAGTCCGGACATATGCGGGGATCGCAGCGGACGCCGTCCGCCAAGCGAGCCTCATCTCCAGGGAGGAAGAGGACGATGGACGCCACGACAGAAGATCGCTGGCAGAAGGTGGTCTACGACACGCTCAAGAAGAACGGCGTCACCATCTTCAGCTATGTGCCGGATGCCGGCCACCGGATGGCCATCGACTTGTCTCTCGCCGATCCCGACGTTCATTCGGTCGCGCTGACGACCGAGGAGGAGGGGGTGGCTCTTGCCGCCGGCGCTCATCTCGGTGGCGCGAAATCCGCCCTTCTCATGCAGAGCAGCGGCCTCGGCAACTGCATCAACTTCTTTTCGATGATCACGGGCGGCAAGTTTCCGTTCCTGACCATCCTTTCGATGCGCGGCGACTACGGTGAGGGCAATCCCTGGCAGATGGGCATGGGCAAGGCGACCCGGCCGATCCTCGATGCCATGGGTTTCGTGACCGTCGAGATCACACGCCGTGACGAGGTCGAGACGGCAATCGACGCCGCCTGCACCATGGCCTTCCAGTCGGGCGAGGCCGTCGCGGTCCTGCTGACCCAGAAGCTCATCGGCGCCAAGAAGTTCTGAGGGGGAAACAATGGCAAAATCAGAAAAATCAGCGCCGAAGTTCGACCTGGACCGCAGCGTGGCGGTGCCGCAGCTCATCGGCAAGCAGGAAGACTTCCTCTTCATTGGCGGCCTCGCGGGCACGGCGAAAGACCTCGCAGCGCTCACCAATGACGGATGGAACTACTACGGCATGGCCGGTGCCATGGGTGCGGCAGTATCCATGGGGCTCGGTCTGGCACTGGCACGTCCCGACAAGAAGGTCATCGTGGCGACCGGTGACGGTGAGCTGCTCATGAACGTCGGATCGCTCGCGACGGCGAGCATCCTGAACCCGCCGAACCTGCGCATTCTTTGCGTCGACAACGGCCACTACGGCGAGACGGGTTACCAGAAGAGCCACACGAGTCTTGGCGTGGATCTCGAGCAGATGGCGATCGGCGCCGGCATCAAATCGACGATGACGGTTGAGACGCAGGATCAGATCTCGGCCGGCGCGCGGATGCTTCGCGAGAGCAACGGCACGTGCTTCGTGCTGCTGCGCGTGAAGCCCGAGGACGGTCCGAAGTTCAAGCGCGACATGGATCCGGGCTCCACCCGAGTGCGCTTCCTTCAGGGCATGAAGGCGAAGGCCTGAGACAATCGCTCCTACGCCCGGTTATTCCGGCCGGGCGTAGGGCGCCAATTCCGCAAGCGCGCGCGTGTAGACGTCGCGCTTGAAGGGCACGATCAGCTCGACAAGCTCATCGACCGGGGCCCAGCGCCAGGCGTCAAACTCCTGAGCGTGTCCCTCGGGAATGATGTTGATCTCGTTCTCATCACCATGAAAGCGCACGGCGAACCAGACCTGCTTCTGGCCGCGATACTTGCCGCCCCAAGTCACGGGCTGAAGCGCTTCAGGAAGATCGTACATCAGCCAGTCGTGCGTACGTCCGAGCACGGACACCGAGCACATGCCGGTTTCCTCGCACAACTCGCGTAGCGCGGCAGCTTCGGCATCCTCGCCCTCGTCGATGCCGCCTTGCGGCATCTGCCACCAGCGATCGAACGTGCCGCCGCTCTCCTTGCCGGCGCGGCCGATCACGCGACGGCCGACCCATACGAGACCGGCACGGTTCACGGCCATGATCCCGACGCAAGGACGATAGGTGAGCGTCGTTCCACTCATTGTCGTCACCGCCGTTGGCGCGTTGTCTCAGACGATACCGTCGGACTTGAGCATCGCGATCTCCTCGGCGGACTTGCCGAGCGAGGTCAGCACCTCATCCGTGTGCTCGCCGAGCGTGGGCGGTGGGATCTTGTGCTCGACGGGCGTTGCGGAGAAGCGCATCGGACCGCGGATCAACGGCACCTTTCCAGCAGTTTTGTGTGACATCTCGATTTTCATGCCGCGGGCTTGAACCTGCGGATCCTCGAAGACCTCTTTCAGATTGTTGATCGGCCCGCACGGAACGCCGGCCTTTTCTAGCGCTGTCACCCACTCGGCCGTCGTCCGCTTCATCATGATCGGCTCGAGCAGCTCGTCGAGCGCGTCACGGTTCGTCACGCGGGCCGCGTTGGTAGCAAAGCGCGAATCCTTCGGCAGGTGATTGGCATCCGCCTCCTGGCAGAGCTTGACGAACAGATTGTCGTTGCCGCACGCGAGAATGACGGCACCGTCTTTCGTCTTCACGGACTGGTAGGGCACGATATTGGGATGCGTATTACCAAGCCGCCCCGGAGGTTCGCCGGTCGCGAGGAAGTTGCCGCCCTGGTTCGCGAGGATCGCGACCTGCGTATCCAGCAGCGCCATATCAATGTGCTGGCCGACACCCGTTTCGGCGCGATGGGCGATCGCCGCACAAACGGCAATGGTCGAATACATGCCCGTCATGATGTCGACGATGGGCACGCCGGCGCGCTGCGGACCGCCGCCCGGCTTGTTGTCGCGCTCACCGGTCACGCTCATGAAGCCGCCCATGCCCTGAACCATGAAGTCATAGCCCGGCTTCTCGCGGTACGGTCCCGTCTGTCCAAAACCTGTAATCGAGCAGTAGATAATCTTTGGATTGATCTTCTTTAGATCCTCGTAGCCGAGGCCATAGCGTTTCAGGTCACCCGTCTTGTAGTTTTCGAGGACCACGTCAGCAGTCTTGGCGATCTCGCGCACGATCACCTGACCATCGGGCTTCGACACGTCGATGGTGATCGATTTCTTGCCGCGGTTCGCGCACATGAAATACGCCGATTCCGTCGTCTCCTTGCCGCTCTCGTCCTTCATCCAGGGAGGGCCGAACGCGCGTGAGTCGTCGCCCTTCTTTGGGCGCTCGACCTTGATCACGTCAGCGCCGAGATCGGCCAGGTTCTGCGCGCACCAGGGACCGGCAAGAACGCGCGTGAGATCCAGAACACGGATATGCGAGAGAGGCCCCGACATCGGCGATTCCTTGTGAGTTTTGTGGGTCGTTGCTGCCCAAAGTCTTAAGTGCGGGCTCCGGCGGGCGCAAGGGCGCTGCTATGCCGGGCGGGCCGCGCTCGCCATGTAGTTGACGTCGAGGTCTTGGGAGAGCGACCAGGCGTCAGAAAGGGGATTGTAGACGAGGCCTTCACGGGTCGCTGGGGTCAGGCCGGCGGCCTCGGCGTAGCGGGCAAGCTCGTCGGGTGTCACGAAGCGCTCCCACTGGTGCGTGCCGACCGGCAGCCAGCGCAGGATGTACTCGGCGCCAACGATGGCGAGCGCGTAGGCCTTCAGCGTCCGGTTGATCGTGGAGAGGATCATCAGCCCGCCGGGCTGGACGAGCTTGGCGCAGGTCGCGAGGAAGGCGCCGACATCGGGCACGTGCTCCACGACCTCGAGACAGAGAACGCAATCGAACTTGCGGCCTTCCGCAACCAGATCTTCAACCAGCGCGGATCGATAGTTGATCGTCAGTCCCTGGCCTTCGGCATGGGGGCGGGCTGCTTCGATGTTTTCGGAGGCCGGATCGATGCCAGTTACCGTCGCGCCGAGGCGCGCGACAGGCTCGCTGACAAGCCCACCACCACAGCCGATGTCCAGGATAGTCAGACCCTCGAAAGGCCTGAGCCCGCCAGAACCGCGGTCGAAATGCCGAACAATTTCCTGCCGGACGAAGGTCAGTCGCGCCGGACCGAGCTTATGAAGCGGACGGAACTTGCCGTTCGGATCCCACCACTCCGCAGCAAGAGCCGCGAAGCGCTTGACCTCGGCATCGTCGAGCGTCGCCGTCTCGGGGCGGGCTGCGGCCATCGCCCGTCCTCCCCTGAGATCAGGTGTTCATGCTCTGGAAGAATTCGCCATTGGTCTTCGTCGACTTGAGCTTGTCGATGAGGAATTCGATGGCGTCCATGGTGCCCATCGGATTGAGAATCCGGCGCAGCACGTAGACCTTCTTGAGCTGGTCACGTGGCACGAGCAGCTCTTCCTTGCGGGTGCCGGAGCGCGCCACGTCGATCGCGGGGAACACGCGCTTGTCGGAGACCTTGCGGTCGAGGATGATTTCCGAGTTACCCGTGCCCTTGAACTCTTCGAAGATCACCTCGTCCATGCGGCTGCCGGTTTCGATCAGCGCCGTCGAGATGATGGTGAGCGAACCGCCCTCTTCGATGTTACGGGCGGCACCGAAGAACCGCTTCGGACGCTGCAGCGCATTCGAGTCGACACCGCCGGTCAGCACCTTGCCCGAAGAGGGCACGACGGTGTTGTAGGCCCGGCCGAGACGCGTGATCGAGTCGAGGAGGATGACCACGTCGCGCTTGTGCTCGACGAGGCGCTTGGCCTTCTCGATGACCATTTCCGAAACCTGCACGTGACGTGACGGCGGCTCGTCGAAGGTCGAGGAAATGACCTCGCCGTTCACAGAGCGCTGCATGTCCGTGACTTCTTCCGGGCGCTCGTCGATCAGTAGAACGATGAGATAGCACTCGGGGTGGTTGGTCGAGATCGACCGGGCGATGTTCTGAAGAACAACCGTCTTACCGGTACGGGGCGGGGCGACGATCAGGGCGCGCTGGCCCTTGCCGATCGGCGCGACGATGTCGATGACGCGCGCCGAGTAGTCCTTGATGGTCGGATCCTCGATTTCCATCTTCAGCCATGACGTCGGGTAGAGCGGCGTCAGGTTGTCGAAGTGGACCTTGTGCTTGGTCGCCTCGGGATCCTCGAAATTGATCCGGGTGACCTTGAGGAGGGCAAAGTAGCGCTCGCCTTCCTTGGTGTTGGGCCCGCGGATCTGCCCCTCGACCGTATCGCCGGTGCGCAGCGCGAAGCGGCGGATCTGGGAGGGCGAGACGTAAATGTCGTCAGGGCCGGCGAGGTAGTTGGCGTCCGGCGAGCGCAGGAAGCCGAAGCCGTCCTGCAGAACCTCGACGACGCCGGTGCCTACAATCTCGATATCCTGGGAGGCGAGCTGCTTCAGCGTCGCAAACATGAGCTCCTGCTTGCGCATGGTGCTGGCGTTCTCGACGCCGGCCTCCTCGGCAAAACTTAGGAGCTCCGTCGCGGACTTCGCCTTGAGGTCCTGGAGCTTTACTTCTTTCTTTATGACGTCTTGCATTGGAAACTCGTTGGGAGGGAGGGGTGCGAGGGACCGCCGAGGGACGGGGGTGCCGGTTCGCGATGTGCGGAAAGGAACCCTTGGTCGGCGGTGCCGAGGTCAGGAGTCCGATGCGATATGGAATTTTAGGGCTCGTCGCCTGGTGGCTCAGCGATAGCACGCCGACGCAGCGACTCGATCTGATAGACGCAACTGTAGCTCAGAGGTTCCCTCCGAGTCAAAGGGGCAACCTGTCGCGATCCTCAAATTTTCGTTTCTGCCCACTGCTTTGGCACAAATCGAACGAATTGCCGGCAGGGCCTAGAACGGTTTCACGATCACGAGGATCACAATCCCGATCATCAGCACGGCCGGTACCTCATTGAGGAGGCGCCATCGGCGAACCGGGACCGTATTCGCATCCTCCGCGAACCGCCGGACCGCCGCCGACAGATGGCCATGGAAGCCTGACAGCAAAATGACGAGGGCGAGCTTGGCGTGAAACCAGCCCGCCATGAGATACCCCCCACGCCAGGCGAGCCATAGCCCCAGAGCCCAGGAAAATCCCATGGCAGGGTTGATGATGACCCTGAGAAGGCGCCGCTCCATGATCTTGAGCGTCTCGGAGAGTTCCGAGCCGGGCTTGGCCCCGCAGTGGTACACAAACAGGCGCGGAAGGTAGAGCATGCCCGCCATCCACGAGATGATGGCGATGACGTGCGCCGCCTTGATCCACATGTAGGACCCATCGCCCACAATAGCGATCGCCAGGACCAGCACGAGGCCTGTGACGACGAGGGCCACGGCGGCTCTGACGGCGGGACTTTCCCAGCTCACCGCTAGGCTCCGCCGCGCACATAGCGCACGAGGTCGGCTACATGCTCTGGAGGAGTTTCGGGTACGATGCCGTGGCCGAGATTGAAGATGAAGGGCTTTCCGGCCATGAGCTCGAGAATATCCGTAACGCGGGACTTGAGAGCCTCGCCGCCGGCAACCAGTAGCAGCGGATCGAGATTACCCTGCACGACCACCTTCTCGTCCTCGAAGGCCTCCGCCATCATGTAGGGTGGCGTGGACGTATCGCAACCAATGCCATCGACACCCGTCTCGCCGACATACCAGAGGGCGGAACCCTGCGCGCCGCGCGGAAAACCGATGACGGGCACATCTGGATGTCGCTCATGCATGACTTCGACGATACGCCGAGTCGGATCGATAACCCATTGCTCGAACTGATCATCGGGCAGGCTGCCAGCCCAGGTATCGAAGATCTGCAGCGCATCCGCGCCGGCGCGAACCTGTCCTGAAAGATACTCGATCGAGGTCTCGACGAGCAGGTCCATGAGTTTCTGAAAACCTGCAGGATCGCGATAGGCAAAGAGGCGCGCGGCGGCCTGATCCTTCGATCCCCGCCCTTCGATCATGTAGGTCGCGACCGTCCATGGTGCCCCGCAAAAGCCGATCAGTGCCGTCTCGTCCGGCAGGTCCTGGCGCAGGCGCTGGACCGTCTCGAAAACGCGCTCGAACTTGGGTCGAGTCGCCGTCGGTGACAAGCGGGTGAGATCCTTCGCCGTGCGGATCGGGTCGAGCAACGGGCCTTCGCCTTCGGCGAAGCGCACCGCTTGGCCAAGCGCATCAGGGACGAGCAGGATATCCGCGAACAGGATGGCTGCATCGAAGCCATAGCGACGGATGGGTTGGAGCGTGACCTCGGCAGCCAGTGCCGGTGAATAGCAAAGATCCAGAAAACCACCCGCCTTGGCCCGCGTCTCACGGTACTCGGGCAGATAGCGACCTGCCTGCCGCATGAGCCAGATGGGTGGTGGATCGAGAGCTTCGCCAGCGAACGGTTGCAGGAAGCGTCGACGAGTCTGGGATGCGGAGTTGTCCACGGATCGGGTCTCTGCCTCTTAATCTTTCAATTCAGAGTCTTCAGGTTACTTCTTCTCTTATTACCGCTGTGGGTTGCGGGAATTGGTCCGCTGCCACAAGGGTCTCAACAGCTTCTTCGGTGCGGCGGCAAATCTGCGTGCAGATCTGGTACGTCGCCGCGGTGGACCCTACTAGCGCAGAAACGACGTTTTATGCCATGGGCTTGCAAAGCGAGTTGCAAAGGCCCGGGCACGGAATGGCCTGGGGATGGCGCCTGGAAAAGGATCGGACGCGACCACATCCGCTGGCGGCCGGCGCACAGCATGGGTCGAGAGGCGCCTCCATCGGCTCGCCTGTTGATCGCCCTGTTGGCCAATCGGTGGACAGTGTAGAGTGCCGCGGCTGGCCGCAGCACCGCGCTGGATAAGTCGGAACTCTATCAACAAATGCCCCACACCCAGCCGAGCTACTTCCACTTGCACCTGATCTCGGATGCAACCGGCGAAACGCTGACGACGATCGCGAAGGCGGCGGCCGTGCAGTACGCCCAGGTGCGGCCAATCGAGCATGTGCATCCGCTGGTGCGTACGCAGCGCCAGCTCGAGCGCGTCCTGCAGGAAATCGAGTCCGCGCCAGGGATCGTGCTTTACACCGTGGTGAACGAGACGCTGCAGACGGCGCTCGAGCAGCGATGCCGTGAGCTCGCCGTGCCCTGCCTGCACGTACTCGAGCCGATCATGAAGATCTTCGAGAGTTATCTCGGGGCGCCGAAGACACCGATCGTCGCCGGCCAGCACGTTCTCGATGCCGACTACTTCCGGCGTATCGATGCGCTGAACTTCACCATGGCGCACGACGACGGCCGCCTGCCCGACGATCTCAACCAGGCCGATATCGTCATTCTGGGTGTGTCGCGCACATCGAAGACCCCGACCAGCATCTACCTCGCGCAGCGCGGCTACAAGACCACGAACCTGCCGCTGGTGCCGCGCATCGACGTTGCGCCTGCGCTGCTCGAACCGCACAAGGCTTTCGTCGTCGGGCTGGTTGCGAGCCCTGACCGCATTGCCGAAATCCGTCGCCACCGCGCGATGATGATGTCGGATCGCGATCTCGACGATTATGTGGATCGCACGCGCATTGCCGAGGAGGTTGCGTATTCACGGCGCCTGTGTGCCCGGCATGGCTGGCCCGTGATCGACGTGACGCGCCGCTCGATCGAGGAAACGGCCGCGACGATCCTCAAGCTCATGCATGAGCGCGAAGATGCCGGCGACGAGGAAACGGTCGATGGCTGAGCGCTTGCGCGTCGTATTGGCCTCGCAGAGCCGTTCGCGTCGGATGATGCTGGAGCAGGCGGGGCTCGCCTTTGATGTCATGCCCTCGACAGTCGATGAGGTCGTCCTGCGGGCCAGCTTCGAGCCGGAGCGCGCGCTCGACGAGGAGTATCCGATCGAAGTCGCGGAAATGTTGGCCGCGGCCAAGGCCGTCGACGTGAGCGTGCGATTGCCCGATGCGCTGGTGATCGGCTGCGATCAGGTGCTTGCTCTCGCGACGGAACGCCGCATGGAGTTCGGAGGCAAGCCCTGGAGCGCGGCGAGCTACGAAATCTTCGAGAAACCGGCGGATCTGGCGGCTGCCCGCGTACACTTGTCGCGTTTGCGCGGGCGCACGCATCAACTCCATGCATCCGTCGTGCTTGCTCTGGATGGTGAGGTGCAGTGGACGTACACCGACAGTGCTGAACTCAGCATGCGCGATTTCTCGGACGATTTCTTGAGCCAGTATCTGACGCGCGCGGGAGAACGCGCGTGCGAGTCGGTCGGCGCGTATCAACTCGAGGGATTGGGTGTGCAGCTCTTCGATGAGATCGCGGGCGACTACTTCACGATTCTGGGGATGCCGCTGCTGCCCTTGCTCGAGGAGCTGCGCGAGCGTGGAGTTTTGTCGACGTGACGGATGACTTGAGTCGAGATTTGAAGCGGGCCTGCGTGATCGGCTGGCCGATCGAGCAGTCGCGTTCGCCGCTGATCCATGGCCACTGGCTGAAGCAGTACGGCATTTCCGGGCGCTATGACCGCGTTGCCGTCGCGCCCGGCGAAGCACCTGCCTTCATTCGGTCGCTCGAATCACGTGGCCTCGAAGGCTGCAATGTCACGGCACCACATAAGCAGGCTGTATTCGAAGCTGCGGACTGGCGAGATCCTTCCGCCGAGGCGGTCGGCGCCGCGAATACCGTCTGGCGTGACGGTGCCAGAGTGTGTGTCGCCAATACGGACACGTATGGTTTCATGACGCATCTCGCCCAATCCGCGCCCGGCTGGGATGACCGGGATGCACCTGTCGCGATTTTCGGCGCGGGCGGCGCGGCGCGGGCGATCGTTTACGGCTTTCTGGATGCTGGCGTCGAAAAGGTCCGCCTCATCAACCGGACGGCGGCGCGGGCGGATAGCCTCGTCGCGCACTTCGGGCCGCGCGTCGAGAGCTGGGCATGGACGGATCGTGGGCGCGCCGTGTCGGATGCAAGCGTGATCGTCAATACGACGACGCTCGGCATGATCGGCAACGCGCCGCTCGATCTCGATCTTTCGACGCTCAATCACGACGCGATCGTGGCGGATATCGTCTATGTGCCGCTGGAAACGCCATTGCTGGCTGCAGCGCGGGGGCGCGGACATCGTGCGGTGGACGGCCTCGGAATGCTGCTGCATCAGGCGGTCCCGGGTTTTGCGCGCTGGTTCGGCATTCAGCCGGAGGTCACGGCCGCCCTGCGCGACATCCTCGTCGCCGATATAGAGAGGAAATGATGCTCATCATCGGCTTGACCGGCTCGATCGGCATGGGGAAATCGACGGCCGCGTCGCGCATTCGCGCGCTCGGTGTCTCGGTGATCGACGCCGACTCCATTGTGCACAAGCTGTACAAAGCCGGTGGAGCAGCTGTTGGGCCTATCTCGGCGGCTTTTCCCGGTACGATCGCAGGGGATGGCGGCATCGATCGCCAGAAACTCGCCGCAGCTCTGCTCGCCGATCCGAGCGCCTATGCGAAGCTCGAAGCGATCGTTCATCCGCTCGTGCTGCAGACCGAGCGTGATCAAATCCATGCGAAGGCAGCGAAGGGTGCGGAAAAAATCGTCCTGGAGATCCCGTTGCTTTTCGAAACCGGTGGCGACAAGCGCGTCGATGTGACGATCGTCGTCAGCGCGCCACTGGAGATCCAGCGCAGCCGCGTGCTCGAGCGCCCTGGTATGACGGCAGAAAAATTCGAACAGATCCTCTCACGGCAGACGCCGGACGAGGAAAAGCGGCGGCGCGCGGACTTCGTTGTGGATACTTCGCGCAGTATCCCGGAGACGGAAGCGCAGATCGATCGAATCATATCCCAGTTGAGCGGGCGAACGGGGACGGCGTTCGCGAAACATTGGGCGTGATGCCCGAGCTCACGGGGAAGACAATCCATGCTGCGCGAGATCGTGCTCGACACTGAGACCACGGGTCTCGACGCCCGCCGCGGGGACCGTATCATTGAAATTGGATGCATCGAGCTGATCAATCGCATTCCGACTGAAAAGACCTTCCATCACTACATCCATCCCGAGGATCGCGACGTTCATCCGGACGCACAGGCGATCCACGGGATCTCGATGGACCAATTGCGTGACAAGCCGAAATTTCGCGACATCGCGCCCGCGTTCGTCGAATTCATCGGCGATTCACCGCTGGTCATTCACAACGCGGCCTTCGACATCGGCTTCATCAATGCCGAGTTCCAGCGCTTGCGGCAGGCCGCGATCGGCATGGACCGGGTCGTGGATACGCTGGCGCTGGCCAAACGCAAATACCCCGGCGGGCCGAACAGTCTCGATGCGTTGTGCAAACGCTATGAGATCGACAATTCGAAGCGCACTTTCCACGGCGCGCTGCTCGACTCGTGGCTCCTCGCCGAAGTCTATCTGGAGCTGCTCGGTGAGCGGCAGGCGACGCTCAGTCTGGCTCAGACTGTGATCGGCCAGCAGCGTTCCGCCGGCACCGCGACGACACTGACCGTTCGTGCGCGGCAGCGCACGCTTGCACCACGCTTGAGCGAAGCGGATATCGCGGCCCATCGCGCCTTCGTCGACACGCTGGGGCCGGAGGCACTGTGGATCAAGTTCGATCGCGCTGATCGGGCTGAAGAGACTTCAGGAAACAATGCTGCCTGAAGGCGCAGCCTGCGGCGGCATGCCAAGCTGCTTCTTGCGCATGTAGAGCGAGCCGAAATCGACGGGGTCGAGGAGCAGAGGCGGAAAGCCGCCTTCGCGGGTCATATCGGCGACGATGCGGCGCAGGAATGGAAACAGCAGCGCTGGGCAATTCACGAAGAGCATGGGCTCCAGTGCCTGCTCGGGAGCGTTCTCGATGTGGAAAGCGCCGGCATAGACGATCTCGAATTCATAGATCACGAGATCTTTTGCTTTGGCGCGCGCCTGAAACTCGATGGCCGATTCGTAGAGATTGGGGCCGAGATTGGTGATACCGACGTTGATCTCGACGTCGAGGTTCGGGCTCTCCGGCGGAGCGGTTATCAGCTTGCCGATGTTGGGATTTTCGAAGGACAGATCCTTGATGTACTGGCCGGCGATGCGGACCTGAACCTGCTGTGGCTGGGCCATGGGCGAGGATGCGGCAGGACCGTTGCCGGATGTTGGTGTGGGCTTCTTCGGCATGGTGATGCGCGCCTCTGGAGTGGACGTGGACGAGCTAAGATGTCATGTGCTCAGCACATCTGGCGGGTAGCACGCGCGGCGGCACGTCGCAATGCTCGGGCGCGACGGCCAGCGCCCAGATCTCGTCCCAATCTTGGGGGAATGGGTTTGCTGCACTGGAACTGTTTTAGGGCGGATGGCATGAATTCGCTGATGGGGCTTCGTATGCGCGCAGGACTGGGACTGGGGCGTGGCGCAGCGATCCTGTGTGCGGCCACCGCCCTGGCCTGGACCCTCGTGGGGACCGCCGTGTGGCCGAACAGTGCCGCGGCGCAGAACCCCGGGAAGCCGGCGGCCAGCAGTCCGTTGGGCAATCCGTCCTGGGGCGCCGAGGTCAAGCCGGAGTCGACGATCGCCGGCATCGCGCTGGAGCCACAGCAGATCCAGACCGTGACCAAGGTCAGCCGCTATTTCAATGAACTGGCGAATCTGCGCGGCACATTCGTGCAGACGACATCCGACAATAAGCGGATGCGTGGCACGTTCTACGTCAAGCGGCCGGGCCGGCTTAGGTTCGAGTACAATCGCCCGAGCCGTCAGCTCATCGTCTCCGACGGCAATATGCTCGCGATCCAGGACCTCGAGGCCCATTCGGATGACCGGATCGCACTCGATCAGACGCCATTCCGGCTCTTGCTGCGCCAGGACGTCGACCTGCTCCGGGATGCCAGCATCGTCGACGTGCAGGAGATGGAAGATCTGATCATCGTCGCGCTGCAGGACAAGAGCCCAGATGCGCCAGGTCAGATTCGGCTCTTTATGACCAAAACACCTGAGCTCGAGCTCAGGGAATGGGTGACGACCGACTCACATGGCGCGGATACGCGGGTCGAGGTCGCCAACCTCGCACGGCCCGAGGATCTGGATCTGGAGTTGTTCCGCGTTATCAGCCCAACGCTCAGAAAACAGAAGTAGCTCAATCGGTTGAGCGAAAAAGCTGCGCCTGCCGCGAATCACCGCCGGGATGGGCTGAAACAATCAGTAAAAGAATCGTGAGTGTGCGCTGGCCGGACCTTGATTTTCGGCCACAGGCAACTAAATTCGATTGTAGAGCGGTGGATGTCACACATTCGGCAGTGCCCCCCGTCTAGCCGAAGACATCGATCCGCTGCACCGGCTTCCCTCCCGGTGCGAAGCGCCGAAAAAGCGCTCAGCGCCCAACCTCTCCCCCCGGGGTTGGGCGCTTTTCTATTTTCTGGCAGCACTTTCTCTAAAGCACCTCATAATGAGGCGCAACCAGCATTTCACGCGGGTGCCGGCACGCCTTCTGCCCCTGCGAAGGCATAGTCGATGCGACGCAGTTCATCCGCCACGCGATGCAGTCGCTCGGTGATACGATCGACGAAGTGGCCGGCAAGGTCAGGGTCATCCAGCATCTGCGCATGAAGGCCCGCCCGTGTAATCCGAAGTGCACGCACGGTCGTATGGGCTACGACGGTCGCGCCATGCTCGTGATCGACCAGCATGGCCAGCTCGCTCAGCAGCGAGCCTGCGGCAATGCCCTGCGCGTTGAGGCCTGTTGCCGGCTCGTCCTCGAGGAAGCGCACGGCATCACCAGCGACGATGAGCACGGCCGCATCGCCCGAGGTTCCGGCTTCGACGATCGTGTCGCCCGGATGGTAGACGATGCGCTCGGCCTGCCGCACGACCTCGGTGAGCTGCAGGGGGGTGAGCCCCCTGAAGATTTCCTGCGACATGAGCTGGCGCGCCAGGACGCTGATGGACATGGACGAACTCCACTTGCCACTCTCGGCCTGACAAGGCTCGGCTGATTCGGGTGGCGGCTCCAAGGCCGCCAGCCCGATTGCGCGACTTTCCCCTCGAAACCCACAGGTCCGTCCTGTTCTTCCGCGCCTGGACGCCCACGCGGGCGGTGCCTAAGGTCGTAGGCAACAATCAAAGTCGGCGCGCGGGAGGAAACTACATGGCAGCGGCCACCCTCAAATCCATGATTCGTTCGGGCCCCATGGTCGTGGCGCCCGGCGCCTACGATTGCCTTACGGCGAAGCTTGTCGAGCAGGCGGGCTTTTCCGCGGTATACATGACAGGCGCCGGCACATCGGTCGCACATGGCCTGCCCGACTACGGCCTGCTGACGATGTCGGAAATGGTCGCTAATGCCGGCCGGATCACGGGAACGATCGGCGTCCCACTGGTCAGCGATGCCGACACGGGCTACGGCAACGAACTCAACGTCTATCGCACCGTACAGGCCTTCGAGCGGACGGGCGTCGCTGCGATCCACATCGAGGATCAGGTCTTTCCGAAGCGCTGCGGTCACCTGGACGGTAAGGAGCTGATCAGCCGCGAAGACTATGCGGCGAAGATCCGCGCTGCCGCTGCCGCCCGCCGGACGGACGATTTCATGATCATCGCCCGCACGGATGCCCGCGGCGTCGCCGGCTACGACGAAGCCATCGCGCGATGCAATCTCGCGCTCGAAGGCGGTGCGGACATGGCTTTCTTCGAGGCACCGCAGTCCGTCGAGGAGGTGGCCGCTGTGCCGAAAGCGGTGAAGGGGCCGTGTCTCTTCAACAATGTGCTGAGCGGCAAAACGCCCGCGATCCCGCACGCCGAAATCGAGCGCATGGGCTATCGCCTCGCGATCGTACCGGGGATGCTGATGTCGTCGATCATCGGTCTTTGCGACAAGCTGCTCGCGGAGCTCAAGGCCACGGGACTTACGCCGGCGACGTTCAGTGGCGGCGGTCCCGGCGTGACGTTCGCGCGGGTCGGCGCGGCCGAATGGGACGAACGGCGCACGGCGTTCCGGACAGCGGCAGCGCCCAAATCAGGGCGTGATGCGGCGGAATGAGCTACGGCACCGGTATTGGGAAGTCGCATTCTCAGGATGCAGCTGCGTCCTGGAAGGTGCTCGCAAGCTGGGGCTGGCCGAAATAGAAGCCCTGCTGGTGGGTGATGCCGGCGCGGGCCATCATCTGTGCGGTTTCCTCGTCGCCGACCCACTCGGCAACCGTTTCGAGATTGAATGTCTCTGCGATCTCGACCAGCGTCTTGATGAAAACCTGATTATCCGGCTCGGTCGTCAAATTACGGATAAAGGATCCGTCGATCTTGACCATGTCGACATTGAGCGTCTTGAGGTTCTTGAAAGACGTGTATCCGGCGCCGAAATCGTCGATAGCAACGCGGCAGCCGAGCTCCTTCAGCGTGTCGACGAACGCGATCGACACATCGAGGTCATGGATCGCAGCCGTCTCCGTGATTTCGATGGTCAGCCGTTCCATGATCTCGCGGCGCCCGCCGGTCAGCCGGTGCAGCGAGACCAGCCATTCGTGATCGCTCGAGGTGTAGCCCGAGACGTTGATCGACAAGTGGACCGCGGGGTGCGCCTTGGCGAAGTCGACGGCGAGCTCCAGTACGCGGCGATCGATGAAGCGCGAGAGACCGAGCTGCTCGGCGAGCGGAATAAACTCGCCGGCGGAGACAATGCTCCCGTCCGGACGCTGCATTCTGAGCAGGCACTCGTAGAATGCGGGCTTGCGCGTCCGTGTCTCGACGATCGGCTGCAGGGCGAGCAGCATCCGGTTCTGCTCGAGAGCGGAGATGACCTCGTCGGCAATCGAGATATTGCGCTGGCGGGCCTCGCTGGTGCTCCTGCAGGGCTGATAGGCAGCAAACCCGTCGTGGCGCCGCGACTTGGCTCTGTCTAAGGCCTGCATGGCATGACCGAGGGCTTGGGAGACCGTGGAAGCCTGGTCCGGAATGAGTACGCCGCCAATCGAGATCGTTGCCGAGAGCTGGCAGGCGGCCGTACGGATCGTCGTGTCCCTTACGATCCTGATGAGGCGTTCGGCGGCGACGCGCATGGCGCCGGGGCCGCAGTCGTTCAGGATGATGCCGAACTTGTTGGACGAGTAGCGTCCGACTGCATCCCCGGAGCGCATGTGCGCGCGAATGATCTGCGCGACCGCGGCAAGAACCTCGTCACCAACTTCGAAGCCGAAGCTGTCGTTGATGGTCGCCATGTTGTCGACGGCGACCATCAGGAAACACCCCGTCCGCTGGATGCGCTCGGCGCGGGTCAGCATGGCGCCGAGTGCTTCCGTCAGGCGGGCCCGATTGAGCTGTCCGCTCAGGTCGTCATGGTCCGACCGATGGAGCAGGCGCTGCTCCTCCCAGTAGCGGTCGTTGATCACGCGGATGACGCCGCGCACGGTTTGCGGCCGGCCCTGTCCGTCGAGGGTGCAGTAGCCGTGATCCTCGAGCCAGAGCGATCCGACGCTCCGCCGTCCACCGGGAGCGAAGCGATACTGAACGCGGAATTTCACGCCAGGATCGCTCGCCTCGGCTCGCGGGCTCAGAAGCGCATTGGCGCGGGTCTGAAGATGTTCGGGAGCGACCAGGAACTGGAAGTCGGCTCCGGTGCCGATGGCCTGAGGGGAGCTCACGCCCAACACCTCGCACGCGTTCCCCGCCCACTCGATGCGATCGCTCTGGACGTGCCACGTATAGGCCGTTTCCTGAACCGCGGACATAATCCCGAGGAGGTCGAGCGGACGCGGACCGGCGGGATCGGTTGCGCTTTTCGCGCGCCGAGCAGGCGCTTTCGCGTCGATGGCATCGCGGGCAGATGGCACGGTACGAGATTCCGTTGTGCGAGCACCGGCTTACGGCCGACTGGACCGAAACGCGCTCGTGCAGGAAAACCGTAGCCCCAACAAGTTAACAAGCGATCAAACGATCCTATCCAGCCTCGGCCGCTCAGCAGCCGAGGGTTGATCGCCGTTCAGCAGATATGCCCTACGACCCGGAACTCAGTGATCGCCGATATTGAGATCACGCCGGGCGGTGCGAATACCGATCATGAAGCCCGCGACGACATCGATGAGCGTGGCGATCATGATGAAGAAGAACACCGAGGTTGCCGCTTGAGGAACCAGGAGGAACTCGATCAGGCAGGCAATGAAGACCAGCATCGAGAGTCCGTGGTCGAGCAGCGACGCGGACGACGTGTAGGTGGCTTTGATCAGCTCGAAGAAGAGCAGGAACATCGTGATCAGAATGAGCAGATCACCCATCGAGAAATTCCAGGTCGCGCCGCCGACCATGGGTAGCGAGAACAGCACTTTGCGGAGCGCGGCGTCAGCTGCCTGACTGGCGCTGAGAACCATGCCATCGGGGCCGGTGCCGCCACTGAAGAGCACGACGATATTGTAGAGAATGAACGAAACGGCAATGAGCGGCAGGGCCCTCAGCGACATGGAGTTCTCCCTCGTTGTGCCGCTGCAGCGGCGGGTGTTCCGCGTCCGAACACGAACTCACCGCGCTACCGCGTGAATATGGCGGGATGTGGCCGCTCGACGGGGCGGCGCGTTATCGGAAAATCCGACCAGCCCCCAATACGTCAAGTCCCCCCCAGTCGCCGGCAGGTCGAGCCGATGGCTCAGACGTCGCTCTTGGCCGGCAGGATCTGGCGGTCGCGGTACGTGCCGGCCTTCAGGTCGATGTGGTGCGGGCGACGGACGTTGCCGGTCTTCTTGTCCTCGACGATCGTCGGGACCGAGAGCGCATCGGCGGAACGGCGGGTGCCGCGCTTCATACGCGATACTTTCTTCCTGGGGACGGCCATGTTCGTACTCTCCTGTGTGCAGTGCCCCGCTCGACGTCGGTGGGCGGCGGCCTCAAGCTGGCGCGGTCAATTGGCAACTGCGGCCGAGGCTTGAAAATGGAATTCGCGGTCAGCGGAGCCGGGTAAGCCCACCTCGCAGTCGGGCGGGCTTATAGCGCCTTTCCCTCAACTTGGCCAGCGGTTGTTTCCCGCGACTAGGCGCCCCGGTTGCCGCTCAGGGAACGAGCTTGTAGCCCCCCATTTCCGTGATCAGAAGCTCGGCGCTCGAGGGATCCTTCTCGATCTTCTGGCGCAGGCGGTAAATGTGGGTCTCGAGCGTATGTGTCGTCACGCCTGCATTGTAGCCCCAAACCTCGTGGAGGAGCACATCGCGCGTGATGACCTTTTCGCCGGCCCGATAGAGATACTTGAGGATCGAGGTCTCCTTCTCCGTCAGGCGGATCTTCTTGCCGGCACCGTCGACAAGCACTTTGGAGGCCGGCTTGAAGGTGTAATGCCCGATGGAGAAAACGGCGTCCTCGCTCTGCTCGTGCTGGCGCAGCTGGGCGCGGACGCGGGCGAGCAGGACGGCGAATTTGAAGGGCTTCGTCACGTAGTCGTTGGCGCCGGCATCGAGGCCGAGGATGACGTCGGAATCCGCGGCATTTCCGGTTAGCATGATGATCGGGCTCTTGAAGCCGGCCTTGCGCATAAGCTTGCACGCCTCGCGGCCATCCATGTCCGGAAGACCGACGTCAAGAAGAACCAGATCGAGCCGCGTCTCGCGCGCGATTTCGATGCCCTGACTCGCTGTGCCTGCGGTCAGAATGTCGAACTCATCATGCAGCGCGAGCTGATCTCTGAGAGAAGCACGAAGCTCCTCGTCGTCGTCGACGAGCAGGACCGTACGTGCCGTACTCATGTGGCAGCGCTCCCAATTGGCGAATTTTGTGCGGGCACCATATCACTGGTTGCCGAATGGAAACAGCTATCGGGGGAAAGATGGCAATCCGGCGTCGAAACGAGAGCGATTCCAACGATATGAAGGTGCATTGTTGTCGCGTAATCCACGTTCGTGCGCGCTCGCGTTCGGACGTTCGCGGATCGCTTTCCTTCGCATCGTTGGCCCTGCCGTGTGCCCTCGGGCGAAGTGGACGCGCGGCGCGGAAACATGAAGGCGATGGGGCTACGCCGAGCGGAACCTGGCGACCGGAGCTGGTGCTCTATCGCGCCGATCGCATCCAGCGGCCGACCACCGCATTGCCGGTCCGACGGATCAACGTCGACGACGGCTGGTGCGATGCCATCGGAGACCGAAACTATAATCGCTGGGTGCGCCATCCCTATCCCGCGAGCGCGGAGCGCCTCTGGCGCGCGGACCATCTTTACGATGTCGTCGTCGTGCTGAATCACAACACGCGTCCTCGGGTGCAGGGTGCCGGCAGTGCGATCTTCATGCATCTGGCGAGACCCGGTTATCGCCCGACGGAAGGATGTGTGGTGCTCGCGCGGCGTCACCTGCTTTTCGTACTCGCAAGAATGGGACGTAGCACACGCATCGTGATCGATTGAGGAATGAGACCGCGGGGTGAGCGACGACACTGGGGGAGCAATCGGCTCAGGCCCCGCGGCCCGGCGCCGCAAGGCTGCGGTACCGTCCGTAAACCCGGAAGATGTGGTCTGACCGGGGTAGTTGAGAGCCGATTGGGATCGCCCGTCGGACGATCCCAATCAGTTTAGTTACGTCGGAGATGGGAGCCGGTGGGTCTCCGGACGCTCGTGATCAGTGCACCGTCTCGCCATGGAGGCGGGCGTCGAGACCCTCGATTTCGGTCTGCTCATCGACTCGAAGGCCCATGAACAGCTTGACCACCATGAGGATCACGAACGTGGCGACCGCGCAGTAGATGATCGTCGCGATCGTTCCGTAGAACTGGATCCACACCTGAGCTGCATTGCCCTCGAGGAGGCCGCTCTTGCCCTCGCCACCGATCCAAGCCACGGCGAACACGCCGGTCAGGATTGCGCCGACGAAGCCGCCGACACCATGGATGCCGAAGACGTCGAGGCTGTCGTCATAGCCTAGAGCGCGCTTGATGCCGGTGGAGGCGATGAAGCAAATGACGCCGCCGATGAGGCCCATCATCAGGGCGCCCTTCGGGTCGACGAAGCCGGCCGCTGGCGTGATGACGACAAGACCTGCAATGGCGCCCGAGGCGATGCCGAGAACGCTTGGCTTCCCGTGGGTCATCCACTCCGCGAACATCCAGGCGAGTGCCGCGGCGGCCGCGCAGATCTGCGTGACGAGGATGGCCATAGCGGCCGAATCGTTCGCGCCACCAGCCGAGCCACCGTTGAAGCCGAACCAGCCGATCCACAGGAACGCCGCACCCATCACCGTATAGACGAGGTTGTGCGGCGCCATGTTGTCAGTGCCGTATCCCTTCCGACGGCCGAGAACCAGTGCGGCGACGAGGCCTGCAACACCCGAGTTGATGTGAACGACGGTGCCGCCGGCGAAGTCCATGATGCCGTCAGCGCCGAGGAAGCCGCCGCCCCACACCCAATGGCAGATCGGCGCATAGACGATGATCAGCCAGAGCGTGATGAAAACCAGGAAGCTCGAGAATTTCATGCGGTCAGCGACAGCGCCGGCGATGAGGGCCGGCGTGATGATCGCGAACGTCATCTGGAAGACGGCGAACAGCGACTCGGTGATCAGAAGCGGAGCGAACAGACCGTCCTTCGTCATGCCGGCAAAGAACATCTTGCCGAAGCCGCCCATGTAGGCATTGAGCGCACCACCGTCACCGAAGGCGATGGAGTAACCGACGACCATCCAAACGATCGACATAAGACAGGCAGCCGCGAAGGACTGCATGACCGTCGCGAGCACGTTCTTCTTGCGCACCATGCCGCCGTAGAAGAGTGCGAGGCCAGGGATCGTCATCATCAGGACGATGACGGTCGACGTCAGCATCCAGGCCATGTCGCCGGAGTCCATCTTAGGTGCCTCGGCGGGAGCCTGAGCCAGCGCGGGCAGCGCGGTGGTCATGCTGACCATGGCCCATGCGGCGGCGAGCGCCGCTACGCTGGTTATCGAACGAATGCATGTCTTCATGGGTTTGTTCCTGCCACCATTCCAGTTTGAGGTTAGAGCTTCGCCGAAGTCGACGCGCCGGCCGCAGTGTCCCCCGTCTGCCATTGCAGGCCGGCCGGTGGCGGGCGCGACGTCTGGTTCCTCAGAGAGCGTTGTCGTCCGTCTCGCCGGTGCGGATGCGCAGCGTGTGCTCAATGGCTGAGACGAAGATCTTCCCGTCGCCGATCTGGCCCGTCTTGGCGGCAGTGGCGATGGCGGACACGGCTTTGTCGACCTCGGCCGAAGTCACGGCGACCTCGATCTTGATCTTGGGAAGGAAGTTCACGGCATATTCGGCGCCGCGGTAGATCTCGGTATGCCCTTTCTGACGCCCGTATCCCTTCACTTCGGAGACGGTCATGCCCTGCAGCCCGAGGTCCGTCAGCGCCGAACGCACCTCCTCGAGCTTGAACGGTTTGATAATCGCAGTGATCAGCTTCATGGCCATTCGACCTCGCGTCTTGGCGCACCCCCCGACGAAACAGCAGACGTGCGCGTTCCAAGGCCTGCGCAGAGCAGGCATTGGTTAAGACTCAAAGTGCGTGCCAGATTCGGAGTTGGAAGTTAGACCATTGATATATATGGCTGAAAAGTGATGTCCTATGGACGGCGATGGGCTTTTGGGCAGTCATAACTGCCTAATTGCTAGGCAAAATTAGTGTTTTGCCCGCTAGCTGACCACGAAGCCTGTCGCCTGCTGCCGCATCAGGCCTTCCTGCGTCGTCGAGGCAACCAAAAGACCATCGCGGGTGAAGACACTGCCTCTGCAGAAGCCGCGCGCACCAAAGGCCGAGGGGCTGTCCTGCGCATATAGCAACCAGTCGTCGGCGCGGAACTGGCGATGGAACCACATGGCGTGGTCCAGGCTCGCGAGCTGCAGATCCTTGTCGAACATCAGCTTGCCGTGGGCGATCAGGGCGGTGTCGAGCAGTGTGAAATCCGAGGCATAGGCAAGTACGCACTGATGCAGCGGAAAAGAATCAGGGAGCGGCTTGGTTGCGCGCATCCAGATGAGCTGGCGCGGCTCCCGTTTATCACGGGCGAAGTAGCGCGAGACATCCACCGGGCGGATTTCGATCGGGCGCTCGCGCTCCCAATAGCGGCGCATGTTCTCGGGGAGCTTGTCGAGCATGCGTTCCTTGAGGTCCTGCTCGTTGGGTAGATCCTCCGGCGCGGGCGCTTCGGGCATGGGGGCGTGATGGTCGTACCCGCCCTCGTTCTTATGAAACGAGACGCTCATGGTGAACATGGCGCGGCCGTGCTGGATGCCTTTCACGCGCCGGGTCGTGAAGCTGCCGCCATCCCTGATGCGCTCGACATCGTAGATGATGGGCTCGGCGGGATCGCCGGGGAGCAGGAAGTAGCCATGTGCTGAATGGGCGATACGCTCCTCCGGCACTGTGCGGACGGCCGCGACGAGCGCTTGCCCGAGCACCTGTCCGCCGTAGACCCGCTGCCAGCCGGCACTGGGCCCGCGACCACGAAACAGGTTCTGTTCCAGGCGCTCGAGGTCCAGTATGCCAACGAGATCATCGACGGCATTGGTATCCGACGCTTTCTTTCGGGCCATGGCGACGGCATCCTCAGGGGCTGATGATAGAGCAGGCGCAGACGTCGCCTATCTACAGCAAAGAGCCGGAGCGCGGTATGCGCGATCATGACGTTGTTATTGCGGGCGGAGGCCTCACAGGCCTCGTTCTGGCGCGGGCGCTGGCTGGCGTCTTCGGCGCGGGGGGGCGCATTGCTCTCCTGGATGCCGGCGGGTCGAGCGGCGGACGGCCCGACGCGCGAAGCTATGCCCTTTCGGCGGGATCGCAGAGGCTGCTCGATGCCATCGGCGTATGGGCGAGGGTCGCCGAAGAGGCACAGCCCGTCAGCGGTATCGATATCACGGACTCGAGCCTGACGGACGCCATCCGGCCGGTCCTGCTGAGCTACGATACGATCGTGGGGGAGGGCGAGCCGGGCATGTGGATCGTGCCGGCCGATGCGCTGCAAAAGGCTGCGATCGCAGTTCTCGATCGTATGCAAGGGGTCATGCGGCTTTCCGGCACGGCGACCGGGATGGCCGCGGACGGCAGCGGCATTACCCTTCAATTGGCTAATGGTGGATCGATCAAGGCGGGGTTGGTCGTCGCTTGCGATGGCCGCAAGTCACCGCTGCGCGCCGCGGCCGGTATCGGCGTCGTCGAGCGTCAGTACGCGCAGACCGGCATCGTCACGACGGTGCGTCACGAGCGGCCTCATGGCGGGCGCGCCGTGCAGCATTTTCTCCCGGCCGGGCCATTCGCGATCCTCCCGCTGACTGGCAATCGTGCCTGCGTAACCTGGACCGAGGACGCAGGCGAGGCCGCGCGCATCCTGGCGCTCGATGATGCGTGTTTCCTTGCTGAGCTCGAGAACCGCTTCGGGCATCGACTCGGTGCGCTGGAATTGGCGGGAGCGCGCGGAAACTGGCCGCTCGCGATGCATCTGTCTCGCGAGCTGATCGCACCACGTTTCGCACTCGTCGGAGATGCGGTGCGTGGTGTGCATCCCATTGCCGGGCAGGGGCTCAATCTCGGCCTGCGGGATGTTGCGGCATTGAGCGAGTGCCTCGTCGATGCCGTACGCGTCGGCCTCGATGTCGGCGATGCGACGGCGCTCGAGCGTTATGCCCGCTGGCGGCGGTTCGATGGTGCGGCGTCGGCCGCGGCGTTCAGTGCGCTCAACGCGCTTTTCTCGCAGGACAATGCGCTGCTGCGATCTGTGCGCGACGCGGGCCTCGGCGTCGTCGACCGCCTGCCCGGGCTTAAGCGTGCGCTGGTGAGCGAAGCGTCCGGCCTAACTGGCGAAGTGCCGAAGCTGCTGAAGGGCGAAGTACTAGCAGTCTGATTTATTGCTCATCCAGCGGCCGGCAGTAGGTCTCGCGCATTGCGATCGCGCAGATGAAGCCGATCAGGCAGCCGACGATGATGGCGCTCAGTGCGATGCGATAGGCGCTGGGATCATAGAGACGCGCGCCCGCAGCCATCTCGCCTTTCCAGTTGAGGTCGAGGAGCCAGCCCAGCAGCGGTTGGAAAAGTGCGCCGGCGCCGGTGACGAGGCCGTTCACGACTCCGATGGCCGTTGCGCTGAGGGCCGGCGGATTGTTCTCGCGCGCGGCGGCGAAGCCCGTGATCTGTGACGCGCCGCCAAAGCCGCAGAGGAAGCAGAGTGCCATGAGCGTCGGGACGGAGAGGCCCGGAACGTAGAGCATGGCCGACATTGTGACAGTACAGAGCACCAGCCCGAGCATCAGCGGCGCACGGCGGCGGCCGATGTGATCCGAGGCCCAGCCGATCAGCGGCGCGCCAGCGGCCCAGCCCAGAAACATCATGGATGTGATGGAAGCTGCAGCCGTCCGGTCGATTCCGAGCGTGGACACGAAGTATGGCACGCCCCATAGGCCCGAAAATCCGAGCAGCGGTCCCGTCGTCCCGAGACCCGCAATGGCGATGAGCCATATCTGGCGATTGCGCGCGACTTGCCCAAGACCGGAGAACACGGGAGCCCGGGTTCGTGCGGCCTGTGACCGGTCCCGCACCGTCGCCCACGCGGCGCCGGCAATGGCGATACCTCCGGCGGCCAAGGCGAGCACGGCACCGCGCCAGTCGAGCGCTTCGATGACGAGT
This sequence comes from Pseudomonadota bacterium, assembly GCA_023412805.1. Taxonomy (GTDB): domain Bacteria; phylum Pseudomonadota; class Alphaproteobacteria; order Rhizobiales; family Hyphomicrobiaceae. The sequence continues at coordinate 85,796 of JAEZRM010000144.1, read as the reverse complement.
CGAAAGGGGGCCTGACCAAACACGCCGCCCATCATGCCCATCATCATCGCCAGTCCGGAAAGAAGCGCGAAACGCTGGGCAGGAAACCAGAGGCCCGCCACGGCCATGGCGCCGACCAGGCTGAAGGCCGCCGCTGCACCGATCACGAAACGGCCGATGGCGACGCCCGTGATTCCACTGCTGAGCGCGAAGATCACGCAGCCGACGCAGCACAGCAGGGCGGCAGTCGTCATCAGGCGACGCGGGCCGAACCGGTCCAGCAGCATCCCGACCGGGACCTGCATGCCGGCATAACCATAGAAATAGACTGCCGAGAGATTGCCGATGACGGCGCCGCCGACCGCAAGGTCGCGCATCATCTCGTCGATCATGACGCTGGGCGAGACCCGCAAAATCCAGGCGTAAAAGAAGAACAGGGCACCCGTGGCCCAGCCTAGAAGATGCAGCATCGGCAAAGTGCTGGCCTCAGGAACTGCTGCCCCCGCCCGACAATTCGGTCTGAAGGCTGCTCATTGCGTGTCTGCACGGTGCGCGGCGTTGCTCACGAGGTCAACGTCCGGCTCCGGGGGACCGCTCTGCGCAGCCACGGGGTTCGCATCCGACTTGACACATAAAGATATCTTTATATGATTTGCGTACTCCGGACCTGGAACCGGAAAAGGGACCTGAATGTCGCTGTCCTCGCAAAGCGTCGTCACCATTCTGAAGGCTGCCGCTGAGCCGACGCGGTTGCGCATCCTGTTGCTGCTTGCAACCAGCGAGCTGAACGTAAAGGATCTGACGCGCATCCTCGGTCAGAGCCAGCCGCGCATCAGCCGCCACTTGAAGCTTCTCGCTGAAGCGGGGCTCATCGAGCGCACGCGCGAGGGGAGTTGGGCTTACTTCCAGCTCGTCGTTGCCGGTCCGGCCGGGGCGCTATCCCGGCGTATGCTCGACAGTGTCGACCTCGCCGATACCCAGCTCCAGCGCGACCGCAATCGCGCCGAGGCCGTGAAGCGCGAGCGCGAGACCGCCGCTCAGGCCTATTTCGAGCAACACGCCGCGCAATGGGACGAGATCCGCTCGCTGCACGTGACCGAGAACAGCGTCGAGACCGCTATGCGCGCGGCGCTGGGCCCGGGACCATTCCATCATTTCGTCGATGCCGGTACGGGCACGGGCCGTGTGCTGCAGCTCTTCGCCGATAGTTTCGAGCACGGCACGGGTATCGACATCAACCACGCCATGCTCGCCTATGCGCGCGCCAAGCTGACGGCCGACGGTGTCACGAACGCGCGTGTTCGGCATGGCGATCTCTATGACCTCGGTCTCGAGGACGGCAGCGCCGATGCGGTCGTCATCCATCAGGTGCTGCACTTCCTGAACGATCCGGCGCAGGCAATCAGCGAAGCCGCGCGCATCCTAGAGCCGGGCGGGCGACTGCTGATCGTGGATTTCGCTCCGCACGAGCTTGAGTTCCTGCGTGAGACGCAGGCGCACGAGCGGCTCGGCTTCCCGCCTGGACAGGTCGAGCAGTGGCTGCAGGAGGCCGGGTTGAAGTTGCTCTCGGTCAACACGCTCGCGCCGGAAGCGCGCGATGCCGACGGAAAGCTCACGGTGATGTTGTGGACGGCGGAGCGCCTGCGCGTGCACGCACACAGCCGCCAAACGGAACGCATATCCAAAGTAGAGGTTGTCGGGTGATGAAGTCAGTCCAGCAATTGCACGAGCGGCGCAGTCGCCTCGTCGGCGACGGCGAGATCACTGTTTCTTTCGAGTTTTTTCCGCCGAAGACCGAGCGCATGGAGGAGGCGTTGTGGACGTCGATCCGCCGGCTAGAGCCCTTGGCGCCCGAGTTCGTTTCGGTGACCTATGGAGCCGGCGGTTCGACGCGCGAGCGCACGCATTCGACGGTGGCCCGCATCGTCAAGGAGACGGCGCTCGATCCGGCCGCGCATCTCACGTGTGTCGGCGCGACGCGGGAGGAAGTCGACGAGGTCGTGCGCGGTTACTGGGATGCCGGCGTTCGCCGCATCGTGGCGCTCCGCGGCGATCCGGCGGCAGGTGTCGGGGCACGTTATGAGCCACACGCCGGCGGCTACCAGAGCACGGCGGATCTCGTGCGCGGCATCAAGGCGATCGGCAAGTTCGATGTCTCGGTGAGCGCCTATCCCGAGAAGCATCCAGAGAGCGCCACCGTCGCATCGGATCTGGACACGCTCAAAGCCAAGATCGATGCCGGCGCCGATCGCGCGATCACGCAGTTCTTCTTCGATAACGCGCATTTCCTGCGTTACCTCGAAGCTGCGCGCAAACATGGCATCTGGGCGCCGATCGTACCCGGCATCGTGCCGATCCATAACTTCAAGCAGGTTTCGGGTTTCGCGACGCGGACCGGCGCCAGCGTGCCGGCCTGGCTCGCGCGCCGCTATGAAGGCCTCGATGACGACCCCGCGACGATGCATCTGGTGGCGGCAGCCGTCGCAGCCGAGCAGGTGCTCGATCTGGTCGACGAAGGCATTCGCCAGTTCCATTTCTATACGCTGAACCGCGCCGATCTCGTCTATGCGATCTGTCATCTGCTTGGCCTGCGTCCGCAGACGAACGGTGGCGCGCCGGCACTCACCAAAGGTGCAGCATGAACGACGCCACAGACAATCTCGTCGATGCGCGCGCGCGTAGTGCCCGCATCAAGGCGCTGCACAAGGCCGCGCGCGAGCGCATTCTCATCATCGACGGCGCCATGGGCACCATGATCCAGCAATACAAGCTGGATGAGGCGGCCTATCGCGGCGCGCGCTTCGCGGACCACTCGAAGGATGTCAAAGGCAACAACGATCTTCTCGTTCTGACGCAGCCGGAGATCATCCAGAAGATTCACGAGGAGTATCTGGAGGCCGGCGCCGACATCCTCGAGACGAATACGTTCAACGCGCAGCGCATCTCGCTCGCTGACTACGCCATGGAGCCGCTCGCTTACGAGATCAATTTCGAGGCGACGAAGATCGCGCGTGTAGCTGCGGACAAATATTCGACGCCCGAGCGTTCGCGCTGGGTCGCGGGTGCCATCGGGCCTACGAACCGCACGGCCTCGATCTCACCGGATGTGAACAATCCCGGTTTCCGAAATACCTCATTCGACGAGCTGTACGAGGCCTACTCGGAGCAGGTCCGTGGCTTGATCGATGGCGGGTCCGATATTCTGATCATCGAGACGATCTTCGATACGCTCAATGCCAAGGCGGCAGGCCTTGCCGTGCTCGACGTCTATGACGAGAAGGGTGTCGAGCTGCCGATCATGATCTCGGGTACGATCACGGATCGCTCGGGGCGCACGCTGTCAGGGCAGACGGCAGAGGCCTTCTGGTACTCCATGCGGCACCTGCAGCCGTTCTCGATCGGACTCAATTGCGCGCTGGGTGCGGAGATGATGCGGCCGTACATCGCGGAGCTCGCGCAGGTCTCGGACACGCTCGTTTCGGCCTATCCGAATGCGGGCCTGCCGAATGCCATGGGCGAGTACGACGAGACGCCACACGACATGTCCTGCCAGCTCGAACCATGGGCGCGCGACGGCCTCGTCAATATCGTCGGTGGGTGCTGCGGCTCGACGCCGGATCACATCCGGCACATTCGGGAGCATGTTGAGAAGTTCCCGCCGCGCAAGCCCGCGAAGATCGAGACACGTATGCGGCTGTCGGGACTCGAGCCCTTCGTGCACGGGTAGGCGTGTGATCATCCGCGCAGAGCGGCCGGCCGACTACGCCGCCATCAGGAAAATGCTTGCCAGTGCATTTGGCGGCGGGCAGGAAGCGAGCCTCGTCGAGACGTTGCGCGCGGAAGGCGCGATCAACGTTGCGCTCGTCGCGGAGCTGGACGGACGCGTCGGTGGACACGTGGTGGTCTCGCGGCTCCGCTCACCGGTGGGCGGTATGGCACTGGCGCCGGTTGCGGTCGAGCCTACGCGGCAGAACCAGGGTGTCGGCTCGGCGCTGGTGCGTGAAGCCATCGATCGTGCGAAAGGCGCGGGTGGGCAGATCATGTTTGTGCTGGGCGATCCAGCGTACTATCGCCGCTTCGGCTTCTCGACCGAGGCGTCTGCGGCTTTCCAATCGCCATATGCAGGGCCGCACTTCATGGCGTTGCCCCTCACGGATGCCCCCGTTGTCGGGGGCGCTGTTTCATACCCGGCGGCGTTCGACAAGCTGTCGTGAGGCACGCGCCACTCTACTTCCCCACAAAGGCACGGAAGTCGTCCACACTCACGCGCGGGATGATGAAGACCTTGTCGTCGGCGCCGCCCGTGATGTCGAAGGACGAGCTTTCGTCATCGGCACCCCCGCATTCGCTCGAAACGCGGATGCGTTCAAGGCGGGCGAGCAACTCCGCGCCGTCCTTGCGCGGCTCGACGGTGATGCCGCCGCCGTCGCAGTCGACGCCGCACCAGATAGGCTTGCTGGCGATGCGCTTCTGTTCTTCCGGCGGCATATGAGAGAAGCCGCACTCGCCGCCAGTCTTCGCGACCTCACGCTTGGCCCTGAGCTTCGCCGCAAAATCGAAAGCATAGATATAGCGGACAGGCTCGCCCTTCTCTTCGGGCTGCATGCGTTCGACGTTGATGCAGAGGCCGATGGCCTCGACCTTCTGCTTAGGGCGCGCTTTCAGATGAGTTGCATCATAGTGGCGTAGAAAGCAGCTCTGGGCTTTGTCCTGCGCCGGCGCCAGCAGAAGGAGCCGTTTGTCGAATCCCGGCTGGAGATCGGATTGCGCAGAGGCAGGCGTTGCAGCGAGCACGGCGAGCGCCGAGAGAGAGCGGACAAGAAGCTTCATGACTGCACCTGCCGATCTGGGTTTGGCCAGTTCGACAGAAAGCAGGTTAAGTCTGTCTTACGTATGGCGGTTAGCGGATTGCAGCGACGATCCCGCGCTCGATGAGATCTTCCGAAGCGTCGGCGCCATATCCGAGCTCGGCGAGGATTTCGCGGCCGTGCTCGCTGATCTTCGGCGGATTGAGCCGCGTGCCGAGACGGCGGCCAGCGAGCTCGAGCGGCAGCGCCGGCGTCACGGTCTCGGTGCCGTCCGGCAGCGTGAGAGGCAGCAGTCCGCCGGACTCCTTCAGATGCGGGTCTTCGAACAGCTCGTGCGGCTTGACGATCGGCGCGTACGGCAGGCCGGCAGCGGCGACTTTGGCCTCCAGCGCATCGCGCTTCCATTTCCCGAAATACTCTCTCAGAAATGGCATGAAGAGATCGCGATTGTTGGACCGCATGGAGTTCGTCTTCAGGCGCTCGTCATTGAAGAGCTGCGGAAAGCCGAACTCCTCGCAGAAGATCTTCCACTGTGTGTCGGTGACGACGCCGAGAAAGAGCTGACCGTCGGCGCAGTCGAACACGTCGTAGATACCCCAGGCCGAAAGACGCTGCGGCATGGGGTTCGCCGCCTGTCCTGTGACGACGTACTGCATCATGTGCTGGCCGACGAGGAACGCACAGTTCTCATAGAGTGCGCTCTGCACGAGCTGGCCTTTGCCCGTGCGATCGCGCTCGCGCAGTGCCGCGAGAATGCCGATCGCCGCGAACATGCCGCCCATCATGTCATTGACGGACGCGCCGGCCCGTAGTGGCCGGCCGAGCGGGCCGGTCATGTAGGCGAGACCAGCCATCATCTGCACCACCTCGTCGAGGGCCGAGCGCTGATCGTAGGGGCCTGACAGAAAACCCTTGAGCGAGCAGTAGACGAGGCGTTCGTTCAGCTTCTTCACGCCTTCAAAGCCGAGACCAAGTGCGTCCATGGCGCCGGGACGGAAGTTCTCCGTGAGCACATCGGCGGAAGTGATGAGTTTTTTCGCAATCTCCATGCCCTCGGGCGTCTTCATGTCGAGGGCGAGCGAGCGCTTGTTGCGGTTGTAGGTCGCGAAGAAGCCCGCGCCCGAGCCGACCATGCGCCGCGTGTTGTCGCCGTTCGGCGCCGGCTCGACTTTGATCACGTCGGCGCCGAGATCGCCGAGAATGAGGCCGCACGTCGGGCCCATGATCACGTGGCAGAACTCGACCACGCGGACACCGGCGAGCGGCAGATCATTGGCAGTCATGATGTCGACTGTCTCCATATGGTGAGGGGCTGGCCTGCAGCGGCCGGCCTTCCTTGACAGGCGCGGCGCCGGCCCATTTGATGCCCCCGGATTTCAGCGAATATAGAGCATGACGCGGTTCGGCGCGCCACGTCTCCTGGGAGGCGGGCCGCGCTTGGGGTGCATGTCGTGCCAGGGGAGACGCGAGGGAGGACCATGAACCTGTTTGCGCCACCGGCGGTGATCCGGGCCGAGATCTTCTCGCGGATGCCCGATGAGTTGCGGCGATCCAAGCGGACGCCGTGGGGCGACTTCAACAAAGCCGGCCAGCCCGTCGATTGCTTCCTGGAGGGCCCGAGCTTCGACGCGGACGGGCAGCTCGTCGTCACGGACATCCCGCATGGTCGGATTTTCAAGGTTTCATCGTCCGGCGCCTGGTCGCTGGTGAGCGAGTACGACGGCTGGCCAAATGGGCTCAAGTTTCACGCCGATGGCCGCGCTTTCATCACGGACTACAAGCGCGGGATCATGACGCTCGATATGGCGAGCGGGAAGGTGACGCCGCTCATCGAGAGCATCCGCTCGGAGAGCTTCAAGGGCGTCAACGATCTCCACTTCGCGGCGAACGGCGATCTCTACTTCACCGATCAGGGCCAGACCGGCCTCCACGACCCCACGGGGCGCGTCTACCGCTACACGGCGGCGGGGCAGCTCACGTGCCTCGTCAATACGATCCCCAGTCCGAACGGCATCGTGCTCGATCTGCACGAGCGCGTCGTCTATGTCGGCGTGACACGCGCCAATGCCGTTTGGCGCATTCCGCTGATGATCGACGGCGGCGTGTCGAAGGTCGGCCTCGCGATCCAGCTTTCGGGTGGTCTCGGCGGACCGGACGGCATCGCGCTCGATGAGGAAGGCGGGCTGATCGTTGCACATATCGGGTTTGGCGTATGGCGCTTCGATCGTCTCGGCCGGCCGACGCATTTCATCGAGCCGCCTGTCGGGCAGTTCGTTACCAACATCGCCTTCAAGGGCAAGCAGCTCTACATGACCGAGTCGGAGACGGGCCATATTCTCGTGGCCGACATGCCTTATCCGGGCAAGCCGATGTTTGGCCCGAAAGCAGGGAGCTGAAAGTGATGATGCGATCCAAGCTGTTCGTGCCGGGCAGCCGGCCGGAGTTCTTCGAAAAGGCCATGCGCTCGGCCGCCGATGCGCTGACGTTCGACCTCGAAGATGGCGTGGCGCCCGCGCAGAAACCTGCGGCGCGCCGTGCGATCGGTGACTTCCTGCACGGGCTTGGGGGTCCGCAAGAAAAGCTCATGATCGTGCGCACGAACGGCGTTACGCACGCGGACTTCGCCGAGGATGTCGATGCGGTGGTGTCGGCGCGCCTCGACTATATCAGCCTGCCGAAGCTCGAAAGTGCGGATGAGGTGCATCGCGCCGTGCGCGTGCTTGCGGAAGCGGAGAAACGTAAAGGCGTCGATCGCGCGATCGGTATTCTGGCGACGGTCGAAAGCCCGAAGGGTTTGCGTCTCGCCTACGAGATCACGAGCGCGGACAAGCGCATCGCGGCGCTGCAGGTCGGCCTCGCGGATCTCTTCGCACCCTTGCGTATCGAGCGGCACGCTGCTGCCTTGGGCCCGGTGCGGTTCGCCGTGAAGATGGCAGCGGCCGAAGCGGGCGTGCCGGCGTACGACACCGTGTGGACGGACGTGAAAGACCGCGCCGGTTACGAGCGCGATGCGCGTGATGCGCTCGCCATGGGTTTTCTCGGCAAGAGCTGCATTCACCCGACGCAGATCGACATCGCCAATCGCGTCTTCTCGCCGAGCGAGAAGGACGTTGCCTGGGCGCAGAAGGTGCTCGCCGCCGGCGAGTTGCCGGAGAATGTGGGGAAGGGCGCTTTCACGGTCGATGGCCAGATGGTCGACGAGCCGTTCTTCCGCGAGGCCCGCGCCACCATCGCACTTGCGCGGCGGCTGAAGCTCGTTTCATAGAAGCGCGCGCGACCGCGAAAGGCTTGCAGGGCAAACCTTGCGTGTGGCTTGCGTTCAATAAACTTTGTTCAACGAAAGACGACGCCACGTGATCCTCTTTCCTGCAATCGACCTCAAGGACGGCCAGTGCGTCCGCCTCAGGCACGGCGAGATGAGCTCGGCGACCGTCTTCAATGACGATCCGGGCGCGCAGGCGCGCACCTTCGAGCAGCAGGGCTTCAAGTATCTGCACATCGTCGATCTCGATGGAGCGTTCGCGGGTAAGCCGGCGAATGCCGCTGCCGTCGAGCGCATTCTCGCGAACATCTCCATCCCGGCGCAGCTAGGCGGTGGCATTCGCGACATGGCGACGATCGACGGCTGGCTCGGCAAAGGTATTGCGCGCGTGATCCTCGGCACGGTGGCGGTGCGCAATCCGGCGCTCGTGCGCGAGGCCTGCAGGAAGCATCCCGGTCGCGTTGCCGTTGGCATCGATGCCAAAGGCGGCAAGGTCGCCGTGGAGGGATGGGCCGAGACGAGCGAGCTGACCGTGATCGAACTCGCGAAGCGCTTCGAGGACGCGGGCGTCGCGGCGATCATCTACACGGACATCGAGCGCGACGGCGTGTTGAAGGGATTGAACTTGCCGGGCACGGTTGCGCTTGCGCGCGAAACCTCGATCCCGGTCATCGCGTCGGGCGGCCTCGCGTCCATGGCCGATATCGAGGCGTTGCTCGCGCCCGAGTGCGCGATCCTCGCCGGTGCCATCTCGGGCCGCGCGCTCTACGACGGCCGCATCGATCCGGCGGAAGCGCTGAAACGACTTGCGGCGGCCGGGTGATCCGACCGCCGCTTCATTCCCTCAGAAATTCAGTCGACCGAACTTGCAGATTCAACCTGGGGGCACGCCCATCAGGCGCAGGCGGATGTAATCGAGCTGATCGAAGTTGCCGTACTTGATCTGCAGCACGCCGCTCTCGCCCGAGCCGCGCCGGATTTCGACCTTGAGTCCGAGAATATCGGCGAGCTCTTTCTCGAAGGCCTTCGTGTCGGCGTCCTTGTCGCGCACGCGGCGCGTGGTCTGAACCGACTCCGTCCCGGCCTGCACGAGCGCCTCGACGTCACGCACATTGAGCTGGCTCTCGACGATCTTCTGCGCGATCGCCTCCGCATCGTCGCGGCCGACGAGCGCGCGCGCGTGACCGGCCGAGATCTTCCCGTCTGAGACCATGCTCTGCACAGTATCGGGCAGCTTCAGCAGGCGCAGCGTATTCGCAAGATGGCTGCGGCTCTTGCCGATCACCTCGGCGAGACGCTCCTGCGTATAGGCATAGCGCTCGATCAGCTCCTGATAGCCGGCCGCTTCTTCGATCGGATTGAGGTCGGCGCGTTGGACGTTCTCGATGATCGCGAGTTCGAGCACTTCCTGATCGGGAAGATCGCGCACAATCACCGGCACCGTATGCAGGCCCGCGCGCTGTGACGCGCGCCAGCGGCGTTCGCCGGCGACGATCTCGTAGCTGTTGCTCGCACCCGGCTCGGGCCGCACGAGGATCGGCTGCACCAGGCCCTTCTCGCGGATCGAGTTCGCCAGGTCCGTGAGATCATCCTCATTGAAGGTTTTGCGCGGATTGAGCTTGCCAGCGCGAACCTGATCGATCGGCACCATGCGCTGCTCGCCCTCGGGCGGAATGCGCGGCTGCGTGACCGGCGCATCACCGATCAGCGACGCCAGTCCTCGACCGAGCCTGCTCTTCTGCAATGGCGCATTCATCACCGAACTTCCCCCGCTTCGTTCAAAATCACTCATGTCCCGACCGATCCAGCCTCGCTCCCGCGCTAGGCTGCCTTGTATTGGCGCTCACGCTCGATGATCTCCGTGGCGAGCCGGATGTAGGCTTGGCTGCCCGCGCACTCGTAGTCGTAGAGGAGGATCGGCTTGCCGTGCGACGGCGCCTCCGCGACCTTGATGTTGCGCGGGATCATCGTGTCGTAGACCTTGGGCCCGAAGAACTCGCGCACGTTCGCCGCGACCTCGCGCGAGAAAGCCGTGCGCGCATCGTGCATCGTCAGAACCACGCCCTGAATCTCGAGGCCGGGATTGAGCGTCGAACGAATCTGGTCGATCGAGTCATTGAGCTGTGAGATGCCCTCCAGCGCGAAGAACTCGCATTGCACCGGCACGAGCACCGCATTCGCCGCGACGAGTGCGTTGAGCGTCAGCAGGTTGAGCGACGGCGGGCAGTCGATCAGGATGTAGGTGAAAGGCTGCTCGCCCGCCCGCGCGCGCTGTTCGGCGACGAGGCCAGCGACGGCATCGCGCAAGCGGTAGGGCTTGGCGCCATCCTGCATGAGCTCGGATTCGAGGCCGACAAGATCGGAATTGGCCGCGACGATCGAGAGACCCGGCACGGCCGTCTGAATGCAGGCCGCACTCAGCGATGCCTGACCGGTGATGACGTCATAAGACGTGAGGTGCCGATCCTCCGGGGCAACGCCGACACCGGTCGAAGCGTTACCCTGAGGATCGAGATCGATGATCAGGACGTTCTCGCCGACGGCCGCGAGGGCGGTGCCGAGATTGATGGCCGTCGTCGTCTTGCCGACACCGCCCTTCTGGTTGGTGATGGCCAGGATGCGCAGGCCGTGCGTTCCAGAATATCTGCCAGTCACGGGCCTAGCCCTCCGTTATCGCGCGCGGTCGCCGAACGAGAACGATCCGCGCAGCCTCGTCCGTGAGGCTCGGAACCGTCTCGGCGTCGAACGCCCAAGCGGCGCGCGCCTCTGCGATCTCGGATTCCGCGCCCCGCCCCTTGGGGAATATCCCAGTAGTTTCATCACCAAAGAAGGGCAGGCTCAGGGAGATCAAGCGCACCAGGGGTGCCAACGCACGCGCGCTCACAACATCAACCGCTCCCAGCATACCTTGAGTCGCCGTTTGTTCTATGCGGGCCGTCTGAATCTCCACAGTGATTCCGGTTTGTCGGGCGACCTCGGCGAGGAAGGCGCATTTGCGCCGATCGCTCTCGACGAGGGTGACCCTAGTGCCGGCCGCGCGCAGCATAAGCGCGACGACCAAGCCGGGGAAACCGCCACCGCTGCCGAGGTCGAGCCAGGTTTGTGGGTTGGGAGGCGCGAGGGCGACAATCTGAGCGCTGTCCGCGATGTGTCGCTGCCAGACCTCGGCCAGAGTTGCATTGGCGACAAGATTGATCCGCGGTTGCCACAGGGCGAGCAGCGAGGCGTAAATGTTCAGTTGATCGATGGTTTCACGTGAAACATTGAACGCCTTGACGAAGTCCTCAGGCCCGGAGATTGGGGTCGTGAGGGAGCCGACGGGGCGGGTCATCCGGCCCTCCGCCCAGAGGAGTTTCGCCCCGACTTTCGGATATGAGCCAGTAGAAGCAGCAGCGCCGAGGGTGTCATGCCATCGATCCGGCCGGCATGGGCCAGTGTCGCCGGGCGGTGGCGTTCGAGCTTCTGGACGATTTCATTCGACAGGCCACTGATCTCGCCGAAATCGACGTCGGTGGGAATGGTCCGTCCCTCCTCGCGCTGAAGGATCGCGACGTCCGCTGCCTGCCGAGCGACATAGGAGGCGTATCGGGCGTCTACCTCGAGCTGGCGGGCAATCGGGGCATCGAGGGCGCCCAGCTCCGGCCAGATGACCCGAAGGCGGGCCAGATCCACGCCGGGGAAGGCCAGCAGCTCAAAGGCCGAGCGGCGGCGGCCGTCGCGATTGATCTCCAGGCCATGAGTTGCCGCCTGGTTGGGGCTGAGGCTCAGACCGTCGAGGCGCGCGCGGCCGGCGGTCAGAGCATCGGAGCGGGCGGCGAACACGGCGCGCCGAGCGGGGCCAACGCAGCCCAGTTCAATGGCCAGAGGTGTCAGGCGCTGATCGGCATTATCGACGCGGAGCCGCAGGCGAAACTCGGCCCGCGAGGTGAACATGCGATAGGGCTCCGAGACCCCGCGCGTCACGAGGTCGTCGATCATGACTCCGAGATAGGCTTCGGTGCGGGAAATCGTGATGCCGTCGCCGCCGCTGGCGTGCCGTGCAGCATTGAGGCCTGCGAGCAGGCCCTGGGCCGCCGCTTCCTCATAGCCGGTCGTGCCATTGATCTGCCCGGCGAGATAGAGGCCTGGAAGGCGCTTCACGCCCAGCGTTGGCCACAACTCCCGCGGATCGACGTAGTCATATTCGATGGCATAGCCGGGGCGACGGATCTCGACGCGCTCCAGCCCCGGTATCGTGCGGAGGAAGGCTTCCTGGATTTCGGCCGGCAGCGAGGTCGAGACGCCGTTCGGATAGACCGTATCGTCGTCCAGCCCCTCGGGTTCCAGGAAGATCTGGTGGCCGACGCGGTCGGCAAAGCGCACGACCTTGTCCTCGATCGAGGGGCAGTAACGGGGGCCGACGCTCTGGATCGCGCCGGAATACATCGGCGCGCGGGCCAGGTTCGCACGGATGATCTCGTGCGTGCGCTCGGTCGTCATGGTGATGCCGCACGAGATTTGCGGCTGCGTGATCTCCTGTGTCAGGAAGGAAAAGGGCACGGGATCGTCGTCGCCGGCCTGCATGTCGAGACTCGCCCAGTCGATCGACGGTCCGGCGAGACGGGCGGGCGTGCCGGTCTTGAGGCGGCCCATGCGCAGATCGAGCGCGGCAAAGCGTTCGGCCAACTTTACCGCAGGGGCAGCACCGAAGCGGCCGGCCGGGATACGGGTCTCGCCCATATGGATGAGGCCGCGCAGGAACGTGCCCGTGGTCACGACGACGGCTCCTGCCGGGAGGCTGCACTCATCTTCCAGGACGACGCCGCAGGCACGGCCATTCGAGACGATGAGATCGTCCACACCGCCTTCGATGACCGTCAGCTCTTCCGTCGCCGCGATCGCCGCCTGCATGGCCTGGCGATAGAGCTTGCGGTCGGCCTGGGCGCGCGGGCCCTGCACAGCGGGGCCCTTGGAGCGGTTCAGCAGACGGAACTGGATGCCGGCGGCGTCAGCGACCCGAGCCATGAGGCCGTCCATGGCATCGACCTCGCGGACGAGGTGACCTTTGCCGAGGCCGCCGATCGCAGGATTGCAGGACATCTCACCGATGGTGGCGGCGCTGTGCGTGACCAGGGCCGTGCGGGCGCCCATGCGCGCGGCGGCGGCGGCGGCCTCGACCCCTGCGTGGCCGCCACCAACGACGATGACATCATAGCTCGTCCCGGTCATGATCCGTGCTGCTCAAAACGCATGATTTGCTGTGAGCCCAGAGCCATAGGGCAATCCGGGCCGGCGGTCAAAAGATGCCCCGCTCCGGCCTGCTCAGCCTGTAGCCGGACGGATGCCCAGGTCGTGATGGAGCCGGAGCAGGTATCCGTCCGGGTCCTGGACGATGAACTGACGCGTCCCGATCTCGGTGTTGTCGCGGCGGTACCAGCGTTCCTCCATGGGCAGGAAAATTGGAGGCCGGCCGCGACGACGGCCGCATGAAGCGCGTCGGCATCCTCGACTTGAATTTGGAAGTTGATGCCGCGTCCATAGGGTTACTCGAAGGGCGCCTTCGCCAGCATCCGCGCGCCCGGCGCGTATTCCTCGAGCATGAGCTCTGCACCACTGCGATCGAGGTAAGCGAAGCGATCTTCCGGTCGGTCGTACAGGATGCGGAAGCCCAGCAGGCCGACATAGAAGGCGAGGCTCTTGTCGAGATCGCTACAGTGCAGCTCGGGCACGAGGAGCGGGCGCATTGTCATGGCGCTTTGCGGAAGTGCCAGCACACACCGGCCGGATCTATGACGTGCACCTCACGCCCCCACGGGAAGTCGGTCGGCTCCTTCGTCCGCACGCCTGGGTACTTTGTGTGGAGGTCGAGCGCGTCAATCTCTGCCCAATAGACGTCCAGGTCGTCCACCTCGACGACGTGCATCTGGTTCTCCTGCCAAACCGGCACATGGATCTTCTGCAGCATGAAGTACGCGCCGCCAAAGCGAAGGCCTGCGATGTCGCCGCTGTGCCAAGCGGTCTCAAACCCCAGTTCGCCAAAGAAAGCGAGGGCCAGGTCGAAATCAGGTCCCGACGGGACGAAGGGGATGAGTGCCGTTGCCCGGGTCTTCATTGATTGGCCCCCGGTGAGAGTTCGCTGGAGCGTTTCACGTGAAACAATCGTTACCGGCTGTCGCGAATTGTCCTTCGCTCAATCTGCGCTCCCGAAACTGGCCCGGCTCGAACGTTTCACGTGAAACAATCGTTACCGAATGTCCCGATTTCTCATTTGCCGATGCAGAAGCGAGCGAAGACCTGATCCAGCACATCCTCCGGATCAATGCGGCCGACAATGCGGCCGAGCGCATCGGCGGCAATGCGGAGTTGCTCGGCGGCTAGCTCGGCGGGAAGACTATTCGATAGCTCGATGGACTGCAGCGCGTCCAGGCATGTCTCGATCTGCTTTCGGTGGCGCACTTGCGTGATCGCCATTGTCTCTGCCGAACCGGCGGCCATCTGCACAATGCTGCCAATGGCTCCGATCAGTTCGGGAATCCCTGCGCCGGTCTGAGCTGAGATGGCATGATCCTGTGGAGCGTCACGTCGAGCGGCTGGAACATCGATCTTGTTGAGCACGCGTAGTACGCGGGCGCCGCGATCGGCGATATCGGGAGGAATGTCCACGGCCGGAGCCGTGGCATCGATGATCCAGAGCACGAGATCGGCCTCCTCGGCGCGCTGGAGCGCGCGTCGGATGCCCTCCCGCTCTATCGCTCCCGCGGTTTCGCGAAGCCCCGCCGTATCCGCGACAATGGCCATATAGCCATCGAGATCGAGTCGAACTTCGAGCACGTCGCGCGTCGTGCCCGGCTCTTCGGAAACGATCGCGACGTCGCGGCGCGCGAGCGCATTCATCAGGCTGGATTTGCCGACATTCGGCGGTCCCGCGATCACGATGCGAAAGCCCTCGCGCACGATCTCGCCGCGCCGACCATCCTTGAGATGGCGCTCGATGATCAGAGCGAGGGACGCCGCTTCGGCTAGGCCGTTGAGTTCGGCAGTCTCCGCTACATCGCCTTCGTCAGCGAAATCGATGGACGCTTCGAGGAGGCCTTGCGCCTCAATCAGTCGTCGCCGCCAGCCCTCGTAGAGCGTCGATAGCTCTCCCGAAGCCTGCCGGAGTGCCTGCCGACGCTGGGCGTCGGTGTCGGCGTCGATGAGGTCGATAATGCCTTCGGCCGCCGTAAGATCGAGCTTGCCGTTCTCGAAAGCGCGGCGCGTGAATTCACCCGGACCGGCGGGCCGACAGCCAGGTATGGCGGCAAGGGCAGCGAGCGCGGCGGAAAGAACAGCACGGCCACCATGAAGGTGAAGCTCGCACATGTCTTCGCCGGTCTCGGTGTTCGGACCGGCGAACCAGAGCACGAGCGCATGATCGAATTCTTCGCCCGTCTCAGGATGGCGCAGCTTGCGGAAGGCTGCGAAACGCGGCTTCGAGCGCGGCGCCGCGATGCGGTCGACTGCGAGACCCGCCGCCGGCCCGGAGACGCGCACGACAGCAAGTGCCGTGCGCCCCGCGCCGCTCGAGAGCGCGAAGATCGTGTCCTGCGCCCGCTCTCCCGATATCGGCGCTGCGCTCATGATGTGCACCTGTGAGCAAGGTGGCGCCTGCGCCGTCAGCGCTTGGCCTCCACGATCAGTTCGGCAAGACCGCGACGTTGATTGCCTGACGCATCGAAGTTCGCAGGATCAAGCCACGTCTCGTAGGCGCGCTTCAGTGCGGGCCACTCCTTGTCGGTGATGGAGAACCACGCCGTGTCGCGATTGCGGCCCTTGTAGACGACAGCCTGGCGGAAAGTGCCCTCGTAGATGTAACCGTAGCGCTCCGCAGCTTTGCGCGAGGGATGATTGAGGCTGTCGCACTTCCATTCGTAGCGGCGATAGCCGAGCTCGTCGAACACGCGCTTCATCATGAGGTACATCGCTTCCGTCGCGATGGCGGTGCGCTTGAGGCGCTCCGAGTAGTTGATGTTGCCGACCTCGATCACGCCCATGGTCGTGTCGATGCGCATGAAGCTGGCGATGCCGACGGCGCGCCCGCTCGCGCGATCGATGATCGTATGGCAGAGCGGATCCGTGAGCTTGGATTGCGCATCGAGATAGGCGCGCAGAGCTTCCTTGCTCGCTGGCAGGTCGACGAAGAGATAGGTCCAGCTGCGCCCACTCGGATCGGCGGAGAAGGCCTCCCACAGATCGTCGATGTGGGCAGCAGGATCGAGGATCACGATATCGCAGCGCGAGCCCGTCATCGGTGTGCGCGGCGGCTGCGTTCGCGGTGTCCAGCCCGGAATGGGCGTGCCGATCGGCTGGCCGTGCGAGTTCGTGCCCGGTGAGGGGTTCTCGTGAAGGATCTTCTGCATGGTCTGCTGCCTATGCGGGGATGCTACAACTTGGGCAACTAGCTGCGGTTCTTGCGTTCGCGAATCTCGGCGAACACCTCCCAGTCCTTCTTGTCCTTCATGCCGAGCCGCTCGCGAATGGCCGGCACATTCGGACGCAGGAAGGGATTTGTCTCGAGCTCGATGTCGACGCGCGTCGGTTGCGTCAGGGCATTGCGGGCGCGCATGTCGACGACTTGCGCCGCGCGCTCGACGAGCTTCTGGTTGTCAGGTTCGATGTCGAGAGCGAACTTCGCATTAGCGACGGTGTACTCGTGTCCGCAGTAGAGATCGGTGTCCTTTGGGAGACGCGCGATCTTCTGCAGCGAGTTCCACATCATCTCGGGATTGCCCTCGATAATGCGTCCGCAGCCCATGACGAAAAGCGTGTCGCCGACAAAGGCCATCTTCTGGTCCGGCAGTACGAGGCTGATGTGGCCGGCCGTGTGGCCTGGTGTGTCGATGACGTCGATCTGGTGGCCGGCGAACTTGAAGGTGTCGCCCTCCGCAACGAGCTGATCCAGTCCCTGGATCTTCGAGGCTTCGGCCTTGGGCCCGATGACCTTGCAGCCCGTCTCGGCCTTGAGCGATGCGATGCCGTCCGTGTGATCCGCATGGTGATGCGTGACGAGTATGTGTGTCAGCTTCCAGCCCTTGCTGGCGAGCTCACGACGGATCGCGTCGGCATCGGGCGCATCGATGCTCGCGGTGGCGCCGGTGGCTGGATCGTGCAGCAGGACGGCGAAGTTGTCGCTGCGTGCGATGAACTGATGTACGTCGAGACGGCTCATGGCGTCCTCCCGGGTGCGGTCTTGGAGGCTGAAGCGGAATGCGCGGCGGTGCTGGCCGCGCTCATGCTTTTGCAGTATCGCAGTCTGCCCATATTGCCAATGGCGCGCCGCCGGCGAAGCTGGCGCACACGCGCAGAGGTGCCATCGAATGCCGACCGAAGGCCGCACGAAGCTCGTCGTCTGCGCCGACGACTATGCCTTGACGCCCGGTGTGAGCCGCGCCATCCGCGAGCTGATCGCAGGCAGGCGCATCTCGGCGACGAGCGTCATCACGGTTGCGCCGTACTGGGCGGACGAGGCGCCGTCGTTGGCGGCCGTGGCGGGCGATGCCGACATCGGCCTTCATCTCACGCTGACGGACCAGGTCCCGCTCGGCCCCATGCCTGAGCTGGCGCCTGCGGGGCGACTGCCACCCGTTGGGGCGCTCGTGCGCGCAAGCCTTCTTGGCCGTCTGCCGCTATCGGAGATCGAGACCGAGATCGAGCGGCAGCTCGCGGCTTTCGCGGCCGTATGGAAACGCGCGCCCGCTCATGTGGATGGCCATCATCACGTGCATCAGCTTCCGGGCGTGCGCACGGCGCTCATGAATGTGCTCGGCCGTCAGGCCGGGCCGCATCCGTACCTGCGCTCATGCCACGAGCCGTTGACGCGCATCTTTGCGCGCGGCGTCGCCCGCCGGAAGGCGGCGGTTATCTCGGCGCTTGGGGCCGGTTTCAGGAAGTCGGCCGCGGCGCAAGGGTTCGCGACCAACGACGGTTTCAGCGGGGCCTACGATCTCAATGCCGCGCCACAGAGCCTGGAAGTGCTCTTCGCGAAGTTCGTCGGCGATTTGGGAGCGTGCCCGCTCATGATGTGCCACCCCGGCTATTCGGATGCGACGCTGGCAACGCTCGATACGATGACGGCGGAGCGAGATGCCGAGCTGGCATTTCTGGCTGGTGACGGTTGGCGGAGGGTGTTGGAGACAGCCCAAGTCGCCGTCGCGCCATTTCGGGAGCTGCCGTCGCAGGCCCAGCATCCCCGTTGATTTAGCCTTACCTCGAAGGTATCACGCTTGTTTACCAATTTTTACTTGACGTGAAGATAAAGTGTCGCACATTATCCACAATGTTCTGCGATAGGTGAGTGCCTCTGCAGAACATCGAGGATCGACCGTGACAGGTTTGTCGATCGGTCGGTGTCAAGCGAGGTCGGCGACATGAGTATCGAACGACTGAATCGCGCTGCTCTGGCTGCAGGGTTTGCAATGGCAGCTCCGGACGATGATGCCGGTGTCGAGCGCGAAGTGATCGCTCGGCGGGCTGACGTCCCCGCATCGACTAACCTCCCCGCTGTGGTTTCCCGCACAACTCGCGCTGATCTGCGCAGCATGGAACTGCTGGCGCCGGTCCTGGCGTTCGGTGCGCGTCTGCGCGGGCGCTTGCCTTATCTCGGCGGCGGCGCGACGGCCTGAGCCGCAGCGAGCTTTATATCCGACATTCCGAGTGGATCACTGTGCGAGCTTTTTGCTGCGCGCCGATCTTCATTCTTGAAAGCATCACGCACAAAAAACAACAAAGCCGCATCGCTGGCCTCGCGGCCGACAATGCGGCTTGTTGCTGTCCATAATCCGAAGTGGTCCGTCAGACGAACATGCTCCGGTGATGGAATCAGTTAGCGCACCTGCTGCGTCACGGGAGCGACGTCGCCCGCGCCGAGCTTGTACGACTCGTGAGCCACTTCCTTGCGGCACGCGCCAAGAGCAACGGCCGCAACAACGGTGGCAAGAACGATTGCACTCTTCATAGTTCAGTCTCCCCTAGAAAACCCCGAGATGGGATCAACTCTCTACGCAGACCCTGCTCCGTCACCGGCGCATTGGCGCCACGCTCATTGGCGGCATACATCGCTAGGGAGCGCGTATGTCCCAATGGCCACAGCCAATAGTGCCTTGACCCCCCACGAATAGCGGCTCAAGTTTCGCCTGTGGCAGTCGCCCTAATCTGGGTACTTGTGGGGCGAGTTCAGATCAAGGACGGCGGGCTTTCTGTGGATGTTTTGTGCCGCTAGAGATGCGAAAAAGCCACGGAAAAGCAGTTCAATAACCGTTCAAAGCCGAAACGGGCGCAATTTGCACGGCCGAATAGCTCCGAATACGTATTTGCGGTCGGTTTCAGCGCAGCAATGGCGACCACGCGGGGTCCGAAGCAAACGACGGCGTGCGAATCACTCGCTCGTTACGCGCCGTTAGGTCGATCGAATAAATCCGAGGCCCCCCGTTCGCGCCCTGCTGCTCCCGGAAGAACATCAGAAAGCGCCCATTCGGCGCCCAGGTCGGTCCTTCGTTGTGGTACCCGTCCGTGAGGATGCGCTCGCCTGAGCCGTCGGGGTGCAGGACGCCGATGAGGAAGCGCCCCGACGCTTGTTTGGTGAATGCGATGTAGTCGCCGCGCGGGGACCATACCGGTGTCGAGTAGCGGCCCTCACCGAGACTGATGCGGCGCGGCGCCTGACCGTCGGATCCCATGACATAAAGGGCCTGGTGCCCCTCGCGATCCGACTCGAAAACGATCTGGCGTCCGTCCGGCGAGTAGCAGGGGCCGGTATCGATCGCGCGCCCCTGCGTGAGCCGCCTCATCTGGCGGCTGCGCAGGTCCATCTCGAGGATGGAGCTGTCGCCCTCCTGCTGAAGGCTCATGACGATGCGCTGTCCGTCCGGCGAGAAACGCGGTGCAAATGTCATGCCCGGGAAATCGCCGACCACGCCGCGCTGCCCGCTGTCGATATTGAGCATCACGACGCGCGGCTGTGCGCCGGCGGCGTAGGACATGTACGTTATTTCCTGCGTCGTCGGGCTGAAGCGCGGGGTGAGCACGAGTTCACCGCCCTGGCTCAGCAGGCGCGTGTTGTGCCCGTCCTGATCCATGATTGCGAGCCGCTTCACGCGCTTCTGCTTCGGTCCGGTCTCGTCGATGAAGACAATCCGCGAGTCGAAGTAGCCTTTCTCGAGCGTGAGCTTCTCCCAGACCTGATCGGCCAGGATGTGCCCGACGCGCCGCCAGTTCGAGACGGCCGTCGTGAATTGCTGCCCGGTGAGCTGCTTGCCGATGACCACGTCCCACAGGCGGAATTCGGCCCTGACGCGGCCATCCCCGAGCTGCGACACGCGTCCGACCACCAGCGCTTCGGCGCCGGAGCTGCGCCAGTCGGCAAAGCGCGGCGTCGCGTTGAGATCGCCGATACGTTCGATGAAACCTGCGGGATCCAGCGGGACGAACAGCCCCGAACTCTCGAGATCCGCGGTAACGACGGCTGCGACTTCGGCTGCGAAACGTGGATCGTCACCGAGGAAGGGTGGAATGGCGATCGGTCGCGGCCGGACATTGCCCTGGTCGACGTCAACCTGCAGCGGCCCGCGCGGTGGTGGCTGCTGCGCTGCCGCCGGCAGGATCGGCACCAATGCGGGTGCCAGCGTCGCGGCGGCGCCGACCTGCAGGACGGTTCGCCGCGTCAGCGTGCGCTTCATGGTCGTGCCAGACATCGATTCGCCCGTCCCCGGAAAATCCCTTGGACGCTGTGCGACGCCAAGGTGTCGAAAGTTTGAAGCCACTGGACGGGCGCGAGAACCTGCGGTGATCCGCTCAGCCGAGGGTGACCCCACATTTTGCAGCCCATCCTAGACCCTCGAGTGTGCCCTTACGCGGCTTGTACTCGCAGCCGACATAACCCGAGAAGCCGCTGGCGTCGATCTCCCGGAAGAGGAAGGCGTAGTTCATTTCCCCATCATCCGGCTCCCCGCGATCCGGCGGGCTCGCAATCTGATAGTGGCGCGCCAGATGGCCGAACTCCCGGATGGCCATCGCGGTATCGCCCTCCTGGATCTGCCGGTGATAGAGGTCGAACTGCAGGCCGAGATTGGCTTCGCCCACTTCGTAGATGACCGCGCGTGCTTCCCCTGTCGTGTTGAGGAAGAAGCCCGGAATGTCGCGCGCATTGATCGGCTCGATGATCACGTCGACGTTGTCTTTGGCCGCGAGCCGTGCCGCGCGCTTGAGGTTGGCCACGTACGTGCGCCGCTCCGCTCCATGATGGCGCAGGCCCGGCATGGCGTGAATGCGCCGGCATCCGGTCGCCTCGGCATAGCGTAACGCCGTCGCCACCGCCTGCTCGAACTCCGCTTCGCGCCCGGGGATGGCGGCAAGCCCACGCTCGCCCTTGGTCCAGTCGCCCGGCGGCAGGTTGAAGAGCGCCTGCGTCAGGCCATTGGCTTTCAAGCGAGCAGCGATCTCCTCCGGCTTGTTCTCATAGGGGAACAGGAACTCGACGGCGCGAAAGCCCGCTTTGGCCGCTGCTTCGAAGCGGTCGAGAAAGGGCACTTCCAGGAACATGAACGAGAGATTGGCAGCGAAGCGCGGCATGGATCTGGTCCTCCCGGAAGCAGGTTTTGTTTGCGCGAGCATTGCAGAGGCAGGCCGCCTTGTCAGCAGGCCGCCTACTCACCGTTTCGGCGCATCGCGGAGCGTCATGATGAAGGCCGCCAGATCGTACATCTCGTCCTGGCTGAGGTGGTGGTTCGGCATGATGGGCGGCACGTCGCGCAGCCACGCGATGATCCCCTCCGGCGTCTGGTTGCGGCGGCGGGCCACAGCGGCGAAGCCGGGGATCTCGTTCTCGGCCCGCTTCTCCCCCTGCCCCGGCACCATATGGCAGTTGGCACAGAGCCGCTCGGCCAGGGCGCGTCCCTTCGCGGCCTCGGCTGCTTCGGCGCCCCCCGGTCCAAACCCCAGTAACAGTACCCCCAGCACCGCCGCTGCCCGCCGCGCGTTCATTCATCGATCCCCAAAGCATTGTCCCGCGATCATCCGGGCCGAGAATGAACGGTGCGGCTCGGTCCGTGCAAGAGACCGAGGGCCGCATCCGGGCCATGCAACGCCTCACTTGCGCCCGGCCGCCGCGAGAGATATGCCGGAACACCGTTCGGCCACGGATGTGTGGAGCAGAGCCCATTGACGCAGCGACCCGACGAGCGTGAGGTGCGCGAGCAGCTAGCCACGCTGCGCGCCGAGCACCGCGATCTCGACGAGCGCATCGTGCGGCTCGAGGCGGAGCATTCCAACGATCAGGTCACGATCAAGCGGCTCAAGAAGCAGAAGCTTCTGCTCAAGGACCGGATTACCTCCCTCGAGGACCAGATCACGCCGGACATTATCGCCTGAGCCCTGGCGGTTGCCATGGCCGCTCGGCGGGTCGTCCACACCATGCGGAGCGGGAGCGCTTGCAGGGGCGTTGGGGGATCAATAGTTTCTCTTTTCCTTTCGAGACCTGAAAGAGGCAGCAAATGGCCGGGGCGGCGGCAGACGTGGCAATCATCATGGGCAGCCGCTCGGACTGGCCGACCATGAAACGGGCGGCCGAGGTCCTGGACGAGCTCGGCGTCAGCTATGACGCGCGGGTCATCTCGGCCCATCGCACGCCGAAGCGCCTCTATGATTTCGCGACGAAAGCGCGTGAGTCCGGTTTCAAGGTCATCATCGCAGGTGCGGGCGGCGCCGCGCATCTCCCCGGTATGACTGCCTCCATGACGCCGCTCCCCGTGCTCGGGGTTCCCGTGAAGACGAGCACGCTGTCGGGCCAGGATAGCCTGCTTTCGATCGTCCAGATGCCGGCCGGCATTCCGGTGGGCACGTTGGCCATCGGCGAAGCCGGGGCCGCGAACGCCGGCCTCCTCGCCGCGCAGATCCTCGCGATCTCCGACGCGGCGCTTGCCGCACGTCTCGATGCGTGGCGCGCGCGCCAGACGGCGAGCATTCCCGAGGCACCCGAAGGACCATGACTGTGCCGGTGCCGCTCGCCCCGCATAGCGTTATCGGCATTCTCGGCGGCGGACAGCTCGCCAAGATGCTGGTTCAGGCCGCCGCCGAACTCGGCTTCCGTGCGGCCATCTACTCCGACGACTGGGGGCCGGCGCTCGACGTCGCGGGCAGTCACCTGATCGGCCCTTATGAGAATCTCGCCCGACTCGACGAGTTCGCCCGTGCCGTCGATGTCGTGACGTATGAGTTCGAGAACGTGCCGGTCATCGCGGCGGAGCATCTGGCGCGACGCGTGCCGGTGCGGCCGGGTCCGCAGGCGCTGCGCGTCGCGCAGGACCGCAGCGTGGAGAAGGATTTCATTTCGGGCCTCGGCATTCCGATAGCACCTTTCGCGGTGATCAAGAGCGCCGACGATCTCGCCGCAGCCACGGCCGTCATGAGCCAGTGGCAATCTCCAGCCATCCTGAAGACCGCGCGCCTCGGCTACGACGGCAAGGGGCAGGCTACCATCGCGACGCCCGCCAATCTCGCTGTCGCGTTCACGTCGCTCGGCAGCGTGCCGGCCGTGCTCGAGCGGCGGATCGATTTCGCCTTCGAGATTTCCATGCTGGTCGTGCGTTTGCTCGATGGCGTCGTGGCTTGCTACGACCCGCCGCGCAATACGCACGCGGGCGGCATTCTGCGCACGTCGCTCGTGCCGGCGGGAATTTCGGCGAACGTCGAGGCTCAGGCGCGCAGCATCGCCGAGCGTATCGCGACCGAGCTCGACTATGTCGGCGTTCTCGGTGTCGAGATGTTCTATCTCGGCGAGACGTCGCCGACGCCGCTGCTTGTGAATGAAATCGCCCCGCGCGTGCACAATTCCGGTCACTGGACCATGGATGCGTGCGCCGTATCGCAATTCGAGAACCACATCCGCGCCGTCGCCGGCTGGCCGCTCGGCGCGACCGCACGCCATAGCAATGCGGAGATGCGCAATCTCATCGGTGATGATGTCGAGGCCTGGCCGTCGCTCGCGGCCGATCGCGACCTCTGTCTGCATCTTTACGGAAAGCGCGAGGCACGCCCTGGCCGCAAAATGGGGCACGTGACGCGCCTCTCGCCGCGATCGGATTGAGCGCCGCCAATATCCACGCGCCACGTAATGCTCACATCATCGTCACGCTAAGGACGCATGATTGGCGAACGCTGGCGGCCCGGCGTGCAGGCCGGCGCTCATGTGTCGACCGGCTCCGGCATTCGAGGGCGCGCATCATCTCGCGCCGCTCTAGCGAGAGGGAAGGATCCCCATGACGATGAATAGAACCGTGGTCGTGATTGCGGCGCTCGTGCTGGCTCTCACGCTCGCCTGGTACGTGGTGCCGCTGCCCGATGGTGATGCGCCGCCCACACCACCGGCCGCGACCGCTCCGACCACGCAGCCGGCTCCGGCACCCGAAGCCGCACCGACCACGCCGCCAACCGAAACGCCAAAGCAGTAGTAGGACAACGAATGCCGCCCGCTCGAGATCGTCCTGCGATCTCGGGCGGTCCGCGGGGCCACGCGCGCGGCATCTTCCTCTGAGCCGGATTTTGTGCTGCCTAGGGCCACGAAATCGGCGAGGAGAATGCTTCTATGACCGTCATCATCGTCGGGGCGGGGATCGGCGGGCTGTCGCTAGCGCTCAGCCTGCATCAGGTCGGCATCGCTGCGCGCGTCTACGAGAGCGTCGACAAGCTGGAGCCACTCGGCGTCGGCATCAACCTGCTGCCGCACGCGGTGCGCGAGCTGACGGAGCTCGGCCTCGCCGACGAGATCGCGCGAACGGCCATTCCGACCTCGACGCTCTCCTACTTCTCCAAGCGCGGTCAGCTCATCTGGTCCGAGCCGCGCGGGAAAGCAGCGGGATACAACTGGCCGCAATTCTCTATCCACCGCGGCGAGCTGCAGATGATCCTCTATCGCGCGGTGCTGGAGCGTCTCGGCGCCGACGCCGTGCGCACCGGACATCACTTCTCGTCATTCGAGGAAACCGACACAGGTGTCCGCGCTCACTTCACCGATCGGCGCGGTGGCGTACCGCGTGAGGCGGCTGAAGGTGCGGTTCTTATTGGTGCAGACGGCATTCACTCGACGCTGCGTGCCGCGTTCGTACCGGATGAAGGTCCTCCGAAGTGGAATGGCGCCATCCTCTGGCGCGGCGTGACGCAAAGCACGCCCTTCCTCGATGGCCGCACGATGATCATGGCAGGGCACGAGCGGCAGAAGTTCGTGTGCTATCCGATCTCGCGGGAAGCGCTCGACAAGGGGTGTGCGCTCGTCAATTGGATTGCCGAGCTACGCTACAATCCCGATCACACATGGCGCCGCGAGGACTGGAACCGGCCAGGTCGCCTCGACGAATTCCTCCCCCTCTTCGAGAGCTGGCAATTCGGATGGCTCGACGTGCCGGGCCTCATCCGCGATGCCCGCGCCTGCTTCGAGTATCCGATGGTTGACCGCGATCCCCTGGCGAGCTGGGGACGCGGGCGCGTCACGCTGCTCGGCGACGCGGCGCATCCCATGTATCCGATCGGCTCCAATGGTGCTTCGCAGGCCATCTTGGATGCCCGCGTGCTCACGCGTGAATTTCTCGTGCAGGGCATTGGACCCGAAGCCCTCGCCGCCTATGCGGCCGAACGCAATCCCGCGACGGCGCGGATCGTCCTCGCCAATCGCGCCAATGGTCCCGAGCAGGTCATGCAGATGGTCGAGGATCGCGCGCCGGCGGGATATGGGCGCATCGAGGAAGTATTGTCTGTCCCGGAGCTCGAAGATGCGGCGGCGGGCTACAAGCGCCTCGCCGGTTTCGATCGCGAAACGCTCAACAGCCGGCCGCCGATCGTCGCCATGACGGATGGCTCCCGCTAGCCGCTCGATCACGACAATCTAATGCAGCTGTTCCGGACGTAACAGCGGCCGGCGCCGAGGCTTCGCTATGTCACGGAGGCAAGCCCGCCGGCCGATCCCTTCGCTTTGGCGGTCCGTCTCAGGTTCAACCCGAAAGGATATGACAATGTCGAAGCGTTTGATCAGCCGCATCCTGCTCGCTGCTCTGGCCGTTGGAATTGGCGGCGGCGCCATGCTCACAGCAGGGGATGCCGAGGCTCGTGGCCGCAAGTTCGAACAATGGACCTACGAGAGCGATCGCCCGCTCAAGGGTTACGAAGGCTTTCTGTATCCTGGCTACTATTGTTCGTATCGGCGCTTTCCAGTGCGCTCATGCACGTACGACCAGCGAGGCCGCGAGGTCTGCAAGATTACGAGCTGGCGCATGGAGCAATCCTGCTCGTAGCAGGTTGGGTGTGACTCTTCGAAATCGCGAGCAATCTTGTGCGCACCGTGCGGAGCCCAGTCCGTACGGCGCGCATCATTTGCGGGCTCTAGAATTCGCTCTGGCGCTGACTCAAAGGGTCAGCGGGGGACTTCGCATCGTGCAGCCCGTGCAGATGCCGCTCGATCTTGGCTATGGCTGCTTCATGTGAAGCGATGTCATTCAGCGACACGTCCTCGGTCTCGATCGATACAGCAAAGCCGCGATGCCCGAGCCATGCGCGCATTCCGCTGACGAAGCGGGATGCAGTTGCGACATCACGATGGCTGGTGGTTGCCCACATCCCGTGAGGAAGGCTGGTTTGAAGGGCCCTGGCGGACGCTTCACCCGCATCAGCATCGAGACTCGTACGTTCATCGATGATCATCTTGCTACGTTCCTGCGCCGATAGAGTTTCGACTGTGTCTGCGTGCGCGAACGCGGGCGGATCCCGAACTGGGGGTGGTGGGTTCCGCCCGCGCGCACGCTCGGCATTATGGAAGTGCATCCTTGAACTCATCGGCGCTCGGCCGATACGGCATGGTCTGGTTGACCTGGTCCCAGATCTCCTCCGCCGTTGTCCGCGCGGAAGCGGGGACTGCAAGAGCGGCGAGAACGGTTACGGCGATCATCAGGTGCTTAATCATCTGCATAGCTTTCTCCTGTCTTTCGGGCGAGGCGATCAGCGGATGCCGTCGTCTGCCTGAGGACCAGATAAAACCTTGCGCATCAAGCACTCGTCAGCGCGTCGTCAAAGACGACATCACCGGCTCGTGAGCTGCATCACATGGCCGTCATTGCGAGCCGATGCCGCCGCACACGAGGTAACGCGCGCACGCTGCCAGCCGCGCCGGCAACGCGTCGTTGTCGCGTCGGCCTTCAACTGCGCATTCAAGAAGTTCGTGGCTCGTCCGCCATCGAACATGCGCACGGCGTCCGATGGCGAAGGCTCTAAAACTCCAGAACCGCCTCTCTCAATGCAGCGGCCTCGATCACGTTTTAATGAAGTCGAGCAAATGACGACTGAACGTGCGCACGCTCGTTCTGCACGTCCTGAATGGGTCGCGCGGGTATCTGAATTGCCTGCCGATCTGACGCTAAAAAGCAGACCCACGGATATCGCTCCGGTTGGCAGCAATCTGGCGATGTGGTGTAGTCAGATCGTGGTGCACGTTAACGACCACAACTTATGAACCGTCGCGTCAGGGCAACTGGCGGGCGGAAAGCAGTGGCCCAACGAGCCACGGAAAAATCGTCAATCCTTGGGAGGATTCCGCATGAAGCGTCTCATCGGGGCGGCAACCGCTCTCGCGTTGGTGCTGCCCGGCGCGGCCGCGGCGCAGGACACGATCAAGATTGGTATTCTGGTTGCTACCGAGGGTGCCTTTGCGGCGGGCGGTGCAGACGGCATACGTAACGTCGAGCTGGCGCTCAAACAGGCCGGCAACATGGCCGGCGGCAAGAAAGTCGAAACGGTGGTCGCTCCCACCGACACGACGCCCGCCACGGCGACGCGTATGGCGCGCAAGCTCATCGAGCAGGACAAGGTCGACATCATTCTGGGCCCGCTGTCGGGTTCGGAAGGCATCGCCATGCGCGACTACGCCAAGACAATTCCGGACAAGACCGTGATCAACGGCATCTCCGGCGCATTGGAGACGACCTGGGTCGACCCGGCGCCGAACTTTTTCCGGTTCAATCTGGACGGCGCTCAGTGGGGAGCGGGCCTCGGCGAGTATGCCGTCAATAAGAAGGGCTGGAAGAAGGTCGCTAGCGTGTCTGCCGACTATTCGTTCGGCTACACGAACTTTCTCGGTTTTGCGGTCGGCTTCTGCAAGGCTGGCGGCGAGATCGTCGAGCGTCTGTGGGTTCCGCTCGGTTCGGCCGATTTTGCCGGCGTGATCGCGAAGCTGCCGGATGACGTCGACGCCATCTACCTCGGCATGGGCGGCACGGACTCCATCAACTTCCTCAACCAGTATCAGCAAGCCGGCGGTAAGGCCAAGCTGATCGGCGGCTCCATCATGGCCGACCCGACCGTGCTGACTTCAAAGGGCAAGGCCAAGGAAGCGCTCATCGGCACCCCGACTTCAGGCTGGGTCGCCAACGACAACCCGGCACCCGAATGGCAAGCCTATCTCAAGGCTTATCAGGACGCGTTCCCGGCGGACAAGCGGCTTCCCACGCCGTCACTGTTCGGCGTCGGCTATTACGTGAACGCGCTGGCCATGATCGCAGCGTTGAACGAGGTCAATGGCGACCTGAGCGACGGCCATAAGAAATTCCACGCCGCGCTGTCGAAGCTGAAGCTGAAGAGCCCGCTGGGCGAGATCTCGCTCAACGAGAACCGTCAGGGCTCGGGTTCGGTATTTGTCACCGAAGTGAGCGCCAACGCTGACGGCACGATGTCGAACAAGATGGTGGGCCGGGTCGACAACGTCACGCAGACGCTGGGCATGACGACGGAAGCGTTTAAGGCCATGGGCCTCCCGTCGCGCGCGACGCCGGACTGCAAGGCGCTCGGCGGCAAGTAGGCAGGCAACCAAGCCGGCGCCTGCAACGGGCGACGGCGGCCTGCGCGCCTGCGATGTCAGCATCGAACCCTCGGGTTGGGGCCCTCTGGCCCTGAGCCGGGGGCGTCATTTTCTGATCGGCTCGTCCGGCCGCCGCGACCGTTCATTAAACACGATTGCGCGCTGCGGCTGCGACCGCTTGCCACATATGGGCGATGCGATATAGTCGCACGCAAACAGCATCGAGCGAATGCTGATGGGAGGACGATGAGTGAAGCTGTTGCCGTGCTCCACGGAGCGTACGGGCGAGCCTGCCTCTACACGATGGATCGCACGATGGTGTCCCACGCGCATCGCGAGGGACACCTGTTGTTTCATGTCCACGGCACTCCTGGTGAAGTCTATGTAGACGGCTGCCCCATACCGCTGGGCCCGGGGCAGGCTGTCGCCGTGAACCCCTGGCAGGCGCACTACTATCATCAGCCCGTCCCAGGCCAGACACTTGTGCTGGTGCTTTACATCAGGCCGAGCTGGTTCTGGAGCGCCATGGGCACCCAGACGGCGGCACTGCGCTTTGGGCGCGCCGCCATACAGGTCTCTGATCAACTGGCACGGCTCGCGGATGTCAGCGCTATGCTGGACCGCAGCCCGGACGAGGCGGCGATCAACGATTGGCTGTTGGCGCTCACGCAGTATTGCTTCGATCAATCCTGGCACCGCACCGATCCTGCGGATCGTTTTGCGTGTGCTCCCGACTTCCGATTGCGTAAAGCGATCCAGCTTCTCGAGCAGCGGGTATGCGAGCCGGCGGAGCTCGACCGCGTTGCGCGAGATACCGGCCTTTCGCGGCCCCATTTCTACAAGCTGTTCCGCCAGCAGGTTGGCGTGACGCCGAACATTTACCTGAACTCGCTCCGCATGGAGCGTGCGATCGACCGGTTGACCAGAACGACCGAAGCAGTCGCCTCGATAGGCTTGGATCTCGGCTTTTCCAGCCAGGCAAGTTTCTCGCGATTCTTCATCGCTAACGGCGTCGTCCCGCCGAGCGCCTATCGACGCAGCGCTCAGCTCGCCTTCTCAGGATGAACCATAAGTTTGTTTCCCGTGCGCTCAAGCCGGTGAATTCATTAGACTGTCGGATACGACTGTCGCTGCCGGGATCGACTATTGTGTCGAGCAAACACGTGGCAATTCGTGGCGCCCGACCGCTTTCGAAACTGACGGCCGCTGAACGAATGTGCTGTCGATGAGCGGATGTCCGTCGACCGGTCAGAGCTGGTGGCAGTATGAGTACATTACAAAATCTCAGCACGCGCCATCCGGTCGGGG
This sequence comes from Pseudomonadota bacterium, assembly GCA_023412805.1. Classification (GTDB taxonomy): domain Bacteria; phylum Pseudomonadota; class Alphaproteobacteria; order Rhizobiales; family Hyphomicrobiaceae. The sequence goes on along the minus strand of JAEZRM010000144.1, from coordinate 55,594 downwards.
CCATCGTTGTTCTCGTGCTGGTCGTCGGTTTCGCATGGCTCGTCTTTGCGCCGTGGCCGCCCGGTCTCGAGCAGATCATGGGCCGCAAGCGCGTTTTCCTCAACGCCATCCTCTCCGGCATCACGCTTGGTGCGCTGTATTTCCTCGTCGCATCCGGCTTCACGCTGGTGTTTGGCCTGATGCGCAATGTCAATCTCGCGCACGGCTCTCTCTACCTGCTTGGTGGCTACATCGGCTACGGCGTGGTCGATGCCACTGGATATTGGCTGCTCGCATTTCCTGTTGTCTTCGTTGTGGTCGGTGCGCTCGGCCTGCTGCTGCAGCATCAGGTGTTCCGCCGCATGGAGGGCGAGGAGCTGCGCCAGACTCTCGTCACGATCGGCATCTCGATCGTGCTCGCCGACTTGATGCTTTGGTACTGGGGCGGGCAGAGCTATCAGGTGCTTTCGCCGCAATGGCTGAGCGGTCCGATCACGCTGCCGTTCGTGAGCGCGGTTCGCTCTAACGGCCAAGCGGTATACCTCTCCTATCCGCTCGTGCGGATCGCGATCCTGTTTGCTGCGATCGTGATCGGGCTCGCCATGTGGTTCGTGCTCAACCGCTCGAAGCTCGGCATGTTGATCCGCGCCGGTGTCGATGATCGCGATATTCTCGCGGCATCCGGCGTGCGCATCCAATACGTATTCCTCGCCGTTTTCGCCTTCGGCGCCGGCCTCGCCGGTATCGCGGGGATCATCGGCGGAACATTCCAGTCTCTGTCACCGGGCGAGGACACGCGCTTTCTGCTCGCCTCTCTCGTCGTCGTCATCGTCGGCGGAATGGGCTCCATACCGGGAGCCGCGCTCGGCGCCCTTATCATCGGCCTCGCCGAGCAGATCGGCCTCGTCTACGCGCCCACATACTCGGTCGTCTTCACGTTCCTGATCATGGCGGTCGTGCTTGCGTTCCGCCCGCAAGGTCTACTTGGAGGGCGGCGCTGACATGGCTGACGTCCTGCCCACCGTCGCACCGAGAAGATCTTTGCTCGCGCTTGAGCGCATTCCGGCGCCTGTGTGGGTGCTCGGTCTGCTGTTGTTGACGATGCCGGCATTCGCCAGCAATTTCGTGCTCTTCCAGATTTTCGGCTGGAGCTTCATCCTCGGGATGATCGCCCTCTCGCTGATGGTGCTCGCTGGCTACGGCGGCATGGTCAGCCTGATCCAGATGACCGTTGCAGCGCTCGCCGGTTATGTCGTCGCGATTCTCGGCACGAGCGGTGTAACGCAGATCAGCCTGGGCTGGCCGTGGTGGCTCTACATTCCGCTCGCCATCCTGATCGCGGCCGTGTTCGGTACGCTCGTCGGTGCTCTCGCCGTCCGCACCGAGGGCATTTACACGATCATGATCACGCTGGCGATCGCAGCAGCCTTCTTCTACTTCACGCGTCAGAACTACGGCATCTTCAACGGCTACACCGGTTTCAACAACGTCATTCCGCCCGCATGGTTCGGCGTCGACTGGCGTCAGGCGGTGCCCTTCTACTACATGACACTCGTGTGCGCGGTGCTGTCCTATCTGGCGGTCGTGTGGATGTCGCGAACGCCATTCGGGCTCGCGCTGCAGGGCGTGCGCGACAATCCGCGTCGCATGGCGGCGCTCGGCTTCTCCGTCACCGCCCATCGCATTCTTGCTTACACCTTCGCGAGCGTGATCGCGGCCGTCGGCGGCATCATGCTCGTCTGGCAGAATGCGCAGGTCACGCCGGGAACGGCCGGCATTCCGCAGGTGATCGACATTCTGGTGATCGCCGTTGTCGGCGGTCTCAAGCGTCCGATCGGCCCGTTCATCGGTGCGCTCATCTACGCCATTCTCAGCGTGTTCGCGTCCGACATCCTGCACGCGATCGGGATGTCGGGTGAGCGTTTCAAGCTTGTCGTCGGATTGGGCTTTCTCGCGGTCGTGGGTTTCTCGCCTGATGGCGTGCTCGGTCTCTGGGACAAGTATCAGGCGCGTCGCGAGGCGAACCGCGATCCCTTGTTGGGCGGGGGGCGCTGACGATGGCACAGGCCCGCACTGCCGTAGTCCGCGCCGCAGATCGAAGTGCCGCCGAGCGTCTCGGGTCCGTCAGCACCGGCAATGCCCTCGAGCTGCGCGGCGTGACCAAGCTCTTCGGCGCGCTCGCCGCCATTTCGGACGTGACGCTATCGGTCCGGCCCGGCGAGCGTCGCGCGGTGCTCGGCTCCAATGGTGCTGGCAAGACCACGCTGTTCAATTGCGTGACCGGCGACTTCCTTCCGACGTCCGGCACGATCCGCTTGTTCGGTGAGGACTTGACGAACTTCCCCGCCCACGAGCGCATTCGTCGCGGTTTGCGCCGCACTTACCAGATCTCACTGCTGTTCGGCGGCATGACGGTTGCCGACAACGTCTATCTCGCATGCCTGGGGGTCTCGCGCGGTCGCTTCTCGCTGCTGAGGCCTCGCCCGAGCGATGCGATTGTTGCCCGCGCTCATGAGCTGATTGAAGCGGTACACCTGACCCGCGCACGCGACACGCTGGTCTCCGCACTTTCCTATGGTCAGCAGCGTCAGCTCGAGATTGCGCTCGCGCTGGCCGGTGCGCCACGCTTCATCCTGTTCGATGAGCCCGCAGCCGGCCTCTCGCCCACCGAGCGCTCCGAGCTTGTGGCGATCCTTTCAGGTCTGCCGGACCACATCGGCTACATCATCATCGAGCACGACATGGACGTCGCGCTGCGCGTCGCCGAGAGCGTGACGATGATGCACAACGGCCGCGTCTTCAAGGAGGGCACGCCCGAGGAAATCGAGAACGACGCCGAGGTGCAGGAGCTTTATCTCGGAGGTGGTCATGGCTGAGCGTAATCGCGCGCCGACCATCGAGATCCGCGGTCTCAATGTCTACTACGGCGCCTCGCACGCACTGCAGGGTGTCGATCTGAGCCTCAAGAGCGGCGTGCTGTCCGTCGTCGGTCGCAATGGCATGGGCAAGACCACGCTCTGCAAGGCCATCATGGGTCTCGTGCCGATCGCATCCGGATCGATCAGCTTCGGCGGTCAGCAACTCGTCGGCCTGGCGCCGGCCGACATTGCTCAGCTCGGCATCGGATATGTGCCGCAAGGTCGTCGTCTATGGCCGTCCCTGACCGTCGATGAGCATTTGCGTCTCGTCTCGGGGCGTCGCAAGGGCCCCTGGACCGTCGAGCGCGTGTATTCGACCTTCCCGCGTCTCGCCGAACGCAAATCCAATGGCGGCGGGCAGCTCTCGGGCGGCGAACAGCAGATGCTCGCGATCTCTCGCGCGTTGCTTTCCAATCCGCGCCTCCTCGTCATGGACGAGCCGACGGAAGGGCTCGCGCCGGTCATCGTCGCGCAGGTCGAGGAGATGCTGCAGCATCTCGGTGAAGACGGCGATATGGACGTCCTCGTCATCGAGCAGAACATCGGCGTTGCGTGCGTCGTTGCCGACAACGTCGCGATCATGGTCAATGGCCGCATCAATCGCATCTCGGCCGCGCGCGAGCTTGCCGGTGATCGCGAACTGCAGCAGCGGCTGCTCGGCGTCGGCCGTCATGGCCATGAGGATGCAGGACCAGCGACACCTGCACCGACCTCCACGCCTGCCAGCAGCGCGAATGCCGCTTCTGCGCCGCTCAAGATCTACAATTCGAATCCCGTGATCCCGAACCGGTGGTCGCAACCCATGTCCGTGCAGCGGCTCGAACAGCTCGCGCGCGTTGTTACGACCCGACCTCTGGCTGCGGCTGCTTCAAGCGTCGATATCAGGCCGCTTGCGGGCACCGGCCGTCCCGTGGTGCTCGTTGTGGGAACGCTCGACACCAAGGGCGACGAGTTGCGCTACATGCGCGACCTGATCCGCGCCGCGGGGCTGCCCGTGCGCATGGTCGATCTCTCGACGACCGGCGACCATTCGGGTGCCGAGATTCCTGCGCATCAAGTCGCAGCATTCCATCCACGCGGCGCGGCGGGTGTTTTCACCGGCGATCGCGGCCAGTCGGTCGCTGGCATGACGGAAGCTTTCCGTCGCTGGATTGTGCGCCAGAGCGGTATCGCCGGTGTACTGTCGGCCGGTGGTTCGGGCGGCACGGCCATGGTGGCGCCGGCGATGCGCGCGCTGCCTGTCGGCGTGCCGAAGCTCATTGTCTCGACGGTGGCATCGGGCGAGGTCAGCAAATACGTCGGCCCCTCGGACATCATGATGCTGCCGTCGGTCGCCGACGTGCAGGGCCTCAATGCCATCACCGAGGATGTGCTCGCCAACGCGGCGCAGGCCATGATCGGCATGGTGACCGCGCGTCAGGCCGCGAAACCACGTGCCTCGGCAAAGCCGGCGGTCGGACTCACCATGTTCGGCGTTACGACGCCGTGCGTGCAGCAGGTCACGAAGCAGCTCGCGTCGACGCACGATTGTCTCGTGTTCCACGCGACCGGCATCGGTGGACAAGCGATGGAAGCGCTTGTCGATGCTGGAAAGCTCGTCGGCGTTCTCGACATCAGCACGACGGAGATCTGCGACCTCCTGATGGGCGGCGTGTTCCCGGCAACCGAAGATCGCTTCGGCGCGATCATCCGCACCCGCATTCCCTACATCGGCTCGGTCGGTGCGCTCGACATGGTCAACTTCGGCGCGCCGCAGACAGTGCCCGAGCGCTATGCCGGACGGCTTCTCTATCAGCACAATCCGCAGATCACGCTCATGCGCACGACGCCCGAAGAGAACACGCGCATGGGCCGCTGGATCGGCGAGCGACTGAACTGTATGGAAGGTCAGGTGCGCTTCTTCCTGCCGGAAGGCGGTGTCTCGGCGCTCGACGCGCCAGGTAAGCCCTTTCACGATCTGACGGCACGCTCGGCCCTCTATGCCGCGCTCACGGAGACCGTGCGGCAGACCGCATCGCGCCAGCTCATTCGTGTGCCCCATCACATCAATGCGCCGGAGTTCGCGGGAGCCCTCATTGCCGAATTTCGAAACCTGCACGGCGATGGCCGTGCGCGATCCCGCGGAGAGGTGAACCGGTGATCCCGCGTCAGAAGATACTCGAAAAGCTTCGCGGCATGATGGCCGATGGCGTGCCGATCGTCGGCGGCGGTGCCGGTACGGGCCTGTCGGCCAAGTGCGAGGAAGCCGGCGGCATCGACCTCATCGTGATCTACAATTCCGGCCGCTATCGCATGGCGGGGCGCGGCTCGCTCGCGGGCCTGCTGGCGTACGGCGACGCGAACCAGATCGTCGTCGAAATGGCGTCGGAGGTGCTGCCGGTCGTCAAGCACACGCCCGTGCTCGCCGGCGTCAACGGCACGGATCCCTTCCGCAAGATGGATGTTTTCCTGGATGAGCTGAAGCGCATCGGTTTCTCCGGCGTCCAGAATTTCCCGACGGTCGGCCTCATCGACGGCACGTTCCGCGCCAATCTCGAAGAGACCGGCATGTCCTACGGGCTCGAGATCGACATGATCGCCACCGCCCACAAGAAGGACATGCTGACGTCGCCATACGTCTTCAATGCCGACGAGGCGGCGGCTATGGCGCGGGCCGGCGCCGATATCATCGTTTGCCATCTCGGTCTCACGACGGGCGGCAGTATCGGCGCTGAGACGGCGCTCAAGCTCGCGGATTGTCCGGCGCTCGTCGAGGCGTGGTCGGAAGCGGCGCTCAGGATCAATCCTGAGGTGATCGTGCTCGTCCACGGCGGTCCTGTCGCCATGCCCGAGGACGCCGAGTTCATCCTGAACAAAACATCCAATTGCCACGGCTTCTATGGCGCGTCTTCGATGGAGCGCCTGCCGACAGAAATCGCCCTGACAGAACAGACGCGCATGTTCAAGCGCATTGCCCGCAAGGGCCAGGGCCGCGGTGCGTAAGGAGGAACGGACATGTACATGTCGGGTGAAATGATCGGCCAGTTGATTCTCTGGCTCATCGTCGCGGTGGTGGTGATCGCGATCGTCTTCTGGATCCTCCAGCGGCTCTACCGCCGCTCGACCAAGGAGATCGCGTTCGTCAGGACCGGCTTCCTCGGCGAAAAGGTCGTCATAGACGGCGGCGCGTTCGTCTGGCCGATGATCCACGAGATCACGCCCGTCAACATGAACACCCTGCGGCTCAAGGTGTTGCGCACCAACAACGACGCGCTCATCACGAAAGATCGTATGCGCGTCGATGTAGAAGCCGAATTCTACGTGCGCGTCCAGCCCGACAAGCGCGCCGTCGCAATGGCCGCTTCGACACTCGGACGGCGCACCCTGGAGCCGGAAAGCCTCCACGCACTGCTCGCCGGCAAGTTCGAAAGCGCGATGCGCGCCGCCGCTGCCGCCATGGATATGAGCGGAATGCATGAGAACCGCACGAACTATGTCGAGCGCGTGCGCCAAGCGGTAGAGGCGGATCTCTCGCGTAACGGTTTGGAGCTCGAGTCCGTCGCCATTCTGGACATCGACCAGACGAGCCTCGAGTTCTTCAATCCCTCGAACCGGTTTGATGCCGAGGGTCTTACGGTTCTGATCAAGGATATCGAATCCCGGCGCAAGATCCGCAACGACATCGAGCAGGACACGTCGATCCTGATCCGCACGCGCAACCTGGAGGCCGAGAAGCAAGCCCTGGAGATCGAGCGCGCGAGCGAGGAAGCACGGTTAGAGCAGGAACGCGACGTCGAGTTCCGCCGTGCCCAGCAGCGCGCGCTTTTGGCGAGGGAGCGTGCCGAGCGCGAGACGGAGGCGGAATCCGCGCAAATCACAGCGCGCGAGACCATCGAGCGGGCGCGTATTTCCAACGACCGCGCTATCGCGGAGGCACGCATCGCGTCCGAGCTCGAAGTGCGTCGGCGTGAGATCGCGCGTGCGCAGGCCGTCGAAGCCGAAGAGATCACCGCGCGCGAGCAGGTCGAGACGGCACGCATCCTTCAGGAGCGCAGTCTGAAGGAAGCGCGCATCATCAATGAGCAGGAGACGACGGCGCGCGAGATCGAGCGCACGCGCACACTCGAGGCTGCGGAAATCTCAGCCCGTGAAGCGACAGAGCGGGCGCGCATCCTTCAGGAGAAGGTGCTGACCGAGACGCGGATCCAGAAGGATCGCGAGACGCAGGCCATGGAGATCGAGCGTCAGCGCGCTGTCGAGCAGGCTGAAATCGCGGCCCGTGAGGAAACCGAGAAGGCGCGTATGGCGCAGACTTTGATCCTCACGCAGACGCGGATCAGGGGCGAAGAGGATATCCGCCGCCGCGAGATCGCGCGTCAGCAGGGTCTGGAAGAGGCGGAGATTGCGGCTCGTGAGGCGACGGAGCGTCAGCGCATTGCGCAAGCAGCCAAGATATCCGAGTCCCGAATCAGCGAGGATCAGCGCATTCGCGCAATGGAGATCGAGCGCCAGCAGGCCGTAGAGGCTGCGGAGATCGCGGCGGGGCGCGCCATCGAAGCCGCCCGGATTGCGCGCGAGAAGGGTGTTGCCGCCGAGCGTATCGAGGCTGAACTCTCGACGCGGTCGGAAGAGATCGCGCGCGACAAGGCGATCGAGGCAGCCGACATCGCGCGTCGCGAGAGCGTCGAACGGGCGCGCATCGTTGCCGAGCTCAAGCTCGAACAGGAGCGCATTGCGAGCCAGCAGACGCGCGAGGTCATCGACATAGAGCGCAAACGCGAGGTCGAGGCGGCAGAGGAAGCCCGTGTCGTCGAACTCGCGTCGAAGAAGAGCGCTCGCGCTGCCGCCGAGGCGGAGGTTCGCCGTGCGCAACTGTCGGCGCAGGCCTCCGTCGAGACCGCGGAAGTTCAGCGCGAAAGCGCTGTAGAGGCCGCGAAGGTGGCGCGTCGCCAGTCGCTTGAGCAACTCGAGATCGCGCGTGTTCAAGCCTTGCGCGAAGCGGAGATCGAGAGCCGCGAGGATATAGAGCGGGCGCGCATCACGTCCGAGCGCGGGCTCGATGAGGTCCGCATCTCGCACGAGGCCGAACGTCGTCGCCTCGAAGTTGAGCGTGAGAGGCTCGTCGAGACGGCGCAGATGGACAAGGCCATCACGCTCTATCGCAAGTCGCTCGAGGAATCAGCGGCACGTCTCGAAGCCGACACGGCGCGTGCCAATGCGGCAGCGGCCGAGGAGCGGATTGCGACCGCTCGCGAGACCGAAGTCGCCAATCGGCGTAGGGCGATCGACGTCGTGCTGGCGGAAAAGGCTGCGGCAGAACGCACGATCGCTGCCGGCGCCGAAAAGGTCCGGCTCACGGTCGAGGCCGAAGCGCAGCGCCTGCTCAACGAGGCGGAGAACGTTCTCACGGATCCGGCGCGTGTTTCACTGTTCCGTCGCAAGCTGCTGGAGCATGTCGAAGGCATTGTCGCTGCGTCGGTGAAGCCGCTGGAGAAGATACAGGACATCCGCATCATGCAGCTCGACGGCATGAATGGCGGTGGCGGCGAAGGTCGCTCGGGCAGCCCGACCGACGAGGTGATCAATTCGGCGCTGCGCTATCGCGTGCAAGCACCGATGATCGACAGCCTCCTCGCCGATATCGGCATCGACGGTGCCAATCTCGCGAAGCAGGGCGGTCTCATTCGCGAGGCTTCCGACATGCAGCGTATCGCCAACGATGCCCGCAAAGGCGGTAGTGGCGATGACAAGCCCAAATCCGGAGGCACGACCTAGATGGCGCGCGTCTACGTCTCCTCAGTGATCGACGCCCCGGCCACCAAAGTCTGGGAGAAGATCCGCGACTTCAATGCGCTGCCACGCTGGCATCCTCGCATACGGGAAAGCCGGATCGAGAACGGCGAGCCTTCCGACAAGGTCGGCTGTGTGCGCGACTTCCGTCTGCAGAATGGTGATCGTTTGCGCGAGAAGCTCATCGGGCTTTCGGACTACGATATGTTCTGCACGTACACGATCCTCGAGTCGCCGATGCCGCTCAGCGACTACATCGCGACGCTGCGCCTGACGCCGATCAGCGACGGCGACCGCACGTTCATCGAATGGACGGCCGAATTCGACTGTGCGGCCGAGGCGGCGGCGGATCTCGTCGACGGCATCGGCAACAATGTTTTTCAGGCCGGTTTTGATGCGCTCAAGCGACAGATGGCAGGCTGATCATGGTCCGCATTGTCGAGAGCACGATCATAGACGCTCCTGCCGAGGCGGTATGGGCCGTGCTGCGCGACTTCAATGGGCATGATCAGTGGCATCCCGCCGTCGCCGACAGCCACATCGAGCGCGGATATTCCTCCGACAAGATCGGCTGCGTGCGCCGCTTTCATCTCGTCGACGGCTCGGAGCTGCGCGAGCAGCTGCTCACGCTGTCGGATGCCGACATGGCATTCTCCTACTGCCTCATGGAAACGCCAGTGCCGCTCCTCAACTACGTGGCGCACGTGCGCCTGGCGCCGGTCACCGATGGCGATCGCACGTTCTGGCACTGGCAATGCCGGTTCGACACGCCGGTGGGGCGGGAGACGGAGCTGCGCGACATGGTCGCAAACAATATCTACCGTGCCGGCTTCGATGCCGTACGCGAGCACATGGGGCTTCCGATGTCGCGACAAAGGGGCGATCCATGATCCAGTCCGTCGAAACGCATGCGACACTCGCCGAGGCGCAGCGCGCCATGGGATCGGATGCTATCTTCATGGCCGGCGGAACGCTGGTCATGCGCGACGTCAATGCCGGCGTGACTGCGACGCGTATCGTGCGCAGCAGCGATCCCGTGCTTGCCGATATACGGCTGTCCGGTGACGGCGTCACCATCGGTGCGGGCGTCACCATGGCGACCATCGCGGCGCATCGCGACCTCGAGTTTCTTGCACCTGTTGCGCGCGTGGTCGGCGGGCCGCAGATCCGCAATATGGGCACTGTCGGCGGAAATCTGTTTGCGCCGCATCCCTATGGTGATTTCGCCGTCGCGCTGCTGGCGCTCGGCGCGCGCGCCAATCTCGCGGACCAGAGCGGCGCGCCGCGGCCGCTCTCCGATGTCCTGCGGGAGCGTGGTCGCGTCGGCATCGTCGCGTCCGTTCATGTGCCGCGTCCGCAAGCGCCGGGCGACTTCGATTTCCTCAAGGTGAGCCGCATAAAGCCGAAGGGCGTGTCAGTGCTGTCGGTCGCGGCTTGCTTGCCGCGCCAAGCTGGGCGCATTCGTGGCGCGCGGGTGGCATTCGGCGCCATGGGCCCCATGCCGCTCCAGGCGACGGCGGTCGAGCGCGTGCTGGAAGGCCAGTCACTGGACGCATCGACGATTGCGCGTGCGGCGCAAGTCGCGGTCGAAGGGCTCGACCCACCGACGGATGCGCTCGCGACGGCGTGGTATCGGCGCGAGGTCGCGGGCGTACATCTCAAGCGCCTGCTCGAACGGATGGTGCGCGGCTGATGGCAAAGACACCCATAGTGTTCATGTTGAACGGTGCGGAGCGCGCTTCCTTCGCCGAGCCCGGCCAGAACCTGCTCGAATTCCTGCGTCGCGGCGTCGGCGATCTCAGCCCCAAGTATGGCTGCGGCCAAGGCACATGCGGTGCCTGCACGGTGACGATCGACGGCGAGACGCATCTGTCTTGCCTCACACTTGCCGAGAGTGTTGCAGGCAAGCGCGTGCAGACAGCGGCTGGCTTGGCCGCAGGTGCCACGCTGCATCCGCTGCAGGAAGCGTTCATGGAGAACTTCGCGGCGCAGTGCGGCTATTGCACGCCGGGGATGCTGGTTTCGGCCAAGGCGCTGCTCGATCGCAATCCGACGCCGACGCGTGAGGATGTGGTCGAGGCGATCTCGGGCAATATCTGCCGCTGTACGGGATATGAGCCGATTATCGAGGCCATTCTGGCGGCGGCCAAGGGGAGGGCGCGAGCATGACGATGGAATTTCGCAAGGAGTTCTTCGCCGACGAGCGCGACGATAATCTGAACGAGATCGGCAAGCCGACCCGGCGCCAGGACATCCTCGGTCATGTCACGGGTCGCTCGCCTTACTTCGATGACCACCTGTTCGACGGCTTGCTGCATATCCGCTGTGTGCGCAGCCCGCACCATCATGCGCGTATCCGGCGTATCGACATCACCGAAGCGCAGAACATGCCGGGCGTCGTGCGCGTGCTGGTCGGGCGCGACGTGCCGCGCAATCTGAATACGCTGCTGAGCCTTCTAGACTTCGGCATCGACGATGAGCCGCTGCTCGCTGAGACTAAAGTTGCCTACAAGGGCGAGCCGGTCGCCGCTGTGATCGCCGAGACCGAGGCGCAGGCGCGCGCGGCCGTAGCGAAGGTTCGCGTCGATTGGGATGTGCGGCCGCATGTGCTCGACGTCGAAGAGGCGATCAAGCCGGGCGCGCCCGTCGTCTGCGACGTCTATCCGAGCAACAAGTTTATCTACCACGGCAAGTACGATCATCAGAAGTTGCGCTACGGCGATGTCGAGGCAGCATTCTCGCGCGCCGATCACATGGTCGAAGGGCGCTATCAGATGTCGCCCATCGAGCAGGCGCCGATCGAGACCTGCGGCGCCATCGCGGCGCCTGAAACCAACGATCGCTACGTCTGCTACACCTCGACGCAAGCGCTGTTCTTCTCGCTCGGCACCGCCGCGAAGCTGCTGACGATGCCGTCGAATCGTCTGCACTTCGTTGGCGGCACGGTAGGCGGCGGTTTCGGCGGCAAGGTCGACAGTCTGCATGAGCCGCTCGCAATTCTCGGTGCGATGCTCACAGGACGGCCGTGCAAGTTCGCCTGGGATCGCGAGGAGGAAATGCAGGTCGGTGCACCGCGCGGCGCCGAGCGCTGGTACATCAAGGACGGCGTGATGCGGGACGGACGCATCATCGCCCGCAAGTTTACCGGCTACTTCGACAGCGGTGCCTACACGCGGCTCTCGTCCTACGCGATCATCAAGGGCGTCGGCCATCTGCCAGGGCCGTACACGATCCCAAATGTCTACGCCGACGTCTACTGCGTCTACACGAACCGGACGCCCGCGACGGCCATGCGAGGCTTCGGCATTACAGGCGTCGATTTCGCGATCGAAGCGCACATGGACAAAGTCGCGGAGGCCGTCGGTATGAACCCGATCGATCTGCGCATTCTCAACGCCTATCGCGACGGCGACATGAAGGCCCATCGCCGCGAAGCGAAGAACACGGCGCTCATCGAATGCTGCCAGGTGGTTGCCGAGAAGGCCGGCATCGGTCTTCAAGCCAGCTCGCGCGCAGCATCATCGCTGCGTGATGGCGGCGGTGAGCGCGGTCGATTGCCGGCGCACACGGCAACCGACCAGAAGGGCGTGGTGAGCGGCATCGACACGGGCGGCTATGCGCGCAAGGGCGGCGCGGCGGGGCGGCCCGCTCAGCCCATTCAAATGCCGGGATACACGATGCCGGCTGCCGCGAGTTCGACGCGGCCGCCTGCGCCATCGCCTGCGAGACCGGCCGCCGCCGCGTCTTCGCAGTCGACCGCGCCACCGCCGCCGCCAGCGGACTCCGCCAATGCAGGCGACCGTCCGCGCCAGGGCGCCATGCGGTTCTCTTCCATTTCCGGCCTCAGGAGGCGCTGATGGGCCTGCATCGCGGCCGCGGCTTTGCGGCAATCAACTATCCGATCGGCATGAACCTCGGCGGTGACCCGTCCCAGGCGCTCGTGCACTCCAACCCCGACGGCAAGTTTACCGTCGCGCTTTCGTCGATCGATCTCGGGCAGGGCATGAAGTCCGTCACGCGCCAGATCGCGGCGGAGACGCTCGGCGTGCCTGTGGCCGATGTCTATGTCGATACCGCAGATAGCGACACCGGCCCGCACTGCATGGGATCGTTCGCCTCGCGCGGCACGCACCGCGTCGGCAATGCCGTAATCCAGGCCGCTCAGGAGGCCCGTTCGGTGATGCTCGAAGCGGCCGCTGAGGAACTGGAGGTCAATGCTGCGGATCTCGTGACAGACGGCCAGGGCAACATCCATGTCAATGGCGCGCCGTCGCGATCGATCACCACGATGGCCGCTTGTCAGGCCGCGCAGTTCAAGCAGGGCCGTACGGTGTCGGGGCGTGGCATTTTCCTCATCCCGCTGTCGGAGGTCGATGCCGATACCGGTGAGATGACACCCGTCTCGTGTTTCGCTCACGCGGCCTTGCTCGTCGAAATCGATGTCGATGACGAGACCGGTGAGGTGGCGGTGCGTGACATGCAATCGGCCTACGAGCTCGGCCGCGCGCTCAATCCGAAACTCGTCGCGCAGCAGCTCGTCGGCGGCGCCTGGATGGGCATGAGTCACGCCCTGTGGGAAACAACCGAGCCCTATTATCCCGACCGCAGCCATGGCCCTGTCGACTTCAATCACTACTTGATGCCAGGCCCTGGTGACATTTCTCCGCATCATATCTCGGTGCTGGAACGCCCCGCGCCGGACGGGCCGTATGGCGGCAAGGGACCTGGCGAGATGTGCGCCAATCCAGTGCTGCCGGCGGTCGCGAATGCCGTCTATGACGCCGTTGGCGTGCGCATCGACGAGCTGCCGATCACGCCGGAGAAGATCCTTCGCGGCATTCGCGCAAACGGCGGTGTGAAGCCTCGCCAACGGCTCGCGCGAGGAGCGCGATAGCGAATGCCGGTGCGCCGCTCCATTCTCGGCATCGATGGTCCGCAGCCGCTGGCGCGGTCCCTGCGCGATGCGCAGTACATCGCAGACGAAGGGCTCGCGACGGCCGCGTATCTTGCGCTTGCGCTCGGCAAGCCGCTGCTGCTCGAGGGCTCTCCGGGTGTCGGCAAGACGGAAGCGGCGAAGGCGATCGCTTCGGTGATGGGCCGCGAGTTGGTGCGCCTGCAGTGCTACGAAGGCATCGATGCCTCGGCCGCAATGTACGAGTGGAACTTTCCACGCCAGATGCTCGCCATCCGACAGGCGGGTTCGGACTACATCAACCTCTACGCCGATGAGTATCTAGTGGCGCGGCCGATGCTGCTGGCGCTGCAGACGCCGCGCGATCGCATCCTGCTGATCGACGAACTCGACCGCTCCGACCACGAGTTCGAAGCCTTTCTGCTCGAGTTCCTCTCCGACTTTTCGATCTCCATCCCCGAACGCGGCACCATCCGCGCTGCCGAGCCGCCGATCGTGGTCATCACGTCGAACCGCACGCGCGAGCTGCACGAAGCACTGCGGCGCCGCTGCGTTTATCACTGGATCGGCTATCCGGACCCTGCGCTCGAAGCCGAGATCGTGATGATGAGGTCCAGCATTGTCGCGCGCGATACCGCGCATCGCGTGGTTGCAGCCGTAGGGCGTCTGCGCGCCGAGCCGCTCGCGAAACCGCCCGGTGTCGCCGAGACCGTCGAGTGGGCTGAGGCCGCAACCATACTCAACGAGCAGGGCGTGCCATGGCCGAGCGCATTTGCGCGTGCCATCGGCGTGGTGTTGAAGGATCAGGATGATCTGACCTATGTCGCGCCGAACATCGACAGGCTGATCATGGGAAGCGCCGCATGACGCTCCCGCGCCCGCTTACGCCATTCCTCAGTTTTGCGCAGGCCTTGCGGGCCGCAGGCTTCCTGGCCGCGCCGGAGCAGACGCAGTCGTTCATTGCGGCCGTCGGGCTCATCGGACCGAGAAGCCTTTTGGATGTCCGGCGCGCGGCTCATGCCACGTTCGGGCCGTGGCCGGAGCGGCGCGAAGAGTTCGATGCGCTGTTCGACGAGATCTTCCTCGGCCGCGTGCTGACAGCGCCGGCGCCCGGCGATCCGGAGGACATGCCGAATGCTTTCGATGCCGGCGCGTTCGAGCCCATTCTCGCCCCCGAGGATGAACAGCCATCTGGCGCCGAGGCATCGGTCGCAGAACGCTTGTTTGCACGTCGCTTTGCCGATGACGAGAACGAAGCACTGCGCGCCTTCGCCAAGGATCTGCCGCACGCATTGCCGCGCCGCCGTGCGCGCCGCATGAGACGCGGCAAGGGTCGCATGGCTGATCCGCGTCGCACGTTCCGTCATATGATGCGGCGGGATGGCGAGGTCGCGCGTCTCCTGCGGCGGACGCGCAAGGAGCGTCAGCGGCGCGTGCTGCTGCTGATCGATATCTCGGGTTCGATGAAGTCCGGCACTGATGGCGCGCTGCGCCTTGCGCATTCGCTCGTCAATGCCGGCGAGCAGGTGGAGGTCTTCACGATAGGCACGCGGCTTACGCGTGTCACCCGTGCGCTCAGACGCCGCAATCGCGAGCAGGCGCTCGAGCTTGCATCGGGCCTCGTCGCCGATTGGGATGGCGGCACGCGGCTTGGCGATGCGCTGCAGGTCTTCCTGTCGGTGCCACGCTTCGCCGGTTTCGCACGCGGTGCATATGTCGTCGTGATTTCCGACGGCCTCGAACGCGGTGGCCCGGACACGCTGAGACAGGCCATGGAGCGTCTCGACGGGCTCGCGTGGTCCGTGCTGTGGCTGACGCCGCTCGCGAGCGACTCGCACTTCCAGCCGCGAACCGAAGCCCTGCGCGCGATCGCGCCGATGATCGACCGGCTGGGCGACGGCAGCAGTCCGCAGGCGATCGCCGGCGAGATCCTTGACTTCGCCAAGGGGTCACGGCGATGAGAACGATTGACGCGCACTTCCACATCTGGCGTCAGGTCGATCTGCCGTGGCTCGTCGGCCCCATGCAGCCGCGCATCTTCGGTCCGTACGAGGCCATCCGCCGCGACTACCCGATGTCCGAATACAAGGCCGAGGCATCGGCGGTCGGTGTCGAGAAAGCCGTCTATGTGCAGGCGAACTGGCCCGTCGATAAAGCCGAAGCCGAGGTCGCATGGGTCGAGTCCGTTGCGGTCGAGACTGGATGGCCGCACGGCATTGTCGGCTATGCGGACATGACCGTTGCGGATGTGCGGCCGGCGCTCGATCGCCTCGCGCGCTACCCACGTGTGCGCGGCGTGCGCCAGCAATTCCACTGGCATGAGAATCTTCTCTACCGTTTTGCGGCCGATCCCGATCTTTGCCGCAAGCCCGAAGTGGAGAAGAACGTCGCGCGGCTTGCCGACTACGGCTGGTCGTTCGACCTACAGGTGTTCGACGATCAAATGAGAGGTGCGGCGGAGCTTGCGCACGCCTGTCCGCGTGTTTCGTTCGTCCTTCAGCACGCGGGAATGCTGACGGATACATCTCCACTCGGCTGGTCCAAATGGCGCGACGGCATGGCGATCCTGGCCAACGAGCCCAATGTCTATGCGAAGCTCTCCGGCTTCGGCACATTCATTCATCGCAATGACGAGGATCACATCGCGCGATTGATCCGCGAGACGGTCGCCGCATTCGGACCGCAGCGCTGCCTGTGGGGCTCCAACTTTCCGATCGAGAGGCTCTGGACGGACTACGCGAGCTTGATCACGGCACATCGACGGGGCGTTGCAGAGCTGAGCCCGATGCCTGGCGGAGATGCCGAAGCAGTGGCGCGCGCAATCTTTTACGGCACAGCGAGTCGGGTCTACCGGCTGTGATTCAGGGAGTTTAGGGATGCCACTGGAAATCAAAGTGCTGGACTTCGGCGATATCGAGCTGGAGTCGAGCTTTCTCGTGCTCGGCCGCGGCTGCGGGCGGACGAAACGTGTGCCGGTCTACGGTTTCCTGATCCTCGGCGGGCAGTATCCGATCGTCGTCGATACCGGTTATCGCGACAATGCGATCATGGAAACGCTCGGGATGCGCGGCTTGCAGCACCACGAGAACATGATCGAGAACCAGCTCGCGCGTCACGGTGTGAAAGTCGACGATGTCCGCTATGTCTGCCACACGCACGCGCACATCGATCATGCCGGCAAGGATGATCATTTCCCGATGAATACCACGGTCGTGATGAACCGCCGTGAGCTGGAATGCTCCGTATCGGGTCTTATGCATCCGCAGTATCCGAAGCCCGATATCCAGCATCTCATTGAGCGGCTGCATACGCGCCACGCGCTGCGGCTCGAGGATCTGGAACTCTCAGGGCCGATCGAGCTGATCCCCGGCGTCGTGATGGAAGCTGCTAACGCGCACACCGAAGGCTCGATGAACATCCATGTCGAGACGGCGGAAGGGCTCGCCACGATCTGCGGCGATGTCATCTACGATTTCCAGGATCAGATCATCGATCCCTATCACGTCATCTACTCCCATGAGGTGCAGGTGACGGGCAATCACGCGGGCACGAAGCGTTCGGAGAAGGCGGCGATCAAGAAGCTGCTCAATTCGTCGAAGTTCCTGCTACCAGTGCACGACAAGCCCGCGAGGATCGAGCGCGGCCAAGTCGTTGGGCGCATGGATTACGCCGTGCCGGGGCCGGTCAGCCAGACCGTACAGCGGCGCGACTGGTTCCCGGTTTGACCGCATCCAACACGCAGCGCTGAACAAGAAGAATCTCCTGGGAGTAGCAGCCATGGCCCATGACGCGCTCGATCCCGCATTCCGGCGCTTGATCGATGAGCACGCGCCCGTGCGGCAGGTCGGCAGTGGCTTCACGTTTACCGAAGGGCCGATCTGGCACCCGCTCGACCAATACCTGCTGTTTTCGGATATGCCCGCCGATGTGCGCCGTCGTCTTGATCGCAGTGGTGTTCGCGATGAGCTGCGCCCGTCGAACAAGGCCAATGGCCTTACGTACGACGGCGAGCTGAATCTGATCGCCTGCGAGCATGCGACGTCGTCGATTGCCCGTTTCCGGCCAGACGGCACGCGCGACGTGCTTGCCAGTCATTTCGAGGGCCGCGAGCTCAACAGCCCGAACGATCTGTGCATCCATTCGAGCGGCGCGATCTATTTCTCCGATCCCTGGTACGGCCGCATGCCGCACTATGGTGTGGAACGCCCGCGCGATCTCGGATGGCAGGGCGTGTTCCGCCTGGCGCCCGGCAGCCGCGAGCCGAAGCTGCTCGTCGATCGCTATATGTTTTCGCAGCCGAATGGCATCTGCTTCAGCCCTGACGAATCCAAGCTGTACGTCAACGACACGGAGCAGGCCAACATCCGCGTGTTCGATGTCCGCGCCGACGGTACGCTCGCGAACGCGCGTGTCTTCGCAAGCGGTATCCGCGATGTGATGAAGCCCGGTGTGCCGGACGGCATGAAGTGCGATGCCGAGGGCAACATCTGGGTGACGGCGCCGGGTGGCTTGTGGGTCTATGCGCCGGACGGCCGCCACATCGGTCGCGTGGCAATCCCCGAGCTCAGTGCGAATTTGCACTGGGGCGGTCCGGAATGGCGCACGCTCTATGTCTGCGCGACGACCTCCGTCTACGCCATCGACGTCAAGGTCGGGCCGCGCAGCGAGCCGTTCATGCGCGCCCGCGGTGCGGCCGCCCGCCCTGCCGCATCGACGACGGCAGCAAGCGCGACGTCGAACGCGGCGGTCGCCGGTGAGGTTCAGCTCGACGCTTCGCGCTGCGCACTGATCATCCAGGACATGCAGAACGACGTTGTGATGGAGGGCGGTGCGTTTGCCAGCTCCGGCTCACCGATCCACTGCCGTGAGCAGAATGCCATCGAGAATGTCCGGCGCCTCGCCGAGCACTGCCGGCGCCGCGGCGTGCCGGTCATTCACGTGTGGTTCTCGCGCCGCGCGGATGGCCGCAACATGACGCTCAACGCGCCACTTTTCGAGGGCGCGCTCGATGCCAACGCCATGGTCGAGGGAACATGGGGTGCAGAGCCTGTGCCGGGGCTCGAAGCACAGCCGGGTGACCACATCATCCGAAAGACCCGGATGAGCGCTTGGGAAGGCACGAACCTCGAAACGATCCTGCGTGCGGAGGGCCGCGACATCATCATCGAGACGGGCGCCTGGACGAACATGTCTATCGAGCACACGGCCCGTACGGGCGCCGACAAAGGCTATGTGATGGTCATTCCGGAGGACGGCTGCTCGACCATGAATGCCGACTGGCATCGGGCGTCGATCGAATATGCCATGCAGAATGTCGCCCTCGTGACGAAAGTCGAGGCGGTGATCGCGGGGCTCGGCTGAAGCCGCGACGATTATCCAACCTTCGACCGGCTGCCGCGCATCGCTGCGACCTTCATCATGATGAGCGCCCGGCGCCAGTTGAAGAAGCGCGGCACGCGGCGGCAGTAGTTGCGAAAGGCCGAGCCGTAGGTCTTTTCGAGCCAGGGTTCTTCGCAGAACACCATCAGCGTGTAGACAGCCATCATGGCTGCGCAGAGAAGATACGTCCCGCCGCCGTCGGTCGTGACCATGAGGCAGCCATAGACGACGATCAGCATGGCGTTCTGCGGATTGCGGCTCCAGCGATAGATGCCATTGGTGACGAGGCCCTCCTGCGCCCCATAGCTATTGTCGCGGCCGAGAACGCGAAAGGCGTAGATGAAGAGCGTCGTAGAGGCGGCAAGTGCCAACAAGGCAATGGCGCGCAGCCAGATGGGAAGGCCGAGATAGCCTCCCGTGTCGAGCGCGGCCATGAGGAAGCAGATTGCGTTGAGGCCTCGGAAGAGCGGCCAGAAGACGTAGCTTTGCCAGGTGCCTTCTCCTGGCGTCGGCCAGATGCGGAAGTTTGCGCTGAGCACGGTTGCGAGGAGTAGAGCAAGCAGCGCCGCCGCCATCACCAAACCGATCACCAGCACAGCCGTCGCCATAAATTATGCCTTCCAATAGTCGCTTGCCGATGCCGCTCGGCGCAGTCCCTATCTGCTGGCTTTGCTGAGGTTGAGTTTACGCAAATGTCCGAGATTGCCGAATGCTTTCGACTGCATCGCGCAGTTCCGGATTGAGCGAAGCGATACCCAGTGCCTTGGAAGCGTGCTTGGCCCGGATGGCAGCGGAAGCTGACCGATCGAAGGTCAGGCAAAGCGACGCCCACGCGGAGTTCGCATTTGCTTTCTTCAGCAAGAGAGGCATGTATCGCTGCACAGGCGCGCTCTGGCCGGTCAGCAGAAAGATCAGCCCGTCCCGCTCGTTGGATGCATGTATGGCCGCAATCAAGGCGTCAGCTCGGGCAGTTTGGCCTGTCGAGTAAAGAACTGCCGCCTTGATGAATGTGTAAAATAGGTTCTCTGGATCGAGTTTCGAAGCCGCATCGAGATATTCGATCGATCGGACGCAATCTTTCGGATCATTCTGGATGATCAATCTGGCTGCGATCCCGTAGGAAAATGCCTTCTGCAAATTCGAAGCTGCCGCATCGACATCAGGATCAGCTGCGGTCGTCAAGATTTCTATTATTTTCGAATAAGGCCAGTGGCCTTTTAAATTAGATAGGCGGTTGCCTTGGATGGCCGCGGCAAGTTGAGTAAATTCGCTCGAACCCGAAACGATCTTGCTGCATCTCGTCATCAAACCGACATCGAAGAATGCGCGTTCAGACTTGCCCGTTAGTTCTTCCGGCATTAGGTCGGGTGCCCATAGTCCCTGGTAGGCTTGCGCTATCGCCCGGCCAAGTGTCTCATCTTGCCCAAATACAATAATCTGCTGCCCTCGGGCGCGCTGTTCGGCCATATATGCACACGCCAGTTTGTAGGGGATGACCTTTCCGGAAAACCTATCCATTTTGCGGAATGGGCCATTGATGATATCGCCCGATCGCAGGTGTATGGCTATGGCGTCGGGGGGGATATGGGCACGACGCGACAGATCCAATGCACCCTTGATTTGATCCGAGAAATCGAAGCTGTGGAACGACCTGGAGAAGGCATCTCGGCCTAAGGCAAGCCATACCCATCGCTTGTAGCGTTCTGGTCGACCAGCGCGAACGATCAAGCTATCTGTCCGCCCTTCGAGTTCGCAAGGGAAGTATTTTAGGAGAAATTCCTGCAAGGAAATGGAATGATTCGGATTTATCGATTTTGGAGGAATTATGTGGGTTCTAACGAATTCCTCTGAGAATATCTCTTCGGCGGTTTCCGTAGCGTGATGTATATTGTTATCGGCTCGGATCGACCATGACACTTTAAAATCCGCGTTATAGTAGTCCGCGATTATTTTACCCCACGTCGCAGCAATCAACCGAGCGCCGAGGCCATCAGATCGATCCGAATATACCGTCAAACGGGGAGCGGATTTGCTGCTGGGGGTGGAGCGATGGCGATTCGAATGGAGAAGCCTGCTCAATGCACAATACATTCGCAGCGGTGCGGGCAATTGCTTCGTCAATATATTGGCCCTCTGAGTAGATAATCGCCAGCGAGGCAAATCCGATGCGATAAAGCGACTGGCACGTGGACAACGCAACACGCGGGAAATTCATATGGTGCCGGCAGCAGGATTTGAACCCGCGACCCCCTGATTACAAATCAGGTGCTCTACCAACTGAGCTATACCGGCTCCAGGCCTGCCCCAAGGACCGCGCCGCATGGGGCGCACTGGCCGAACGCCCGCCTTATACGCGAACGGAAGGCGGGCATCTACCCTTGCTGGGCTACCGGAGCAGAGCGATGATTAGGGTAACACAGATCAACACAAGCACTGCGCTGCTTATCTCTAACTGTCGCAATCTCATTTGGGCCTCCTGTCGATAGCGGCCGACCGGTTCTAGCTTGGTTGGCCGATTGTCAACTCTAGCCACGTCACTGGGGCGTTAACCGTGGTGACTTGTCGATTCTAGCTGCGTCGCGGCAGCGTCAACTGTCCATCCCCCCATCCCGGCCCTAGCCCTCGGGCTGGCAATGACATATAAGGCGGCACTGCAAGCCCAATTGCTGGACGATGCAGCCGGAACCTGGAGCGCCTCGGCGCTCCGGGCTTATATGCCTTGGTTACAAGTAACTCTTAGTGAACGTGGAGACGTATCATGCCTGCCCCCTGGTCGCCCGACAGCTGGAGATCCAAGCCGATCGTCCAGGTGCCTGCGTTTCCGGACGCGGCCGCTCTGGCCGACGTAGAAGGCAAGCTCGCGACGTTTCCGCCCCTCGTTTTTGCCGGTGAGGCCCGCCAGCTCACGAAGGCGCTCGGCGAGGTGGCCGAGGGCCGCTCGTTCCTGCTTCAGGGCGGGGACTGCGCCGAGAGCTTCGTCGAGCACCGCGCCGACAACATCCGCGATTTCTTCCGCGTCTTCCTGCAGATGGCGGTCGTGCTGACCTATGCCGGCGCCTCGCCGGTGGTGAAGGTCGGCCGCATTGCCGGTCAATTCGCGAAGCCGCGCTCCTCGCCGGTCGAGAAGAAGGAGGGCGTCGAGCTGCCGAGCTATCGCGGCGACATCGTCAACGGCCCGGATTTCACGGCGGAGGCCCGCATTCCGGATCCGCAGCGCCAGCTCCAGGCCTATCGCCAGTCGGCGGCGACGCTGAACCTGATCCGTGCCTTCGCGGGCGGCGGCTATGCCGACCTCGAGCGTGTGCACCAGTGGACGCTCGGCTTCATCAAGGACAGCCCTCAGGGCCGTCGCTTCGAAGAGCTGGCGGGCCGCATCTCGGATACGCTGGAATTCATGCGCGCGTGCGGCATCACGGCGGATAACACGCCGCAGCTCCGCACGACGACGATGTACACGAGCCACGAGGCGCTGCTGCTCGGCTACGAGCAGGCCATGACGCGGCTCGATTCGACGAGCGGCGACTGGTACGCGACATCCGGCCATATGATCTGGATCGGCGATCGCACGCGCCAGACGGATCATGCGCACGTCGAGTACTTCCGCGGGATCAAGAATCCGATTGGCCTGAAGTGTGGTCCGTCGCTGGAGCCGGATACGCTCCTGCGCCTCATCGACACGCTGAATCCGAACGACATCGCGGGGCGTCTCACGCTCATTTGCCGTTTCGGCTCGGACAAGGTTGAGAGCCATTTGCCGAAGCTGATCCGCGCGGTTCAGAAGGCCGGCCGCAAGGTCGTGTGGTCGTGCGATCCCATGCACGGCAATACGATCTCGGCGGCGAACGGCTACAAGACGCGGCCCTTCGAGCGCATTCTGAAAGAGGTCGACACCTTCTTCGCGGTGCATCGCGCGGAGGGTTCGCACGCGGGCGGCATCCACGTCGAGATGACGGGCCAGAACGTGACTGAATGCACGGGCGGCGCGGTGGCGATCAGCGAGACGGATCTTTCGGACCGCTACCACACGCACTGCGATCCGCGCCTTAATGCGGACCAGTCGCTGGAGCTTGCTTTCCTGGTCGCCGAAAGGCTGAAAATGGAACGAGCAGAGCGCGCACCGCACGAAACGTCGATCGCGGCGGCGGAGTGATCTACGGCTGACTTAGTCAGGTTTGAAAACATAAGCGCGGCGCCCAAAGGCGCCGCGCTTTTTTCATTGATGATGTTTTTCTGGGGACTGTGGCCAATCATCACCAGCGCCAACGTCGAGGGCATCGTAGCCTGCGTGCATTAGCTGAATTGTGAAGTGGCTATTTCACAAGGGCCGGGGCGATGCTTTTTTTACGATTGACCATTCTTGCACCTGCGCTTGCATTCGGTTTCATTGGCTGTGCTCAACAGCAGCAACTTCAGCTAGTTGCCGGACCCGGGCAGGAAACAGCTTACCGAGATGGTCTTCCTGCTCTGGTCTCCAAGAAGCATCATATGGTGATGCTCAGGCCGAACAAAGCGATGGTCCCTGGCAATGAACGACCAGCTTTCACGTTGGCGGTTCGCAACGGGGGAGTAAAACCTGAGAACCTGATGATCTCGGGCATCTCTGCGAGCCAGGCCGTCAAAGGCAAGCAGCAGCAAGTGCGACTCTACCGATATGAAGAGCTAGTCCAGGAAGAGCAAACGCGGCAGGCTTGGCTCGCATTTGGTGCCGCACTTGGTGGGGTCGGACGCGCCATGTCTGCGTCGAATGCCGGTTACGTGACAACGACCGGATCGGTTCAGGGCTATGGCCGATACGGTTCAACGTACGGCACCTACTCTGCTACGACTTACGATCCGCTACGTGCGCAGATCGCGCAGCAGAACGCTGCGGCTGAGACAGAAGCCGACTTTGCTGCAATCAGGGCGTCCGGCGAGCAGTCGCTAGCCAAGCTCCAGATGACCATCCTCAAAGACAACACGGTCATGCCAGGAGAATGGATCGGTGGGACAATTGTGCTGGCACCCCCTGAGTATGCTGATCAATCGCCAAGCACGTCCTATTCGGTCACCGTCAACTTTGGCGGGGAACTGCACGAATTCACCATCGCGCATCGCAAGATGTAGCTTCCGCGCTTTCGGTCCATCACCTACAACCCCACCTCCCAAAACTGCCCATTCACGTCGTGGCCGAATTCGTTGTGGCGTTCCTCGCGGATGAGCTTGAAGCCGGCGGCCTGATAAATGCGGATGGCGGGCGTAAGAATGTCGTGTGTCCAGAGCATGAGCATCTTATAGCCACGCGCGCGTGAAAAGCGGATGCACTCGTCGACGAGACGCCGACCGAGGCCGAGCCCGCGTGCAGATGGCTCTACGTACAGCATCCGCAACTGCGCCACGCCCTCCGAACCGCGCGTGACGAAGACCGAGCCGACGACCTCGCCATCGCGCTCGGCGATCCATGCGCGATCGAACTTCTCGTCGTAGTCGCGCACGAACTTCGAGAGGATCTCGGCCATCATGGCTTCGAGCCCGATGCCGGTCCAACCGTACTCGGTCGCGTAGAGGGTCGACTGTCGGTTCACGATCCAGCCGATGTCGCCGGTCTCCAGGCCGCGCAGAATGTAGGGCTCGGCACTTGGCACCGGCTCCCCGAGCAGCCGCCGGATGGTCTTCGTCGCCGCGACGAGGCGCGGCCGGTCAGGCGCCGCGACTTTCTCCAGCATGGCGACCACGCCGTCATGCGAGCCGCGATCCAGCGGTGCGAAGGCAGCCTCGCCCTTGGCCGTCAGCGTGATGATGGCGCGGCGGGCATCGTCCTCGGCGGGTGCGCGGCGAATGAGGCCCTGGTCCTCGAACTTTCGCAGCATCCGGCTGAGGTAGCCCGCGTCCAGGCCGAGCTCGCGAATGAGATCGCTCGCGGTGATGTCACGCCCATGGGCGAGCTCATACAGCACGCGCG
Source organism: Pseudomonadota bacterium (assembly GCA_023412805.1). Lineage (GTDB taxonomy): Bacteria > Pseudomonadota > Alphaproteobacteria > Rhizobiales > Hyphomicrobiaceae. Next base: position 30,699 of record JAEZRM010000144.1, on the reverse strand, counting down.
CCTCGGAGAGCGAAAAGGGGCTCGCCAGCATGCTCTCGGCGAGCAGGCCGAGCTGGCGCGTATAGAAACGGCTGAAGCGCCGGATGGCGGCGATATTCTCCACAGTCGGTTCTGGCGTGGTCTGGGTCATGGCACACCTCCACGATGAATGGTCAAGCAATTACTTGACAGAGTCAAGTAACGAGGTGAGAGCCGCCCTTTTGCGTCCGCTCAGCGCCGTCTTTCCAAGTGCCCATGCGGCGTGCATAAGAGCGCGCAAAGTAGAGCTGGGGAGGAAGTCATGCTGCTCGCTGAAAACCTGAAAAGACTGGGCACGGAGACGGCATTCGAGGTACTCGCCCGCGCCGCCGAGCTGCAGCGGCAAGGCAAGGACGTCATCAATCTCGGCATCGGCCAGCCGGACTTCCAGACGCCCGCACATATCGTCGAAGCGGCCATCAAGGCGTTGCGCGACGGTCATCACGGCTATACGCCGGCGCAGGGCATCCTGCCGCTTCGCGAGTCCGTCGCGAAGGATCTGCACAAACGCCACGGCGTCGAGGTGAGCCCCGACAATATCGTGATCATGCCGGGCGGCAAGCCGACGATGTTCTTCGCGGTGCTAATGTTCGGCCAGCCGGGCGTCGAGATCATGTACCCGGATCCCGGCTTCCCGATTTATCGCTCAATGATCCAGTACTCGGGCGCCAAGGCTGTGCCGATCGCGCTCAAGGAAGAGAACGGCTTTGCTTTCAGCGCCGATGAAGTGCTGGCGCAGATCACGCCGAAGACATCGCTCATCATCCTCAACAGCCCCGGCAATCCGACCGGCGGCGCGGTGCCGAAGGAGGAAGTGGCGAAGCTCGTCGCCGGTCTCGCGAAGCATCCGCACGTGACGGTGATGTCGGACGAGATCTACAGCCAGATGCTCTACGACGGGCGCGAGCACGAGAGCTTCCTGCGCTATCCCGAGATCCGCGATCGGCTGATCATCCTCGACGGTTGGTCGAAGACGTACGCGATGACGGGCTGGCGCCTCGGTTTCTCGGTGTGGCCGAAGTCGATCGTCGATACCGTGGTGCGACTGTGCGTAAACAACCATTCTTGCGTCAACGCGCCGACGCAATTCGCCGGTATTGCCGCGCTGGAAGGCCCGCAGGATGACGTGGTCAAGATGGTGAAGGCGTTCGACGAGCGCCGCCGCGCCATCGTGCCCATGCTCAATCAGTTGCCCGGTTTCACGTGTGTCAACCCGGGTGGAGCGTTCTATGCGTTTCCGAATGTCACAGGCACTGGCATGAGCGCGCGCGAGCTACAAAATAGAATGCTGGAGGAAGCCGGCGTCGCAACCGTCGCCGGCACGAGCTTCGGCATTCACGGTGAGGGCTACATCCGCTTTTCCTATGCCAACTCTATCGAGAACATCCGCAAGGCCATCGAGCGCGTCGGCACGCTGCTCATGGAGAAGCGGTGATCAATATCATCCCCTCTCCCCGCGTGCGGGGAGAGAGGGCAAGAAGTGAGGTGCTTGCTTGAGTGAGTCTCCTGACGCTTTCTACGCCCGCCGCTTGAGCGAAGAGATCGAGGGTGGCGAGCCTGAGCTGGCGATGCTCGGATCATTGGTCGGCAAGGGCGGTATCGCGGTCGACATCGGCGCCAACGAAGGCATCTATGCCTTCGCGATGAGCGAACTCGGCGCTGTCGTTCATGCTTTCGAGGCCAACCCGGCGTTCGCGGATTTCGCGAAGCGATCGCTCGGGAGCCGCGCGACAGTGCATCAGCTCGCGCTGTCGAACGAGATGGGCCACGCCTCGTTCTTCATCCCTCTGGCCGATGACAGCAGTGAGCTGCATCTCGCCGGCAATCTCAAGAACTCGCATAGCCAGTTCGAGCGCCAGAGCGTGATCAAGGTCGAGGTACGCACGCTGGATTCTTTTGCGCTGACGAACGTGCAGCTCATCAAGGTGGATGTCGAAGGCAGCGAGCTGGAAGTGCTCGAAGGCGCGCGCGAGACCATCCTGCGCGATCATCCGGCGCTGCTGCTCGAGCTGCTGTCGGGCACGTATAAGGATCCGCTCGCCGTCACGCGTCAAGTCTGCGAGAAGTACGGCTACTCGGCCTTCATCGTCGACAAGGGCAAGCGCCTCGACGCGATGACCACGATCGCCGGCCTCAAGTCGAACACGACCTGGGGCACCGATATTGCGACGCGGAACGTGCTGTTCCTCTGATCACTCGAACAGCGAGAGTTGGCCTTCCGGCTCCTTGGCGGGGCCGCGCGGGATACGGCGGTAGCCGAAGCTCACGCGGTCCACGAGACCGGGATGGCGCGTCCGGAACGCAGCCTCGGCCTTCTCGCGGCTCGTCGGAAACTTCTCGCCCCACCAGATGGCATAGAGCTGGCGCGGATCGCACTCATAACGCGCCATGAGATCCTTGCGCCGGACGCGCAGCCAGCGCGCAATCCAGATTTCGATGGCCTCGGCTTCACCGAGCGCGCGTGCGGCCGTCTCGCGCGCAGCGGCGACAGCCGGCGCATTCGTGACTTCGGACAGGCAGAGCGAGGAAGCAATCATCGGCGGTACACAACTTCGGTCTGACGCATCGAACGCCTAACCTGACAGAACATTGCGGCAACGCAACGGCGTTCTGCAGGTCTGACCATCGCTCCTAAGCGCGGAATGCGGATTGCCTATTGCCCGAGGCGATGGCACAGGGACCGGCGCCTCATCGAGCCGAGATCCCGATCGTGACCTCAGCAACTTCAAATCCGCCCATGCGGGCCGCTGCGATTCTCATCGTCATGCTCTCGGCGACGACGATCCTTTCGCAGTTTTTCCGCTCGTCCGTCACGGTGATCGCGCCCGAGCTGATCGTCGAGCTGAAGCTGACGCCCGAAGCCCTCGGTATGGCCAATGCCATCTTCTTCTTCGCGCTCATGGCGGCGCAGGTACCGGTCGGCATTCTTTTCGACCGCATTGGTGTGCGGTTCACCGTCGGCGGTCTCGCGGTGCTCAGCGTCGCCGGCGCGCTCTGGCACGCCGTGGTGAGGGATGGCAGCGAGCTGATCGCGGCGCGCTTCCTGCTGGGCCTGGGTTTCGGCGGCAGCTTCATGTCCGTGGTCGTGCTCTGCTCGCGCTGGTATCCGCGCGCCCGCTGGGCGACGGCCATGAGCTGGGTTTTCAGCCTGAGCATGATCGGCGTCGTGCTGGCGGGTACGCCGCTGGCGCTCGCGGCGCAATGGATGGGATGGCGGTCGGCGTTCGTGATCATGGCCGGCGTGGCGGCGCTGGTTGGTTTGCTTTTCGTTTGGCTGGTGCGTGATGATCCGCCGGGCCAAGTGGCGGCCGCGCATCCGCCGGAGACGCTTGCCGGCGCGCTCGCGGGTTTCGTCGCGGTCCTGCGTTTGCCGGGTCTCCTGCGGGTGCTCGGGTTGCAGACCGTCGCCTATGCGGTCATGGCGACTATCATGGGCCTGTGGGCGGGACCCTACCTCCACGACGTGCACGGCCTGGATGCGGTGGCGCGCGGCAATGTGCTCATCGCCATGGCAATGGCACAGTTCCTCGGCGTGCTGGCTTTCGGGCCCATGGACCGCATATTCGATACCCGTAAGTGGGTGGCCATCAGCGGCGCGACGGCGACGATCCTCGTTCTACTCGCGCTGGCGTCTAATCCGCCGACAACGCTCGCCATCGCGCTCATCATCGGCTTGTGCGCGACCTCGTCCTACGGCGTTGCGGTCGTGACCCATGCGCGCACGTTCTATCCGGATCATCTAGCGGGGCGCGGCGCGACGACCGCGAACATGGCCCAGCTTTTCGGCTGCGCCATGGTGCCGGTCGTCACCGGATACATTCCGAACTGGTTTCCGCAGACGGCGGCCGGCTATTCTCCAGTCGCCTATCAGTGGATCTTTGCTACCATCGCGGCGTCGCTTGCGGCAGGCCTCGCAGTCTACGCCACGTCGCGCGATGTCCGGCCGAGCAGCCAGCTCGGCCCAACAATGCCGGCGCCGACCGGCGATAAATCCAAGCCGACCGGCAGCTAGAGGAAACGCACCATGCGCACGCGAATGACCGAAGCTTTGACCCTGCCCAAGGATGGAACGGCGGGTGCACTCGCGGGTCGTGTCTGGCGGCCCGATGTCGAAGGCCCTTCGGTCGTCGCGGTGCGTGCTGATGGCCTCTACGATATTTCCCGCCATGCACCGACCATGCGCGATCTCTGCGAACGCGCCGACGCGGCGGCGATCGTAAAGAGCGGAGCCGGCGAGCGGATCGGTGCCCTCGGCGAAATCCTGGCAAACACGCCGGAGATGTATCGTGACGCATCGAAGCCCTGTCTGCTGGCGCCGATCGACCTGCAGGCGGTGAAAGCAGCGGGCGTCACATTCCCGCGTTCGATGCTGGAGCGCGTGATCGAGGAGCAGGCGAAAGGCGCGCCGGAGAAAGCCGAGGCGATCCGCAAGCAGGTGCAGGCCCAGATCGGCGGTGATCTGCGCGCGCTGAAACCCGGCTCCAAGGAGGCCATGGCGCTCAAGCAGACACTCATCGCGGCGGGTGCGTGGTCGCAGTATCTGGAGGTCGGCATCGGCGAGGACGCCGAGATCTTCACCAAGGCGCAGCCCATGTCGGCCGTCGGACACGGCATGACAGCCGGACTGCATCCGAAATCGACCTGGAACAATCCCGAGCCCGAAGTGGCGATGGTCGTCAATTCCAAGGGCGCGATTGTCGGCGCGACGCTCGGCAATGACGTGAACCTGCGGGACATCGAGGGCCGCTCGGCACTGCTGCTGTCGAAGGCGAAGGACAACAACGCCTCGGCGACGGTCGGACCCTTCGTGCGGTTTTTCGACGACACGTTCTCGCTCGATACGGTGCGCGCGCTCGACGTGCATCTGACGGTAGATGGACCGGAAGGCTTCCGCCTCACGGGCAAATCGTCGATGCACGAGATCGCGCGTGATCCCGCGGATCTCGTCGGCCAGCTCATCGGCAAGACGCACCAGTATCCCGATGGTGCGATCCTTTATCTCGGTACCATGTTCGCGCCGAGCGAGGATCGTGGCGAACCCGGCATGGGCTTCACGCACAAGGTCGGCGACATAGTCACCATACACGCCGATCCGCTCGGTGCGCTCACGAATGTGATGACGACATCGGATCAGGCGCCGCCCTGGACGTTCGGCGTCGCCGAACTCATGCGCAATCTCGCCAAACGCAACCTGATCTGATCGAGGCCTACATGCTCTTCATGGTGATTTCGACGCCGCGTCCCGAGAAGCCATCGACGATGGTGCCGAGCCGCAAGGCCTACTGGGAGTGGCTGGCGCCTATCCAGGCGAATGGCATGTGCAAGGGTGTGTGGGCGCGCACGGGCCGCGGCGCGATCGTGCTGTTCGACGTGCCGGACAACGAGACGCTGCATCGGCTCATGAACGAATGGGCGGAGATCATTCCCGCGACCTTCGAGGTCTATCCGCTGATCGATACGGGTGCGGCGCAGGCATACCTCAACAAGTAGAGCACTCAAATGAGAACGGCCCGCCGAGGTGTGACCTTAGCGGGCCGTTCAACATTTGCGGCGGTTGTGATCAGCCGTAGATTTCCGGATTGACCGCATTTTCCTTGCGCGGCTTGCCATCGAACACGGCGAGCACGTTCTTCGCGGCTTCCGCCGACATGCGCTCCATGGCCTCTGCTGTCACACCGGCAATATGCGGCGAAGCAAGCAGGTTCGGCAGCTTGAAGAGCGGGTTCGCCGGATCCGGCGGCTCGCGGTCGAACACGTCGAGCGCTGCCGCCGGCAGTGTGCCGTCGGTGAGTGCTGCGTGCAGGGCCGCCTCATCGATGATGCCGCCGCGTGCGGTCGATACGAGATAAGCTGTCGGCTTCATCGACTTGAGCTGCTTTGCGCCGAACATGCCGACCGTCTCCGGCGTCTTCGGGCAGTGGATCGTCACGTAGTCGGCGCGCGGCAAGGCCGCGTTGAGATCGGTGACAGGCTCGCAGCCGGCAGCCTTGATAGTCTCCGCTTTGACGTACGGATCGTAGACGAGGACGGTCATCTCCATGGCCTGGCAGCGCTTGGCCGTGCGAGTGCCGATGCGGCCGAAACCGACAATGAGAACGGTCTTCTCGAAGAGGTCGTTCGAGATCATTGACGGCTTGAGGCGATCGCCCCAGCGGCCTTCCTTCACGAGCGCGGACAACTCCGGCCCCTTGCGCGCGAGCGTTAGCATGAACGTCATGGCGTGCTCGGCAACCGAGGGTGAGTTCGCCGTGCCAGCGATCATGACCGGCACTTTCGCCGAGGTCATCGCCGGGATGTCGATCGCGTCATAGCCGACGCCGACGCGTGCCACGCATTCCATGGAACCAGAAGCGTCGAGCTCGGCGCCGCGAAATCTCGTGCCGCCGAGAATGGTCGCGTGGACGGGCGCGTGCTTCTTCAGGATCGCGCGGTATTCCTCGTCCTGCGCCATGTTAGGGAACGGGATGGCTTCCACATCGGGGCGCGACGCGAGAATCTCCCGACCCGCATTACCCATGGAATCCGTGAAAAGCACTTTCTTCTTATTGGTCGCCATACCTTCTCTCCTGGTCGTACACGTCCGCTAGCATTGCGCCGCGGCACACTAATCCACGTAGCGAACCCGGTCGGATGCGAGCAGATCCTCGATCCCGCCGAGATTGGTGAAGCCGTTCTTGATCTTGCCCTGCGTTGCGCCTTCGGCAGCGAGCACTTCCTCGACAAGCGGCAGAATGGTGTGAAGCTGTTTGCGCGGCAGGACGACGACGCCATCGGCATCGCCGATCACCACATCGCCCGCTTCGACCGAAACACCGCCGATGACGATCGGCAGGCCAACGCGCCCCGGGCCGCTGCGTACGCACGAGTTCGGCGTTATGCCACGCGCGAACACGGGCAACCCGACGGGCGCAATGCCGGTAATGTCGCGCGCCATGCCGTCGATGACGATCGCGGCAGCGCCTTTGCCCTTCGCCACCATCGTGACGTTGTCACCGACGACGGCAGACTGCGCGAACCCTTCCGATGCGGCCATGATCACGTCACCCGGCTGCGCGAGGGCGACGGCTGCGAGGATGGCGAGATTGTCGTTGGGGCCGGTCTCGCAGGGCAGTGCCGTGCCCAGAAACAGCGCGTTCGCCGGATCGATGGCCTTGATCGCCGCATCGAGTGCGCCGCGTCCCTGCATGGCATCGACGGCCTGCCCGGTCTGCACGCCCTTGAGGCGACCGAGCGTGAAGGCGTCGGGACGTTGCCACATGCGGCGGACGGTTAGTAATGGAGGATCTTTCAGCATAAATGGACCTTTGCTTCAGTGGCGGGGGGACCTCGAAGGATCGGCCTTAATTTCCTCGGGAGCTATGCGATGACCTTGCTGCGCGGCTCGACGATTTCGAACATGCGCTCGAAGGTGTCGAGAAGTGAGAAGAGAGCGGTGACCTTGGATGGATCACCGGAGATCTGGATCGTACCCGCGGCGATCGCAGCATCGAATGTCGTTTTTTCCGAGATGACGGCGTCGAGATCCGTCCGCTTCAGCGTCACTGTCGCATCGGGCGCATTTGCCAGGCGCCGTGGTGAGGTCGACATGGCCGCGTTCGAGACGATGAGGCAGAACTTCTCGCCCGTATCGCTGAAGATCCAGTTCTGCGTCGTGCGGAAGCCTTCTGCCTTGCGTCCGCTCAGCCGTACGGCCAGATAGTCGAAGAGCTGATCGGTCGGTAGGGCGCGCAGGATGTGGGGGCCGATCGCGGAGCGCGACGGCACCTTCGGCATACCAGCACGCAGTTCGAGCGCGCCGAAGAGATAGGCATTCCGCCACGTGGCGCTCTCGGCGAGATAACCGAGCTGCTCGAAGGTGTCCGCCAACAGGCAGCGTGCCGCGGCATTGCCTGGCTCCGCAAAGACGAGATGCGAAAGCACCTGCGCGACGAAACGAAATTCGCCCTTGTCGAAGTCCGCCCGCGCGCGCTGAAGAATAGCGTCGGCGCCGCCCATGTACTCGACCATCTTGCGGCCCGTCTCGACGGGCGGAAGCGGATCCAGATTGGCGGGATTGGCGTCGTACCAGCCGAGATAATGCTGATAGATGGCCTTCGCATTGTGCCGGATGTGGCCGTAGTAGCCGCGCGTCGCCCATGTGCCTTCGAGGGACTTCGGCGTACCGATCTGCTCGGCGATTTCGGCCGGCTTCAGGCCGTGGTTCATCAAGCGCACAGTTTGATCGTGGGCGTAGCGGTAGAGATCGCGTTGCGCTTCGAGATGGCCGATGACGCGCTCGCGGCCCCATGCGGGCCAATGATGCTGGCCGCAGAGGGCTTCCGCGTCGTCGCCCCAAAGATCTAGCGCCTCCTGGATGTACTTCGACCAGTCGAGTGAGTTGCGCACTTGCGAGCCGCGGAAGGGCAGCAGGTTGTGGAAGTTGTGCGTCGCGTTCTCGGCGAGGTTCAGCACTTTGAAGGCCGGCAGGTAGAAGTGCATCTCCGCAGGCGCTTCCGTCTCGGGCGCCATCTGGAAGATGAACTCGACGCCGTCGATCGTGCGCGTCTCGCCGGTGTGCGTGATGATGTCGTTCGGTGGCACGAGCGCGACGCGGCCGGCGCTGATCGCCTTGCCGAGCCCGCAATCCACCTGTTGCGCGGGGCCGCGCGGCAGTAGCCCGCCGAACTGATACTGGGCGCGTCGCAGCATGGCATCGCCCGCGATCACGTTCTCGGAGACAGTGTGCTCCATGAACTGATCCGGCGCGATGACGGGGACTTTCCCTGCGGCAACATCCTTGGGATCGACCACGCCAGCCGCGCCACCCCAATGATCGACGTGCGTGTGCGTGTAGATGAGGCCGCTGACCGGACGCTCGCCGCGATGGCTGCGGTAGAGGGCTAATGCTGCGCGCGCCGTCTCGACTGCCGTCAGCGCATCGATGACGACCACGCCCTTCTCGCCCTCGACCAGGGTCATATTGGCGATGTCGAATCCGCGCACCTGATAGACGCCAGGGACGACCTCGAAGAGGCCGTGGATGGTGTTGAGGCGGGCCTGACGCCAGAGGCTGGGATTGACCGTCGGTGGTGCGGCTTCCTCGCGTTGGAAGCCGTACGTCTTCATGGTCCAGACCGCACGCCCCGTGTCGCCGACGATGTGTGCATCCTCGATCGTACCAAGAAACCCGCGCCGGGCGTCGTCGAAATCCCGGGTGTCGCCGAAAGGCAGTGCATCGAGGACCGCAGCATTCTGCCGAACGACGGCAGCAGAGGCCGGTTTCGGCCCCTCAGGCGCCGCGCCTTCGGATGCAGCCATGAACGTTTCCTCATGGGGTTGGCGCCGGATTTGCCACGGTCTACCGAGGCCGCCGATTCCGCTTTTTTTAATCTTGGAACGCAGTCAACTAGCCCGTGAGCGGACGGTCAACGGCATTCGCAGCAGAGCAGGCGTGAAGAGTTCAGTCCTTGGCGCGCTCGACGTAGGAGCCGTCCTCGGTCATCACGACGATCCGTGTGCCGGACTCGATGTGGGGCGGTACCATCACGCGGGCGCCGTTGGAGAGCTTGGCGGGCTTGTAGGACGAGGAGGCCGTCTGCCCTTTCACCACGGGGTCGGCTTCCACGATCTCGAAAATCACGCGCTGCGGAAGCTCGATCGCGACCGGGTTGCCTTCGAAGAGCTTGATCGAGCAGCGCATGTTCTCGACGAGCCACTGGGCGGAATCTCCCAGGAGATCCTTCGGCACCACGATCTGCTCGAAGGACTCGGGCTCCATGAAGTTGAAGCCCATTTCGTCCTCGTAGAGATAGTCGTAGTCCTTCTCGTCGAGGAAGGCTCGCTCGACCGTTTCCGTCGTGCGATAGCTTTTGACGATCTTTACGCTGTCGGAAATCCGACGCATATCGATATGCGTCGTCGGGGTGCCCTTACCGGGACGGATGCTCTCGGCCTTCAGGACCGTGCAGAGATCGCCGTCGATCTCGAGAACATTGCCTTTGCGGACCTCACTTGCGATAACCTTGACCACGAAACCGTTCTCCGTCCATTTCCCCGCGTGGGGCCGCCAAAAAATCGTCGTTTGGCGGGCTTCATAGCTGTTTCGGGGCGCGAGGCCAAGTCGGACCCCGTGACGAGGACCGTTCAGACCCTATGACCGAGCGTCCATGGTGGCATCCGGACAAGCACGCCGACCGGCGGCCGTACCTGCTTGCGCGGGGCCGGATCAAAGCCGCATTTCGGGCCTGGTTCCAGGATCGGGGGTTCGTGGAGGTCGAGACCAGCGCCTTGCAGGTTTCGCCGGGCAACGAGGCGCACCTGCACGCCTTTTCGACCGAATTCCGCACTGAAGCGGGCCGAAGTGCGCCCCTGTACCTCCACACCTCCCCGGAATTTGCCTGCAAAAAGCTGCTGGCGGCGGGCGAGCGGCGGCTGTTCGCGTTCGCGCCCGTTTACCGCAATCGCGAGTGCGGGCCCCTGCACCACCCCGAGTTCACCATGCTGGAGTGGTATCGTGCGGGGGAGCCCTACGAGGTCTTGATGCGCGACAGTGCCGAGCTGCTGGCACTGGCGGCAGCCGCCGCGGAGACCGATCTCCTCACTTATCGCGATGAGCCGGTTGATCCATCGGCCCCGCCAGAGCGGCTGACCGTTGCCGAGGCCTTCCGCCATCACGCCCGGATCGATCTGCTGGCGACGCTTGGCGGTGAAGTGCCCGATCGCGACGGGCTCGCCGCCCAGGCGCTCGGTGTCGGCGTGCGTGTGGCGGATGACGATACCTGGGCCGACATTTTCAGCCGGGTGATCGTCGATTGTATCGAGCCGCGCATCGGGCGCGGTCAGGCCACGATCCTGATGGAATATCCGACCGTCGAGGCGGCTCTGGCGCGCCCATCGCCGAAGGATCCCCGCGTTGCCGAGCGCTTCGAGCTGTACGCCTGTGGTGTCGAGCTCGCGAATGCCTTCGGTGAGCTGACCGATCCGGCCGAGCAGCGCCGTCGCTTCGAGGCCGAGATGGCGGAAAAGGAGCGCGTGTACGGTGAGCGCTATCCAATTGATGAGGACTTCCTCGCCGCGCTCGCGATGATGCCGCCGGCTTCGGGCATCGCGCTCGGCTTCGACCGCTTGGTGATGTTGGCAACGGGTGCACGGACGATCGAACAGGTACTCTGGGCGCCGGTGGCCGTGTCATGAGCGATCGCAGCACAACGCGCACGCTGCGCACGCCGCAGGATTTGCTCGATGCCGGGCTTATCCGCACAGACAGCGTTGAAGCCGTCGCAGAAGTCGCCGCGCGTTACGCGGTTGCCATCACGCCGGCCATGGCCGGGCTGAGCGACCGCGCTGATCCGCACGACCCGATCGCGCGCCAGTTTGTACCGGACGTGCGCGAGCTGGAAACGCGCCCGGAGGAGCTGGCGGACCCGATCGGCGACGACGCGCATTCGCCTGTGCCCGGCATCGTGCATCGCTATCCCGATCGCGTACTGCTCAAGGCGACGCACGTCTGCCCGGTCTATTGCCGCTTCTGCTTCCGCCGAGAGATGGTCGGGCCAGGTGGCGAACAGGCGCTGGCCGGCGAGAAGCTGGCGGCGGCGCTCGACTACATCCGCGCCAATCCGGGCATCCACGAGGTCATTCTCACGGGCGGCGATCCGCTCGTGCTCGCACCGCGCCGCATCGCAGAGATCACGCGCGGGATTGCGGACATTCCGCACATCCAGGTCATCCGCTGGCATTCGCGCGTGCCGATCGTGGATCCCGATCGGATAACAGTCGATCTCCTCGACGCGCTCAGGGCGCCCGGCAAAGCCGTCTGGATCGCCGTTCACACGAACCACGTGCGCGAGCTGACCAAGGCGGCTCGCGGCGCGCTCGCCCGCCTTTCGGCAGCCGGTTTCCCGCTGGTCAGCCAGACTGTGCTGCTCAAGGGGGTGAATGATAATGCCGAAACGCTGGCCATCCTGTTCGGTGCTCTCGTCGCGCTCGGCGTGAAACCCTACTACCTCCATCATGCCGACCTTGCGCCCGGGACGTCCCATTTTCGGACGACCATCGCGGAGGGGCAGGCGATCATGCGGGCGCTCAGAGGGCGCATTTCGGGACTGGCCCTGCCCACCTATGTCCTGGATGTGCCTGAAGGCTTCGGAAAAGTGCCGATTGGGCCCAATTACGTTAATGAACACGGCGCTACGACCTACATCCAGGACGTGGCCGGGGGCTTGCATCTCTATCCCAAGGATAAAGGCTGAGGCGCCACTGTGCCCTCGGCCCCCTTCGTGGTATGTGCGCGCCGCCTAATAAAAGGTCAGGGGAAACGCCGTGGAATTCAAGATCGCCAAGCGCCTTCAGCGTGTCGAGCCATCGCCGAGTATCGTTGCCGCGCAAAGGGCGCGTGAGCTCAGGGCTCAGGGCCGCGATATCATCGCCCTCTCGACTGGCGAGCCCGATTTCCCGACACCGGCCCATATCATCGAGGCCGCTGCCGCGGCGGCCGAGCGCGGCGAGACCAAGTACACCGCCATTCCCGGTACGCTGGAATTGCGGACCGCACTCGCCGCCAAGCTGAAGCGCGAGAACGGCGTCGAATACACGACCGACGAGGTCATGATCTCGACCGGCGGCAAGCAGGCCATCTTCAATGCCATCGTCGCGACCATGGAGGCGGGCGACGAAGCCGTCATCCCGGCGCCCTTCTGGATCGCGTACTCGGATTGTGTGCTTTACGCGGGTGCGAAGCCGGTCATCGTGCCCTGCCCGGCCGAGACGAAATTCAAGATCACGCCTGAAATGCTGGAACGCGCGATCACGCCGGCCACGCGCTGGCTCGTGCTGAACTCGCCATCGAACCCGTCCGGTGCGGTCTACACGCGCGAGGACTATCTCGGTCTCGCGGAGGTGCTGCGTCGCCATCCTCAGGTCGCGGTCATGGTCGACGAAATGTACGAGCACATAGTTTTCGACGGGCACACCTGCGAGAGCTTCGTCGCCGTCTGCCCGGACATGAAGGACCGCTCGGTCATCATCAACGGCGTGTCCAAGACATACTCCATGACCGGCTGGCGCATCGGCTTCGCGGCCGGTCCGGCAGAGCTCATCAAGCAGATGTCGAAGCTGCAGGCGCAGGTGACATCGGGGCCGTCATCAGTGGGTCAGGCAGCGGCGCTGGCCGCGCTGAACGGCCCGCAGGACTCCGTCGAGCAGTACCGCGCGGCCTTCGAGGAGCGACGCGACCTCATCGTCGCGATGCTGAACCAGGCCAAGGGCATCACCTGCGTGAAGCCGGCGGGCGCCTTCTATGCCTTCCCGAGCTGCGCCGGGCTCATCGGCAAGCGCACGCCCGAGGGCAAGGTCATCGAGAACGACCGCGATTTCGTCATGTATCTCATGAATGGAGAGGGGGTCGCCGCGGTGCACGGAGCGGCCTATGGTGTCTCGCCGCACTTCCGCTTGTCCTTCGCGGCGTCGACCGAGGACATCACGCGGGCGTGCGAGCGCATCCAGCGGGCCTGCGCGGCCCTGCTATAAGAACCATAAACGAGAAGAGGAAACACGGTATGGCCAAGCTGCGCGTCGGTATTCTGGGGTTCGGTGAGGCAGGCCAGAGCGTGGCTACCGGTTTGAAGAACGCCGCGACGGCCGAGCATCCAATCGAGATTTCGACATGGGATATCCTGCTTCCGAGCAATGAGAAGGGCGCACCGCTCAAGGCTGCGGCCGACAAGATCGGCATTCGCACGGTCGGCAGCGCCCAGGAGCTGGCGCAGGCGAGCGACATCATCCTGAGCCTCGTGACGACGGAAGAGAGCCTTGTCGCGGCTGGCCAGATCGCGAGGCACTTGCCGAAGGGAACGCTGTTCCTCGACTGCAATTCGACATCGCCCGGCATGAAGCGCGATGTGGCGAAGACCGTGACGGAAGCTGGCGGACGCTCGGTCGAAGCAGCGGTGATGGATCTGGTGCCGCGCTCGCAGCACAAGGTGCCGATGCTGCTCGCCGGCAAGGATGCCGAGGAACTGATCAGCAAGCTTGCGCCCTACGGCGTCGACATGAAATCGGTCGGTGATGACATCGGTGCGGCATCGACGATCAAGATGTGCCGCAGTGTCTTCATGAAAGGCCTCGATGCCATTCTCATGGAGTGCATGGTCGCGGCCGAGACGGCGGGCGTAACCGATCGTATCGTGTCGTCGATGCAGGTGACGATCCCTGAGATCAACTGGCCCGTTTTCATTGGCAAGAAGCTCGGCGGCGCGGCGCAGCACTCGGGCCGTCGTGCAGGCGAGATGCGCGAAGTTGCGACGACGCTGCGTGAGCTCGGTCTCGATCCGACGATGGCGGAAGCAACCTCGCGGCGTCTGCAATGGTGTGCCGATCTCGGTATGAAAGAGCGTGCTGCCGCGACGCGCGTGCCGGCATCGATTACCGATTTCGTCGACGACATTCGCGCTGGTCTTGCGGCGCAGAACGCGGCGAAAGCCGCCGAATAGCGGATGCTGCGGATCACCGAGCTGCGGCTACCGCTTGACCATCCGGAGGAGGATCTTCGGAAGGCTGTCGTGACGCGGCTCGGGATCAAGCCGGATGATCTGCTGAGCTTCAGCGTGTTCCGCCGTGCCTGGGATGCGCGTAAGAAATCCGCGATCAAGCTCGTCTATACGATCGATGCTGAGGTGCGCGACGAGGCCCGCATAAGCGCGCGGCTCAAGGACGATCGTCACGTCAATCCGGCACCTGATACGACCTACAAGTTCGTCGCGCGCGCGCCGGAGCGCATCAAGAAGCGGCCGCTCGTCATCGGCGCCGGGCCATGCGGCTTCATGTGTGCGCTCGTTCTCGCGCAGATGGGTTTCCGCCCCATCCTTCTCGAACGCGGCAAGGTCGTGCGGCAGCGTACGAAGGACACGTGGGGCCTTTGGCGGCGCGGCGCTCTCGATCCGACATCGAACGCGCAGTTCGGGGAAGGCGGCGCGGGCACGTTCTCCGACGGCAAGCTGCACAGCGGCATCAGCGATCCGCGCCATCATGGCCGCAAGGTGCTGACCGAGTTCGTGAAGGCGGGCGCGCCGGAGGAAATTCTCTACGTCGCCAAACCGCACATCGGCACGTTCCGCCTTGTGACCGTCGTCGAGAATGTGCGCGCCGAGATCGAGGCGCTTGGCGGCGAGTACCGCTTCGGCACCAAGGTGGTCGATATCGATCTGGCGGATGATGGAAACGGCAACCGGCAAGTACGCGGTGTCGTGCTCGAAGATGGCAGTACCATCGAGACGGACCACGTCGTTCTCGCGGTCGGCCATAGCGCGCGCGACACCTTCGAAATGCTGCTCGCGCGCAGCGTCACGATCGTGCCAAAGCCCTTCTCCATCGGTGTGCGCATCGAGCATCCGCAATCGCTGATCGACGCCTGCATGTTCGGGCCGTCCGCCGGCAATCCGATTCTCGGCGCGGCCGACTATCACATCGTGCACCACGCCTCGAATGGCCGCTCGGTGTACAGCTTCTGCATGTGCCCAGGCGGACAGGTCGTTGCGGCGACATCGGAGCCAGGTTGCGTCGTCACGAACGGCATGAGCCAGTACTCACGCGCCGAGCGCAATGCCAATGCCGGTATCGTCGTCGGCGTCACCCCCGATGAGGACTATCCGGACGGGCCGCTCGCGGGCATCGCCCTGCAGCGTCATTGGGAAAAGAAGGCTTTCGAAGCCGGCGGCGGCACATACGCGGCACCCGCGCAGCGCGTTGGCGATTTTCTCAGCGGTCGCGCTTCGACAGGGCTCGGTGATGTCATGCCAAGCTATAAGCCGGGCGTCGTGCCGACCGATCTCGCGCAATGTCTTCCCGATTTCGCCGTCGTCGCGATCCGCGAAGCGCTGCAAGCATTCGACAAGCGCATTCCCGGCTTCTCGATGGCCGATGCAGTCATGACAGGCGTCGAAACGCGAACGTCGTCGCCCATCCGTATTCCGCGCGGTGAGGACTACCAGAGCGTCAACACGCGCGGGCTGTACCCGGCTGGTGAGGGCGCAGGCTTCGCGGGCGGTATTCTGTCGGCGGGCGTGGATGGCATTCGCGTCGCGGAAGCGCTCGCGCTCAGTTTTGCCAAGGATTGAACGCCGGTTCCGTCGTCGTCTGCCACGGCTTGAGCTGTGGCTCGGCTTTGCTTGTGGGGCGCTGCTCGGTAGAGGGGCGCGCTGCCGGCCGTGTAGCTGGCCGCGCGGGGGCTTTCGGCTCGGCGCGAGGCAAGGGCCTCAGCCCAAGGCAACTCACAAATGCATCCGAGTGCGCCATGCGCCCGCGCAGGCGAGTCGCAAGCAGCGCCGTGATGCGGCCCGGCTCACCGGCATCGCGCGCGATCGGATTTGGCAGCGACGCTGCGAGCAGCGCTGCCTCACGCGCGGTCAGCCGTGAGGCGGGTTTGTCGAAGTGATAGTATGCGGCGGCCTCGGCGCCGAAAATGCCGGGCCCCCATTCTGCGATGTTCAGATAAACTTCGAGAATGCGTCGCTTAGGCCAGACAGCATCGATCGTGAGCGCGACCGGAATCTCGATGGCCTTGCGAACATAGCTGCGCGATGACCACAGGAAGAGGTTCTTCGCCACCTGCATGGTGATCGTGCTGCCGCCGCGCGACTCGTTCATGGCCTCGTAGAGTGCGGCCCAGTCGACGCCGCGGTGGTAGCAGAAGCGCGCGTCTTCGGAAGTCACGACCGCGCGCTGCAGATAGGATGAAATGCTGGTGATCGGCACGGGGCCATACACGACAGGCTGGCCTGAGAGCCGCGTCGCAATCATGAGCGCGGAGCGCGGCGGATCGACCCAGCGATAGGCGACGATCAACGACAGCACAAGCACCGCATAGCCGACGGCGAGACCCATCAGAACGAGCACGGCACGCCGAATGCGGCGTGGCCACACGGATCGCGCGGCCGGGACTGCGATGGGCGGTGGTGGTGGAGAGAGAACTTCCGCAGGCGCCTCGATGGACGATGCCCGCTCGGCCGCTACCGGCGCTGCCATCGGAATTGGCGGCACCACGGCGCTCGGGACTGGTGGTGGCGGCTCTACTGCGAGGGCGGTGGTCTCGATTGGAACGGGAGGCGGTTCCGGGGCTACAGACGATGCGATAACTGCTTCTGTGTCCGGCGCATCCGCACTCTGCACTGCCGCTGTTTCGACAACCGCCTCCGGAGCCTCGTGAACGAGCGCGTCAGCGGTGGGGGCTGTCGCCTCCAGCGGACTGGCGGCTAGCTCGGCAGGGGCGTCCGGCGCGGCGATTGGATTCGGAGCATACAACTCGACGGGTGGTGTTTCTGGCGGCAGAACCTCCGCTTCGGGCGGCGCGGTCCAGGGCTCGCTCCTCGCGACCGTCTCCGGCGCGTCGATCGCCTGGTTCGCGAAGAGAGCATCGAGATCCGTCGTCGACCAGCCGGACTCGGGTGCGTGTACGACATTCCGCGCCTCGGCAGTGATTTCCTCACGAGATGGCGCGGCTATTTCCTGGTGTTCTGCGATGGGCCCGCTCAATGGCGACGCGGCAATGACCTCGGCTGGATCCAGCGGGGGCACTGTCACAGGATCGCAGGCAGCCTGAGCCTCCGGCTCCTCCACGGTGGTCTCCGCTGGGGATGTGTCCACGGAAACCGGTGCAGACGACGGCACAGCCCCCGACGGCGGCCCTGTGCGCAGGGCGACATCGGGCAGCTCGTCGCCCAGTCCGGTGGGGGGGCCTCTATCGTCGCTCATGGCCGCTTTATACTTGCAAACGCTCGTGACGCCTCGGAAAGAGCATCATAAGAATGGCGCCGGAGCGGCGCACGCCCCCTGCGCCCGCATGGTTCACAAGGATTAGGGCCACGAAACAGGATATGGCATTCCAGAATCGGTTCAGTGAGGTCGCGGCGCTTGTGGAAAACCGCCTTAGCGACCTGCTTGGCGCGTCTGCGCTCGGCGCCACGCCCCCCATTCTCGGGGCCGCCATGCGCCACGCCGTCGGTGGGGGGAAGCGCTTTCGCCCGTTTCTGGCGGTCGAAGGCGCGCGCGTGCTCGGCCTGCCGGATACGGCCGCCATCGATGCAGCGTGCGCCATCGAGTGCCTACATTGCTATTCGCTCGTTCATGACGACCTCCCGGCCATGGATAACGACGAACTCCGACGCGGCCAGCCGACCGTCTGGAAGGCTTTTGATGAGGCCACCGCCATTCTGGCCGGCGATGCGCTCCTGACCTTCGCCTTCGAGCTGATGGCGCGTCCCTCGACGCATTCGGATCCGGCCGTCCGTGCGACGCTGGTACTCGGGCTCGCGGAGGCGAGCGGCGGTGCGGGCATGGTGGGCGGGCAGGTGCTGGATCTGGCCTCCGAGAAAGGCGATGCAGCTCTCCATTCCCTCGACGGCGTGACCTTGATCCAGCGCATGAAAACCGGCGCGCTCATTCGCTTCTCGGCGGAGGTGGGTGCGATCCTCGCTGACGCTTCAGCCGAACAACAGCTCGCGCTCAGCACGTACGGCGAAGCGCTCGGCGCCGCCTTCCAGATCGCCGATGATCTGCTCGATGCCGAAGGTGACGCCAGCGCGACCGGCAAGGCAGTCGGCAAGGACGCGGCGGCCGGCAAGGCAACATTCGTCACGGTGCTCGGTGTCGAGGGTGCCCGTGCGCGGCTTGCCGAGCTCAATGCCGAGGCACGCGCCGCTCTCGCGCCCTTCGGCGCGCGTGCGGGCCATCTCATGACGGCAATCGAGTTCGTGAGCAATCGCCGCGGATGAGGGTGGCCTTCTCGGCGCTTCCGGTGCGATAATGGACCGATAGGTTCCGCTAGATGAGCCGGATGAGAACCAGGAGGCAGCGCCCGCATGAATTTCACCGAACACGCCGGAAAGGCGGTACTGCGCGCGGCCGGTATTCCGACACCCGAGGGCATTCTCGCGCGTACGCCCGAGGACGCAGCCGACGCGGCACGCAAGATCGGCAAGTGCGTGATCAAGGCGCAAGTGCCGACGGGTAAGCGCGGCAAGGCCGGCGGCATAAAGCTCGCGACGACGCCTGACGAGGCCGCCAGTCACGCCCGCGCTATCCTCGGCATGAGCATCGGCGAGTATGAGGTGGACCACGTTCTCGTCGATCCGCAGGTGAATATCGCGCGCGAGATGTACGCTGCCGTGCTCAACGATCCCGAAACAGAGGGGCCGCTGCTGCTCTTCTCGCCGGAAGGGGGCATGGATATCGAGGACATCGCGGACGAGCATCCGGACGCTCTGCTGCGTATCCCGATCGATATCATCAAGGGACTGGACGAAGAATCGCTAGCGGCCGCCGTGCGCCGCTACGATCCACCGGCCGCGAGCGCGATCACCGACATTCTTGTCAAACTCTACGACGCCTATCGCGCGAGTGATGCTGAACTCGTCGAGATCAATCCTCTCGTGCAGATGCGGGACGGACATTTCATCGCGCTCGATTGCAAGCTGACCGTCGATGACAGCGCGCTCACCCGTCACGAGGCGCTGGCGCGCACGGGCACGCCGGACAAAACGACCGAGCTCGAGGCGCGCGCCAAGGCGCTGCATCTCAAGTACATCGAACTCGACGGCGAGGTCGGTGTGCTCGCGAATGGCGCCGGTCTCACCATGACGACCATGGATGCGATCCGGCACTTCGGCGGGCAGCCTGCGAACTTCATGGAGATCGGCGGCGACAGCTACACGAAGGCTATTCCCGCGCTCGAAATCGTGCTCGCCAATCCGAACGTTAAGGCATTGCTCGTCAACTTCTGCGGCGCCTTCGCGCGCACGGATGTCATGGCCGAGGGCGTGATCAATGCCTGGCTCGAATTGAAACCGAAGATCCCGATCGTTTTCACGATCCACGGTACGGGGGAGGACGAGGCCATCGCTATGGTGCGCGATCGCCTCGGCATCGAGCCGCACGATCTCATGGACGATGCCGTGAAGGCTGCCGTCGCGGCGGCGAAAGGGGCGCGGGCATGATCATCGGAAGCAACGATACCGTGCTCGTGCAGGGCATCACGGGCAAGCAAGGCACGTTCTGGTCGGAGCGCATGCGCGACTACGGCACGAAGGTCATCGGCGGTGTCAATCCGCGTCGGGCGGGCGAGCGTCACCTGGATTTGCCGGTGTGGGCTTCGGCGCAGGATGCGGCGAAGGATCAGAAGATCGACGCGGCCGTGATGTTCGTGCCGCCGTTCGGCGTGAAGGAAGCCGCGCTCGACATCATCGCTGCGGGTGTCCGCAAGATCGTTTGCCTCACCGAGCACGTACCCGTGCAGGATACGATGTACTTCCTCGCGGCGGCGCGCGAGCGTGGCGCGCAGGTGATCGGCCCGAATACGGCCGGCCTTGTGACGACCGGGGTGAATTTCGTCGGCTTCATGCCGGCCTTCAACGCGCGTGTTTTCCAGAAGGGCGATATTGGCGTGATCTCGCGCTCGGGCTCGCTCGGCACGCTGCTCTGTCTCAACCTCGTGCAAGCCGGGCTCGGTATTTCATCGTTCGTCGGCATAGGCGGCGACCCCATCATCGGCACGACGACACGCGACGCGCTCGTCGCGCTCGATAAAGATCCGGCGACGAAGGCAATTGCGCTCGTCGGCGAGATCGGTGGCGCGATGGAGGAGGCGGCAGCGGAGTATGCTGCGACCATGCGCAAGCCCGTTGCGGCTTTCATTGCGGGTGCGGCGTCACCGCCCGGCAAGAAGATGGGTCACGCGGGCGCAATCGTCATGGGCAACCGCGGTTCGTATGCAGGGAAGAAGGCGGCGCTGGAAGAAGCCGGCGTCACCGTCTGCGCGACGCCGAACGAAGTGCCCGGCGTGCTCAAGGCGCGGCTGAAGCGGTAGCTTCAGCGCCCGATCAGCCGCTCGATGGCAGGAATGAGTTCGTCGTAGTGCTCGATCACGGCGTCGGGCGCCAGCTCGCGCACATGGACGTCGGTGTAACCGAAGGTCACCGCGACCACGGGAATGCCCGCCGCCTTGGCCGTATCGATATCCGTCTTGCTGTCACCGACCATGATCGCGCGCTTGGGATCACCACCCGCCATGCGGATCGCGCCGATGAGGTGATGGGGGTGCGGCTTGCAGACCGGGAAAGTATCGCGGCCGGCGAGCGCCGCGAAGCGCGTGCGCAGTCTGAGATCGCCGAGAAGCTGCTCCGAGAGCGCTGCCTGCTTGTTCGTGCACACGGCGAGCTTCGCGCCTCCAGTGGCGAGGCGGTCGAGCGAGGTTTCCAGGCCTGGGAAGGCGTGGCTCGTCGCGGCGATGTTCGCGGTGTAGTAGGCGATAAAGCGCTCGAAGTGAGCCGCAGCCTCATCAGCGGACACCTGCCGTCCATGGAGGCGGAAACCCTCTCTGATCATGGCCGCGGCGCCGAAACTGATCGAGGGCCTGATCAGTTCAGGCGCTACGGGCGCGAGGTCGACAGCCGCCAGCACGTGGTTCGTCGCGGCGATCAGGTCCGGCGCGGTCTCGACGAGCGTCCCGTCGAGGTCGAAAGCGACAGTCAGGTCATGCATGGGCAAGGCTCCAGCAGGCGCTTGCTCATGCAAGCTAACTCGGTTATTGTGAACATAAAGGGAACATGCGCCACCAGCGGTGTGTTACGCGACGGTATCTGCGGCCTGCGTCACGGATGCGGTGAATTTGGTGCATAAGCATCGGTTCACAGCAGGGCCCGAGTCGGTCGGCGGTTGGTTAGCGCGTACTCTCTAATGGACGAATCGGGCTCCCGGAAGCTGGCGCTTCAGCGCGGCTGATGTTGCGCGCGAGGGCAGCTTCGGGGCCAATCAGAGGAGTAACGACATGGCCGGTTCCGTAAACAAGGTGATCCTGATCGGTAATCTCGGCAAGGATCCCGAAATCCGCCGCACGCAGGACGGTCGGCCGATCGCCAACCTGCGCATCGCGACGAGCGAAAGCTGGCGCGACAAGAACTCCGGCGAGCGCCGCGAGAAGACCGAGTGGCATTCGGTCGTGATCTTCAGCGAACCGCTCTGCAAGATCGTCGAGCAATACCTCAAGAAGGGCTCGAAGGTGTACATCGAGGGCGCTCTACAGACGCGCAAGTGGCAGGATCAGCAGGGTCAGGAACGCTACTCGACCGAGGTAGTCCTGCAGGGCTTCAATGCCGTGCTGACCATGCTCGACGGACGTCCGGGCGGCGGCGGCATGAGCGACAGCGCGCAATCCGATTATGGCGATAGCAGTGGCGGCTATAGCGAGCCTCCGCGCCGTTCGAGTGGTGGTGGCAGCCGTGGTGGTGGCGGCGGCTTCGACAAGAAGCTCGACGACGAAATCCCGTTCTGAGAGCGGGGGGCGGCTTCGGCCGCCCTGCCTACTGGCGCAGATGGCACGCGACGGCGTGGCCATCCGCGCCGGCCTTCAGCTCCGGTTTTTCATTCGCGCAGAGTGGGAGCTGGCGGATCGGGCAGCGCGTATGGAAATGGCAGCCCGTCGGCGGATTGATCGGGTTCGGTACGTCGCCCTGCAGCGTGACGCGCTTGCGCTTCACCTTCGGGTCGGGGATCGGCACCGCCGAAAGGAGCGCCTCGGTGTAGGGATGCTTCGGCTTGGTATAGAGATCGAGCGCCGTCGCGACCTCGACGATCCGCCCGAGGTACATCACCGCGACACGCGTCGAGATGTGCTCGACCACCGACAGATCGTGCGCGATGAACAGGTAGGTGAGGCCGAATTCCTCCTGCAGATCCTCGAGCAGGTTGATGACCTGCGCCTGGATCGACACGTCGAGTGCCGACACGGGCTCGTCGCAGACAATCAGCTTCGGTTCGACAGCGAGCGCGCGCGCAATGCCGATGCGCTGGCGCTGGCCGCCCGAGAACTCATGCGGGAAGCGGCGCATATGATCGGGCTGGAGGCCGACTCGGCCCAGCAGTTCGACAACGTGCTCTTCGAGCATCTTCCGATTGGCGGCCAAGCCATGGATGACCAGTGCCTCGCCGATGATGGCGCCAACCGTCATGCGCGGATTGAGCGAGGCGAAAGGATCCTGGAAGATGATTTGCATGTCGCGGGCGACCGCGCGCAGATCCGCCTTGCCCATGGCCGCAACGTCCTTGCCCTCGAACCACACCTCGCCTGAAGTCGGCTCGATGAGGCGCAGGATACACCGGCCCGTCGTGGACTTGCCGCAGCCGGACTCCCCGACCAGTCCGAGCGTCTCACCCTTCTCGATGTGAAAGCTTACGCCATCGACCGCGTGCACGCGGTCGACTACGCGCGAGAGAAGACCCCCGCGGATGGGGAACTGCTTGACGAGGTTGTTCACGGTCAGCAGCGGTTTCGTCGTCACCGGCGCGGCTCCATCTGGGGACATTCGTTCTCCGGCTCCTTGGAGGTCCTAAGCGACGTCGGATCAATCGTAGAGAATGCACGCCACCTTGTGCCCAGGCTCAACCTCGCGCAGCGGCGGCACTGTCTTGGTACAGTCGTCGCGTGCAAATTTGCAGCGCGCGGCGAACCGGCAGCCGGGCGGCGGCCTCAGCAGGCTTGGCACCGTACCGCCGATCGCTTCGAGGCGGACCTTGTGCGTCGCCGCGGTGTCGATGCGCGGGATCGAGCGGATCAGGCCTTGCGTGTAAGGGTGGCGCGGTTGAGCGAAGAGCTGCTCGACGCCCGCTTCCTCGACGACCTTGCCCGCATACATGACGACAACACGCTGCGCAGTTTCCGCGACGACACCCATGGCGTGCGTGATCAGCATGATCGCCATGCCGAGCTGCGATTTCATGTCCTGCAGCAGCTCGAGGATCTGTGCCTGGATGGTGACGTCGAGCGCGGTTGTCGGCTCGTCGGCGATCAGGAGCTTCGGATCGCACGAGAGCGCCATGGCGATCATCACGCGCTGGCGCATGCCGCCGGAGAACTGATGCGGATAGTCGTGCACGCGCCGCTGCGGATTTGGAATGCGCACGAGGTTCAGCATCTCGACCGTGCGGTCGATCGCGGCCTTGCGGCCGAGGCCCTGGTGCCGGCGGACCACCTCGGCAATCTGCTCCCCGATGGTGAACACGGGATTGAGCGAGGTCATCGGCTCCTGGAAGATGATTGCGATTTCCTTGGAGCGGATGTTGTCCATTTCCTCCGTCGGCAGCGGGATGAGATCGCGGCCCTGCCAGAGGATTTGCCCGCCGACGAACTGGCCGGGCGGCATCGCGATGAGCTTGAGCACCGAAAGCGCCGTCACGGTCTTGCCGCATCCGGATTCGCCGACAACGCAGACGGTCTCGCCGCGCGATATCGAGATGCTCACGCCGTCGACGGCGCGCACCATGCCGTCGTCGGTCTTGAAGTGTGTCTCGAGACCCCGGATCTCGAGCAAAGGCTGGTCCATGCGGTCTCCCCGATGCGCGGGCGCGTAAGGTACGGTCACTTGGGTCTCACAGCACGCGGCGTGGATCGAGCGCGTCGCGGAGCCCGTCGCCGATGAAGTTGATCGTGAGCACGGTCAGGAAGATCGCGGCGCCGGGGAAGAGCGCCCAGTGCGGTGCGAAGTCGAGGTTGTCCTTGGCATCGAAAAGCAGCCGGCCCCACGTTGGAATGTCCGGCGGGAAGCCGAGGCCGAGGAAGGAGAGTGTCGACTCCGCGATGATGGCGGCTGCGACGTCGATCGTACCGGCGACGATCACGGGGCCGAGCGCGTTGGGCAGGATGTGGCGTACGACCTGACGGGTCTTCGATGCGCCGAGTGCGCGCGCCGCCTCGACGAATTCCTTCTCACGCAGCGACAGGAATTGCGCGCGCACGAGCCGGGCGACGGGCATCCAGCGCAGTCCGCCGATGACGATGACGATCAGGATGAAGGTGCCGCCCTCGGGGCCGAACGTCCCCTTCAGCGTGTCGCGGAAGAGATAGATGACCAGCAGCAGCAGCGGGAGCTGCGGCAGCGAGAGAAAGAGGTCGGTGAGCCACATGAGTGCGGAGCCGACCCAGCCGCGCGACATGCCGGCAATGGCGCCGATGATCGTGCCGACAAAGATCGCGACGAACATGGCGGCGAGGCCGACGGCAAGTGAGATGCGACCGCCGTAGAGCATGCGTGCCAGGAGATCCTGACCGAGGTCGTCGGTCCCGAACGGGTGCCTCCACGATGGGCCTTGCAGCGTGGCGCCGAAATCGATGTGGTTGATCGGTACGCGCCAGAACAACGGCCCGAGCAGGATGGCGAGCACCATCAGGCCGAGAATGAAGGTGCTGATCACCGCAAGCTTGTGCCGGCGGAAGCGGCGCCACGCCTCGCGCGTCGGCGAGAACGTCGGCGCCCGCGTCGCAGCGGGTGCGGCCGCCTCAGCGGAAGGTGATGCGAGGGTCGAGCCAGCCATAGAGGATATCAGCGATCAGGTTGAAGAGGACCACGAGGCACGCGAACACGAACGTCACGGCCATGATTACCGGTGTGTCGTTCGCGAGGATGGAGGTGATGAGCAGCGAACCGATCCCGGGAATGCGGAAGATCTGCTCGGTTACGATGGCGCCGCCGAAGATTGCGGGCATCTGGAGCGCAACGAGGGTCACGACCGGAATCAGGGCATTGCGCACGACGTGTTTCACGACCACGACGCGCTCGCCGAGACCTTTGGCGCGCGCCGTCGTCACATAGTCGAGCCGGATCACGTCGAGCACGGCCGAGCGCACGTAGCGAACAAGCGACGCGCCCTGGAAGAGGCCGAGCACGGCAATGGGCATGATGGCTTGACGGAGGTGTTCCCAATACCATCGCCAGCCAGTCGCTTGCACGTCAGCCTGGTAGACGAACGGCAGCCAGTCCAGCCAGATGCTGAAGATGAGGATGAAGAGCAAGCCGGTGAAGAACGTCGGCAGCGAGAAGCCGATGAAGGCCAGCGTATTGGCGATCTGATCGAAGAGTGAGTAGGGCCGCGTCGCTGCAATGACGCCGACCGGGATTGCGATCAGCAACGCCAGAATCTGCGAAGTGCCGATGACAAACAACGTCACGCCAAGGCGCTGCAGAATGAGATCATCGACATCGATGCGACTGACGAAGGAGAATCCCCAGTCGCCCTGGGCCATGGCCGTGATCCAGCGGACGTAGCGCACGGCGACTGGATCATCGAGGCCGAACTTGGCCCGCAGCGCCATCCTCACCTCAGGCGGCACCGCGGGATTTGTTGCGAGCTCTTCGAAGGGATCGCCCGGTGCCAGCGCGAGAACCGTGAACAGAACCACGCTGATGCCGAGCAGGCTCGGTATGGCGATCAGAAGCCGGCGCAGGATGTAATATCCCATGTATGCTCGCGTCCGTTCCTACTTCCGATGCTACATCCTTGTGCCTAGATCAGCCTTCCCGATACCAGCGAGCAAGCGCCCAGGTATCATTGTCCCAGCCGCTGATATCTGCGCGGAGGGTCTTGGAGCGTGAGTGTGCGCGCGGTCGATAGACCACCGGAATGATCGTGCCGTTCTCCGTGCCGACGACAATGTCGTTCATCTGGATGAACAGCGCGGCTCGCTTGATGGGGTCGAGCTCACCTTGGGCCGCGCGGTAGAGTTTGTCGTACTCTTCGTTACGGAAGCGCGAGGAGTTCCGCCCCTGCCACTTGTTGTCCTTCGTGGCCACTTCCCAGGAACAGTACTGGTTCATGAACCGGTCGGGATCCGGCTGCGACATGGTCGTCGTGTACATCTGCATGTCGGCGTAGAACTTCGGATAGGTATCCGGGTTTGCGACGTCGGATGAGAAGAACACCGAGGCAACGACGGACTTGAGTTCAAGGTCGATGCCGGCCTGCTGTGCGGCCTGCTTGATGATGGCCTGGGTCTTTTGGCGCGGCGCGTTGATGGACGTCTGATAGACGAACTTCAGTTTGGCGCCGCCCTTCTCGCGGATGCCATCAGCGCCTTTCTTCCAGCCCGCCTTGTCGAGGATCTCGTTCGCTTTAGCGACATTGAGCTCGAACTTCGTGTTCTTCGAATTAAAGCGCTCCGGGTTGTTGAGGAAGTTCGCGGTGGCGACGCCCGTGCGCCCGTAGATGTGGTCCTGGACCGATTTGCGGTCCACGAGCAGCATCATCGCCTGCCGGACAGCCGGGTCCGAGAACGCGGGATGCTTGGTCTTGATGCTCGAGCGTTCGCCGTCCACCTCGGTCCAGGGGTCAGTCGAATTGAGCTGAATGAACTCGATGTTGCCACCGGGAACGACGTGCACTTCGCCCTTGCCGCCCGTCTCGAGGCGTTTCAGGATCGCGTCTTCGACCTGCATGTTCCAGGCGTAATCGTATTCGCCGGTCTGAAGGACCGCACGGGCGGCCGATACGGCATCGCCGCCGCCCTTCATCTCGAGCGTATCGAAATACGGCTGGTTCGGGATGTGGTAGTCCGGGTTGGCCTCCGCGCGCACCATATCGCCCGGCTTGAAGTCCACGAACTTGAAGGCGCCGGTGCCGACTGGCTTCAGGTTGGTCGGCGCCTCACGGGACTTCGCGCCCCTGAAGTCGGCGAAGAGGTGCTTGGGAATGATCATGCCGGCGGTGCCGACGAATGCGTCGGCCCAGAAAGGCGTCGGCTTGTCGAAGAGCACGCGGACCGTAAAGTCGTCGACCTTCTCGACCTTCACATCCTTATAGGAGCCGCTCGTGACGGTCGCCGTTTCGGGGTCGGAGGAGAACTCCCAATTGAACACGACATCGTCGGCCGTGAACGGCTTGCCGTCGTGCCATTTCACGCCCTGCTTGAGCTTCCACGTCACCGACTTGCCGTCGGCGGCAAGACCGCCGTTCTCCCGGCTCGGAATTTCGGCGGCGAGCGCAGGGATGAGATTGCCGTCGGCATCCCATCCGGCAAGCGGCTCATAGAATATGCGCGAGGCGTCCTGGTCTTTCGTACCGGTCGCGAAGTGCGGATTGAGGAGCGTGGGAGCCTGCCACCAGAGCAGCCGCAGTGCGCCGCCGCCGCCGCGCTTGGTCGGCTTGTAGTTGAATTTCGTATCGGCGCGCGCGACGCCGACGAAGTCGAGCATCTGGCTCGCCATCGGCGCGGTCAGCCCAAGCGCGACCATCCGGGTGACGAAGGCGCGCCGCGAAAGCTTGCCCTCCTTCACCTCGCCGACGAGTGCGCGCAACTCATGCTCTTTCATTGGAGAACTCCACGGTTTTGAGCTTGCCCTTCGGCCGAGTTGACCTCGGCACGGCCCAGCGACGGTAATCTTGGCGGGCATCAAATCAGCACAGCTCGGTTCGGTCAATGCGCCTTCAGGCGATAAGCGTATTGTAGGCTGCACTTTCTCTCCGCTAAATTTGCTGGAAGAACCGGCGCTCGCGGCTGGCAAAAGAAGCATCTCGGAGGGAGGCTCGATATGGTTTCGACGCTTGGCGAAATCCTGCCCTATGCGACGCGCCGCTACGGCGACCGTACTGCACTCGTCGTCGGCAGCGATCAGCTCACGTACCGACAGCTCGACGATGCCTCGAACGCATTTGCGAACGGCTTGGTCGGTGCTGGCGTCCGACCCGGCGACCGGGTGACGCTCTATGGCCCGAATGCCATCGAGTGGATGGTGGCGTACTTCGCGATCGCAAAAACCGGCGCCGTCGTGAACCCGATCAATGTAATGCTGACGCCTTCCGAGGTCGCGTTCATTGTTCAGGACTCCGGCGCCCGCGTCATCGTGGCATCGGCCGATAAAGCCGAGCCGTTGATGGGCCTCAAGGGCAAGGGTGAGCTCACCGAGATCGTCGCCTGGGGCGACAAGCCGCCGACCGGCGCCGTTCCCTTCGATCTTTGGCTGAAGCTCGGCGCCGCGACGTTCGATCCCGTGAGGCGTTCGCCGAAGGATGTCGGCGCGATCTGCTATACGTCGGGCACTACCGGCCATCCCAAAGGCGCCGTTCAGCAGCATCGTTCAATCGTCACGGCGGCCTATGTCGCGGCGATGATGAACACGCGCACGGCTGCCGATACGGTCGTCTCGCCGCTTCCCTCACCCCACGTCTATTCGAGCTGCGTGTTCAATGCGGCGTTCATGGTTGGCGCCAAGATGGTAATCCTGCCGCGCTTCAGCGAAGAAGGCATGTTCGCCGCAATCCAGGAGCATCGCGCAACCATCATCGATAGCGTGCCGACGGCGTATTACTACATGCTCGCCCATCCGAAGTTTGAGCAGTACGACCTCTCGTCGCTGACACGGTGCACCGTCGGCGGTCAGACGCTTCCCGTCGCGAAGTCGCTCGAATGGACAGAGCGCACGGGGGCGCCGGTGCTGGAGCTCTGGGGCATGACGGAGCTTGCCGGTGCGGCGACGTTCAATCCGTACTACGGTATCAACAAGCCGGGCACGATCGGCCTGCCCGTTCCGGGCTTTTCCTGCAAGATCGTGGACGTGACCGATCCGGATAAAGAGATGCCGGCTGGCGAGCGCGGCGAGCTGATGGTCAAGGGCCCCATGGTCATGGATGGCTACTACGGCAATGAGGCGAGCACGCGCGAGACGCTTCGTTCGGATGGCTGGATGCATACGGGCGACATCGCGACCGTTGACGAGGACGGCTACTACACGATCGTCGACCGCAAGAAGGATATGATCCTCACGTCCGGCTACAACGTCTATCCGGCCGAGCTCGAGCGCATCCTATGTGGCCATCCGTCGGTGGCTTTGGCAGCCGTGCGCGGTGTACCGGACGAGGCAAAAGGTGAGCTCGCCAAGGCCTATGTCATGCTGAAGCCGGGCGCCAAGGCGAGCGGCAAGGAGCTTGCGGACCATTGCCGCGAGCACCTCGCGGCGTACAAGGTTCCGCGCGGCGTACAGTTCGTGGAAAGCGTGCCGATCACGTCCTCGGGCAAGATCATGCGCCGCCTGCTGTCGGACATCGATGACGGCCGCGTCGTGGTCGACGAAGTGACTATCACCCGGCCGGGGTGAGGACGGCGCGCTTACTGTCCGTTCCCGCGCCGCGATGTGCCGGCGAAATAGCCGAGCCATGCCCAGCCGGCGCCGAGAATGAACGAGAGCACGAAGATGCCGGGGAAGAGACGCGGATGGTCGGGTGACAACCCGATCTTCATCACGAGCCACGCGAACAGGACGCCCGCAGCGCCCGCGGCAAAAGCACCGACGATGATCTTCTGTGGCTGGTCGGCGCGTCGCCCGATCAGATAGCCGGCGACGACGGTACCAGGGTTCATCACGGCGTGCGTGACGATTTCGATCAGGTCCGGAGGGATATTGCTGAGTATCGACACCGATGGCGCCCTTTCGGTGTGGATCAGCTCTTCTTGGCCTTCGCGGCGATCTCGTCCTTCAGCTTCTCTTCTTCGTATTGAATGAACCAGCCGACCATCTGTCGCCAAAGCGCCTCGCACATGTCGGGCGGGATGCCCTTTTCCTCGGCGAGCTTACGTACGCGGTCGAACACCTGCTGGTTGCGCCAGGGTACGTTGGCTTCCTGATTGAGGCCAAGCTTGATCTGCCAGGCGCGCTCCACATAGCCGAAGCGCTCCGCGATCATGCTGACGAGCTGCTGATCGCAGCGGTCGATTTCGACGCGGACCTCGGACAAATCCTTGCAGTCCTGGGGCGGGCGCCCGATCGTGGCAGTGCTCATCGCGGCCTCTTTTTTTACAGTGCTCGGCACGTCGGGGAATGGAAACGCCGATGCGCGCCCGGCTATTGGCGCGGCGCGCCTCGGCGGCAGGGAGCCTTACTTCTTTGCGGCGCG
>JAEZRM010000152.1 GCA_023412805.1 Pseudomonadota bacterium | reverse complement strand
TCCAGCGTCTCCTTGAAGGGATTGGCGATCGCAGTCACGGCGCCCGTGAACATCGCGAGGCCGGTGATTGTCTGCACGCCGTCGACGGTCAGCTCGTGCAGCGACGGGCCACCGAGCTCCAGCACCTGGAAGCGGCACGACGCAGGGCCGAGCTGCCGGACGATGTGGTGGAACAGGTCACGCTCCATGACACCCGCCGGCAGGCGGCCATGCAGATCGACGCGCGTGGTATGCGGCACCCGGATCGCGACCTCCGGCCGCACGAACGCCTCGAGCACGTTGCGCCGGATGCCGATCGCCAGCGTGCCGAACGTGCCGAGCTGGCTGACATGACCATCGAAATGGACGACGAACGCGCCGGGCACGGCGTAGCCGACTTCGGACGAGAGCTGGTGCCCGATCCCCTGCCGCTCAAAGAGTTTGACGTTGTTCTCGGCGCACCATTTACGGGTTCCGATGTGGAGTTCTTCCTCCTGCGGCGTTGCTGCGGGCACCATGTGATCGATGAAGATGCCGTAGCGCTCCGGATCGGGAACCTTGTCGATCCCGAAATCCTCCTTCATCTGCTTGAAGATCACGTCGGTGTAGCCGGGGAAGTCATAAGCCAGCACGAAATCCGGCTTCGCCATGATGTCGTCGCCGGCCTTCACGTGCGGCTTGCCGGCGGCCCGGGCCAGAATCTTCTCGGCTATCGTGAATCCCATTGGTGCTCCTTCACGTCCTCCGCTCGCGGTCTAGCTCGACCGCGCTGCGAAGCGCGTCATGCGGGATGTTTGAGAAAGTAACTGCCGCATCTTCAGTCGCGTCAAGCTATAAATTCCGTTTCGCCCTGTGAAATCGGCACTCACAGGAGCGCCTCGCCGATGTCGCGCGCGCACTGGTTCAGCTCCGCGAGGAAGCGCGGACGGCCGTTGCGAACCAGATGCGGCACCAGGCCGCCGATGCTGACGGCGGCGATGACAGCGCCGCGCTTGTCGCGGATCGGCACCCCGACCGCCGCGAGGCCGACATAGACGTCGTCTATGGCCAACTCCCACCCTCTCTTCCGGATCAGCTCGCGGCTGCGGCGGATGCGCTTGGGATCGACCTCCGTCGCATGCGTGAGCTTCGGCAGTTTTCCTTTCGTGAGCCGCCGCTCGATCTCCAGTTTGGGCTGGAAGGCAAGCAGAACGCGCGGACCGGCACCACTATGGACGAACATGCGACCGCCGACATTCCACCAGCTCACCTGAACCGGCGTGTCGCCGTGGACCCGCGCCAGGCACAGCGCGTCGCCCTCACTGTAGATCGCCAGAAAGACGCTGCTCTGCGTCTTCTGCGCCAGCGTCGAAAGGAATGGCGCCGCCTCGTCGCGCAGGTCCTTATAGGCCGGCACCGCGGCGCCGAGCTCCATCATGCCCAATCCGAGCGAGTAGCGGTGCGTCGTCGCGTCCTGCGTGATCAGCCCCTCACCCGCGAGCGTCAGCAGCAGCCGACGGGTCGTCCCCTTGTCCAGGCCGGCGTGCTGCGCAACATCCGAAAGTGCCAGCAATGGCCGCTCGATAGAGAAGGCACGCAAGACGGCGATGGCTCGCGCGACTGCCCGGACGCCCGCTCGTGCCGCTACTTCGTCACTCATCGTCTCGACCGGCAAATATCATTCGACAACCTGCGGAATGTTGAACGCGGCCAGCTCGCCTGGAATGGCGGCAAGGCCCGTGCGGATTTTGGTGAGGCGTGCGGCGCCTGCCAGTTCGTCCGCGGCAATGACTGCGTCGCGCACCTTGCGGCCGACCTCGCGCAGCACGGCGCGGTCGTCGACTCCGTCCCGCTCCGGAATGCGCAGCACCGGGTTGCTCGTCCAGGTCGGCACGGTGCCGCCGGCACCGGCGGCACGCAGCGGCTGATGCGGCTGGCCTTCGGCCACCTGACGGATGGCGCGTCGGAGCTGGCGGCGCAGCATCGCGACGCCTGCATCGGTCGAGCCGCGCGTCTCCAACGCGTGCACGGCAATCGGCCGCTGCGACACCATCGCCTCCCAATCGCCCGGATTGCGCTGCATCTCCTCGTAAGGCCGCGCCGAAGTCTGGCCGTAAACGTCGAGCTTCTCGCGGCCGACCTCGTCCGGATTGCCCTGCCCGATGCCTGGCGGTTCGACCTCATCGCTGAAATGGCGCACGCCGAAGATGGTGCAGCTCCTGTCGTCGTTCGGTACGGTCCAGCGCGTGGCACTGACCCGCACGAACAAGCGTTCCATGTCTCCGTGCTCCCAGAAGCCGCCGACCTGTCCGAAATTCGGCGTGATCACTTCATTGAAGCGGGTCCAGACGTACTCGCCGAGGCGCCGGCTGGTCAGGTAGTACATGCGGTCGCCGAGCACGCCCCATTCGGTGACGGGCATCTCGCCCCATGCCGCCGTGATCTGGGTACTGCCCATGCGGCTGTGCAGGAACACCGCGTGCAGCGGATCCATCAGGTTCTCGTGCACCTGCAACCAGTTGCATGAATGCGACAACGCGTACGGCACAAGCCGGGTCCCCGGCAGGTTCAGCGTGTCGTAGAGCGGAAACGCCGGTTTCAGTTCTGGCGGTCCCATGTACGCAAACACGAGACCGGCCGTTTCGACGGCGGGATAGGCGCCCTGGCAGTTGGTGTCCTTGATCCGGCTTGTCTCCGGCTCACCTGGAGTATCGAGGATGGTGCCGTCCACGTCGAATAG
>JAEZRM010000002.1 GCA_023412805.1 Pseudomonadota bacterium | reverse complement strand
TAGATCCCGCTTGTGCGGGTTGATACGGCGAATGTCACCGCGACGCATGGTCAGGCCCTGGCGATCGAAGAATTCCAGGATGTGGATGGCGACCTTGCGGCCGTTGTCCAGTCGGTCACGGAAAGCGATGACGGTAAACTCACCATCGGCATCTGCCGCTGCAAGTGCACGCGCGGTATCGGCCATCTCGATCACTGTGGCCCCGAGAAAATAGTGATCCAACGCGACTTCGTCCACATCTCCGCGTCGCGCGGCGAGCTTGAAGAGGCGGCGGATGAAACCCTCGTCGATCCGCTGGGCCTTGGCAATGTCCCGCACGCGCGGCGGACGGAAGCGGGCTTCCCCGCTGAGGAGCGGGGCAATCCGCGACCAGAGCTTCTCCTCCTCATCGGAAAGCCGAACCTCATGGCCCGGCCGGCGTACCCAGGAGCGGTCGAGAACGATCTGCCCTTCGGCAACCAGCCGTTGGAGGGCGCGCGCGAACGTCGGTCCCGGCAGGCGTGGATTGAGCGCAAGACGCAGGCGCTCCTGGCCGAGGCCGGGCAGGTCGGGCTTCTCCGTATGAAAGCGATCGAGGGCAGCGACGACTTCTATTGCGTACACGTGCCAAGCCTCTTTCGTCAGCGCGACGAGCCGGTCACCATCGGCGAACGTCACGAGGTCGAGCATTTTGACGACATCGTCGACAAGCCCGACAGAGGCTGCGCGATCGCGGAAGAAGGCCGCAAGATCGATGAAGGTGCGACTGCCCTCGAAGAGCCGTCGGAGCACAGCCACGGGATCATGACCGGCCAGGATTTCCAGTTCCGCACGGCGCGCCGGCGTCGCGCGTTGACGCTCGGGCGGACGCAGATCGAGGATGGTCCCGCCGCCGATGGTGCGCGAAGCCGCGGAATCGCGGAGCACGAAGCGGTCGCCAGCCGCCATCGCGGCAGGACGATCGAGCACGATCTGCGCGTAGTCGCCCTGGCCCGGCCCAATACCACCGGATTTGAGCGCAAGCACACGGGCATTGCGCTCGGCCGAGCCGTGGTGAAATTTTACGGGCAGCCATTGGGAGACGGCCTTGCGCTCGCTCGGGAGAAGGCTGAGCGTCACGTCGATGCGGTTTGCGGGACTGTGCAGCGTCGGATCGAGCAGCACGTCGCCGCGCATGACGCTTTCCGGATCGATCTTCGGGCCGGCAAGCGCGAGCGCGCAACGCTGCCCTGCGAGCCCGAGCGTCGCCGCGGCGTTCTGCGCGTGCACCGATCGCACGCGCGCCTCTAAGCCCGTCGGCGAGGTCATCACGCGATCGCCGACGGCAACGCGCCCCGAAAGAACCGTGCCGGTGACTACCGTACCCGCACCGCGTAGGGAGAAGCTGCGATCGATCGCGAGCCGAAAGCGTCCGTCCGCAGGCCGGAGACCTGTTGCCAGCGCTTCGCGATCGAGGAGTGCCAAAAGCTCGGCAACACCGTCATCCGTGACTGTCGAGACGGGCACGATCTCGGCATCGGCGAGACCGGTGGTGGCAAGCGTCGCGCGTATCTGGGCGTTGACCTCCGCGAGACGCTCGGGCGAGGCGAGATCGCTCTTGCTGAGCGCGACCGCGCCGCGCCTGATGCCGAGCAGATCGATGATGGCAAGATGCTCGCGCGTCTGCGGCATGACGCCGTCGTCGGCCGCCACGACGAGCAGCGCGAAATCTATGCCGGTCGCGCCGGCGAGCATGGTGTGCACGAGGCGTTCGTGGCCCGGCACATCGACGAAGCCGATGATGTCCCCCGACGGGCGCGGCAGATAAGCAAAGCCCAGTTCGATGGTGATGCCGCGGCGCCGCTCCTCCTTCAGGCGGTCGGTATCGACGCCTGTCAGTGCGCGCACGAGGCTCGTCTTGCCGTGATCGATGTGGCCGGCGGTGCCGATGATCATGGCGTGGCCTCCGCTTCAGGGAGGCGCCGCGCCAGCTCCTTGCCGGCTTCGATCTCGGCCGGCGACAAGGTGGCAAAGACGGGACTCAGGAAACGCTCGGCGAGCTTGCTGCCACCCCAGCGCGCGCGCATGAGCCAGGCATATGCTTTCACACGATCCTTCGGCACACCCTGGCCGATATGATGCGCCGCGCCGAGCATCGCCTGCCCATCGGCATCTCCGAGCGCGGCTGCCTTGCGCCACCATGCGATGGCTTCGTTCGGATCACGCGCGACACCGAGGGCGTTGTGATGAAACAAGCCAATGCGCGTCATCGAGGCCGCGATGCCCTGATCGGCAGCGGCGCGCGCCCACTTGAGGGACTCGGCATAGTCCGGCGTGCGCCCGTCCTCGTTGGCGAGCAGCCACGAGAGCATGTCCTGTGCAGCCGCATCACCCTGCTCGGCGGCGCGACGATACCACTGCTCGGCATCGACGTCACTTTGCGGAACGCCCTCACCCTTGAGGTAAGCCTCGGCGATATCGCGCTGCGAGGACGCATGACCTTGCACCGCAGCCGCCAGAAGCCACTTCGTGCCCGTCACCTGATCCGCAGGTGCGCCGAGCCCCTGCATGAGGCAGGTCGCGAGGCCGTGCTGCGCCTCGGCCTCTCCAGCCTGCGCGAGCGGCAGCCACACGGCGATCGCCGCTTCGAATTCCTCGGCGGCGAAGAATGCACCGGCTTCGCGAAGCGGATCGGCAACCGGCGACGCTTGCTGGGGTTTGTTGCGGCCGAATGTGAGACCGAGCAACTTCACGACTCGGCCTCGGTTTCATGACGCGCAAACGTCAGTTTCTCGAGCTGCTCGACGAAAGCCGGCTCGTCGTCGAGACATCGGAAATCGAGGATGAGTGCTCCCTTCTCGATGTGGCCAATGACTGGAATGGGCAACCCCCGGAAGGCCGAAGCGAGGGCATCGAGCTGTCGCCCGGACTGCTTCTTCGCTCGTGGCGAGATGGCAAGGCCGGCACTCGGAATGGTCTCGAGCGGCAGCGCACCCGATCCGATCTGGCTCGTGCAGGCGCAGCAGGCGATCTCGAAATCATCGCCGAGCGTGCGCTCCGCCGGCCCCGCCACGCGCTCGGCCTGCGCGCGGATCTCCTCGAGAGGGCGCGTCAGGAAGCGAAGCGTCGGCAGGCGCTCGGGCAGACGATCGGGATCCCGGTAGAGCTTGAGCGTGGCTTCGAGCGCGCCGAGGCGGATCTTGTCGAGGCGGACGGCACGCTTGATCGGATTCTTCGCGCAGGCGCGCACGAGATCGCGACGGCCGACGATGAAACCCGCCTGCGGTCCACCGAGCAGTTTGTCGCCCGAGAACGTCACGAGATCGGCGCCATCCTTCAGCGCATCCTGCACGGTTCGCTCGCGCCGCAGTCCATACTTGGCGAGGTCGATCAATGTGCCCGAGCCGAGGTCATCGACGAGCGGAAGGTTCTTCTCGCACGCCAGCACGGCAAGCTCGTCCGTACCGACTTCCTTGGTAAAGCCCTGGACTAGATAGTTGGACGTGTGAACCTTGAGCAGCAGGGCCGTCTCGGCGCCGATCGCGTCAGCGTAGTCGCGCAGATGCGTGCGGTTCGTGGTGCCGATCTCGCGCAGCCGCGTTCCGGCGCGCGCCATGATGTCCGGCATGCGGAAGCTGCCGCCGATCTCGATGAGCTCCCCACGCGAGACGATACTTTCGCGGCCAAGAGCCAGCGTATTGAGCACCAGCAGGATCGCCGCGGCATTGTTGTTGACGAGGATCGCATCCTCGGCGCCGGTCAGCTCGCAAATGAGCCCGCGCACGATGTCGTCGCGCTCACCGCGGCTGCCGCTCTCCAGGTCGAACTCCAGCGCGGCGGGCGCCCGCATCGCGTTGGCGGCGGCCTCGACAGCCTCCTCGGCAAGGATGGCGCGACCGAGATTCGTATGCAGCACCGTGCCTGTGAGATTGAGCACGCGACGCAGGCGCGGCGCATCATCCGCCTCCAGAACCTCGGCGGCACGCGCGGCGATGGCCGCAGCCGTATCCTCGCGGCTCACGGAGCGATGCACGCTGGCCAGACCATTGGACGCGCGCAACGCGGCGAGAGCACCGCGCACGGCGCGAAGGGTCGCCACGTGGCCGAACCGCGCGACGACGACGCGACCTGCTTCGCCACGCAGGACTTCGTCGACAGAGGGTATTGGTACGGTTGTCTTGGTCACGACCGCCTCCAGACGCGCTCTAATACCCCATCAAGAAGGGGTTTACGGAAGCACGCGTCCACCCCTCCTTTGTGAGGGTGAGGTCCAGCGCCAGGGAGGCGACATCGTCGGCGATCGGATCGAGCGCGCCGTCCTTGTGCTGATGCAGCATCTTCACATAGGAATCGCAGGCCTCGCACGTCTCGCCCATGACGGTGTCCCGGCCACCTTCGAGCGAGTGATAGGCGATCCCCTTCTCGCTGCTGCACACGAGACACTTGATGCGCACCACGTTCCATTGCGTGGCGCAGATCGAGCAGGTGCAGAAGCGCGTGCCGTGGGCGCCCTCCCAACCGACGATCGCGCTCGCGACCGGCGCGCCGCCGCAGGATGGGCACGCCCCGTCGGCAACGCGCTGAAGCGTCTCCACTTCGAGGCGGGCCGCAAGGCGCGTGAAGAGCACCTGGACGGCGGCGGCGGCGAGTACGTGCTCGGCGACGGCATCGCCTGGGATCTCGTCGAGGATGACCGCCTGCATCATGAGGCGGCGCGCTTCCGGTCCGGCCTTGTCGACGGCCGCGAGGGCAGCGCGGGAGGTGTCGGCGAGATCGACTGCGGCGAGCGCCTTCAGCAGGGCCCCGAATGTACAGTCGGCGGTCTCGTCGAGCGCGATCTGTCCCGTGGAAATCGGGGGCATGATGTTTTCACGCGCGAGCGCGAGACGTTCCGACTGCGGGAGCGCCGGCTCGGGCAGATCCGCGAGTATGTCGTGCTGGGCACGCGTGATCTGCGACAGAAGACGCAGATAGGGCTCGAGCTCGTGCCCGGGCGCGAGCGCGGCAAAGCGCTCGCTGCGCGCTAGAAACACGCGGCCGGAATCGGGGAGCACGGCGAAGGGCGGGTCCGCTACTTCGCCGATGTCCATGGGTGCCAACGGCACGGCATCGCCGTCCGGGCGTCTGGAACCGTCACGCGGCATCCGAGCCTCTGGTCTCTTTCACTGCCTTACGCGCCTCACTCGGCGGGCTGTGGCCCGCCGGGTTCCTTGCCGATTTCCTTGCGCAGCCACTTGCGATGGTGGCGCCAAGCCCATCCACCGGTGACAGTGCCACGCGTCATGGCGCTGATCGTGCCACGAACCCAGATCGCTGCATAGACGTGAATGATCCAGATGGCGATCGTGGCCACGGCGGCGCCGGCATGGATGACCGCAGCCATCCGCCGCTGGTCGATGGTGGCCTTAAAGCCCAGAAGCTGCTCGAAATATGCGAGCCCCGCCGGCCAGAGGCCGATGCCGGTCACGAACATGACCAGTACCAGGAAGGCCTGCGCCCAGAAGACGAACTTCTGTCCCGCGTTGTACTTGCCGACCTCAGGCAGATACTCCTCGCGCCCAGCCAGAACGTGGCGAAGCTTGCTGAGCCAGACCCAATCGGTCCTCTCGGGCAGATTCGCGGCGAAAAAGCGAATGAACAGCCCGAGGAAGCCGATGAGCAGGACGATGCCGAGCCACGGATGAACCCAGCGTGCTGTCGGCCCGCCGCCAAAAAGGCCAGTCATCCAATAGAGGCTCGGATGGAACAGCGCGAGCCCACTGATCATCAACAGCACGAAGCTGATCGCGACGATCCAGTGGTTGATGCGCGCGCTTCCTGAGTAGCGAGGCACATGCAGGTGCGCCTCGCCGTCCTTGTGGCCGGTCATGAGCGACCTCCCCGCAGCTTCTCGGCGTTCTCCTCATCTTCTTCCGTGACGCGGTTGGCGCCCGCAAGCAGATGGTGGACGACGCCGAAGGCTGCCGTGATGCCGAGAAGCGCGAGACCCGCATACTTGCCGGCGCCCTTCCAGACCTCGACGAGGGGGCTGATCCGCGGGTTCTGCGGCAGGCCCGCATAGAGCGGCGCTTTGTCCAGATGGTGCAGCACGTACATGACGTGCGTACCCTGGACGCCTGGCGGATCATAGAGCCCAGCCTTGGACCAACCGCGCTCCTTGAGATCCTCGACCCGCTCGGCGGCGAGCTTCTTCATCTCCTCCTTCGTACCGAAGGTGATGGCCTTCGTCGGGCAGGCCTTGGCGCAAGCGGGGCCCTGACCGACGGCAACGCGGTCCGAGCACAGCGTGCACTTGTAGGCCTTGTTGTCCGCCGTCGAGATGCGGGGAATATTGAAGGGGCAGCCCTTCACGCAGTACCCGCAGCCGATGCAGTTGGCGGAGATGAAGTCGACGATGCCGTTGGTGTACTGCACGATCGCGCCGGGCGCCGGACAGGCCTTGAGGCAGCCCGGATCCTGGCAGTGCATACAGCCGTCCTTGCGGATCAGCCACTCGAACTGATCGCGCTCGGCGTTCTCGTACTCGGCGAAGCGCATCAGCGTCCAGGCATTGGGCGTGAGGTCGTGGGGGTTGTCGTAGACGCCCACGTTCTCCTCGATGTCCTGGCGCAGATCGTTCCACTCCATGCAGGCGACCTGGCACGCCTTGCAGCCGATGCACTTCGAGACATCGATCATCTTGGCGACCGGCGTCTCAGCCTTCGCCGCCGAAAGGGAGCCGGTGGTGGCGGAGCGCTTGGCGAGGCCGAATGACGGTTGAAGAACAGACATGTCAGCCCTCCCTCAGCTTACGGCCGGGCCGCTGAGCGGCTCGATGTTGACGAGAAACGCCTTGTATTCCGGCGTGTTCGTATTGGCGTCGCCGACGTACGGTGTCAGCGAATTGACGCCGATCGCCGTCTTGGTCTCGCCAATGAAGCCGTAGTGGATCGGCATGCCGACGGTATGCACCGTCTTGCCGTCCACCTTGAGCGCCGGAATACGCTTGGTGATGACCGCCTTGCCTTTGACCGAGCCGCGGTTGGACGACACCTTCACCCACTGTCCGTTCGAGATGTTCTTCTCCTTCGCAAGCTCGGGAGAAATCTCGACGAAGAACTCGGGCTGAGTGATCGCGTTGAGCTTGTTGGTCTTGGTCCACCAGTGGAAGTGCTCGGTGAGGCGATAGGTCGTCGCCACGTACGGGAACTTCTTCGCGTCACCGAGCTCCTCGCGGTCCTTCTGGAAGATACGAGCAGCAGGATTGCTCGACATCTTCGGGTGAAGTGCGTTGGCGACCGGGCTCTCGTAGGGCTCGTAGTGCTCGGGAAAGGGGCCTTCCGCCATGAGCCTGCGGGCGAAGAGACGCGCGACACCCTCGGCATTCATGATGAAGGGGCCGGCATTTCTTTCCGGAGCCAGCGTCGGACCATAGTCCGGCACGTCGGCACCGCCCCACGTCTTGCCATTCCAAGTGATGTAGGACTTGCGCTCGCTCCACGCCTTGCCCGACGGATCCGCCGAGGCGCGGTTGTAGAGAATGCGGCGGTTGGCCGGCCACGCGAAGCCCCAGTTCCCATAGACATACCTGCCTGAGGGATCGGAGTTGTCGCGCCGTGCCGTCATATTGCCGCGTTCGGTGTACGCACCGGTGTAGATCCAGCACGCCGACGAGGTCGTGCCGTCATCGCGCAGATGACCGAACGTCGCGAGCTGCTGACCCGCCTTGTAGAGGGTCTTGGTCGCGTCGGCGGGATCCGGGATGTCGACGACCGCCTTGCCGTTGAGCTCGCGGAGGAGCTCGTCGGCGGTCGGCAGCTTGGGATTGGCGTAGTTCCAATCCAGCTTGAGCACCGGCTCGGCAGCAGTGCCGCCTTGCTTCTCGTACATCTCGCGAATGCGGAGATAGAGCTCCGACATGATCGCGATATCCGTCCGAGACTGCCCCGGCCCGTCCGCCGCCTTCCAGCGCCAGTTGAGCGTGCGCGAGGAGTTGGTGAACGTACCATCGTCCTCGGCGAACGTCGTCGCCGGCAGCATGAAGACCTCGGTCTGGATCTTGGACGGGTCGACCGGATTGGCCTCGCCGTGATTCTCCCAGAACTTCGCCGTATCCGTCATGAGCGGATCGATGGCGACGAGGAACTTCAGCTTCGACAGGCCTTCCGTCATCTTCGCCTTGTTGGGGACGGAGAGGAGCGGATTGAAGCCCTGGCAGACGAAGCCGTTGACCTTGCCCTGATAGACGAGATCGAAGATCTGCAGCGTGTCGTAGACCTTGTCGATCTTCGGCAGCCACGCGTATCCGTACTCGTTCTGCTCCTGGGCATTCACGCCGTACATCGACTTCAGCAGGCTGACGTAGAACTTCTTGTAGTTCTGCCAGAAGCTGACCGAGTTCTGCTGCAGCGGACGGAAGTTGCGGGCCGCGATGTGTGCTGCGAACGTCGGCTCAGTGTCGCGCGGGATGCCGAGATAACCGGGCGTCAGATGCGCAAGCACACCGAGGTCCGTCAGACCCTGCACGTTCGAATGACCGCGCAGTGCGTTGACGCCACCGCCTGGAACACCCTGGTTGCCCAGCAGAAGCTGGATCATGGCGGCCGTGCGGATGTTCTGGGAGCCGTGCGTATGCTGGGTCCAGCCGAGCGCATACATGATCGTCATCGACTTCTCGCCATTGGCGGTCGATGAAACCATGTCGCAGACCTTCAGGAACTTCTCCTTCGGCGATCCGCAAATGCGCTCCACCATCTCCGGCGTGTAGCGGGAGACGTGCTTCTTCAAAAGCTGGTAGACGGAGCGCGGATGCTGGAGGGTCGTATCGCGCACAACGAAGCCGTCGGGACCGATCTCGTAGTCCCACGTATCGCGGTTGTACGACTTGTTGTTCGCGTTGAAGCCGGAGAACACACCCTCCTGCTCATCGAACGAGAAGCCTTCCTTCACGATGTACGAGACGTCCGTATAGTTCGCCACGTAATCGCGATGGATCTTGTCGTTCGTGATCAGGTAGTTGATCACGCCGAGCAGATAGGCGGTGTCCGTGCCGGCACGGATCGGACAATAGAAGTCCGACACCGACGCCGAGCGCGTGAACCGCGGATCGACGACGATAAGACGTGCTTTGTTATGGTGCTTGGCTTCCGTGACCCATTTGAAGCCGCACGGATGCGCTTCGGCCGCGTTGCCGCCCATGATGAGCACGACATCGGCGTTCTTGATGTCAGTCCAGGAATTCGTCATCGCGCCACGCCCAAATGTCGGAGCCAGACTGGCTACCGTCGGGGCGTGTCAGATACGTGCCTGGTTATCGACCTGAACGATACCGAGGCTGCGGATGGTCTTCCAGGTGACCCAGCCCGCCTCGTTCGAGGTGGCACAGCCAGCAAGGAAGCCCATGGTGGGCCAGCGGTTCACCGTCACGCCATCGCGCGTCTTCTCGATGAAATTCGCGTCACGGTCCTCCTTCATGAGCTTCGCGATGCGCTCCATCGCGAAA
Organism: Pseudomonadota bacterium; assembly: GCA_023412805.1. Taxonomy (GTDB): domain Bacteria; phylum Pseudomonadota; class Alphaproteobacteria; order Rhizobiales; family Hyphomicrobiaceae. The sequence continues at coordinate 77,505 of JAEZRM010000002.1, read as the reverse complement.
TCCCAGGTGACCGGCTCGAACTTGTCGCTGCCGGGCTTCCTGTGCAGAGGCTCGGTGACGCGCTGCTTCGAATGGATGAAGTCGAGAACGCCGGCGCCCTTGGGGCACAGCGTGCCGCGGTTCACCGGGTTGTCGACGTCGCCCTCGATATGGAAGATATCGGCTTTTTCGCCCTTCTTCACATCACCGCGGCTGTAAAGAATCATCCCGCAGCTCACCGAGCAGTACGGGCATGTGTTACGGGTTTCGGTCGCCTTGGAAAGCTTGAAGGCCTGCGCCGCTTGAGCCAGCGCGACCTCTGCTCCCCCGAAGCCGAACGCTCCAATCGCCGATCCCGCAACTCCCGCGCCCGTTCCCTTAAGGAACTGGCGCCGTGAGAATTGCACGTTCATTTGATACCTCTCCGCGTTGCCTGTCGCGCCGACATTGCAGAGATTGCCAATCCCGCCTCGGCGCGCGTCGTACAAAGAAGACTAACGTCTTCGAAGCCGACCACCACCCGGGCGAGACTCCTCGAATATTAGAACTCTTACACATTGGATTTCGCATTGTAAATGCTGGGATATTTTGCATTGCACCAACGATTGCAGGGCACGGAACGGATGCCCGCTTAACCTACTCATATCGAAAGGCAATTGATTGATTGCCTTGATCGATCGATGATGTCTCGGAGGGCGGGCTGCACGCCTCGATGCCCTCGTCCGCCGCGCCCCTACGGCCGGGTCATACCGAGCAGCGCTGCGAACCTCAGGGATGCCATGCTGAACTGCCCCGCCGACGATCCCTGCACCGAGGCGGGCGAGCACACATTCATCAGCCCAGCATCTTGTTCAGATCCGGCGTCGGCACTGCGCCGTCGAGATAACCGAACGTGCCCTGCACTTGGACCTCCCGCACGGCATCGAGGAGACCGGTCATGGCCGCACGGTAGAGCGAGGTCGCAAGACTGATGCGCTTGACGCCGGCAGCCGTCAGGTCGGCCACCGTGAACGAGCGGCCCTTGATCCCGACCATGAAGTTGAAGGGCCGATCGAGGCTCGCGCACACTTTGCGCACGGCATCGATATCGGGCAGGCCGGGCGCAAAGAGCACATCAGCGCCGGCATTCTCGAAGGCCTTGAGGCGGCGGATCGTGTCATCGAGATCAGGATTGCCGCGGATGAAGTTCTCCGCCCGCGCGGTGAGCATGAACTTGAAGGGGAGGGCTCGCGCGGCGGCCACGGCTGCCTCCACGCGCCGGACAGCGTGCTCGAATTCGTAGAGACCTTTCCCCGGTCCTGCGCAGTCCTCGATCGAGCCGCCAACAAGTCCGATGGCACCGGCCGCACGTACGGTTTCGGCAGCCTCATCGGCGCTGTCGCCGAAGCCGTTCTCGAGGTCGGCGGCAACAGGAAGGTCGGTCGCCTCGACGATGACCTTGGCATGGGCGATCGCCTCCGCGCGCGTGATGCGTCCATCCGTGCGCCCGAGCACACCCGCGCACGCGCCGCTCGACGTTGCGAGGGCCTCGAAGCCCAGAGAGGCGAGAACGCGCGCCGAACCCGCGTCCCATGGATTGGGAATGACGAAAGAGCCCGCGCGCTCGTGCAGAGCGACAAAACGTTTTGATTTTTCGTTGATCGAAAGAGACATGTGGCCCTCCCCACTACTCGGTCGGAACGATCGTCCAGTAGGATCTTAGCATGGCGCCGGCAAGTTCCTCTGCCCCGAGCACGACGGCCGTCGCGCCACAGCTTTCGAGGTGTGCCTTCTCCGCCTCGGAGTGTCCGCGCGCCAGGATGACGAGATTGGGATTGATTGCGCGCGCCTGCTCGACGATCTGACCAGCCTCGAAGTTCTCGTGGATCGCAACGAGCAGGCAGCGCGCCTTTTCCAGGTTCATCGCGGCGAGATTGGTAACGGCGTTGGCAGACGTCGCTTCCACGCCCTTTTCCTTGAGCGCACTCACCACATCCTCGCTTTCGTCCATCACATAGAGGGGCACGCCCGCGTCGAGCAGCGCATTGCCTATGCGGTGCCCGACGCGCCCGTGGCCGATCAGGACCACATGATCCTCGAGCTTAGTCGGCTCGATCTTGTCGGGCTCGGGCTCCCTCGGCTGAGCAGCCTCGAGGTTTCGGCCTTCCCGTCGCTCCAGCCACGGCTTCATGTGATCAAGGCCGATGAAGATGAGCGGATTGACGAGAATAGAAATGAGCGCGCCGGCCAGTATGAGATCGCGCGCATCCGGCAACAGAACGCCAAGCGCGACACCGAGACCCGCGAGGATGAAGGAGAACTCGCCGATCTGCGCGAGGCTCGCCGAAATAGTGAGTGCTGTGCTCATGGGATGGCCGAAGGCGCGCACGATCGCCAGTGCTGCGAGCGACTTGCCGATCACGATGATGATGACGGTTGCAAGGACAGGCCCGAAATCACGCACGACGATCGAGGGATCGAACAGCATTCCGACCGAGACGAAAAACAGGACGGCAAATGCATCCCTCAGCGGGAGCGTTTCCGCAGCAGCTCTCTGGCTCAATTCCGACTCGCTCAGGATCATGCCGGCAAAGAAGGCACCGAGTGCGAAGGAAACACCGAACAACTTTGCGGCGCCAAACGCGAAGCCGAGGGCTATGGCGAGCACGCCGAGACGAAACAGCTCGCGCGAGCCCGTATGCGCAATGTAGTGCAGCACCCAGGGAATAAGTCTGCGTCCCAGCACCATCATCACGGCGACGAACGCCATGACCTTCGCGATCGTGAGCGCCACTGTGCCGAGTATCTGCGATGAGCCAAATCCGAATGCCGCGTTGCGCTCCATGCTGCCGTCGAGCAGCGGCACGACCGCCGGAATGAGCACGAGCGCGAACACCATCGCGATGTCCTCGACGATCAGCCAGCCGACGGCGATACGCCCTCGTTCGGTGGTGAGCAGCCGGCGTTCCTGGAGAGCGCGCAGCAGCACCACGGTACTCGCCACCGACAGCGCGACGCCGAACACGAGACCCGCGCCGACCGACCAGCCCATGAGATAGGCCAATCCCATGCCGAGGATGGTGGCCACGGCCATCTGACCGAGCGCGCCCGGAATGGCGATCGCTCGGACGGACCACAGATCGTTGAGCGAGAAATGAAGCCCGACGCCGAACATCAACAGGATGACGCCGATCTCGGCCAGCTGGTCGGCCAGAGCCTGATCGGCGACGAAGCCCGGCGTGTACGGTCCGATGGCGACGCCCGCGAGAAGATATCCGATGAGCGGAGAGAACCGCAGCCGTTGCGCCAATGTCCCGAGAAGGAAGGCCAGTGACAGGCCCATGACAATCGTCGAGATCAGCGGCGTGGCGTGCGGCATCCTAGGCTGATGGCTCCTCGGTTGTAGCTGGTCCTATCATCGTGATCCGGGGGCGGCATTGCAACAGCGCGAGTCTGCCCAAGGCGCGGCAAGGCATCATCCGCCACGACCTTATTGGATTATTCCGGCCTCTAGAACACCAACCCGACCAAAATCAGCCACTCTGAAAGGAAGCTTCAGGCGTGCGCACGCGACTCTTTTGCTCAGCCGGGCGCGGGCAACCGCAGGATGGCAAGCGCGAGGGCCTGCGCACGCGGTACTATGGAGTCGACCTCGAGATACTCCTCGGGCGTGTGCGCATTGCCCCCGACCGGTCCGACAGCGCAAAGCGTCGGACAGCCGACACCCGCTGTGAAGCCGGAATCCGCGCAGCCGCCCGTAAACTCACCCTTCACGCTCATGCCGAGATCCTGCGATGCCGCGGCATAAGTTTCGAGCAGCGTCCCGCTTTCGGCAGACTGTGTGAGCGGAAGGAACTCGCCGAGGATTTCGAGCGTCGCCGTCGTGCCAGGCACCGTTGCGCCATCGATGATCTTCTGGATGGCGGCGAGTGCATATGTCCGGTCAGCGGGCTTCACATAGCGCAGATCGATGCGCCCTTCTGCAGAGGGCGCCGTGGTGTTGACGCTCTGCCCGCCGGACACGAGCCCGACATTGACAGTGAGCCCGCGCGGCAGATCCGTCAGCGCGTGAAGCGCGACAATCTTGTGCGCGAGTTCCCCGATCGCGGAAATGCCTTTCTCGAAATTGCCGCCGGAATGCGCGGCTTTGCCGAGAACCTCGAAGCGCATGATAATGCCACCCTTGCGTCCGCTCACGACATTGCCCGTCGGCCGGCCCGGCTCGGAATTGAATACGGCCCGCGCCTCGCGCGCGACGCGCTCGATCACCGGCCGTGAGGATGGCGAGGCAATTTCTTCGTCCGAGGTAATGAGCCCGGCGAGTGGGGCTGGATTGCCGCCGTGCCGCTTGAAGGCTTCGAGAACGAAGGCGTTCATGACGAGGCCGGCCTTCATGTCGGCAACACCCGGCCCGTAGGCGCGGCCACCCTCGATCTTGAAGCTGCGACGGGCGGCCTCGCCCTTGGGAAAGACCGTGTCGCGGTGCCCCATGAGGACGATCGGTTTCTCGTTGGTCGGCGTGTCGTCGAGACGAATGTGAATGGCGTTGCCGAACGTGTCGTGCGGTTCGATCCGCGTGAGCAGCCCCCGCTCCTCGAAATGGCGCACGAAGCGCTCGCCCACCGCATCGACGCCCGCCTTGTCGTAGCTGCCGCTGTCGATATTCACGACCTGCTCGAGCAGGCTCAGCATGTCCTGGCGGCTTTCGGCGAGCCATGCGCAGATTTTCTTCTCAAGTTCCGTCTTTCCTGCCGCAGCCGTGCTCATGCGATGTCCCCCGTCCTGCTCATGTGTTGCACCAGCATTGAGAGGCATCGCCGCGCCCCTGTCCAGGCCCGCCAGCGCTGAACCGCCATGCGGCCGATTAAGACGACGGCAACACGACCACGCTAGGCTCAACCGGCACTTCTGTGAGCGTAGGAGTTGATTGTGTCGGCAGGCTTAAACCTTGTGCCGAATTGGAGCGCGGCCGACGCATCGGCGGATGATGCCGTGCTGCTGAGCGGCGTGCGGCGGACATTCGGTGCCGCAGTTGCCGTCGAGCGGATGGATCTGGCCGTTCGCCCAGGCGAATTCTACGCCCTGCTCGGCCCCAATGGCGCCGGCAAGACAACGACACTGCGCATGATCGCCGGGTTGCTGCGCCCCGACAGCGGTACGATCCGCATCTTCGGCATCGACGCCCTCAAGGATCCACTGGCCGCCAAGCGCATCACGGCATGGCTGCCCGACGAGCCCATGCTCTACGACAAGCTTTCGCCGCTCGAATATCTCGAACTCGTGGCGGGACTGTGGAGCGTGCCTGCGCCATTGGCCGAGCGGCGTGCGGACGAGCTGATCGAGGTTCTCGACCTCGGCTCTCATCGACATCTGCGCTGCGAGGGCTTTTCGCGTGGCATGAAGCAGAAGGTCGCGCTGGCGGGCGCGCTCATCCACGATCCCAAGCTCATCATGCTCGACGAGCCACTGACCGGCATCGACGCCGCGATCGCGCGGCAGGTCAAGGATCTGCTCACGGCGCGCGTTCGCGCTGGCGCCACGATCATCCTTACGACGCACATACTGGAAGTCGCCGAGCGCCTCGCCGACCGCATCGGCATCGTGCATCGTGGCCGCCTTGCTGCCGAAGGCACGCTCGCCGAGCTGAAAGCCGCCGCCGGTCGCGGCAGCTCGACGCTGGAGGATGTTTTCCTTACGCTCATGCAGTCCGGCGCGGATGCTGAGCTCATGGCGTCGTGAGCGCATCATGAACCAGGCGCCCGGCTCATTTCTCTGGCTTGTCACGCATGACGTGCGCCTGAACTGGCGTCGCTTTGCCGACATGATGAGCGAGCATCCGGGCAGCAAGGCCACGCGCCGGATCAGCATCCTGCTCGCGTGCGGTGTTCTCGTCCTGCATCTCGTCGCGTGGCCGGCCGTCCTCCTGATCGAGCCGTATGTGCATGGCGGAGAGCGCGGCGCCGCGCCACTCGCGATTGCAACGCTCTGTATCTTCACCTGGATGATTGCGCAGGGCCTCTTTGCGACGACGCGAACGCTCTTTGATCGTGGCGATCTCGATCTGCTGCTCGGTGCGCCGCTGCCTGCTGCGCGCATACTCGCCGCGAAAGCGACGGCCATTGCCGCGAGCACGCTCGGCTCGATCGCACTGCTGGTATTGCCGCTCGCCAACATGGGGGCGCTGCTCGGAACGCCGAGCTGGCTCGCCGCCTATCCGACGCTGATTGCGCTCGCACTCGTCGCGACGGCACTCGGCCTAGGGCTTTCGATCGGCCTTTTCTTTCTCCTCGGGCCACGGCGCGCACGCACGTGCACGCAGATGACGGGAGCGCTGATCGCAGGTGGTTTCGTTCTCGGCGCGCAGGTTGTCGTGGTGCTGCCGGAGGCCACGCGCGCCGGTCTTACACAATGGTTGGAGAATACGGCAGCGGGCTCGGGCTTGCGCGACCTTGCGTTGCTTCCCGCGCAAGCCATGCAGGGGCATCCTCGCGCCGTCGGGCTGCTGCTCGCAATCGCAGTGTTGCTATTCGCCCTCGCCGTGAACGCGCTCGCCAATCGCTTCGCCGCCGCGACGCTAGCAGCGACGGGCGCACCATCTGGCGGCTGGGCGCGCAGCAATTGCGGCCATAGGTTCCGTGCCGGCCTCGGGCGCAATCTCCGCCGCAAGGAATGGCGCCTACTGGCGCGCGATCCGAGCCTCTTTGCCCAGCTCGGCCTGCAGATCATCTACACGATTCCAATCGCCGTCGTATTGCTGCGCAGCGAGGCGCTGCCGACTGCCCTCGCGCTCGCACCGACCATCGTCGTCATCGCGGCCCAAGTTTCCGCCTCGCTCTCATGGATCATGGTCTCGGGCGAGGACGCACCCGAGCTCATGGCAACGGCTCCCGTCACTGCCGCGGAGGTCGATCGCATCAAGCTCGGCGCTGTCGGACTGCCGGTCCTCGCAATCATCGGACTGCCGCTCGTCGGTCTCGCCATCATTTCGTGGAGGGTCGCCATGCTGACCACCCTCTTCACGGCGGCCGGCGCCGCCTCGACCGCTCTTCTGAATTTCTGGCATCCCATGCCGGGCAATCGCCGCGGTATGCTGCGCCGTCATTCCCAGTCCAAGCTCATTGCCCTGATCGAGCACGCCATCGCGATCTGCTGGGCCATCGCCATCGTGCTGACGCTGGCGGGAAGCGTCATTGCCCTGCTGCCGATCATGATCGTGGTCTCCATTCTCGGCATCATGCGCGGGCGTCACCGCCGAAATGGGGCGCCCGCGATTGCTGTGCACACCCCTCCTACGGCGATCGCAGACGCTCCCGCACGCATCTGAGATCTGCGCGCGCAACCATTGGCAAAGACACGCCTTTGCGCGAGATTTGAGGTCGGCAACGACATCGGATCGAGGGCGCAGACATGGCGGACATCGGCTTCATCGGATTGGGCATCATGGGATCGCGCATGGCAGCGCGTCTCCTCGCGGCGGGCCACGCGCTTGTCGTTCATGACGTCAGTGAAGCCGCCGTCGCCGCGCTCGTCGAGAAGGGTGCGAAAGCTGCGCGCAGCGCGGTGGAGGTCGCGAGCCGCAGTGATGTCGTCGTGCTCAGTCTGCCGAAGCCGGATGTCGTCGAGGCTGTGCTGACGGGTGCCGGTGGCGTCATCGAGGGAACGCGCGCGAAGATCGTCATCGATACCTCGACGACAGGCGCTCAGGTGATCGCGCGCGCGGCACCGAAGCTCGCGGCCAAGGGCATGACACTGCTCGATGCGCCAGTGAGCGGCGGGGTTGCGGGTGCCGCCAACGGCACGCTGACCGTGATGGTCGGCGGCGATCCAGCGACGTTCGAGAGCGCACGCCCGATCCTTGAAATCATCGGCAAGAATGTCATGCACATGGGCGACAAGCCGGGACTCGGTCAGGCCATGAAGCTCGTCAATAACATGCTGACGGCAGCGGGAACGCTTGCCGCCATGGAGGTGCTGGTGGCGGGCGCGAAGGCCGGGCTCGATGCACAGAAGATGCTCGACGTCATCAACATCTCATCGGGGCGCTGCTTCGGCACGGAGGTGAAAATCCCCGAGTGCATTCTGCCGGGCACCTTCCCCATGCGCTTCTCGACGGACCTGCTGCACAAGGATGTCAATCTCGGCATCGAGGAAGCCGAGGCCATGGGCGCGCGCATGTGGGTGGTGAAATGCGCGCGCGACGTCTTGGCCTACTCCAAGGAGCAGGGCGATGGCGCGCTCGATTACGCGCACATCATCAAATACTTCGAGAACTGGGCCGGCGGCGACGCGAAGGTCCGCGGGAAGGATGCGCAGTAGCGCGCTCACACCGCCAGCAGATCGGCAAGCGTGAGCGCAACGACTTCCGTCGCCTTGTAGAGATCCGAAAGCGGCAGACGCTCGTCCGCGCGATGGGCGTTCGCTTCCTCGATTGTGCGCGGACCAGCGCCGTAGAGCACGATCGGCACGCCATGCGCCATGTAGTGGCGCGCGTCCGTGTAGAGCGGCACGCCGCTCGCACCGATGGGCTCGCCCATGACGGCGCTCGCGCGCTGACAGAGGATTTCGACCATGCGATCACCTGCAGGCAGGCGCTGGAGCGGCGCTGCGATGAGAATACGCCGCACGTCGACACGCGCATCGGGAACGGCCATTGCGGCTTTGGAGATCACATCGCGAAGCTCGGCCTCGACAGCTTCGACATTCTCCTCAGGGACAATGCGGCGATCGAGACGAAAGACGACGCGGTCCGGAACGACGTTCGTGTTGATACCGCCGCTGATGAGGCCGATTGTGAGCTGCGGTGCACCGATGCCGGGCGTCGCAGACGTGCGCGTCTCGAGCTTCGGGCGCCAGGCATAGAGCGCTGAGAGGATGGACGTTGCCGCCTGCAGCGCGTCAATGCCCGTCCACGGCTTCGCGGCATGAGCTGAACGGCCAGCAACTTCGACTTCCAGATGCAGGCAGCCATTGTGCTCGGTCACGACGGCATAGGAGAAGCCGGCACCGATCGCGAGATCGGGTTTGCTCAGGCCTTGCGCCAAGACATAGCCGGGGCCGATCTCGCCGCCGGTTTCCTCGTCGTACGTGAAGTGCAGCTCGATCGTGCCGCCGAGCTTTGCGCCGCTCGCTTCGAGCGCACGTAATGCCCAAATATAGGTCGCGAAGTCGGACTTCGAGACGGCAGCACCACGCCCGTACATCCAGCCCTCGCTGATCTCGGCGCCGTAGGGACCGAACGTCCAGCCCTTTCCCGGCGGGACGACATCGCCATGAGAATTGAGCGCAATGGTCGGGCCGGGGCCAAACACGCGGCGCACGATGAGGTTCGTGCAGGAGATCATGCCGGCGGCCTTGACGATGTCGTCCGGCACAGGATGACGCTCCACCGTCCAGCCGAAAGCCTCGATGAGCTTTGCCGCGCGCTCGGCGGCAGGGCCGCAGTCGCCCGGCGGATTGTCGGTCGGGATCTTGACGATCTCGGCGAGAAAGCGGACTTGCGCCTCACGTTCACTTTCGAGGAACGCGCGCACCTTCTGCTCGACGTCTTTGCTCATGATCGTTGTCCGTTCAAGGTTTATAGGTGCGCAGGAACTGCAGGAGGACGCGCATCGCGGCATCCGCATCCTTGAGTGAGATCGCTTCCGCCGGATGATGGCTGATGCCACCCGCGCAGCGCACGAAAAGCATGGCAACCGGGCAGAGCGCGGCCATGGCCATGGCATCGTGGCCTGCGCCCGAAGGAAGATGCACGGGCGCATAGCCCGATGCGCGCGCAGCCGCGTTTAGGTCGGCAATGAGGCGCGCGTCGCAGGCGGTTGCCGGCGCGGAATGTGTCTCAGAGATGCGCACGGCGAGACCGCGACGGGCGGCAATGCCGTCGATGGCGGTCGTGCTCCGCTCGACGACGCCATCGCGCGCGGCATCGTCCGGCGCCCGCGCATCGATGGTGAAGTGCGTCTCGCCCGGAATGACGTTGACGGCGCCGGGACGCACATCGATTACGCCGACGGTGGCTACGACATCACGCGTTTCAGCCGCAATGCGCTCGACCGAAAGCACCATTTCCGCGGCGGCGGCGAGACTGTCCCGACGCATGTTCATGGGCGAGGTGCCCGCGTGGCCGGCTGTGCCCTGCACGACGACACTGAGACGTCGCGCACCATTGATCGCGGTGACGACGCCGACAGGCTGGCTCATGCGCTCGAGCACAGGCCCTTGCTCGATGTGCACCTCGACGAAGCCGAGGGATGCAGCGTGCGACATCGCAGCGCCGGCGAGGCGCGCTGGATCGACGCCGAAAGAGATGAGCGCATCGCGCACCGAAATCCCATCGGCATCGCGCTCTTCCAAAACAGCCGTATCGAGGGTGCCGGCAAGCGCGCGTGAACCACGCAACGTCGAGGGAAAGCGCACTCCCTCCTCGTCGCCGAAAGCAATGACCTCGATCGCGAACGGCAGGCGCTCGCCGGACTGCGCGAGCGTCTCGACCGCCGTCAGTGCCGAGAGAACACCGAGCGTGCCATCGTACTTGCCGGCCTGCAGCACAGTATCAATATGCGAGCCTATGAGGAGTGCTGGAGCGCCAGATGCAGTGCCTTCATAGCGGCCAATGAGCGTGCCGACCGCATCGAGGCGCACAACGAGACCGGCATCGCGCATCCAGCCCGCGAGCGCATCCGCCGCACGCTTGTGCGCGGGCGATAGATAGAGGCGCGTCAACCCGTCGGGATCATCCGAGAAGCGCGCGAGCGCCTCCAGGCGATCCATCAATCGCCGACCGAGCGCCAGATCGCTCATCACTGTGCGCCTTCCGGCGGGTGGGTGGCGTGCCAGTGGCGCGCAATATCGAGGCGCCGGGCAACCCAGACCTTATCGTGCGCGGCGATGTAGTCGAGAAAGCGTTCGAGCGCGGCCGTACGCCCTGGGCGGCCGGCAAGGCGGCAATGCAGACCGATGGACATCATGCGCGGCACCATCTCTCCCTCACGGTAGAGGACGTCGAACGTGTCTTTCAGATAGGCGTAAAATTGGTCGCCGGAATTGAAACCCTGCGCCGTCGCGAAGCGCATGTCATTGGCATCGAGGCTGTAAGGCACAATGAGGAAGGGCCCGCGCGGACCGGTGACCCAGTACGGCAGATCATCGGCATAGCTGTCGGCCGAGTAGAGAAAGCCGCCTTCCTCCATGGTGAGCGCGAGCGTGTGCTCGGAGCACCGTCCCTGGTAGAAACCGAGCGGCCGATCGCCAACAACTTCGGTGTGAATGCGCACGGCCTCGCGGATGTGCGCGCGCTCGTCGGCCTCGGAGAAATCCTTGTACTCGATCCACTTCAGGCCGTGGCTCGCGATCTCCCACGCGGCTTCGCGCATGGCCGCGACCTGCTCCGGTCCGCGCATCATGGCGTGCGCGACAGCGAATGCGGTCACCGGCATCTTGCGTGAAGTGAAGGCACGCCACAGCCGCCAGAACCCGGCACGCGCCCCGTATTCGTACATGGACTCCATGTTCATGTGCCGCTGGCCCGGCCAAGGAGCGGCCCCAACCACCTCTGAGAGAAAGGCCTCCGAGGCTGCATCTCCGTGGAGAATGCAGTTCTCGCCACCCTCCTCGTAGTTCACGACGAACTGCACGGCGACGCGCGCCCCGCCCGGCCAGCGCGCGTGCGGCGGCTCGCGACCATAACCTTTGAGATCGCGTGGATAGTCGGATGTGATGCTCATGGCTGACCTTGAGCCCTCCCGCGGCCGGATGCAGCGCCATTACGCGGACGGCGAACAGGCGCCTTGCTCTTTCGTGCAGCGCTTGCTGGCCCCAAGGCATCCGCGAGATCGAAAGCACTGGCGCGCCCATCGATATCCGTAAGATCGCGCTCGACATGATCGATGTGCTCACGCAGCAGCTTCTGGACGAGCGGTCCCTTGCGCGCCCGGATGGCAGCGATCAGCTCGCGATGCTCGTCCGAGGAGCAGGATGCCGCCTGCGTCGACTGCAGGAGCAGCGTGATCAAGGACGAGCGCGTAACGAGATCGGCGAGGATATCCGTCAGCACCTTGTTGCCGACCATCTCGGCAATGCGTACGTGGAAAGTGCCGAGCAGGCGATTGCGCAGCGGCACATCGTCCGTACGGATTGCGCGGCGCTCGGCCTCCACATGACGCTCCAGGGCGGCGAGATCCGCTTCGCTCGCGGAGCGCGTGAACTGCGCAAAGATCTCGCACTCGATGACGCGGCGCGCCTCGAACACCTGCCGCGCCTCTTCGGGTGTCGGCTCGGCCAGGAAGGCACCGCGACGCGGTTTCAGCACGACCAGCTGGCTGCGCGCGAGGCGATTGAGCGCCTGGCGCACCTTGGTGCGCGACACGCCGAAAACAGCGCAGAGTTTCTCCTCGCCGAGCTTGGCACCAAGCGGCAGCCGCTGCTCGAGCACGGCCGTCGTGATGCGCTCCACGATCATTTCCGTGCTGACGCTCCCGATGTCAGCGGCGATTTTGCGAGGTCTGCTCATGCTGTCCTGTATACAAGAACTAGCGTACGCCCGGAAGGTCTTGCAGCGCAATGGCGGGTTATTGTGCAGTGCGTGCCTATTCCCTGTGCTTGGATAAGCTGAGTGCCCTGTATACAATCGCCGGCATCCAGGTGATAGTAGCGCTCATAACGAGAGCAAAAAGATCGAGGGGAGAGATCGAGCGTCCATGTGCAGCCAATTTGGGCCACGCCAGTCGATGTTGCAGCACATTCCTCCCTGCAGAACCACCGCAGCTCCGGCTGCGCAATTTATAGAAACCGCAGAGTGCGTTGATGGAGGCGCTAGTGAAAAAAGCTAAATCCCAGTTGCGTTGGCTGCGTGCGGGCCTTGTGGCCGGCACAGCATTGCTGCTTGCGATGCCGGCTCTTCCGGCCATGGCGCAGAAGACCCTGCGCATCGCCATGACGGCGGCGGACATCCCCAAGACGAACGGTCAGCCCGACCAGGGTTTCGAGGGCAACCGCTTCACCGGCATCCCGCTCTTCGACGCGCTCACGCATTGGGATCTGTCGTCGGAAGAGAAGGCGAGCGTTCTCATTCCCGGCCTCGCCACGGAGTGGGCCGTCTCGGACAGCGACAAGACGAAGTGGGTCTTCAAGCTGCGCCAGGGCGTGAAGTTCCATGACGGCAGCGAACTCAAGGCCGCCGCGGTCGTGTGGAACGTGCAGAAGGTTCTCGACAAGTCGGCGCCGCATTTCGCGCCCGACCAGATCGGCGTCACGGTCAGCCGCATGCCGAACCTCGTGTCGGCGCGCGCGATCGACGACTACACGGTCGAGCTGACGACAAAGGAGCCCGACTCCTTCCTGCCGATCAACCTGTCGAATCTCTTCATTGCCTCGCCCGCACATTGGCAGAAGAAGTTCGACGCCCTTGCCAGCGTTTCCGATCCGGCCGAGCGCGCCAAGCAGGCGTGGGCGGCCTTCGCGACGGATGCCTCGGGCTCTGGTCCGTTCAAGATGGCGAGCTTCTCGGCCCGTGAGCGCGTCGAGTACGCGGCGAACAAGGACTATTGGGATTCCAAGCGCGTACCGAAGGTCGACCGCGTCGTGCTTCTGCCCATGCCGGAGGCCAACGCACGCACGGCGGCTCTTCTCTCGGGGCAGGTCGACTGGATCGAGAATCCGGCGCCCGACGCGATCGATGTGATCAAGTCCAAGGGCTTCACGATCAAGGCAAACGCTCAGCCGCATGTGTGGCCTTGGCAGTTTTCCTTCGCTGAAGGCTCGCCCTGGCTCGACAAGCGCGTGCGTCACGCCGCCAACCTCTGCGTGAACCGTGAAGAGCTGAAGACAGCCCTCAACGGCCTGATGGAAGTGCCGAAGGGCACGGTGCCGCCGGGTCATCCCTGGTGGGGCAATCCGAAGTTCGACATCAAATATGACCTCGCGGCTGCCAAGAAGCTCATGACGGAAGCCGGCTACGGCCCCAACAAGCCGCTCAAGGTGAAGACGATCACCTCGGCTTCGGGTTCCGGTCAGATGCAGCCGGTGCCGATGAACGAGTTCCTCCAGCAGGCGCTGAAGGAATGCTTCTTCGACGTCGAGCTGGACGTGATCGAGTGGAACGCCCTCTTCACGAACTGGCGCCAGGGTGCCAAGGACCCCGGTTCGCGTGGCGCGCACGCAACGAACGTGACGTTCGCGGCCATGGATCCGTTCTTCGCCATGGTGCGCTTCACGTCGTCGAAAACCGTTCCGCCGGTCTCGAACAATTGGGGCTACTTCACGAGCCCCGAGCTCGATGACCTGATCGCCAAGGCTCGCACTTCGTTCGCCGACAAGGATCGCGACGCGGCGCTCGCAAATCTGCACGCCCGCATCGTCGAGGAAGCACCCTTCCTGTGGGTTGCCCACGATGTCGGTCCGCGCGCCATCAGTTCGAAGGTGAAGGGCCTCGTGCAGCCGAAGAGCTGGTTCGTCGATCTCGCGACGGTCAGCGTCGAGTGAGCACGCGCTCGCGCTGATCCAGACGGAGTAACTTCTTGAGCGTGGAGCGGGCTGGATGCAACGGCCCGCTCCACGGAGGGACCAGATGCTCACCTACATCGCCAAGCGGGTGATCTATACCCTGCCCATCATGCTGGGTGTCGCGATCGTCTGCTTCCTCCTCGTACATCTCGCGCCCGGTGATCCGCTGGTATCGGTGCTGCCGCCGGACGCGTCCGAGCAGCTACGCCAGCAGATGATGGCGCTCTACGGTTTCGACCGACCCTACACCGAGCAATTCCTCAAGTGGCTCGGCCGCGCTCTCGGCGGTGATCTCGGCACATCCATTCGCACGAACCGTCCCGTCGTCGCCGAGGTGAGCAAGGCCGTTTCCAACACGCTGATGCTCGCCGCACTGGCGACAGTCATCGGCTTCGTCCTCGGCGGTCTCTTCGGCTTCGTCGCCGGCAGTTTTCGCGATACCTGGATCGACAAAGTCGCCTCTGCGATCTCCGTCGCCGGCGTCTCCGTGCCGCACTACTGGCTCGGCATGGTGCTGGTCATCATTTTCTCGGCGCAGCTCGGCTGGCTGCCGCCGACCGGTGCCGGACCCGGCGGCTCCGACAACTGGGTCTGGGACTGGGCGCACATCCGCCACATGATCCTGCCCGCCGTCACGATGTCGGTTATCCCGATGGGCATCATCGCGCGCACGGTGCGGGCGCTCGTCGCCGAAATCCTCTCGCAGGAGTTCATTGCCGGCCTCAAGGCCAAGGGCACATCCTCCTTCGGCATCTTCAAGCACATCGTGAAGAACGCCGCGCCGACCGCGCTCGCCGTCATGGGCATCCAGCTCGGTTATCTTCTCGGCGGCTCGATCCTGATCGAGACGGTGTTCTCGTGGCCGGGCACCGGCCTCCTCCTCAATGACGCGATCTTCCAGCGCGATCTGCCGCTGCTGCAGGGCACGATCCTGGTGCTCGCGTGCTTCTTCGTCGTGCTGAACCTTCTCGTCGACGTGGTGCAGACCGCGATCGACCCGCGCATTGCCCGGAGCTGACGCCATGGTCCAAGCCGTCGCCCCCGCAATGATCGATGACGCAACCATCGAGCGCTCGCCCGGCTACTGGTCGACGGTGTGGCGTCGCTTCCGCCGCGATCCCGTGGCCATGATCGCACTCGGCGTGATCGTCCTGCTGATCCTGATTGCCATCCTCGCGCCGTACATCGCGCCGCACGATCCATTCCGCGGCATGACGCTCCGGCGCCTCAGACCGCCCGGCACGCCGGGGCACTGGCTCGGCACGGACGAGCTCGGCCGCGATATGCTCTCGCGTCTGATCTACGGCGCGCGGCTTTCGCTCTTCATGGGCGTGACGCCTGTGTTCTTCGCGCTCTTCATCGGTTCGGCGATCGGCATCACGGCAGGCTATGTCGGCGGATGGGTCAACAGCATACTCATGCGCACGATCGACATCATCTTCGCCTTTCCCTCCGTGCTGCTCGCGATCGCGCTTTCGGGCGCCATGGGCGCCGGCATCGTCAACGGGCTCATCTCACTGACGATCGTGTTCATCCCGCCGATCGCGCGCATAGCAGAAAGCGTGACGACGAGCGTGCGCGGTCTCGATTATGTGGAAGCGGCACGCGCCAGCGGCGCAGGCGGCATCTCGATCGTACGCAAACACGTGCTCGGCAACGTGCTCGGCCCGATCTTCGTCTATGCCATGAGCCTTATCGCCGTCTCCATGATCCTCGCCTCGGGCCTCTCTTTCCTCGGCCTCGGCGTGCGCCCGCCGGAGCCCGAATGGGGCCTCATGCTGAATACGCTGCGCACGGCGCTCTACACGCAGCCGATGCTGTGCGCGCTGCCCGGCATCATGATCTTCATCACCTCGATTTCGTTCAACCTGCTGACGGACGGCCTGAGGTCGGCCATGGACATCAAGGCATAGCGATGGCGAGCGACACGGCACTGGCAGCAGCACCTTCAGCGACGCAGAAAGCGGGCGAGCCGTCGCACGCCTTGCTCGAGGCGGTCGAACTCGTGAAGCACTTTCCCATCAAGTCGGGACTGCTAGGGCGCGCCAATGCCGTCGTGCGCGCTGTTGACGGCGTGAACTTCTCCCTTTACCCCGGAGAAACGCTCGGCATTGTCGGTGAATCCGGCTGCGGCAAGTCCACGACCGCACGCGTGCTCATGAATCTCATCAAGGCGGACAGCGGCAATGTCCTGCTGAATGGTCGCGCGCCGGGAACGCCGGAGCTCTCGCTGAAAGACTTCCGCTCGCAAGTACAGATGGTCTTCCAGGACAGCTATGCCTCGCTCAATCCGCGGCTGACCGTCGAAGACTCGATCGCCTATGGACCGACGGTGCATGGGCTCACGGGCGGTGAGGCGATCCGCCGCGCGCGCCGCTTGCTCGATCGCGTCGGCCTCGATCCGCGCCGCTTCGCGGGCCGCTATCCGCATGAACTCTCCGGCGGCCAGCGCCAGCGTGTGAATATCGCGCGCGCGCTCGCGCTCGAGCCCAAAGTCATCATTCTCGACGAGGCCGTCTCGGCTCTGGACAAGTCCGTCGAGGCGCAGGTGCTCAATCTCCTGCTCGATCTCAAGGACGAGATCGGCCTCACGTACGTTTTCATCAGTCACGATCTCGAAGTTGTGCGCTTCATCGCCAATCGCGTGATGGTGATGTATCTCGGCCGCGTTGCCGAAATCGGCCCGACCGACGCGCTCTACACCGGCGGGCGCCACCCCTACACGACGGCGCTGCTCGGCTCGATGCTTTCCATGAACCCGGACGAGCGCACCATGGAGGCGCCGCTCGCGGGCGATCCGCCGAACCCGATCGATCCACCGCCGGGTTGCCGCTTCCACACGCGCTGCGTCATGGCAGAGGCGGTCTGTTCGGCAAAGACACCCGCACTCACGGCATGCGGTGCGGGCCACCTCGCGGCGTGCCACATGGTCGATCCCACATCCGGTCACAGCAGGGCCGCCGCCTGATGCACGCGGAGAAAGTTCAATGAACGCCCCGAGCGATCCGGTCCTCGATATTCGCGGCCTGACCGTCACCTTCGGTAGCGGGCCCAAGCCAGTGCGGGCGCTGGACGGTGTCGATCTCGCGCTCGGACGCGGTGAGGTGATTGCACTTCTTGGCGAGTCAGGCTCCGGCAAGAGCGTGACGCTGCGCTCGATCCTGCGCCTGCACCCACCGAAGCGCTCGCGCATCGAGGGCAGCATCAAGGTCGAGGGGGTGGACGTCACGACGCTGGAAGGTCGCGCACTCGAGAATTTCCGCGGCAAGACCGTGTCGATGGTTTTCCAGGAGCCCATGCTGGCCATGGATCCGGTCTATACGGTCGGCGAGCAGATTGCCGAGGCCGTGCGCAATCACGAGAAGATCTCGGCGGCAGACGCGCGCAAGCGTGCGCTGGAGATGCTGACGCTCGTGCGTATCCCGAGCCCGGAGCGGCGTTTGCAAGCCTATCCGCACGAGATGTCGGGCGGCATGCGGCAGCGCGCGATGATCGCGCTCGCGCTTTCGAGCAAGCCGCGCATTCTGCTGGCCGATGAGCCGACAACGGCGCTCGATGCCACGGTGCAGGTGCAGGTTCTGCTGCTGCTGCGCGAATTGCAGCGCGAGCTCGGGTTGTCGATGATCTTCGTCACGCACGACATCTCGGTCGCGGTCGAGGTGGCGGATCGCATTGCGGTCATGTATGCGGGGCGCATTGTCGAGACGGGCACGGTGCGCGATGTCATTCGTGCGCCGCGTCATCCCTACACGATCGGCCTCCTGTCGACGCGCGCTCATGGCGGCCGGCTCGAAGGTCACCGTCTGCCGGCAATTCCGGGGAGCCCGCCCGATCTCGCCAATCTGCCGCCGGGTTGTGCTTTCGCCCCGCGCTGCGCACTCGCCGCCGACACGTGCCGGACGACGGTGCCGGAGCCCGTCGACCTCGGCAGCGGCCATCGCGTGCGGTGCCTCAGGACCGCCGACACCGTGGGCAAGATCGCCGCTCTGGCGCCGGCCGTGACTGCCTAGTGTGATCGTCGCGTTATTCGCCTATGCTTGCCGCTTCGTGCGAGCAGTGGCGAATTTCGAGATCGGGACCAGACTGATGCGCATCCGCGTGATCAATCCGAATACGACCGCGGCAATGACGGCGACGATCGCACGCGCTGCCGAGGATGCAGCCGCACACGGCACGACTATCGAGGCGGTCACCTCGTCGACCGGTCCCGTCTCCATCGAAGGCTACTATGACGAGGCGATGTCGCTGCCGGGGCTTCTGATGGAAGTGCGCAGGGGCGAGACCGAAGGCGCTGATGCTCACGTCATTGCGTGCTTCGACGATACCGGCCTCGATGCAGCGCGCCAGATTGCCAACGGCCCTGTAATCGGGATTGGCGAGGCGGCCTATCACGCAGCGACGTTGATCTCGAACCGCTTCACGGTCGTGACGACACTCGCGCGATCCATTCCCGCGTTGGAGCACAATCTCATGAAGTACGGCTTCGAGCGGTGCGCGCATGTGCGCGCCGCCGAGGTCCCGGTTCTGGCATTGGAAGACGAGCGCTCGGACGCGCGCGCGCGGATCAATGAGGAGATCGCGCGCGCACTCGCCGAAGATCGCGCAGAAGCCATCGTGCTCGGTTGCGCAGGCATGGCCAAGCTCGCGCGCGATCTAGCATTGCAGCACAAATGCCCCGTCATCGACGGGGTCGGTGCTGCTGTAAAACTCGCCGAAATGCTCGTCGCGCTCGGGCACAAAACATCCAAGCGCGGCGGTTACGAGACGGGCCAGCCAAAAACGATCACCGGCCCGCTCGCGGGATTATTGAAGGAGGAGAGTACGCGCTGACTACAGGTCAGTGCGTCTTCAACGGTGCTTCCTCACCGGTCTGGATGGCGTCGATCACCATCTTGATCTCTTTCAGTAGGACCGCATCGTTGGAGTTGTCACCGTTCGACGGCATGCCCTCGTCGGTCGAGTCGAGGCGACGCACGACGTCGGCCTCCCAGCGCTTCAGTGTCGCGATCTTCTGACCACGCGTCAGGCCTACCTCCTTCTCGATATCCGACGGCCGATCGAAGACGGCTTCAGGGTCCTGGCGCGCCTTTTCGGGTTCGATGCGCATGATCTCTGACATTGTCGTTCTCCGTTCAATTGTGCGTCGAGGGGCGATCGGCGTGTCTCATCGCTGCCCCATCGCAAACGCAGCCTTGCACCGCGCAAAATGAACGCGTGGGCTGGAATTTGGGTTCCTTCAGAGCGTGTCAGGAGACGGCAGTGCCGGAGGCGCCGAGCGCGTGATGCCGGCGCGGATTGAAGTAGGCCTGCTCGCCCTCTCCGGCCGCGCCGAGCTTGGCCTCGATCCGGCAGACGACGCCCTTCGGGTCGAACTCCAGGCTCGCCTGAAGATGTGGCAGCTTGCCGGACCGCTCGAGCAGGAGGGTGCCGAAGCCGCGGGCGGCGGGGGGTGTCACCGGCGGTCCGCCGCGCTCGGTCCACAGGAGGATGATGCTCGGCGTATCGCGCACGGCTGTCGTCCACGAGACGGTGACACGGCCCTCGGGTCGTGAAAGCGAACCGTGCTTGACGGCGTTGGTCGCGAGTTCGTGCAGCATGAGCGTAAGCTGGAGCGCTGTCTGAGGGGGCACGAACACGTCGTCCCCGAGAATCTCGACATTGCTGGTCTCACCAGCGCTGACCTCGATCTGCGACGTCGCGATCTCGCGCAGCGAAGCACCCGACCAGTGGGCCTCCGTCAGCATGTGATGAGCGCTCGACATGGACTGGATGCGGCCATTGAGGCCGGCAACGAACTGCTCGATCGTCGAGGATGTGCGCGCCGTCTGCGCCACGATCGCCTGAACGATCGCGAGCGTGTTCTTCACGCGATGATTGAGCTCGCCCACCAGGAGATTGCGGACATCGTCGGACTTGCGCCGCTCGGTGATGTCGCGGTTCGTCTCGACGACGAGACTGCGACCGCCCGTGCGGATCAGCTCCAGGCGACTGTCCACCCAGATCTCGGCGCCATCCTTCGAGGCCTGCAGCAACTCGCCGCTCCACTTGCCCTTTTCGTCAAGGTGCTCGAGCATGGCATCGAGCTTCATCGGATAGCGCGTCTTCAGCAGCTCAGCAGGTATGCTTCCCAGCGCCTCGGCCTTGCCGTAGCCATAGAGCTCCTCGCACCCGCGATTGAAGAGAATGATCCCCTCACCGAGCTCCCAAACGAGCATGGCTTCGTGGGACAGCTCGATGACGCGCTGATGCTTGAGCAGGCGCTCGCTCAAGCGCCGCTGGTCGGTGATGTCGGTATCCGTGCCGCACCAGAGAACGACGCGCCCCTGATCGTCGCGCAGCGGCATCGCGCGCGACAGAAACCAGCGGTACGTGCCGTCGGCACCGCGCATGGGGAAGGTATCCTCCCATGTCTCGCCGCTCTCGAAGGCTCGTTTCAGCTGCCGGACGACCCGCTCCGAAAAGTCGGCGTGAATGACGTCGTGCCAACCCTCGCCCGCCGACTCCACGGGATCCAATCCCGTATAGTCGAGCCAGCGCTCGTTGTGCCAGAACACGTAACCCGACGGGTAAGCCATCCAGGCGAACTGGGCCATATTGTCGGCAAGCGCCCGGAAGCGCTGCTCGCTGGCCTTGAGAGAGACTTCAGCCATCTTCTGCGCCGTGACATCACGCGAGACGCAAAGAAGATGCTCGACTTTGCCGCTAGCGCCGCGGACGGGATTTACGATGACATCCCACCACTTCGACGTGCCTTTAGCCGTCGGGCAGGCATCGCTGAAACGTACGATTTCACCGCGCAGAGCATCAACCATCGCCTTCTGCACGGTCGGACGCGCGGCTTCGGGCCAGAGATCGGGCCAGTGCTGGCCGAGGATGGAATCTCCTGATTCAAGCTCCAAAAGACCGCAACCGGCGGGATTGACGTAATAGATAATCCCCTGACTATCGACGAGCTTCACGCAATCCGGGCTGGACTCCAGAAGTGATGAGGCGAGCCCCATAGGAATTTCGGGGAGTCGGGCGGCGGGGAGGCGGGCGCCAGTCGACTGCCTGCCGCGCATGTCGCCCTCACTGGCCTCAGGTGAATCGTGCCTGCCCGGCTTTTTCGACGTTGTCATGGCCAGCACCGAACCCCGATCGAATATTTCGTGCACTTCAGGCGTCGGCACGCCGCTGCGCGCGCATACCCGCCCAGGGCCATGTTCGCTACTGCCCCCCGCTTGACTGCCACAGTTGCTGCGGGTGGCTCCAACTCACCGCAGTCTATCGTGCCAAGTGGAAGTTCCTCGAAGATATCCACGGGTCTTATTTGCACTCTTTCGATGAGATCAGCTCACCGGGTTGGATGCTCGGAACACCTCACGCTGCGGCTCCCCGTGGGCGGCCGCCGGCGCGCACGTCGAAAAACAGCGCCTGACTGATGACGGCCTTCACCATTTCCGGCTTGAAGGGCTTTGTGATCAGGAAGGTTGGCTCGGCACGCTCGCCCGTCAACAGGCGCTCTGGATAGGCCGTGATGAAGATGACCGGCATGTCGGCACCCTGAAGAATATCGTTCACGGCATCGATGCCGGAGCTGCCGTCCGCGAGCTGGATATCCGCGAGCACGAGACCAGGCTTCGCCTTGCGCGCAAGATCGCCAGCTTCCTTGCGCGTCGTCGCGATGCCAACGACTTTGTGGCCGAGGTCGCCGACGATGCCCTCGATGTCGAGCGCGATCAGCGGCTCATCCTCGATGATGAGCACCTCGGCAGTAATCTGCTCGGCGATCTCGGCGCCAGCGACATCGACAAGTCGGCGAACCTCGTCCTCGGTCGTCCCGAGAATTTCGGCGATTTCACTCGTCGGAAATTCCTCGAGTGCGGCAAGGAGAAACGCCTGACGCGGCAAAGGCGTCAGTGTCTCGATGCGACGCTCCACGACGCCACCGGGGGCAGCCTCCACCGGCTCGGGAACCTGATTGATGGGAAGCGCGCCCCATACCTTCACGAACGTATGGTAGAGCGCCGCGCGAGGCAGGAGATCGCGGCGGAAAGTACGCTGGTCGGCGACCAAGGTTTCGAGCGTCGCTACGACATATGCATCACCCCGATCCTGCGAGCCCGTCAAGGCGCGGGCAAAGCGTCGGAGATACGGAAGTTGCGGCGCAATCTGGTCGGCAACAGAGATTGTCATCTGCGGCCACTCCCCCTGTGTTGAGGCTTGGGATCTTCTGGAGAAAATGAGGAGACCGGTGGCGTCTCGTATGATCCGCTCCGGTCATTACGACGAACAACGCGTCGGCCCGAAAATCGTTCCATCACCTACCCGTTTTTTCCGGCCAAAGCCATCATACTGAAAGGTCGTTATTTTCCCGGCCGGCGACGCAAGGCAAGAAGACCTACCCGACGGCAATGCCGCGCGCCCGGGGAGCCTGATCACTGCCGAAATCCTCGGCACCTTCGACGCCCATGAGCTCGGCGAGCTTACCACGCGCGCGATTGACCCGGCTCTTCATGGTGCCAACGGCGCAGCCGCACATGAGGGCGGCCTCGTCATAAGAGAAGCCTTCCGCGCCGATCAGGATGAGAGCTTCGCGCTGCTCCGGCGACAGAACCGCGAACGCCTTCGTGAAGTCCACAAGATCCATGTGTCCGGTCTGACTATCCTTGACACTCAATTGCTGAGCGAGCTCACCATCGTGGTCCTGTACCTCGTACTTCCGCTTGCGCAACTCCGATAGGTACGTGTTGCGCAAAATGGTGAAGAGCCACGCTTTCAGATTGGAGCCGGGATCGAAGCTCGCGCGGCTCTTCCACGCCTTGACCAGCGTTTCCTGGACAAGGTCGTCAGCCTGATCGGCCGCGCCACAAAGCGATCGGGCAAAGGCGCGCAGGTTCGGAACGAGCGCTGCCAACTGGCTCTGCAGGTCCCCCGTGCTGCCTGCTGTCATTCCTTGTTCTCCGGCTTTTCCGCGGACTGCGTCTCCGACTTCGCCAACTCGTCGAGGAGCTTCGAGAACTTGTCGGGAAGGGGTTCGGCCAGCACCCGCCTGTACTCCTCGCGCAACTGATGCCCGATGAGCCCCCGTGCTTCTTCCGGTAAACCGGTCTCCGGCGCGGCCTCGGCCGACAACATGTTCACAATCCTGGCCTCTTGCCGCATTTCCTTGTCACTCTGCTTCTGATCGTCTGCCATTCTTCCCCCCATACCCCGTTATGATTGAGAGGTCGGAGCCTGAGCCCCGCACGACTCGCGCAAGCACTTACTGCGCGCGAGTGCTGCTGACGCATTGCATAACACGCGAGGTGCCACCGGGTTCCCAAATTGGCGCAGAATTATGCTCCGGGGCTAAAAAACAGCCTTCACAAATGGTTAGCGCGCCTTTCGAGAACTATTCTCCTGGCTCGAGCGCGGAGCTCGCCGACTGGTCGCGCGAAATGATGAACGCCGCTGCGGCAACGGCCGCGACCAGCGGTAAATTGCGTCCGACGGTTCGCACAATCGCCGGGATAGCAATCGGCGCCGCGGAGGTGAGCGCCGCCATCATCAGCTCGCGGTCCGCACCGGCGAGATCGGGGGCGTCGGCTTCGTCCGTAGTTGTTGCACCCGGTCCCGGCGAGGGCTCGGCTGCTTGCTCGCCGTCCGCGGGGGCTTCGTGGCGCCCACGCATGACGAGCGCTGCCAACAGGCCGAGAAATGCGAAACCGCCGGCAAGGATGAGCGAACCTGTCTCCGGCCCGAACTCACGATTGAGCCGGAGAGAAAGCGCGGCAGTACCGAAACCAGCAGCAATCAGAAATGGGACTGCCACGATCGCACGGTTGACGAGACCGTCGATCGCCCGATCGACGGTCGCCTGAGCACGCCTGAACAGCATCGCGAACATGACGATCCCCTCTGCGCCTCAAGCCTGTGACTTACGACTTCCAGAGCGCGCCGAGGACGAAGCCCAACGCACCAACGACGGCGAGCGTCGCCATGGGCTGATCCTTCACGGATTTGTCCACCGCGGACTTGAAGTTGCCGGCAACCTGCTGCACGCGCTCGCCGGCCTCACGCCCTTGCTCGGCTACCGAGCGCATCGTGGCATCGGCACCCTCGACGGCCCGGTCGAACTGCTCGCCGGCCTTACCCGCGTACTCCGCCGCCTTGTCCGCGACCTGCTCGGCCATATCGCTTGCCGCGCGCTTGCCGTTACCACCCTCGCTATGGGGATATGTCTTAGCCGACTGCATTTGATGAACTCCTCCGACATGCGGGACGACAGTTGTGGTCCCGTGTATTCGAAGGAGGAAACGCTCCTGTCACGGCGCCAGTTCCAGGCGGCACAACAAATCGGCGTACGTCAAAACAGCACATCCAAAGGGCGCAAACCTGCAGGGTCTGCCAGCGTGCTCGACCTATGGGCCACGGCGCGAGAAGATCGAGCGCACTGCAGATCCAATGGCCGATGCGGCCTGGCGGCCTGCGCCGACGTAATCCCGCTGCGCCTTCCTCTCGCCGAGCCAACGCACAGCCTTCACACGGCGTGCATGAGCGTAGTTGCGGCGTAACGACTCGGCGATCCGGGCGCCGTCAGTTTCGGGATTCGCCGACTTCGGGTCGATCAGAACGGGCGGCATCACGACAATGCCCTCGCTCGAGAGAGCGCTCGAATTGCCATCCGCCGCCGACGAGGCGGCAGTACCCTTGATCTCGATCGGAAGTACCGCCGGCGCGAGAAGGCTCGGCGTCGCCTTGAAGTGATCAGCGAGCGCGGCAATCGCCATGCGCATCGGCTCCGTCACCCCGCCCTGCGGCAGCACCCAAACCACGAGATCGGCGGCTGTCACTTCATCGATGAGACGGCGGATATTCTTGGGTCCCACGACATCGACCTCGGAAAGGCGCACTTCGAGCCCAACGAGATCCCAGGTGGATGGCGGCGGGCTCTTGCGACCCAGGCTCTCGAGCATGGCGCGCGCTTCATCCTGCTCGACCATGCGCAGCAGCGCGGCGACGGTCTCGCGCGTTTCGCCTGTCGCGCCGACGACGAGCACGGTGATCGGTGCGCGGGTCAACTCGCTCACACTTTCCGGGGCGTTTCCCGCACCCTCGGACGATGGGCGCGCAATGCGCAGGCGGCCACCATAGAGATCGATCGCGGCGCGGCCCACCTCCTCGACATAGGCCTCGACGAGCCGTCGCATGACATGCTCGCGTCCCCATTGAAACAGCGCGCGGGAAAGACGCTCGCGCGCCTCGTTGGTGATGGCCGTCGCCGGATTAACGAGGCGCACCAGGCGCCAGATGTCATAGGCGCGCTCGGCAGCGTCGAGCATTCCACGCCACTGATAGATGCTGAGGAACTGCGAGACCGTCATGCGGTCGCCGAAAGGCACATTCGTCTCGATCATGCGCCCGAGACGCCGGCTCACCCGCTCCGTGATCGCGAGCGCTTCCGGCAGCGTGAACTGCCAAACGGCATCCTCGCGCGTGGGGTGAAGACGCTCGGCCACGACCTCGATCGTGTTGCGCGCGAGCGTGACTACGGCATCGAGATCATTCATGCGCTCGAGATCGACGCGCGAGGCGACCATTTTCACGTCACCCCAGGCCTTGAGCTCGAGCGGGCTCCAGGTCGGATCGAGCGGCGTCTCAGCTCCCGTGGACGCCTGCTTCTGCTGAGCCTCGGGTGGCGGGCGGCGCACTGCGCCGGCAATCAGCAGGCGCTGCATCAGCGTCACTCCGCCAATGCAGATCAGCGCCGCGAGTGCCCACCACAGCACATAACCCTTTTCCCAGAGATAGAGCCCACCGAGCGGCACGAGCGACAGCGTCGGCAGCAGGAGTGCCGTCACGATGAGGATGTAGCGCGCAGCGCTGGTTGCGGGATTGCTCTTCGCCATGGCGAACCCGAATGTCGGAACTGGAGTGCCGCGACGTGCCACGGCCGGTAATCATCGGAGGCGTTGCGCCACCGACAATACCGGCCGTTAGCCCTGCGGTCGAATAGCTAAGGCGTCAAGCCCGTCTTATCCAGCCACCCACCAGCGCGATGATGAACAGCACGATCGCGACCCAGAACAGGATCCGTGCGCCTTCCATGGCGGTGCCGGCTACGCCGCCGAAGCCGAGGAACGCGGCAACGAGCGCAACGATGAGGAAGACCACGGCATAGTGCAACAGATTGCCCATATCTCAGCTCCTGATGTCTCATGTCCTGAATTCGTCAGGGATGCCCTCAAAACGCTGCGCTCACGAGTTCGTTCCGTCGTCGGCCGAGCCACTGGCCAGGCCGAGCGGAGCCGCTGACTATCTGCGCCTGCAACCGGAAAGCCCTGCGCCGCGTTCTTGGCGTGTCCACGGCCCCGAGTGTGCGCCGCATGCTCTCCGCCGCCGTTCGAGGGGAAACCAAAGATGCCGCTACTGGCGGACAATCTTCGCAATTTGTCGGCGTCGCTCATCGTCATGGCACTTGTCGTGACAGCGCTTGTCGTCGGAAGTGCCATCTTCATTCCGCTCGCGATCGCGATCATCATCGCGTTCATCCTCGCGCCGCTCGTCAGATGGTTGACGGCCCGTCATGTGCCCCAGCCGGTCGCGGCTGTGGGCGTCCTGGCGGCGGCGATCCTCATGCTGGGCCTTCTGTCGTTTGCCGTCAGCGCGCAGCTTCTGTCGCTCACCGCCGATCTCGGCAGCTATAAGCAGAACCTCGTCGAGAAAGTGCGCACGGTCGCCGAAATGGGCCGCTCGGACGGATTGATCAAACGCGCGGTGACCGCCGTCGAGACGCTCGGCACGGATATAGAGCAGGAGCTCGGCCGCGGCGTTGCCCGCGGCAGCGATCCGCTTGTGGTGACCCAGCAGCAAGGTACGTCAGCCAATATCCTGTCCGGCTTGAGCACGGTCCTGGAGCCGCTCGCGCAGACAGGCATCACCATCCTCTTCGCGATGCTGCTCCTGTTGCAGCATCACGATATCCGTGATCGCCTGATCAAGATCGCCGGCACGGACCGGTTGAGCGGCACCGCGGCCGCCATCAGCGACGCGGGCGGCAAGCTCTCGACCCTCTTCCTGGCGCTCGCCCTCATGAACGGCGGCTACGGACTGGCGATCGGCGTCGGTCTCTGGATTATCGGCGTTCCCAATCCCCTGCTCTGGGGCATCCTGGCGGCGCTGTTGCGCTTCATTCCTTTCGCCGGCCCATTGCTCGCGGCAATACCGCCGATCGTGCTGGCTGCAGCCGTCGATCCGGGTTGGACGACAATGATCCTGGCCGTCGCCCTGATCGTCGTCGGCGAGCTCATATTCAACAACGTCGTCGAGCCTTTCATGCTCGGCAAGAAGGCCGGCATTACAGCTTTCGGCATGGCCGTGGCTGCGAGCTTCTGGACCGTCGTCTGGGGGCCTATCGGCCTGCTGTTGTCGGCACCGCTGACAACCACGCTCGTGGTGTTCGGCCGACACGTCCGCGGGCTCGAATTCATTTCCGTCCTGTTCGGAGACACACCCGCGCTCGACCCCAGCCAGGAGCTCTATCATCGCCTGCTCGCCGGTGATCCGGTCGCCGCGGCCGCGACGCTCGACGAAGAAGGCGAGGACATGCCGGCGGTCGAAGTCAGCGATCGCCTCGTGCTGCCGGCGCTGCGTCTCGCAGCAATGGATCATCGCGCACAGCGCGTCGACACCGAGCAGGCCGAGAACCTGCGTGAAACCATGAGACAGACCTCGGATCTGCATTTCGATGCGTCGGAGGACGCGCCGGAGCAACGAGAGGACGACGAGCGGCCAACTGTGTGCGTCGTGCCTGCGCGCGGGACCATCGATCGCGCAGCAGCGGAGCACATCGCGCTTCTGGTGAGCCGCCAGACGCCATGTCGCGCCGTGGTCGCGACGCGCTCGACAGGGCTCACCGCCATTGCCGATCTCAAGTCCATGGAAGAGTATCAGGACGTCGATACGATCGTGATCGCGACAGTCGGCGGCGTCGACGACAAGCAGCTCCGCCTCATTGCGCGACGTGCAGCGCGAGACTTTCCCGAAGCGCACCACTTCGTGCTGGCACCTGAGCTGGCATCGTCTCTCGACGCGTCCGATCGGCGCGAGGATGATCTCCAGAGCCGCGTGCACACGACGATTTCGCCGATCATTGCCGCGCTCGACTGTGCCCCTCGCCGGGTCAAGCGCGATGGCAATGAGGCGCGCGACAGCGCGCCGGCACGAACGCCCGAGACGATCGCCTGACGATCGCGGCTATGTGCGGGACCGCGCAACCGATGTCCCCGCACAGCGTTGTACAAATGAAATCCGCATCGCGGCGGCTCCTACCGCTGCAATCATCACCCCTATTGGAGAAATCAGATGGCGAAGAACCTCATTCTATGGATGCTCGGCGTGCCGATCTCGGTGCTGATCCTGCTCAACATCTTCGGCGTGCTCTGATCCGGGCTCCTGAGACTCAGTGGCCGGGCGTATCGCCGTTCTCGCCATGGGGCGCCGGCCTGTCCTTCCTCGGCAACCGCACCTCGTGGCGCACGCCTGAAGGATTGAAGTGCGTCGCGATGCGCCCGCCCAGCCCGCGCTCGATCGAGAACTTCATCACATTCGTGCCAAATCCGCTGTTCGACGGCGCCTGCACTGGCGGGCCGTTCCGCTCTTCCCACACGATGTGCACGCTGTCCTCGTCCCCCTCATTCTCACCGTCCTCCTCGCGCCATGAAACAACGACCTGCCCGCTCGGTACCGACCAGGCGCCGTACTTGGTTGCGTTGGTCGCGAGCTCGTTGACGAGCAGGCTCAGAAGAACGGCCTGGTTCTGGGTCACCTCGACCTCCGGTCCCTTCGCCACGAGCGCGCCCTGCCAATGGCAGTAAGGCGCCAGGATCTCGCGAATGAAAGCACCGAGGTCAGGTGTGTGCGCAGGATCGGGGCGCAGAAGATCGTGCACGCGCGCAAGCGACGTCAGGCGTTCGCGGAAGGACTTGTTGAAGACGTCGACCGTCGGGCTGTAGCGCGCGGTCTGTGAGGCGATCGCCGTGACGATCGCCAGAATATTCTTGACCCTGTGAATGAGCTCGCGATTGGCGAGCTGTGCCTGCTCCTGCGCCCGCTTGCGTTCTGCGATTTCCTGCGAGAGCTTGTGCTCGGCTGCAGCATAGCGCTCGCGGGCGTAGGCGAGCGAGCCGACGATCGCGGCAATGAGCAGGCTGATGACCGCCCCGCCGAGAAGCACCATCCAGGCCTTCGAGCGATCGATCATCTGCTCGAGCACCGGCTTCGATCGGAGCACGATCGTCCAGTCCGAGCCGGCAACGGTAATCGTCCGGCTGTCGCTGAAGAGAGGTTCCGGCGCATGGGGAGGAAGCGTGGACAGGCCACGATGTGTCAGGCGTCGGTCATCGAACATGAGATCCGCTTCGGTCGGCTCGGCGCCGTCGTAGATCTGCACGTAGAGTCGCTGGAAAGTGCCCGGAAGATTGCGATCCAAGACCTTCGGAATGAAATCGCCCATCCGGAACGTGCCATACACGTAGCCGACCAGCGCCGCGCGTCGGCCTTCGGCAGTATCGGGCACGACACCATCTGCATAGACCGGCAGGTAGACGAGCGTACCTGCCTGCACGTCCTCGCCCGTTTCCTGCATGAGCGTGACTTTACGGCTGAGCGCAGGACTGCCCGTGTCTCGTGCACGTTCCATGGCAGCGCGGCGACGAGGCTCGGAGAACATGTCATAGCCGACGGCGCGGCTGTTGCGCCAGTTCTCGGGCTCGAGATAGACGACCGCCGTATAGATGTCGCGCGTGCCTTCCGGATTGAAGCGATAGTCGGGGCGGCCTGCCCGTCGCTGCCCCTCGACGAAGCCTTCTATCTCCTCCTGCCGCAGACGCTTGACGTAGCCGATGCCCTGGATGCCCGGATAGAAATCATCGACGCCGAGATCGCGGATGAAGTGGCGCCATTGCTCTCGCGTCATCGCCGGCATGGCATTCGTGGCAGCCGCGGCCGCACGCAGCACCTGCTGGTAGGAGCGCATGGCATCGACCAACAGCCCCTCGAACGCGGTTGCCTGCTCGTGGAACTGCCGGCGCGCCTTGTCCGTCGAATCGGCGAACAGGAGCCATGACGCAAGCCCAGTCGCGCCGAGCAGCAGGAGCAGGATCAGAAGCGTCGGGAGATAGACGCGTAACCGCATTGATGGTCCAGCGAAGTGTCAGTTGCCGAGCGATGGTGGTCATTCGTTGCAAGCGGTGGCCGGGCGTCAACGCCCTGCTAGACCGACCATATTTGCCTCCCCGCAGCGCGCACTACCACAATCCTGGCCGGCCCGTGCACTGGCCGACCTCGTACCACTTCAGACTTAGCCATTAGCACTTGGAACCTCGGCTGTCCCCGATATTCCGTTCCGTGAAATACGATGGTAAACGCCAGCGCCGCACGCGGCGTCCGCGTCACGCCTGACGTCGCCTCGGCAGGTCGATCGGAAGGAAATCGACGCCCGATTGCTGCACGGGCTGAGGATAGAGTTTCATCAGGTCGAGAACCGGATTGGGCATCGCGACTTTGACCGGCAGCCCGAGCGAGCGCGCCTCCTCGGCTGTCAAGGCGTAGTCGTGTGTCCAGTGGCCGCCGGCGAGCTTTTCGGCCAGCGCACGCGCGGCGCCCTCCTCCATCTGCGGCGTGAGAAGCTCGACGGCACCGCGCTTGACCTGATCGAGCGCCTTCTCGCTGACGTCGGCGAGCACGAGCGTCAGATCGAAAACCTGCTCGATGGGCTTAATCTTCGGCACCTTGGCAATGCTCGCGGCGGGGAACCCCGCGATCTGCGGGTCGATCGGCCCGAGCACCGAGAATTCACCCATCACGATCTCATCGGCCGCGAGCGCGATCAGCGTGCCGCCCGACATGGCATAGACCGGCACGTAGACGGTCACCTTGGCAGGATGCGCCTCGACGGCGCGGGCGATCTGCATGGCGGCCAGGACGAGACCTCCGGGCGTGTGCAGGATGAGATCGATCGGCATGTCGCGCGGCGTTTCCTTGATTGCCGCGATGATGGTCTGCGCGTCCTCCAGATCGATGTGGCGGGCCACGGAGAAGCCGAGGAGGCTACGGCGCTCCTGACGGTGGATCATGGTGATGACGCGCGAGCCATGCGCCTGCTCGATGGCGCGAATGGCCCTCGTCCGCTGCATCGCGAACCACTGCCCCATGAGGATGGGCTGCAGCACCATGATGAGGATGGCAACCCAGATCAGCGAGGAGAAGTCGAACGACATGGCGCTACCCCGAGAACGAGACCGACGGACGACGACTGAATATCCGGACTACCCACTCTAGTCGATCACGGGCCGGACGCAACGCGCCCGGAACGGCGCTGAGCCATCCCGGGGCGCGATTGGACGACAGACGCTGCGGCTGTCGTCAACGACTTACATGCGCTTCAGCCACTCGTCGACTTCCTTGCGCGTCTGATCCTTAGCGTAGCCGTAGCGCTCCTGAATCTTGCCCTCGAGCTGGTCGCGACGACCCTCGACCTGGTCCAGCTCATCGTCAGTGAGCTTGCCCCACTGCTCTTTGACCTTGCCGCGGAACTGCTTCCAGTTGCCTTCGATCCGATTCCAATCCATCGTGATTTCTCCATGCACAAAGTTTGGCTCGCAATGCCGCGCTGTGGAGCGTAGCGAGCGGTGTCATGAGAACGCATTCCGTTGATTTCGGTTCCGGCTGAACCCCCGCCCAGAGCAAGCAGTCGCGACATCTTGTCGTTCAACACTTTGGCTGACTGGACGATTGCTGAACGTCCGGCATCATGAGCGATGAGTGCGGATACCCCTTGCTTCCCAACCATTGCCTCGAGGCGTTCATGCAGCCCATCGCTTTCCTTGATCGATTGGAATTGGCCTTCCGGCGCGTCTGGTTTCGCCTCAAGGCGCTCCTTGGGCAGAACTTGAAGACGGACAAGAATTTCCTAGCCGGTAATGCCGCCCTCCGATTTTCGAAGGGCATCATCCCTCCTGGAACGCGCATAACCTGTGCCGGGCGAGCAGATGGCGCCGGCAAACAGGCCTGGCGCGCATCTCAGGCATCAACTTCGCCAAGGCGTTCGGTGCGACCTACGTCGACAGCCCATTCTCCAGGCTAGGTCATGCGCCCGGCGAGATGGCGGATTGGCTAGATGCTTGGGAAAAATGTTTCAATCTAGCAAAGGGCGAGGAGCGGATTGACGGCCGGCCCTACGAGATTGTCGACTATGAGGACTATCTGCTCAACGATCGTCCTGTCACGGGCAATGTCGTTCTGCGGCTCCAACAATGCTACTGGCTCAACCGGCGATATCCCGACACGTTCGAGGCCATCGCGCCGGCCCTGCGCGACAAGTTCGGTGCAGCCAACAGAGCGCCCAACAAGGATCGCTTTGTCGTGGCGATCCACGTCCGACGCGGTGACGTCGACCAGAGCCGAAATATATCTCGCGCTTCACGCCCAATGTCAGCATCCTGCAAACGATTACACTCATCCGCAGTGTTCTGGACGAGCTCGACATCAAAGCGACCTATCATGTTCACTCACAGGGAAAGGCGGAGGACTTCGCCGATTTTGCGAAACTTGGATGTGAACTCCACCTCGACACGGATGCGATCGAGACAATGCGCCAGATCGTCGACTCCGACGTGCTCGTGATGGCAAAAAGCGCATTCAGCTACGTCGCCGCCCTGATCAACAACGGCGTGAAGTTGTACGAGCCGATGGGCGATCCGCCGATGTCGTCATGGATACTGCGACGCAAAGATGGCAGCTTCGATGTTGCGAAGGCGCGAGAGAAGATTCAGCAATATCTCGAGCACGACGGCACCGAACCACATTGACGTGCGGCGTTTCCGCACGCCGCCGATCGCACGAACTGAAACTGCGATCAATTATCTCGGAACTCCCCGTAAAGCTATGCGTTCTTCGTGCAGTGCTCACACGGAGCGCGCCCGTTCGAATGAACGAGAGCAGCAACAGCTCATGGAGATGACGTGATGAAATGGATTGTTCCGGCAGCGACCTCGATGGCGCTTTTTGCATCATCGGCCGCGTTCGCGCAGACGACGGCGCCAAGCGACACGCCGCCCGCGACGCCGCCGGCCGCGACAGCGCCGAGCGTCCAGCCG
Organism: Pseudomonadota bacterium; assembly: GCA_023412805.1. Taxonomy (GTDB): domain Bacteria; phylum Pseudomonadota; class Alphaproteobacteria; order Rhizobiales; family Hyphomicrobiaceae. The sequence continues at coordinate 43,933 of JAEZRM010000002.1, read as the reverse complement.
ACAACGCCCGCTGAGACCGCCCCGATGCTTACCGAGGAGCAGGCGAAGGCACTGATTGGTGCCACGGTCGTCAGCAACGATGACAGCAATGTGGGCGACGTTGCCGCGATTCAGCGTAGCGCCGACGGCAAAGTCACGGAACTGCACGCCGACATCGGCGGCTTCCTCGGCATCGGTCAGACGCGCGTGCGCGTGATGCCGTCGGAGTTCACAGTCGCGGCCGATAACCGCATCCTTCTCAAGCTCACGGCAGAACAGGCGAAAGAACTGCCGAAGATTGAGAACTAATTGATGATCGATTGCCCCGGAGCTGAGTGCTCCGGGGCATACTCATCGCAACGTATTCACTATCAGGTGCGCCATGCTTGCCGCCTCTCCAACTGCAACCTCTCCGGCCACAACCTCTACCGAACGCCGCCCTGTCAGAAACCTGCGCCCGCGCCTCGGCAACACGTGGCAAGACACGAGCTGGCGTGCAGAGTTGATCGCATCCGCGCCGCGCGCACCGTTCGCCGCACCAACCACATACCGATTTCGGCGCGAGCATCAGGCCAACTCGGCGCCAGCCCGCGCTCCTCGGTCCGCGCGTGCCCCCTCACGCTCGATACACTCATAATTGATGGCTGCGATCGATCGGTCGTTCGCACGATCGCACTGTGCTTCATCTCCTGTTCACCTCTCATCCCGCCCTCTGCGCGGCCGATGTCCCAAGCATTGGTGACGCGCGCCGACCGTGCTAGACACGACGGCCAGCCGTAGAGGAGCGCGCATGAAGTTGAAGCCTCGGCATCTGGCTTGGCCGGCCCTGCTGCTCGCCGCCGCCATGATGCCCTCCAGCACCGATCTTTCGGCCCAGAGTGCATCCAAGATGCACGCGACCGGCAGCACGCCGGCAGCCGCCGCAAAGGCAAAGCCAAAGCCGAAGGCGGGCAAGAAAGTCGTGAAGAAGAAAGCAGAGGCCGCGAAGACGGGGCCGCCACCAACGCCTGCCAAGGTGCTGTTCGGCGCCGCCAAGGCACCGGCGCCTCTCGCCGCGCGTGCGATCGGCTTTTACGCGAAAGGATGTCTCGCCGGCGCCAAGGCCATCGCAGTCGATGGGCCGGCCTGGCAGGTCATGCGGCTGTCACGGAACAGGATGTGGGGCCACCCCTCGCTGATCTCGCTCATCGAGCGGCTCGCGAAGGACGGCAAGGCGAACGATGGCTGGAACGGCCTGCTCGTCGGCGACATCTCGCAACCGCGCGGCGGGCCCATGCTGACGGGGCATGCCAGCCACCAGATCGGCCTCGACGCCGATATCTGGCTGACTCCGATGCCGGACAAGAAGCTCAGCAACCGTGAGCGCGAGGATCTCTCGGCTACATCGATGCTCGCAGCGGATCGCGTGAGCATAAACACCGAGGTGTGGACGCCCGCTCACGGACGCATCATCACACGCGCGGCTTCCTATCCGCAGGTCGAGCGCGTGCTCGTCCATCCGGCCATCAAGAAGGCCATCTGTGAGGACAAGTCGCTGCCGCGCACGCACCTCAACAAGATCCGCCCCTACTGGGGACATCACTATCACATGCACATCCGCATGGCCTGCCCGAAGGACAGCCCGACGTGCACCCCGCAATTTGTCGTCGGGGACGATGACGGCTGCGGCAAGGAAGTCGACGACTGGATCGAGCGGATGAAGCGGATCTATGCGCCGCGATCGCCGCGCCCTGAGCCACCGGTCGCACTGCCGAAGCCTAAACCCAAGCCGAAGCCGCCGGAGATCACGCTCGCCGACCTGCCCGCGGAATGCAAAATGGTGATCGGCGATACCTCGCCGCCCGGACCGTCACCCGTTTCCGACGTGACCAAGCCGGACGCACCAAAGAGTGCGGCAACCAAGCCTGATGATGACGCCGAGAACGCTGAGCCGGCAACGCCGACCGTAGCGGGCAAGAAAAAGTAGGGTGTAGGGAGAGCGGCGCGCGATATTGTTATCGCGCGCCTTCTCGAGAACTAATGCGCCTTGGGGCGATCGCCCTTCACGATGCGCCGCCCGAGCGAATGGCGGTGCACTTCCGAGGGGCCGTCGTAGATGCGGAAGGCGCGCACGTCGCGGAAGATGCGCTCGACGACCGTGTCAGACGTAACGCCCATGCCACCGAGGATCTGCAGCGAACGATCGACCACGCGGAAGATCGCCTCCGAGCAGATGACCTTGGCCATGGAACTCGCCGTCGACGCCTTGTCACCTTGGTCGAGTAGCCACGCCGTGTGCCAGATGGCGAGGCGCGAGGTGTGAATGTCGAGCGCATTGTCGGCGAGCATGAACGACACACCCTGATGATCGCCGAGCGGCTTGCCGAATGACGTGCGTGAACGGGCATACGCCGTTGCAATGTCGTGCGCGCGAATGGCCGAGCCGAGCCAGCGCATACAGTGCGTGAGACGCGCGGGGGCAAGGCGCACCTGCGCATACTTGAAGCCTTGGCCGACTTCGCCGATGACGTCGTCGCCCGTCACGCGCAGGTTCTCGATGTCGATGACGGCATGGCCGCCCATGAAGCTCGAATCCATGGTGCCGAGCACACGGCTGATCTTGAAGGCCGGGTTCGGCAGCTCGGTGAAGAACATGGTGCAATCACCGGGGCCGTCACCCGTGCGCGCCATGATGATTGCGAAGGCCGCACCTTCGGCGCCCGTGATCAGCCATTTGCGGCCATTGATGACATAGCCATTGCCGTCCGGCACCGCGCGCGTCTTGAGCAGCAGCGGATCGGAGCCGGCGCCGCCATCGGGCTCGGTCATGGCGAAGCATGAGCGCACCTCGCCGGTCGCGAGCCGCGAAAGATACTTCTTGCGCTGTGCCGGCGTCGCGATGACGTCGAGCATATGGATGTTGCCCTCGTCGGGGGCATGGAAATGCAGCGCGATGGGTCCGAGGATGGAGTAGCCCGCCGCCTCGAAGATCACCGCCTGCTCGAAGTGCGAGAAACCCTTGCCGCCGAACTCTTCCGGGCTGTTGACGCCGAGCAGCCCTGCCTCCTTTGCGGCATTGTTGAGATCGCGGCGCAAATCCTCCGGGATGCCGTGATGGCCCCAGCGCGGATCCTTCTCGAAGGGAATGATCTTCTCACGCACGAACGCCGACACGCGGTCGCGCAGCTCCTCGAGCGGCTTTGGGATAGTGAAATCCATGGGCTTCCTTCCTCGGTAGTCGGATCTTGATCAGTCCGCGCGCCTGTGGGCGACGTCCGTTGCATAGGCGAGCAGCTCGGTCGCGACCCGGTCCAACTCGGCATAGTCGGCGCCTTTGGCGGCACCGCGTTGATAGAGCGCAAAGAGCTGCAGCAGGACGACCGCCAGCTTGAGCATGGCGAGCACGCGCAGCTGAGGCCAATCGGAAACATCGACGCCCATCTCGCGCGCGTACGCTTCGATCACTTCGCGGCGCGTGGCGAAACCCAGCGCCGCGGTCGGCATCTGGCGAAGGGCGTGCATACAGGGCGGGTCGCCGGGCTCGACCCAGTAGCTGAGCGTGGTTGCGAGATCGAAGAGCGGGTCGCCACGCGTGCCCATATCCCAGTCGACGATGGCGACGGGGGCCAGCGTCTCGGGGTGGACGATCATGTTGTCGAGCTTGAAATCCGAATGCAGCAGCACCGGCGCCCGCGACTGCACAAGCTGCCGCTCGAGCCAGCCCGTGACCTCGCCGAGGAGGCGTGCGGTCTCGGGAGCAACCTCCAGGCGCTGACCGCGCCCCGCCCACCCCTTGAGCGTGCGCGCGATGAAGCCCTCGGGCTTGCCCAGCGTGTCGAGACCGATCGCCGCGCAGTCCACACGATGCACCGAGATGAGCGTCGCGACCAGCATGTCACTCGTCGCGTGGGCCACATTTGGATCACCATCGAAGCGCGAACGGTCGTCGCCCTTGATGACGAGACCAGGGCGGTAATCGATGAGCTGGAAAGGCACGCCGATGACGCTTCTGTCCTCGCAGAGGTGCAAGCTCTCCGGCGCCAGAGGATGGACGCGCCACAGCCGTGAGAGAATACGATGCTCGCGCGACATATCATGCGCACCGGGCGGCAGATCGCCACCGGGAGGCCGTCGCAGCACCAGACGGCGCCCGCCCGCCGTCAGACGGTAGTTGATGTTGGCAAGACCCGTGCCGAACTGGCGCACCGGCTCGGAGGTATCGAGGGGCAGCCCGATGCCGGCCAGATAGACTGCCAGACGCGCCTCGTCGAGAGCCACACTTTCCGCGGCAGAGCGGAACACATGCGCGTCGGCTGCGTTTCTCGGAGTGGTGCGTTCACTGGTCATAAGGTCGATTGGGCTTCCGGTTCGGATTTTCCGGCCACACTAGCGACTTACATCCCGCACGCCAAATGCGCCGTCCGCATTGCCGGGCTTGATCGGTCGCAAGGCGCGCGACCGGAGCCGGCCTCAAGCTCATATGCGCACCAGACGCTGTGCCTCGGCCGCTCGGTCCGCATGGGAAAGTTTGGCCGGACGTGGAAACTCGGAGGTTCCCCATGTACAAGCATATTCTGCTCCCCGTCGATGGTTCCGATTTCGGGATGGGCTCGATCCCTTATGCCGTGAATCTTGCGAAGGCAGTGGGAGCACGGCTGACCGCGCTGACCGTCTCGATCCCGTACTCGGCGATCGTCTCGGGAGCGCTCGCGGCCCGCTTTCCGGAGGAGGATTATCTCAAGGGCACGCAGGACATCGCGACCCAGAACCTCAAGAAAGTCGAAGCCGCCGCCACCGCCGCAGGCGTACCGTTCAAGGCCTTTCACGCCTTCCAGATGCACCCCTGGGAATCCATCATCGAGACGGCCAAGGAGCAGGGCTGCGACCTGATCGTCATGGCCTCGCACGGCCGGCGCGGCCTCGCGGGACTTCTCATCGGAAGCGAGACCAAGAAAGTGCTCACCCACACCACAATTCCCGTGCTGGTCTGGCGCGGCGCATAGCTGGAACCTGCCGACCCGGCTTGCCAGCGGGCGCAACGCACGTATCCTGACAGCACGACCGGCTATCATCGCCGGCGCACTGTCAGAACGCGCGACTGCAATGCGCGCGACACCGGAGGAAGCCCATGTCCAAGAGCGCGCGCTGGAAGCAGCGGCCGGAGAACTCCACTTGGGGCGATTATGGCCCCGACGACCAGCTCGGCCGCATGAATGAGCTCAATGCCGAGCGCGTCAGGGGGGCTGTCGCCGAGGTCAAGGAGGGGCGCACCTTCTGTCTGTCCATGCCGCTCGATCTACCCGGCGGCAATGTACTCAATCCGCGCCGCCACCCACCCATTCTCCGTCCCACGCTGCGCGGCGATCGACCGACTTGGGCCTTCCGCACCGACCGCGATCATCCCGGCCTCACCGACGTCATCAATGACGACATGGTGCTGCTTCATCTCCAATATTCAAGCCAGTGGGATACGCTTGCCCACGTCGGCGCACTGTTCGATGCCGATGGTGACGGTGTCGCCGAGCCGGTCTTCTACAATGGCTTCAGGAGCGACACCGACATCGTCGGTCCAACCGACGCCAAGGACGCCGGCGCCATCCCTGGCACCTTCGTCGAGGCCAAATCCACGTCGCGGGCAAATAAGCTCGGCGTCGAGAACATGGCGGAGAAGTGCCTGCAGGGCCGCGGCGTCATGATCGATCTCTTCGCTCATTTCGGCCGGCGCAAACATGCCGTGACGTACGACGATCTCATGCGCGTGATGGCGGCCGACGGGATCAAGGTCGAGCCCGGTGACTTCGTGTGCCTCAGGACCGGATTCGACGAGGTCATCTTCGAACAGAAGGGCAAGCCGACAGAGGAGGCCATGCACCAGACCTGCACGGGCCTCGACGGCAGCGACACGAAGCTCCATCAGTGGATCACGGAATCGAAGCTCGTCGCGCTCATCTCCGACAACTATGCCGTCGAGGTGCACAATGCGCCGCTGAAGCCCGGCCAATGCGCGGCCCTGCCGCTGCATCAGCACTGCCTGTTCAAGACGGGCGTCAATCTCGGTGAGATCTGGCGGCTTTCGGCGCTGGCGGACTGGCTGCGCGCGAACAATCGCAGCCGGTTTCTCATGACGGCGCCGCCGCTCAACCTGCCGGGTGCGGTCGGCTCGCCGGCAAACGCCATCGCGACGGTGTGAGCCGGCTCACATGAGCTGGATCACAGGCGTCGGCCTGCTGCCGTTCGGGCGTCACGAGGGCAAGAACACGATCGACCTCATGAGCGAGGCGGCAACGCTGGCCCTCGACGACGCGGGCTTGAAGCGCGGTGATATCGACGGCGTGCTCACGGGTTACGCGACGACCATGCCGCACATCATGCTGGCGACAGTGTTCTGCGAGCATTTCGGACTGAGCCCGGCTTATGCACACGGGCTTCAGGTCGGCGGCGCGACGGGCTTCGCCATGGCTATGCTCGCGCATGAGCTGGTCGCGGGGGGGCGTCTCAAGAATGTGCTCGTCGTTGCAGGCGAGAACCGCCTCTCGGCACCGGGCGGGCGCGATAAGGTCGTCGAGACGCTCGCGCAGGTCGGTCATCCCGTGCACGAGGTGCCGCTCGGGCCGACCATTCCGGCGTACTATGGTCTCGTTGCGAACCGCTACATGCACGAGCACGGCCTCGCCGAAGCCGATCTCGCCGAGCTTGCCGTGCTCATGCGGGCGAATGCGGCGACGCATCCCGGCGCGCAGTTCCGCGACCCGATCACGGTTGCGGATGTGCTCGCGTCGAAGCCCATTGCGCGGCCGCTGAAGCTGCTCGACTGCTGCGCGACAGCCGATGGTGGCGTTGCATTCGTGGTCAGTCGCGCGCGGACGGAGACCGCCGCCGTGCGGATCATCGGCGCGGGACAGGCTCATACGCACCAGCATATCAGCGAAGCGCCGAGCCTGACGCAATTCGGCGCCCGCCTCTCCATGGATCGCGCGATCGCGGCGAGCGGCCGCAAACTCGCGACGACGGACGCCGATTATCTCGCGATCTACGACAGTTTCACGATCACGCTCGCCATTCTGCTCGAGGAGCTTGGGCTCGCGCCGCGCGGACAATCCTGCCGCATGGCCCGCGAGGGGTATTTCGCGCGGACGGGCACGAAGCCGCTCAACACGCACGGTGGCCTCATGAGCTACGGCCACTGTGGCGTTGCGGGCGCCCTCGCCCATCTCGTCGAGACGCAGCTCCAGATGACCGGCCGCGCGGGTAGCCGTCAGGTTGCAGATGCGGGTCTGGCATTCCTGCATGGAGATGGCGGTGTCATGTCCTCACACGTCAGCCTGATCATGGAGCGCCAGCCATGAGCGACGCCATCCGCTATCAGCGCTGCGGACGCTGCGGACATGTGTGGTACTTCGTGCGCAACTTCTGCCCGAAGTGCGGCACGCGCGAGCCGATGACGTCGGAAGCTTCGGGCAACGGTGTGGTGCACGCCGTGACCATCGTCGAGCGCGCGCCGACGCCGGACATGAAAGCGCTCGCGCCCTATGCGCTCGTGATGGTCGATGCCGAGGAAGGCTTCCGCCTCATGGCGCATGGCGTATCTGGCCTCGCGATCGGCGATCGCGTTACCGGCAGCGTCGTCGAACTTGCCGGTCGCCCCATTCCCTTTTTCAAGCGCGCCTGAGGTGCACTCATGTCTATCGATAGCCTGAAGCCGCTGCTCGCCCCGCGCTCCATCGCCATCCTCGGCGCATCGGAGAACCCCAACAAGATCGGCGGGCGCCCGCTCGCATACCTGAAGCGTTTCGGATTCAAGGGGCCCGTGTGGGCGATCAATCCGACGCGACCCGAAGTGCAGGGCTTTAAATGCGTCGCGAGTCTCGACGATCTTCCCGAGGTTCCCGACACCGTCGTCGTGGCGGTGCCGGGTGATAATGCCGTCGCTGCCGTCGAAGCCTGCGCGAAGAAAGGCGTGAAAGGCCTCGTGTGCATGACGTCGGGCTTCGGCGAAACCTCTGATCCCGAGGGCAAGGCCAAGGAAGCGCGCATGGTCGCCGCAGCACGTGCCGCGGGCATGCGCATGGTCGGACCGAACACGCAGGGCCTCGCCAACTTCGGCAATGGCGCCGTGACGAGCTTCTCGACCATGTGGTCGGAGTCCGAACCTTTCGACGGCCCGATCGCCGTCGTCAGCCAGAGCGGCGCCATGAGCGCGGTGCCCGTCGGGCTCTTGTTCGAGCAGGGACTCGGCGTGCGCTACTCACTCGCGACGGGCAACGATGCGGATGTCTCAGTTCTAGAAATGGCTGCGGCCGCAGCGAGCGATCCCGACATCAAATTGCTGCTGCTCTACATCGAGAGCATTCCGCGCCCCGATCAACTCGAAACGCTCGCGCGCATCGCGCATGAACGCGGTGTGTATGTCGTCGCACTCAAGTCGGGCCGCACGGAGGCCGGGCAGCGCGCGGCGCTCTCGCACACCGGTGCACTCGCCAACGAGGATCGCGTGGTCGATGCGGCGCTGGAACGCGTCGGCATCTGGCGCGCGCGCAATATCGGCGAGTTGGTCGCTGCCGCGCAAATTTATCTCAAAGGCTGGAAACCCAAAGGGCGCCGTCTCGTCACCATCTCCGGCTCCGGCGCGACCGGCGTCATGAGTGCGGATGAAGCCACCTTCGCCGGGCTCGAAATGGTGCGCCTCGAAGGCCCCGTGCGCCAGAAGCTCGACGCCATCCTGCCGACATTTGCATCTGCCGCCAATCCGATCGATCTCACGGCGGCGCTGCTGCAGAACAACCGCCTGCTCTCGGACATCCTGCCCGTGCTCGCGAACGAAAACGCAGCCGACAACTTCATGATCGGCTTTCCGATCGCGGGCCAGGGCTACGACGTGCCGACGTTCGCACGGGATACGGCGGCGTTCGCCGACGCGACAGGTACACCCGTCGTCGTGTCGGCATGGCAGAAGTCCGTCGCCGATGTCTTCAAGGCGGCAGGCGTGCCCACATTCCCGCTGGAAGCGGACGCCATTGCCGCGCTCGCGCGCCTCGCGGAGCACAACGCACTCATCGCGCGCGCGACGGCGCGTCCGGCACTCAACTGGGCGCAATCGAACGACAGCAGCACCGGCGCGGGCCGCGCGCTCAATGAAGCCGACAGCCTCGACGTGCTCGCGCGGGCGGGCCTGGCGGTCGTGCCGCATCATCTCTGCCGTACAGCCGCTCAAGCCGCGACCGCATGGCGCAATCTCGGCGGGCCCGTCGCCGTCAAGGGCTGCTCCGCCGATCTTCCGCACAAGAGCGAACATGGTCTCGTCCGCCTCGGCCTCGACAACGAGGATGCAGTGGGCGCAGCCTTCCGCGACATGGAGCAGGCGATCGCCAAGGCCGGCGCGACCTTCGACGGCGTGATCGTTGCGCGCATGGTGCGCGGCCAGCGCGAGCTCATGATCGGCGCGCACCGCGATCCCATATTCGGCCCGGTCGTAGCCCTTGGTGATGGCGGCAAGTACGTCGAGGCCATGCCGGACGTGCGCCTGCTGTTGCCGCCGTTCTCGACCGATGATGCGCTCGCGGCCCTGCGCGCGTTGCGTTGCTGGCCCGTGCTCGCAGGAACGCGCGGTGAGCCTGCGGTGGACGTCGAAGCTGTCGCGAAGACCGCGGTGGCCGTCGGCGATCTCGTCACGAAGTCGACACCGCGCATCCAGAGCCTCGACATCAATCCGCTGATCGTCGGCCCCGAGGGCTATGCCATCGTCGATGCCGTGGTTGCGCGGGAACCTGACTAATTTGCGCCTACGGCGCGAGCGAAACGCATACCTCTGGCAGGCCTCCGGCATGGCCTCGCGGTCTGCCGGGATGGACACCCTCCCGGCCCCCCGCCTTTATGACTTTGTCACAAGACGCGACCTGTCCGCATGGCCTCCGCGGGCATCGCACCACGGCTCGGTTGCGACGCATCTCTTCCTGAGCGCGCGACCGCGCGCCGGCCGGTAGGCCGCCCTTCAGAAAAAAACCCGCGGCACAAAACAAACAACCGCCCCATCCAGGCCGCAAAATGGCCATGCCTGCTCGCATTGTGGTTGTAGGTCCTGCGCGCCGAGGCGTGCCGACTGCGGGGAATCTGTATGCGTGTGGTGGTGTGCATTCTGGCGATGCTGATGCTTGCGTTCGGCGCGGGCACGGCTGACGCCCAGCGCCGCGCCACGCTCCAGCCGCCGCCGCAACAATCGCCGTCGCAGCAGCAGCCGCAACAATTGACCGCCCAGACGATCCTCAAATGGATCAACAGCTATCGCGAGAAGCCGGAGCCGGAAAAACTCCCGCAGGCCGTGAAGGCGATGAGCGGGATCGGCGTGTTCAAGGAGCTCGATCAGGCGGGCGTCTATCAGGGTTTCATCGCCGGCGTGCTCGCGGCCAATCCCGAGATTGCCGAGAAACTGATCTCGGAGATGTTTCCGCTGCCGCCCGAGGACCAAGTGGTGATCGTGCGCGCGATCGCCTATTCGGGGCTCAGGGGCTGGAAGGAGCTTCTCAAGAAGTTCGTCGAGCGCATGCCGACGCGAAAGGTGCTGATCGAGCATCATCTCTACGGCAAGGGCGCCACCTTCGAGACGCTGGATCTCAAGGCGTCGCCCGCGCACATCGACATCATGTGGGGGCATTATTTCGCCTCGGGCAATTTCAAGGGCGTCGACCGCATCATCACCGTGCTGCCCTGGTCGAAGGACCGCAATGACGTCGAGAAGCTGACACTCGGCAGCATGGCCAAGTGGACCTTGGCGACGAACCTGCAGTCCGATCCCCGGCTCCTGGCCTATGCCAAGCGGCAGCTCGAAACGGCGCCGAAGGATGCGGCCAAGGAATTGCGCGAGGTCATCACCGCTGCGGAAACCTATGAGACGGGCGCCATTCGCAAGCAGGCCGTTGCGGCGGTGGAAGAGCTGCGCCGCAAGGGGCCGGAGCACGCGCGCAATGTTTCCTGGTGGGGGCAGGCGGGGCAGACGGCGCTGGCCTTCGGCTGCATTGTGGCGAGCGCGCTCGGGCAGGCGCAGGTCGGCATTCCCTGCGTGATCGGGGGCGCACTCTCGAACGTGGCGCTGAAGTACATGGTGCCGACGGAGTAGGACGCGGCCGGACGATTGGCGGGCTCCGAGGTCGCAGCCAAAAGGGGTGGCGCGAAGCGCTGGTGTTTGCTAGAAGCCACGGGCCTTAGGGCAAACCCCTGATCCGCGGTAGCTCAACGGTAGAGCAACCGGCTGTTAACCGGTTGGTTGTAGGTTCGAATCCTACCCGCGGAGCCAGAGCGTATTGATATCACTGGTTTTTTCTGGTCTTCCCTGAAATATACCCCTTCCCTTACCCCTTAGCCCTCTGAAGCTGTCGGCAATCTTTTTTCCACGACGTTTCGTCCGAGCGATCTGAGATTTCGCCATAGGCTTCAAGGCTCCCCAGAAGTTAGCTCGGATTCCGGACCTGGTCGGTCTGCCGCCTATACGGCTACTCGCGCTTGTCCCCCCTTCGCCCATGGCCACAAAGGCGCATACACGAACGGTGTCCTAGAACGAGCCCTGCTCGGCGCCGACCCGACTAGCATACTGTCGCCCTAGTCACCCGCGACACTCGAGCGACCCAGGTGGCTCCAAGTGAGCCCCACCTTGGTGGGTTTACAGGATTGGTTGCAGCAACCACGTTAGGCTAAGGTTAGCCAGACGCGGATACGCTCCCCAATTTCGGGAGCTGCAATCATGCCAGATCGATTGATGCGGCACGGCTGGGCCGTGCATTCACAGAGACGAAGGTCACGCTTCCATCGCGCTCTTCAGCATGGGCGCATGCTCGCTCCTGTCCTCTCCCTCATAGCCGTCGCAGCTGGCGCCTATCTCCTCATGGAAGGGAGGCCTCTCACTTCCTCCCACACCGTCTCAGCGACCTCGGGAGCCTTCCACGTCGTGGACGGCGACACCGTTCGATTCAACGGGGAGCGACTGCGACTGCTCGTCATCGATGCGCCTGAGATAAGCTCGCCACGCTGCCCCGCAGAGTATCAAGCTGGCATGGCCGCCAAGAACGAGCTCAGCGACTTCATATTCGGCCGACTGGTGACTGTGCACTACTCAGGTCGCCGCGATGCTTTTGGAAGACCTCTCGTGAGGATGTCGATCGACGGCAAAGACGCCGGCAAGCACCTGCTCTCACGGGACTTGGCCGTTCGCTACGCTTGGGGCAAGAGGGTATCGCGCATATACTGGTGCGGGATTGGATCGCTCGCCCGATAGTTGCTGTGTTGTGCGGTCCTGCCGCTCACACACGAGAAGCGCGGCATTCCCCGAGCGCCTCGAAAGGCTTATGGCGGCAATGACCTGCTACCCCGTTGCGCCTGCCGGCGGGCTAGTGCGATCGGACTCCACCTTGAACCCCGCAGCGCGTCGACAGAAGAAGCGTCGCAGCTTCATCTCCGCGGTGTGTGGTGGCCGTGGAAATAGCCTGCGGGCAGTCCACACTTCGAGCAGACAAGACGCGCGGCGAGCGTGATGATAGGCGTGTCCATTGAAACATTGGCCCATGCCGCCACCTCGGCAGGTTTCATCATGGGACCTCGGTGCCAGCACGAACGACATGATGGCTGTAGCTCGAACCCCTCCCGCTCCTGCTGAGCGAGCGTGACCTTCCTCCACTCGCCGTCTTTCGGGAAACTGTGCCAGAAAGCTCGCGTGCGCCTGCCGGCGGGATCCTCGGGTTTGCGCAGCAAGCTGGCTCAGTGGACCGATTGGTCGCTCACGACTTTCAGGCTGCTCTTTGCGTCAGGTTCGCGCTTTTCGACCTGACCGATCGCCTCCATGTACCGCCGCACGTTATGGGCGCTCGCGCAGATGTCCTCGATCTGCTCGACGGCACCAGGTCCCTCGGCAAAGTCGAACCAGTTGGCAGTAAGCACTTGGCGAAGATCGTCCACCGTGAAGTCCGGCTGCCTCACGACCTTGTCGAATGCCTGATAGAACCAAGTCGTCACATCATCGTCTGGACCCGCTGAATACAGCGCCTGACACCATTCGGCGATCGGCCGATAGAGTTCGTTGTACCGTTCGAGTTCTGCGATTTTCGTTCCTTCGATGACCTGCATGGTTCTCACTCCATACCATCAAGCACAGACCCCTTGACGGGCGCCATTGTTCCCATTTTGTTCCAGACACGCCTGAGTGTCAAGGAGGGGTGGCCTGGGGAATGCTCTCGTCGGACCGTCACAAGGCATGGTGAGGTTCCGCGACTACTACCCACCGCCCTGGTTCTACGAGGAGCACCACAACCGCATCGTTGTGCGCGACGGCTTCGGCATCAGGTTGCTCACCATCCATTTCGACGAGACGCCAATGCCGGGCAAGCGCGCGCAGAAGTTTCCGCGACTGAGCAAGGCGGAGGCGCGGTCTTTGGCGCTCGCGATTGTGCAGATGGGCAATGGCTCAGTCCGCTAAACTCTGAGGGAATGAACGAGAGTTTCGCGGCCGGGGCTCTTGACGCGAATGCGCTATTGCCCCGCGCGAAAGACGCCGTCCTTATAGAACAACTTGAAGCCGGTTGTACCCTTGGCACCACCTTCGAAAGCGCGCCACTTGCCGTTGGTGCACAAGATGCCCCCCTGAGCGGCAACGGCATCGAACTCAATGAAGTTGGGATAGACTTTGCGGTTGTCGCCGGCTTCGACAGCCATGAAGGTGGTCACGCACGTGCTGCCAGTGATGACGGGGTCATATCCCTTGATGGTGATGCCACCTCCGCCTGTCGAGGTAAAGGTGCTCGTCAGAACCGGCCATTGCTCGTAATTCTCTGAGGCGTGAGCCAAGTTCGCCGCGAGCAATGTGGATGCAGCAAAGACGGCGAGCCTCAGCATTTGATACCTCATGATGAAGCCGTTAGGCAGCGCCTCAGAAAGTCGCGTCGACCAATAACTCATTCCCCACGTCGCCGCTGCCACCAAATAGCCTGCGCACGAAGAGTTGTCCTTCTGTGACAATCACGGACATGGTAGGCGCCGGTTGCCACGGCGACGCGAAAGCGAGGCAAACCATCAAGCGCCGAAGCCAATTAGGCAGTCCCTTTCCACACAGAATGACGGAGCATCCCTGCCGAGGTGATCATCCTGTACTCAACAGCAGCTTTAATGCGCGGCTGAACCCATACCGCCTTAGGCGGTCGGCCTGGCACTTCCACCGCAGCACGATCAACCTCGAGTGCTTCCAGCTCCCGGCGCAGCTTTGCGCTCTGGGCCATACTCCATCCCGCTCCAACTTTGCCGACGTACGTGAGTTCGCGTCCCTTCTTGCGTGCCAGATGCAATGAAGCGACCAAGCCATTACCTTCCGGCGTGTAGCCAACAACGGTGAAGGTCGCTCGTTTGACGCACTTCACCTTGATCCAGCTCTCGCCGCGCCCCGTCCGGTAAGGCGCATCAGCTCGCTTTGAGACGACACCCTCAAGGCCCATCTCGCAGGCGTGCTGGAACATCTTCTGGCCGTTCTCGACCATGTGATCGGAGTACACGATAGGAGGCCCGATACCCCGAAGCAGCTCCTTGAGCACACCCTTGCGATCCGCGAGCGGAGCGGCGCGAAGATCGAAGCCGTCGAGGTGCATGATGTCAAAGAGATAGAATAGCATGTCCGCAGACCGCCCACGTGGCCCCATGGCGGTCTCGAGTGCATCAAAGTCGCTGGCGCCCTTGCCGTCTGGGACAATCACCTCTCCATCGACGACCAAATGATTGGCCGGCAGGCGCTCTAGCGCCATGGCGAGTGACTTCATGCGTGAGGTCCAGTCATGGCCGCCGCGCGTGATCAGTGCCGGCCGACCTTCTACGAGATGGCCTTGGACGCGATAACCGTCGAACTTGATCTCGTGGAGCCACGCCGGGCTGCTCGGCACGTTCTCGCGCAGCGTTGCGAGTTGCGGCTTCACAAAACCGGGAAAGGGCGCCGGCCTGGCACCTGGCAGCATTCGCGCGCTGAAGCGCGCTGTCGATCGATGCGTGGATTTGCGCTTGGCCATGACCGCATGGGGAGCTAGAGGAAGTTGTCATTTGGTGGCTAATTCAACGTCATCACGCGACCTTGGTTCAACATGCGTCAGCGGATGAAGCGACATGTCGAAAGATCTTGCCCGTTTGCTTTGGGAAGCGCGCAGCCTGGGGCACACCATCGACGCCTCCGACATACAGGCGCCAAAGACGGGACTCGAAGCGTACGCAGTTCAAGAAGCGATCGTCTCACTGAGCGGCTTGGCGCGCGTTGGCTACAAGGTGGGTTCGACCAGCAAAGAGGCTCAGCGCCATCTCGGCACGAAAGAGCCGGGCGCCGGCGCACTACTGCAGCCCTATGTTTACGGCAGCCCCGCCAATGTTTCTCTCGTGGCCGATCACATGCCGGCAGTAGAGGGCGAATTCGCATTCAGGCTGGCGAAGGATCTTCCCCCTCGGCAGCAGGCTTACGCGTACGATGAAGTCGTTGCCGGCATAGGCGAACTTGCTGGCGCGATCGAAATCGTTGGCACTCGATTTGCCGGCGGCCTGGCTGGCAAGGGGAGGCTGCTCACGACGGCTGACGGGGGAGTAAACATCGGACTGGTTGTCGGAGAATGGACCCCGTTTGCAGGGCAGGATCTGCGCGAGCACGAAGTGACCATGCTCATCAACGGCGAACGCAAGGGATATGGCTGCGGAAGCCGCGCATTGGAAAATCCGCTGAACGTATTGCACTGGCTCGCCAACCACCTATCGGAGCGACGTCTCGGCCTTTGGAAGGGGGACATAGTATCGACGGGAACGTGCACCGGTTTGGACGCCGTCGCAGGTGGAGATGTCGTGCTAGCGGACTTCGGTGAGCTGGGTACGGTCGAACTGCGGCTCAGCACAGCAACATCAACCCTTGCCCGCGGACACCATCGAGGCTGAGCTGCAATGTGCAATCTTTACTCGCAGACGCGCGCAGTAGAAGCAGTCCGCCGGCTATTCCGCGTGTCGTCTAACCGCGCCGTCGCCATCGAGCCGAGGGACGCCATCTTTCCTGGTCACATGGCGCCGGTGGTGCGGCGTGCTCAGGATGGAGAGCGTGAACTCGTCGAGCTGTCTTGGGGATTTGTCCTGCCGCAGCCGGGTAAGGCCCCTCGCCGCGTCACCAATACGCGGGACGATAAGATGGACTCGCGATTCTGGCGGGAGAGCGTCGAACAGCGCCGTTGCCTAGTGCCAGTCACGTCATTCTGCGAGCCGAACGCAGATGTGAAGCCAGCAACTTGGAATTGGTTCGCTCTGGCCAATGCCGAGGATCCGCGCCCACTGTTCGCATTCGCTGGCCTCTGGCGCGTGTGGAACGGCCCTCTAAAGAAGGACGGGTCACCAGTGACGCTCGACGTTTTCTCGTTCATGACCTCGTGGAAACCGTAAATCACGAGCGGATGCCGGTGCTGCTCGTCGGCGACGAGGTTCAAGATCAGTGGATGAACGGCACGCTCGCCGAAGCGACAACCCTCCTGAGGCCATACCCACCTGAGAGGATGCGCCTTGTGCAAACAGGATACGAGAAGAAGGATTTGCAGTCATGACCGCCGGCGAGACGGAGGCAGATGGTGTTACTGAGGAAGTCATCCCCGATGGCACGCCATTTATCATTGTCGATCTCGACCACGACACCGAGCGAGTTCAGATCGAGTTCTCGCTCAATGGCAAGGTGACGCGTGCGTGGGTCACGGCTTCGCGCTTCGAGGAGATGGTCAAGAACTAGTGGGGCAGGCGACGATCACGCGCGCGTCGAGGCCATACCCTTCGACCATGCACTCTGACCTGACCTCGTTGCCTGATGATGATTGAGGGGCGCACGGCTTAAGTCACTGACGGCACTGGTGGCCGCCACCTCATGTCATCCCAGAAGCGTCTTTAAATGTAAAGCGCGGCCCCAATGTAAAGCACTGGCCACCGCTATGTAACGTGCTGAAATCTCAGGCCGAGGGTGGCAGCGCATGCAAATCGCTTTACACTTCCCTGATGTAAAGCACTGGGCGCGGGGGCGCGATGTACATCATCGCAGTCGTGAATACCAAGGGAGGCGTCGGAAAGACGACGATCGCGTCAGCACTCGCGGTGCGGGCGGCGAAGGACTCACCGCGCGTTGCCATGGTCGATCTCGATCCGCAGCGCTCGCTCGTCGAATGGTGGGACCGGCGCGGGGCGGTCGACAATCCAACTGTCTTCGAGGGTGCCGCAAGCCCGGCGGATGCCGTCGAAGCTTTGGCGCTCGATGGCTAGGACTGGGTGTTCCTCGACGGCCCCCCAGCGCTATTGCTCTGCAGGAACAGGCCCTATCTGTGTCCACGTTCGCAATTATTCCGGCACGCGCAAGCCTAGTCGATCTCATGGCGACCACCGACGTCCTCGCCATGGCGGAGGCTGCAGGCGTACCGCACCTCATTTTGCTGAACGCCGTGCCCTCCAGCGGTAAGTCCGGCGACAAGGCGCGTGACATGCTGACAAGGCAGAAGACACCCGTGGCCGAGACGATTGTCCACCAGCGCCAGAGCTACGTGGCAGGCCTAAACGCGGGCAAGTCCGCAGCCGAGGTCAACGCCGGCCGCGACAAGGCCGCTGCGTCGGAGATCGATGCGCTGTGGTCGGAGGTCAAGGCCGCCACGATCGCCGCGGCGAAGAAAAAAGCGAGGGCACGCCGGTGATCAATCGCCTCGAAGAAGATGACGACAGCCTCGATCAGTTTGCGGCCATGTTTGCCCAGCGCAAGGCGGCGGCCCCCCAGGCCGTCGAGCGCCGCAAGCTAGCTGAGCGCAAAGCCAATCGGACTGCCGCCGAACGCGCAGCCAAGCGCCCCCTTCTGCGATCCGAGCAGATGAACTTCCGAGCAACACCCGAGACACGTGCGCTCCACAACACGCTTGCGCGCAAGCTGGGGTGCTCGATGGCCGATGTGTATGAGCGCGCCATCCGTGAGTTGGCGAAGCGTGAAGCTATGGCGGCTGAGGGCAACTGATGCTGCTGAGGGCGCTCGCAGTCGCTTCGGGCATCATTCTGATTGCAGCCGCCGCCTATGCGTCGCTTGCCCATGCCAATGCGGGTCTCACCTCGCCTTACGGCGTGATCACACTCGCTGTCGCCGGCGGACTTATGGCGGGCGCATTGTGCTTTGGCGCGGCGTGGGCGGCAGGCCGTCGCGCTGCCGCGCTTGCCATCGGCCTGGGAATGCTGAGCGGCGAGCTGTATTCCCTCATCCTGACGGGCGAACGCGTCGTCGCCACGCGAGAGGCGGCACAGGTCAGCATCCGCGAGGCCGCAGAACGCCGCCAGGATGCCGCCCGGCGCGTGGGCGACGCAGAAGCGATGCTTACATCTGCACATTCGAGCAGCCGCATCGAGCGCGCGCTCGCGGCTAAAACCGCGACAGACCTCGCCGTGATCGACAAGTCAGCAGAACGCGGCTGCGCGTCGAATTGCCGGACTCTCCTCCAGGCCCAAGTCGACGCGGCGCAACGCGAGATGGACGCGGCACTAGCTGAACGAGATGCGGCTGTAGAACGCGCCACGAAGGCCGTGGAGGCCGCTCGGGCCGAGTTGGCGGAAACGGGCCTGGCGCCGGATCAAAGCCCGCTGGCGGCCCGCCTGGGGCTCTCAGCGTCGACGCTCGACCTTGCCGCGGCTGGGCTCGCGTCGCTGGCAATCAACGGGCTGGGCGTCGCCCTGTTGGCCTTTGGCGCCCATGCCAACGGTCGGCACACTGAGCCCGCGATGCCGACAGCCCCCACGATCGATATCTCGACGGACCTGCCACCACCTCGGATGATCGCACCGGCACGGGATGGAATGGCCCACGTCGCTAAGTTCGGGGTCGAGTCCATGGTACCGGATCCCGAGGCTCGGACGCCTGCGCGGGACGTGAGGGCGGCTTACGTGCGGTGGTGTCGTGAACGCGGCGATGAGGCGCTGCCAGCCCGTACCATGGCGGACCATCTCGCCACCCTTTGCAACAAGGTCGGCCTCTCGATCGAAACGGTGGACGGCAAGCCGCTGATCGTCGGCATGAAGCTGCTCAGCTAAAGCCGGTCCATTGGAGATGTTGCCCGTTGCTTCGTGGTCGGCTGGTACTTGTCAAACCGGAGACGGCTGACTACTTCAGCGATGCGTCACGAGCCCGGGGTGCTCTCAATGAGCATCACCGGCCCCAACCGGCCTCCTTGTGGCACGGTGGGAGAACGACGCGGCCAGCCCGAGTTGATCGGGTAGAGCAAACCGCGAGGCATCCATGGCTTCCCCACCTCATTTCCATATTGCGAACGTTCTCGAGCGGAGGTGCTCGAGCGTCTCTGACGCCGCTTTCGGTACCGCCGGAGGGTAGCGATCATGTCAACAAAGTTGGCCGACAAGTACATCCTGCCGGATGGCTCGGCGCCGAAGCCAAATTCATCTACTTCCCGGCTCGACTACGAAGAGCTGCTTGCCCACAACAAGGAACTGTTCGACCGCGTCATCGAGCTTGAGGCGCACATCGAGTGCGATCATTTTGAGGACCTCGGAGCGTACCGCCAACAGCGCGACAAGGCCCTCGCCGATCTAGATGCCATCCTTATCGACTACCGACGGCTCAATGATGACGAGGCCTTCCGCAACCGCGGGAAACAGCGGAGGGTACTAGTGTGGACCGTCGCCCTCGTCGTTATCTTGATCTTCGGGGTATCGCAGCCGCTGCTATGATCTATGTTGTCGCTGCCCGGGGACTGGCGACATGTCCGGCGCTGCAAGATACAGCGGTTCTGCATGGACGCTCGTTGCAGGGAAGCGGACACTGAATCTGCGCAATTGATCTCGGCATTTGACCCTAAGCAGACACTCGGGCGGAGCAAAGTATCCATAGTCGCGATCTAACCCTGGTGTGCCATCGACGGTAATACTGCAACAAGTCGAACACCGCGAGCCGGCGCGGATGCAATATCGAAGCTCCCGCCCAGTGCTTCCACTCGATGCTTCAAGCCCTGTAGCCCCAGCGACTGCCCCATGACTTCGGAGATCGGGCGGGCGAAGCCGGGGCCGCTGTCGCTCACCGTCACTTCGACGGCTTCGGCACTGGCGGCGACGCGCACGCTTTGGCACTTCCCTAGTCCATGCCGAAAGGCATTTGTAAGCCCTTCCTGAACCACGCGGTAGATACAGGTCTTGATCGATAGCGGCGGCGACGCCGTACTACCGTCGAAGCTCACTACGACGTCACTCGACGTTCTCTCGCGATGAGTATGAACTGCGAGTCGCACCACGTCCGAAGCGCTCAAGTTGTCAAGCTCGGGTAACGAGGCATCCGCGGAAATATCGCGTACCTCTTTGAGCGCGGTCTGAAGCGAGCTTCGCAGCTTCGCCGTGACAGCCGCGCTCTCGCGACCTGCACTTACGCTCTCGGCGCTTCGAGATTTATGATCCAGTTCGTCGAGTTGCATAAGAGCGAGCGTGAGGATTTGAGCAGGTCCGTCGTGTAGATCTGCGCCGAGACGCCTTATGGCTTTGTCCGTAATGTCTGCACTCAGGGCTTGTGCCTGCGCGATTGCCGTCTTGAGATCGTTGTTCTGCGCGGCGAGAGCGGATCGATCTACGAGCGTGCGATGGAGGGCGGCCTGCTGCTCGCCGATAACCGTGCCGCCATGATGAAAGATGCCGACGAGCAGGAGCGCGAAGGTTGATGTGAGCCCGATCATAATCCCCCAGCTATGCCATCCAGCATTTGCAAGTTGATGTTTCAGGCGCGTCGCATCTTTGCAAAATTCGATGACCGCAAGGACCTTGTTGTTCTCGCCGCCGAAGATCGGCGCGTATATCTCGAAGATCGGGCGCCCCAGTGCCCTGACCTCGGCTGACGCAGCATGGTGGGTGTCATCGAAGTGTGAGGCGAGACGCCCACCAATGGCATCCCGCAACTCTTCGGTAAGGGGAGGCTTTCGTCCGACGGTATTTGGCTTGGATGAGGCGATGATCGCGCCGGCGGTGCTCCATATCTTGATTTCCAAAACGTGGTCGTCGAGCGTCGTGTCACTAAGGAGACTGCCAAGCTTCTGATTGGCCTCATTGGTGCTAATGGTGCCAAGCGTCAGGCGCTCGACGGTGGGACCTAGGAGCGGCTCGAAGTACTGAGCTGAGGAGATGGCGGCGTTATCGACTGCCGCCCTTTCTACACGCGCGTTAACCCACGTCGCGAGGAGCGGCATTGTGCCGATCAGCGCCACCAGAAGTACGACGCAGCAGCGGGAAAAGAAGTTCAGACGCTGCCAGCCAATGCGAAGAGCATCTTTAAGGACCGGCCCTTCAATACGAGACCGCTCCGTGGGCCATGCTTTCTCGCCAGTGCGCTGCGCCGGTGCGCCGTATGATTGGGTCTTCCTAGCACCCATTTTATCTATGGCCTGCCGACTGCTTTGCTGCGATGCGACAAGGTTTGTGCCGCGCGCCATTAGGCGGCTATTTGCAGACGTCTCTAGCCCGCCTAGACGATCTAGGATTGACAGATCATAACTAACCAAACAATAAATTTTCTACTTCAATTGCGATTAGCATATGGCATTGTAACCCGATTGTCTCCGCCAGCGGGGCCGCAATCGTTATATTTAATAGAGGCCCCATGGGCAAAGCGACAGTTGCGTTGATTGATGATCATCCCATGCTTAGGGATGGCGTGCGGCACCTCTTCTCAGATGTGCTTGGCTATGAAGTAGTCGGCGAAGGGGGCTCCGCCTCGGACGCGGTAGCCATCTCCTTCGCCTATCGACCAGACTACCTCTTCATCGATCTCAGCATGCCAGGCGACGCATTCGCCGCAATCAGCGAGATGAGGAGCGCCAATCCTCTAACCAAGATTGCCGTATTCACCGCTGTCGCGAGCGTCGACTGCGCAATACGCGCCTTGGAAGCCGGCGCAAACGGCTACCTGCTGAAAGGTAGCTCGGCCCGGGATATCGTCGATGCGATGACCTGCATGAATGCTGGCCAGAGCTACATAACGCCATCGTTTGCCGCAAAGGTCATCGCAGCGATGAGCCAGCGGGCGCGGTCCGAGCAACGCAATGCTGGCTCTCGTCTGAATGCTCGCGAGATGCAGATTGCTGGTTTGCTGCAACAGGGTCTCACGAACCGAGAGATTGGCGTCAGGCTATCCATCAGCGAGAAAACAGTCCGGCACTACATGACCTTGATCATGCGCAAACTGGACGTACGCAATCGTGTCGAGGTTGCTCTCGCGATCCGTGACCGCATGGCCGCGCCAGGAACGATGCGGAAGGCGCTCACCGACATCGACCTGCGCGTCGTCTCTTAAGGCACTTACCGCCCTGCCACTTCCAACACTCGAGTAGGTGCTCTCTCGAGCAAGGGTGGGCTGTCTTCGAATTCAGCAGAAGAGACGAACAATTCTGCCCTTGGCGATAGCCGCCATCGGTCATTCCCGTCGTATGTACTAATTCTGCTTCGGACAAAAGTCCGATTTTTCGCTCGGCAGTCCGACGTATCGCTCCCCAAAAAGCATCGGCAAACTACGCTGCAATGCACGTGGTAGTTCGCACGATCTTAGGCTCTCAGCTTCGCGAGCTTGGCGCCGCGCGCCCGGCGACGAAGCGGAAGGCACGCTCCGATTGGCGCATTATTAAGGAGAGGCGTCGTGGTAAAGCTCATCCAGCACGATCTTGAGTTCATCCTTAAGCAGATCGAGATCGCAGAGAAGCACAGTGAGGCAATAGCCGCTGTCGAGGGCGGTGATAGCGTCGATCAGATCGGCGATGCGCTGCGCGACCTCGTGGATAGCCCGCTTCTGCCTACTGGCCTGCGCACGGTCGACGGGAGCTACAACAATCTCGTTCCCGGCCGCGAGCAGTGGGGCGCTTCGGGCGAGCCCTTCCCGCAATTGACTCAGCCCAATTGGGTGAACGAGAGCGACGACTCCATCATCTTCGGTGCCGGTAGCCCGGGCCAGATCACCTTCACCGACGGCAACTACGGCGAGCACGGCCTCCCGACTGATCCCTTCGGCCTCAACAACGGCACGCTTGTCGACGCCGATCCGCGCATCATCTCGAACCTTATCGTCGACCAGACGCTGAGCAACCCAGCGGCCATTGCAGCCGCCCTTCGCCATGCCGGCGTAGCCGAGTCCGCCATACCCGGCGCAGTCGTGGAGATCCGCCAGGCCTTTACGGCCGATACCGGAGCTCAGGCAGCTTTGGAGGCCGCTGAGGCGGCGCTCGCGGCTGCTGATGCTGCCTTCGAGGAAGCGAATGCGGCCCTCGTGAACTTGGAGACGGGCGCAACGTCCGAAGAAGTAACTGCAGTGGTCAATGCTTGGCTTGGCGCACAGCAAGTTCAGGCAGCAGCCGCCGAGGCTGTTGCTGAAGCTCAAGCTGTGCTCGACGCACTGCCTGGCCAGCTTTCCGACCTGCTGGAGCAGTATGGCGTCGAGATGGACGGGGAGACCGTCTTGCTGCCCAACGTCGCGCCGGATGAAGGGCTATCTGCGTCGTACAATTCCTGGTTCACGCTGTTTGGTCAGTTCTTCGATCACGGTCTTGACCTGGTGGCGAAGGGCGGCAACGGCACGGTCTACATTCCGCTTCAGCCGGATGACCCGCTGTACAATCCGGATTCGCCCCATACCAACTTCATGGTGCTGACACGTGCCTCGGTCGGCGACGAAGCAGGCAACGTGACGACACCTTGGGTCGATCAGAACCAGACCTATACCTCGCATGCGTCGCATCAGGTGTTCTTGCGCGAATACGAACTCGATACCGACGGTCGGCCGGTCGCAACCGGCAAGCTCCTCGAAGGCAGCGAACCCAACAGCCTAGCGACCTGGAAGGACATCAAGGATCAGGCAAGGGAGATGCTTGGCATCGAACTGACCGACGCCGATGTCGGCATGGTGCCCCTGCTGCGAACCGATCCCTACGGCAAGTTCATTCCCGATCCCGAGACCGGCTTCGCACAGGTCATCGTAGGCATTGGACCGGACGGCATACCGAATACGGCCGACGATGAAGTGGTGAGTGGCACGCCGGAGGCTCCCGTCAGCCTCGTCGGTGCGGTGCGCATCCCGAATGCCTTCCTCGACGACATCGCTCACGCAGCAGTACCGATCGTCGATGGCGCAGGCAATCTGCTGCAGGATCCTGACGACGAGGTAGGCTACGAGGGTACCTTCAATACGCAGGGGCAGCAGACGCAGTACGACAACGAGTTGCTCGACGCCCACTACATCACCGGCGACGGACGCGGCAACGAGAACATCGGCCTTACGGCAGTTCACTTCGTCTTCCACGCCGAGCACAACAGACAGATCGAGCAGATCAAGGAGACAGTGCTCGCCACCGGCGACGCTGATTTCATTGCCGAATGGCAGCTTCCGGATGGAAGTTGGAATGGCGAGCGCCTGTTCCAGGCGGCCCGCTTCGCCACCGAGATGCAGTATCAGCATCTCGTCTTCGAGGAGTTCGCCCGCAAGGTTCAGCCGGACGTCGACATTTTCGTGGTCCAGCCCGACGTCGAGATCAACCCCGCGATCTTCGCGGAGTTCGCGAATGTCGTTTACAGGTTCGGCCACTCCATGCTGAACCAGACGGTCGACCGCACGTTTGCAGATGGCAGCCGAGGCGACATCGACCTGTTCGAGGCGTTCTTGAATCCCCTGGCGTTCGGCGAGACGGCATACTCGCAGGCTGAAATGGCGGGCGCTATCGCGCTCGGCATGTCGGCGCAGCGCGGCAATGAAATCGACGAGTTCGTTACGGATGTCCTGCGCAACCAGCTCGTAGGCATCCCGCTCGACCTGGCGGCGCTCAATATTGCGCGTGGCCGCGACACGGGCATGCCAACACTCAATCAGGCCCGTGCTCAGTTCCAGGAGATGGCCAATGGCGATACGCTGCTGCGGCCGTATACGAGCTGGGCGGACTTTGCCGTCAATCTGAAAAATCCGGAATCGATCATCAACTTCATCGCGGCCTACGGGACGCATGCGTCGATCGAAGCCGAGACGACGATTGAAGGAAAGCGCGACGCCGCGTTGGAGCTCGTCATGGGCGTCGACGTCGACGGCGACGGACTGGTTGCCGCCGACCGCCTCGACTTCCTCAACGCGACAGGCGCCTATTCAGGTGGAGACCTCGGCGGTCTCAACAATGTCGATCTTTGGATCGGTGGTCTCGCCGAGAAGAAGATGGCGTTCGGCGGCCTGCTAGGCTCGACCTTCTCGTTCGTCTTCCAGCTGCAGATGGAGAACCTGCAGGACTCGGATCGGTTCTATTACCTCTCCCGTACGCAGGGCCTGAATCTGCTGACCGAGCTCGAGAACAATTCGCTGGCCAAGATGGTCATGCGAAACACCAACTTGGGTGAGGAAGGCCTGGCACTCCCGGCCGATATCTTCTCGACGCCTGATCACATATTCTATCTCGATCGTGATCTGCAGCTGCAGATGACCGGCATCGAGGATCCCGAGCATGAGAATCCGATGCTCCAGGCGATCACGCCTCTGATCGAGCGCGTCGACGTCGACGAAGATGGGGTTGCCGAGTACTTCCGATACAATGGCCTCGATCACATCGTCATCCAGGGTACGGACGGCGACGACCACATCGTGTCCGGCGGCGGTGACGATACCGTGTGGGGCGGTGCGGGCAACGACCGTATTGAAGCGGGATATGGCGTCGATAGCATCAGCGGCGGCGCAGGCGACGACATCATCACCAGTGCCGGCACGGACATCGGCGCGGTTACGGTCCTCAAGGGCGAGAGCGGCAACGACGTTATCGTCGACGGCACGGGTATGTCGCTGATCTTCGGCGGCGAAGGAAAAGACTACCTCGTCTCCGGCCTCGATGACGGCGAGATCCGCGGCGGCCAGGGCGACGACTTCATCACCGGCGGCGACGGCATTGGTGTGCTGTTCGGCAATGAGGGCGACGACTGGATCGAAGGCGGCGGCGGGTTCGACTATATCGCCGGCGACAATGGCGAGCTGTTCTTCAACTCGACCATCCTCGGCCACGACGTCCTCAACGGCGGCTCCGGCGACACGGACTACGACGCCGACTCAGGCGACGACATCATGTTCGCCGGCGAAGGCATCCAGAAGAACATCGGCATGCGGGGCCACGATTGGGTCATCCATCAGGGCCAGTCGCAAGGTGTCGATGCCGACATGCGCATCGACATCTTCACAACGCTGCCGCTCGAGGTGCTCCGCGACCGGTTCAGTCAGGTGGAGGGCCTCTCAGGCTGGCACGGCGACGATATCCTTCGCGGTGACGATCGCTCCGGCACGGGACCCGAGGGCGGCGCGACGGTAGATCCCACGCCGGAGACAGGCTTCCAATACAATGAGCTCAATCAGGCGGCGATCGATCGCATCGACGGCCTCGGCGAAATCATTACGCCAGAGATGATGACCGAGGGGGCCTATTACGCCGACGGTTCTTGGGATGACGGCCAGACTGGTACAACCGAAGCGATCTTCGTCGGCGGCAATATCCTTCTCGGCGGCGGTGGCTCCGACGTCATCGAAGGACGCGGCGGCGACGATGTGATCGACGGCGACCGCTATCTCAACGTGCGCGTCACAGGTACGTCGAACGATGGCCTCGGATTCAGCGTTGCGAGCCTTCAAGACAGCGTCACACTCGATGGCGTGACCAAATCCTTGACGATGTGGATGATCGAAGGCCGCATCAATCCTGGCACGCTCGAGATCGTGCGCGAAATCCTCGACGGTAGTCAGGATGGCGACGTGGATACCGCCGTCTACTGGGACGTGCGCGACAACTACGAGATCACGCAGAATGCCGATGGGAGCATCACTGTCGCCCATATCGATCCTGACGATGGCGAGATCGACCCGGTAACCGGCCGCAATCGCGAGTCCGACGGCACCGACCGCCTCTACAATATCGAGGTACTGCAGTTCGCGGATGGCTCCATTGAAGTAGCCTCGCTGTTCAACATGCCGGCTACCGGCGCCCCCGTCATCAGCGATCTAACGCCGACACAGGGCCAGCCACTCAGCGTCGACATCAATTCCATTGCGGACGCCAATGGTCTCGGAGCACTTGCCTACCAATGGCAGGTGTCGGTCGATGGCGGGATGACCTGGGAGAATATTCCTGGCGCCTTTGGGGGTAGCGGCTCGATCTATACGCCTTTGCAGGAAGCGGGCGCGACGCTACGGGTTTCCGTATCCTTCACGGACGGCGCTGGCAACGTCGAAACGCTCGTCTCCGAGCCCACCGGCATTGTTGGCCAGAACTGGAGCGGTGGCGCTGGTGCTCAGACATTCAACGGCAACGACGGCGATGATATCGCCGACGGCGGCAACGGCGCGGATGTTCTTTACGGCAATGGTGGCAACGATATCCTGAACGGCGGAAATAGCGCCGACATGCTTCACGGAGGGGCCGGCAACGACGTTCTGAATGGTGGCGAGGGTACGGACTCGGCCGTCTATGATGGCCCCGTGACGAACTTCGCCTTCGGCCTTTCCGGCACTGACATCATCGTGACGGACCTGAGCGGCGCGGAAGGCACCGATACGCTGTCAGACATCGAGCGGCTCAGGTTCAACGGAGGAAATCATCTTATTGTCAACGGTACTGACGGCGGCGAAACTCTGATGAGCGGCGCCGGTCTTCAGATCCTCCTCGGTCATGGCGGAAACGATACGCTGTCGAGCGGTGCCGGCGCCGATATCCTCGTCGGCGGTACCGGCGACGATGTGATCGATGCCGGCAATGGCAACGACACCATTCTGTGGCGAGCAGGCGATGGTCGCGACATCGTGGATGGCGGTGTCGGCAACGATACATTCCATATTGCCGGCGACAACTCCAACGAGACGTATCGCATCTACGATCGTCTGAGCTTACCCGCGGCTCTCGCCATTGGCCTTGCGGTCGCAACGGAAATTATCGTGACACGCGAGGTTGCTGGCAGCGAGACGATCATCGCGGAACTGACGAACATCGAGGAAATGGTCATCAACGGCGGCGGCGGCGCCGATACGTTTGTGCCAATCGGAGATTTTTCCCCGACCACCCTCTCCCACAACACCATCACGATCGAGGGCACGGACGGCGACGATACCGTCGATATCTCGTCGCTCGTATCCGCCCATCGCATCTTGTTCCGCACGAACGGTGGTAACGACACGATCATCGGCACATTGCGTCCACAGGATGTCATCGATCTCCCGGCTGGCGCGAGTGCAGAGGACTATCAGCTGACGCGGAACGCAGATGGCAGCTCCACGTTTTCGAGCGAGACCCATTCGGTCACCTTCGTCACCAGCGAGGAAGGCGATCCAGAGGTCCGCATCGCCGGGCAGCCCATAACCCTTCCCCAGGCCATCACGCCTCCAGTGATGCCGCCGCCTCTGGAGGAGCCGAACACGCCTCCGACCGGTGGGCAGCAGGATCCCGATCCAACTCCAGCCGAGAGCGGTGTCGTGTTCGTCGGAACCGCCATCAACGACAGTGCCGCCGGCGGCGCAGGTGCTGACACGCTGATCGGCATGGACGGCAATGACACGCTGATCGGCCACGATGGTGACGACCACCTGGTCGGCGGTGCCGGAGATGATGTCCTCCTCGGAGGTGCCGGAGCGGATGTCCTCGTTGGCGACGACGGCAACGACGTGCTGATCGGCGGTGCCGGTAACGACACCATCCTCGGTGGCGCCGGTGATGACACCATCATGGGTGAGGACGGCGACGACCTGATCTTCGGTGGTGCCGGCCGCGACATCATCAATGCAGGCTCCGGCAACGATAAGATCTATGCGGCAATCGGCGATGGTGACGACGTCATCAATGGTGGCAACGGCATCGATACGCTCGATTTCTCCGCGCTGACGGAAGGCGTGGTGATCGATCTCGGTACGAGCGGATCTGGCCTCGCGCAAGGCAGCCAGAGCGGCTCGGACACGCTGCAGGGCATCGAGAATGTGATAGGCGGCGCTGGTAACGACACGATCTATGCCAGCAATGCCGTCAACGTCCTCGAAGGCGGCATCGGTCTCGACACCTTCGTCTTCAGATCGGCAGCCGCGGCGAACGGCGACACGATCGCCGACTTCCAGCCCGGTGATCAGATCGATCTGCGTCCTCTCTATGCGAGCCTGAATCTGTCCCAGGATATTGCGTCGCATCTCACGACCGACGCAGCATTCAATATGGCCGGACAGCTTAATCTTCGCGAGGATGGAAACGACACGATCATCGAAGGCACGGTCGATGCCGACGGCGGCATAGATTTCGCCATCCGCGTGGTTGGCCGCACCAATCTGACCAGCGCGGACTTCGCGTAGTGGCTGAGTGGGGGGCCGAGACCCCCCGAAATCCCCGGCGTGGGCTTCGGCCCCTGCCGGGGATCACCTCTCCGCGAATTCAGGATGATCCGAATGCGAAAGACCCGCAGGAAGTTCGTTGCAAATCGGCGCACGCCTTTCAGTGAGATAGGTGGTCTCAAGGGAGTGATGCTCTTTATCTTTCTCATGTCGGGAATCGTGAGCATATTGGCGCTCACAGGTTCGCTGTACATGCTGCAGATCTACGATCGCGCACTGACGAGCCATAGTATCCCGACACTCGTCGCGCTGTCCGCGTTGGCGATAGGCCTCTACGCCTTCCAGGGCGTTCTCGATATCAGTCGCTCGCAAATCCTCGTGCGCCTCGGTGCCAAGCTCGACGAGCGCCTCGCCCCGTTGGCACACAAGGTCACGATCGACATGCCGCGGTTCGGCTTTTCGAGCGCAGAGGCTTCGGAGAGGGGACGCGATGTCGATACGCTCCGCCAATTCATGGGGAGTCAGGGGCCAGTTGCGCTGTTGGACCTTCCGTGGATGCCGCTGTACCTCGTTTTCGTCTGGTACTTGCATCCGTGGCTCGGAATGCTAACGGCAGGTGGCGCCCTCTTGCTCACGGCGCTCACGATCCTCGCCGAACTCCTGACTCGAGAGAAGTCCAGCGCCTCGCAGCAAGTCGCAGTTGCGCGCACAGCAATGTCCGACGCTCACACGCGCAATGCAGAGGCCATACGGGCCATGGGCTTTTCGGGACGTGCGATTGCGCGCTTCCAGAAGGTCAATTCCCAGCACCTGTCGTTGCAGGCCAAAACAAGCGACGTCATCGGCACGCTGAGCGGTATCTCCCGCGTCCTGAGGATGATCCTGCAATCGGCGGTCATCGGCCTCGGTGCGTACCTGACCATCCAGGGCATGCTGACCGCCGGCGCGATCATCGCGGCCTCAGTTGCCGCCGCGCGTGCTCTGGCGCCGATCGACCTCGCGATCAGTCAATGGAAGCACGTCGTTTCCGCCAGAAAGAGCTACGCGCGCTTGACCGAGACACTCACCGCGATGGATGTGGAGGTGCCGCTGGTCGCCTTGCCGCCCCCTAAGAGTTCCTTGAAGGTCGAACGCATAACCGTGGCCGCCCCGAGCACGGGCTCCGTCATCCTCAGTGACGTAAGCTTCGATTTAGTTACAGGACAGGCCGTCGGCGTCATCGGCCCGAGCGGAAGCGGGAAGTCGACATTGGCGCGAGCGCTCGTTGGCGTCTGGCCGGTTCTGCGCGGCGATGTCAGGTTCGACGATGCTGATCTGGCGCAATGGGATTCCGACGCGCTTGGGCGCCACATGGGCTATCTGCCACAGGAAGTCTCGCTCCTCGATGCGACTGTCGCAGAGAACATCGCGCGCCTCGATCCCGAAGCGGATGGCGCGAAGATCCTGGCCGCTGCAAAGGCTGCCGGCGTCCATGAGATGATCGTGCGCCTGCCACAGGGCTATGAGAGCCAGCTCGGAGCAAACGGCTTGGCTCTATCAGCCGGTCAGCGCCAGCGCATCGCGCTCGCGCGGGCGCTGTACGATGATCCGTTCCTCGTCGTGCTGGACGAGCCCAACTCCAATCTCGACGCCGAGGGAGAGGCTGCACTCACGCAGGCCATACAGAGCGTAAGGGCGCGTGGCGGGATCGTAGTGATCATCGCACATCGACCGAGTGCTCTGGCTGCCGTCGACATGATTGGTGTCATCCAAGGGGGAAAACTTGCCGCCTTTGGTGCGAAGAGCGAGATCCTCGCACAGCAGACGAAGATCGTATCCACGCCTTCAGTTCCAGAGAAGTCTGTCCCCCGTCCGGCCGCTTAAGCTTGGGAGGAGCCGCATGAGTCAGCTCCGGCAAGAATTTCACGACGACGGCAGTCCGCGCCGAAAGTACGAACTCGAAGAGCGTGAGGAGACGCGCAGTGGCCTCTACGTCGCCATTGGCAGCGTTCTCGCGGGCAGCCTCATGCTCATGCGCAACGTGCTGTTCGGTGAGCCGGCAGACGCGCGCCCAAGTCCCCAGAATGCGGCGACGCCGGTAGCAGGCGGCACCGTCGGCGATAATGCCGCCGCCGCATCGCGTCCTACCGAGAACAGCGAAGAAGAGGCACTGGATGCCGAGGAGGACGCGGAGCAGGGGGCGTCTCAACCGAATACGTTTCTCAAGTCGTCATCCGGCGTCGTCAAAATCTATGACGGCCCGCTTGCCTCGGCGGCGCGCCGTGGCACGACGCTGACGCCAGCAGACAACGACAACGAGCAGCTCTATAGCGCTCAACACGGTCAGCGCGTGGACCTCTCGTCGTTTGATACGGATTTTGCGGATTGGTCCGGCGTCTCGCCGCACGGTGGCGCATCTGGTGGGCATGATGGTTCTTCGCGCGACGACGACGAGGAGCCAACGCCTCCGGCGCGCATCAATCGCGCGCCCGTGGTAGCTGCGCCCGTGGTTCTAGCTGCACTGGCGATGAACCAGTCGACTCTGATTGCAACGTCCGATCTTCTGAAGAATGTCATCGATCCGGACGGCGATCCGCTGACCATTCAAGGCCTGACAGCTTCGTCCGGTCAGCTCGTTGCACGTGGCAATGGACACTACGCATTCATGCCCTCACTCGGAGATACGTCCAGCGTGATCTTCACGTACGACGTGAGTGACGGCGAAAGCAGAACACCCCACCTTGCCCACCTGGATCTGACGCCGGCGACGGCGACGCCCATACAGGGCACCGAGACAGGCGACACCATTGTCGGCTCGAGCTCGGCTGACACCATCGAAGGGCTTGATGGTGATGACCTGATACTCGGGCGCGAGGGCGATGACATCATCCTGGGCGGTCCCGGGAACGACACGCTCATCGGCGGCGATGGAAATGACGTGCTCTACGGTGATGCCGGCGACGACGTGATATACGGAGGCGCAGGCAACGACTGGCTCTTTGGCGGCGATGGCAACGATATCCTGTTCGCCGAAGCCGGCGATGACGTGATCTTCGGCGAGGCGGGCAACGATCATCTGTTTGGCGGCGACGGAAAGGATGTGTTGTTCGGGGGGAGTGGAAGCGACGTGCTCGACGGAGGAAATGGCGACGATCGGGTCTTTGGCGACGAAGGGGATGACGTCATACTCGCGAGCGACGACGACGGTGATGATCACTATGATGGCGGAGCAGGAACGGACACGTACGACGCCTCGGGTGTCACTGGCGCGGTGACCGTCGACTTGGTTCAGGGGCAGACATCGGGCGCTGCGGGACGTGACATCATTACGAATATCGAGAATGTCATTGGGAGCTCAGGCGACGATACGATCGTCGCGAACGATGCCGTGAATGAGCTGTCAGGCGGCGCCGGGGCCGATGTCTTCGTGTTCCGCTCCTCGAAGGCTGTCGGATACGGCTATGGCAACCGGGACAAGATTTTGGACTTCGAAGTAGGCGACCGCATCGATCTCGACGACATCAGCGACGAATTCGAAGACGCCGTCGAGGATCACTTCCAGGACCAGGACATCCGGAAGTTTGTGCTGATCGGTCAGCACGACGAGTTTTCTCGTCCCGGTCAGATCCGCTTCAAGTACGACGAGCTTGACGGCCAGGCCGTTACCATCATCCAGGGCAATATCGATGGCGACTCGGATGCGGAATTCGAACTCGAGCTCATCGGCACCTACGTGCTACGTGCCGAGCATTTCGAAACATAGCAGTCGATTGAGCGTCAATTGTTGACGAGGACAGTTGAATGAGCCGCAAAAATAGTGGTGCTACCGGCTTCTCGATCCGCTGGCATGTCCTGTTTGCGACGTCGGTCATGATGCTGCTGGTCCTGGGAGTCGGCGGATGGGCTGCAACGGCCAATCTCACAGGCGCGGTCATCGCGTCTGGCACTTTTGTCGTCGAGCGCAACGTTAAGAAGGTGCAGCACAGCTATGGCGGCATCGTCGCCAAAATAAATGTGAAGAACGGCGACGCCGTCTCTGCGGGAGATGTGCTCATCAGCCTGGACGACACGCAGACCAAGGCCGAAATCGGCATCATTCGCTCACAACTGATCGAGTTAAAGGCTCGCTCGGCCCGCCTCACGGCCGAACGAGACGGTAGTCCGGCCATCATCATGGCACCCGATTTCGGCTCGATGAGCGCAAATGCGCACGCAGTAGCCGCCGGTGAAATCCGGTTGTTCGAAGAGGGGCGACGGATACGAGAAAACCAGAAGCAGCAGCTCAACTTGAGGATCGAACAGCTCAACGAGGAAATCACCGGGCTTTCGCTCCAGCGCGATGCGAAGGCGGGAGAGATACGTCTGATCCAGCGCGAGCTCGAGCAGGTCCGCATGCTCCATGAGAAGCAGCTCACTCCGGTGTCGAGGGTTTATGCCATGGAGCGCGATGAGATGCGCTTGACGGGCGAACATGGGAGCCTCGTTGCGCAAATCGCACGGGCCAAGGGGCAGATTAGCGAGATCAACGTTCAAATTCTGGCTGTCGACGAGAATGCTCGAGTTCAATCCCAGCGTGAATTGCGTGCTGCCGAAGGGCGGCTCGCAGAACTCGCGGAGCGCGAGATTGCGGCTGCAGACAAGCTCAACCGCATTGATTTACGCGCGCCGCAGTCGGGCATTGTCCACGAACTCGCCGTGCACACGATAGGCGGTGTCGTAACCGCGGCGGAGCAGGTCATGCTGATCGTGCCTGCTGATGAAGATCTCACTATTCAAGCTCGCATTTCCCCAGCTGATATCGATCAGGTCATCGTCGGGCGCCCCGCGAAGCTGAAACTGTCCGCATTCAACCAGCAGACGACGCCTGATTTCGACGGCCGCGTGATCCAGGTTGCAGCCGACATCACTGTGGATCAGAAATCCGGCCAGAATTACTACCTGGTGCGGCTCGAAATGGAGGACAAGGATCGCCGTAGCGTTGGCGGCCTAAAGCTAGTGCCCGGCATGCCTGTCGAGGTCTTCATGTCCACGGGCGCCCGCACGGCACTTTCCTACCTGGCCAAACCGATCACCGACCAGATGAGCCGTGCCTTCCGTGAGTGATCGGAACTGCGTAATTCCAGCCGCAGAATGCCAACCGTAAAGGGAATGCGAGCTTTGCTATGGAGACCTGCCATGACCGATAGCTTGGCAAGCCGAGGCCAACTCGACTGCCAACCAGCCGCAAGCAAGCGTCGGCGGTGGTCACTCGCCGAAAAGCTGGCAGTGATAGCTGAAGCCTATGCTCCCGCCACGAACGCTTCAGCAATCGCACGACGGCACGGCATCCGTCCTGTGCAGCTCTACCGCTGGAAGAGGAGCCTCGCGTCCCTAACTGATTTGGGTCCCCGGCGCCAACACCGAGATCATGTGGCCTCAAATGCTCATTTGGAATTGGGATCCGAGAGTTTGGGCCTGGGGGCGATCGTCGAAGTTCAGCTCCCTAACGGCAGGAGCATTCGGATCCACGGCGGCATCGATCCGAGTACACTGAGCCAGCTCGTCGCAGCACTATCAGGTTAATTCGAGCAGATCTGGTCTGGCGATGCTGATCGATCGGGACGCATGGAGCGGGGCTGGGCGGCTATGAGGCAATGTCCGCTACTGGCCCATCGCGACGGAATGCTTATGTCAGCTTTCGAGCCCACAGCGCGCATAGCGCGGAGGCCTGCCGACTCAGCCCGGCGAACTCGCAATCGCGAACTCGGATAAGCTACGTGTCAAGGAAGTGGCGGCCGTACGACGGATTAGCAGCACAGTGCCACAACGAGCGTGAGCATCCTTTGGCAACTGGCTATTCGGCCCGCGTCCACCACCAATCCAGCGCTGATCCAACGCGCTAAAGTAGATCCTAGGCTTTGTTGTGCTCGTCGATGATCCGATAGATCGACATGCGAGAGACCCCGAGTGCCCGGGCCGCGGCCGCTGGACCAGTTCCAGCGTTGATCAGCGCCAGCACCTCGTCGCGATCGATCCGCGGCTTAGCGCCGGTGTAAACACCAGCCTTCTTCGCCCTCACGATGCCCTCTGCCTGCCTCTCGCGCCGAACGTCAGTTTCGAACTGCGCAAAGACCGCCAGCATCCCGAAGAAGGCGCGACCTGCGGAGGTCGCTGTGTCGACGCTCTGCTCGATCACGCGCAAGTTGGCACCGAGGGCGTCGATCTCGTGAGCAATGTTGGCGAGGTCACGCAAAGACCGACCGAGGCGATCAAGCCGGGTCACAACGAGGCTGTCGCCCTTCATCAGCACCTTCAACGCGAGTTGTAGCTGATCCCTGCCGTCGCGCTTGGTCCCGGACCGCTTCTCCTCAAAGACGATCGCGCAGCCGTCCCTCTCAAGGGCAGCATTCTGGATCGCGAGATCCTGGTCGTCGGTGCTCACGCGGGCGTAGCCGATGCGGCGGGACATCGAACACCTCCATGCCGTCACAAATGGGTATGAACGTTACAATATATGTAACATTCTGCCGGATGCAACCCCATTGTTACGCTTTTGGAGCCACCGTTCGCTCGTATCGCCGGGGTATACCCTGTCGTTACGGGGCCGAGCTAAGCTCGTGAGCGCTAGCTACGCGCCGACCAACGCAGCACGGGGGGGCCCAGAGCGATCGCCAGTCCCATCACCACGAAGGCCGCTGTCCAGCCGCTGTCACTCTGCGCCCCTCCAGCCGCATCGATCGCAAGCCCCACCGCCGCACCACCCAAAGCAGCCATGCCGAAGCCCACCATCGAGTGCAGCGCCATCGTTGCACCCCGCTCGGGTGCGTTCGCGCTCATCGCCATGCCTGATGTCAGCGCCCCGGAGTCACCGGGAAGCGTGAAGGCATAGGCGAGCAGCGCAATCAGCAGGTAAACCGGCGGCGCGGACACCAGCAGTGCGATCCCGAACGCGACAACCGCCGACGCCCACATCACCGACGCAATGCTACGGTGACGGCCAAAGCGGATGGCGCCCTCATTGCCCAGCACGGTTGCGGGCACAGCGAGTAGCGTAATGATGACGCTGAGCGTGATCGGATCGACGAACGCGGCATCGCCTCCACCCCGTGCGACGATGTAGGCCCAGAAGGCGACGAGCCACGTCCGAAAGCCATACAGCTCGAAGCAGTGGACGCCGTAGCCGAGGATGTAACCCATGGCCGACCGGTTGCGGAGCACTGGCCGAAAGTCGAGCAGGCGCTGCTCGCGGCGCACTGGCCAAGCGGGTTTCATCAAGAGGCACACGCCGACCATCGCGATGGGCGCGATCCCCGTGATGACGAACGCCATGCGCCATCCGTGGGCATCTGCGATCACCTGCGACACGAGGAAGGAGAGGCCGACGCCGAGCGAGAAACAGGCTGAGTAGAGGGTGATGCTTCGCGAGTGGTCGCCAGCACCGAGACGGTCGGTCATGGCGCGAAGCCCCGGCATGTAGGCTCCGGCACAGCCGATCCCCGCGAGGCCCCACAGCAACGATGCCGACAGCAGTCCAGAGGCAAAGAGGCCGAATGCAACCGTCGCCGCACCCATCACGATCGAGCCGACGAGTAGGACAATACGCGCATCAATGCGGTCGGTCAGCGTCATGAGCACAGGAACGCTCGCCATGTAGCCGAGCGAGTAGGCGCTGGCCATAACGCCTGCCTCGCTGGCAGAGAGGCCCCACAGCGGCATCAAATGTTGAGCCATGACGGCCGGGACCACCACGTGCGAGAGCAGGTTGGCGACCTGTCCCACGCACATCGCGGCCACGAGCCATCGGCCTTCGAGCCCCACGCTCAGCTCCCTCGGTCGCCAGCAAGCTCCCTCGGTCGTATCCACCAGAACGCGATCAAGGCGAGCAGCATCAGCGCCGAGACCGCGGCGAAAGAAACGCCCCAACCGATGGTGGACATCCCGCCGCTGAGATCGAGCGTCCAGCCCATCATGAGCGGACCGACAAAGCCCCCCGCGTACCCAAGAGACGAGTGCACCGCCAGCGTTGCGCCGCGCCGCGACGGCTCTGCTGTACCGGCGGCACCGGCCGTCAGCGACGAGGAGTCGAGCCAGATCACCAAGCCGTAGACCAGCATCAGAACTGCGGCGACCGTGTACGAGTATGTGCCGAGAAAGCCGATCGTGCCGCCGAGCACAACGGAGGCGAACATGGCGGTCTGCACGAGCCGCCGCCTACCCAGTCGAATGGCCGCCTCGTTGCCGAGCAGGCTCGCGAAGGTTCCGATGAGACCCAGCGCAGTAACGAGCACGGCAGGTGAAATTGCTGCTCCCTGGCTACCGGTCGTGGCGGCGACATAAGCGAGAAACGCCACGCCCCAACCACGTAGGGCGCTCATCTCCAGCGTATGAACGCAGTAAGCGAGCGCATAGGCCATTGCCGAGCGGTTCTTCAGGACAGGGCGGAAGTCGTAAAGCCCCCCGCCATCCGCCGCGCGGGCTGGCTTGCGCACCTGAGCGGGCACCACAGCGGCGATGATCAACCACGCGAGAACGGCGCTGAGGGCCGCTGCGACAAACGCGCTCTGCCAGCCACCGAGCTGCGTGATCCATTCGGCCGTCGCAAAAGACATTGCCCCGGAGATCCCGATGCTGGCCGCATGTCCTGCAGTGGCTCGCGACATCATCTTCGCATCGACGCGATCGGCAAGCAGCTTGAGACCGGTCATGTACGTTCCAGCCCATCCGATCCCGGTCAGAGCGCGGCACCACAGCGCCGACCAGAAGCCATCCGCCACGAGCCCGAACATGGCGTGGCCGACGATCGTGAGGCCCACGCCGAGCAGAT
Organism: Pseudomonadota bacterium; assembly: GCA_023412805.1. Taxonomy (GTDB): domain Bacteria; phylum Pseudomonadota; class Alphaproteobacteria; order Rhizobiales; family Hyphomicrobiaceae. The sequence goes on along the minus strand of JAEZRM010000002.1, from coordinate 5,861 downwards.
AAATGCGCTTGGGGTCGTAGCGGTCAGTGAGCGGCACCAGCACCGGCACAGCCAGCATGTAGGCACCGTAGAAGGCCGCTGTGATCCAGCCAGCGCCACTGTTCGAGAGGCCCCACTGCGGGGCCAACTGAGGCAGCAGAGCGGGCCAGAAGAACGCCCCGATCTGCACAAGCACTTGCGCGGTACAGACCAGCGCCACCAGACGGCGGGCCGCCGTGCGGTCGATCTCACCAGACCCGTCCATGCTTCCCCCTGATGGTCGCTACGACAGGATCAGCCGCAGCAAGTCGCGGACTTCTTGGCTGGCGCGGTCGCGCAGCAAGCTGAAGTCTCCTTCGTGGTCGGCGTAGCACAGCAGCCTGACGCCTCCGAAAGCGGCTCGCGCGAGCAGACTCCTGTTTCGGGCAGGACCAGCTCGACGCGCCGTGCAGCCTCCTTGTCACCGGCGATGTCTGCAATGATCGACCGCACCTGCTCATACCCGGTCAGCATGAGAAAGGTCGGCGCACGTCCATAGGACTTCATGCCAGCGATGTAGAAGCCAGCCTCGGGATGCGCGAGTTCGCGAGCCCCATGTGGACGAACCGTGCCGCAGCTATGCTCGTTGGGATCGATGAGAGGAGCCAGTGCCGTGGGGCAGTCGAGTGCCGCGTCGAGACCGAGGCGCAACTCTGCCAGATACGACATGTCCGGCCTGAAACCCGTCGAGACGATCAGCTCATCGGCGATCACGTGTCGGCCACAGCAAGCAGATCCGGCCCCAATGCGCAGGCGATCGTTCGCGAGACCTACATGCGTTACGTGAAATCCGGTCTCGACGCGGATAGTCCCTGCGTTGACGAGCCGGGCGAATGTCGTGCCAAGTTCGCCTCGCGCCGAGAGCTTGTCGTTGGCACCGCCGCCGAAAGATTTACGAGGATCAGGGCCACGGAGCAGCCAGAGAACCTCCGTCCCTTCTGCGGCCTCCTTGAGCTTCACGAGATCGATGAGCGTCCCGATGGCCGAATGCCCAGCGCCGAGCACCGCCACTCTCTTGCCAGCGTACCGATCGCGCTGGCGCCCCAACACATCCGGCATCCCGTAGGCCAGACGCTCAGCGCACTCGAGTTCGCCGAATGCGGCAAGCCCGTTGTCACCCGCTGGATTGGGCGAGTGCCACGTCCCCGACGAATCGATCACGGCGTCAGCAATAAGGTGCTCCGGTCCCTTGCCGTTGCAATAACGGATCTCGAACGGCGCCGCCTCGCGGCCCTTTGACTTCGCCTTGTCGAAGCCCACACGGCCGATCGAGGTCACACGTGCTGACGTGCGGATGTGTCCGCGCAATGCGGTCCGAGTCGCAAGTGGGGCGACGTAGCGAGACACCAGTTCGCCACCCGTCGGGTAGCTTTGCGGATCGGGCGTGTTCCAGCCAGTACTGGCCAGCATTCGAGCCGCAGCCTTGTCGATGTTGTACTCCCAAGGAGAGAACATGCGGACGTGGCTCCACTGCCGCACGGCATCACCCGCGGCATCGCCAGCCTCCAGAACGATTGGCTCCAGGCCCCTCTCCAGGGCGTGTGCGGCAGCGGCCAAACCCACGGGGCCAGCCCCAACGATCGCGACGGTCTTGCTCATTGAGGCTTCCCTTCAGATGGCTGTTTCCGAGTCTGTCAGCAGGCCGACTTAGTGACACACAGTGTGCCGGTGGACTCGACACAGCACTCATCGACGAGGAAATCGACTAGACCTCGCATCAAGGCGTAGTTCGCGCGGCAGATCAGAGTTGTTGACTGCCGCTCCTGCGTGATCAGGCCGACCACAAGCAACGTCTTCAAGTGATGCGAGAGGGTCGAGGCGGCAATGTCCATACGGGTTTGTAGCTTGCCGACGCTCAGCCCGTTGTCTCCAGCCCGGACCAGCGCTCGAAAGATCTTGAGCCGCGTCGGGTTGCCGAGGGCCTCAAGGTGGGCCGCTGCATCATCGAGTTTCATGAAGCTGTCATATCAAAGTGGTTGACGACATACAATGCTATTTCTAGAAATATCGAAATAAGTGTCAACCCCTCTGATGGCGAGTAGGCCGATGAGCACCCCCACCTACAACGTGCTGTTCCTCTGCACGGGCAACAGCGCGAGGTCCATTCTCGCTGAGGCGATCCTCCGAAAGGAGGGCGCCGGCCGCTTCGTGTCCTTCTCCGCCGGGAGCCTCCCCAAGGGTGAGGTCAACTCCTTCGCCCTCACGACGTTGGCCGCCCACGAGTACGCCCTCGACGGCCTGCGCTCGAAGACCTGGAGCGAGTTTGCCGAAGCCGGTGCACCCAAGATGGACTTCGTCTTCACGGTCTGTGATCAGGCCGCAGGCGAAGCTTGTCCGCTGTGGCCTGGGCAGCCCATCACCGCGCACTGGGGCATCGAGGACCCCGCAGCCATCGAAGGCAGCGACATCGAGAAGGAGCGAGCGTTCGAGCGGGCATTCCGATTTCTCCGCAATCGTATCGGCGCCTTCGTCTCACTGCCCCTCCAGAGCATCGACCGCATGGTGCTCGGCACCCGCCTCAAGGAGATCGGCGCCATGGACGGAAGCACAGTGTCACGCGGCAAAGCCGGCTGATCAGCGACACCGACCACTCAACCCAGTCACCGGCAACCGATCATGTCCACCTTTGAACGTTACCTGACCCTCTGGGTCGCCCTATGCATCGTCGCCGGCATCGCCATCGGATGGCTGGCACCGGGTCTCTTCCAGGCGATCGCTGCGGCGGAGATCGCCAGCGTCAACCTGCCGGTGGCCCTGCTGATCTGGCTGATGATCATTCCGATGCTCGTCAAGATCGACTTCGGGGCGCTGCAGCGCGTCACGGAGCACTGGCGCGGGATCGGCGTGACGCTCTTCATCAATTGGGCTGTGAAGCCCTTCTCGATGGCGCTGCTGGGCTGGATCTTCATCGCATGGCTGTTCCGCCCGCTGCTCCCTCCCGATCAAGTCAACAGCTACATTGCGGGTCTCATCCTGCTCGCCGCTGCGCCATGCACGGCCATGGTGTTCGTGTGGAGCAACCTCTCTGATGGCGAGCCGCACTTCACGCTCAGCCAGGTTGCGCTCAACGACGTGATCATGATCTTCGCCTTCGCGCCCATCGTCGCCCTGCTCTTGGGCCTCTCAGCGATCGTGGTGCCTTGGCAGACGCTCATTCTGTCGGTCGTTCTCTACATCGTCGTGCCGGTCATCCTCGCCCAGCTCATCCGGCGATTGACGCTGTCACGATCGGGGGAAGCCGGTCTGGCGAGACTGCTCACTGCGGTGCAGCCTCTCTCGCTCATGGCGTTGCTGGCGACCCTCGTGCTGCTGTTCGCGTTCCAGGGACCGCAGATCCTTGCTCAGCCGCTGGTGATTGCGCTGCTCGCCGTGCCGATCCTCATTCAGGTCTACTTTAACGCGGGCCTCGCCTACGTGCTCAATCGCTGGACCGGCGAGGCTCACTGCGTGGCGGCACCCTCAGCCCTGATCGGTGCCAGCAACTTCTTCGAACTTGCCGTCGCCGCAGCGATCGGCCTGTTCGGCCTCAACTCGGGCGCTGCGCTGGCCACGGTAGTGGGCGTCCTCATCGAGGTGCCCGTGATGCTGAGCGTCGTGAAGATCGTGAACGCGACGAAGCCCTGGTACGAGGCTGGAAGCGCGGTCAGGACGAATGCCACCTGACGACTACGTGTCAGCGAAGCGAGTTGCACCAGCGCTTTCGCTCGAACAATTCGAACGCTTTTCTCAGCATTCCGCCAAAAGCGTTCAACTCTTAAATGTGCTTCGACCTTCGGCGCGTGAAATCGGCACTTGAACGCTATTGAGAAAAGCGTTTGAACTTTTTCCGACTACTTGAACTTCGTAATCGTGCGCGCGCTTGTGCGGTCCCATCTCGTCGTCACCTCACGGCGACCGCATCGGCTGCACCACTTCCACCAGGCGCCGGCCTCGATCTCGCGCCACTTATGGCCGATGACGCGGCAGAGCAGCAGCGTGCCTGGATCGCCCTGAAACTCGAGAGGCTGCGCCTCCCAGTCGTCAGGATCGCCGCCGTTCTCGCGGCGTCGCACCTCCGCCATTAGCCTGAATTGTGCGTCCTCGAAGTCGCGCAGCAGCGGCGAAGGGAAACCAGGCAGCGCCCGCGCCCTGGCGATAATCGCATCACCAGTGAGCTCGCCATCCGTCTTCCATCGGTCGTCGTCCTGGCTGCTCATCGTCACTTCCTCTCGGCCTTGCGCAGCTCGGTCCTCAACTCGATGAGGCCCAGGTTCATGTCAGACCGCAGCCGCCCCATGTCGGTGCGATCCTCGGCCAGGTGCATCATGATCATCACCGACACGATGAGCTGGGCGGTCAGGAGCCCAATGATCAGCCAGGCCTTCATGTTCCACCTCGCTGCACCACCGCGAGCTTCTCGAGCTGCGCGCGCCAAAGCCTTGCTCAGCCTGTCTTCGCTGCTTCCACATCGAAAAGCCCTGGCGCGCGCTCGTGAGGGGCCTGCGTCACGACAAATTCGACGAGGCCCTTGTCACGAAGGAACGGCGCTTCCTGCAGCCGCTTGCGCAGATTGAACATGCGCTTTTCCGCCTGCGTCAGGAAGCTGGAATAAAGCAGCGGGCGGATGCGAACCTGCCTGTCGCGTTCGGTGAATTCGCTCGCCTCGGCGGCCTCGACGAATTCGCCGAGGACGAACCCCGTGACGAGCGTGCCGTCCGTGACGAGGCCCTTGCCAATGAGCTCCTTGATGTACTTCCAGACCTGCTGTTTTGCTTCGGAGCCGAGAACGAGGCCCGGCTTCTTGAGCTCCACGACCACAAGCCGCGCCGTCCCGTTCACGTTGTGCGTCTCCGGGTCGAATGCCGGTATCGCATAGAAGCCGACCGTGCTCTTCGGCGTTAACGCGCTCGTCGTCGCCGAGGCGGAACGCATCACCGGACGCTTCAATGCCCATCTGGAAAACAAGCTTTTCATGATGGCCGAAGAGGCATTCTGGGCGGGCGACAAGGCAGCCGAAGGCAAGTTGAAAGATCTCGCGACCGGCATGATGACGTCCTATGAGCGGAAAGGACTGGATCCATACGAGGGTCGAAACTACACGCGCATTATGATCGCTTCCAACGAGGAGTGGGTGGTTCCTGCCTCATCTGGTGGCCGACGCTGGTTTGTTCTTGAGGTCGGAAGCGATCGCGAGAAGGACCATGATTACTTTGCAGCCATCGACGAAGAGATGAACGCGGGCGGCTTGGAGGCAATGCTCTTCGACCTCCTGCAAACCAAGCTTCCAGAGCAAGTCAACGTTCGCAGCGCGCCAGTCACGCCATGGTTAGTAGAACAGCGCCAACATTCATTTGACAACAGGATGCGGTGGCTACGCGGCGTTATTCTGGAAGGCGGATTTCGCAACGAGATGGCCGGTCACTTTGTGGAGCTTAATGAGACAAGTCCGACATACATTAGCCGGGAAGACTTGTTCGCAAGCGCCCGCCGCCATTTTGCCGGGCCGAAAGGTGTGGACCCGACGCCATCGGAGATCGGTCAGTTTCTTACCAAGATATTCGGAAAGCTTGGAACATATCGCCCGCGCGGCGATGGCCAGCGCCTCCGATACACGGTATTTCCACCTCTACCACAGATGAGAACATCATGGCTTGAGGCTACGGGAGAAGATCTTACGGCCGCTTTCCCCCGTCGAGATGAGGAAGCGGCATCAACACTCGCCGAACCTCTCGCTGATGCAGTGGTCTGCTCCCCTGAAGTGGCTCCGGTCTGAGTGAGCGAATCCGGCTATTCCAACCTCGATCGAGGAGAAGATGGAATGGCACGGAAGCGATACACGACGGAGCAGATCATCGGGTTTCTGC
>JAEZRM010000146.1 GCA_023412805.1 Pseudomonadota bacterium | reverse complement strand
GCAGAAACCCGATGATCTGCTCCGTCGTGTATCGCTTCCGTGCCATTCCATCTTCTCCTCGATCGAGGTTGGAATAGCCGGATTCGCTCACTCAGACCGGAGCCACTTCAGGGGAGCAGACCACTGCGTCTTTCCGCGAATGCGTACGATACAAAGCCGAACTGCTCGATCGGTCCAACACGCTCAGGCGCGGAGCCAGCGACCCATTCCGGAACAACACCTCACTTCCCGACGACATAGAGCGATGCGCCGCCAAGATCAAGGCGGCGGAGGCCGCGTTGTTGAAGCTGCAGATAGCGCTAGACGAAGAAATTGCCGACAGCGAGAAGCAGATCGCCGAGCTCCAGCAAGAGCGCGACGTGGCCGTGAAGGCTGGGGACAATGCCAAGGTCGCCGAACTCGACAAGAAACTAAAGGAGCTTGAGGAGAAGCGGGAAAAGGCCACCGAAAAACGCAAGCGCGTCGAGAGAGTTAAAGAGAAATTTTCGCTGGAGAAATTCCTAGCGGGTATTGGTAAGATTGTGCTTGGCGTTGTCTCCCTGCTCATGTCCGACTGCGGCGGAGATACGAAAGACCAGAAAGGCAGCGGCTCCAATGATTGCTCAGATAAAATCGGCTGGGGTTTGATCGTTTCTGGTTTGAAAGATATCGGCGAGTCGTTCGATCCACCGGCCAAGGACAAGGAAGTCGAAGTAGCAGTCTCCGTCGAGAAGCCGAGAGACGGCGGCGTGACGGCCCGGGAGAAGTCAATCGAACAGGCGCTGCAGAAAAAACGGGCCGAGAAGATGTCATCGGCCGAGTTGCTGAAAAGGCATCCCAACCTGTCACCGATCGCGATCACCTCTGAAGGACCTGTGATCATAACTCAGATGATCACGGACGGCTTCGTTAGGGAAATTGTTTTGCTCGATACTGAGACCGGAGCAGAGGTGGCTCGGATCGGTGACGATTCGATGTTCACCGGAGCCACCAATGTGAGCAACGCTAAGATTTCGGCGTTCGCCCACATCACCGGCGGCTCGATGATATCGAATGGCAAAGACACAATCGTTCATCTGCGGGGCGTGAAACTCGACAAGAGCGCGGGAGCAATCGCGATCGCGCTGCATCCGCTTACGTTCAGCGGAAAGTTTCGCGCCGTCCCGTCTGAGTGACAAGCAGATGCGATCGCGCCTGTTGCCGTTCGCGGACTTGAACGCAGTTCTGCTGGCGATCTTCCTAGTTCTGTCACTCGGCTACTCTGGTCGGCGAGATTTGCTGGACAAGGAGCCGTCGATTTCGCCAGCACAGATCAGTCTAAGTCAGATCTCCGATGTCGAGCCCGGGGTTGACTCGCTGTTTCTAGTCTCGGTGATGAGCGGCTACGCCTTTCAGACACCGACCTATCGCCCGACCGCGGAGATGACGTCCAAGTTAAGGCTGGCGAGTGGCTCGACCTCGCTGCCACATCCCTTATGCTCACTGCGAATCGTCGATCGTGTCGCCCCGCTCCGAGGCCAGTATGATTGCGCTCGGCAGTATCGAGATGCCCGATTTATCAGGGAGGGGCAGCGCTGTGTGCCGCTACGCGATCACCCTATCGGCGCGAAACTGGAAGCGATCCGCGAACCCAATCGCGCCGAGATCTCAGCGGAGACATCGGTCATCGACGTCAGGCTGTCGCCGAGCGTCCACTTCACTGGGTTCAAGTCGGAGGAGAGCAATGGTGTGACCATCATGCTTGAGTCGCTGCAGACGCTGGCTGAGCCGCTTGAGATCGTTGGCCTGACGTGCTCGCCGACCGCTGAGCTTCTTGAAACCACGCGAGCGGCCATCGCGTCCTGCGCTAGCACCGGTGCAAGCTTCACGGCATTCGGGATCGACAGAGCACCGCTCCAGACTCGAATGTACGTCTTCGACAGTGAGGAGGGGCATACTCTGCTGAACAAGAGAGTGGAGAGCCTGTTCAAGGCGTACTACTCACTGAGTATCGTCCAGACGGCTACGGTCGGAGTGAGGGCGACATCGAGACAGCTGTCGTCATTGCTCCGCTTCGACGGGGCTCGCGCCAATACCGACTGGGTGCTCTACGAGAGAGAGGAAGACTGTCGACTTGAGGCGAGGGGGTACTTGATGCGCGTGCGCGCGTTTCGGATCATTGTCGATATGAGTGGGACTGCGACGATCCGTGGCCTTGATGAGGCGACCCAATGAAAGACCAAGTCGCCGCCCTCGTGGATCTCATGTCCTTCCTGTTCATCCTGGCTGTTGTACTGTTCGTCATCTCCGCGCCGTTCAAGCCGCGCAAGCAACAACAGACGTCTGAAATCGTCTCCATTCAGTTCTCGGTGTTCAAAACCGATAAACTCGACCGGTGGGCAATCCTGGATCATGACGCATCGGCAAGCGGCGATGACGACATCCTCTTCTCGTTTTTTCTCGGAGCAGGCACCGACTCGGTGCGCAGGTTCGAGAACGCTGTCAGTCAGTACTCGGCTCGGATGTACGAAGGGCGGGCTTTGATCGTGGGAGGCGCTCCGATCGCTCCGATATCGTCTGCTACATTCGCGGTGACCGCGGTTCATCGCATCGACCTGATCGGTGCAACTCTTTCCGGAGTATTCGATGTGCGCACAGCTCACTTCAGCTGCACGAAATCTTGGACGCTCGTTATTGGGCGTGAGCCTGGCCTTAGTGTCGATCGCCTCTCCTGCTGAAAGGGCGACCGCGGGATGCGAGCACGGCCGCGAAAAGCTGGAGCTGGCATTCCTTGATCATGCTCAGGCTCAGAGATTGCCGGTCGACAAGAAGCAGATCAACCCGATCAGAGGCTACGGCGCCTGCTTCGAGTACGGGATCGCGGAGCTGTCGGATGGGGACATTTGGGTCGTGTCGATGGTGAAGAGCCGGATGTGTCGTGTTCGTATCACCGATTCCGCTCGCAAGGCGGCAAGTGGGCCGACCGCTCTCCTGCCGACCACTACTGGCGTGTGGAGCTTCATCGACAGCCACACAAGCCAGCGGCACTGCACCATCTACATGTCGACTGACGGGAGCGATGCGGTGTTGTGGACCAAGCCGTCCGCGGAAAACAACAGAACAGCCTGGCTGAAAGCCGGATCAGTTCGATCGATAGAGAATACTATGGTCACCGATATCGGTGAGGAGACGTTCGCGCTGTTCACGTCCCGACACCTCTTCCACACCACGACGCGGTCCGTAACCTACGCAGGTCCACGGGGGCTGATCAAGCATACGGACAACGGAGAGGAGTTCGTGGCGACGGATTGGGAGCGGATCGATGGCCTGAAGTTGTGCCGGACGAACGCGGCGAGGGAACGTCTCAAACGACTTCATTCGATGCTCGACACAATCGTGCTGCCTGATCGCGATGGTGAACTGGATCACAGGCTACGCGTGGCGTTGGTTCGCACGAATGTGTATCCAGCGAATGCTGCCGGGTTCATTTTCATGTGCTCGTGACGATGCGAGGAACGGAGAGTGACGAACATGGGGGGATCACACAGCACAGTCGAGAAGATCATCACGACCGCAACTTCTGCAGCGGCCGCGGTCTGGCAAACCTCAGCGTTCGCCGTCGGAGCATTGGCGGCAGCGACGGGCCCCGGCCTTTTCGCTGTTCTCGTCTGCATCCTCGGCGCTGCGACTAGCACCAAGGTGCTGCTGTGGGTTGGAGGAGCCAGCGTCGGTGCTTTTCAGGCAACGGCGCAGCTCAAGGCCTCGCGGGCTCCGGTCACTCGGACGTTGAAGGCAAACAACGGTCAGACGATCGAGCTGCGCTGCAAGCCGCTGGGTGCGAGAGCCATTGATGGTGGAAATGTGGTCGAGGACCAGTGCTCGACGTTTTACGGTGACCACTACTTGCTGAAAATCTGGGTAACGGATGTGATCAAGTCCGGGCGCTACGCGACGCAGCTGTCGGTAATGATCGCGCCGCGCTATGCGGACGATCGCGTGAGGGCCGACAAAGCCAACGGTGACAACCGGATCGCTTTGAGTGAGGCAGAGCGGAAAATTCGCGAATACGAGATCGGCAGCATTGAGACATCACTGTTGGGTTTTGCCAGTCAGGCCTCGTTCAATCTCGAGCGCGACTCGCTCAAGGCATTAATGCTGAGTTCGCTCCGCACGGCAGCGAGAGTCAACGGCATTGTGGTCGACGAGTTCACGCTTGAACGGGTTGGCTCAGGAGCAGGTCATGGTCGTCAGCGAGATATCGGGTGCGCTCGATGTGCGGGCGAATAAGCTGGCGATGATGCTCGCGGGGACGTTCGAAGCATTGATTGTATTAACCTTCATGTTTTGCCTGTGGGGAACGGTGGCAATCGGTCTATCGCGGCTGGGACTGGTCAGTGTCGGAACCCCAGTACAGGTGAATCATTTTGCGAGCCTTGTCAGCACATTGGGAGCATCCCTGACCTACCTCGGTCTGCTCGGAACGCTGCTCGGCATATACTACGCGGTGAGTGATTTGAGCTCGGTCGACTTCGTGGATGAGATGAAGAAGGTGTTCGACCAGACGCGCTCATTCGGATCAATGTCGCTCGCCTTAGGTACCTCGGTTCTCGGCCTCAGCGGTGCATTGATCCTGTGGTTTATCCATGGTTTTTTCAACTATGTTGAGGGTCAAAGGCTTTTTGAGACTTAGGGCAGTCCCGAGTGGCCGCCTCATCCTTCACAGCAGCAACAATCTCTTTCAAGGCAGCAGCCATTCGGGTCCGGTGGGCCCGTCATGGGCAAGGCTCCTCGAAGGACACGTCTGCGTGCTTAAGTTGGACTTCCCAATGGGCTAGCGTGTCGTATAGAGGGTTCGAACAATCTCCCATCCTCTCCGCCAACCTCGGTTTTTCCTTGCCCCAACACTTTGAAAGACAAAGTGATTTCCGAGGTTCTAAATCCCAACGGCACTGGGCACGTAGCCCATTTCTCGAAAGCGGCGGCGATGCCGAGCGAGTAGCGCTCCCGCAGCAGTTCTCGCCGATGCAGTCAGAGCCGGGCCGACCGTCATCCGCTGCAGGTGAGACACGATCATGGCTGAGGATTGGGTCGCTCGGTCCTGGGCAGGAGAAGATGCACACAAGTTCCGACGCCGACCTTGCTGTCCATCCGGATATGGCCGCCCGATTGGGTTAAGAAGCCATAGACCTGACTGAGGCCGAGGCCGGTGCCGTTGCCCTCGGCTTTGGTCGTAAAGAACGGCTCGAACACCTGCGCAAGCACCTCCTTGCTCATGCCGCAGCCTGTGTCCTTCACGCTCACGCGCACAAAGGAGGCGGCGACGGCGACAAGGTCGTCGATATCCTCCGGCGTGTCGCTCGTCTCGATGGTAAGCGTGCCGTGGCCGTCCATCGCATCGCGCGCATTCACGGCAAGGTTCAGGAGGGCGATCTCGAGCTGGTTGGCGTCGATGTGGACGCGGCCAACCTCAGGATCGAGATCGGTGTGCACCTCGATGCCGCTCCCGAGCGTCTTCTGCAGCAAGCCGGTCACGGATTGAATGCGACCATTGAGCTCAACCGTTTCGGGCGCCAGCGTCTGCCGTCGCGAAAAGGCAAGCAGCTGCTGCGTGAGGGCGCTGCCGTTGTCCATCCTCTCCAGCATCTCCTGAACGAGGACGGCGGCCTTCGGGTTGGCCGGATCTTCGGCCAGCTGCTTTTGCAGGAGCCGCGCGCCCGCCGCGATGACGGCGAGCAGATTGTTGAAATCATGGGTGACGCCGGCAACAAGCCGACCGATCGCCTCCAGCTTCTGCGATTGGCGCAGGCGCTGCTCCCGCGCGCGCTGAGCCGATACGTCCCTCAGGCTGGCGAGCAGCGCCGGTCGGCCATCCCAGGTCACCTCCGCGACACGCATTTCGACCTCCGCCGAAGGCCGGCCCGCGCGATGGATCGTGATATCGGCGGCTTCTCCGCAAGCGACGGGACAACCCAACGGGACATGAAGGAGCTGCTCGCGCGACTGGCCGAAAATCTCAGCTGCTGCCGGATTGGCGTAAAGGACCGCACCGTCCAGACCGACGACCAGTACGCCGTCGGCGGTCGTCTCGACCAGCAGCCGGAAGCTCGGTTGGCTGAGGCCTTCCAGGTGAGGCTCCGCGCCGTCCTCGATAAGCTCGATCTGCCTGCGACTCACCGATACCGTTGCGCTCATGTTGCCGATTGGTCTCCTATACTGTCACCGCCGAAGACATCGGGCGCGCCTCCGAAAGGCTGCCCGAGATGCATGCCTGCCGCGTCGATCGTGAAACGCCGGATCTGCTTGTCGTGCTCGCTGCCACGCATCTTCAGGACCATGAGGCCGCGATGCATGACGTCCCCCTCCTGGATGTAGCGCAGGAGAATGATGGAGTCGGTAAGCGTGGAGATGTGCTGCTCGCTGGCGCTATGCCCGCCGACCAGGGACTTGTTGGTGGCGGTGCAAAGCCCGGCGATCTCGCGCTTCTTGATGAAGGATGTGAGGCTGATCAAGAATTCACGGAATCCCGTCTCCGGCGCGACACGCTCCAGCGCCGAGAGGCTGTCGATCGCGAGACGGTCCGGTTTGAATTCATCGACGAGCTCGCGGATCGTCAACAGATGATCGGGAAGGCCCTGCGCCTCAGGATAGAGGCACACCACCTTGAGATGCCCGTCAGCCTCCATCGCCTCGAAGTCCACGCCCCAGCCGCGAGCATTGCGGAAGAGCTGGCCACGGCTCTCCTCGTATCCGACCAGCAGCGCACGCTCGTTGGCGGCGACACCGCCCGCGAGGAAGTTTGTGACGAGCAGGGTCTTGCCGGTGCCGGTCGCGCCGCTCACCAGCGTGACGCTGTCGCGGAAGAAACCGCCGCCGCACATCTTGTCGAGCTCCGCGTTGCCGCTCGTCACGCGCTTGGTGCTCGATTGCTGCTCAAGGCGTAGCGAGGAGAGGGGCACAGCCACGATTCCCTGCTTCTCCACGAGCGTGATCGGCACCTCGCCTTCCACGTGGCGGCTGCCGCGCATCTTCAGCACCTCGATCGTCCGCCGCCGCCGTTCGCGGTCGAGCGCGTTGCGCAGAATGACCACGTTGTCGGCGACGAACTCTTCGATCCGGTGACGGGAGATCTCGCCGTACTCGCTGTTGCGTTCGGCTGTCATGAGGATGGTGAGGCCGTCCAGCTTGAGAGCGGTGGCAATGCGCAGGAGCTCCCGGCGCAGGGCCGTCTGCTCGGCAACGAAGTGGTCGAAGAGTTGCGTGAGCGAGTCGAGCACGATGCGCTTCGCCTGCACGTCCCTGACCGCGTGGCGGATGCGGGACAGCAGCGCCTCCAGATCGAACGCGCCGACCACCATCTCGTTGTGATCGCGCGGACTCGCATCGACGAAGGCCAGCCTCTTCTGATCGCGCCAGCTGCGGATATCCCACCCGAAACTCGCCATGTTGACTTCGATTTCGGCAGGAGACTCCTCGAACGTCACGAATACGCCGGGCTCCTGCAACGCTGAAATGCCGTGGGCCAGAAACTGCGTAGCGAACACGGTCTTGCCGCTGCCGGGCGTGCCGCCGACGATCGTGGTGCGCCGGCGAGGAAGCCCGCCCATGACGAGGTCGTCGAAGGCCTCGATGCCGGTATTGACACGCTCGAGTACGGGATCGATGGTGCTTTCCTCTGTCGAAGTCATGGGCCGATGTCCTTTCTCCTGTAGCCGAAGAATTCGAGCACCTGGCCCAGGTCTCCGATATCGCCGATCAGCCGCCGCGGCGGCTGCACGGACTCGTCCGAGAGCGTCGGGGTCGCGAGGATGCCCGCGGCCTCGGCATTGGCCGGCCTTTCCAGAATGTCGATGATCTCGATATCAAGCCGGCCGCGCGCCGCCCCAATGAGGCGCTCGCGGCTCTCAAGAGCGCGGATCGCGCCCGGCGTCCTCCCCGCCACATAGAGCCGCAGGAGCGGACGGGATGGCCCTGTGCCGGCTGGCTGCTTTGACATTGCTCATACCTGTCCGCGGGGCGGCAGACCTGTATCCAGACGCATCGGCCGATCGATCCGCTGAACTCCTGCAATACCCGCGCGTCTCTCCGGATGACACGTAAAGCGTACATTCTTCTGCGAACCATCGAGCGGCACGCCTCGTGGACGGGCCGGTCCCAGGACGTTGCGATCGCTTGTAGACAGAGGGCACGCGGCCGTCTGTGCACTAGTGAACATTTCTGCGGCTTGGGCGTTGCTACTCTGTATGCAAGCAGCGCCGAGAGACGAAGATTGACCGCCATAGAAATCTCCGCAGACACGATCGGGAACAATCTGCTCCGGGCGCTCAGGCCCGGCGATTGGAGCATCCTGGCGCCCCATCTTGAGACGTGGTCTGCGGCTACGGGAGCCATCCTGCACGAGCCGGGCGACACCGTGCGCTTCGCGTACTTTCCGCGCGACGCGAGCCTGATTTCTTATCTTGTGGTTCTTCGGGACGGCCGCGCGATCGAGACCGCGCTCGTCGGCCGGGAGGGTGCCATCGGCGGTTTCGTAAGCCAGGGGCGCCTGCCGGCCTACACGCGGGCGGAGGTCCAGCTCGGTGGCTCGTTCTTCCGCATCGACCTGCAGCGTCTCGAAGAGGCGAAGATGCGGTCTCTCACACTCCAGCACCTCTTTGCCCGCTACGCCGACTGCCTGATGGCGCAGGTCTTTCAGTCGGTCGCCTGCAATGCGGCACATTCGATCGAACGACGCACGGCAAAATGGTTGCTGGCAGCCGCCGAGCGCACAGGCACTGATGACATTGCGCTCACGCAGGAGCAACTCGCCGCGATGCTGGGCGTCGGGCGCAGCTATCTGAGCCGGGTCATCCATGACCTGAGGGACCAGGGCGTTGTCGAGACGCGTCGCGGGCGGATCGGCATACGCAATCTCGATGGTCTGAGAGCGCTTTCGTGCGAGTGTAATGCAGCGGTCTACCAGCATTTCGACGAGGTGCTGAAGGGCGTCTACCCGGCTGAGCATGTCGCGACAGGCGACTAAGGTGCATCGATTGCTGCGACGGTCAGCATCCTCTCGTTACCACACCGTTCGGGGCCATCGGCGGTGCGACGCTCAATGGTCCACGCAGAGAGGTCTTCAGGAACTTCTTGTTGTCTGTCGTGCGTCTCAGATCCTTCGCCAGTTTCCGGGCCTGTGTTTGGCATCACCGCCGTCCCCATTCGCCGGCAAGATGGATGTCGGCGTGCACAGGGCGTAGGCCACATAGCCGTTGCGTGCGTCGCGGATACGATCCTGGATCTCCGATTGCTTCGGCACGTACGGCCAGTCCGCGATCACGGTCATGGTCCCGTTCTCCCGGACTCCGACGAGGATATGAGTCCCATAGGTGATCTCTCCGCTCATGGCCTCTCCCCTCGCATGGAGCGGCATAGCATTGCCATCTCAACTATAGCGCTGGCGAGCCGCGTCTCGCGCGCACCGCCCGACATATCTGCTCCGTAGCCATTGGCCGACTACTGCTATCGAGACCTTCCCACGGCCCGTCAGCTGATGGCAATCCGACGTGGCTTTGCCTCCTCGACCTTCGGCAGAACCAGCGTAAGCACGCCGTCCTTCATCTCGGCGCTGATCTTGTCTTGATCGATCCGGTTCGTCAGGGAGAAGGAGCGCCGGTAGTGGCCGATATTGTACTCGGTATACACGGGCTGGAGACCCTTATACTTCGAAAAGTCGATTTGGCCCTGGATAGTGAGGACACCGTCCTCGATTCTGACATCGACCTTGCTGCGGTCCGCGCCCGGCATCTCCAGCACCACGCTCAGGGCATCGTCGGTCTCGAAGATGTCGGCGGTAGGCACAAAGAATCGCGTTGGGGCTGTGGTCTCCTCTTTCTTGGCCAGCTCACGCTTCTCTTGAACCTGAAGCTCCTGCGGTGACATGGGACGGCCTCCAATGGCTTGCTGGAACGTGGACATCAATTGATACTGATGGTGCGTGGCTTATCGTTCTCCGCTCTCGGGATGAAGAGGGCGAGCATGCCGTCTTGGTACTCAGCTCTGATACGCTCGGGGTCGATGCGGATGGGCACCGTCAATGTACGGTCGAATACCCCCGAGCCACGTTCGCGGCGATGCACGCTCGCGCCCTCGCCATAGGCGATGTCCTTTTTCCCGGAAATGCGGATCGTGCTGTCCTTCGCCTGGATTTCCAGATCGGCCTTATTGATCCCTGGTAGCTCGAGGATGGCAATCAGGTCGTGACCTTGCTGAAATACGTTGATGGGCGGAAAGGCCCCCGTTCCCGCCGTAGTGCCTCGCAGCCAATCACTTTCGAGCTGCGCCTCGAGAGCTCTCTGGAAGCTCATCAGTGCATCAAATGGGTCGGTGAACCTTGTGATCATGGCGACACCTCATGGATCGCGGCGCGGATCGGACGGGGCCGGCGCCCGCGCCAGGTTTGACTTCCTCGCCAAGTGCTCGCCCATCTCCGGATGCGCAGCGTCATTGGGCGTCGACGCGGCGCACGACGACATGAACATGCAGCGGTCGAAACTTCATGGCTCGACCTCATCCGTAATCGAGATGTGCTTGCGAATGGCCCGCTCGTTCATAGACGAGCTGGCGCCTTTGGCCGCGGATGTAGGTTGCCCTTTGGCACTGTCAAGGAGCAAGTGCCAAGATTTTTGAGGCCCCCTCTTGAACCCCATCTCCTTCGCTTCTAGTTGATTAAACAGGCAGCCCATCTGGTGCGCCGGATCGCCTCTGCGCGCCCCCCTCGAGCGAGCTTTGCGTGCTCGAGTTTGAACTCAGGCGCCCGCTGCACAGATTGGGCTAGCCAGCGTCCGATGACCTGCTTCCCGCAAATCCGGATGACATTCCCGGATTTGGCGTCATCAGAGGAGGCGTTTGAAGATGCAATGCTGCACATGTGGCGCTGCCGCCGAGGACAGGACGCCTGGCGATTTCGACGGCATTCGCATCGATTGTCGCCATTGCGGCCTCTACGAAGTCAGCGGCGCCGTGCTCGACCAGCTTCTCCGTCTTTCCCTTCCCGAGCGGGCAGGGGCGCTTGCAGCGGCCAAGCGATTAGGCAGGCAAGACCGCGTCCCGCTCATCGACGGGCAAAGCCTTGAGCGTCTTTAGAGGATGTACCAGCGCTTCGGTTTCAGCGGCCTTCTTGCCAGAGCCTACCTCGGCACGGCACACCCCTGCTCTCAAGCGGCATCTTGACCGCACCCCACCCTCAAGCTGCTCCGTCCGCAAAGGGAGCCCATGATACAACACGTTACTCGCCTTGTGCTCTTTGTCGCCTGCGTGCTGTTAGGCCTCTATCTGGTTGAACCTTACACGCGCTCGTACTTCCTCTCCGCCTCCGCTCCTCGGGCCATCGAGCCCCGCGGGGCGCTCGCCGATTTCGAGAGGACAAGCATTGCCCTCTTCGAGCGCGTCTCGCCGGCCGTCGTGCAGGTCGTCGTGCTCAGCGATCGGGCATCCCCATTTGACTCAGGCCAGGGCGGCACCGAGCTTCGCGCCGAAGGCACGGGCACCGGCTTTGTCTGGGACAGCGCCGGCAACGTCGTGACGAATGCGCACGTCGTGGGGCGAGCGCAAAGGGTCGCCATACGCACGGCTTCGGGCGACTTCGCTGCTGCCGATGTCATCGGCGTGGCGCCGAGCTATGACATCGCGGTCGTACGCGCGGCAGGGCGTTCAATCCCGCCGCCGATTCCGGTCGGCTCGTCATCGGACCTCAAAGTGGACAGTGGGTGTTCGCCGTTGGAAACCCGTTCGGTCTTGATCAGACACTCACCACTGGCGTCATCAGCGCCCTCAAGCGACGGCTTCCCACATCAGGAGGGCGTGAGATTTCCAACGTCATTCAGACGGACGCAGCAATCAACCCCGGCAATTCCGGTGGACCATTGCTCGATTCTGCTGGCCGCGTGATTGGGGTAAACACTGCCATTATATCGCCCTCGGGGACCAGCGCGGGCATTGGCTCTGCCATTCCCATCGATGTGGTGAACCGCATCGTCCCCGAGCTGATCAGCAAGGGGCGCGTCCCGACGCCAGGCATCGGCATCATTACCGGGAATGAAGAGCTTGCCGCGCGTTTCGGATTGGAAGGCGTCATCATTCTTCGCCCAACGCCGGGCTCGCCCGCCGAGCGCGCCGGCCTGCGCGGCGTCGATGTCACGGCTGGCACGATCGGTGACGTCATCGTCGGCGTGCAGGGAAGACCAGTCAGGCGCCTTGCTGACCTGACCGAGGTCCTCGAGGGGTTGAAGCTGCCGGCCGCCGTAGAGCTGACCGTATTGCGCGGATCGGAGCGCAGGACCGTCATGGTTGAAGTCGTGGATATCGGCGGTTGAGCGATCTCCATCGCCAGCAGCGTTCTCCACGAAGCGACCATGCCTGCATACTTTGCAGCCTGCCCCCAACGGCAGGTCCTCGCGGCCGAACCCTGCGAGCCCCGAACCCGTCTTCCTCTTTTCTATGAGCGCCGTCGCGGACTATAGGGCGGCGGGATCATTCGACGGCCGGACTCGTTTCACCTCTGAGCGTCGTTCGTCGCGGCGCGTCGACAGTGCGCCGAGACACAGGCGTCAGTGCACAAACCAGGGTTCCTGCACCAAGCGCCACGCGGAGGTGACTATGAGCAAGCGAAAAATCAAGGGACGCAATCAATCCGTGCCCGCACACCAATCCAAATACGAAGGCCGGAACAATACAAAGCGGATGAAGAAGGAGAAGGTTCGCAAATAACCTCCTCTTCGCCTACTGGCCCTCGATCGTGCCGGCGAATCTTCCGCCCCAAAGCAGAATTCCGTAGACCGCTGCAGACAGAGATAGTCACTGGCGCATTCTCCAGACCGATCAGCAGTCGAGCTTAGTCTTGGCAGTCGCTTTGTCCGGCACCACCAAGAAGCTTCGTCGCGGCCCTTACTATTGTTGCCGCAATCTATGGCGCGCGCTGCGTCCTCCACACGCGATCCTCTCCCTGGACAAGGCACCGACATCGCGCTGCCACCTGCGTTCCTTCCCCGTCCAACAAGTGGGGACGGACATAGCATCCGCCCCCGATGCTGCGCTGACGAGCCATTGTCACCACTGGGCCTGTTCGATCACCAGCCCACGTAAACGCCACCGCGGCGATACTCATGACGATGGAAGCGTCGGGGCCCGTTGGCATACAAGCCGACGACGGGCGGTTCCACGCTGACATACGTGTCCGGTCCGTTATCATCGTCCTCGTAGTCGTAGAGATCCGGCTCCACAGTCTCGACGTAGCGATACACCCGATGCCGGTATGCGGGCACGCGCTCCTCGTACACTCCCACAGTGGGGCGATAGCTGCGCCGATACACGTATGTGCGGCGAACGTAGTGCGTCTCGTGCACCTTCTCGATCTGGCTGTGGTGGTCGACCTTCGCTGTCCCAGGTGTCAAGGGGGCAGCGCTCGCGCTCACAGCGGCAGCACTCACCAGCGCGACCGCCGTCAGCGATGCTCGGATTGCATGTGTCATCTCGGTGCCTTTCGTGTTGAGGCTTCTGCCCCACGAACGACCTATGTCGAAGGTGGGTTCCATGCCCGCACCAGCCGTCCGACCTCGACCTTTATTGCTGTCAGTTGGCACCTATCTCCAAAGCAGCTCTCGCTATTCATCGAGGAGAAGCGATATGCAAAAGGAGGACATCATCGCCATCTTAGGTCCCGCCGATGAAACCCTGATCGCTGATATCATTCGGTCGGGCGCATCTGTCGAGGAACTGGCGCAGGCCTGGGCGTGGGTCAACGCAGACGAGGCTCTCATCAACGATGGCCGTCCGCTGCCTTCCGGGCGCATCGCCGAGCTCGTCACACTCCTCGACCCGCAGGAGCAGGATGAACACGGCGATACCCATGCACCGCGCGACACTGACAAATAGGCGCCCTTGAAACCCGCTCATCGCCTTTTAGATACATAAGCAGGGCTCAGGTCTCCCCCCAATCGAAGCCCTGATAGCGGTGCGCCGCATTGTTCCCTCCAAGAGCGGCCACCGCGCCGGAGGTCGGTATGCGCATAGCCGGCCTCAAGGTGAGGGCTGGGACCGCCCCCCGTCGGTCACTGGCCGTCGCCTCATGCCGACGGCGCAGGGATGAGGCGCTATCGCGGCTCGTCGCTTAGGGCATGCCGAAGCTGGCGGAGAAGGTCCAAGCAAGGAGCATGAGGACGAGCAGCGCTACTGCAGCAACAGCGAAGGCGCCTTTTACGAACGCGCGGTAGGTCTTTACGTGCTCCTCGAATTCTTCCGGTGACATGCCAAACCTCCGGCGCTCCGGAGCTCAGCTGCTGCAGCGATACGCGCGATCTGGGACTGCGCCTTCTCGTTCCGTCCAGCGCAATCGTGCAGTGATGGGCCGGACCGCGATCCATTCGTGCCGCCGTATCTCGGGCCCGAGGTCATTGCACTTGGCTAAGGAGAGCCTGGCCTCTCGTGGTTCAGCGACAGAGGCCATCTGTCCTTGCCAGCGCGAAAATCAGCTCGGCCAACAGGCGAGGCCTTGAGCCGGTCCCGATGGACCATGATCGGATGCAAGTTGCCGGCGCTCTCAGCGAAGCGCTCGTCGATGAGGCGGCAGTAGATGTCCGCGTAGTCCCGCGCCATGCGATCGGCGGTGAAGCGCGCCTCGAAGCGGCGCCGAATGCGCCTGCGGTCGAGTGCCAGCAGACTGTCCATTCTGGACACGGCCTCCTCCACGCTCTCGACGACGTGGCCGGTAACGCCCTCCTCGACGACCTCGGGGGCCGATCCCCGTCTGAACGCGAGAACCGGTGTGCCGCAGGCCATGGCCTCGATCATGACCAATCCAAATGGCTCGGGCCAGTCTATGGGGAACAACAGCGCACGCGCCTCGCCCAGGAAGGCGTTCTTCTGCCGCTCATCGATCTCGCCGATGAACTCGATGCCCGGCTGATCGAGGAGTGGCACGATCTCAGTACGGAAGTAGGCCTCGTCGACGCGGTCGACCTTGGCGGCGATCTTCAGGGGTAGCCCCACCTGCCGCGCGATGGCGATCGCCCTGTCGACGCGCTTCTCCGGGCAGATGCGCCCGAGGAATGCGAGATAGTCGCCGCGGGCGACCGGTGTGGCCGTCAGCAGGTTGCGTGGAATGCCATGCGGCACCTGACCGACGAAGTTGGCACCGGCAATCGGTGCACGCTGCGCAATCGAGATCGAGACCAGCGGCATCTCGGGGAAGCCGTCGTACAAGGCCTTCAGATCGGGCATGTCCTGGCGCCCGTGCAGAGTCGTCAGCGTCCGCGCCGCGATATTGCGGAAGAGCGGGAAATGGAACTGATCGATATGAAAATGCAGGATGTCGAACGCGCGCGCCATGGTGCGCACCTTGTCGAGCATCAGCATGTAGTAGGGAATGGGATCACGCACGGCAGTATCCAGCCTGAGCGCCTCCCGACAACAGGGGATGAGCCGTGCCGAGGTTGAGGAATCGCCGCTGGCGAACAGCGTGACGTCATGCCCGAGATCCACCAGCGCCTCGGTCAGATAGGACACGATCCTCTCGGTGCCGCCATAAAGTCGGGGCGGCACGCGCTCGATCAGCGGTGCGATCTGGGCGATCTTCAAAGGCCGGTGCGCGTTCGTCGAAACGCCGACCCGGGCATCATAGCTGTCCGGGCCGATATCGTCGCGCTGGAGACAAGCGAGCGTCATGGCTGCACGGCTCCCTGAGCGACCTGGAGATCGGGTGCGAAGTAGGCGCCAGCCGCCTCAGCAACGGTCCCTAATCTCAACCTGTGCAGCGCTCCGCGCTTCAGCTCATCGGGATCGTCGATGCCGCTTTGGGCAAGGTTGGCGATGGCGCCGATAAGCCGATTGCGCAGGAACAGATCGGCTTGCGGCTCTCGCCGGCAAAGCTCATCCCAGCCTGCCTGGAATGCGGCGCGGATTGCTGTGAGTGTGTGCGTCTCAAACGGCTCGAGCATCGCCTCGTACGTGTGCATGATAAGCCTCCCTTTTGGTTGTGAGGCGCCGCGTAGCGCGCGGCGCCTTCTCGTTTCTCAGCTCTTGGCGGCAACACCGCTGTCCGATGTCGCCACCGCGGCCCAGATGGCGAGACAGCCCACCAGTAGGCCGACGATGATCTGGTTCCAGAGCGCAGTGGTCAGCGCACTGAAGCCGAGGATGAAGGGAGAGACGATCAGCCAGGCGGCCAGCCCGGCATTGACCCACTCCTCCCACTTCTGGAAGGCGATGAGCGCCGCAAAGGCCGCGACCGCGATGATCGCGCCGACAATGTAAGCGTTCAATGCCGCGGTCTCTTCTCCCGTGTAGGCTAATGCCCAGGGCGACAGGACAAGCCAGATACCGAGCACCAGATTGCCGGCATCCTTCCACTGGTTGGTGAGTTTCTCATTCCACGTCGTCATTGCTACCTCCTTGCATTGCTGAGATGGCGCCGTCACATCACGGTGACGGCGAAGAGAAAGCTCATGCTGAGCAGGAAGCCCGCCATGGCGAGCCCCTTGCGCAGGTCAAGACGTGCCGTACGCATAGTCGAGCTCCATCGATCTCGGCGTCAGGCCTTCTTGACCTCGATCCGGCGTGCTGGTCGCTGCATCTCGGCCGGTTTCGGCACGCGGACGGAGAGCACGCCCTTGTCGTAGGTCGCTTCCACGCGCTCGTCCTTCACCTCGAAGGGCAGGCGCACCGAGCGGGAGAACGATCCGAAGCGCCGCTCGGTATAGGCGGCATCGCCGTTCTGCTTCGTATGCTCCGACTTCTTCTCGCCCTTCAGCGTAAGCAGGTCGCCGGACACTGTGACCTCGAAATCCTTGTCGTCGAGGCCCGGCAACTCGGCCGTGATGACGATCTCCTTGTCGTCCTCCGAGAGGTCGATTGTCGGGACGACGCCCTGCCAGGCATTGGACCGCGTGTTGAGGCTGCGGCCGAAGCCCGTGAAGAAGTCGTCGAACATGCGATCGACTTCGCGCCGGAACGAGACGAACGGATCAAGCGCATCACTGCGCATATCCGGCGTCGATGGCTTGTTATCCCGCCAGGGAATCAGAGATCCGATGTTCATGTGTGTACCTCCATCTCTGTGCTGTTCTGTTGCTGGCTCGAGGGCTGCCACATCTCGAGATCCGACCAGAAGGCGGTTTCGGTGCCGTTCTCCATCCGGCGAACAGGCTGCCGCGCCGGCGGTTCGACGACGGTGTAGTCGAGGCCTTCGCGCTCGGCGTAGTCGACCGCGGATGCGAGCGAAGGGAACGACAGGCGGATCTGCGCGAACGGGTCACCCGTCGTCGTCCAGCCCATCAGCGGCTCGATCCAACGCCTGCCTGCCGGCACGAACGCGAGCACCCAGGGCCGCTGCCGCGCCCCACCGGCTTGCGTCACCGGCCGCGCCGGACGGCTGATGCGACACGGCGGCGCGCCGTAGGGGAAGCTCCGACAGTTGGGCGCGCCAGCCCGGCCTGAGTTGTGCGCCGTTCGAGACATGGCACCGCTCCCGCCGGAAGCCTGCGCTTCCGGCGTCGACGTCCATTGCTTCATGGCACGTCAGGCGGCTGCCCTATCGAGCTTACCATGCTCGATATGCTTCAGGGGCGCAGCGCCGATCTCGATCCGGCGCGGCTTCATCGCTTCCGGCAACTCGCGATTGAGATCGACGACCAGGAGACCGTCACCCATCACGGCGCCCGTCACCTCGATATAGTCGGCGAGATCGAACACGCGCTCGAAGTCGCGCGTGGCAATACCGCGGTGCAGGTATTCGTGACCGTTCTTCTGCTTCAAGTGACCGCGGACGACGAGCGTGTTCTGCTCGCAGACAACTTCGATATCGTCCTGGCTGAACCCGGCCACGGCCAACACGATGCGGTATTCATCGTCACCGCATTTCTCGATGTTGTAGGGCGGGTAGGTGCTCTCTTCGCGCTGCAGGGCGTGAGAGAGCAACGAGGGCACGCGATCGAAGCCAACCGTCGTGCGGTAGAGAGGTGTGAAATCGAGTGTCGCCATAGCTATCCTCCTTTGCGAAGCGACAACCACGGGGGTGTTGTGATGTGAGCACCCGTTTTGGGGGGCTGCTCGCCCGACGACGTAGGTCGCGGCTTTTGCGGCTTCAAGGGGCTCCAAGCAGAAAAATTTGCGTGAGCTCGCGGGCGGCGCCCCTTGAAGGGTGCTGGCTCAGCACAAGATTGCTCAACCAGCAGGCTTTGCACTGCCTTCCGGCATGAAAGGAGGATCAAGGGAGATCACCGATGACATTCAACAAGGTTTCATTCACCCCGCATTCGATCGCGAGCCTGGATCCGGAGCTCACGCGCCTTCTCCACCCTGATCGCTTCTACGATCACCCGAAGGAGGTGCTTGCCGATGCTCAACTCACACCTGATGAGCAGCGCGCCGTCCTCTCGTCGTGGGCCTCGGATGCCTGCGCGGTCGAGTCGCTACCGGCGCTGCGCCACGCGCCCTTTGCGCGCCGTCCTGTCACCTTCGACGAGATCATGGATGCGCTCGCTCAACTGGACCGGCAGGCCGCGTCCAGACGGCAGCGCTGCCGACGGAGTCCGGGCAAGGAGAGGATCTATCCCGCTGAAATATCTGCATGAAAAATTTGGCACTCCCCTCTTGCGAGTGCCAAAATCACAAATTACATCGCTTGCCGAGAGCAGGCGCTT
This sequence comes from Pseudomonadota bacterium, assembly GCA_023412805.1. Taxonomy (GTDB): domain Bacteria; phylum Pseudomonadota; class Alphaproteobacteria; order Rhizobiales; family Hyphomicrobiaceae. Next base: position 12,432 of record JAEZRM010000146.1, on the reverse strand, counting down.
GCGAGGCCTGCTCTCGCACTCATGGTTAGGGCACACTATGGAGGTCAAACATGTCGTTTCGCCCCCTGCATGACCGTGTTGTTGTTCGCCGCATCGACGCCGAGACGAAATCGGCCGGCGGCATCATCATTCCCGACACGGCGAAGGAAAAGCCCCAGCAGGGCGAAGTGATCGCAGTAGGTCCCGGAGCGCGGGACGAGCAAGGCCGGCTGACACCGTTGGATGTGAAAGTTGGCGACACGGTGCTGTTCGGCAAATGGTCCGGCACCGAAGTCAAGATCGACGGCGAGGAGCTGTTGATCATGAAGGAAAGCGACATCATGGGCGTTCTCGAGAACAAGGGGAGTCTCAAGGCCGCCGCCTGATCGTCGATACCCGCACTCCCATTCAATCACGATTTGAGACCCGCCTGCAGCGAGCTGTTGCGAGGCAGCGTGTTGATTGTTGCCTCCTGACAGCTCTGCGGCGCGGCTCGCTCACTTTCGGAGACGCACAACCATGTCAGCCAAGGAAGTCAAGTTTGCCCACGATGCCCGCGAGAGAATGCTGCGCGGTGTCGATATCCTCGCCGATGCGGTGAAGATCACGCTCGGTCCCAAGGGACGCAACGTCGTCATCGAGAAATCCTTCGGCGCGCCGCGCACGACCAAGGACGGCGTGACGGTCGCCAAGGAGATCGAGCTCGAGGACAAGTTCGAGAACATGGGCGCACAGATGGTGCGCGAGGTCGCCTCGAAGACCAATGATCTCGCTGGTGACGGCACGACCACGGCCACCGTCCTGACTCAGGCCATTGTGCGCGAAGGCGCACGCTCCGTCGCCGCTGGTGCAAACCCCATGGACCTGAAGCGCGGTATCGACCTTGCCGTGCAGGCTGTGGTTGGGAACCTCAAGGAGCGCTCGAAGAAGATCACGTCGAACGGCGAGATCGCCCAGGTCGGCACCATCTCCGCCAACGGCGATGTCGAGATCGGCAAAATGATCGCCGAGGCCATGGAGCGGGTCGGCAAGGAAGGTGTTATCACGGTCGAGGAAGCCAAGAGCCTCGAGACGGAGCTCGAGGTGGTCGAAGGCATGCAGTTCGACCGCGGCTATATCTCGCCCTACTTTGTCACCAATGCCGACAAGATGACCGTCGAGCTCGACGATCCCTACCTGCTGATCCACGAGAAGAAGCTCTCGGGCCTGCAGCCGCTCCTGCCGCTTCTCGAGGCGGTCGTGCAGACCGGAAAGCCGCTGCTGATCATCGCCGAGGAAGTGGAGAACGAAGCGCTGGCGACGCTCGTCGTCAACAAGCTGCGCGGCGGCCTGAAAGTTGCGGCCGTGAAGGCGCCGGGCTTCGGCGATCGCCGCAAGGCCATGCTCGAGGACATCGCCATCCTCACCGGCGGCACCGTGATCTCGGAGGACCTCGGCATCAAGCTCGAGAACGTCAATATCGGCATGCTCGGCCGCGCCAAGCGCGTCGCGATCGAGAAGGAGAACACCACCATCATCGACGGTGCCGGCAAGAAGACCGACATCGAGGCGCGGACGAAGCAGATCCGTCAGCAGATCGAGGAGACCACCTCGGACTACGATCGCGAGAAGCTGCAGGAGCGTCTGGCCAAGCTCGCCGGCGGCGTCGCGGTGATCAAGGTCGGCGGCGCCACCGAGGTCGAGGTGAAGGAGCGCAAGGACCGCGTGGACGATGCACTACACGCGACCCGCGCCGCCGTCGAGGAAGGCATCGTCCCGGGCGGCGGCGTTGCGCTGCTGCGGGCGCTGAAGTCGCTCGATGGTCTTTCACCCGCCAACGAGGACCAGAAGACCGGCATCAATATCGTCCGCCGTGCCCTGCAATCGCCGGCGCGCCAGATCGCGCAGAATGCCGGTGAGGACGGCTCGGTCATCGTCGGCAAGATCATCGAGAACGGGTCGTACAACTGGGGCTACGACGCGCAGACCGGGACTTACGGCGATCTCGTCGGCAAGGGCATCATCGATCCGGCCAAGGTCGTGCGCACGGCCCTGCAGGACGCCGCCTCAGTTGCGAGCCTGCTGATCACGACCGAGGCCATGGTCGCCGAGAAGCCGAAGAAGACCCAGCTGGCGGCTAGTCCGGCTGCCGGAATGGACTTCTGAAGCCCTCACTCAGGGAACCGCGACCTTCGTCGCGGTTCCCAATTGAGTTCTGGACACTTGGACTCCCTGACATGACAAACCGCGCTTACGTCGTCGTGCCGTTCGAGCGCATCGGCAGCAACATCGGGCCAAGGCAGGCGATCGTTGTCGATGCCGTCGCGAAGGCGAAAATGCTGGCGCAGCACTGGGCCGCGCGCGCTCCCGGTGTAGCCATCATCGAGCGGGTGGTCGATCCCGAGACCGGCGACGACACGGATACCCTAGTCGTGGGATTCGGCGCGGTCCCGCCGGCATTCCCCGATGGTACGAACTGGACCCTGGCGTTGAACTAGCACAGGCCTCCACCCGCGCCAGTTGCAGAGATGGTCAGTTTTCGCCTCTTACACTATTTCGAACGTCGGTCTTCGACTGCGTCGGCCCCCAGAATGGACGGTTCTCCCCGCGCCGCCGCATGGAACTCATCAAGGCAACTGCCATTTGGCTCCGCGGATCCGTTGCGGCAAGGCTCCTCGAAGGACGCGTTTGCGTGCCTAAGTTGGGCCTCCCAATCGGCTAGTGTATCGTAGAGAGGGTTCGAACTTTCTCCCATCCTCTCCGCCAGGATTGCTTGAATAGTCTGGATTTTTCCCGCCAAGCCGAGATCTGCCCCTGACCTGCTGCGTTGCGTCCCTCGCTACACGTCAGCAATCTTCTCCCACCAGACTTCGCGCTGCTCTGCGGGTTTGCCGGGCACGGCTCGGGCCGGCGGGCGCATGACAAGGTATGGACCTTCGAAACGGATATCGCGCACTTGATCAGCGCTCAGTCGGCTTGGATCGGAGTTGGCGAACACCTTCGTCACCAGACGCCGCCCATCGAACGTGTACGTGCCGCAGTACGAGTTGTACTCGCGTTCCGTATCCGCAGGCAGCTCCGGTCGGCAGTCGCAGACCACAGCCACCATCTGCCCGTCGGCGGAGAATGACACCCGTCCCATGCCCATCGGCCCGTACGGCGCCGGCCGTGGCGTGCCGTCGGCGGCTGTGCAGGTTCCGCGCACCAGCGCCCAGGTTCCTACCAGCGTTGGCGTCGTCATCCCTTACCTCCGATGTCCGTTAATTTCTGCTGCGCAATACTACGAAGGTTGCCGTCGCCGACAAACGGGCGAACCTGCCGGCCTCATGTCACATCGGCCGCAGGCTTATCCTCACGGAGGCCCTTGAAGGACGCGTGTCGTAGTAAACCGTCGCCCGTCAGAGCGCGATATTCCACCTGCGCGACGAGTTCGGGCTGAAGCCAGATGACGTCGCGGCGCTGCATTGCGTCGAGCTTGTCTGCAAATGGTGAGGTCGCCCTGCGCAGGCGTTGAGCCGCCTGCCACAGCTCGGCGGCCGTCTCTCGGCTGAAGCCGGTCCCGACCCGCCCGACGTACTTGAGGCGTCCTCGCACGTATCGGCCGAGCGCGAGCGCGCCAACGGCCTTTTTCTGTGCCGTGGAATCGAGATAGCCGCCAATGACAAACTCGTCGATCAGATGGCAGGTGACCTTGATCCAGTCGCCCGTCCGCCCCGATCGATATGGCTTGTCGGCGCGCTTCGAGATGATCCCTTCGAGACCGAGCTCGCAAGCTCTCTCCATCATGGCTTTGCCATCGGCAGGAATGTGCTCGCTGAAGCGCACGGCGGCGCGCTTGCGGCCTCTGAGCAACCGCGCCAGCACGGCCTTGCGGTCGATGAGCGCCGCGCCGCGAAGGTCGATACCGTTGAGATGAAGGAGATCGAATGCGTAGTAGACCATCCGGGTGGACACGCCGGCCTTGAGGTCGGCCACAAGCAGAACGGCGCATATACGTTGGTCTTCATCGTTGCATCAAAGTCCTCGCTGGAAAAGTCCAATATGGAGGAACGAGTTTGCTGACGCGCGGCGTTGAGCACTAGAAGGTCTAGCCCGCCCAGTCTGCTCACGGCCGCATCGACCAGCTTACGGCAGAAGCTCTCGCTACGAATGTCCCCTGGCCGTGATCGGGACGGGGCTCCATTCGGCGGGCCAAACCGGGCCACGGCTGCTCCTGGGGCTTGAATGGCGGGCTGGGTATTTCGTCGTCGGATCTTGAAGGGCCATAGAGCTAGCCTTTTCAGCTGTCGAGGTAGATGATTGCGCACGCGCGCGGTCTGCGATTGAAAGTGCGACACCGGTCGCCACGCCGCTGCCGATCACTTCGCGTCTCGAATAGTCTTGGATTGATTGCTTCCGCTCGGTCATGGGAATTTCCGCTCGGCTTTTGGTTGCATCAGCCGCCCAAATATGGGCGCGCGGCAGTCCGACGTCGGTTACAGATGAGGCACCCTCGCGGGTTTCACATCTCGTAGCCGAGCTGTACTACGGGCGCGTACGCACCGCTCTCGTGCGTAACCGAATGCCGTCACCTTCGTTCCGGGAAGTTTGGTGGCGCCTCACTACGCGATCACTTGCTAGTCTTTAGCGTAAAGCACGACGTCCAGAGCCGCGAGTGACACGCACTTATCCGGTCGGACTTCTAGATGGAGCCGGATTACACAGATGAAGATGTTTTCCGGCACAGCGGAACCTCGGCCTTGAACGGAATGTTCCGCACATGGTGCAAACCATGGAGGAAGATGCCATGCCTCGCGGTGATAAGTCCAAGTACACCGGTAAACAGGAGCGGAAGGCCGACCATATTGCGGAAGGCTATAAGAAGCGCGGCGTCTCCGGAAAGGAGGCAGAGCGCCGAGCCTGGGCGACCGTGAACAAGGACGACGCCGGCGGCAAGAAGTCCGGGGGCTCTGGCCGCGGAAAACAAACAGGTAAGCCCGCGGCCCACAAGGGCGGGCGCTTGGGCGGGAAGGCCGCGGCCTCACGACCCGCATCAGCGCGTTCCGCATCCGCCAAGAAGGCTGCCGCCACACGAAAGCGGCGCGGGCACTGAACGAACCCTCACTGAAGGCTCCTGCTATGGCGCCGTCTTCGGCGGATACCTTCGATTTTGAAACGCTTGTTCCTATGGAAGCGCGTCTCGTCGACGCCTTGCCGGCTGAAGATGGCTGGCAATATGAACCAAAGTGGGACGGCTTTCGCTGCCTCGCCTTGCGCGATGGTCGGAGAGTCGAATTGAAAGCGAAGTCAGGCAAGTCGCTTGCCCGATTCTTTCCCGAAGTGGTTTCAAATCTCGAACGGCGGCGTGTAGCGCGCTTCTTGGTCGATGGCGAACTCATCATCCGCCAGGATGGCGAACTCTCTTTCGATGCGCTCCAGATGCGGCTTCATCCTTCTGAAAGTCGCATCAAGCGACTCGCTGCCGCGACGCCGGCCGTCCTTGTCGCCTTCGACTGCCTGGGCATTGGGAAAAAGGAGCTCTTGCATCGAGCCTTCGTTGAGCGCCGTGCTGCATTGGAGGCATTCCTCGACAAAGACAATAAGGCGCCGGGACTGGCATTGACGCCATTCACGCGCGAGCTCGCGGTCGCCCGACGCTGGCTCAGGGGCCGACATACCGCGCTCGATGGGATCGTCGCCAAGCGGCTAAGTCTTCCCTATCGGCCCGGCGAGCGCGCCATGCTCAAGATCAAGAACAAGCGGACGGCCGACTGCGTCGTGGGCGGATTCCGTTATGAGACCGGCAGTCGCCATGTCGGATCGCTGCTCCTTGGCCTCTACGACAGCGAGGGTCTCCTGCATCACGTCGGCTTCACGGCATCCATCCCGGACATAGACAAACCCGCCCTGACCGCACGGCTCGAAAAGCTCATAGCCGCGCCGGGGTTCACAGGAAACGCACCTGGCGGCCCGACCCGCTGGAGCACTGAGCGGTCGGCCGATTGGCAGCCCCTCCGGCCAAAGCTGGTCGCGGAGGTGCTGTACGACCATGTCACCGGCCGTCGCTTTCGACATGGGACAAAGCTGGAGCGATGGCGTCCGGATAAGGCGCCCAAGCAATGCACTTTCGATCAGCTGCCTCGGCCTTCCACGGCCAAATTCGCCACGCTCTAAGGTTGGTATCGAAGACGCTCTGCGGGAGTACCTGGCGAAACTGAGACGCAATGCCTCCAAGACTTTAGGCCAAGACATGGATCCACTGGTCGTCACCATTTCGCATGCGCTCGACAAGGACGAGGTCGTTCGTCGCCTTCAGCCGGCGCTCGGGCGAGCCGCTCAAATGTTTCCGGTCCTCAATATCGAACACGAGCAATGGTCAGACAATCGCATGGACTTTCAGATTCGCGCATTCGGCCAAGCCGTCACCGGTAATGTCCTCGTTGGCGACAAGGAGGTGCGTCTTGAGATCACGCTTCCATGGCTGCTGGCGAAGTTCGCCGATGTGGTTCGAGATTCCATCGAGCGAAGAGTTAAAGTCCTCGTCGAGAAAAAATAGAGTGCATCGATAAATTGCGGCACGAGAGGCAAGCAGTCAGCGATGGATATCGTAGCCCACGCCCGAGAATTCGCCTCGGAAAAACATCGCACCCAGACGCGCAAGTATACGAACGAACCGTATGTCGCGCATCTGGATGCCGTCGTAGGCTTGCTTGGAGAGCAGGGTATCACCGATCAGAATATCGTGGCGGCTGCCTATCTCCACGACACTGTCGAGGATACCGACACCAGCTTGCAGGACATCATGCGCATCTTCGGAGATGAGATCGCCCAGCTGGTTTACTGGCTCACAGATGCGGAGAAGGGCAACCGCAGAGCGCGTATGGCCATGGCCTCATGGCGCCTCGGTCGGGCGCCTTGGGAAGCCAAGCTCATCAAACTGGCCGACATTATCGACAACACACGTAACATGGCGGAAAATGATCCCGAGTTTGCGCCAGTCTTTTTCCGCGAGAAGCGTGAGGTTCTGGCGGAGATGTCGAAGAACGAGGGCGACCGCATCACCAATCATCCATTGTACCAACGCGCGGCCGCACAGATCATGGTCACGCCAGCCTGACGCAGCACCGCCGACGCGCTAGTATGTGTTCATAGGGCCGGGGACGATCTTCACAGGGCCGCTATCTTGTCCGCTGTGTGTCCTAGAGCGTTCGAGGATCTGCTCTGTGCAGCATTCGCCAACGCTGGTAGGTGTCGCCAAACTGCGTCCGCAAGTCGCGCTCCTCATAACGTCGGGCGATCAGCACGTAGAGAGTGAAGCCGATGGCAAGCAGCAAGTGGCCCGCAGTCATGCGAGGGGTCGCCCACAACGCGGTGAGCACGCCAACGTACATAGGATGACGCAACCATCGATACAGGAGTCCAGTCTTCAGCGGGATCTCCTGGGGCCGCTCGCCATCGGTCCAAGCGCGCATTTGCTTCAGGCCCAAGAGCTCGAATATGCCGAACGAACGCGCGCCCAGAAATAGGATCACCCAGCCGACTACAAAGAGCGCCCATACAGCATCTCGCCATGGTCCTCGGCTCAGATTCCAAATCTCGGCAGTGATCGGCTGCCAGAAGATGACAAGAGCAAATAGGCTCAGGTTTGCCATGTGGACATACGTGCAACGCTCGAATGCTGGAGGGAGCCGGTGCATTACCCGCTTCTTGAACCAGGGCCGCGCCATGAGCGAATGCTGCAGACCAAAAAGGGCAATCAGGCCTACGTCGATCAGCGCGGCCATCACGGAGGGGCCAACAAATCCGCCATGATCGACAGTCGGCAGTGGCCAGCTATCAAGCAGCCGTCGCGGAGAAGACAAAAAAATGAAGAAGCAAATCCAAAACGCCCACATGATCGCAATGCCGGACCATGCGTAGGCTAATCCCCAAATCGGTCGGTCGATGAGAGCGCGGGATTGGCTGGCCATACGCTGAGAACACGTGGCCCCCGGCTCAGTTCCGGTCGCGGAAGCACCTCTTAATCGCGCTACGGATTAGCCACAATCATTCGCCGTCATTGCGGCTTTCGGAAAGATGCCTTTTCCTTATCACGGCTGACGATATCCTCTTCCCAGCCGAAGACGGAGCGACCATCCAGGGAGGGCGAGATCTCGCGTTCACCAGCGATAAAAGCTTCGAGGGAGTGGCCGTTTGCCGTGCGCTCGAGTTGCCGCGCTTGCGCATCAAGCCTTTCGAGCGCGGCCAGTTCTTCCGTATGGCCGAACCGGGCTTGTCTCACGGCCGATTTCAGAACCCGAATGGTCTCGTCGTAAACCTTGATCGGAACGGGGTAGGGATGCCGATCCTTGCCGCCATGTGCCAAGGAAAATCGTGCTGGATCTTGAAAGCGGTAAGGCGTGCCATGGACGACCTCCGCGACCATGGCGAGCGACTGGACGGTTCGAGCGCCGACACCGGGCGTAAGCAGCAGCTCGGGAAAATCGACTGGGCCACGCTCTGCTGCTGCTGCGAGAGTTCCGTGCAGCCGCCGCGTGAACACATCGCTCGAACGCACGTCGTGGTGCGCCGGCATGACAAGATGCGGCAGCGACATTTGCGACGGAACGTCCGCAGAGATCGCCGCGAACTCGCCGACGATGCGGTCGGGGCCGAGGATTTCCAGCAGATCGAGTTGGGCCGATCGCGAGGCCGCGGCGCGACTGTCGGTCAGATTGATGATAGTGCCCTGGCACGGCCCCTCGATGGCGCTGTGCGGCGCATCGACAAAGTCCGTGACGTTACCCGAATGCCAGTGGTAGCGGCGTGCCTGCCGCGTGTCCTCGTTCATGCCCTGCTGAACGACCGTCCACTTGCCCTCATCGGTCACGAAGAAGCCATGCAGATAAAGATCAAACCCGTCCTGCACCGCGGCACTATCGACCTTGGCGACCAAGCGGCTGGCGCGGGTTAGCGCAATTGCATCAAAGCCGATGCGGTCCCCCAAGACATTGAGCTCATCGGGCGTACGGCGTGAATGTCTGCCGCGGCCGCCGCACACATGGATGCCGAGTTCGCCGCCGAGGGGAGCGAGCCCGCGCTTGAGAGCGCCGATGACGCTCGTGGTGATGCCGGAGGAATGCCAGTCCATGCCCATGACCGCGCCGAAGGACTGGAACCAGAACGGATGTGACAGGCGCCGCAGGACTTCATCGCGGCCGTAATGATGAGCGATGGCCTGCACAATAACGGCGCCGAGCACGGACATCCGCTGCCCGAGCCAAGCCGGGACGCGCCCGCCATGGAGGGGAAGATCAGCGCTGCCGGTGCGTCGTGCCAAGATTTCTTCCAATCTTTTCAGGCTGACGGGCCAGACATAGCCGTTCGGATCGTGAATGCAAGAGCAGAGGCGGATCGATTCGGACGGGAACTTCAAGCATATCGCCGTGTTGGAACATAAAGCGCGAAATGCAATGCCATCACGGCGCCGCGCCCGCCTCAATCCGAACCGCGAGCCATCCCGTGACCTCATCACCGCATCCGGAACCACCATTTCCGAAACAGAAGCAGCCGATGCCAGGGCTGACGGCCAAGATGGAGCCGGTCCCGGATCACGGCGAGGAGAGCTACAAGGGCTCCGGACGCCTCAAGGGCAAGAAGGCGGTCATTACCGGCGCCGATAGTGGAATCGGCCGAGCCGTTGCCATTGCGTATGCGCGGGAAGGTGCCGACGTGCTCATCTCGTATCTGGAAGAGCACGAGGATGCCGAAGAAACGAAAAAGCTGGTCGAAGTTGCCGGCCAGAAGGCGCTTCTGATGCCTGGCGATATTCAGAATGCCGCACACTGCCGCACGATCGTCGATAAGGCGGTTTCCGAGCTGGGCGGCATCGACATCCTCGTCAACAACGCCGCGCATCAGGCGAGCTTCAAGGAGATCACCGATATCTCCGACGAGGAGTGGGAGCTGACCTTCAAGGTCAACATCCATGCCATGTTCTATCTGACGAAAGCTGCCGTTCCGCACATGAAGCCCGGCAGCGCCATCATCAACACGGCCTCGATCAATTCCGATGTGCCCAATCCGACTCTCCTGGCCTATGCGACGACCAAAGGAGCGATTCAGAATTTTACGGCCGGTCTTGCGCAGCTGCTCGCAGAGAAGGGCATCCGCGCCAATGCAGTTGCGCCCGGTCCCATCTGGACGCCTCTCATCCCGTCTACACTGCCTGAGGACTCGGTTTCAAACTTCGGCAAGCAGGTGCCGATGAAGCGACCTGGCCAGCCGGCGGAACTGGCGACCGCATTCGTCATGCTGGCCGATCCGTTGTCCAGCTACGTATCAGGCGCGACCATAGCCGTGACCGGCGGCAAACCCATCCTCTGACGAGAGTGACCGCCATGTCGCGTAACGCTTCCGATGCGCTCATCGAGACCCTGGTTGCCTGGGATGTAGATGTCATCTTCGGCATGGCCGGTGATGGCATCAACGGCATCATTGAGGCCATCCGCACGCACAAGGATCAGATCCGCTTCGTGCAGGTGCGCCACGAGGAGTCTGCCGCCCTCATGGCCTGCGGCTATGCCAAATTCACCGGCAAGCTCGGTTGCTGCCTCGCCACGACCGGCCCTGGTGGCATCCATCTGCTCAATGGCCTCTACGACGCCAAAGCGGATCGCGCGCCGGTACTCGCGATTACCGGCCTCCCATATCACGATCTCACCGATACGCACACTCAGCAGGATGTCGATCACACGCGCCTCTTCATGGATGTGGCACGCTACTCGGCGCGCATCATGGGGCCGGCGCAAGTGGAGAACGTCGTGTCGCTCGCGTGCCGGACAGCGTTGGCGGAGCGCGGCGTCGCGCATGTTGCCATACCGACCGATGTCCAGGAGCAAGAGGTCGAGGACGCGCCCCGCTCGCCGCGCAACATCAGGCACCACGTCTCCCTGGCCGAGGCAGATGCGCGCCGTATTCCGTCCGACGACGACATTGCGCGCGCAGCGGAGATTCTCAACGCCGGTAGGCGGGTCGCAATTCTCGCGGGACAGGGCGCGCTTGGTGCGCGGGAGGAGCTCATCGAAACCGCCGAACGGCTTGGCGCTCCCATCATCAAGGCGTTGCTCGGCAAGGCGGTGCTGCCGGATGCACATCCGCTCACGACCGGCGGCATTGGTCTCCTTGGCACGCGCCCTTCGCAAGAGGCGATGGACGAATGCGACACGCTGCTGATCGTGGGCAGCACGTTTCCCTATATCGAATACTACCCCAAACCGAAGCAGGCGCGCGGCGTGCAGATCGATCGCGACGCGACCCGCATCGGCCTGCGTTTTCCAGCGGAAGTCGGTTTGGCCGGCGATGCCGCCGTGACCCTGCGCCTGCTGAACAAGCAACTACAGCCCAAGCCGGATCGCAGTTTCCTCGAAAGCGCGCAGAAGAAGATGAAGGCGTGGCGCGATCTCCTGCGGGAGTCGGCCGACAGGCCAGGCAAGCCGATGAAGCCGCAGGCCATCGCGCAGGCACTTGGCGGACATCTCGCGCCGGACGCCGTAGTGGTCTCAGACTCCGGTCACAACACCGGTCTTTGTGCGCGGCATGTCGAGCTGACCGAGACGCAGATGTACGGCGTCTCTGGCCACATGGCCACGATGGCCTGCGCGATCCCGTACGCGATTGCGGCCGGTATCGCGTTCCCTGGCCGGCAAGTCGTTGCATTCGTCGGCGACGGCGGCTTGAGCATGCTGCTCGGCGAACTCGCCACCATCACGCGCTACAAGCTTCCCATCAAGATCGTTGTCCTCAAGAACAACACGCTCGGGCAGATCAAGTGGGAGCAGATGATGTTCCTCGGCAATCCCGAATACGAATGCGATCTGCAGCCTATCGATTTCGTGAAGGCCGCCGAATCCATGGGCATTCGCGGCTGGAAGGTGGAAGCGGCCGAGAACTGCGATAGCGTGCTCAGTGCCGCCTTCGCTCATGACGGTGCCGCACTGGTCGAGGCGGTGGTTGATCCCAACGAGCCGCTGCTGCCGCCAAAGCGCATGCCGAAATACGTTGAGAACATGGAGAAGGCGCTGAAAAGCGGGACGCCAGGCGCGGCTGAGATCCGGCGTGCGCTCGAAGAGCAGCCAGCGCGCAGCATGCTTGAAGCTTGAGTTCATGCCTTTCGGAAGCCAAACGTTCCCTTGTTTTCAGAGGGACACATTGGCTGCCAGCTAACCGCTCGGAAGGGAGGACACGTCCCTGCTTGCCTTTCTGTATGGGGTCAATTTCCTCCCGACTCGTCGTGTGACGTCGCCTGGTAATTCCGGTGCTCAGCGAACCAACCTACGGGACTGCTACATCTTGTCGAGCGTAATGGGTAGATCACGGATGCGCTTGCCTGAGCTGCTGCCGGTTTCACGGACACCCGGATTAGGTGTCATGATGAAGCTGGAGGTGGCGTATGGGACGACGACAGTTCGCACGGGAGTTCAAGATCGAGGCGGCTCGGCTGGTCCGCGAGCGGGG
>JAEZRM010000135.1 GCA_023412805.1 Pseudomonadota bacterium | reverse complement strand
ACCCGGGCAGCCTGAACTTTCTATCTCCTTCGCGCGCCTTTCATGAGCCGACTCGACAGCTTCATCGCGCGCATGGAAGCGCAGCGCGATTGCCTCAACTTTCTCAAGGGCAGGATCGACCGCGTGGCCGGTCCCCTGATCGAGGTGGGGCTGGGCAACGGCCGCACCTACGACCATCTGCGCACGCTCTTTCCCGGTCGCGATATCTATGTCTTCGAGCGCAAGGTGGCGGCCCATCCCGACTGCATCCCGCCCGACAACCGGCTGTTCCTAGGAGACGCCGACAAGACGATTCCGATCGCCGCGAAGCAGCTCGGCGCGGTCGCGGCCCTGATCCACACCGACCTCGGCACCGGCGATCACGCCGCCAACACGGAAATGGGCAAGTGGCTCGGCCCGGCGCTCGACACTCTGGCGGCCAGGGGCTGTTGGATCCTCGCCAACCAGCCACTCGACGTTCCGCGCTGGCAGCGCCAGCCCGAGCCGCCGGGCGTGCCGCAGGACCGCTACTTTCTCTACAAGGTCGGCTAGCGACCGCTGAACAGCCGCGCCAGCACGATCAGGACGATGGCGCCGAACACCGAGCCGATGAAGCCCGCGGTCTCGCCGGCGCGGTAGATTCCGAGCGCCTGGCCGCCGTAGGTCGCCAGCACCGAGCCGGCGATGCCGATCACGATGGTGACGAGGATGCCGCGCGGCGTCGGCCCTGGCGTCAGGAAGCGCGCCAGCAGGCCGATGATCAGGCCGATCAGCAGGATGCCGAGGAACGTCATCATCGCGAGTTCTCCCCCTCAGACGTCAAACGTCGCCGACACCGGCACATGATCCGATGCCAGCTTCCAGTCGCGCAAATCCACGTCGATGTGATGACTGCGCAGGCCGCCGCCCAGCGCCGGGCTTGCCAGGATATGGTCGAGCCGCCGGCCGCGGTTGGACAGGCGCCAGTCCTTGTTGCGGTAGCTCCACCACGAATAGAGCTTCTCTTCGTTGCGCACGAAGCGGCGCGGCACGTCGATCCAGTCCATCGACGCCATCATCTTGCCGAACAGATCGACTTCGATCGGGGTGTGCGACACGATCTTCAGGAGCTGCTTGTGGCTCCACACGTCATGCTCGAGCGGCGCCACGTTGAGGTCGCCGACCGCGATGCGGCGCAGGCCCCTCTTTTGCCGTGCCGCCGGCTTGCGCTCGGCGAACCAGCCGGCCATCTCGCTGTAGAAGTCGAGCTTGTGCGCGAACTTTACGTTGGCCTCGGGATCGGGAATGTCGCCGCCGGCCGGGATGTAGAGGTTGTCGAGCAGTATCGGGTCGCCACCGACATCCAGCGCCACCTCGATGTGCCGGCAATCCTCCTTGCCGCAGCGGTGATGGACGTTCATCGCCGTAAAAGGGACCTTCGACAGGATGGCCACGCCGTTGTAGGACTTCATGCCCTGTACCAGCCGGTGGCTGTAGCCGAGTTTCTCGAACGGCTCGTGCGGGAAGAACTCGTCAGGACACTTGGTTTCCTGGAGGCAGAGCACGTCGGGCTTCCGCAACTTCAGGAACCGCTCGACGTTGGCGATGCGCAGACGGACCGAATTGATATTCCAGGTGGCGACGGTGAGGCTCATCGCCCCCATATATAGTCGGCGCACGGAGGCGCTGCCATGGAACTGGACAACGATCAGAGCAGCAACATCGAGGATCGCCGCGGCGAAGGCGGCGGCTTCGGGGGCGGCGGGTTCGGCGGCGGCGGCTTTGGCGGCGGCGGATACGGCGGGGGTCTCCCGCTGGGTGGCGGCCTGTTCAAGGGCGGCTTCGGGCTGATCGCCATCGTCGTCATCGCCCTGATCCTGGGCATCAACCCGCTGACCCTGCTGGGCGGCATGGTCGGCGGCGGCGAAGGCAGCTACGTGGCGCCGCAGACCCAGACCCGGCCGGCGTCACGCCCCGGCGCTGGCGCCGATGCGGAAACCCAGTTCGTTTCGCGCGTGCTGAAGAGCACCGAAACCGTCTGGGGCCAGGAGTTCAAGGACTTCAACCGGACCTACCGCGAGCCGCGGCTGGTGCTCTATCGCGACGTCACCCAGACGGCGTGCGGCTCCGGCCAGGCGGCGATGGGGCCGTTCTACTGCCCGGGCGACCAGCGGATCTATCTCGACCTGTCGTTCTTCGACGAGATGGCCAGCCGCTTCCGCGCCCCCGGCCAGTTCCCGCAGGCCTATGTGATCGCCCACGAGGTCGGCCATCACGTCCAGAACCAGCTCGGCATCACCGGCAAGGTCGACCAGATGCGCCAGAACATGAGCAAGCGCGACGCCAATGCGATGTCGGTGCGGGTCGAGCTGCAGGCCGACTGCCTGGCTGGCGTCTGGGCCTACCATGCCAGCAAGGAGCATGGCGGCACCGGTACCTTCACCGAGAACGACGTCGAGCAGGCGGTGGCGGCGGCGACTGCGATCGGCGACGACCGCCTGCAGAAGCAGGCCGGCGGCCGGGTCGTGCCCGACAGCTTCACCCACGGCTCGAGCGCGCAGCGCGTGCGCTGGCTGAAGACCGGGATGGAATCCGGCGATATCCGCAGCTGCGATACGTTCCGCGCATCGCAACTCTGATCAATGGACCGCGGGCTTCCAGCCCGCTCATGAGCGCGCAGGATGCGCG
>JAEZRM010000103.1 GCA_023412805.1 Pseudomonadota bacterium | reverse complement strand
CGCTGCGACTCACCATTCCGCGCAGCCTATACAAGATGCAGCGGCGTGAGTTCTATCGCATGCCGACGCCGATTCTCGACCCCGTGACCTGTTCCATCACCGTCGGTGAGAACGACGTGCGCAATATGCCGTTGTCGGACATCGGCCTTGGCGGCATCTGCCTGGCCGGCGAGTTCGGCGAGGAACCCCCTGCACTGGGAACCGTCTTCGAGCGCTGCGGGATTGCGCTGGGGAAGTTCGGCGTCTTGCGCATCGATCTTCGCGTGCGCAACACCTATCTGGTCATGCTCAAGAACGGCACGCAGAGCCGGAGAACCGGCTGCCAGTTCCTGTCCATCACGCCGCACCAGGAGGCGATGGTACAGCGCTACATCATCCTCCTGGAACAGCAGCGCCGCGCCAAACTCGGTTGAATTCGGCGGAAGCCGGAAACGGCCGCTACTCGCGTATCCAACCGGCGGCATCGAGTGCGAAATAGGTCAGGATGCCGTCCGCGCCGGCGCGCTTGAAGGCGACCAAGGCCTCGAGCACGCAGCGGCGCTCCTCCAACCATCCATTCTGGAACGCCGCCCGGAGCATGGCGTACTCGCCGCTCACCTGATAGACGAAGGTGGGGACCCCGAACCTGTCCTTCACCCTGCGCACGATGTCCAGATAGGGCATGCCCGGCTTCACCATCACCATGTCGGCACCCTCCTCGAGATCGAGGCCGACTTCCCAGAGTGCCTCGGCACCGTTCGCCGGATCCATTTGATAGGTCATCTTGTTGGCCTTGCCGAGATTGGCGGCGGACCCGACCGCATCCCGGAACGGACCGTAGAACGCCGAGGCGTACTTCGCCGAATACGCCATGATGCGCGTGTGGATGAATCCGCCCGCGTCCAGCGCGGTCCGCAGCGCTCCGACCCGGCCATCCATCATGTCCGACGGTGCCACAATGTCGACGCCTGCCTCCGCTTGAGTGAGCGCCTGCTTACACAGGATTGCGATGGTCTCGTCATTGAGGATGTGGTAGTCCTGGTCCAGCACGCCATCCTGCCCATGGCTGGTGTATGGATCCAGCGCCACATCCGTCATCACCCCCAGCGTTGGAAACCGGCGCTTGAGTTCCCGCACCACTCTCGGGATCAATCCGCTGGCGTTCGCCGCCTCGCTGCCGTCGGGCGTTTTCAGCGCCGGTTCGATCGCCGGGAACAGCGCCAGCGCCGGGATGCCCAGGCTCAGGCAGCGCTCGGCAATCGGCAGTAGCCGATCCAGGGACAACCGCTCGACTCCCGGCATCGAGGGAACCGGCTGGACCACGTTGCTGCCCTCCACGACGAAGACGGGATAGATCAGGTCGTCGGGGGTGAGCGTGCTCTCGCGCACCATCCGGCGAGAGAAGTCGTCGCGGCGCAGCCTGCGCATGCGACGTTGCGGAAAGCGACCAAGAAGATCCATGCGGGTCCTATTCGAGCTGACGAGTCGGAATGTGCGGTTCGATCGCGGGGAACTATTGCGCGGGCGCGCCACTCTCAATTGCAGACGGTAACGTCTCCCGCTTCTCCTCCCTGAGCGGGTGCCTTGATTCCAAGTTGAGGCTTTTGCCCCCGGTTTTCCCCTTTGACCGGGGGCTTTCTTTTGTCTGCGCAAATTCTACGCTGCGCCCGAGTCCTCGACCGCGCCTGCGTCCACCGCTGTCGACTCCTCGAACAGCTTCGCCAGAATGAACCGGCGCGCCTCGTGGACGCCAAGCCGCGTCACGCTGGAGAACAGCTGGACGGCGCAATTCGCAAATCGGGCCTCGACGGATTGCGTCACGTCCCGCAGCGTACGCGTCTGCGCCTGCCGACTGAGCTTGTCCGCCTTCGTCAGCAGGATCAGGACGGGCTTGCCGGTCTGCCCGAACCAGCCGAGCATCTGCTCGTCCAGATCGGTCAACGGGTGCCGCGCGTCCATGATGATCACCAGGGCGCGCAGCGGCAGGCGCTGCTGGAGATAGCGGCCGAGCATCTGCTGCCAGGCGCGCTGTACCGAAGCCGGTACGCGTGCGAATCCATACCCTGGCAGATCCACCAGGTAGCGTCCGGGCAGGACACGGTAGTAGTTGATCTGCTGCGTCCGGCCCGGGGTCTTGCTCACGAAAGCCAGCTGCTTGCGGCCGGTCAGCGCATTGATCGCGCTCGACTTGCCGGCATTCGACCGTCCGGCGAACGCCACCTCTGCGCGGACGTCCGCAGGCAGCTGGGAGAGACGCGCAGCGCCCAACTCGAACTGCGCCCCCTGCAGCAACCCTTCGTTCGTCATGGCCTCTGGAAAGGCAAGTAAGTTAGAATGCGCGCCGTGCAACCGGACCACCCGGATCCAAGACAGGAGCGAAGATGAGTTATCTGCGCGCAAGCATGCTGCTCGTGACTGCGCTGTCGACGCCCGCGCTCGCGCAAGGCGTCAAGGCCGATCCGGCGAAAGGACAGACCATCGCCGCGGGTGTGTGCGCAGCGTGCCACGGCACCGACGGCAACAGTCCCATTCCGTCCTACCCGAACCTCGCGGCCCAGCACCCCGAATACCTCGTCAAGCAACTCCGCCACTACAAGTCCGGCGCGCGCCCGAACGCGATCATGAACGGCATTGCGGCCAGCCTGTCCGACCAGGACATGCTCGACGTCGCTGGCTACTACGCGGCGCAGAAGCCGCGTCAAGGCGGTGCGCGCGACGCCCAGCTGGCGATCGCAGGCCAGCGCCTCTATCGCGGGGGCGATGCCAAGAGGGAAATCGCCGCCTGTGCAGGCTGCCACTCTCCAAGCGGAGCCGGGATACCCGCGCAGTATCCGCGGCTCAAGGGTCAGCATGCCGAGTACACGATTACCCAGCTCAAGGCCTTTCGGGCCGGTGAACGGGCGAACGACGAGAATGCCATGATGCGCGCCGTGACGGCACGCATGACCGACGCGGATATCGCCGCCGTCGCAGAGTACGTGCAGGGACTCAAGTAGCCCTCAGCGCCGGCCGAACGCGCGACCGGCTGCCTCGACGGTGTCGGCGATGTCCTGCGCACTGTGGGCGGCGGATACGAATCCCGCCTCGAACGCGGACGGCGCCAGATACACGCCGTCCTCCAGCATCGCATGGAAGAAGCGATTGAAGGCCTCGCGGTCGCTCCCCATCACCTGCGCATAGCTGGTCGGTGCCTTCTCGCTGAAGTACAGCCCGAACATGCCGCCCACGGCCTGCGCGCTGAATGCCCGTCCGGCCGCGCGCGCCCTGTCCTGCAGGCCCTCGACCAGCGTCTGCGTCGCGCGTCCGAGCGCGTCATAGAAACCCGGCGCCTGCAGCAATGCGAGCGTGGCGCGT
>JAEZRM010000053.1 GCA_023412805.1 Pseudomonadota bacterium | reverse complement strand
GCCAGGCATTCCCGCGTGAACTCGTCGATCACCGTCAGCATCCTGATCGCTCTCCCATCATGGGGCCAGGTCGTGACGAAGTCGTGGGCCCAGACATGGTTCTTCCAGCACGGCCGCAGACGGACGCACGCTCCGTCATTAAGTCACAGTCGGCCGCGCTTCGGCTGTCGCTTCGGCACCTTCAGCCCCTCGCGTCGCCAGATCCGCTCGACCCGCTTGTGATTGACGGTCCAGCCGTTCGCCTTCAGCAGCGCCGTGATCCGGCGATAGCCATAGCGGCCGTATGCGCCGGCGAACCGGACGATGTCTCTGGTCAGCGCATCCTCATCGTCGGGCAGCAGCGGCACATAGCGTTGGCTCGAACGCGCCTGGCCGAGCACGTCGCAGGCCTGGCGCTCGGAGCCCCGAATCGCTCGCACACGCCGTTCGACCCAACGCCGGCGCCGCGCGGAGCTCGTCGGGCTCCAGCTCCTCGGCCCAGCGTAGCATCCAGTAGGACGTCCAGGCGCAATCCATCGTGCTGAAGGCGGGCTGCACCGTCTTTGCGCGCCGCGGTCAGGATCAGGTTCCCGATCTACTTCGCCTTCTCCACGAGGTCGGGCCGGCCGCGGCGCTGTCCCATCCGATAGAGGCCGTATTTCCACAGTTCACCTCAATGCGCTCACCTGGCAGGCCTGCATGGCGCCGCCGGGGCCGCGTCGCTGCCCTCCCTCCCGTCACCCGGATGATGTGGTTTGTGGGCCTCGGCTCGGTCGGCACTGCCGGCTTCTACTTCCTGAGCCTGGCTACGCGCGGTTCTCGGCGCGGCTTTTCGACATGGACAAGGTCAAACTCCACAATCTCGACCGCTCGCCGATCTTCATGGACCGACATGTCAAGCAGCAGCAGATGAAGGTGGAGGTGGCGAGCGCGTACCTGAGGGAAATCGGGGGGGCTGAGCGCCTGAGCCGGCGAGAAGGTGGTTCGGCGAAAGCCCGTACGATTTCCAGATAGAATATTATTGGGGTTAGTGTGGGCTTTCGCGCTGCCGAGTCTCACAAGCTCACGTGCGCGCCGAGCAACTCGCAACGCGCGGGCGGGGGGTACCCTCCCGGGACCCCTGCCCCCGGAAAAGGGAGTGGGGGGCCGCGTGGAGGGGGGCGCCACCGCCGCGCGACATCGCAAGCTTCTGCAGGGCGCCAACCACCTGGCGCGCAGTCAAAGCGCCGAGAGCGGATCGTGGTCCGATTTGGAGGAACGCGGGCGTTTCGCTGACGTTTGCTCGTCGTAGCGTTCGGCGGTCAGGAAGGCGCGCGCGTATCCCGCGGGTCAGCGCTAAGTATGTGCTCCGCGCAGGCGAGGTGGGCAGCACCGAGGTGGCCGCGAAATCAGACCGTCGCCCCGTGGCACAGTCCGATCAGTTTGCGCCGATCAGCCGTGCTCGGTCCCGTGCCGAATACGCCTCGCCACGCTGGATGCCGCCTCGACTTACAAAAGAGGAGCCTGAGACCGCTCCTGATTCGTCCTGCGAAGGTGATCATTATGAATGCATCAGCCCCACTCATCGGTGGGCGCGTTCGTCGGCTGGAAGACGCAGGATTCCTCCAAGGCGCTGCACGATTTGTTGGCGACCTGCAGTTCGCGGGAATGCTTTCCGTTGTCTTCGTCCGGTGTCCGCTGGGCCATGCCCGGGTGCGCACCCTCTCGCTCGATCATGCACGTGAGATGCCGGGTGTCGTTGCGGCATTCGGTCCGAACGATCTGGCCGTCCTGGCAAAGCCGATGGAGCCGATGAACCGGGACGCGGGGATCGAGGAGCGCACCCTTCGTCCGCTCACCGCCGAGGCGCGTTATTGCGGTGATGCCGTAGCCGTCGTGGTCGCCGATGACGTCAATCGCGCCACCGACGCGGCCGAGGTGGTCGAAGTGGCCTACGAGGAGCTGCCAATCGTGATTGAGCCGGCCGATGCGATGCGAAACGGGGCGCCGCTCGTTCATGCCGACGTGCCAGGAAACGTCGCCGGGCGACTCTCCTTTGCGATGGGCGACATCGACGCGGCATTCGCGCGGGCTGACGTGACCATTCGGGAGTCTTTCAATTCGCCACAAATCGCCGGCGCCTCGATCGAGCCGAGGGGAGTAGTCGCGCAGCCGGGCGGAGACGACGGAATCGCGGTGACGCTGTGGGTCTCGACTCAAGCTCCGCATGTTGTGCGGCGCTCTGTTGCCGGAGCACTCGGGCTTCGCACCAACCAGGTACGAGTCATCACGCCTCATGTCGGCGGCGGCTTTGGGCCGAAGGGGCGACCCTATCCCGAGGAGATCGCCGTGGCCGCGCTCGCGCTGCAGCTTGGGCGGCCCTGCCGCTGGGAGGCCACGCGCCGCGAGGATTTCCAGTCGACCTACCATGGCCACGGCCTCAGCATCGACGCGGAGCTCGCCGCCCAGTCGGACGGGACCATCCTCGGTCTCCGGGCGCGTATCCTTCAGGATGTCGGCGCCTATTTGCTCGCGGTCATGATCGTCCCTCAATACGCGGCAGAGCACTTAATCGGGCCGTATCACCTGCCGGCGGCGGACGTGCAGGCGGTCGCTGTCTATACGAACAAGGCAAGCCTCACGCCGGTGCGCGGCGGCGGGCGTGAGCAGGGCGTCTTCGTCATCGAGCGGCTGCTCGATCACCTTGCACGCCGGATCGGGATCGATCCCATCGACCTGCGGCGGCGCAATACGCTGCGGCGCGACGAGTTCCCCTACGACACGCACTATCCGAAACGCTACGGCGGAACCATCGTGTATGACAGCGGCGATTTCGCGAGCTACCTGGAGGAAGCCCGGGCGCTCATCGGCTACGACGAGATACGCCGTGCACAGCCTTCCGAGCGGAAAGCCGGCAAGTATCGCGGCGTCGCCGTCAGCCTCTTCGCCGAGAGCACGGCGATGGGCAAGGAGGGCGCTCGGGTCGAGGTCGAGGACGACGGGACTGTCTCGCTCGCGGTCGGCTCGGCCGATACGGGCCAGGGCCACCGAACGACGATGTCCCAGATCTGCGCGGAAAAGCTCGGTGTCGCGCCGGAGCGCATCAACTTCGTATCGGGAGATACCCAGGCGATGGGCGTCGGGACAGGAACGCTTGCCAGCCGCTTCGCCGTGATGGCGGGGAACGCTACTGCCCTATCGGCACAGCAGGTTCGTGAGCGGGCGATAGCTCTGGCATCCGAGCTGCTCGGCGTGGTGCCGCAGGCGCTCGAGATCGGCGACGGCGTCTTGCGTGTGAGGACTCAGCCGGACCGGTCTGTCACCTTGGCGGAAGTGGCCAAGCGAGCTCGTCAGGCCGGCATTCCACTAACCGAAACACATATCTTCGCGCCAGAGGCGGCTACGACCTATGCCGGCGCCGCCCACGCAGCGGTCGTGGAGGTGGACATAGAGACCGGCCTCGTGACAGTGGATCGCTACGCCGTCGTCCATGACTCCGGGAATATCATCAACCCCTCTGTCGTGCACGGACAGCTTCACGGCGGTGTGGTCCTCGGCCTTGGCGAGGCGCTCGGCGAGAGGATCGTTTACAACCGGTCGGGCCGGTTGCTGACGGACAGTTTCACGGACTATATGCTGCCGCGGGCCGATGAGGCGCCGCGCGTTACAGTGAGGGAGCATTCCTGTCCCGCGCGGAACAACCCTGAGGGCATCAAGGGTGTCGGTGAGAACGGCACGATGGGCGCGCTCCCAGCAATCATCGGAGCGGTGGAAGACGCCCTCGCCCCGCTGACCCTGACACTCAACGACATGCCGCTCCGGTGTGAGGCGATCGCGCGGATGTGCGCGCCGCTGCGCTCCGTGGCCACTGCTGAAGCGCCTTCCCTGGTCCCTGTCGAAGGATGAGCGTCAAGACGGAATTTCACGGCGTCATGCTCACGGCCAAGCAGCACGGTGAATCACCGGCGCCCTGATCCTCCGCATCTGTTGTGCAGGGCCAGAACTGGAAGCACGCGGGGCGCTCTTCGGCCACGTCTCCCACGATGCCGTTGCCCCATCGGCCTCATGCGATGCGCCACACTATGA
>JAEZRM010000101.1 GCA_023412805.1 Pseudomonadota bacterium | reverse complement strand
GCCTCAACTGCTTCGTGGTGGGCGCGGTCCGACGTGACATTCCGCTGACGACGATTTTCCAGGGCGCGCTCCCGTTCGTGATCGCCGACTTCATCGCCATCGCGCTCTTCGTAGCGTTCCCGGAGATCGTCACCTTCCTGCCCGACCTGATGCTCAACTAGCTCCCGCTTGCGAAGTTCGCCGCACACGAGACCCGCGCACACAGAAACCCAGACCATCGCTGGCGAGAATTTACATCGCGCAGCGTCGGCTCTTCAGATAGGCCCACGCCAGCACCAGCGGGCGGCAGCCGGACCGCGCGTCCAGGGAGAGCACGTTGAGCGATGCACCACACGGCCAGCCCGATGAGGGCGAGGCCCGCCGCACCTTCCTGGCGATCATCGTCATCCTGACGTTCGTCATGAACATGATCGGGCGCGGCGTGACCGAGACATTCGCCGTGTTTCTGCTGCCGGTGCAAGAAGGTCTCGCCGTTTCGCGCTCCGAAATCACGCTCACGTATTCGATCTACATGCTCGCTAATGGCGCCACCGCACCGTTCGCCGGCCAGATCATCGACCGCCTAGGTGCACGAGTAACCTATGGCATCGGCATTCTCGCGCTCGGCATTGGATACTTTCTCGCCGGCTATGCGACGCACATCGTGCACTATTACATATGCGTCGGACTTCTCGGCGGTATTGGCGCGGCATCCCTCGGCATGGTCGCGGCATCGAGCATTTTGAGCCGCTGGTTCGTCAATCGCATCGGCTCGGTCATGTCACTGCCCTACGCCGCCGTCGGCGCCGGCATGATCGCTCTGCCGCCGTTCGCTCAGCTATTGGTCGAGTGGTACGGCTGGCGGACGAGCCACCAATTCATCGGCGCCGGCGTATTGGCCCTCTTTCCCTTACTCATGTTTCTGCCGCTCGGAAGAATCACCGCTGGATCACCAGCGTGGCAGGCACGACGCACCTCGCAGTCGGGTAGTGCCAGCCGCAATCCCTGGCCAGTTTCGGTTGCCATTCGTACCCGGGCCTTCTGGGGACTCTTTGCAGCCTACTGCTTCACGTCGATCTCGGCGTATGCAGTGCTGCCGCAATCCGTAGCAGCGCTGATCGAGAGCGGTTTCGCACCGCTGCTCGCCGCGAGCGCCTTCGGCATGATGGGTCTGCTCTCGACGCTCGGCATTGTCGCCATCGGATGGATGTCCGACCGCTTCGGCCGCATCGTCACGGTCACGATCTCCTATCTCGTCACGATCCTCGGCGTGCTGGCGCTCATCGCGACTGTTCACGCGCCGTCGCTGTTCCTGCTGTACGCATTCGTCGTGTGCTTCGGGCTCATGCAGGGCGCGCGCGGACCGATCCTCGTCGCACTCGTATCCGTGCTGTACCCCGGCGGCGGTGTCGGCAGCATCTTCGGCGCGCTATCGCTCGGCCTCGGCATCGGCGCCGCGTTCGGCTCGTGGGCCTCCGGGCTTCTGCACGAGATCGCAGGTGGCTATACGGCATCATTCGGACTTGCCGTGCTGAGCTCGATGGCTGGCATGCTCATCTTTCTTCTGGTGCCAAGTCTGCGTAATGAGCGGCTGTATCCATCCACCACCAGTCGGCGAACCGACAACACAAACTGATACATCAGCATCTGACACACATGGTGATGCGGCGCCCCTTGTAATGTGGTGCGTGGCACACCAGCTCTTGGGAAGCGATGCCTGCGGTTGGACCGTGGGCGTTGTGGTGCCCTTCGGGCATTTCCTCCCTGGACTTGGGCCGCCCTCGTGAGCGGCCCTTTTTTTTTGAACATCACGCAATTTCGGGAGGTGTGATCAACGGAAGATCGAACTGCCGGCTGCAAAGAAATCGTTGATCGCTGCTGTAATCGCGGCAGCCATCTTCTTCTGCCACTCCTGCGACAGCATCTGCTTCTCTTCCTCCACATGGCTGATATAGCCAAGCTCGATGAGCACAGCCGGCGTCTCGGCCTGCCTCAAGACGAGGAAATTGGCAGCGCGCTGCGGATCCCTGCTGAGATGAATGCTGCCGCGCATGCGTTTGGCAGCGAGCTGCCGGAAGTTGAGCGCGAGACCGGCCGTCTCACGTGCCATCAAATCGAATAGAATGCTCTTCACATCGTCCTGGACGTCCTCGGTCGGTAAATGGACGCCGGCCAGAAGGTCCGCGGCATTCTCCTTGTCGGCAAGGCGCCGCGCACGCTCGTCGGAAGCACTCTGCGAAAGCGTATAGATGGTTGCGCCACGAATAGCGTGCGCCAGCTCGCGCGACTCAAGGGAGTCGGCGTGCAGCGAGATGAAGAGCTGCGCCTCCTGCTCGCGAGACAGGCGAATGCGTTGCGCCAGCGGAACGAAGGCATCAGTCGAACGCGTCATCACCACGCGGTATTTTCCGGTCGCGCTGAGCGCCTTCTCGAGCTCACGCCCGACCGCAAGGACGATATCCTTCTCGACGCCGACCGCCCCCTGCGCACCAGTATCGACGCCGCCGTGGCCGGGATCGACAACGATCACAGGCATCCGCGGCGCGGCGGGTGAGGATTTCGGTGCGGGTGGCGCGGGCGCCGGAGTTGCATCGGCGATCTGGAGGCGCGCAGCGCTTTCGCGTGCCGCGGCCACCTCTCCCTCGCTGAGGTCCACCGAGGGTGCAGGAACGAGGTCCAGCTCGAGCCTGTGGCGTCCGCGCGAGCCCTCACGGATCAGCCGGGTCGCTTCGACCTGAACGGGTCCGGCCGTTTCGATCACAACCCGCGCCTTCCCCGGCGCGAAGGCACCGAAGCGAAAACCGGAGACCAACGCCTTGCTCTCTCGGCCAGCTGTCGCCGGGATTGTGAATTCGACATGGCTCACATCGAGGACGACCCGATCGGGCGTCCGCAGACGGAAAACCTGGTACTCGACCGGTCCCGTCAACTCGAGTGCCAAGCGGGTCAGTGATTGGTTGCCCGTCACCGAGACGGCATCTGCGACAACTGGTCCCATGCGCACGGGAGCGGCCGGCTCCTTGGCCTTTGAACGCGGCTCAGGCGTCTCGACAGGCGGTGGCGGCGGCCGGGACGGCATGGTTTTGACGTGCGTCGAGCCCTGGGCTGCAACCAGCGCAGCGCCCGCCACAGCCCAGAGAACGCCGTTCGCCGCTGCGAGCACGCACGCAATGATCAGACGTGATGCCAGTGCACGCATCGTCCCCCGTCAGACCGTGTCCGTCCCACCTCCAACCAAGCCGAGGTTAACCCAATCTTTGGCCGAATCACGCCTCTTGTGTCGCCAGACACATGCAAAGTGATCGTATGTGCCAAGGTATGCCCTCCACGGGTCTTGCCTCGCTAGGGGCAAGATCGTAGAGATACTTCAGTGTGTCGTTCTTGCCGCGACGAGTTGCTGCTGGGACCTGTCTGTTTCCCGCCGAGCCGTTGAGCGCGAGCTGCGTGGAGCGCCCCGCAAACAGTGCGGAGGAGGCTTCAGGAGGATTGTGATCCCGTTGGGGTCGCATCGCAAAGCTCACCGCTGAGTGCGGGGCCCCCAGGCCACAGTTTCGATGTCGTTTCAGCTCGTTATGCCGCGAACCCTACATCGGCGACATGATCCGACGAGGGGTGAGCCCGACGTTGCGAGTGCGCTGGCGCAGACGGCACACGGCGTGCTGGAGTTTCGACTTCCGGCCTGCAATCCCGGTCCCTCAGCCCTTTTGGCGTCGGGACAATTGTGAGCCGTTCCGAGCCGACCTATCCCGCGAGGGATGGTAAGTTGGAACGTATTAAGAACAAAGGGGCGTGCAGTCCCTTCGAGGAACAATGAGACACCGGAGTCCCCCCCAACCAACCCTGTCCGCTCCCGGTTCCCGGGCACGGCTAGGCGCTGCGCACGCCGGAGCGACCGCTGACGCGGCCGCATCCTACGCGTCGGGCGCGAGTGGGTGGCGGGCTCCATACACGATCACGCTATCAGCCAACCCGCGCCACAGCCCCGCGCACTCGCTGAGCCCCCATCGCACGCGCGACAGGACGACGAGCCCCGGGCGGTGCGCCCAGGATCAAAGACCATGGACAAGAACAAAATGCTTATCGATGCCACCCACCCGGAGGAGACCCGGGTGGTGGTACTCAGAGGCGGCCGGGTAGAGGAATTCGACTACGAGTCGGCATCGCGCAAACCGCTGCGCGGCAACATCTACCTGGCGAAAGTCACCCGCGTCGAGCCGTCGCTGCAGGCCGCGTTCGTCGAATACGGCGGCAACCGCCACGGCTTCCTCGCCTTCAGCGAAATCCATCCCGACTATTACCAGATCCCCTTTGCCGACCGGCAGGCTCTTATCGACGAGGAAGTCGAGGAAGAGGCGCGTGCCGAGCGCGAGGCCGATGCCCGCGCCGAACGGCGCGAGCGTGGCGACCGGGGCGAGCGCAGGGGCCGCGGCCGCAACCGCCGGGGACGGTCAGCCGCCGCAACTGGCGCCGATGCCGAAACGAGTGATGCTGCCGAAGCTTCGGCACCGGAGGCCATCGAAGATGACGCCGCTCCCGAGGCGGAAGAGCTCGATGATGCCGACACCTACAACGACGACGACAGCGAGCCGCAAGACGCCCGGCCGGAGGACGATGTCGCGGAGGAGGCGTCCAGCGCCCAGCCATTGGCTCATTCACGCGAGGAAACGCTGAGTGAGCCGGTTGAGGCCGCGATCGAGACGATCGAGGTTGGCCACGCCCAGGCCCACGAGTTCGTCGCCGAGGCACTGCCGGCCGACGATGCAGGCTCCGACGCCGATGCACCGAAGCAGATCGGGCTCGTCGAGGAAGTCGGCGTCACCGAGGTCGACAGCAATGGCTCCGCTGCCGAAGCCGTCGAGCAGGTCGGCGCCGAGGACGCGCTCGAGGAGCTCCCCGAGCGCCCGCAGCGCCGCCGCGCACGCCAGTACAAGATCCAGGAAGTTATCAAGCGCCGCCAGATTATCCTCGTACAGGTCGTCAAGGAGGAGCGGGGCAACAAGGGCGCAGCGCTGACCACCTACCTCTCGCTCGCGGGCCGCTACACCGTCCTCATGCCGAACACGGGCCGTGGCGGCGGCATCTCGCGCAAGATCACGAACGCCCAGGACAGGAAGCGCCTCAAGGCCATTGCCGAGGAGCTCGAAGTGCCGGAGGGCATGGGCCTCATCGTCCGCACGGCGGGTGCCGCGCGCACGAAGCAGGAAATCCGCCGCGACTTCGAATATCTGCTGCGGCTCTGGGAGAGCGTACGCGATCTCACATTGCGGTCGACGGCGCCCTGCCTCGTCTATGAGGAAGGCAATCTCATCAAGCGCTCACTGCGCGATCTATATTCCAAGGACATCGACCAGGTGCTGGTCGCCGGCGACGAGGCGCACGAGGAGGCGCACGGCTTCCTCAGCATGCTCATGCCGGGGCACGCCGACAGCGTCATCAACTATCGCGAGCCAGAGCCGCTCTTCTCGCGCTTCCAGATCGAGCGCCAGCTCAATGCGATGTTCAGCCCGTACGTGACGCTGCGCTCGGGTGGTTACCTCGTGATCAACCAGACCGAGGCGCTGGTTGCGATCGACGTCAACTCGGGCAAGTCCACACGCGAGTTCTCCATCGAGGAGACCGCGCTCAGCACGAACCTCGAAGCTGCGGATGAGATTGCCCGCCAGCTCAAGCTGCGCGATCTCGCCGGCCTCATCGTCGTTGACTTCATCGACATGGAGGAGAAGCGCAACAACCGTGCCGTGGAGCGCCGCATCAAGGACGCGCTGCGCCATGACCGCGCCCGCATCCAGGTCGGCCATATCTCGCACTTCGGCCTGCTCGAGATGTCCCGCCAGCGCCTCAGGACCGGCGTCCTCGAAGGCTCGACCTCGCAGTGTCCGCATTGCCAGGGCACCGGCATCATCCGCTCGACGGAGTCGGTGGCATTGGCCGTACTGCGCGGCATCGAGGACCACCTCATGAAGGGGCCCGCGACCTCGATCGCGGTGCTCACCACGGCGAGCGTCGCGCTCTACATTCTCAATCACAAGCGTGGCTTCATCACGGAGATCGAGCAGCGCTACGGCATCTTCGTCAGCGTCCAGGCCAGCGAGCGTATGCAGGGCGCGAACTTCGCCATCGAGCGCACGAGCGAGCCGACGGCGGCGCCGGCGCGCGCCCAGCGCAATGTCGTGAGCATGGACTGGGGCTTTGACGGCAGCGAAGGCGATAGCGGGGAAGAAGGCGATAGCGAGGAACAGCCCGAGGCCCGCAGCGAGGCGCGCGAAAGTGCAACCGGTGACGAAGAGGCAGGCGAGCCGCGTTCGCGCCGCCGCCGCCGCCGTGGCCGTGGTCGCCGCGACCGTCAGGAAACAGGTAGCGAGCACGCGCCACGTGGGCCCGACGACGAGATCGCGCCACACGCCGATGCGCAGGCTGATGGCGTCGAACCCGAAGCCGCCGATGCCGATGAAGGCGAGGGGGCACCGGTAAGCGCGCGTGAGGACGGCAGCAGGCCGGACGATGGCGAAGGACGCGGCCGTCGCCGCCGTCGCGGTCGTCGAGGCGGTCGCTCGCGCCACCGCGAAGGTGCGACAGGCCCCGACGGCAGCGTCATGGCCGGCTCCCCGGCGGACCCGGACGCCGATCAGCCGGATGTCGATCCGGGCTTCAAGCCGCATGGTCGGTGGGGCGATCTGCCCGTACGCCGTCGCGACGCGGCATCGCTCGATACGCCAGACCATGGCGTGACCTCACAGGGTGTTGCCTGGGAGATCGTCGGCGCGGCGCAAGAGCCTGAAGCTCCGGAACTTGAGGCCAGCCAGCCCGAGGCTGTCGCCGAGCCCGTTGCATCGGAACCGCCAGCGCCACCCACACCGGCCAAGGACGAACCCTCACCACCGACACCGAGCGCGCCGGTCGTCGAGGCGACGCCCGCACGCGAGCCGGCCCTTGCAAACGGCCCCGTGTCCCATGCCGAGAGCGCAGTGGCGCCGGAAGCTCCAGCCCCGGCTCCCGCGGCATCGGAAGAACCCGAAGGCCCGCCGCGCCGCGGCTGGTGGCAGCGCCGCTTCGGCGGTAGCTGAACCTCTCGTGAAACTAGGCCCGCTGTCCCCTCTTTCCACACGTGGAAAGAGGGCCCGGACCTCTGCGCCTGCATAGGCTGCAGAAGCGTGGCACCCTTATCGCAACGTCGGCCATAAATGCTCGCCAGTTGGCGGCTAGCTGTTGACGTATGTCCGGCGGCTGGAGGACGGTGTCCGCAGTTTTGGGGTGGGCCCGGGATCCGAGGGGGTGGCGCATGTCTGCAGTCGAAGTGCTCACGCCTATGCCGCGGAGCCAGGCTCCCGCGGAGCCCGCGACACCCGTCCCCGAAGCCGAGACACCGCTCGCCGGCACCGCACCTGCGGAGCTTCAGGCTGCCACAGAACAAGAGCCGCGCGACGATATCTTCGAGGAAATCCTCGCGCACGCCGACGGGCGCGAGAAGTTTATTCCTGTCACACGCGCAGCGCTGATGGAGCGCCTGACCCGGCCGCAGTCATGGCGCGGCAATGATGCCAAGGAGGCCCGGCGCTTCTTCCGATATCTCGACTATTGGCGGCAGGCTTCCTACTCCGCCCACCTGCTCGAGATGGGCCAGACGTACGAGCCCTTCAATCCCGACAGCGATCTCCTCGTCACTCGCCGGTACAC
Organism: Pseudomonadota bacterium; assembly: GCA_023412805.1. Taxonomy (GTDB): domain Bacteria; phylum Pseudomonadota; class Alphaproteobacteria; order Rhizobiales; family Hyphomicrobiaceae. Next base: position 52,984 of record JAEZRM010000101.1, on the reverse strand, counting down.
CGACACGGAGAAGATCGCGTTGCAAGAACGTCTCATGGAGCAGACGCAATTGCTGCTCGAACAGGCGAACTACACGCGGATAGATCCCGCGGACATCGCGCTGATCCTGACGGCAGACAGTCACTACGGCCTCGATCTGCAGGTCGACATGCACGCCTTCGACGAGCTCATGATCTACTACCGTGGGGCGACGAAGCGCAGGCTCCATCGGCGCGATGCGCGCAAGCTCTATCTTTTCAAGGAAGAGTACGACGTTCCGATCTTCCAGCGGCTGTTCGTGCTTTTCAAGCTGAAGCCTTTCGAGCAGCGTGTCGACGAGGTGATGAAGCAGCAGAATTGCGAGCGCGCGGCGGCGGAAAAGATCGTCCGCAAGCTGCGGGGCTCGCTCGGGGCCGAGGTCAACTCGAACTCGATCTACATGAAGCTCTTCAAGAATATCCCGCGCTCGGACATCGAGATGTGCTTCCCGAACACGACGGTCAAGTTCCGTCTGTTCGACAAGCTGAGACTCGGCGTCACCGCGGGGGGCGGCCTCGGCGTGGGCGTCGTCGGTACGGCGACGAAGCTCATGGTGGCCGCAAACCCGATCGCGCTCGCGGGCGCGGTCGCCACGCTCGGCGGGCTCGCGTTCCGGCAAGGCATGAAGTTCATTCACAAGCGCAATGAGTACATGGTCACCATGGCGCAGAACCTCTACTTCCATGCGCTCGCCGACAATCGCGGTGTGATGACCGTCCTTGCGGACCGTGCCGCCGAAGAAGATATCAAGGAGGAGATGCTGCTCTACAGCGTGCTCGCCAAGGACACCGTGCACGTGAACGAGCTCGCCGATGTCGACGCCGCCATCGAGCAGCAGCTCTTCAACACCTTCGGCCTCAATCTCAACTTCGATCTGCACGACGCGCTCGATCGCCTCGTGAACGACGGCGTCGTCCTGATCGGCCAAGACGGCTGGATCAGGACGCTCGGCCCGGCCGACGCGGCTCGGCACATCGATAACCTGTGGGACAACTACCTCGACGAACTCCCCGATCCCGCACGCGGCGAAGGCATCGAGTTCGAGGACGAGCCGCTGGGTTGACCTTCCCGATGCACCCCTTGACGGTGAAGTAGGGATCGGCAAGGTGACGATCCCACCAAACGCAGGGTCCAATGACACAGCCATCGTTTGCCGCCCGCCTCGCGCAGCGGCTGCCGTTCTATTACGGCTGGGTCATCCTCGGCGTCGTGTGCTGTGTGTCGATCGCACGCGTCGGCCCGGCTGTCGCAACGCTATCCGTGTTCATCGGCCCGATGACGGCGGAGTTCGGCTGGTCGCGAACCGCGATTTCCGGCGCCGTCTCGCTCGGCGGCATTCTGGCCGCCATCACATCGCCGATGCTCGGCTCTTTCCTCGACCGCAAGGGACCGCGCACCATCCTTCTCATGGCGGTACTGACGACAGGCCTTACCATTCTCCTGCTGTCGCAAATCGGGAATCTGGCCGCGTTCTACCTGCTCTTCTGCATCGCGCGCATGAATTTCGCGGGGCCATTCGACCTCGGCACACTCGGCGCGGTGGTGAACTGGTTCGTCGCGCGGCGGCCGCTGGCATTGTCTATGGCATTGCTGGCGCAAATGGCCGGCCTCACGATGATGCCGCTCATCGCGTTCTGGGCCATGGAGCATGGCGGCTGGCGCGCGGGCTGGATCGCGGTCGGCGTGGTGGTGCTCGTCGCGGGATTTCTGCCGACTTGGCTCTTGATGGTCGGTCGACCGGAGGATCTTGGCCTCAGACCTGATGCGGCGAGGCCTGAGGCCGGAACAACTCCCGAAAAGGCAGCCGAGCCTGAGCCGACATTTACGCGAGCCGAGGCGCTCGCCACGCCGACATTCTGGCTTCTCGCAATCTTTACAATGCTGGTGTGGCCTGTGCAGGCGGGCATCAGCCTGCATCAGGCCGTTCACGTCACGGAGCGTGGCCTCAGCATGGCCACGGCGGTTACTGGCGTAACGCTCTTCTCGGCCGCGTCGGGCGCGTCTGCGCTGCTCCTCGGTTTGGTGCTCCGCCGTCTCGGCGTGCGTGCGGGTCTCGTCCTTTCGGCTTGCGGCATGGCAATGGGCACGGCGCTCTTTGGAACCGTCTCGAGTTCCAGCGATGTGGTGCTCGCTGCCGGCGTCTTCGGCGCCGGCATCGGCGGCATGCAAACGTGTTTGCCTGTCGCCTGGGCCGACTACTTCGGCCGCAGGAATTTCGGCGCCATTCGCGGCGTCGCATTGACGATCCAGGTAACAGCGCAGGCCATAGGCCCGCTGCTGTCGGGTGTGCTGCGCGACTGGACCGGCAGCTACGACGCTTCCCATACGACGTTTGCTGCGCTCGCGGGACTGGCCGCTTTTGTCGCGCTCCTCATCAGGCCGCCGAAACAGCCAACCAGGGCCGAGTGAACGCAGCGGGTCGCGTGGGCTCGCGCCTGGTCTTCAACCGCGCCGCGCCGCCTCGATTGCCGCGACGTCGATTTTCTTCATGGTCATCATCACCTCGAATGCGCGCTTGGCTTCGGCGCCGCCTGCCGCCATCGCCTCTGTCAAGACACGCGGCGTGATCTGCCAGGAGATACCCCACTTGTCCTTGCACCAGCCGCATGCGCTCTCCTGGCCGCCATTGCCGACGATCGCATTCCAATAGCGGTCGGTCTCTTCCTGATCGTCAGTGGCGATCTGGAACGAGAAGGCTTCGGTTTGCTTGAAGGCAGGGCCGCCGTTGAGCCCCATGCAACGGACGCCTGCCACGGTGAAATCCACCGTCAGCACGTCACCTTTCTTGCCGGACGGGTAGTCGCTTGGCGCGCGATGAACCGCATGGACGGCACTGTCGGGAAAAACTTCGGCGTAGAAGCGCGCCGCAGCTTCGGCATCCTTGTCGTACCAAACGCAGATCGTGTTCTTGGGTATCGTCTGGGCCATGGCGTGTCCTTTCGTTCTGGCGCCTCTCCTGGCTCCCTTCCTAAAGACGGATCAGGCCACGCAGATCCGACACCTCGCGCATTTTTTGTCATACGCTACGTCGATCCCCCAAAAAGAAAGCGCGCCTCCCGTTTCCGGAAGGCGCGCGATCTGTCTCAGACTGGTCGTTCGGGCTGGCTGATTAGGCCGCCTGACGCTGGCGCCGGCGGGCCGCCTTGGCCTTGCCGAACGATACCGGCTGGCGGGCGGCTGCCTGCCAGCGGCGCGGCTCGAGAGCCTCGCCACGACGATGCTCATGCACCTTCACATCAGCAGCGTCGAAGGCCGCCTTGAGCAGAGGCACGACCAGATGCGGCTTGGTATCGCCGCACATGAACACGTCGAGTGCCGCATAACCGGCCTCGGGCCAGCTATGGATGGTGATGTGCGACTCCGCCAGCACCGCCACACCTGCGACCCCGCCCTTCGGAGAGGTCGGATGCAGATGAACGTTGAGCAGCGTCGCTCCAGCAGCCCGGGCACAGCGCTCGAGCGTCGTCTTGATGTAGGGCAAGTCGTCCAGACGCTTGCCGCCAAACACGTCGATGATGAGGTGCGAACCCGCGAACCTCACGCCGTCTCGCTCGATGAAAAAATCCTTACGATCATCGTTTGCGACGGGTGCAGCGTAGATAAGGTCTTCCTTTTGGGCGGGGCTTGAACGAGTCAAGTCCATCCCCAATTGGAAGAGGGTGTCATCAAAGGCCATGTGACCCTCCCCAACCAGCAGACAGATGTGACCCGTCCGCTCCTTACCTTGGGGTTTCAGGAGATCCTTGACCTTTGGGGCAGGTGGACGAACGGAGACGCGTGATATGAGGCCAATCGCCCCCCCACGCAAGACCTTTTGCCCCCTTGCGGCAAAAAAGTTTTCTCCGTTGCCAGCGATGACGACTGTCGGTGTACGCACAGTGCGCCGAGCCCGTTTTTCAAAGGGCTCTACTTCTCAAGAAAGCGCTTGAGCAGATCCTTGGCGCGCTTGGCGCCCTTCTCCGCCTCCGGTGTATCGCCGAGCAGACGCTTTGCTGCCTTGTCGATATCCTCGTCCTTGATCCCGCGCGCCGTCTCGCGCACCCCGTCGATCACCTTCTGCGAGCTCTTCAGGATGCTCTGGTAGTCACCGCGCAGGCGCGGGCGGTGCCACGGTCCGGCGAGCTGCAACGGCACACTCAACCCCGCCAGACTCTTTGCATTGCCCGTGGCTGCGCCGTCGGCCAACCGCGGATTGAGCGTCATATCGAGCGTCCGGGCTGGGAGGTTTATCGTACCCGAGCTGTCCAGGCTGATCGGCGAGGCGGCAATGCGCATGTCCTTGCCCGTCGCGATGCCATCCTTGATGGCGAGGCTCGCAGAAAGTCGCGAGAAGGGCGTGCGGGCTGACGGATTGCGCTCGAGATTGGGCATTTCCAGGCGCCTTGCGCTGGCGATTATCTGATCGACGCTCCAACCAAGGATGGCACCCTCGGCAATCTCCATGGAGGCCGTGCCGGCCAGCGTGCCAACGATCTCCTGCTCGCTGGCGCCGTGCCCGGCGACGGCAAGGCGGATCCGGGCCGGCCCGTCCAGCACCTCGAAGCGTCCCGCATTGCCGAGCGTTTCGAGCGCGCTCACACCATCGAGCGCCAAGTCGATACCCACATGGCCGGCCGCGGAGGCAGTGATCACGCCCTTGGCCTTGCCGCCGTGCATCGCGCCCTCGCGGATGTCGAGCCTCAGCGCACCATCGGCGAGCGACAGGCCGCCGACGGCATCTGTCAGGACGGCACCGCGCCAGACGACACGAGTGGCGCGCAGACGTGCTTCGCCATCGGCTGAACTCAGCTCCGTGAAGGCAATCGGATCCGTCCGCCAGGATCGTGGTGCCCGGCTCTCGCGCGGCTGCCCATCTTCGTCGGCCACCGTATCATTCTCGGCGTCTGCTGCAGGCTTCGGCGCACGGGAGGTCTCGACCCGGCGAACACTGCGGCTGCGCTCGCGCTCCTCGCTCCGGCGCGTGCGGGTTGTCGCCTTTTCCTCGCGCAGTCGATCGAAGTCGAGTTCGGCCAGCATCAGATCGGCAGCAAATCGCGGCCGCCGGCCGAGCGCCACCTCGACATCGCCACGCGCGTCAATGCCGGCGGCCTTGAACTGCATCGCCTCGATGCGCGCGCGGCTCTCGTCAGCTTCGAGCTGCCCCTTCAGAGCAATCGCCCCGCTCAATCCCGCACCGTCGCGGACCCGCATCCCCAGCCATCGTCCGGCCTCGATGACCGATGGCGTCGTCACATCAAGCTTTCCTTTCAGGGAGAGCTTGTCGACAGTGCCCACAGCACCGTCAAAACGCGCGGTGCCGTGGCGGCCGTTGAGCCGAAGCGAGAGCTTCTCCACGCCTCGCAAGGTTTGCTGAGCAGGCTCGGCGCCAATATCGAACTTCACGATCTCGCCGTTGTAGGCGACGCTGCCGCGACCTCTGAGAGGCGTTCCCTTGCGATCTTCACGCCGGGACAGTCGAAGCTGAAGCTGATCCGCCTGTGTCAGGCTCCCCGTGCGCAGATCACGGTAGCGGACGATGCCATCAGAGACATGGATCGTGAGGTCTCCGGCCTGCAATGCGCCGTCACGCTGGCGCTCGCGCTTCTTTCCGGAGCGTGGCGTCTCTTCATCCAAGACGCCATCATCATCGAGCGGAGCGCCGTCCTTTTGCGACACCGCCTGCAATGCCGGGCTCGAGAAGCGGCCCGCGTTGATATCGCGCACGACCTGGGCAACGCGCACTTGCCGCGCAGCATCATGCTCGGCTTTCAGCCACTTGCGGCGGCCGTCCTGTCCGATGACCAAATCGAGTTGCGGGCGACGCAGCGCGATGCGATCCGGCCGCACGCGCCCCCAGAGCAGCGACCACAGCTCCGCTTCGATCTCGACGGACTCGACACGAAGCACGGGCGCACCACCTTCCTCGGAGGTGGCCACCACGACATCGCGAAATTCAATGGACGGCGCCGGCAGCAGATTGAGGGATGTCGCCCCGTTGAGCTCGAGCACATAGCCTGTGCGGGCGCGGAACTCGGTCACGACCCGCTCACGGGTGATATCGACGGGCGGCGCCACGAGCAGGAAGGTGGCCGCAGCCAAGACAACGAACACGACTGCAAGGGCCGTGTACATTGCGATCGTCAACGCGATCGATCCCCAGCCCCGCCGCGGCGGACGGCGAGAGGCGCGCGGCCGCCCTGGCGCTGCCGGGGGCGGCGGCGTCGGGGCTCGCGTCGGTGTCGACTGCGCAGTCATGACATGCCATCCCATGCAACGGGATTGTGGCGGGTGTCGGGGCGTACGGCTGCAATATCGTCTAGTTTGCGGACTGAACCCACATCAGTCCACAGCCGGTCGAGTACGGCAACTGTCGTCGGGCAGATCCTCAGATATCCAGATCCTTGGCGAAGGCCGCGCGTTCCTGGATGAACCGGAAGCGCAACTCCGGCTTCGAGCCCATAAGCGCGTTCACGGCCTCGGAAACGGCCGGCTTCTCGTCTTCTACGACTTCCACCCGGAGCAAAACGCGCTTCGTGGGATCCATGGTCGTGACCTTGAGATCCTTGAAGTCCATCTCGCCGAGGCCTTTGAAGCGCGTGATGTCCACTTTGCCCCGCCCCTTGAACTCGCTCTCCATGAGCTGGTCCTTCTGGCGATCGTCGCGCGCATAGACCACCTTGCCGCCCTGCGTGAGACGGTAGAGCGGCGGCACCGCGAGATGCAGATGGCCGTTGGCCACAAGCTCCGGCATCTCCTGATAGAAGAACGTGATCAGCAGCGAAGCGATGTGCGCGCCGTCCACATCGGCATCCGTCATGACGATCACGCGATCGTAGCGCAGATCCTCGTCGCGATACTTCGAACCTATGCCGACGCCCAGCGCCGTCACCAGATCGGTGAGAAGCTGGTTCTGCGACAGCTTTGCCGAGGTCGCGTTGGCGACGTTGAGGATCTTGCCACGCAGCGGCAGCACGGCCTGCGTCTTCGGATTGCGCGCCTGCTTGGCCGAACCACCGGCCGAGTCGCCCTCGACGAGGAAAATCTCGGTATCGCCGCTCGTGCTGGAGCAATCGATGAGCTTACCGGGAAGGCGCAGCTTGCGCGTCGCGTTCTGGCGGCCGATCTCTTTCTCGCGGCGACGTTTGAGGCGATCCTCGGCCTGATCGACCGTCCATTCGAGAAGGCGCGTTGCCTGCTGCGGACTGTCCGCGAGCCAGTGATCAAAGGCGTCGCGCACGGCACTTTCGACGATGCGCGCCGCTTCCTGTGTTGCGAGGCGATCCTTCGTCTGGCCCTGAAACTCCGGCTCGCGAATGAAGACCGACAGCATTCCGGCCGACGTACCGATGATGTCCTCGGCGGTAATCTGCGCCGACTTCTTGTTACCGGTGAGCTCTCCGTAGGCGCGCAGACCCTTGGTCAGCGCATTGCGCAAGCCCTGCTCGTGCGTGCCACCTTCAGGCGTCGGCACAGTATTGCAGTACGAGTGCTGAAAGCCGTCCTCGTCGCTGATCCAGCACATCGCCCACTCGACGGAGCCGTGCCCTTCCTTCTTCTCGATGCGACCAGCGAAAATGTCCTTGGTGACGCGCGTCTGGCCGTCGATCGAAGCGGTTAGGTAGTCCTTGAGCCCGCCGGGGAAATGGAACGTCGCCTCGGCCGGCGTGTCGTCCTTGATGAGCGATGGATCACAGAACCAGCGGATTTCGACGCCGCCGAAGAGATAGGCCTTAGACCGCGCCATCTTGAGGAGACGCGCCGGCTTGAAGATCGCGCCCTTGCCGAAGATTTGCTCGTCGGGACGGAAGCGCACTTTCGTGCCGCGCCGGTTCATGATCGAACCGAGTTTCTCGAGCTTCGTTTGCGGAAGGCCGCGGCTGAAGATCATGCGATAGAGCTGCTGCCCGCGCGCAACCTCGACTTCGAGATGATCGGAGAGCGCGTTGACGACGGACACGCCGACGCCATGCAGGCCGCCGGATGTCTGATAGGCCTTGCTGTCGAACTTGCCGCCCGCGTGCAGCGTGCACATGACGACTTCGAGTGCCGACTTGTTCTTGAACTTCGGGTGCGGGTCGATCGGGATGCCGCGGCCGTTGTCGGCGACGCTGAGGAAGCCATCGGCGTCGAGGCGCACCTCGATCCATGTCGCGTGTCCCGCCACCGCCTCGTCCATCGAGTTGTCGATGACTTCGGCGAACAGATGGTGCAGCGCCTTCTCGTCCGTGCCGCCAATGTACATGCCGGGACGGCGGCGGACAGGCTCAAGCCCTTCCAGAACTTCAATGAGATCGGCGCCATAGTCATCGGACGCATCGCCGTTCTTGCGGGCGCGCAACGGTTTTTCGGTCAACTCGGCCTCGAGCTTGGCAAACAGGTCACGGGAGGATGCCATTGCGTATGGCTCCGATCATTCTGTGGACGGGACTGGTGTGATGTTCGAGAAATTCGCCTGTGCTTTCCGCTAGGTAGCAAGCGAATTTCTCGATCTGAATCACACCAGCAGCATCTCGATGTCAGTGTCCCTTTTGATGCCGAAGTTCGCTCTCGCCCTACGCATCGAGCGGTGGCGAACTTCGGCATCGGGACACTGATGTGACGCATCACATGCGATGAGCGGCGGTAATCCGGCCGAATCTCGGGTCGCGCCCGTGGGAAGGGTGGTCGCATGGGGAACGCCCTATTGGCAAGACCCGGCGGGGAAATCCACCGGCGGGGCCGAGATAGGTGGCTGTCGCGCAACGTAAGTCAGCAATGCGCGCCTTCAAAAATCGAGATCGGCGTAGTGGGCAGGCGGCGGCAGCGCCGGCAGCCGATCGGCAAGCAGGGGGCGAAACGAGGGGCGCGATTTCACCCGCGCGTACCAGACTTTGGCGCTTGGTGCGCTTTCCCATGGCACCTCCGAGAGGTAGTCGAGCACCGAGAAATGCGCCGCCGCCGCGAGATCGGCGAAGCTGGGTTCATCTCCCGCCAGCCAGCGTCGCGTGTCGGCAAGATAGCCGACATAGTCGAGATGCTGGCGCAGGCTCGCGTGCGCAGCCCTGAGACCGCTCGAACTCGGCGCGCCGGTCGGTGGCCCGGACAGAAGGCGCGGCCACGCCTTGGCAGCCAGGAGTTGCTGGGTAACCTCCCGATCGAGCCGGCGATGAAACCAGTCGACGAGGCGGCGCGCCTCGGCACGGTCCTCGCCGGTACCTGGAAAGGGCCGCGGGCCGCGGACCTCCAGCGCGCCGCGCCCTGCAATCTCGTCGAGATATTCGCTAATGGCGTAAGCGCCAGCGACCACGCCCCCCTCTTCCAGCTCCAAAAGCGGAAGGTCGGCGGGCAAGGCAAGTCCGCGCGCGCCCGGAACTGCCAAGTCGGCGCTCTCGACCACAAGCTCATGTGCGAGATTGAGTTCCTGCAGCGCCAGGCGGATCGAGCGGGAGTAGGGGCACAGCGGAAAGTGCCTCAGACGCAGCATGATGCGTGCCCCGGAGTCGGCCGTGCTGCTCGTGTACTCAGAGGACCTTGTCCGTCGCGGGGGCCGCGACCGGCACCACGTTGACCGGGCTCGCCTCGCGAACCGCGAAAATCAGGCTCAATGTCTCGGGCCGGCGACGATCGATCGTACGCGCCGTCACCAGTTGCAGCCGCACGCCGGGCATGCCGACAACCGGGGCCACGATATCGGCCACCTCTTGCACTTCCACTGCCCGCATCTCAGCCTCGGCTGCGCCGAACTGCACCCGATCACCAGCGGAAAGCGGCTCGTTCAAAACACCGGAGGGCACGGGCTCGCCATCGACAACGACTTGGGGCAACGGCATCGGCGCTGCCGACATGATCTTGGCCCGTGTCACAGGGAGGGTGGATGCGCCGTCGGTGCCGGCATCATCAAGAAAGAGCGTGCCTTGTGGCGCAACGCGGGCATAACTGCGCTCGAGCAGGCGGTCAGGGCTCACGATGCTCCACAACCACGCACCGAGAATGATGGCAAAGCCTGACGCAACCGCAGCGCCAGCTAGCCCGCTGCGCCCAACGATCAGTCTGCTGCCTGCCATGGTGACGCCCCTCATTTGATCGCCCATCGGACTGCATCCCACGCGAACGGAACGGCGTGTCCATTCATATGGGGCATCCGGGCTGATTCGCCAACCTGAGCTCCGAATCTCACCCGCGGAAATGGCCGAAGCGTGGCATACGCAACGGCCTGCCTGCCCAATTCACGGCCGATACGGCTCGCGTCGCTCTGCAAGGATCTGACCGCGAATATTGAAGACGATCTCACCCCGCTGGTTCCGCGCCTGCGAGTCCGTCTGCAGAATACCACGATCCGGCCGGGACTTGAGGTCGATCTTGGCCGCCGTGCGCCCACGGAACGTCAGTGTATCGCCAGGGTAAACAGGCTTCAGCCAGCGCATGTTGCGGAAGCCGGGCGAGGGACCATATCGCGCCACCGGCGCGCCAGCGGCATGAATTTCCCGCTCGATCCGCTGCCTGAAGGCGACGAACTGGCGAATCCAGATGGCGGCCGTATGCCAGCCGGACGCGCAAAGGCCGCCGAACAAGGACTTGCGGCCTGCTTCCTCGTCGAGATGGAAGGGCTGCGGGTCGAACTGCTTGGCGAAGGCGATGATCTCGTCCTTGGTGAAGGTGTGCTGGCCGAGATCGTAGATCTCGCCGATCTGGCGGTCCTCGTAGAAATTGCGCGTCGGGTCAGGCGCCGGGCCTTCGGGACCATCCCAAACGCTTTCCAATGGCGGCGGGCGCTCGCCCTTACCGCCGCCTTCGGCCTTGGGGCCGGGATTGCGCACCTTGAGAAGCTGGTTGCTGTCCCAGATCATGATGACGTCGCCGGCCTCGTTCAGCATCTCGAACTTGACCTTGAGCAGCCCGACTTCCGGCCGCGAGGCGAGCGCGCGCTTCTCCGTGCAGATGACGCGTCCGGTCAGAACCTGATCCGGAAACAGCGGCTTCAACCACTTGCATTCGTCGATGCCGGGCGAGCCCAGCGACGTCCAGCCGTCCTTGAGCAGGCCGTCGGCGATCATGCGCATCATGATCGCGCACGAGTGGAAGCCTGAGGCGCACAAGCCGCCGACAATGCTCGCCTTGGCCGCCGCTTCGTCGAGATGCATCGGCTGGGGATCGTAGGCGCGCGCGAACGTGATGATGTCAGCCTTGCTGACGCTGATGCGGCCGAACTCGATGAGCTTGCCGACCTCGACATCTTCGAGGTGAATGCCGTCGGACGGCCGGGGGAGAGTGTCCTGCATGGTGAAGGCTCACGATCGCTTTGATTTCGTTGCGTTGCAATACAGCACGCCCCCGCCCGCCTGAGCAAGCCGGGCGGGTCGTGCTGCAGCTCTTCCGCAGTGTCCAGGATCGATCAGGCCGCGACGACGTGCGCCCCGCGCGCGAGCTCGCACTCCGTCCACAGCGCCCCCAGCGCCGCGACGAGAGCGTCGATATCGGCGTCGCTGTGGATCGGCGTCGGCGTGATCCTGAGGCGCTCGGTGCCGCGCGGCACGGTCGGATAGTTGATCGGCTGCACATAAATGGCAAAGCGATCGAGCAGCGTGTCGCAGACGGCCTTGCAGTGTACGGGATCGCCAACCAGCACCGGCACGATATGGCTCGGGTTGTCCATGACCGGCAGCCCGGCGGCCTTGAGGCGGCGTGCTACGGTGCGGGCCCGCTCCTGGTGACGCGTGCGCTCGACGTTCGATGTCTTGAGATGGCGAATGCTCGCGCAGGCACCGGCCGCAATGGCGGGCGCCACCGAAGTGGTAAAAATGAAGCCCGGCGCATAGGAGCGGATAGCATCGCAGATATCGGCCGAGGCAGCGATGTAGCCGCCCATGACGCCGAAGCCCTTCGCGAGCGTACCGTTGATGATGTCGACGCGATGCATGACGCCGTCGCGCTCGGCGATGCCACCACCGCGCGGCCCGTACATGCCGACGGCGTGCACCTCATCGAGGTAGGTGAGCGCGTTGTACTTCTCGGCGAGATCGCAGATCGCGCCGATCGGGGCGATCACGCCGTCCATGGAGTAGACGGACTCGAAAGCGATGATTTTCGGCATCTCGCGCGGCAGGGCCGCGAGTTTCGCTTCAAGATCGGCGAGATCGTTGTTCTTCCAGATCTGCTTGGGACCACCGCCATTGCGGATGCCTGCGATCATCGAAGCGTGATTCTTCTCGTCCGAAAGGATCACGCAGCCAGGCAGCAGCTTCTGCAGTGTGGAAAGCGTCGCCTCGTTGGCGACGAAGGCCGAGGTGAAGAGCAACGCGGCCGACTTGCCATGGAGGTCCGCAATCTCGGCTTCAAGCTCGACGTGATAATGCGTGGTTCCGGAAATGTTGCGTGTACCGCCCGAGCCGGCGCCGGCCGTATCGAGCGCCTCGTGCATGGCGGCAAGCACGGCCGGATGCTGGCCCATGCCGAGGTAATCGTTGGAGCACCAGACCTTGATGTCGCGGGTTCCCTCGGCACCGAAGCGCTCAGCCGCCGGAAATGCGCCCCGGCGGCGCCGGATGTCGGCGAAAACGCGGTAGCGGCCTTCGTCGCGAAGCTGGGCCAAAGCCTTCGCGAAATGTGCGCTGTAGTCCATGAGGATCCCGCTTCCCTTCATCACGTCAACCGACGGCCCGGCAGGCACCATCAGCTCAGGACTCCATCCTGGAGCCGTTATAAACTGCTGCAGGGGCCAGACAAACGAAAAGGCCGGCGCGGACTGTCGCACCGCGCACGGGAGAGTCGCCTTGATGCGGCGCAAAGGCGGCCGCGGCTTCGCAGCACGCATGCAGGGCCTTGAATCCGCGCTAGAATGCCGCCCATGGCACATTCAACGACGCACGATTGCGAAGTTCTGGTTGTCGGGACGGGCCCTGCGGGGCTCGTCGCGGCTCTCGCGATGGCGCGGGCCGGGTTCAGCACGATCGCCGTCGGCCCCGCCATGGATCCGGCACGCGATACGCGCACGACCGCGCTGTTCACGGGCAGCGTCACCCTCCTACGCAATCTCGGCCTCAGTGCGCGGCTCGCGCCCGCCATCGTGCCGATGACCGGTCTGCGCCTCATCGACGATACCGGCGGCCTTTGGCGGGCGCCCGAGATTCTTTTCCGCGCCGAGGAATTGGGCCTCGAAGAATTCGGCATCAACATCGACAATGCCGCGCTCAATACCGCGCTGCTGGCTGCGGCGCGCGAGCAGGCTGGCCTTCGCCTGATCGATGATACCGTGACGTCAGATTTTCAATCCGACGGGAACGGCGTCACCGTCAAGCTCGGCAGTGGCGGCACGATCTCCGCCCGCCTGATCGTCGGCGCCGACGGTCGCGGATCACTCTGCCGGCGCGAAGCCGGTATCGAGGCCAAGTCGCATCCTTATCCGCAGAGCGCCGTCGCGACGCGTTTCCGGCACACTCGACCGCACGATGGCATATCGAGCGAGTTCCACCGCACTGCCGGACCGCTGACGACCGTCCCGCTCCTGGGCCTCGAGTCGAGCCTCGTGTGGGTCGAGACGCCGGAGGAAGCGCGCCGCCTCATGGACCTCGACGAAGCGGCCTTCATCCGCACGCTCGACGACCGCCTGCAGGGACTTCTCGGCGCCGTCACCGCGATCGGACCGCGCGCGAGCTTTCCGCTGACCCGCATGAGCGCCGATCGTCTCGGCGCACGCCGAATTGCGCTCATCGGTGAGGCCGCGCACGTCATCCCGCCGATCGGTGCCCAGGGGCTCAATCTCGGCCTGCGAGACATCGCCACGCTCGTCGATCTGGTCACACGCGCGCGCAGCCTCGGCAAAGACATCGGCGGCCAGGCCGTGCTCAGGGCCTATGACACGGAGCGCCGCAGCGATATCGCGACCCGCTCGACCATGGTCGATACGCTCAACCGATCGCTGATCTCCGACTTCCTGCCCCTGCATCTCGTCCGTGGGGCCGGTCTTCACGCTCTGAACACACTGCCCTGGCTTCGCCGCCTCGTCATGCGCGAAGGGCTTCAGCCCTCAGGGCGCCTTCCGGCACTCATGCGCGCCTGATCGCTGCGCCACGCACATGACGACCACGCAGGAGCGCGACTTGACGCGCACGCCGTCTGCAGCGCGAAATGCGCGCACGCGAAGTGGAGGAAACACGGAATGGCTCTGAAACGCATGGTGCTCGAAATCGGCATGGGCACCGACATCCGCGGCGCCGACAGCACGAAAGCGGCCGAGCGGGCCGTGCGCGATGCGCTCTGGCGCAACACGCTCAGCATCGCGACGCTCATGGGCAAAGAGCGCTCGGACATGCACCTCGAGATCAACATCGGCGTGCCGCGCCCGGAGACAGTGAACAAGGCATCCGTGCTCGCCGTCGCGCCCTATGGCAACGGCACCGTCAAGGTCATCGAGGGCGGCCTCGAGATCCCGAATGACGATGGCACCGACAGCACGATCATCGCGCACGCGCTGGTCGTCGTATCGCTCGACGTTTGAGAGGGGGCTCAATCATGAAACCGAAGCGCATTATTCTCGAGCTCGGTGCCGGAGCCTCGCTCCATGGCGGCGACTACACCAAGGCAGCCCTGCGCGCCGTTGACGACGCGATCCATCACAGCTCACTGTCGTTCGTGCGCAATCTCGGCCTCGACGCGAAGAAGATGGAAGTCACGGTCACCATCGGCGTGCAGAAACCGGAACTCGTCGACAAGGAAAAAGTGGCGGCCAAGCTTCCGCATGGCCAGATCACGGTCAATGTCGTGAAGGGTGGCCTCGATGTCCCCGATATCGAGAACAACGACATCACCGTGCTCGCGAGCGCAGCGGTGGCAGTGCGCATGGAGCTGCCGAAGCGGTGATGAGGAAGGCGGGGCCGTTCTCAGCCGCCGCTCGACCAGATGATGCGGGCGATCCAGTCGACATGCGAGCGATCGAGCTCGACGGGATCGCCGTCGCCGCCGAGAGAGACGAGTTCGACGCGGCGCGTGGTCTTGCCGACCAGCAAACGCGGGACGGCAAGTGCGCCCTGGGGCTTGATGAGAATGCGGTCGCCAGCGTTGGCGATCGCGTTCGATGCGGCGACGAGCGTCAGCCCACAGCGATAAACCGGCTCGAGGCTCCTGTCCGCCACCTCGACGGCGAAGGGCCCGCCGCCGCCGACCACGAGCTTGGCATGGGCATCGAAACCCTCATCCGGCGGCGCACCATAAGGATGCCAGCTTCCGACGGTCGCGTTGGTGATCTGTCCGATGAGAGGCACATTGGCCGGCATCGGCGCCTGACGCCCACGTTCCGCCTCGGCGGCGAGCGCAGTAAACTCGTCGAGGGTGAACCCGGTGGCAGTAAGGATTTTGGAAATGCTTTCGGTGCTCGGCCAGCGCGGCCGGCCCTCAGGCGTAAAGCGCTTCGAGGGGTTGAAGGCCGTTGGATCGAGGCCGGCAAGGCGCGCGAGCCCGGAAGGCGACAGCTCTTTATGGCGCGCAAGCGCGTCGATCGCGTTCCAGATCCATGCGTGGGTCAGGATCGATTGCGTCGGGCTCATCCAAGCACGCCTAGAAGACTTTCTCTGGTCGAGTTCCACTCCCGCGCAGACCTTGGACGACGAGCTGACGCCGATGATCCGCACTGAGATTGAAAAGAGCAAAACCCATGCCGCTGAACGTGCACCACTTAGTCCATGCGGGTGTTAAGAGGGGGAGAAGTTTGAGGCCATGGTTGACGCGTGGATAATGACGTACAAAATCTGTACTGGGAATGAATGGCGCCAACTACAGGAAAGTGGACAATTTTTCGGCTCCGCAGATGACTTGCGGGACGGTTATGTTCATCTCAGCGCCCCCAGTCAAGTGACGCGCACAGCGTCCAAGTTCTTTGCTGGCCGAACCGACCTCATGCTACTCGCCATTAACCCTGACCGTCTCGGAAGCGCGCTTCGCTGGGAGGCATCGGAGAGCGGCACTCTGTATCCGCACCTCTATGCGCCGCTGCCCCTCGATGCCGTCGTGACCGCGACGCCGCTGATTCTCGGTCCAGACGGTCGTCATATCCTGCCCGCGGAGTTCGGCTGATGCTCAATGCCCTGACCCAGCTTGCACTGCCCGCGCTCCTGGCCCTCGATCCCGAGACGGCACACGAGACGACCCTCAAGGCGCTCGAGAACGGTCTCTACCCCGCCGATCGGACCGCGAATCCGCCTACGCTCACGGCGCGCCTCGGTGATCTCGTGCTCCCCAATCCGATCGCGATCGCCGCGGGCTTCGACAAGGATGCGCGCGTGCCGGACGCCGTACTCGGGATCGGCTGCGGCTTCGCGGAGATCGGGTCCGTCACGCCGCTGCCCCAGCCCGGTAGTCCCAAGCCGCGCGTCTTCCGGCTGCCAAACGAGCACGGCGTCATCAACCGGCTCGGCTTCAACAATGGCGGCCATGAAGCCGCACTTGCTCGACTCCGGTCGCGCACGCGCCGCGGCGGCATCGTCGGCGTCAACATCGGCGCCAACAAGGACACGGCCGACCGCACGGGCGACTACGTCAAGGGCATCGCGACCTTCTATGACGTCGCGAGCTATTTCACGGTCAACATCTCCTCCCCGAACACGCCCGGCCTGCGCGACCTACAAGCGCCGGCCGCGCTCGACGAGTTGCTGGAGCGCGTGATGGAAGCTCGCGCGCAGCAGATGGCTGCCGGCAAACCGCGCCGGCCGATTGTGGTGAAGATCGCGCCGGATGTTGCCGAAGAGGATGTGCCCGCCATCACGGCTCGGCTCGTCGCACACGCGGTCGATGCCATTGCAGTGTCGAACACGACGCTTGCTCGTCCCGGCGTTGGTCAGAATGCGGCATCGAAGGAAGCTGGCGGCCTTTCGGGCCGGCCGCTCTTCCATCGCTCGACGGCCATGCTCGCGCGCGTCTACCAGGCGACAGGCGGCGCCGTACCGCTCGTCGGCATCGGCGGTATCGACAGTTCCGAGAGTGCTCTCCAGAAAATGGAAGCCGGCGCGTCGCTCCTCCAGCTCTACACCGGCCTCATCTACGAGGGGCCGAGCCTGATCGGGCGCATCAAGCAGCACCTCGATGCCACGTGCCGCGCGCGCAATCTCAAGAACATTTCCGAGGTCGTCGGCACGCGCGCCGCTGAATGGGCCGCAAAGCCGCTCGATGGCTGACCTCTACGCCCGCTCCGGAAACGACACCTGCACGAGCCGTGGCATGAACACCAGCAGCGAGGCCGTCCGCGCGACGTAGAACAGCATGTACGCCGCCCACAGCCCGTGATTGCTGTAATGCGGCGCCAGCACCGCCCAGGCCGCAAAGAACGGGATGATGCTCAGCACCATCGTGTTGCGCATCTCCCGCGTGCGCGTCGCTCCGGTGAAGATGCCGTCCAACTGGAAGCACCACACGCCGAGGATCGGTGCGATGGCCGCCCAGCCGAGATACGTACCGGCCGCCTGCTGAACATCGACACTCTTCGCCGTCAGCTCGATGATGGCCGGCCCGGCGAACCAGAGGGTGGCGCCGATCAGCACCGCCAGCACTGCCGCCCACTGCGTAGACATGATCACGGCGCGCCAGAACGAGCGGCGATCGCGCGCCCCGACCGAACGCCCGACGAGCGATTCCGCCGCAAAGGCGAACCCGTCGAGCAAGTAGACCATGATGTTGATCAGCGTCATCAGGATCGCGTTGGCGGCGAGAATGACATCGCCGCCGGCCGCACCCTGCGCCGTAAAGAACATGATCGCCGTGTAATGCCCGACCGCACGCACGGTGAGGTCGAAGTTGATGCCGAGCGAGCGCTTCATCTTCGGCCAGTCGAGCGCATCCGCCAAAGGCGCCGCCGCGCCCATCTCGCGGGCGATCCGCACGGCAATCACAAGGCCCAGCACAGCGCCGGCCCACTCGGCGATCAGCGCGGCATAGCCGACGCCGGCAACCCCATGGTCGAACCAGAGTACGAGCACGATCGCCAGCACCATATTCAGCACGTTGATCACGAGCTGAACGAAGAACGCGACGCCCGCGCGCCCGAGCCCGATGTACCAGCCGAGCAAGGCGAAGTTGATCAACCCCGCCGGCGCCGCCCAGATGCGGATCGAGAAATAGGTCTGCGCTGCAGCTTCGACCTGCGACGACGCCCCGATTAGCCAGAAGGCGGCCTTCGCGATCGGCCCCTGCAGGATCAGCATGACGATCCCGAAGAACACCGCGACACCGAGCGCGCGCAGAAGGTGGCCGGCGACCTCGCGGCCATCGCGCGCGCCATAGGCCTGAGCCGTCAGCCCCGTCGTTCCCATGCGCAGGAAGCTGAACGTCCAGTAGAGAACGCTGAAGATGACACCGCCGATGCCGACCGCGCCGATCAGATGTGCCTGGCCGAGCTGCCCCACCACGGCCGTATCGACAAAGCCGATCAGCGGCACGGTGGCATTGGAGAGCATGATGGGGACGGCAATCCCCAACAGGCTGGCGTGCGTGACGCTCTCGCCGGGCGCCTCGGCCTTCGCGGGGTCGGACATTGATTGGTTTTCCCGAACGGCCGCGCGGGCCGTCGACTTAGCGACGATTGTCGTCGGGCTTGTTGGAGAAAAGGCCGAAAAAGCGAACAATGAGCCAGATCGGTATGACAATCACCGCGCCCATCAGGAACCACCGGAATACGCTTTCCACCCAATCGAAACCGAGCTCCGACAACCGCTCTATCAAGCGGCGGATGTGGTAGAAGATCTCATCCGGCCGGATG
Source organism: Pseudomonadota bacterium (assembly GCA_023412805.1). GTDB lineage: Bacteria > Pseudomonadota > Alphaproteobacteria > Rhizobiales > Hyphomicrobiaceae. The sequence goes on along the minus strand of JAEZRM010000101.1, from coordinate 34,269 downwards.
TTGAGGGCCGAGAGCACCACCCCGACGATGATCGAGATCACCACCAGCCGGATGATCACGGCCAGGGGGTTGCCGCCAAAAATGCGATTGCGATCCATTCGGGGTCTCCAGCACCTTTGCCGTCGATCAGCCATCTGAGCGGCGACACGGCGGAACATCTACCGCCCCCGGCCTTTCAGGCAAGTGCTATGTCCCGTGCGGGGACGGCAGCCCCGTAAAAAGAGCCGTGCTGCGGCTCAAAAGCAGCCTAAAACCTTGGTAAGGAAGCCTGCTGCGACAGTAATTTCCTTGTTCTGGGTAATCGTTTGTGGCAGGGAACACCCTGTCGGGCGCAGGGGATCGCATTTCATTGATCCCTTTTCTCGACATCGGTACCGTTTGATTAGCTCGTTAAACGAGTAGCCCGCCTTTCCCTGCGCTCATAATGAATGCGCCGCCTTCTCTGCGGAGGCCCAGGCGCGACCGAACGCAGTGACGGAGGTTCTTGTTGCACCCCACGACCTTTGCTGAGCTCGGGCTCAGCAGCAAAGTGCTCGCCGCCATCGAGGCCGCGGGTTACGCGTCTCCGACGCCCATTCAAGCTGAGGCCATTCCTGTCGCGATGACAGGCCGCGACGTGCTCGGGATCGCACAGACCGGCACCGGCAAGACGGCCTCCTTCACCCTGCCGATGATCGCGCGCCTCGAGACGGGACGCGCGCGTGCCCGCATGCCGCGCTCGCTCATTCTCGCCCCGACGCGCGAACTCGCCGCCCAGGTGGCGCAGAGCTTCGAGAAGTACGGCGTCAATCACAAGCTTACCGTCGCGCTGCTGATCGGCGGCGTCTCGATGGACGATCAGGTGCGCAAGCTCGACCGTGGCGTCGACGTGCTGATCGCAACACCCGGCCGCCTGCTCGATCACTTCTCGCGTGGCCGGGTCATGCTGATGGGTGTCGAGATTCTGGTGATCGACGAAGCCGATCGCATGCTCGACATGGGCTTCATCCCGGACATCGAGAAGATCTGCAAGTTGCTTCCGCCGCGCCGGCAGACGCTCTTCTTCTCGGCGACCATGCCGCCCGAGATCACGCGCCTTGTCGATCAGTTCCTGAAAGACCCCGTACGTATCGAGGTCGCGCGCCCGGCCACCACGGCGAAGACGATCACGCAGGCCTTCAAGTTCTGCGCGTCCATGGAGGACCGCGACAAGCGTGTCGTCCTGCGCGAGCTGCTGCACGATCTCGACGTCAAGAACGCGATCATCTTCTGCAATCGCAAACGTGACGTTGCGATCCTCCTGAAATCCCTTCTCAAGCATGGCTTCAGTGCCGGCGCGATCCACGGCGATCTCGATCAGACGACGCGCATGGCTACACTCGACGCTTTCCGCGAGGGACGCATCCAGCTCCTTGCCGCATCCGATGTCGCCGCGCGTGGCCTCGACATCCCTGATGTTAGCCACGTGTTCAACTACGACGTTCCCTGGCAGGCCGACGATTACGTGCACCGCATCGGCCGCACCGGACGTGCGGGCAAGCAAGGTTATTCCTGCACCATCGTAACGCCCGACGATATCAAGGCGCTCACGGCCATCACCAAGCTCACCGACGATGCTCCGCAATGGCTCGGCGATGCGCCCGACGAGGAGACCATGGCCGACGGCATGAAGCGCCGAGGCCGTGGACGACGCGGCGCCAGCTCGAGCCGCGGCGCCAGCTCCAGTCACAGCGGTCGCGATGCACGTGGCTCAGGCGATAAGCGGCGCGAACGGGGTGGTCGCGATCGTGGCCCACGCACACCGCGTGAAGAAGGCAACCGCGCCAACGCCGAAGCAGCGCCGGCAGCACCACAGCACGCGCACGCCGCAGATCGGACCTCAGAACGTACTGCAGATCGTGCTTCTGATCGCAGTGCCGATAGAGCCGAGGAGCGTGCCCGTCCCCGCCGCAGTGATGCACCGCGCGAAGGGCGCTCGGAGGAGCGTCGTGAAGGACGCAGGCAAGGCGGCCGCGATGAGCGTGACGCTTCCCGTCGCCCATCACACGAGAGGGCGCAGCAGCAGAGCCGCTCGCGCCATGAGGCTCCTGCGCACAAGGATGAGGCCCCGCCCCGCAAAGGTGAGCAGCGCGAGCGTGAGCGCGAACCCGTCGCGTTTGGTCTCGACGAGAACGTACCGGCATTTCTGCGGCGCCCCGTCCGCATCGCGGGACGCTAGCCAATCACAGTGCAGTACGTGCATCCGGCTGAGTTGAAGGCCGAGTTCGCACCACTGCAGCCAACAAAAAAAAGCCGCGTTACCGCGGCTTTTTTCGTGCCCTCTGGCAGGAGGAATCAGATCGATTCCTTGAGTTCCTTGGCCGCGCGGAAAGCAACCTTCTTGCTGGCCTTGATCTTGATCTGCTCGCCGGTCGCAGGGTTGCGGCCGAGGCGGGCCGGCCGCTTGCGCACCTGGAGGATGCCGAGGCCGGCAAGACGAACGCGCGAGCCCTTCTTGAGGTGCTTGGTGATCATCTCGACGGTCTGCGCGAGAATCTCGACCCCCTGCTTCTTCGGCAGCTCGTGCGCCTCCGCCAGTGCCGTGCCGAGATCGCGCATCGTCACCGTCACTACTTTCGCAGGTGCCTTCGCAGGTGCTTTCGCCGCTGCCTTGCTCGCCGCTTTCGCCATATTGTGCCTCCTGGGTTCAACTTAAGTCTTGGTGTGAAAAGCACCGCTTACTTCGGCCAACCGTACTGCGGACGCCCGCCTGCCGCCCCCTGCAGGGTGGCCGCTTGATCGGCCGAGGCAACGTCCACGAGCCCTGGCTGCTGGCTTCCCGTCCAGCTTTCTGCCCGTCGCCGAGAACCGTCGAAGTGAGAGCATTTCATACCCTCCCGTTCGGCTCTGGCTGCACGTTGCCGCATCGCGCAACACTCAGCGACTCAACGCGCAGGCAGCCGGATAACGCATGTTAGTGATGATGGGAAAGCAAAAACAGCACGAAAATGGGGGTTTTCGGCACTTCTTGGTCGATTTGCCGCTCTGATATGGGAGTTAGCGGCACATGGCGCACGCAAAAGCGTCTTTCCGGTGCGTCCGCCTTTCGATCTTCAGCGTGGCGGCGTCGGCCGCCATGACCATGAACGCCTGCCGTTCGTACGCTTCTTCGGTGGGAGCACCGAGGGCGAGGACGCAGCGCGCGCCCTTGGACTGTGTTGACACTTTCGGCCGCTGTCTCTAAACCAGCCGCGACCTGCAGGTTGCCTTTTGGGGTCGCCTCGGGGCCGTAGCTCAGATGGGAGAGCGCTGCAATCGCACTGCAGAGGTCAGGGGTTCGATTCCCCTCGGCTCCACCACTCCGCTTCCATGACACCTGATTTACCGAAGTTTTTTGACGGTGTTTCAAGCAGCCCACGATGGGTACGCTGCGGTTGAATTTGCCAACGCAGTGCCTTAGGTGTGGCAAGGAAGGGAAGCACCACAAAAAGCGACGGTGGTGACCGGCCCATGGCCAACGTGCCCTCAAGAAGCTTGGGCCGACTTTGTCGTGCAATGCGCTTCTGGTGCGCCGCACATCAAGCTCCGCGTCCGGCGCGTGACCTTAAGCTTCGTCTGGGAGGTGCATATGCCAGAAGCTGTCAGTCTCACCAAAATCCTGCACGACGAAGATGTATTTCTCGATGCCGCCCTCGACAACAAGGCCGCGCTTCTCGCTGCCGCCGCGGAACATTTCGGCCGCACCACCGGCCTCGCGCAGGACGTTGTGCTGAAAGCGCTGACCGATCGCGAGAAGCTCGGCGCGACGGCCATCGGTCACGGCATCGCCGTTCCTCACGCGGGCATTGACGGTCTCGCTGCGCCGGCTGCCGTCTGCTTCCGTCTCGCTCATCCCATCTCCTTCGGCGCCTCGGATAACAATCCGGTCGACCTCGTCTTTGTTCTCGTCTGGCCGAGCGACAAGCGAAGCGGATTGCTCGCGACCTTGGGCGGGCTGTGCAAAACATTGCGCGCGGAGACACTGCTGCAGGAGGTCAGAAAAGCCTCAAGTCGCGCCGAGATCCGAGAAATTCTCGCCGACGCAACCACCGAAGCGACACCACGTCCCGGTGAAAGCTAGTCGTTCGCGTTTGCAGACGCCTCTTCCGCAACGCTAAAGTGGAGCCTGCACAGAAGGCGCGCCCTCCGTGACTGCTGTGCAAATCCATCGGCCCACAGCCATCAAATTCGGAAGGCCACTCGGCGAGCATGTCGATCGACGTCATTCTACTCACCGCCTTGATCGTATTGCCGTTCGCCGGCAGCCTCGTCGCAGCTTTCCTACCGACAAATGCCAGAAATGCCGAAGCATGGCTTGCAGCCAGCGTTGCGCTCGCGGGCCTCGCCATCGCCGCCAGCTTCTTTGCGCCCATAGCCGGAGGCTCAGTCGTCCGCGCCGAGTTCGAGTGGCTGCCGCAGTTGGGGCTGAACTTCGTCCTCCGCCTCGACGGCTTCGCCTGGGCGTTCGTCGTTCTGGTCTGCGCAATCGGCCTGCTCGTCATCCTTTATGCGCGCTACTACATGTCTCCGGACGATCCGGTCCCGCGGTTCTTCTCCTTCCTGCTGGGCTTCATGGGCGCGATGCTCGGCATCGTCATGTCGGGAAATCTCATCCAGATCGTGTTCTTCTGGGAGCTCACGAGCCTCTACTCGTTTCTCCTCATTGCCTATTGGCACCACAATCAGAATGCCCGCGAAGGCGCACGCATAACGCTCACCGGGACGGCGGCGGGCGGCCTCTGCCTGCTGGCGGGAATGCTCCTGCTCGGCCAGATCGTCGGCAGCTACGACCTCGACGTCGTCTTCCGCTCCGCCAACGCCGTCACCGCCCATCCGCTCTATCTGCCGACCCTTCTCCTGATCGCTGCCGGCGTGCTGACCAAGAGCGCGCAGTTCCCGTTTCATTTCTGGTTGCCGCGCGCGATGACAGCGCCCACGCCCGTCTCGGCGTACCTGCATTCTGCAACCATGGTGAAGGCGGGCGTCTTCCTGCTGGCGCGCCTATGGCCGGTGATGGCCGGGCACGACGCCTGGTTCTGGATTTTCACGACGCTCGGCGCCACGACGCTGCTGCTCGGCGCATTCCTCGCGCTGTTCCAGCAGGACCTCAAAGGCCTGCTCGCCTATTCCACCATCAGTCATCTCGGGCTGATCACGCTGCTGCTCGGGCTCGGCAGCCCGCTGGCGGCGGTCGCAGCCATCTTCCACATTATGAACCACGCGACCTTCAAGGCCTCGCTGTTCATGGCCGCCGGCATCATCGACCACGAAGCTGGCACGCGCGACGTGCGCCGGCTGGGCGGCCTCTTCCGCGCCATGCCGATCACCGCCATCCTGGCGATGGTGGCCGCCGCCGCGATGGCGGGTGTGCCGCTGCTCAACGGCTTTCTGTCGAAGGAGATGTTTTTCGCCGAGACGGTCGAGACGCACGTCTCTTCGGCCCTGGACGATGCGTTGCCCTATCTTGCCACGCTCGCCGGCATGTTCAGTGTCGCCTATTCCCTGCGTCTCATCCATCAGGTGTTCTTCGGACCGCCGGCAACCGATCTGCCGCGCAAGCCGCACGATCCCGTCCTCTGGATGCTGCTTCCGATCGGTTTTCTCGTGCTCACATGCGTCCTTGTCGGCATTGCCCCGCAGATAACAGTCGGCGGCTTTCTCGACATTGCCGTGCGTGCCGTACTCGGGGGTTCGACACCGGAGTACAGCCTTGCCGTTTGGCACGGTTTCACGCCGGCACTTTGGATGAGCCTGCTCGCCCTCGTCGGTGGCATCGCAATCTATGCCGTCCTGCAGAAGTACCTCGCAGGCAATGTGGAAGGCGCGCCGATCCTGCGCCATCTCAAAGGACAGCGCATATTCGAGCGTGCCGTCGCGCTCGCGTCGTGGCGCGGTGCAACGGCGCTCGTGAAATCATTGGGCTCGACACGACTGCAGCCCCAGATCGTGCTTCTGCTCTGCGTCACGATACTCGCAGCGCTCTGGCCGCTGTCCAAGGGCTTGATCGACATTCATCTCCCACGGCTGAATGAGATCGACAGGAGCTTCCTCCTCGTTTGGATCGTCGGATGTTTCTGCGCCTTGGGAGCGGCCCAACAGGCGAAGTTCCATCGCCTTGCGGCCGTGATCCTCATGGGCGGCGCAGGACTTTCGACGTGCATAACCTTTGCGTGGGCTTCCGCGCCGGATCTGGCGATGACCCAGCTCCTCGTCGAGATCGTGACGACCGTGCTTCTGCTCCTCGGCCTCAGATGGCTGCCGAAGCGGCGGGAGGAGGCAGTCGAACGGACGACCACCGCGTCAATTCTAGCGCGGCGCATCCGCGACTTCGCGATCGCCGCTGTCGGCGGTGCGGGCTTGGCGGCGCTGTCCTATGCCGTCATGACGCGACCGCAGTCCTTTACCATCTCCGCGAACTTCCTCGAGAAGGCCTACACGGAAGGCGGCGGCCGGAACGTCGTCAACGTCATTCTCGTCGACTTCAGAGGCTTCGACACGCTCGGCGAGATCGCCGTGCTCGGGATCGTCGCAATCACGGTCTACGCGCTGCTCCGCCGCTTCCGTCCGGCGCGGGACAGCGTCGTGCTCCCTGAGCAAAAGCGTTTCCAGAACGAGTTCGACGCCGCGCACGATCAGCTGAGCAAGGAACCGATCTCGGCCCACTACATGATCGTGCCCGGCCTCATCATGCGGCTTCTGTTCCCCGTCGTCGCCATGATGGCGATGTTCCTCTTCATGCGCGGGCACGATCTTCCGGGCGGTGGCTTCGTCGCCGGGCTGACCTTCGCCATTGCCTTCATTCTTCAATACATCGCCGGCGGCGCACGGTGGGTCGAAGATCGCCTGACAGTGCTGCCAGTACGCTGGATCGGCTTCGGCCTGTTGGCGGCCGGCGGCACAGGTGTTGGCGCGGCCTACTTCGGCCGGCCATTCCTCACGTCGTCCTTCCAGTACGTGGATCTTCCCGTTCTCGGTCGCTTGCCGATGGCTTCAGCTCTGCTTTTCGACCTCGGCGTCTTCGCACTGGTCCTCGGAGCGACCGTTCTCATGCTCATAGCGATCGCCCATCAGTCGATCCGCGTCAGTCGCACGACCAGTAAAGCCGCACAGTCTGCAGAAGGAGCGACCTGATGGAACTCGTCATCGCGAGCACCATCGGTGTTCTGGCCGGATCAGGCATATGGCTGCTTCTGCGCCCGCGCACCTTTCAAGTGATCATCGGGCTTTCGCTGCTGTCCTACGCGGTCAATCTCTTCATCTTCGGCATGGGGCGGCTGCGCGTCGGCGCACCGCCCGTGCTCGATTCATCGCAAGCCGGCGATCTCGCGCGCTACGTCGACCCGTTGCCGCAGGCACTCGTGCTCACCGCGATTGTCATCAGCTTTGCAATGACCGCCCTGTTTCTTGTGGTCATACTCGTCGCGCGAGGGCTCTCCGGCAGCGATCACGTCGATAGTGTGGAGCGGGAATCGTGATACTCGCCGACCACCTCATCATCGCGCCGATCATCATCCCGCTGATTGCCGGCGGGCTCATGCTGCTGCTCGACGGCCGTCGCCGCGAGGCCATTGCCGCGATCAGCATCCTCTCGACGCTCTCGTTGCTTGCGGTTGCCATCACGCTTCTCATCTCGAGCGCGGCGCCGGAGCCGGCGCAAACCGTCAAGGTCTACCTCCTCGGCAACTGGCCGGCGAGCTTCGGCATCGTGCTGGTCGCCGACCGTCTCGCGGCCTTGATGCTGGTGCTCACGGCCACGCTCGCCTGTGCGGCTCTCCTCTTCGCGTTGGCCTCCTGGCATCGCGCGGGTAGCTTCTTCCATCCGCTCTTCCAGTTCCTCCTCATGGGACTGAACGGCGCCTTTCTGACCGGCGACCTGTTCAATCTCTTCGTGTTCTTCGAAGTGCTGCTCGCCGCGTCATATGGATTGGCACTCCATGGCTCGGGACGTGCGCGTGTCAGCGCGAGCCTGCACTACATCGTGGTCAATCTCGCGTCGGCCACGCTCTTCCTCATCGGCGTCAGCTTGATCTACGGCACCGCCGGCACGCTCAACATGGCCGCACTCGGCGAACGTATCCCGCTCCTCGATCCTTCCGAGCGGCGCCTATTCGATATCGGGGCCTCGATCCTCGGCGTCGCGTTCCTCGTCAAGGCCGCGGCATGGCCACTCGGCTTCTGGCTGCCGACACTCTACGCCGCAGCAAGTGCGCCTGTGGCGGCACTCTTCGCGGTCATGACCAAGGTGGGCATATACGTCATTCTCCGTCTCGGATCGATTACGACAGAGGCATCCGGCGGAGAGACTATGCTTTTCGCCGAGGGCTGGCTGTTCACGATCGGCATCGCGACCATGTGCTTTGCCGCGATCGGAATGCTGGCGTCACAAGACATGGGCCGCCTCGCGGGATACAGCGTGCTGGTTTCCTCGGGGACTATGCTGGCCGCTATCGGGCTCGGCGGCACCGGCATGACCACCGCAGCGTTATACTACCTTGTCAGCTCCACGTTGACGGTCGCCGCGTTCTTCCTGCTCATCGAGCTCGTGGAGCGCGGCCGAACGCCCGCCGACGACGTCCTCGCCGTAACATTGGAAGCCTACGGCGCGGAGGAAGAGGGAGAATTCGACGAGGCGGAGGTCGTCGGCGTCGCGATCCCTGCGCTCCTGGCCGTGCTCGGCGTCGCGTTTCTTGCCTGCGCGCTGCTGCTCTCCGGCCTGCCGCCGCTCTCGGGCTTCATCGCGAAGTTCGCTATTCTCAGCAGCCTGCTCGATCAGCACTGGCTGACGGGGGGCGGCACCATTTCGTTGCAAGGCTGGATACTACTCGCTGTCATTCTGATCTCGGGCTTCGCGACGATCGTTGCCGTGACCCGCGCCGGCATACGCACGTTCTGGACATTCACGGAGCGCGAGCTGCCGCAGGTCCGCAGTGTCGAGCTCGGCGCGGTTGCCATCCTTCTCTTTCTCTGCATCGCGCTCACCGTGCAGGCCGGGCCCGTCATGCGCTTCATGCAAGCGACGGCCAGCGGGCTGGAGCTGGGCCGGCCATACATCGGCGCCGTACAGGCGAAAACACCGACCATACCTGCGCCAGGGGAGGTCAAGCCATGAGCCGATGGCTGCCATTTCCCGTCATTTCCGCGATGCTGCTGGGCACATGGCTACTGCTCAACGAAAGTTTTTCAGTCGCGCAGATCCTCCTTGGCAGTGCGATCGCCATTGCCGGATCTTGGGTTCTGGTCCGTCTCGATGCACCGCCGCTGCTCTTCAGGCGGCTGTGGATCATCATGCGGCTCGGCCTCGAAGTCTTCGTCGATATGATCCGGTCGAACGTGCGCGTCACGCGCCTTGTTTTCAAGGACAAGCGCGAACGTACACCGGGCTTCGTCCGCATCCAGCTCAACGTGCGCTCTCACTACAGCCTCGCCGTCCTCGCGTGCATCATTACAGCCACGCCGGGAACGAGCTGGGTCGCCTATGAGCCGGCTGGCAACGTGCTCATCATCCACGTTCTCGACCTCGCCGATGACGACGACTGGGGCGAGATCATCAGGGTCCGCTACGAGGGCCTGCTGAAGGAGATCTTCGAATGAGCGGAATGATCCTGGCTACGGCGCTCACGATATCCAAAGGCTTTCTGACGCTGGCTATGGCCGCTGCGGCCTTCCGCATTATCCGGGGGCCGCGAGCCCAGGATCGCGTGCTCGGCATGGATACGCTCTACGTCAATGCCATGCTCCTGCTCCTGGTCTTCGGCATCGGCTCCGGCACCACACTCTATTTCGAAGTGGCCCTTGCCATCGGCCTGCTCGGTTTCGTTGCGACAGTGGCCATGGCGAAGTTCCTCATGCGCGGCGAGGTCATCGAATGAACGCGCTCGAGGAGCTGCCGCTATGGGCGGCCATTCTAACGTCGATGCTGCTCCTGCTCGGCTCCGGCCTCGCTCTGATCGGCTCGATCGGATTGTTGCGCTTCAAGACCTTCTACGAGCGCATCCACGCGCCGACGCTCGGCACGACACTCGGCCTTTTCAGCATTCTGGCTGCGTCGATGATCTATTTCTCCGTCGGCCAGACGCGCCCGGTCGTTCATGAGATCCTCATCGGCATATTCGTTACGACGACGACGCCGGTGACGTTCATGTTCCTGGTTCAGGCAACGCTTTACCGTGACCGCTTCGAAGGACGCGATCCGCTGATTGGCCTGGGCGACGAGCAACGAACCGTCAAGACACCGGACGATCCCTGAGCCTTCGATAAGAATTGTGGCCGCACGTTGTACGTCGCGCCGGAGCATCGACGTCATGGCATCGGGGAGATGTTAGTGCGCGCGATCGAGATCGAAGCGCGCGACCGCGGACATAAAAAACTGCATCTCTATACGACCGGTGCCGTTGGCTTCTACGAGCGGCTCGGCTGGACGGTGCAGGATCACATCGACTGGCTGGGATATCCGACAAGCCTCATGGTGCGCGAACTCTGACTGATCTGTGCCTCCGCCGCCATTGCAATCACATTCAAATCTGCGAATATCCGACTCTTCGAGACACACGCGAGCGACGGGGAGCCGCCCTTGACCTGCCTGAAGAAAGAGATCGCGCTTCCCTCGCGGGCCGGCATCGGCGGTCTCGACTTCAATAGTTACGATGTCATGGAGCCGAGGAAACCGGGCGCAACACCGGTCGCGGCGAAGAATGGCGCGCGCGTGAAGCACAACAACGTGCCGCCCGAGGGCGTGTACCTGCCGAACAACAACCGGCTAGCGCCGCACATGCGCTCGCCGGAGTACGTGCAGATGTCGACGGCGGCCGCGATCACGCTCGGCGTCATGCCGGGAAAGATGCACCGCTGCTCATGCACGCGCTGCCTCAACCTGTTGCTGACCTATCCGGAAGGGTGCCGCGCGAATTGCGCCTACTGCGGTCTTGCGCGCCATCGCGAAGCGGACCGCGACTACGCGGACCGCAATTTCATCCGCGTGGACTGGCCGGCCGTGCCTATGGATCAGGTCGTTGAGATCGTCGCGCAGCAAGGCGAGGCGACGCCGTTCCATCGCATGTGCATTTCCATGATCACGCACCCGCGCTCCGACGAGGACACGGTGACGGTGCTGCGCAACTGGACCAGCCGCATCGATCCCGCGACCGTGCCCGTGTCGATCCTATCGAACCCAACCACGATGACGCGCGGCGACGTGCAAACGCTGCGCGATCTCGGCGCGGACATCTTCACGGTCGCGCTCGACGCGGCGACGCCCGAACTTTTCGACCGCACGCGCGGTAAAGGTGTCGCGAGCCCGCATTCCTGGGCGAAGTACTGGGAAATCCTCGAGGACGCGCGCGACATATACGGCCGCGAGAAGTTCGGCGCGCACATCATTGTCGGCATGGGCGAAACCGAGCACGACACACTGACGCTCGTGCAGCGCCTCGTGGACATGGGCGGACACAGCCACATGTTCTGCTTCTTCCCGGAGAAGGGGTCGCTCATGGACCACCTTCCGGCGACGCCGCGCGATCAGTGGCGGCGCGTGCAGCTCGCGCGCTATCTGATCGACTACCGCGGCGTGCGCGTCGAGCACATGCGCTTCGACGAGCAGGGCCGAGTTTCGGATTTCGGCATTCCGAAATCGGAGATGGACAAGGTGATCGACGAGGGCGTTGCGTTCCGCACGTCGGGTTGTCCTGGCAAAGTGCGGGAGGACATCTCGGCGTGCGATCGCCCGTACGGCGACAGCCCGCCTTCCAACATCGCGAGCTATCCTTTCCAGCCGGTCGCTGTGGACATCCGAAAAATCCGTCACCAGCTCGGCATGGAAAAGCCCGGCGAGGCGTACGTCGAGGGCGAAGAGCTGGAGGTTTAGGGGAGCAGCGGATGCGCCGCGATCTTCCCCTTCTCCCCGTACTTACGGGGAGAAGATCGGGATGAGGGGCGGCGCCAGTTACTAACGTCGGCGTATGCCGCCGCCCCTCACCCTAACCCTCTCCCCGCAAGGGGCGGGGAGAGGGGACAGGTTGCGCTCCCCTACTAACCCTTCCACGTCTCGGGATCGCGGATCGCGCTGACGAGCGTGTCGCGACACACATCCATGAGGCGTTTGCCTTTGTCTGCCGTCGAGCGACGCGCGTCGCCAACCACACCCGTCGGCGTGAACCCGCCATAAGAGCGATGGCGCAGAACCTGCAGCGGCATGGGCGTCTGCCGCGCAGGACCGACAGCCTCGGGCAGCTTCTCGACGCGCACGAGATCCGGTGCCACGGCCATCATCATGGACGTCTCGCCTTCGCAGGCGTGACGTACGCGATCCTGGTCCTCGAGAATGGCCGGCATGCCCGGCTGTGCCAGCTCGAAGTAGGTCGTCACGCGGATCGTGAGACCTGTCTCGCGCACGAAGTCCGGCAGGAAAGCAGAGAGCGCGCTGATATTGCCGCCATGGCCATTGACGATGAATACGCGCTTGAAGCCGTGTCGTTCGATGCTCTTGAGAAAGGCCAGGAGCACGGCGCGATACGTCGGGATGTCGAAGGTGAACGTACCGCCGCGTGGCATGTGATGCTCGGCCATGCCACACCAGAGCGTCGGCGCGACGACGATCGGCGTTTCAGCGGCCAACGCTTCCGCCGCGCGCTGGCACACGGCTTCGCACAGCACCGTATCGACACCGACCGCCATGTGCGGCCCGTGCTGCTCCATCGAAGCGACAGGCATGATCACCAGCGCACCGGCTTTGGATTTCTCGACGAGCTCCGGCGCCGTCAACTCCTTCCACATCACCGACTTGGCCATCGCGGTACTACTCCTTGATGGTCTGACCGGTCTTCTGCCAGTCGGCCATGAAGGCTTCGAGGCCCTTGTCGGTCAGCGGATGCTTGATCAGTGCCTGCAGGATTTTCGGCGGAATGGTCGCAACGTCGGCGCCCGCGAGCGCCACCTGCTTCACATGCTCCTCCGTACGGATCGAGGCCGCGAGGATCTCCGTGCTGAGGTCCGGGTAGTTGTCGTAGATCGTGCGGATATCCTGGATGAGCTCGACGCCGTTCTGGCCGATGTCGTCGAGGCGCCCGATGAACGGCGAGATGAATGTCGCGCCGGCCTTGGCCGCCAGCAGCGCCTGGTTCGCCGAAAAGCACAGCGTCACATTGACCATGATGTCGTCGTCGGTCAGTGCGCGGCAGGCCTTGAGGCCGTCCCACGTCAGCGGCACCTTCACCGCGACGTTGTCGGCAATGTCCGCGAGAATCTCGCCCTCGCGGATCATGCCTTCGAAATCGAGCGCGGTGACCTCGGCGGAGACGGGCCCCTCTACAATGTCGCAAATCTCCTCGATGATGGTCTTGAAGTCGCGCCCAGTTTTCGCCACCAGGGAGGGGTTCGTGGTCACGCCGTCGAGGAGGCCCAGCGCGGCCAGCTCACGGATCTCGGCGACATCGGCCGTATCGACGAAGAATTTCATGGGTACTCCTCTCGGGGCCCCGCCGCGACTGCCCTCGGATCGCCGCCGGATGGCGGATAAGGTGGCGGGCTGATTCGAGCTGTACTCCTAGTCCGAGTAGGGTGACTTTGGAAGACTTGCTGGCAACGATGCTTGGACCGCCCGCCGTCGCGCGCCCCCGCGTGCCGGTGCTGCTGCCCGTTGCCCTCGACCAGACCTATGACTACGCGCTCCCCGCTGGCCTGGAGGTCGAACCCGGCGATTTCGTGATCGTCCCCTTCGGGCCCCAGACGCGCATCGGTCTCGTGTGGGACCAGCCGGTCGGCGATCAAGGCAAGCCGGTCAGCGAGAAGAAGCTCAAGGCCATCATCGAGCGCATGGACGCGCCGGCCCTGCCGCCGACGTCGCTGCGGTTCGCCGAATGGGTGGCGCGCTACACGCTGGCGCCGCTCGGCATGGTCGTGCGCATGATGATGAGCGCGCAAGCCGCCTTCGAGCCAGTGAAGCCACGCCTGGGCGTCGCGCGCGTCGAAGGAGCCGCCGAACCGCCGCGCATGACGCCGGCCCGCAGGCGTGCACTCGATATCGCGGCCGATGGGCTCATCCGGGCGAAGAGTGCGCTCGCGTCCGAGGCGGCGTGCAGCACGGGCGTGATCGATGGCCTGATCGAGGCCGGCTGTCTTGTCGAGGTCGTGATCCCGGAGCGGCGCTTTCCACGGCCTGATCCGGCGCACGCCACGGTCACATTCACGGACGCGCAGCAGGAAGCGGTCGAGACACTCTCTGCGGCTGTTGGGGCCGGTGCGTTCTCTGTTTCGCTGCTCGATGGCGTGACCGGCTCCGGCAAGACGGAGGTCTACTTCGAGGCCGTCGCGCGTGCTCTCGAGCAGGGTCGGCAGGCGCTGATCATGCTGCCCGAGATCGCGCTGACCAGCCAGTTCATGGACCGCTTCAAGGCGCGCTTCGGCTGCGCTCCCGCGGAGTGGCACTCTGCCCTCTCCGGTCCCGAGCGCGGGCGCGTATGGCGTGCTGCGGCAACGGGAGAAGCGCGTGTGATTGCCGGCGCGCGCTCGGCGCTGTTCCTGCCCTATGCCGATCTCGGCCTGATCGTCGTCGACGAAGAGCACGATCCAGGCTTCAAACAGGAGGATCGCGTCCACTACCAGGGCCGCGACATGAGCGTCGTGCGCGCGCATCTGGGTGGCGCGGCCGTGGTGCTCGCATCCGCGACGCCGTCCATAGAAAGCCACGTGAATGCGCGTTCCGGGCGCTACCGCCACCTCATTCTGCCGGGGCGCTATACGGGCGTGGATCTTCCGGAGATCACGCCGATCGATCTGCGCACATCACCGCCGGAGAAAGGCCGCTGGCTCTCGCCCGTGCTCGTCAACGCCATGGCCGAGACCATGGCAAAGCGTCAGCAGACCCTGCTGTTCCTCAATCGCCGCGGCTATGCGCCGCTCACGCTCTGCCGGACCTGCGGCCATCGCATAGAATGCCCCCAATGCACAGCATGGCTTGTCGAGCATCGCTTCCGCCATCGCCTGAACTGCCACCACTGCGGCTTCTCCATGCCGCTGCCGTCGAAGTGCCCGAAGTGCGGAGAGGCCGACAGCCTCGTTGCCTGCGGCCCCGGCGTCGAGCGCATTGACGAGGAAGTGCGCGAGCGCTTTCCGGAGGCGCGGATCGCGCTGCTCTCATCGGACCTGATCCCATCGCTCACCGAGATGCGTGACGTCATCAAGCGCATCGAAACCGGCGAAATCGACATTATCATCGGGACGCAGATCGTGGCCAAGGGCCACCACTTCCCGGACCTCTCCATCGTCGGCGTGATCGACGGCGACCTCGGCCTCGCCCAAGGCGCGGACCCGCGAGCGGCCGAGCGCACGTTCCAGCTCTTGCACCAGGTGACGGGCCGCGCCGGCCGCGCGCTCGCCAAAGGCGCCGGCTACATCCAGACGCACATGCCCGAGCACCCGGTCATGGATGCGATCGTGCGTGGTGATCGCGAGGCCTTCATCGAGCGGGAAATCCGCACGCGCCAGCTCGCCATGCTGCCACCCTACGGTCGGCTCGCCTCGCTCATTGTCTCGGCGCGGCATAAGGAGACGGCCGAGTCCGCCGCCCGCATGATCGCGCAACGCGCACCTGCCGCCTCACGCATCGAGGTCCTGGGCCCGGCCGAGGCGCCGATCTCGATCATTCGTGGCCGCTATCGCTGGCGCCTGCTGCTCAAGGCCCCTCGCGAGTTGGACATCCAGGCCTATTTGCGCGCCTGGCTCGCCGAAATTCCCGAGATCAAGGGCGACCTCCGCCTGACGGTCGACATCGACCCCTACAGCT
The DNA here is from genome assembly GCA_023412805.1 of Pseudomonadota bacterium. Lineage (GTDB taxonomy): Bacteria > Pseudomonadota > Alphaproteobacteria > Rhizobiales > Hyphomicrobiaceae. The sequence goes on along the minus strand of JAEZRM010000101.1, from coordinate 18,497 downwards.
TCCTGTAGGCGGCGGCGTGGCCCCGAGGCCACTGCGGCGAACCGCCCAAAGCGGCGGCCCATCGCTGCCCAAATGCCCGTGAACATGGCACTGCAGCATCGAGCTAAGATATCAGAACTGCTCGTAAATCGTGCTTAACATAGGTGTCATTCGGGCGCAGTATTGTGCAATGCAATAGAAGCCCCATATGACCTAGTGTGAGACCGGTGCCGCCTAAAGCAAGAGCGCCGGCTCGCGTGTGCCAACTCAAGGGGTACATCATGAGCAACAACACAGCCCGCGCGATCATCGATCCCGACGACGCGTCAGAGGTTCAGCACGGCGCAACGCAGATCTCGGCCGCGACCGTGCGCAAGCTATGGCCGACCGAGGGCCAACTCTTTCGCGATCATCTCCTGCGCCTCGACAAGGACAGCCGGCGCCTGCGGTTCGCCCACGGCGTGTCCGACAGCTTCATCGAGGACTATGCCGGCCGCATGAACGACATGGGCTCGATCGTCTTCGGCTATTTCGTCGATGGCGAGGTGAGAGCCGTCGCCGAGTTGCGCAAGCTCTCCGACGACTGGGGCGTGGAGGCCGAGGCAGCCTTCTCGGTCGAGCGCGCCTATCAGGACCTCGGCATCGGCTCGGCGCTCATGGGCCGCGTCATCCGCTCGGCTCGCAACCGCGGCGTCAGGCTCCTGTTCATGAGCTGCCTCGCCGAGAACGCGAAAATGCAGGCGATCGCCAAGAAGCACGAGGCGGAGCTGCGTTTCGAGTATGGCGAGGTGATCGGCGAGATCATCCCGAGCGGCCCGGACTACTTCTCGCTGCTTGCCGAAGCGGCGGACGACCGGGTCGGCTACATGATGGCTGTGCTCGATCTTTCCTCACGCCTCGTGAAGGCAGCCTGAGGCGAAAGCCGAAGATTGAACCGGGGATACTTGCGCCGCTGCGCAGTCCTCGCCACAGGAATGACCCTATCCGAAGTCATGGGAATCGCGAGCGCGCGGTTGCCTCCCGAGGCGCCGCGCGCTAGCACATCTCTATACGCACGGATCGGCGGCACCTGCGGATGGTCGAGACCCTGACAGAACTCATCAGCGAGAATCGTGCACTCGCCGTAGTGGGCGTGATCCTGCTGCTGCTTGTGTTCGTGCCGGCGGCGCGCATGGTGATGCAGGTCTCCTTGCGCATCTTCGCGCGTCTGCTCCTGCTGATCGCACTCATCGCGCTTGTCAGCGACGGCACGCGCACGATCGCCAACGACGGCATCGTCGTGACGTCGGCTCTCCAATACTGGTCCGAGCTGGCCCCGGCCATGCTGGAGAATTTCAAGCGCACGTTCTCGCTGAAGATCCACCCGCTTTTCTGGGACGGCATCCTGGTGCCGCTGCTCAGCCTGCCGGGCTGGCTGTTCCTCGCGGGCACCGCGATGCTCATCCTCTATTTTGCGCGCAAGCGGCACAAGACCAACATCTTCGTCAATGCCTGAGCGAGGCTTCCAATGAAGATACTCGTGACAGGTGCCAACGGCCATGTCGGTTTCGGCGTGTGCAAGGCATTGCTGGCGGGCGGCCACGACGTTCGCGCCTCGATCCGCTCGGCGAACGACGCGGCCAAGGCGGCGCCGCTCAAGACGCTCGGCATCGATGACATCGTCGGCCTCGATGTGCGCACATTCGACCCGTTCGTCGAAGCCTGTCGCGGCGTCGATGTGCTCGTCCACGTCGCCGCCACCTACGACATGCGTCCGACGGGAGCAAGTGAAAGCCAGTCCATGCTGCGCGACAGCACCGAGGGTGCGGCAAATGCCGTTCGCGCTGCTGCGTGGGCCGGTGTGCCGAAGGTCGTTCTGACATCCTCCGTCGCAGCGCTGCCGCGCGTGCGCCCACAGGATCCGCCGGTCACGGAAGCGGATTGGGCGACGGATCTGGCCGTGCCCTATTTCCGCGCCAAGACCGAGGGCGAGCGGGCCGCGTGGAAAGCCGCGGAGGAAACCGGCATCAAGCTCGTCACACTCCTGCCGGGAACGGTCGGTGGCCCGGACTTTCATCGCCGCACGCCCTCGCTCGGCATGATCGAGAGCATCATGCTCGGCTCCATGCGCCTCGGCGCGCCGAACACGAACATCGCCTACGTCGACGTGCGCGATGTCGCTGCCGCCCATGTGCTGGCGGCCGAGCGCGACGTCGAAGGGCGCTTCATCATTGTGAACGACCACGCGCCGGAAATGCGTGAGCTGAGCCTGCTCATGCACTGGTCGGACGCGTCGGTTCCAGCGGCCCGGAACGTGCTCCCCGACTTCGTCATGCGCGCCGGTCCCGCGCTCGACTGGCTGCGTGCGAGCGTCCTCCGCTCGCCGCGCATGGTGAGCCGCGAGCTGGTCGACACCATGCGCGGGAAGGTGACCAAGGCGAGCAATGCCCGCGCCAAGGCCGAGCTTGGCTGGCGCCAGACCGTCGGTCTCGACCGCAGCCTTTCGGAAACCATGACGGCCATCCGGGCGCTGCGCCGCCAGGAGGGGCACAAGCTCGTCATCTGACAGTTCCGCGCGCTCAGGACACTTCGGAATTTGTTGGCCATTGACTTTCCAGGGCTGCTTGATCATCTTCCCGCGCATGAGCACCGGTTTCGCCATCATCCGACGTATGCGCGCGCGCCCCCTGGCGCGGCGGCGATGACGGCTGGCTATCCCGAAAAAAGCCCGTTGATCGACCGCCGCCGCACTGATGCGGCTTTTTTTGTGCCCGCAAGAACCGCTCTCCCAGCTCAGGATCTCGACCATGGCCACGACGACCGCTGCCAAAAGCAAACCCGCCGCCATCAAAGGCAAAGTTCCGGCCGTCTTCATTGATGGCGAAGCCGGCACGACCGGTCTCGAAATCCGTCAGCGGCTCACCGGCGCCAAGGGCATCGAGATCAAGTCCATCGATCCCGAGAAGCGCAAGGACCCGGCCGCGCGGAAAGCCCTCATGGCCGAGACGGATGTCGTCATCCTCTGCCTGCCGGATGATGCGGCCAAGGAAGCCGTCGCACTCGCCGACTCGCTCGGCGCCGAGAGCCCGCGCATCATCGATGCCTCGACGGCACATCGCGTTGCGTCCGGCTGGACGTACGGCGTTCCCGAGCTGGCACCTGGACAAGCCGACGCCATCGCCACATCGAAGCGCGTGACGAACCCCGGCTGCTATCCGACAGGCGGCATCCTGCTGCTGCGGCCGCTCGTCGATGCGGGCCTCATTCCCGCCGATTATCCGATCACCGTGAACGCGGTTTCGGGTTATTCGGGCGGCGGCAAGTCGATGATCCAGGCCTACGAGGCGGGCACCGCGCCATCGTTCGAGCTCTACGGACTCGCGATGACGCACAAGCACCTGCCTGAGCTGCAGAAGTACAGCAACCTCACGCGGCGCCCGATATTCGTTCCGTCCGTCGGCAACTTCCGGCAGGGCATGCTCGTGAGTGTGCCCCTCCATCTGGACACGTTGCCGGGCAGCCCCTGCCTCAAGGATCTGGAACTGGCGCTCGACACGTACTACCAGGGCCAGAAGCTCGTCTCGGTCATCAAGGAACCGACAGCGACACTGCCGCGCCTCGAAGCCGAAACGCTGAACGGGACGGACAGAATCGAGTTGTTCATCTACGGCAGTGCGGCGCTGAAGCAGGCCGTGCTGGTCGCGCGTCTCGACAATCTCGGCAAGGGTGCGTCGGGCGCCGCCGTGCAAAACCTCGGCGTTATGCTGGGGCTGGAATTTTAGTTCGTTGACGCTGCGGGCTCGAAGCTCGCGGAGAGCTGCAGCACCAGTTCGTTGAGCACGAAGCGGCCGGCGCGCGTTGCGATCAGGCGATCGGGCGTCGGTTGCTGGATGAGCGCGAGTGTCTTCAGGCGCTCGATGGCAGCGCGCGACGGGCGTACGCCACCGAGCGCTTCGAGGCGGCGAAGATCGATCCCTTCCGCAAGGCGCAGGCCCATGAGAAACATCTCGTCGGACTCCTCGTCGGACGAGAGCGTCGTGTCCTCGATGATGCCGTGCCCCTGCTGCTCGACAGAGGCCGCCCAGGTCTCGGGCTGACGCTCGCTCATGAGCGCGTGACGGCGGCCGCCGACGACGAGGCGGCCATGCGCGCCCGGCCCAACGCCAGCGTAGTCGCCGTAGCGCCAGTACGTGAGATTGTGACGGCTCTCGGCGCCCACGCGCGCGTGATTGGAGATTTCGTAAGCCGGGAGGCCGGCGGCGTCCGTCAGCTCCTGCGTAACTTCGTAAAGCGTGTCGGCGAGTTCGGGATCCGGCACCGCGAGCTTACCCGCGCGATGCAGCCCAGCGAAGGGCGTGCCCTCCTCGATCGTGAGCTGATAGAGCGAGAGATGATCGCGCATCATCGCGAGCGCTTCCGCCAACTCCGCGCGCCAGGCTTCAGGTGTCTGCGCGGGTCGCGCATAGATGAGATCAAAAGAGAAGCGCTCAAATGTCCGCGCGGCAATATCGATGGCACGGCGCGCTTCGTCGACAGAGTGCAGGCGACCTAGCGCCTTGAGGTCCCCGTCATTCAACGCCTGCACGCCGAGCGAGACGCGGTTGACACCCGCTGCGCGATATCCGGCGAAGCGATCGGCCTCGACGCTCGACGGGTTGGCTTCGAGTGTAATCTCGGCATCGCGCGCGACCGGCCATGACTTGGCGATGGCATCGAGCACACCGCCGACAGTCTCGGGCTTCATGAGCGAGGGTGTGCCGCCGCCGAGAAAGATGCTCGTCACGGTGCGCCCCGGCGCGAGCGTCGCCATATGCGCGATCTCGCGCGCGAAGGCAGCGGCGAAGCGTGGCTCGTCGACGCCGGCCATGCGCACGTGGCTGTTGAAGTCGCAATACGGGCATTTGGACGCGCAGAAGGGCCAATGGACGTAGACGCCAAAGCCGGGGTCTGCGCTATCAGTCATCGCGCTTGTCCAAACACGCCGCAACGAACAGCGCGAACGCGCGGGCGCGATGGCTGATGGCGTGCTTGGCCTCCGCATCCATCTCACCGAAGGTCAGCTCCTCGCCGTCGGCCAAGAACATCGGATCATAGCCGAAGCCCTTATCGCCGCGCGGCGGCCAGACGAGATGCCCGAACACCTTGCCCTCGAACACTTCCGTTTCGCCATCCGGCCACGCGAGGCATAGCGCAGCCGTGAAGTTCGCGCGGCGACTATCGGGATCGCGCGCGAGTTTCTCCTCAAGCTCGCGCTCGACGCGCTGCATGGCGTAATTGAAATCCTTGGATGGCCCCGCCCAGCGCGCCGAGTACACGCCCGGATCACCACCGAGAGCCTCGACTTCCAGGCCGGAGTCGTCGGAGAGCGCCGGCAATCCGCTCGCCTTGGCACTGTGCAGCGCCTTCAGCCGCGCATTGCCGGCGAATGTCGTCTCGGTTTCCTCGGGCTCGCTGATGTTGAGCTCACCAGCCGACACCGCACTCATGCCATAGGGACGAATGAGATCGTTGATCTCGCGGATCTTGCCGGGGTTGTGGCTGGCGACGACGAGCCGCGTGCCGGGAGCGAGTTTGCGCATGAGGCCCAATCCTTAAGAGTCCAGTCCCCAGATCTTGGGTTCGGCAAACTCGAGACAATTGCCCGCGGGATCGCGGAAATAGATCGAACGGCCGCCGCTCGGCCACACGAAGTCCGCTTCGATGGCAATGCCGGCCGCTTCGAGGCGCCCCTTCCAGTCGTCGATCTCGGCGGCACTTGCACGAAAGCACACGTGGCCTTCGCCAGTCGCACCATGCGGCGGCACCGGCAGCTTCGCATCCGCAGGCGGCGGCACGACCGTCGCCTCGGGATTGAAGATCAGCAGCACCTGATCGCCGCAGCGATAGAAGAGCTGGCGCCCCGCGAGCTTCGAGAACGGCACCATGCCGAGCACGTCCGCATAGAAGCTCTCCGTCGCATCGAGGTCCACCGCGTACATGACGGTCTCGAGAATGCCGGACGGTGGTGCCTTGCCTTGTGCCTTCTCGGACATGGGGTGCCCCCCGCTGTTGAAGCTCCTCGGATCGTCTCCTCAGCTCGTCTGACCGCGATTGCGCTGCCCGAGCGTGCGCAGCCGCAGTGCATTGAGCTTGATGAAGCCCTGAGCATCCTTCTGGTCGTAAGCGCCCTGATCGTCCTCGAATGTGACGAGTGTCGAGGAGTAGAGCGACTTCGGGCTCTCACGCCCGGTGACGATCACGTTGCCCTTGTAGAGATCGAGCGTCACCTCGCCCTCCACATGCTCCTGGCTCTTGTCGATCAGCGCCTGCAGCATCTCGCGCTCGGGACTGAACCAGAAGCCGTAGTAGATGAGCTCCGCATAGCGCGGCATCAGATCGTCCTTGAGATGTGCAGCACCACGGTCGAGCGTGATGCTCTCCATGGCACGATGCGCAGCCAGCAGAATGGTTCCGCCGGGCGTCTCGTAGATGCCGCGCGACTTCATGCCGACGAAGCGGTTCTCGACGAGATCGAGACGGCCGATGCCGTTGTCGCGGCCGAGATCGTTCAATGCTTTCAGCAGCGTCGCCGGGCTCATCTTCTGGCCGTTGAGCGAGGTGGCGTCGCCCTTCGCGAAACCGATCTTGATGGTCGTCACCTTGTCGGGCGCGGCCATGGGCGAGATCGTGCGCTGGTAGACCATCTCAGGTGCCTTCTGCGCGGGATCCTCGAGCACCTTGCCCTCGGAGGACGAGTGCAGGAGGTTCGCGTCGACCGAGAATGGCGCCTCGCCTTCCTTGTCCTTGGCGACCGGGATCTGGTGGCTGCGCGCGAAATCGAGAAGATCCGTGCGGCTCTTGAAGGTCCACTCGCGCCAGGGTGCGATGATCTTGATGCCGGGCTCGAGCGCATAATAGCTCAGCTCGAAGCGCACCTGGTCATTGCCCTTGCCGGTCGCACCGTGACAGACCGCATCGGCACCGGTCTTGCGGGCGATGTCGATCTGCGCCTTGCTGATGAGCGGGCGCGCGATCGACGTGCCGAGCAAATACACGCCTTCATAGACAGCGTTCGCGCGGAACATCGGGAAGACGAAATCGCGGACGAACTCCTCGCGCAGATCCTCGATGAAAATGTTCTCGGGCTTTATGCCGAGCATGAGCGCCTTCTCGCGCGCAGGTCCGAGTTCCTCGCCCTGGCCGAGGTCGGCGGTAAAGGTCACGACCTCGCAACCGTACTCCTCCTGCAGCCACTTCAGGATGATCGAGGTATCGAGGCCGCCCGAATAGGCGAGCACGACCTTCTTCACGGATTTAGGCGCAGGCGACATGGCAGCTCGACCTCTGAACAAGCGCGGAAAAGCAGTGCGACCTGCAGGCGCAGGACGCATTTGCGGCGCACTATAGGGAGCGCGACCGCCGCCGCAAGTACCCGAATGTCCGATGTGCGATCAGCCGCCGCCGAAGGTGTGGCGGAACCAGTTCAGGCCCTGCCCCATGACATCACCGAACATCAGCAGGACGAACGCCCAGAGAAATGCCGAGGACCAGTTGGCGAGCTGGAATTTCGCCTTCGGCATCTCGACGATCCCGGCGACCAGCGGCACGGAGGCTCTGAGAGGTCCGGAAAAGCGGCCGAGAACGACGGCCCAGGCACCGTATTTCTCGAAGAAGGCGTGCCCCTTGGGCAGGAGATCCGGGTAGTTCCGCAGGGGCCACATGCGGGCGATCTGCTCGTGGTAGTGCTGTCCGAGCCAGTATGAGAACCAGTCACCGAGCGCGGCGCCGACCGCGGCCATGGTCATTATGAACCAGAAATCGAGGCCGCCGCTCGCACCGATGAGCGTGCCGATGGTCACCAGGATGGCCCAGAAGGGCAGAATGAGGGAGATGAACGCCAGGGACTCGCCAAACGCGAGCACGAACACGACCGGCCCCGCCCACGCCTGATGCTCCTTCACGAACGCAATGATGGCGTCCGCATAAGCTTCCAGTCCCATTCACCCTCCCCAGATTTCCCCCTCTCCCCATCCTTCATGGGGAGAGGGCTGGGGTGAGGAGCGACAGCAAACGCTGACGTTGCACGAACCGCCGCCCCTCACCCTAACCCTCTCCCCGCAAGGGCGGGGAGAGGGGACAGCGTCGTGCGTTTAGCAGTCCACCGAGTTCATACTCAAGTGATTGCTTTGGCGCAGCGGGCAATCATGCCCGTACCCGGCAGCCGCGCCGGCGCATCTCGGCGCCAAGCTCCTTCGAGACCTCGGCCGCGAGCATCGTGCCGCGCGATTTCTGCGCCGGGCTGAGACCTCCAGAGTAAGGCCCGTTCAGGGCCGCGTGTGCGCCATCGGCTTCGCGCTTGCCGAGCACGAGCTCATCACAGCTCAGCTCGCGCTTGCGGCTGCGAAAAGCGAAAAGTCGTACGCCCGCAGCATAGGAGTGCGCGTTCGCCGGCTCGCGTATCCAGCTCCGCTTGGGATCGGCCAGCATCTGCTTGAGAGCCGCGCCCCGCGCCTCCACGCACGGCGGACTGTCGTCGACACAATCCGCGCTCGGCTGAGCGGTGGCTGCGGTTTCCAGATTGATCGCTGCACAGGAGCCAAGAACGGTGCCAAGCACAAGCATCGAGACTGGTATAAAAATGCGCCCGAGCGGGCGGCACGCAATCATGCAGGGTCCTCGTGTGTAGCGTACGCGCGGACGAATTGAAGCCTTACAAATACGGCCATCTGATCACCGGCCGCCGCCGAAATAACACAAATCAGTAACCGGAGTACCGGAATTCGGGCTAAGGTGCCGATCAGGCACACAATATGCCCCAACATCAATCCTCATCCAATTCAGGGAGCACGCACCTCATGGCTCATGCCATTCGAGTTCACCAGCACGGCGGCGCCGACGCACTCAAGTACGAAACCGTTGAGGTCGGTGCTCCCGGCGCCGGTCAGGTGAAGCTCAAGCAACATGCGATCGGCGTCAACTTCATCGACGTCTACCAGCGCACAGGCCTCTATCCGCAGACGCTGCCCTTCTCGCCGGGCAACGAAGGCGCGGGCGAGGTGACCGCTGTCGGCGAGGGCGTCACCGATCTCAAGGTCGGCGATCGAGTTGCCTATGCTGGTGCGATCGGCGCCTATGCCAGCGAGCGCCTTGCGCCTGCCGACAAGCTCGTGAAGCTTCCCGATGCCATCTCGTACGAGACGGGCGCCGCCATGATGCTGCAGGGCATGACCGTGCAGTACCTCCTGCGCCGGACCTACAAGGTCGACCAGAACACGACGCTGCTGATGCACGCCGCTGCAGGCGGCATCGGCCTCATTGCCTGCCAGTGGGCGAAGCACCTCGGCGCGACGGTCATCGGCACCGCGGGCTCGGATGAGAAATGCGCACTCGCCAAGGCTGCCGGCGCGACGCACGTCATCAACTACCGGACCGAGAAATTCGTCGATCGCGTCAACGAGATCACCGGCGGCAAGAAGTGCGATGTCGTCTATGACTCGATCGGCAAGGACACATTCCCGGCTTCGCTCGATTGCATCAAGCCGCTCGGTCTGTTCGTGAGCTTCGGCAACGCCTCGGGCCCCGTTGAAGGCGTCAATCTCGGCATTCTCGCCGCCAAGGGCTCGCTCTACGTGACGCGCCCGACGCTCAACACCTACACGGCGACCCGCGCCGATCTCGTCGCAACGGCGAAGGATCTTTTCGACGTCGTCGCCTCGGGCGCCGTGAAGATCAACGTCAATCACAAGTACGCGCTGAAGGATGCAGCCCAGGCGCACAACGATCTCGAAGGCCGCAAGACCACCGGCTCGATCATCCTGCTGCCGTGATTTTGATTGCCGCGGGCTGCTGGGAAGAGGTGCTTCGCAACCACTTCGTCGTGCTATGCCCGCGGCGGCCATATCGAGAAGGCGGAACAAGACGCCGCGGGCTGCATCTCTTTTGAGTGCGGCCTACCGGCCGGCGCGCAGTCGCGCGCTCATGAAAGCAGTCCTGCCTCGTTCTTCTCCTTCTCCCCCCGCGTGGGAGAAGGATTTTCTATCGACGCGCCACGAGCAGCCGCAGCGAACCGTCGAACTCGGGCGCGGTGCGCAGGTGCCCATGCTCGCGATCCCAGGCGCCGGACGTGAGATCATCTCGCAAGTGCTCGACATAACGCGCGGCCGTATCGTCGCCGACGAAGCTCCACGCCGAGCAGGCCAGACGCGCAGCTGGATCGAGCAAACGCTCCGGCCGGCCGTAGTAGGCTTCGTTGAAGCCATCGCGGCACATGAGCGGTATGGGCACTGGCACGATCTCCGTCGTGCCGCCCAGTACGGCAGCCATGCGATCGAGCGCGGGATAGCGACGCGCCTCGGCGGCGAGCACATTCGGCGCGTAGTCGTTCAGCCAGAAACGCTGCACGAGATCGGGATCGCAGGAAAGTATGAGCACAGGCCCGCGCGTCACGCGCCGCATCCCGCGAAGTCCATCCTCCAGCCGCGTCCACTGATGCACGGAGAACGTCGTCATCGCCGCATCGAAATGCCCATCCGGGAACGGCAGCCGTTCGGCGACGGCGTCAATGGCACCTGCGAGGTGGGCGGGGCGCTGCGTGCGCATGGATGCCGAAGGTTCGACGGGCGTCACGTCGCGATCCGTCGGCTCGTATGAGCCCGCGCCGGCGCCGACATTCAGAACCGTCTGCGCATCACCGAGAGCGCGCGCGATGATCGCTTCGATCGCCGGCTCAGGCTGACGGTAGCGCGCATACCCGTGCCCGATGCTGCCGTAATCGGCGTCACCTGCGCTGCCATCCGCTTTTCGATCCGGCATTGCCGACCCATAAAAAAAACTTGGGGCGCCGAAGCGCCCCGCATTCACACTTTTTCTTTGAGAGTGGTCGGCCCGCCAAGCGGTGCCGAAGCCTGCCGGCCAATCTGCGAGCCGGGCTTGGGGGGCTTACCGGCGGCATAACCGTCGAGCACTTTCTCGAAGAGCTCAGGCGTCAGATCCTCGTATGTATCCTTGAAGATCTGCACCATAGGCGCATTGGCGCAGCTGCCGAGGCATTCGACCTCCTCCCACGAGAAATTGCCGTCCTCGGAGAGATGGTGCGGATCATGGTGGATGCGATGCTTGCAGACCTCCTTGATGGCCTCCGAGCCGCGCAGCATGCACGGCGTCGTCCCGCACACTTGAACGTGGGCCTTCTTACCCACCGGCGAGAGCTGGAACATCGTGTAGAAGGTCGCGATCTCGTAGACGCGGATGTACGCCATGCCGAGCATTTCGGCGATGTAGCGGATGGCCGGTTCCGGAAGCCAGTTGTCGTGCTGCTCCTGCGCCCGCCAGAGCAGCGGGATCACAGCCGAGGCCTGCTTGCCCGCCGGATAGCGGCGGATCACCTCTTCGGCCCAGGCGAGATTCTCCGGCGTGAAGTCGAAGGATACCGGCTGATCGGGATGAAGTCTGCGGACGGACATGGAATTCCTGCTCGACGGTCGATTGGTGCGACGCGGAACGGTGATGCCATGCCGGCGCGCGTTGAGCAATGGTCACGCCGCCGCGGCAGCCATGTCCGAGCGATTTCCCGGCGCGCATCAGCTCGTACCGAGGGCCCAACCGACCATCGTGAGCACCGTGGCCATCGGCGCCAGCAGCAGAGCACTTTGCGCCCCGATCTTCAGCAGGTGGATCCAGACGAATGCACCCACAAGACCGAACAGAAGGACCAGCGGCAGCATGGCGCCACCGAGCGAAACGGCCGAAATCAACGCAATGCCGCCGGCGGCGAGGCCGATCAGGCGCGGCAGGATGGGGCGCTCGGCCTGCCAGACGCCCATGGGCCAGGAATTCTGGAGCGCGACCCAACGATAGGATGCAAGCGAGAGACCCCAGGCAAAGGCCGCAACCGCAAGCACGAACATCAACGCATCCGACATTTACGCTCTCCGACTGGCACGTCGATTGTTGCGCCACCGAGCACAGGGCGGCCCCATTACGGCAGTGCCATCGGCCGCGTCCTGGAACACTCCGCCGTTAGTCCACCAACGTGATAAGTCCGCGCACGTACGACGTCGCCTGCAACGCCCGGCGACCCTGTGGACAACTTCCTGTCCGTGGCAGATCGAGCCCAACGTGGCAAGGGGGCTTCGGATGTTCCGGAAATCGACGCGGAGCGGCGGCGATGCGAACGGATGAGCCCATATAATTCCGCCAATTCAGATACATAGGCCGACGCACTCATCGACGGCCGCATCGCTACCGTAGCATACCTCCCGCACGGTCGACGCATCTCTCTGTGTCCTTTACGCAACCCTCGCCCGCAGCCATGCGGTTTGACTGCTACGGCAGCGTCAACCGGGCCTGACTTTCGCGTAAACCATATTAATCTCAGCTGCGCTCCCATCTTGAGGTTCGAGAGCGATGCTCAACCGTGTGCTGACCGCCCTTCTCGCGACTGCAGCTCTTTCCGGGCCTGCCTTCGCGCAGGCGCAAGGCTGCAGTCCGGATCGTTTCTCGAAGGTCGTGGATGATGCTGCTGCCGGACTGCGCCGGCACAGTGGCGAGACCCAGCCGCGCATCCAGGCAGGCATTACCAAGCTGAAGGCGCGTCACGGCTGGCGCGACGATGAGCAGGCTGACCGCGCCCGCGAACTGCTGGCCGACTCGGAGACTGAGGCGCTCGATCATAAGGCCGCACAGCTCCTCGCCACGCTCGACCGCATCTCAGAGGAAGGATCGCGGCATCCTGGCGACTGCGCGAAGCTCGCCGAACTGCGCGCCACGGCATCGGCGCTTTCGACCACGGTCCGCCAGAAGAGTGATCTCATGCTGCGGCGGATCGATCATGCTCTCACAATGCCGGCGGGCGAGCACGCGTTGAAACAGCCCGAAACCGCGCTGCCCCGCGTGCCGTCGTTGAGCGCGATACCGCCGCGTGACGACATGGCCCCGCGGCCGATCGAAGTCGCCCGTCAGGACGAGACCACGACGGCCGTGACCACGAATCCCCCATGGACGGCCCCGTGGGCGGCGCCGCTGGTACCACCGTCGCCCACCGAGGCGCCGCTCGGCCAATGGACCGTGACCACGACACCGCAGGATGATCCACCCGCCGCTGCCGTGCCGCCGCTGCCTATTCCTCGACGTGTCGCGGCGATCACGCCTTCGGTTGCTCCCATTCCGCCATCGGCCAAGGTGGGTGCGCCGAAGTCAGTTCCGACCACCGATACGTACTCGATGGACGAGATCAAGAGCGCGGCGCGTGGCGGTCTCCCCAATTGGTCGGCGAATGTCGCGAGCGTCATCGAGCACGCGTTCTCGAACTATGGCCGGCCCACGGCTTATGTCATCGGCGAGGAGGGCGGTGGCGCCTTCATCGCCGGCGTGCGCTATGGCAGCGGCAAGCTCTATATGAAAGGCAAGCCGGTCGGGAAGGTCTACTGGCACGGCCCGTCCGTCGGTTACGATTTCGGCGCGGCCGGCTCGCAGACGCTGTTCCTCATCTACGGGATGCGTGAGGCACGGCACATCTACCGGGGCTTCTCCGGCATCGATGGCGCTGCCTACTTCATCGGCGGCGCGGGCATTACGTTCCTCAACAATGAGGAAATCATCATGGCGCCGATCCGCACCGGCGTTGGCTTCCGTCTCGGCGCCAGCATCGGCTACATCCGCTTCGCCTCGAAGCCGACGTGGAATCCCTTCTGAACCGGCAGTCGCCGACTTTTGAGCGTCTATGCGTCAGCTTGGCCGCCCAAGCGACGCGCATCATTCGGCAGCGTCTCTCTCATGCTCCGGCCCTTCGAGCGCCGGCAGCGATAGCGCTTCGATTTCCTGCAGCGCTTTGCCCGCAATGCCTTGCAAGTCACCGTACATGCCGACGGTAGCCTCGATCACGCCCTGGATCTGCGTTTGACGCTTCGCCCAAAGGCGCGTCATCGTCTTACGCTCCCTGTCGAGATCGGCTTGCATGTCGGAGAATTTCTCCACGATCGCCTCGACGCGATGACGGAAGCGTGGACCCGTCAGATACTCGTAGACCAACTCCATCTTCGTTTGCTGACCATCTCCCGCCTGCCGCACCTTGGCGATCTCGATCAGAGACTGGCGCAACGCAATGGCGACGGGAACCGCGCAGCGGGATTCCGCCACCCAGATTCCATCCACGTGATCGAACGCCGTCACGCCCTTGGGCAGCACATTGGAGACCAGCAGCGCCAGCTCCGCATTGGCGGATCGTTGATCGTCGCGGAGCTTGGCGAGCCAGCCGTCGCTCCAGTTCTTGGTCCGCTTGGATTCCCACAGTATGGTTCCGCAAGCTTGGCCCGAAATGCCGAGAACCCGCTGCAGTACGTCGCCACCGAACTCGCCCTTCGGCACGGGTTCGATCAGATCCAAGGGGAACTTGGAGCGCAGCAACGACTCGAGCTCCAGCTCCAGCACCTCGCCCTGCAACTGCTGTGATCCCTGCTCGGCCTTGCGCTTCAGATCCTCGATCTGGCGCTGCATGGAGGATATCTGCTCCTCCTTCTCGAGCACGCGGAGCTTGAGCGCCTCTTCGCCCTCCTGCCGAGCCTTGTCGCGCACCGCGACGAGCGACTCCTGCACCTTCTTCTCGATGGTCAGGTCCATCTCGCGCTTGGCGTCGTCGAGTTCGCGCTGCTTGCGGATGAGGTCGGCTTGCGCCTTCTGTGCGTCGGCCAGCTTGGCGTCGCGCTCCTTCAAGACCTCCTGCAGGTCGTTCAGCTCTTTGGTCTTTTGATCGAGATCGGACGCGGCCAAAAGTTTGGCCTTCTTGGCCTCCTCGGCGGCGATGGCGGCACGCTCGGATTTCACCTTCGCCGCGACTTGCTCATCGACGGATGCCTTGGCGGCGGCAAGCTCACCCTCTTTGGTCTTGAGCGCAGCCTCGCGCTTTGCGACTTCGGCATCCTTGGCCGCCAAGGTTCGCTCGAACTGTCGACGCGTCTGCTCGATCAGCGGGGCCGCGAGCGACTCGGTCAGCTTGATCTCAGTGCTACAGGTCGGACACTGGATAACGGGTTCGTTCATGAGCTCCCATCCGGTCGGACCACCTCAAGCGGCGGCCCCGGCTGTAAATTTCACGATCGACTCAGCATAGCATTTGTTCCCTAAATGTTCCAGATGAAAACTGCGCGTTCTCCCCGACAATTTGGGCGCGTCGGCGTCCGTGCCGCGTGAGATAGCCCAGCAGGGGACAGTGAGGAAGAAGCGGGATTCTTCCCCTCTCCCGCGCGGTAGCAAGGAGAGGGGATTTAAAGTAGCGGATCAGCGACCGACATTCGCAATGCGGGTCGGCACACCGAACTCGCGATTGCAGATCTCGGCGAGCTTGGCCACGCCATCGCGGATCGTCTGCTCGCTCGGATTGGCGAAGCAGATGCGGAGGTGCGACTGCCCGTGGCTCGGATCGACCGTCCATTCCGCGCCGGGGTTGATCGCGACGCCTTCCTTGCCGGCGACCTGGAACAGCTTGGTCGTATCGACAGCATCGGGCAGCTTCACCCAGAGAAAGATGCCGCCCTCGGAGGGCTCGAACTCGGCGGCCGTGCCGAAGCTCGCGGCCAGGGACTCGGTCAGCACATCGAGCTTGCGCTTGAGCACCTTGCGGAGCTTCACGACATGATCGTCGAAGCGGCCGTTGCAGTACTCCGCCATGATCATCTGCTCGATGGCGCCCGTGCCCGCATCGGACTTCAAGGCAAGCAGGCGGCTCATGACCGGCCAGCTCGCGACGACATAGCCGAGGCGCAGCGCGGGCGCGATCGACTTCGAGAACGAGCCGATATGGATCACGCGATCGTCGCCTGTGATGCCGCGCAAGGCTTGCGGGCGCTCACCACTCCACACGAGGTCCGAATAGCACTCGTCCTCGAAGATCGGCACGCCATAGCTCTCGCAAAGTTTGATCAGCGCATGGCGGCGATCGAGCGGCATGATCGATGCCGTCGGGTTCTGGATGGTCGGGATCGTGTAGACATACTTCGGGCGGACACCCTTGGCTTTGAGGTCGGCGAGGATCTTGCCGAGCGCGTCGATGTCGATGCCATGATTATCCAACGGCGCCTCGACGATGTTTACGCCGAACTTCTTCACGCGCGAGATCGAGCCACCGTACGTGGCCTGCTCCATGATGATCGTGTCGCCCTTATCGAGCAGCATCTGATTGACGAGGTCGAGGCCTTGCAGCGAGCCCGAGGTGATCAGGATATCGTCGACCGTGCAGTTGATACCGGCGTCCTTGGCGAGCTTCTTGACCAGGAATTCGCGCAGCGGCAAGTAGCCCTGTGGACCGCTGTTGAGCCCATAGGTTGCGAGCGTCGCTGCCTCGCGCTTCAACACCTTGCTCGCGGCGGCGACGAGGTCATCCACCGGAATACTGCTCGCATCGTTGTGACCGCCGACGAAGTTGTATTTCGGAAAGCCGTTGTACTTGGCGGCGGCGGCCGGAAGATTGGCACGGAACAGCGTGTCGTAGTCGATCATGCGAGTGCTTCCTCGGGTGGGTGTTTTTTCTGGCGTTTTGGGTCAGGTAGTTATTCGGCGGCATCCTTGCGTGCGCCGGCATAGCGCGTCTCGGCCTCGTAGTAGGCATCGAAGCCGACATTGCGCTTCAGATCGTCGAAGCTCATGAGCAGGTCTGCCGGATGACGTTCCGTCTTCATGGCGGCGAGGCCCGCCTCGATCGCACGCATGGATGCGGAGAACAGCGTCAGCGGGAAGATCGCAAGACCGAAGCCGAGCTCACGCAGGCGCACCATGGAGGGGATCGGCGTCTTGCCGCCCTCGACCATGTTTGCCATGTGGATGCCCGGCGCTTGCTTGGTGACGCGCGCCATCTCGCTTTCGGATTGCGGTGCCTCGACGAACAGGATATCGGCGCCAGCATCGCGGAACGCATTGGCGCGCCAGATGGCGTCGTCGAGCCCGATGACACCACGCGCATCCGTGCGGGCGAGGATCATGATATCGCCGCCGGCGCGGCGCACCTCATCGCGCGCGTACGCCGCAGCGCGAATGCGATCTATCGCCTCCGCGCGATCGACGACGAGCTTGCCTTTGGTGTGTCCGCAGCGCTTCGGCGCGAGCTGATCCTCGATCATGACACACGCGGCGCCGGCCTGGGCATAGCCGCGGACAGTACGCTCGACGTTGAGCGCATTGCCGTAGCCCGTATCGCCATCGCCGATGACGGGAATGGGCGTCGCGGCGCAGATGTCACGCACCTGAGCGGCCATCTCCGCATAGGAAATGAGGCCGGCATCCGGAAGACCGAGACGCGCCGCGGAAACGGCAAAACCAGACATGAACGTGAAGGAAAAGCCCGCCTCTCCGATCATCTTGGCCGACAGGGCATCCCAGCAGCAGGGCACCATGTGGCAGCGATCCTCGTTCAGAATCGCGCGCAGCTTCTTCGCCTTCTCGGCCATGCCGGTGCTTCCTCCAATCCGATTTGTTTCCATGCGGTTGAGGCCAACATTGCAGACGCCGCACGGTGCGGCAAGCCGATGGCGAGGGACGATCTGCCATGCACGCGCAGGAGGCGGCCACGCCTTGTCTCGTGCCCTGCCCGACCGCTATTGTCCAGACAATCATAACGAAACGGGAGAACGCTCATGGCTACCGAAAATGCCGCCCCCGAGATCCGTGCCTTCTGGCAGCCGGGCTGCACGAGCTGCCTGCGCATGAAGGAATTCCTCCAGCGCCACGGCGTGCCCTTCACCTCGGTGAACGTGCTCGAAGAAAAGGGTGCGATGGAGGAACTGCTCGCGCTTGGCTACCGCACCGTGCCGATCATCCGCCGTGGCAACGACTCCGCCAACGGTCAGGTGCTGCGCGACGTTGCCCGCGTCGCCGGTATTCCCTACGGCGGCACCAAGATCCACCCCCCAGCCGAGCTGATGCGCCGCCTGACCGAGGTGCAAAGCGCGGCGCGGCGCTTCTTCGGCCAGATGCCGGAGGAGAAGATCAACAACTTCCTCCCCAATCGGCCGCGCACGTACGCGCAGCTCGCCTATCACATCTTCAACATCGCCGACGCCTGGCTCGAGCATGAGGTGGACGGCGAGCCGCTCAAGGAAGGCGCGTACAATCGCGTGCCACCCCCGGAGATGGACAGCCAGGCCAAGGTTCTTGCGTACGGCGAGGATGTCGGGCGCCGCCTCGATGCGTGGTGGCAGGCCGAGGGCGCAAAGACGAACTTCCAGGATAAAGCGAACGTCTACTACGGCGATCAATCGAAGCATGAATTCTTCGAGCGCACGACGTGGCACTCGGGCCAGCATGTGCGTCAGTACAGGCTTCTTCTCGAAACGCTCGCCATTGCGCCGGACAAGCCGCTTCCCGACTCGATCTGGGAAGGCCTGCCAATGCCTGTGAAAGTCTGGGATGACGAGAAACCGTTTGTGGCGGCTTGATTCTTACTTGCCGCGGGCTTTTTTCCCCCAAGGGCGGCTTACAGGCCGGCGCGCAGTCGCGCGCTCAGGAAAAGGTGCTCTGCAGCCGATCGGTCGTGCTGTGCCCGCGGTGGCGATGCGGAAAGACCTGCGCTAGCT
>JAEZRM010000082.1 GCA_023412805.1 Pseudomonadota bacterium | reverse complement strand
CGGAAATCTTTCTCGTGTAGGGGCCGATCTCAGATCGGCCCTTGTGCATCCTCGCCGGATTTCGCTCCAGGCACGATCTCTTGCGGCGTCACCGCACGCGCTTACAGGCTGTGCAACGGTGCGTTGTGCGCTCCGGGCCTGCAAAGTAGATTGAACCGGCGCGCATTTACGTCCGCATTCGGGGGAAAGCACGATGCAACACGAACCCGGGATGTTCATTCAGCTCCTGCCGCTGCTTCTGCTGGGCGTCGGCTTCGCCTTCCTGAGTTTCAATCTCGCGAAGGCGAAGGGCTATTCGGTGGTGTTGTTCACGATCCTTGCGTTCATACCCTTCGTGAATCTCTTCACGACGATGTACATGGTCGGTGCGCCCGATCGCATACTCAGGGAGAAAATCGAAGCCTTGTCGCGTCCGGGCGCTGCGCGCTGATCATGACAGCGTCGAGCGAGCCTGGTCTGCGTATGCAGGAACCGGGCGCGCACGGTGCTATCGTGCGTGCGCGGAAACGAACGGAGCGACGATGGACGATCAGGCCGACACGCGCGCGATCGAAGCGCTGATCGCGCGGCAGTTCAAGAGCCTCAACTGGGCGCCGGGGCGCGATGCGGACTGGGAGGGCTTCGCGCGCGACTTCCTGGAGGTCGCGTCGCTCATCCAGTCGCCGCGACCCATCCAGCCCAGGACGGTCGCACAATTCGTTACCCGCCAGCAGGGCCTCGCGCGCGGCGCGTTGCAGTCGTACGGCCAGCGCCGGCTCGGCACGCAGATCCGCGTCTTCGGCAATGTGGCGGTGGCGCTCGCCGCCGGCGAGATGGCCGAGAACGGCGTGACCGTCGCGCGCAATGTCGCGGCCCTGCTGCTGATCAAGGACGCCGGCGAATGGAAGATCGCAGCCCAGGCCTGGGACCGCGCGAACGCGGAGCGGCCGGTGCCCGCCGATCTCGCCGGCGACCTGTAGGCTGCTTCCGATCGACGAATATTGCCATCCTCGGGCCCCGGATGGGCGCGATTGCGGCGGCCGGATTCGGTCGTTACGATCTTCGGTAGTGAACGCGTTTCGGGGGGAACGATGGGGCGGTCGCGTCGGGGATTGCTTGTCTCTATTTTCGTGTCGCTATCGCTCTTCGGCTGCGCGGCCGGCCCGACCTTGCAGGAGGCGGCCTTGCCGGCCGCCGGCGGCGAGCAGGCACGCATCTATGTCTACCGTCTGAAGGACGGCGACGGCTGGGCGATGCAGCCCGACATATCCATCAACGAGGAACTGCTCGGCCAGGCGACGCGCGGCGGGATTCTTTATCGCGACGTGCCGGCGGGCCGCCATTGCACGGCTATCGATCGTCCGTGGCTCGCGCCGATCATCCACTATTACGGCACGCCGTTCTGCGCCGAGCTGAAGGCGGGAGAGGAGCGCTACTTCCGCGTCGACTGGAAGACCTACCTGAACTACTTCCTCGTTCCGCCGACCCACGAGGCGAGGCTGGTTGTCGTGGCGCCCGAAGTCGCGCGCGGCGAGATGAACGGCCTCGCCGTCCTCAACGCGAAGAAATAGGTGCTGCGCAAGACGCGCGCGCCTGTCAATCGACTTTCAGTCCTCGCGTGGCATCGGCGGTTTCCACCGGGACGCCGTCAGGAACGCCTCGTCAGCGCCGCGGAGAGGCTATGCGGCGAGCGCTTAAGGCGCTAGCTCACTCCTCACGGTGCTAATTTTCGAGCCTTCAACCGCTTCAAGATATCTGGCATTCCCAACAGTTCGCGTTCGCCAAATTCGATGCAGCGAACTTGCCGTCCGAGCGGCGCCTGCTTGCGGATATCTTCCAGCGCGGCAGCGACGAGAGTGGAGAGGTCGTAGACGCTGTCTTGGCTAGACAAGTACATCAAAGGATCGGGGCTTGCCGCTTTAGATATGCTTCCATCCGGCCCTAAAAAAACCAACCCGAGACATGTTTCGTCTTTGTAGGAGTCCTTAAGCCACTGCAAATGATTGTGGGCTTGGCCTATGTCGTCTTTATCATAGGTCGCCGGCGACTTCTTACCGGTTTTGAGTTCAAACGCGAGGTGAATTTTTTTGGCAGGGTCTCGCCACAAGACGTCTGGGCCCTTCCCAAACTCATTGTCCGGTCTAGTTGCCTCGAACCCCAAACATTCGCCGACAAGACGAACCGATTCTTCATTTTCTGGCGCGGATGAGCCAGCTGTTACCAGTGATCGTGGGCCGCTGCGAAGTTCGCGAACTGATTTTGCAAATCCAGCGTCTGAAATGATTTGCAATGTCTCGACCATCTTTCGCGCGACTGGAGTAGTGAAAACTTCCGTTTCAGTCGCACTGGTCGCCTCTTCAAACTTCTCGAAGACAGCGTTGCGTCCCAGTCGTGTCTTGGCTCTCTTGTACTCAGCTGCCGCTGCGTTCATATCTCCTTGAGCTTCGAAGCACATTCCTATCCAAGCATTATACCACCCAGCTAGCTTCTGATCTGCTCGGCCGACAGCCTCTACGGATTGCTCCAATGCTCTGCGAGCAGACGCTAAGTCATTGTCCCAAAGTAATGAAGCAAATGATGTCTCCGCGAGTGCCCCTGCCGTGAGCGCTTCCTCCAGCATCTTTGCTCGATCTGATTCAATCTCCTCGACCTGCAAACCCTCGACGGAATCCGAGTAATATTCCAGCCAATCAGCGTCACGACCCAGCACGTTCGAAATGGTGCTCACGATTTCGTCGGGGGTTTTGATCTTGAGCTGCTCTTGCACTGAGAGCCCTAGCAGTGATTGTTTTTGGAGCAGATCTGGAAGCAGGGCGATGTTCCGCTCTCGCTGAATCCACGAGGTCACGTCTTTACCATTCAAAATGAAAACACCGTAATCCTTACGCCCTCGGTTGATGCGCCCAAAAAGCTGTGTAAGGCGATTCGCCAGTCGCGCAGCGTGGAAATTCTGCATTGAGAGAACGTCCCACTGGAACTGTTCCAAGTGAGAAGCGCCAGCAGGAAGGCCATCAATCACCATTACACGGCACGTGTCGTCGGGAAGGTCGATTCCGTCGAATCGCGCAACCATGATAAAAAATCCAGATCTCGCTTTTCGGAACGTTTCCAGTTCCTCGCTGAAAGATTTCGGGTCGGGAGGACTGCCAAACGCCTTCCATTTGTCGGCTGCTCTATAAGAAGGGACCGCAACCAAAACCTTATGCTTCGTCAGTAACTTCGAGAGTATCTTTTCCGAAACTTGTCCGTCCTTGAAGAAGCTTGCGAGCAAAATAAGACGTTCGCCTTGACCGGCGTCGCTCTTGGGTTCGATGATCTCGGTCGGGATTCGTCCGAACGCTCTCGCCAAATCAGATTTGGAGGTTAGGGTGGCCGACATATAAATTCGGCGCACATCCTCGCGGGCGAAATATGGAAGTGAGTTGGTCGGGAGAAAGGGCGGTGCAATTTCGATCGCACCAGGAACGAATGTCACTGCGCAATACTGCACATAATCTTTGATATTTCCCCAGCAATAACGAAATTCATTCGTCTTGGAAATTGGATCCTCGTTCAAAATCTCGATTAGTTGTGTTGCGACTTTTAATGTCGAACCAGGAGGAGCCAGCAAGATACCTTGATGACGCGAAGCCACTATGTCGGCAAAAGATGCGCCTCGACCGGCATCCTTGAAAATCGGCACATAGAGATCGCATATCCGCGTGTAGGAAGCCGCCGCTTCGTTTTTCCGGAGGGTTATGGTGAATGCATCACGCAGCAACCTCTCCGCTACGTGAGCGTCGTCGAATATTACGGCACCGGGCGGATATTTTGTTTTGAAGATGCTGAACGATTGGAAGAGCGCCTGATACGTAGTGATGAGGAACGACTGGCCAGTTTCAAATTGGTCATTGGAGAACCCACCTCGGACTCGCTCTGTAGTTTTTAGGCCGAGTTTCTCGGCCTCGCGTTTCGACTGATTGACCAGATCGATGGTGCTGCATACGTATACGACGTTATCCAGTCCTTCGTTGACAAGGCTTTGAGCGATCAATAGCCCAACCAAAGTCTTGCCTGCCCCTGTGCTAAGGGAAATTAGAACGTCCGCCGTTTTACGTTTGCTGTGCCAGCTGCGAAGTGCATCCCCTTGACCTATCCATAGGTCATTCGGTGTGTGTGGTAGTTTCGGAAGTCGTCTGAATATTTCCTCCGGATCAACTGGTCTGGCGCTGCGGTCTGGGCGCTTTAGATCTTTGAAAATCACTGCAACCTCCGGTCAATAGGGCATATTGACCTCGTCAGGTTAGGATGTGCAAGCGCCCTTAATATTTGCGGCTCGTCACCGCTTCGCCCGGCACATTTAGTGGCTTTCTTTCCAAGCGCGAACGTGGTTTACTTTCCGCCACCAAATCCGCGCCCGCAGGCACCCGCCGGCGGGCGTTTTTGTTTGGGGCACGGCGCCGGCCGCGAAGGCCGGGCCGGGGCTTCGGCCACTCGGATTACCCCTGCTCGGCCCTGCAGCGATGCGGAAAGCGCATTGCGGGCGCAACTGCCCAAGGTAGAGAGAGAAGAGCGCGTTCAGCGCCCGCAGGTGCGCCCATGGCCGACCCGCATGTCGAGCAGCCTTCACCGGACCGCAAACAGCGGGCGCCCGCGCGCGGGTTCGTCGTGGACCCGGAGGAGCGGCCGGTGCCGCTCCTGTCATCGGAGCCGCCGCCGCGGAAGATGAGTCCGGCCGTCAAGCGCAAGCTCGCCGCCGCGAAGAAGGCGTGCATCATCCTCGTCGCGGCGCTGTTCGGCTTGATCCTGCTCGCCTTCATTGCCGAGACGCCCGACGAGCCCGTGCGCACGCCGACGCAGTCCCCGTCGATGCGCGGCTAGGGTGTCTGCGTCCTTCATCGGCCGGCCGCTCGCGCGCGGAACGCGGGCTGGCCGGGCGGATTACTTCGGTGCGGGTATTGCAGTGCGGAAGCCCGCTTGCACCAGCGAAGGCGCACGCTAGAACGCGATAGGTCGCAAGAACGCGCCGACTGTCATGGTGAGCCGATGTCGGATGTCCCGGCCGATGAGCTTGCCCGTGAGTCCGCACGCGACATCGCGCCGGTGCCGCGGGTGCTCACGCCGCAGGAAGCTTTGCCGCAAACGGCGGTACTGAAGGAGCCCGCTGCTGCGGACGCGCCGCGCGTGCTCCCGAAGTCGTTGGCAATTCCGCTGCCGATCCAGCCACGGGCGCTGCGCGAGCCGAGCCCGAGCCGGGTGAGGCGGGCCCTGTCGCTCGCCGGAACGGTGTGCCTGTACCTTGCCGCCGCGATCGTCGCCCTGATCGCGCTAGCCTTCGCCCTCGCCTCGGCCCGCCCCTGAGGCATGTCGGCACCGGCGCGTGGGGAGGGGAAATTTGTCTGTCCTCCTTCTTTGTCTCCCGCGGGCGTGACCCGCGGGCCCATAGAGCCTCTCGCCGCAAGAACCGTTCTAGCGGCGCCACCGCCGTGGGCCTCGGGTCAAGCCCTACGGCATTCACACATCTGCGCCGGCGCAGGTTAAGTGGGGCGCGCTTTCCGCGTAGGGGCGGGGTTCAACCCGCCCAGCGGCGGAACGGACATGGAGCGGCTCCGCCCTTTCGCTTGCGTTACGCAGCGCGCTCGCGGCGACTGCGCGCGGGCGGGCTGAAGCCCGCCCCTACGCGGAGATCTCTC
>JAEZRM010000013.1 GCA_023412805.1 Pseudomonadota bacterium | reverse complement strand
CTGATCCAGACGGGCGCGAGCGTGAGCGACGCGAAGGTGCTCCGGTGGGCGATCGACGCGTCGGGCCGCGTCACGTACATGGACGCGCGCGGCGACGAGGACGCGCGTCCGCCGAAGCAGCACGACTTCGAGTGGACGCAGACGGGCCGCGAAGATCAGGTCCCCGGCCCGCACCCGCACGTCAACATCCTCGACACGTGCTTCGTCGAGACCGTCGGCGGCGATCTCACGATCAAGATCGAGAATAACACGAAGGACGGCCGCGGCATCTATCGCGAGGCGGTCGACGATCCGAACCAGACGCTCGACGACGGCGACATCTCGTACGCGAAGGTCGGGCAGCTGCTCCTGCTCCGCGTGAAGCCGTTCCGTGAGGAGCGCTATCGCTACCTCGTGTTCGACACGCGAGCGAAGCGCGTGCTCCGCATCGACGCGATCGGGCAGGCCTGTCACGAGCTGCCGGAGGACCACGGCATCGTCTTCCCAGGCGGCTACTACCTCCAGAGCGGCGACTACAAGCTCTTCGAGGGCTCGAGCGACGACCTCGAGTTCGAGCGCGTCATCAAGTCACCGAACGGGGAGGACATCCTCTACGTCTACCACCAGCGGAGCGAGGGCGAGTACCTGCTCCTCCCATACAACCTGATCCGGAAGGAGGTCGCGACTCCGATCCGCTGCCACGGCTACAGCCTCTTCGCGGACGGAACGATGGCGGTCTTCCGTGCGGTCACCGAGCCGACGCGCGTCCATCCGCTCCAGATCTGGCGGACGCCGTTCAACACGGTGGAGAACGCTGCGGCCAAGCCGCGTGACGGCAGCTACCTCGCGAAGGTCGGCAATGCCGATCTCGTGCGCGGGATCTCCGATGCGCTCTCGGTGAGGCGCCTCGCGACCGCCGAGCGTCCTTCGCGTACGACTTACGAGGACCTCGCCGCCGCGGTGACGCGCGCGCTCGACGCCCACTACTGGCTCGGCCACGCCGAGACCGGCGACCTCGCGTCGACGCTGCACGCGATGAAGAAGACCAGCGAGCTCGTCCTCGACGAGTTCGACAAGGTCGAGGCCATCGAGCGGCGTGCGGAGGAGGCCCTCCAGAATGCGCGCGCGACGCAGAAGGACCTGCTCGTCAAGGTCCGCCCCGACGACCTCCACGTCGTCGAGGACTACCTGCGCGCGCTCACGACGCTTCGCCATCAGCGCGGCCAGCTGATCAGCCTCAAGGACCTTCGCGGGGTCGATCTCCAGGCGGTCGCGAGTCTGGAGACGGAGCTCGTCGAGCGGTTCGACGAGGTCAGCAATGCGTGCGTGGCCTTCTTCATGAAGGACGACGCATTCAAGCCGCTCGTCGATCGCCTCGACGTCGCGGTCGAGAAGATCGAGGCGACGACGAAGGCGACGGAGCTCGCGCCGTTCGGCGAGGAGCTCGACGTCGTCCACCAGGGCCTGACGCTCCTCGCCGAGGTGACCGGCTCGCTCCAGATCGACGACGCCACTGCGCGCACGCGGATCCTCGAGGGAGTGAGCGCCGCGTTCTCGCATCAGAACCGCGCACGCGCCGTCTGGCAGGCGAAGAAGAAGGAGGTCTCGGGGAGCGAGGCGCGCGCCGAGTTCGCCGCGCAGTTCCGGCTCTTCGGGCAGGCGGTCACCGGTGCCGTCGCTCTGTGCGACACACCCGAGAAGTGCGACGAGCAGCTGTCGAAGCTCCTCCTCGGTCTCGAGGAACTCGAGGGGAAGTTCGGAGACCTCGACGAGTTCGCCGCGGACCTCGCGAGCAAGCGAGAGGAGGTCAACGACGCGATCGGGGCGAAGCGCCAGCAGCTCCTCGACGAGCGGCACCGGCGCGCGCAGAACCTGATGACGGCCGCGGACCGCATCCTGTCGGGCGTCGCCCGCCGTGCGGCCACGTTCAAGACGCCCGACGAGCTGAACGCGTACTTCGCCTCGGACGCGATGGTCCTCAAGCTCGCCGACGTCGAGGCGCAGCTGAAGGCCATCGGCGACGGCGTGCGCGCCGACGAGGTCGCGTCGCGGATCAAGTCGGCCCGTCAGGACGCCCTCCGCGCGATGCGCGACAAGGCGGATCTCTTCGATGGCGGCGAGAACGTCATCAAGCTCGGAGAGCACCGCTTCAGCGTCCACACGCAGCCGCTCGAGCTCGTGCTCGTCCCGCGCGACGGCGTGATGACGCTGCACGTGACCGGCACCGACTTCTTCGAGGAGATCGACGACGCCGATCTCTCGGCGGCGAAGGACCTCTGGGATCAGACGCTCCCCAACGAGTCGGGAGCGGTCTACCGGGGCGAGTTCCTCGCGACCTCGATGCTCCTCGACGCCGAGGAGGGGAAGGCGGGCGTCACGATCGAACGGCTGACCGACGCCGCCCGCGAGGGGACGCTCGTCGAGAGCGTGCGCGCCTACGCGCAGGACCGCCTCGACGAGGGCTACGAGCGCGGCATCCACGACGCCGACGCGGCGCTGATCCTCGACAAGCTCCTCGCGCTCCGGGCGTGCGCGGGGCTCCTTCGCTTCGCCGCCGACGCGCGAGCGCTCGCGCTCCTGTGGCTCTCGAGCCTCGGGCCGGATGTGAGGAAGGTCCTCCACGCCCGTGCCCGGAGCCTCGGGCGCCTTCGGCTGGAGACGCGGGAGGCCTCCGCGCAGGCGGAGCTGGCCCGGGAGATCGAGGCGCCGATCGCGGCGCACGCGGCCTCGCTCGGGCTCACGGCCTCGCGGGGTGACGTGTCGAGCGCGGCGCGCTACCTCGTCCTCGAGCTCGCCGAGGAGAAGCTTCGCCTCGTCGTGAGCGCCGCCGCCGACAGCCTTCGCCGCGGTCTGCTCTCGTTCCTCGACGAGGCCGGGAGCCGGCGCGCGTTCGACGACGAGCTCCGCACGCTCGAAGGGCACCCGACCGAGCG
>JAEZRM010000108.1 GCA_023412805.1 Pseudomonadota bacterium | reverse complement strand
CGCTTGCTTGCCTGCTTGACTGCGCGCTTGGGCGCGCTCTTGGCAGTGCTTCGCAGCTTCTTGGGCGCGGGCTTCGCCGCCACGCTGGGTGCCGACGTTGCTGCCGCCGCCATGCCCATCGCGAATTCGACCGTGTGCGCGTGGTTGATCGGTCCCTGGCCGCGGCCGTAGCCGGGCGCCGTCTCGATACCGCGACGGACATAGGCGCGCGCCCGTTCGACCGCTTCCTCGATCTGCATGCCCTGGGCGAGGCTGGTCGCGATCGCCGAGGCGAGCGTGCAGCCCGTGCCGTGCGTGTGCTTGGTCGGGATGCGATCCGACCGGAAACGCTGCACGCCGCGCGAGGTCGCGAGCACGTCGGTCAGAACCTGCGATTCCAGATGGCCGCCGGTGATCAGCGCCGATTCGCAGCCCAGCGTCAGCAGCGCCAGGGCCGCGTGCTCCATGTCGTCGACGGTGCGGATCGTCATGCCAGCGAGCTTCTCGGCCTCGAGCAGGTTCGGCGTGATGATCGTCGAGAGATTGATGATGCGCCGCTTGAGGGCCGCGATCGCGTTCGGGTCGATGAGCGGGGCGCCGCCCTTCGCCACCATGACCGGATCGACGACGAGCTTGATCGGCTTGCCATGGGCCTCGAGCGCATCGCCGAGCGCGTTGATGACCGATTCGTCATAGAGCATGCCGGTCTTGACCGCGTCGGCGCCGATATCCTCGAGCACCAGATCGATCTGCTTGCGCACGAACTCCGCCTTGACCGGAAACACGCCGAACACGCCCTGCGTGTTCTGCGCCGTGAGTGCCGTGATCGCGGTCGCGGCATAGCCGTCGAGCGCCGTCACCGTCTTGATGTCGGCCTGGATGCCGGCGCCGCCGCCCGAATCCGAACCGGCAACGATCAATACGCGACCCTTCAAGAGAACCTCCGATTGAGCGGCTATTTTCGAAGCCGCAGCATAACAGATGCTTAATTGCGGGTGTCCACGCATCAGCCCGCGGTAAGGCGCGGTCAGGCGCCCCGGTTTGTAGGCTCAGCACCGCTCCCCGAAATGGCTCCGCGGCGCCCAACCGCGCGTTTGCAGGTGAATCCGGGCCTCCGGCTAGAATCTTCTGATCGTCCTCCGACCGTCCGCGCCGCTGCAATTCTGACCGGCGAGGCACCATCAATGAGCTCCGTGTCCATTACCGATTTCGGCGCGAAGGGCGACGGCCATACCGACAATAGCGCGGCCATTCAGGCCGCCCTGGACTTTGCCAAGACGAACGGTCTCGACGTCCTCGTGCCGGCTGGCGTGTTCGCCCATTCGAGCACGCTGTCGATCAGCGGCATCCATGTCTCCGGTACGGGCGACGGCTCGGTGCTGAAGGCGACGCATTACGGGCAGGAGGCGCTCTATCTGCGCGGCGACGGCGCCGATCTGAGCGACTTGCGCATCGAGAGCGTGAACGGCGCGCGTCTATCCACTGATGCGAGCGCGCAAGTGCTGGTGGACGGCGCCATCAACTTCGCGGTCGAGAACATCCACATCGTCGGCTCGTCCAGCGCCGGCATCCAAGTCAACACCGGCGCTTACGGCACCATCGCCGACAACCTCATCGAAAACACGAGGGCCGACTCGATCCATATGGTGTCGGGCTCCCACGACATCGTGGTCGAGAACAACCGCACCGTAGGGTCGGGCGATGACGGCATCTCGGTGGTCAGTTACCAGGGTGCCGGCACGGTCCACAACATCACGGTGAGCGACAACGAGGTGCTCGACAACACCGGCGGGCGCGGTGTGGCGGTGGTCGGCGGCAGCGAGGTGGTGATCGAGCACAACACGGTCGAGAGCAGTGCCAGCAACGCCGGAATCTACATCGCTGCCGAGCAGGCGTATAACACCGAGGCGGTGCACGACGTCCAGGTCACCGACAACACCGTGATCGACGCCGGCGGGCCGACCAGCGGACACGGCGCCATCACCCTCTACAACTCGCAGGGCGGCCAGGGACTCACCAACGACGGCATCACTATCGCCGATAACGACATCATCGATCCACGTTTCGTCGGCATCGCCGTGCGCGGCACCGGCATCCAAACCGCGGCAATCTATGACAACCAGGTCTCCGGTGGCGAGACAGCCCTAGACATCTCCGCGGGTGCTCAGCTGAACCTCGTCTCACCCGCGGACGTGCCCGACGTCGCCGGCGCGGACCCTCCCGACACGACGATCGGAATCGTCGGGGTTGCACATCCGACGCCCGATGATCCTTTGTCCTGACTCGGTCTTGGCAGCAGCCGCGCCGGAACTTGGCCTGATGCAATGTCTTATGAACGGGCCTGAGAAATTCGCCTGCCCGCGTCCTTCTTCAGACTAAGAGCGCCGGTGTGCCTTGATCGCCCGCCACACTGCCAGCGCCTGGGCGGTCCCCGCGACGTCGTGAACGCGCAGGATGTCGGCGCCGCCCTCTGCCGCCGCGAGAGCACCAGCGATCGAACCCGGATCGCGCGCCTTGGGAGGCTCGCCGCGGGACAGCCTGCCGATGAAACCCTTGCGACTCAGCCCCACCAGCACGGCGACACCGAGCGCCGTGAAGGGCTCTAGATTCGCCAGGAGCTGAAGATTGTGCTCGAT
>JAEZRM010000106.1 GCA_023412805.1 Pseudomonadota bacterium | reverse complement strand
CCCCCCCCCCCCCCCCCCCCCCCCCCCCCCCCCCCCCCCCCCCCCCCCCCCCCCCCGGCAGCGCTTGGGCTGCCCCTCGTCGCGCCAGAGGCGCGAGTGGCCATTAGCGTAACGGAACATATCCGTTGACTTCGCGCGCCCTGCCCCGTTTGCATGTGCGTCAAATCAAGATGGCTCAGCGCCGCCGCCGGAGACGACACGCCCATGGCCCTGAAGATTGCCTGCCAGATGGACCCGATCGACCGCATCGACATTCGGGGCGATTCGACCTTCGCGATGCTGCTCGAAGCCCAGAAGCGCGGCCACGAACTCTTCTACTACACGCCGCAGAACATCGCGCTCGACGGCGACAAGCTGATCGCGCGCGGCCAGACGCTCACCGTCGAGGACAAGATCGGCGATCACTACAAGCTGTCCGACTCACGCAAGATCGACCTCGGCACGTGGGACGTGGTGCTGCTGCGCCAGGACCCGCCGTTCGACATGGCCTACATCACGACCACGCATCTCCTGGAGCGCATTCATCCGAAGACGCTCGTCGTGAATGATCCCGCTCACGTGCGCAATGCGCCGGAGAAGGTGTGGGTGCTGGAGTTCCAGGATCTCATGCCGCCGACCATGGTCACGCGCAATGCCGAGGACGTGAAGGAGTTCCGCGCACGCCACAAGGACATCATCATCAAGCCGCTCTACGGCAACGGTGGTGCATCGGTGTTCCGGGTACGTGAGGACGACTCGAATCTGAACTCGCTCATCGAGCTGTTCCAAACCGTATTCCGCGAGCCTTTCATGGTGCAGCAGTTCCGCCCCGAGGTGCGCGCCGGCGACAAGCGCATCATCCTCGTCGACGGCGAGGTGGCGGGCGCCATCAACCGCGTGCCGGCAGCGGACGAGACGCGCTCGAATATGCACGTTGGCGGACAGGCCGTGCCGACCGAGCTGACGCCGCGCGATCTCGAAATCTGCGCTCGCCTCGGGCCGCACCTCAAGGAGCGCGGGCTGATCTTCACCGGCATCGACGTGATCGGACCTTACCTCACCGAGATCAACGTCACCTCGCCGACCGGCATCCGGCAGGTAAAGGCGTTCGGCGGCAACGACATCGCGGCCATGATCTGGGATGCGGTGGAGCGCAAGGTGAAGGCCAACCGAGGCATGTGATTTCCGGGCATCGTCGTTTGCTTGCGGAACCCGAAAAGGGAGGAACCAGCACGTTCAGGCGGGCGTTTTCCGACCACATCTTATGGAGGTCGAAATGCCGCTCGTTCTTTGGTTGTTGGGAGTTCCGCTGTCGCTTGTGCTCGTTCTGATGCTGGTCGGTGCGGTTTGAGATTGGCCGCGGAGTTAATCATGGCCCGGCTGCTCCGCAGGCGGGCCATTTTGCTTTCCATGGGGCCCTGAAGGCCGGCTGCCCGCTGCGGCATTTGGCCGGCCGCCTCGCTAACCCTGCTGAAATTGGAAACCGGGCCTTTTGCGGTGCGGGGGGCGGTGCTATCTAGCGCCCCATGACCGACATCGATTTGATCCGCAACTTCTCCATCATCGCCCACATCGACCACGGGAAATCCACCCTGGCCGACCGGCTGATTCAGCTCTGCGGCAATGTTTCCGACCGCGAGATGCAGAATCAGATCCTCGATTCCATGGAGATCGAGCGCGAGCGCGGCATTACCATCAAGGCGCAGACCGTGCGCCTCGATTACAAGGCCAAGGACGGCAAGACCTATCAGCTCAACCTGATGGACACGCCGGGCCATGTGGACTTCGCCTACGAGGTCTCCCGGTCGCTCGCCGCCTGCGAGGGAGCGCTGCTCGTCGTCGATGCCTCCCAGGGTGTCGAGGCGCAGACGCTCGCGAACGTCTATCAGGCGATCGACCACAATTTGGAGATCGTGCCGGTCCTCAACAAGATCGACCTGCCGGCCGCCGACGCGGACCGCGTCAAGCAGCAGATCGAGGACGTCATCGGCATCGATGCGTCCCAGGCCGTGCCGATTTCCGCCAAGACGGGCGTCGGCGTTGCCGAGGTGCTCGAGGCGATCGTCACGCGTCTGCCGCCTCCCAAGGGCGACAGAAAAAAGCCGCTCAAGGCTCTGCTCGTCGATAGCTGGTACGATGCCTATCTCGGCGTGATCGTGCTTGTGCGGGTGATCGAAGGCACCTTGAAAAAGGGCCAGCGCGTCAAGCTCATGGCGACGGACACCAGCTATCAGGTGGATCGCGTCGGCATCTTCCGTCCCAAGCAGGAGATGCTTCAGGAACTCTCCACCGGCGAGGTCGGCTTCTTCACGGCCGCCATCAAGCAGGTTGCCGACACGCGCGTCGGTGACACCGTCACCGACGAAAAGAATCCGACGGCCGAGGCCTTGCCAGGCTTCAAGCCTGCGCAGCCCGTGGTTTTCTGCGGTCTCTTCCCCATCGATGCCGCCGACTTCGAGGATCTGCGCGACGCCATGGGCAAGCTCCGTCTCAACGACGCGAGCTTCTCGTTCGAAGCCGAAAGCTCGGCGGCGCTCGGCTTCGGCTTCCGCTGCGGCTTTCTCGGGCTGCTTCACCTTGAGATCATCACCGAGCGTCTGGAGCGCGAGTTCAACCTCGACCTCATCACGACGGCACCGTCGGTCATCTACCACCTGCACATGAACGACGGCTCGATGATCGAGATGCACAATCCGGCCGACATGCCGGATCCTGTGCGCATCGATCATATCGAGGAGCCCTGGATCGAGGCGACGATCCTGGTGCCCGATGAATATCTCGGCGCGGTGCTCAAGCTTTGCCAGGATCGGCGTGGCCGCCAGAAGAATCTCACCTACGTCGGCACGCGTGCCATGCTCGTGTACGATCTTCCGCTGAACGAGGTGGTGTTCGACTTCTACGACCGGCTGAAGTCCGTCTCGCGCGGCTATGCCTCGTTCGACTATCACATCATCGGCTACGAGGAGGGCGACCTCGTCAAGCTCTCCATCCTCGTCAATGCCGAGCCCGTGGATGCGCTCTCCATCATCGTTCACAAGAGCCGCGCCGAGCAGCGCGGCCGCGCCATGTGCGAGAAGCTCAAGGAGCTGATCCCGCCCCACCTCTTCCAGATCCCGATCCAGGCCGCGATCGGCGCCAAGGTCATCGCCCGCGAGACCATCCGGGCACTCCGGAAGGACGTGCTCGCCAAGTGCTATGGCGGTGACATTACGCGTAAGCGAAAGCTCCTCGAGAAGCAGAAAAAGGGCAAAAAGCGGATGCGTGAATTCGGCTCCGTGGAGATCCCCCAGGAGGCTTTCATCGCGGCCCTCAAGATGGAAGAAAATTGAGGTTTGCCAAGTTGATCCGTCGGCAAATAGTTGTGCTGGATTGTTTCGTTAGGCTGTCATAAACTTCCAATAGAGCAACCGCATCCAAGCGGTGACCGATGGGAGGTCCTATGATGTTGCGACGTGTAAGGCACGCCTTTGCGGGCGTGGTGGCTGGTGCGTTTTTCTCCGCTCCGGCGTTTGCTCAGCAGGAAATTCAGTGGTGGCACGCCATGGGTGGCGAGCTCGGCCAGAAGGTCGATGCGATCGCGGCCGGCTTCAATGCCACTCAGAGGGAAGTCAAGATCGTTCCCATCTACAAGGGGAACTACACGGAGACCATGACGGGTGCGATCGCGGCCTTCCGCGCGAAGCAGCATCCCCACATCGTCCAGGTCTTCGAGGTCGGCACGGCGACGCTGATGGCGGCGAAGGGCGCCGTCTATCCCGTGTACCAGCTCATGAAGGATCAGAACCTCCCGTTCGATCCGAAGAATTATCTCCCGAGCGTGACCGGCTACTACAGCGACAGTGCCGGCAACATGCTGTCGATGCCGTTCAACAGCTCGACGCCGGTGATGTTCTACAACAAGACGCTCTTCAAAAAGGCTGGCCTCGATCCCGAGAGCCCGCCGAAGACCTGGCCGGAGCTCGAAGCCGCAGCCAAGAAACTCCAGGCCTCAGGCGTGAAGTGCGGCTTCACCACGGGCTGGCCGTCATGGGTGCAGATCGAGAATCTCTCGGCGCTGCACAACGTGCCGATCGCCACCAAGTCGAACGGCTTCGACGGGCTCGACACCGAGTTCCAGATCAACTCGCCGCTGCACGTGAAGCACATCACGGCCATGGGTGAGTGGCAGAAGTCGAAGATCTTCGACTACGGCGGCCGTCGTGCGGACAGCGCGCCGAAGTTCTATACGCAGGAATGCGCGATGTACATGAACTCGTCGGCCTCGCAGGCTGGCGTGCGCGCCAATGCGAAGGACTTCGAGTTCGGCGTCGGCATGCTGCCCTACTGGCCGGACGTGAAGGGCGCGCCGCAGAACTCGATCATCGGTGGCGCCACGCTCTGGGTCCTCGCTGGTCATCCGAAGGAGACCTACAAGGGCGTCGGCCAGTTCTTCAACTACCTCTCGCAGCCCGAGGTTCAGGCCAAGTGGCATCAGGAGACGGGCTACCTGCCGATCACCACGGCTTCGTACGAGCTCAGCAAGACGCAGGGCTATTACGACAAGAATCCAGGCACCGACGTCTCGATCAAGCAGATGACGCTCAACCCGCCGACGGCCAACTCCAAGGGCCTGCGCTTCGGCAACTTCGTCCAGATCCGCGACATCATCGACGAGGAGCTGGAAGGCGTGTGGTCGGGCAAGAAGACGGCCAAGGAAGCTCTCGACGCCGCCGTGACGCGCGGTAACGAGCTGCTCCGCCGCTTCGAGGCTGCGAACAAGTAAAGCAAATCAGAGGGCGGATACCGCAAGGCATCCGCCCTCTTTCTATGACCAACCTCAGTTGCTCCCGCCGCCCGCGGTCGGAGCTTGCGCCGGCGGAACTGCACCCACATGGAGAAGCGCGCGGTCTTCCGAACCTCGTGGTTGCCGCTTGCGCTTGTCATGCCGCAGCTCATCATCACTTTCGTTTTCTTCGTCTGGCCCGCAAGCCAGGCGCTCTACCAGTCGGTGCTGCTCGAGGATCCTTTCGGCCTCAAGAGCCAGTTCGTCTGGTTCGACAACTTCACCGCGCTCTTCCGCAATCGCGACTACCTCGAATCCTTTCATCGCACTGCGATCTTCAGCGTGCTCGTCGCCGGCTTTGCCATGGGCCTCGCGCTCTTGCTGGCCGTGATGGCCGACCGCGTGATCAAGGGCGCGACCGGCTACAAGACCATGCTGATCTGGCCCTATGCGGTTGCGCCGGCCGTCGCCGGTGCGCTCTGGGTGTTCATGTTCAATCCGCGCATCGGCATCGTCGCCTACGTGCTGCACAGCATGGGCTATGACTGGAACCACCAGATCCGCGGCAATGATGCCTTCGCGCTGATCACCATCGCCGCCGTCTGGAAGCAGATCAGCTACAACTTCGTCTTTTTCCTCGCGGGTCTCCAGGCCATTCCGCGCTCACTCATCGAGGCCGCCGCCATCGACGGCGCCGGACCGACCAAGCGCTTCTGGACGATCGTCTTTCCGCTGCTCTCGCCGACGACCTTCTTCCTGCTCGTCGTGAACATCGTCTATGCCTTCTTCGATACCTTCGGCATCGTCCATGCGACGACGAGCGGCGGCCCCGCCAAGGCCACCGAGATCCTCGTCTACAAGGTCTTCAACGACGGCTTCATCGGCCTCGACCTCGGCAGCTCCGCGGCGCAATCCGTGATCCTCATGGCTATCGTCATCGTGCTTACCGTCGTCCAGTTCCGCTACATCGAACGCAGGGTAGCCTACTGATGGTCGAGCGCCGCCCCCTCGCAACAATCCTCGCGCATGTGGTGCTGATCCTCGGCATCGTCGTCGTCGCCTTCCCGATCTGGGTCACGTTCGTCGCGTCGACGCATCACGCGAAGGACATCATGACCGCGCCGATCCCGCTCTGGCCCGGCACGCAGTTCTTCGAGAACTACCGCTTGCTCCTCTTCGAAGGCATGATCAACCCAACAGCGGGCGGCGTGCCCATGTGGCGCATGATGACCAACAGCTTCATCATGGCCATGATCATCGCGCTCGGGAAAATCTTCGTCTCCTTCATCGCCGCCTTCGCGATCGTCTACTTCCGCTTTCCCTTCCGCATGGCCGTCTTCTGGATCATCTTCATGACCCTGATGCTGCCGGTGGAAGTGCGCATCGTGCCGACCTTCAAGGTCGTCGCCGATCTCGGCCTCCTGAACTCCTACGCCGGCCTCACCATCCCGCTGATCGCATCCGCGACCGCGACGTTCCTCTTCCGCCAGTTCTTCCTCACCGTGCCGGATGAACTTGCCGAGGCCGCGCGCATCGATGGCGCGGGTCCCGTGAAATTCATGAAGGACATTCTCCTTCCGCTCTCGCGCACGAACCTCGCGGCGCTCTTCGTGATCATGTTCACGTTCGGCTGGAACCAGTATCTCTGGCCGCTGCTCATGACGACGGATCGCCAGTACCTGACGGTCGTCATGGGCATTCAGCGCATGATCAACGTCGCTGACACCGACCCGCAGTGGCCGCTTGTCATGGCCGCCGTGATCCTCGCGATGCTGCCGCCCGTGGCGGTCGTCCTCCTCATGCAGCGCTGGTTCATCAAGGGACTGGTGGATACGGAGAAGTAGCCGGATGGCTTCGGTAGTGCTCGACAACGTTTCGAAGATCTATCCCGGCGGCGTGGAAGCCATCAAAGGCCTCTCCCTGTCGATCGCCGACGGCTCCTTCACCGTGCTGCTGGGGCCCTCTGGTTGCGGCAAGTCCACGCTGCTGCGCATGATCGCCGGCCTCGAGACCATCACGAGCGGCACGTGCCGCATTGCCGACCGCGTCGTGAACGAGGTCGAGCCGGCCGAGCGCGACATCGCCATGGTCTTCCAGAACTACGCGCTTTATCCGCACATGAGCGTGTACGACAACATGGCCTATGGTTTGCGCAACCGGAAAACGCCGAAGCCCGAGATTGAGCGCCGTGTGCGCGAAGCGGCGAAGATGCTCGCCATCGAGGACTTTCTCGATCGCCGCCCGCGTGCACTTTCCGGCGGTCAGCGCCAGCGCGTTGCCATGGGCCGCGCGATCGTGCGCGAGCCGCAAGCCTTCCTCTTCGACGAGCCGCTCTCCAATCTCGACGCCAAGCTGCGCGTGCAGATGCGCATCGAGATCCGCCGCCTCCACAATCGCCTCAAGGCCACCTCGATCTTCGTCACGCACGATCAGGTCGAAGCCATGACGCTCGCCGATGTCGTCGTCGTTATGAACCACGGCCGCATCGAGCAGGTCGGCAAGCCGACGGACGTCTACAACCGGCCGGCCACGCGCTTCGTCGCGACCTTCATCGGCTCGCCGGCCATGAATCTCATTCCAGGCCGCGTGATCGGGCGCGGCAAGGTCGAGATTCCCGGATCGGGTACGCTCGAGTTCGATCCGGACGAGTTCGAGGTCGCGGACGGCACGTCCGTCGAAGTCGGCATCCGCCCCGAGGATATGACGGTCGTTGCACCGGGCGAGAGCAACGGTTTTTCCATCAAGCCCGAGTTTGTCGAGGAACTCGGCCCCAATCGCCTCGTGCACGGCCTTGCCGGCGAAGCGCCGCTCGTGCTCTCCGTGCCCTCGTCGATGCATGATCTCGGCAGCGACACGGTCGCTCTTCATGTGCCCGAGCATCGCGTGCACGTATTCGACACCACCACCGGCCGCGCGCTGCGTCGGGGTTGAGCATTCGCGTCTTCGACGCGAGCGAGGCTAGGCCTCGCGCTCCATCGGGAGGGACACCCTCCCGAACCCACCCGCCTTTATGACTGATTGCTTGCTGCAAGCGCTGCCAGATCCCTTCTCCCCGTGCTTACGGGGAGAAGGTTAGGATGAGGGGCGGCGTCTTGCACCGCGGTTTACATATGGTGAACCCCGGCTGGGAGCGCGAGGGTCGTGCCGAAGGCTTGCGAGAGGCCTGCGCCGTCGCTCGCGCGAAAGGCACGATCATCGCCACGCACATGTTCCTCCGGCCGCGCTCCCGCGCCAGGCTATACAATCGCGAAGGGACGGGGCGGCGGCACCGGTCCGATGGTAAGAAGATGAGCGGCGCCTGCCGCCCCGTTTTGCCGCTCGCTTTCTCCATCTGCCAGATCGGTCGGGTCCGGCTCACGCACGTGCGTCGTGTGCGGAGGCAGCAGGCCGGAGGCTGGCTCCGGGAGCGGCACACGCGGTGCACTTCGGACGCCTCCGGAAGCGCCCCCTTGGTACCGCGTGCGACTTGGAAGATAGGGCTGCCCGCAGGAGCGGGGACAAATGCTCACACAGCGCTACTTTCATGAGCGCGCGACTGCGCGCCGGCCGTTAGGCCGCCCCAGAAAATCACGAGCGCGCGACTGCGTGCCGGCGTGTAGGCCGCGCCAGAAAATCATGAGCGCGCGACTGCGCCCCGGCCGTCAGGCCGTCCCAAGGAAGATCAGCGCCACTTCATGAGCGAGCGACTGCCCGCCGGCCGTCAGGCCGTCCTAAGGAAGATAAACCCGCAGTATGCCAAAAATTGCATCTGCCGTCCGGAAGTGGTGAATTGCGGCTGAACCGATGCTCCCCATCCTGGAGATAGAATGTCACTCACCAATTTCTCGCTCGCTGGCCGCACGGCGCTCGTCACGGGTGCTTCCTCTGGCCTCGGAGAGCACTTCGCAACCGTGCTGGCCAGCGCCGGTGCCAAGGTCGTCGTCGCGGCGCGGCGCACGGATCGCCTCGAAGCGCTCAAGGCGCGCATCATCGCGGCCGGCGGCACGGCGCATGCCGTGGCCATGGATGTTACGGATCGCGGTGACGTTGAACGCGCGTTCGCCGAGGGCGAAGCCTCGCTCGGACCCATCACGATCTGCGTGAACAATGCGGGCATCACCGATCCCGCGTGGTTCACGCGCATGCGCGAGGAGCAGTGGCGCAAGATCATGGACGTGAACCTCGACGGCGTATTCCATGTCGGTCAGGAGGCCGCGCGCCGCATGGTGGCGGCCGGCAAGGGCGGCTCGATCATCAACATTTCGTCGATTGTCGGCCTCGGCGCGATCAAGACGCTCTCGGCTTATTCCGCATCGAAGGCCGCCGTCATCGCGCTCACGCGCAACATGGCGCTGGAGTTGGCGCGCGATCGCATTCGCGTCAACGCGATTGCACCAGGCTACATTGCAACCGAGCTGAACGACGAGTTCTGGGATACGGAGCCCGGCAAGCGCATGATCGCGCACGTGCCCATGCGCCGCCTCGGCTCGCTCGGCGAGCTGGACGGTCCGCTGCTGTTGCTTGCGTCCGAGGCGGGTTCCTTCATGACCGGAAGCGTACTCACCGTGGACGGTGGCCACCTCCTGCCGACCGAGTGACCATGGCAGCCAACACCCGCCCCCGCACGCTCGACCCGGCCAATCTCGATCCACTGCAGCGCTGGCTCGCGCGTGCGGTGGAGGCCGATCGCGTCGAGATCACGCGCGCCGATCTTCTCTCCGGCGGTGCCGTCCAGGAGAACTGGCGCATCGATGCGACCATCGATGGCGGCCCGCGTGCCGGCACGCACGCGCTGGTTCTGCGCACGGATGCCGTCGCGCGGTTGCCTATGAGCCTCGATCGCCCGCGCGAGTTCGCCTGCATCAAGGCCGCGCACGCAGCCGGTGTATGCGTTGCCGAACCGATCGCGGAATGCGCGGACAAAGCGGTCATCGGCGCGCCATTCACGGTGCAGCATCTGCTCTCCGGAACGGCACAGGGGCGGCGCATTACGCGCGATCCCAAGCTCGGCGAATTCGGTCCCGCACTCGCGCGCGAGATCGGCGCGCAGCTTGCCCGCATTCATACCATCCGCCCGCCGCACGAGGCGCTGGCCTTCCTGCCACTACCCGAGCCTGACGCGGTCTCTGCTGCGGTCGCCGAGATGCGTAGCGCGCTCGACAAAGCCACCGAGCCGCGTCCCGCGCTCGAATACGTGCTCTCCTGGCTGCTCGCACACAAACCTGCGCCGCGTCCGGTCTCGCTCGTGCACGGGGACTTCCGCACCGGCAACTATCTTGTCGATGGCGGGCGCCTCACCGGCATTCTCGACTGGGAGTTCTGTCACTGGGGCGACCCGCGCGAAGATCTCGGCTGGTTCTGCGCCCGCTGCTGGCGCTTCGGCAATGATGCACTTGCCGCCGGCGGTATCGCCACACGCGCCGACTTGCTCGACGGCTACAACGCCGTGTCGGACACGCCGATCACCGAGAGCGAGCTCGCCTTCTGGGAGATCCTTGGCGCCGCGCGCTGGGCCGCGATCGCACTCCTTCAAGGTCAGCGCTTTCTGACCGGCGGCGAGCGTTCGCTCGAACTCGCACTCACGGGCCTCATGCCAGCCGAGATGGAGTTCGATGCACTCGAAGCCATTGCCGCGCTCGAAGCGGGGAGACCCATCGCATGACCGCACGCCGCATCGATGCCGATGCCCTTCTCGATCTCGCAACTGAAATGTTCCGCGCGGACGTGCTGCCCGCACTCCCCTCCGAGCAGCGCTATGCCGGTGCCATGATCGCCAATGCGCTGGAAGTCGCCCGCCGCGCCCTTGCCGAGGAAGTCGAAGCCGCCGAATGGACGCTGCTCGACAGCCTCTATGAGGAGGGCGAAGGCTCCACCGCGCAGCTCGCGCGCGACATCCGCTCGGGCACGCTGCCCGAAGGCAAGGTGCGTCACCTCGCGAATGATCTGCGCACGCTTCTGATCGCCGAGCTGCGCGTCAGAAATCCACGCTTTCTCGCGTCCCGCGGCGTAAGTGGCTGAAACTGGAGGTCGGCATGCAGCAGGCAGAGCTGGAAGCAAAGTTCGCAGGCTTTCGCGCCGCGTTCGAGAAGGCCATCGCCGCGCAGCTGCAAGGCGATAGCGAACCCTTCAAGGCACTCTGGTCGCACAAGCCCGACGTCATGATCTTCGGCGCGCAGGGCGGCATGGAAAAGGGTTGGCCCGAAGTCGGTCATCGCCTGGATTGGGTCACCGGGCGTGTGCAGGCGCGCCTGACGCGGCTCGAGAACGTCTCGACCGCCATGCAAGGCACGATGGCCATGACCGCGGATTTCGAGCACATGATCCGCAGCCTTGATGGCCGCGAGTTCGAGCGCACATTGCGCGTCACGCAGGCCTATCGCTTCGAGGATGGCGCGTGGAAGATCTTCTATCGCCACGGTGACGAATATTTTCCGTCCGGGCGTTAAGTGCTGGCGGTGGCGTGCGCAATTGGGGGAACCGACCGTCTGCTCCGCGCGTTTCTAAACATGGAGCAAAATCTGACAACTTTGGAACGGGCGTTTCAGCTCGCCGAATCGCGTAAATGCACAACGATCGATGAGCTTCGCAGGGCTCTCGGCGCCGAGGGCTATTCACCCAACCAGATCACGGGCCCCGCGCTCACCAAACAGCTCCGCGATTTGATGAACGGGGCAGGC
This sequence comes from Pseudomonadota bacterium, assembly GCA_023412805.1. Lineage (GTDB taxonomy): Bacteria > Pseudomonadota > Alphaproteobacteria > Rhizobiales > Hyphomicrobiaceae. The sequence goes on along the minus strand of JAEZRM010000106.1, from coordinate 39,495 downwards.
GCGAAAGTTTCCAAGCGCTGATGAGTCAATCGGGGATCATCCCCACAGCTCACGCTCCGGCGGCATGACGCGCGCGTCGGGATAGGCGAGCCCGTGCAGTCGATCGCGCGCGAGCAATAGTGGCCCATCGAGATCGACCCAATCAGCGGACTGCGCGACGAGCGTTGCCGGCGCCATGGCGAGCGAGGTGCCGAGCATGCAGCCGACCATGATTTTGAAACGGAGATGCCGCGCTTCAGCGGACATTGCGAGTGCGCCTGTCAGGCCGCCGGTCTTGTCGAGCTTGATGTTCACCGCATCGTAGCGGTCGCGCAACGCCGCGAGGCCTTCGATCGTGTGCGCGGACTCGTCGGCGCATACGGCCACCGCGCGTTTCACGTGCGCGAGTGCACTATCGTTGTCGGCGTGCAGCGGCTGTTCGACCAGCTCGAAGCCCGCCTCGGCGGCGACCGCGAGCAACATCTCCAACTCATCGGGCTTCCAGGCTTCGTTCGCATCCGCCACGAGACGCGCATCTGGACGCGCAGCGCGGATAGCGCGCATTCGCTCGGCATCCGCATCGCCCCCACCGAGCTTGATCTTGAGCAGCGCGTGCTGACGTGCATCCCGCGCACGCTTGGCCATGATGTCTGGCGTGTTGAGACTCAGCGTGTAGCAGGTCAGCGGTGGTTCGTAAGCGCCAAACCCGGCGAGCTCCCACGCGCGGCGGCCGGCGTTCTTCGCCTCGATGTCCCAGAGCGCGCAATCGATGGCATTGCGCGCGGCGCCGGGCGGCAAGGCATGGCCGAGCGCCTCGCGCGATGCGATCGCGCCCACATTCTCGATTGCCGCGACGACACCCTCGGCCGTCTCGCCATAGCGCGCATAGGGAACGCACTCGCCGCGCCCGACGATCTCGTCGCGCATCGCCTCGACGAGAACGACGATGGCTTCAGTCCGCGCCCCGCGCGAGATGGTGAAGTCGCCGTCGATCGGCCAGCGTTCGACTTTTGCGCTCAACGTAATCATGGACTTCAGCCGCGGCTCGCAATCGCATCCGCGATCGCAACCGTGCGCCGCGCCATATCCGCGTGCAGCAGCTCGACCATGCGGCCTTCCAGGTTGATCACACCCTTGCTCTTGTTCTCCGGCTGATCGAACGCGGCGATGATCTTGCGCGCGAACTCGACTTCGGCAGCGGGCGGCGAGAACACCTCGTTCGCGAGCGCGATCTGATCGGGATGGATGAGCGTCTTGCCGTCAAAGCCGAGCATCCGCCCCTGCCGGCACTCCTTGGCATAGCCGTCCATATCGCGGAAGTTGTTATAGACACCGTCGAGGATCGTGAGCCCATGCGCGCGCGCCGCCGTGAGCGCCGCCGAAAGCCAATAGAGCGCCGACGTGCGCTCGCTGTCGAGAATGGCGCCCGTCTCCTTGATGAGGTCGTTCAGCCCGAGCACCAGAACCGCAAGGCGCGAACCCGCATGGCGCGCGGCCCCTGCGATCTCGTCGGCCTTCAGGATGGCGATCGGCGTCTCGATCATGGCCCAGAGCTGCATGCTCTCGCTCGCGCCGGCCTGCCGCATCGCCGCCGAGGCGCGCGCAATATCGTCGCTACTCGCGGCCTTCGGAATGAGAATGGCATCCGGACCTGCCGCCACGGCAGCCTTGAGGTCCTCGCCGCCCCAGGGCGTGTCGAGGCCGTTCACGCGGATCACCAGCTCGCGCGGGCCATAGCCGCCGGCCTTCACCGCATCCGTCACGCGCGTGCGCGCCTCGGCCTTGGCGTCGGGCGCGACCGCATCCTCGAGATCGAGGATCAGGGCATCGGCCGACAAAGTCTTGGCCTTTTCGAGTGCGCGGGCATTGGCACCCGGCATATAGAGGACGCTGCGGCGCGGGCGCACGGTCATTGGCATCTCCGAAGCTCATGGATCGTGATTGTTATCGCGCGCGTTTTCCACACGTGCAACGGTCGGTGTTGGCGCCGCGTCGTTCAGACTGGTATTGGCTGAGTGAATTTCGGCCGATCGACCTCCGGGCGCGACGCTGCACCACAGAGGGATCTGCCCACTTCGGGCGTATGCACCGGCTTCCCCCGCGCTCTCACCTCGAAGGCCAAGCGCGCATGAGCGTCTACCTTCCGATCGCTGAACTCGCTATCGGTCTGCATGTGCTGATCGCGCTCGGGCTCGTGGTCGGCTTCCTGTCGGGTATGTTCGGTATCGGCGGCGGGTTCATCACGACGCCGTTCCTGATTTTCCTCGGCGTGCCGCCGGCCATCGCCGTCGGAACGGGCGCGAGTCAGGTTGTGGCCTCTTCCGTCTCGGGTGCCATCGCGCATTGGCAGCGCGGCAATGTCGATCTCCGCATGGGCCTGCTGCTCATAGCCGGCGGTGTCGTCGGCGCCACAGCCGGCATCATGTTCCAGCGCGTGCTCAAGGCCGCTGGTCAGCTCGATTTCTTCATTGCCATGGCCTACGTGCTTCTGCTCGGCACGGTCGGCGGGCTCATGCTCGTCGAGAGCATTCGCACGATCCGCCAGACCACGGGGCCGGTGAAGACGTCGAGCCGGCGCGGCGGTCAGCACATCTGGGTGCAGCGCCTGCCCGTGAAGCTGCGCTTCCAGACCGCCAAGCTCTACATGAGCGCCATTCCGCCGGTGCTCATCGGCGCCGCCGTTGGCTTGCTGACGGCGATCATGGGTGTTGGCGGCGGCTTCATGCTCGTACCGGCGCTGATCTATCTGCTGCGCGTGCCGACGCGCGTCGTCATCGGTACATCGCAGTTTCAGGTCGTCTTCATCACCGCCTTCGCGACGTTGCTGCAGGCGACGACGAATTTCTCGGTGGATCTGCTCTTGGCTGCGCCGCTCATGATCGCCGGCGTGTTCGGCGCACAGTACGGCGTCAGGGCAAGCCAGCGTCTGAAGGCCGAGCAGCTTAGAGCGCTTCTAGCCATTCTCGTGCTCGCGGTGGCCATTCGTCTGGCGTTCGGGCTGGTCATCGTGCCCGATGAGCTTTATGAACTCGACGACCGTCCGTAAGAGGCGAGACCCGTGCGGGCCGGTCAGGCCTGACCTGCGCTATTCCGGCGCCGAAAACCGGGATACTCCTTGCCTGGAAGCATCCCGGACCGCTATGTCAGGCCATATATATCGCGTTCCCCTGAAGGAGCAATCATGACCGCTTACGAAACGCTCAATCACTATATCGATGGACAGTGGGTTCAGCCGACGTCGGGCAAGTCGCAGGAGGTCATGAACCCCGCGAAGAACACAGCCCTGGCGACGCTGGGTTTCGCCGGTCGTCCCGATCTCGACAAGGCGATCAAGGCCGCTGAGAAGGGCTTCGCGACCTGGCGCAAGGTTTCGGCTTTCGAGCGCTCGGGCATCCTGCGCAAGGCGGCGAATCTCGTACGCGAGCGGGCTGATGACATTGCGCGCGTGCTCACCATGGAGCAGGGCAAGATCCTCGCCGAAGCCAAGATGGAAGTGATGTCGGGCGCCGACGTCATCGACTGGTTCGCCGAGGAAGGAAAGCGCGCCTACGGCCGCATCATCCCGGCCCGCGCCGACGGCGTGCGCAACATGATCATCCAGGAGCCGATCGGCGTCACCGCTGGTTTCGCGCCGTGGAACTTCCCCGTCACACAGGCCGTGCGCAAGATCGCGGCTTCGCTGGCAGCCGGCTGCTCGATCATCCTGAAGTGCCCGGAGGAGACGCCAGGCTCGCCGATCGGTCTCGTGCGCTGCTTCCATGATGCGGGCGTTCCGGCAGGTGTGCTCAATCTCGTCTATGGCGTGCCGGCGGAGATTTCCGAGTATCTGATCCCGCATCCGTCGATCCGCAAGATCTCGTTCACCGGCTCGGTGCCGGTCGGCAAGCATCTCGCCTCGATGGCCGGTCTGCACATGAAGCGCGCGACCATGGAGCTCGGCGGCCACGCGCCCGTGATGATCTTCGACGACGTCGACACGGATGCCGTCGCCTCGCTCACCTCGGGCCTCAAGTACCGCAATGCCGGTCAAGTGTGCATCTCGCCGACGCGTTTCTTCGTGCACGAGAAGGCCTACGACAAGTTCGTCGGCAAGTTCATCGATCTCGCCAAGGGCATCAAGGTCGGTGACGGCCTCGAGGCCGACAGCAAGATGGGCGCGCTCGCCAATCCGCGCCGCGTGAATGCGATGGAGTCGATCATCGCCGATGTCCGCGAGAAGGGCGGCAAGGTGCAGGCCGGCGGCAACCGCATCGGCAACCAGGGCAACTTCTTCGAGCCGACGGTCGTGACCGACGTTCCGGCCAACGCCCGCATCCTCTCCGAGGAGCCCTTCGGTCCCGTCGCGGTCATGATCCGCTTCAAGGACACGGACGAGATGCTCAAGGAGGCGAACAGCCTGCCGTTCGGTCTCGCGAGCTACGCCTTCACGCACGATGCCAAGACGGCGACCAAGCTTGCCGACAACATCGACGCCGGCATGCTCACGATCAACCACCAGGGTCTGGCACTTCCCGAGATGCCGTTCGGCGGCATCAAGGATTCGGGCTACGGCCACGAGGGCGGCACCGAGGGCCTGCAGGTCTACATGGTGCAGAAGATCGTCAGCCAGCTCGGCTGATCCGTTCGAACGCTGCTGAATGCGACGGGGCCGGGTGAATCACCCGGCCCTGTTTGCGTCGAGGCCGAACAGCAGGCGCCGCGAGCGCGAGAGGAAATCCCGCCGGATCAAGATGGTGAGCACCCAGACGCTCGCAATCATGAAGGCAATGGGGTGATAGAACCACGCGAGCGCAGCGATCGCCGCGTAAAATGCGCGAAGCCCGCTGTTTGAATGCTCGCCCGCTATGCCGATCAGGCGCGCGGTTCTGAGCGCGTGCTCGTCACACTCAGCTTGATTGCTGCCGTTCGCGATCGGCGTCGCACCGATCATGATCGCGGTGTAGTGCGCGAGGCGAAAGGCCCACGCGAACTTGAAGAATGCGTAGATGAAGATCGTAATCAGAAGGATCAGCTTCATCTCCCACACGACCGGCGTCGATTGTGCCGCATAGGGCAGGCGCTCGAACAGCTTCTGCACCTGATCGCCCGATCCGATCATCGCTGCTAAGCCGCCAATGCCGATCGCCGATGTCGAGGCAAAGAATGCATTACCCTGCGAGAGTGCGGCCAGCAGCTGCGCATCGACGATCCTGACGTCGCGCGCCGCCATGTTCTGCATCCAGGCGACGCGCTGCGCCTGCACCGCACCGACGATGCTGCGATCCACGAGCGGCCGGTAGCCCGTAATGATGTGATAGCCGCCGATCAGAACCACGAAGGTGATGAAGGCAATAAGGTCGAGCGACACCGTGAATGAACCTCAGGAGATGATCGGCACGCCGATGAGCAATGTGTGCCCGCGCGTCAGCATGAAGGCATAGGCGAGCAGGCCGATCACGATGGCGATGATGTCGTTGCGCACCGGGCCGCTCTTGATCGGCAGCGCGCGCCGCTTCGCGGAAATGCGATCGTAGACCGCCCAGGCGAGCAGCGCGCCGAACAGTATGAAATTTGCGAGCCGCGCCGATACGAGCAGATGCGCAAAGGCCCAGAGCTTTACCGACAGCAACATGGGATGCTTCACGGCCGCGCTGATGCGGCCCGGCAGGTACGCCGCTGCCAGCAACACGAACACCGGCAGCATCAGTGTCATGGTCACATGACGCGTCCAGCGCGGCGGATCCCAGAGCAGGGGATTTCCGCTCGCCGCGTATCTTGCCTGCCCGAAGCCGTAGATGATCAGCGCCAGACCGACGAACGCGACGAGCGTGAACAGACCCTTGTAGGCCCCCTCGCCGAAGCGCGCCGTGAGATTGCCGCGTGTACTGGGACATGTCGGCACAAGATGGATGCCGATGAAGACCGCGAGGCCGAGAACGAGCGGGATCATGTGCGTGCTCCTTAAGTCTTGGCCTTCGGGCTTCCTGTGATCAGATCGGGCCGGCGCTCGCGAGTCAGGCGCTCGGCCTCGGCGCGTCGCCATGCGGCAATGCGCTTATGATCACCGGAGAGCAGGATGTTGGGAATGGCGCGGCCTTCCCAGTCGCGCGGGCGCGTGAACTGGGGATATTCGAGCAGGCCGCTCTCGAAACTTTCCTCGCTCAGCGAGGCCTCGGCGCCGAGCACGCCGGGCAGCAGTCGCACGCACGCGTCGATCAACACCATCGCCGCCAGCTCCCCGCCCGAGAGCACGTAGTCGCCGATCGAAATTTCCTCGAGCCCGCGCGCCTCGATCACGCGCTCGTCCACCCCCTCGAAACGCCCCGCGAGCAGGATTGCGCCCGGACCTGCAGCCAGCTCGCGGACGCGTGCCTGTGTCAGCGGACGCCCGCGCGGGCTCAGGTAGATGAGCGGCACGTCCGGCATATCCTCATGCGCATGATCGATGGCCGCGCCCAGCACATCCGCCCGCATGACCATGCCCGCGCCGCCACCGGCCGGCGTGTCGTCGATCGTGCGGTGCTTGGTCAGGCCGAAATCGCGAATATCCACGCAGTCGAGCTGCCAGAGGCCGTTCTCGAGCGCCGTACCGACGAGCGACACGCCGAGCGGTCCCGGAAACATGTCCGGGAAGATCGTCAGCACGCGCGCGTGCCACGGAGCGATATCGGAGGCGGTATCGGCGTTCATCTGCAACCCGGATCAGTGCGTACTTTGGAATGGTAACATAATCCGCGGCTTGGATCGTCGCGCCGTGTCGGTGTCAGGACGTTGTCAGTGGGGAAAGTGGGCAGCTTGCCAGGAAAAGCACTACTCACCTAATGTGACGGCTTAAATCTCGCTTTCAGTAAGATGTTTTCAGCTGTGCAACTGGACTATCTGGCACTTCAGTCCGTGCTCAATGCCGCAGTCGCCGGGCGATCGACGTGGGAGGATGGGCTCCAGTCCATTTCAGACCTGCTCGGCGCTAGAGGCGCCGTACTGCTCTCGACCAGCGGCCGTCATCTGCTCGTATCCAGCCCCGGCGTTGCCGAGATATCCGATCGCTACGCGCGTGAGGAATGGCAGGCTCGCGATGTCAGATTTCGTGGGCTGTCGCAAGTCAGGCGCACGGGCATCGCCGTCGACCTCGATTTTACGGACGAGGCCGAGATACGAGGATCGGACTATTACAACGACTTCCTGGCGCCCCACGATCTGCTCTGGTCGGCTGTCGTGGATCTGCCGACGAGCGGCGGACATTGCGTCGTGTCGTTCCAGCGATCACGCGCCCAGGGTCCGTTTTCGGTCCCGGAACAAGCCGCGCTCCTTCAGGTGCGTACGTTGCTCTGCGGTTCCGTCGAGGTGGCACAGCAATTGGAGGTCGCGCGATTTGCCGGCTTCTTCGACGGCATGGAGCTGCTGCAGGTCGGGGCAGTCGCCATTGCGCCGACGGGCCGCGTCATGCGCATGAACGCCATCGCCGAGGCGATGATGCCGCGGCATTTCTCGGTTACAGGCGGGCGATTGTCGCTGAGAGATCGGCAGGCCGCAGCCCAGCTCGAGCGACGCATCGCGTCCATGTTGAAGCGCGATGGCGCGCCGACGAGCAGCCCCGTCATTCTCCACGCATCTCCGCACGATGGGGTGCTGCCGAGTTTGTGTTATGTGATCGCGCCGCCCGAGGACTGGAGGGGGCACCCCGCTTCGCGCGTCAGTGCCATTGCGCTGTTCGTGGATCCGGCCGTATCCCGGGCGCCTGTGGAGCAGCTGAGCGTGCTGTTCAAGCTGACGGCTGGCCAAGCCAGGATCGCGGCTCGGCTTGCCGAGGGAATGACGTTGGAGGCCGCCGCCACCGCTTGCGGCATCAGCAAAGAGACGGCCAGAAACCACCTGAAGGCCGTTTTCTTCAAGACCGGTACGGCCCGGCAGTCGGAGCTGGTGGCACTTTTGGCGCACCTTCTGCCCATCCCGGGCAAATCTTGATTCCCCTGACCCGTTTGGGTCAGGCGTGCCTATGGCGAGCGTGCTAGCCATATTCCGCGGGGCGATATTTTATGCTCACGGGTCTTGGATTTGGGACATTCGTCTGCACGCCAGGGGCGTGTAAACACCGAAGCAATTCAGATCATTGCGATCGCTATTTTCAGTACCTGAGCCATAAAAAAGGGCGCTCCAAGGAGCGCCCTTTTCGAATCTGGATGCGGGATCGAGACTGAAGTCAGCCCGGACCGCCGGCGCTTTCCTGCGCGGCCAGCTCGGCGGCGTGGCGCTCGCGGTCCTCGCGACCCTTCACGCTCTCGTCACGATCGACGAACTCGATGACGGCGCGCGGCGCGCTGTCGCCATAGCGGAAGCCGGCCTTGAGCACGCGCGTGTAGCCGCCGGCGCGGTCCTTGTAGCGCGGGGCCAGCACGTCGAAGAGCTTCTTGACCATGTCGTCGTCGCGGAGCCGTGCAGCGGCGAGGCGGCGCGAGTTGAGATCACCCTTCTTGGCGAGCGTGATGTACTTCTCGACGATGCGCCGCAGATCCTTGGCCTTCGGCAGCGTCGTGACGATCTGCTCGTGCTTGATGAGCGAGGCGGCCATGTTCGAGAACATCGCCTGGCGGTGGCCGCTGTCGCGGCTGAAGCGGCGCCCAGCCTTTCCGTGTCGCATGTGGTCTTCTCCTTACAGTTGTTGGCGGGGAGGTTCTTCGGCCTCTCCCTTGGTCTGCCTTCCCCTTCTCCCCGTCCTTACGGGGAGAAGGCCGGGATGAGGGGCGGCGTCATTCGCCGACGTGGGCGTGTGCTGCCGCCCCGCACCCTAACCCTCTCCCCGCAAGAGCGGGGAGAGGGAATACCATGCTCTCAGTACTGGTCCTCGAAGCGCTTGGCGAGGTCTTCGATGTTGTCCGGCGGCCAGTTCGGCACTTCCATGCCGAGGTGGAGGCCCATCGCGGCCAGCACTTCCTTGATCTCGTTGAGCGACTTGCGGCCGAAGTTCGGCGTGCGCAGCATCTCCGCTTCGGTCTTCTGAATAAGGTCGCCGATGTAGACGATATTGTCGTTCTTCAGGCAGTTCGCCGAACGGACCGACAGCTCGAGCTCGTCGACCTTCTTGAGCAGCGCCGCGTTGAACGACAGCTCCGGATGCGCGCGCTCCTCGACGGCCTTGCGCGGCTCCTCGAAGTTGATGAAGACCGTAAGCTGGTCCTGCAGGATGCGGGCTGCGAGCGCGACGGCATCCTCGGCCTTCACCGAACCATCGGTCTCGACCGACATGGTGAGCTTGTCATAGTCGAGGATCTGGCCTTCGCGCGTGTTCTCGACGCGATAGGAGACCTTCTTCACCGGCGAGTAGAGGCTGTCGACCGGGATGAGGCCGATCGGTGCATCCTCGGGGCGATTGCGCTCGGCCTGGACGTAGCCCTTGCCGGTCGTCGCCGTGAACTCCATGCGGATCGATGCGCCCTGATCGAGCGTGCAGATGACGTGATCCGGATTGAGGATCTCGACGTCCGAGGAAGCCTCGATGTCGCCGGCCGTGGCCGGGCCGGGGCCTTCCTTCTTGAGGACCATGCGCTTCACGCCCTCGGAATGGACGCGCAGCGCGATCTCCTTGATGTTCATCACGATGTCCGTCACGTCCTCGCGGACGCCCGGGATCGACGAGAACTCGTGGAGCACGCCGTCGATGTGCACGCTCGTGATGGCGGCACCCTGCAGCGACGAGAGCAGCACGCGGCGCAGCGAATTGCCGAGCGTCATACCGAAGCCGCGCTCCAGCGGCTCGGCGACGATGGTCGCCATGCGGGCACTGTCGCGGCCGGTCTCGATACCGAGCTTGCCGGGCTTGATGAGGTCCTGCCAGTTCTTCTGCAACACGTTGGTCACGGGACGATCCTCGTGTCTGGCCGCGCCTCGGCGCGGTGCGGTGAATTCATCAGAGGCTCATCACGCCAACGTCCGGCCTGCGTTTTTGAACGCGCCGGACGCCGCGGAGAGCCTCGGTCAGTGCGTCGACTTAGACGCGGCGGCGCTTGCGGGGCCGGCAGCCGTTGTGCGGGATCGGCGTCACGTCGCGGATCGACGTGATCTGGAAACCCACCGCCTGCAGCGCGCGCAGTGCCGACTCGCGACCCGAACCCGGGCCCGAAACCTCGACGTCGAGATGCTTCATCCCATGCTCGACGGCCTTCTTGCCGGCATCCTCGGCTGCCATCTGAGCGGCATAGGGCGTCGACTTGCGCGAGCCCTTGAAGCCCATCATGCCCGACGAGGACCACGCGATGGTGTTGCCCTGCGCGTCGGTGATGGTGATCATGGTGTTGTTGAAGCTCGCGTTCACGTGCGCGACGCCGGACGCGATGTTCTTCTTCTCGCGGCGCCGGACCTTACCCCGCTGCTGCTCTTTGGCCATGTAGCTCTGCTCTCCGATGCCCCGCTCCGTGGCGTGGGCGTGTTGGGTAGTGATCGGACCGCAGGAAGCGGCCCAGTATTCTGCCGCTGATTACTTCTTCGCCTGCTTCTTGCCGGCGATCGCTTTGGCCGGGCCCTTGCGGGTGCGGGCGTTGGTGTGCGTGCGCTGGCCGTTGACCGGCAGGCCGCGGCGATGGCGCAGGCCGCGATAGCAGCCGAGGTCCATGAGACGCTTGATGTTCATCGCGACTTCGCGCCGGAGGTCGCCTTCGACCATGTAGTCGCGGTCGATCGCCTCGCGGATCTGAAGCACTTCCGCGTCCGTCAGCTCGCTGACGCGGCGCTCCAGGGGGAGGCCGACGCGCTCACAGATGTCCTTGGCGAACTTCGGGCCGATGCCATGGATGTACTGGAGCGCGATCTCGACGCGCTTCTGGGTCGGGATGTTGACGCCTGCGATACGGGCCACGTGCTTCTCCTAGAATTCTCGAAACGTGTGTTCGGTCAGGGCGTTAGCCCGCCGAGTTGATGGATTTGTCTGCCGGGTGCCGAAACCGCGAAATGCCGACGCGGCCCGCCTCGAAGGCAGGGGCCGAACCGGCTTCAGCGTCGCGAAAGTGGGCTTTTCTAGCCCAAGCTCCACGAGGCGTCAATCGCGACATCGTAACCATGATCAGGGCCGGTTCTCAGGACTTGGCTTCGCCTTCGCCCTCGGCGGGGGCTTCGTCGGCCGATGCCTCGGCGATGAGCGCCCGGGCCTGGCCGACCCAGTCCTGCTTGTCGATGGCGCCTTCGAGCTTCAGCGCCTCGTCGATGTTGCCGCTGTCCTCGTCGGAGAGGTCGGCGAGCTGATCGTACTTGATGAGGTTGAGCTGGGCGAGGCGAGAGGCGAGCTCGGGCGTGATGCCCTTGATCTTCGTGAGATCGTCGGCGGCGCCCTTCTGCTTCTTGAAGCCTTTCCACGCTGCATTGAGCTTCTTGGCGCGGGCGTCGGTGCGCTCGACGATACGGGCGGCACGGCCACGCAGGCCACGCAGATAATAGAGCTTCGCGCGCCGGACTCGGCCGCGGCGGAGCACGGTGATCTCGGCGATGAACGGCGAATAGACCGGGAAGACGCGCTCGACGCCCTCGCCGTAGGAAATCTTCCGAACCGTGAAGTTCTCGTTCAGGCCCTCGCCCGAGCGGGCGATCACGACGCCCTCATAGGCCTGCAGACGCTGGGTCGTGCCCTCGATGACCTTCACCATGACCTTGACGGTGTCGCCGGCTTGGAAGTCCGGCACCGCGCGCTTGGCGGAAATGGCGCGGATCTGCTCTTTCTCGAGCTCTGCGATGATGTTCATTGTTGTTTTCCGTTCTGGCAGCCACAGCAGAGGAGCAGCTTGAAGCCATCCGATCGCCGGATGCTCAGCGCTCATGCAACCCACTTTGTGGGGAAAGATTGGTGGGCGTCATACAGCAAACATTTGACGTTGTCGATGCCCCGATTGCGGCAAAAAGCCCGGCTTTGCCTTGCGCGGAACGCCACGAGGCCCTAACTCGGGCCGCATGAGCCCTCGCGCACGTGCCGGGGCCGCCCGAGGATCACTTCAATGCCCACCATCGCCATCGTCGGCCGGCCGAACGTCGGCAAGTCGACGCTGTTCAACCGCCTGACAGGGCGACGGACGGCGTTGGTCTCGGACATGCCGGGCCTGACGCGCGATCGGCGCGAGGGCGAGGCGGACATCGGCGGGCACGTTATCGAGGTCGTCGATACGGCGGGTCTCGAGGAGGCTGATCGCGGCAGCATCGCCGATCGCATGCGGGCGCAGTCCGAGGCGGCCATCAAGGACGCGGACGCCGTCGCCTTCGTCTTCGATGCCCGCGCTGGCGTGACGCCTACGGATAAAGCCTTCGCCAAAATCGTGCGCGCCTCGGGGCGGCCGGTGGTGCTGGTCGCCAACAAGTGCGAGGGCAAGGCCGGCACAGACGGTTTCTATGAAGCCTACGGGCTCGGCCTCGGCGAGCCTGTCGCCATTTCCGCCGAACACGGTGAAGGTCTCGCGGAGCTTGAAAGCGAACTGCTCGCCGCGCTCGACCTCAAGCCGATCGTGAAGCCGCGTCGTCGCCGCCGCGGCGAGGAGCCGGAGCCCGAGCCTGAGACGCCCGCTGCCGAGGAAGCCGAGCCCGAGGCGGAGGATCCCGGCAAACCCATTCGCGTCGCTATCGTCGGTCGACCGAATGCAGGCAAATCGACGCTCGTGAATGCCATCCTCGGCGAGGAACGCATGATCACGGGCCCCGAGCCGGGCCTGACGCGCGATTCCATTTCGAGTGACATCACCTGGCAGGGCCGCGCGATAAAATTGTTCGACACCGCCGGCCTGCGCCGCAAGGCGCGCATCGACGAACTGGCCGAGAAGCTCGCCGCGAGCGACGCCGTGCGCGCGATCCGCTTTGCCGAGGTGGTCGTGCTGCTGATCGATGCCGAGCGTCCTTTCGAGCAGCAGGATCTCACCATCGGCAACATGATCCTCGAGGAAGGGCGCGCACTCGTCATCGCGGTCAACAAGTGGGATCTGGTCGAGGACAAGCAAGCGACGCTCAAGGATCTGAAGGAGACCGCGGCGGAGAAATTCGCCGAAGCCGCGGGCGTCAGCGTGGTGACGATCTCCGCCGCTTCGGGCCGCAACATCGACAAGCTCATGAAGGCCATTCTAGACGCGCACGCCGTGTGGTCGCGCCGCATCTCGACGTCCGAGATCAACCGCTGGCTTCAGGTGGCGCTCGCGCGGCACTCACCTCCGCAGTCGAAGGGCCGTCGCATCCGCATTCGCTTCATGACGCAGCCCTCGGCGCGCCCGCCGACCTTCGTCGCTTTCTGCTCTCAGCCGGGCGGCATTCCGGAATCCTATCTGCGCTATCTGACGAACAGCCTGCGCGACGCCTTCGACATGCCGGGTACGCCGATCCGCATAAACCTGCGCAAAGGCGCCAATCCTTACGCCGACAAATAGCGTTGTTCAGCGGCCTTCCGAACCGATTTATGCCGTTATGGCAGGACTTTTTCGCCGCGAAATACATGGTTCCGACCACAGACGGCCGTAGTCCGGAGGACTAGACTTCGCTCACCCCGGCGCGGTCCGGGACAGGCATGGCAAGGGCGGGCCGTCCGTCCGATCCAGTGGCAGGAGTCGCACCATGGGCATCTTCGATACGATCAAGAATGCAATTTTCGGAGCGTCGGACAGCGTGATTTCCGCGCCGACAGCAGGCGCATCGGCAGCAGGTGGCGCGGCACCTGCCGGAACGCCCGGTGCGGCACCGAAAGGTGCTGCTGCCGCCGTCGACGTGGCGGCCAACCTCGACGCGCTCGCGAAGGCATCGAAAGAGAAGTTCGACTGGCGCAAGTCGATTGTCGATCTCATGAAGATCTTGAATCTCGACAGCAGCCTCGCGTCCCGTAAGGAACTTGCGAAGGAACTCGGCTACACCGGCAACATGAACGACAGCGCGGCGATGAATACGTGGCTGCACAAGCAGGTCATGACGAAGCTCGCGGCGAACGGCGGCAAGGTTCCTGACGAGCTGAAATAACGCTTGAACCTATTCGAAAGGCAAACGGCGGATCGCGCGATGCACGATCCGCCGTTCCTCATTCAGGCTCGAATGATTTACTTGCCGACGGCGTCGGTCACGCACTTCTTCGCGTAGCTGTTCTTTGCCGCGCCTGCGAGCTTCTTGTCGCTCGCCGATTTATCGCAACTCGCAGCCGCATCCTTCTCGCACTTGGTCATGAAGGAGTTGAGCGCCGCCCCGGCGAGCTTCTTCGCCGATGCCTGCGCCTTGCACGATCCGGCGGGGGCTTGCGCGTAAGCAGCCGGCGCCGATCCGATCAGTAGAGCCGCTATCGCAATCGCACTTGTGTACTTCATCGTTCGCTCCTGAAGCCTGTACGACGGGGATGGCGGCGTAAGCCCAATTCGGCATCCGAGAAAGCAGATCCTTGGCAAAACTCTTTGTCCGGCGCGGCGAGGATGTACGCCGCCAATCACGCTTAGCGCCGTTCAATCCGCCCGCCAGGGCTCGATCATGACCTTGATCTGGGACTGCGGCTTGGCGAGTTCGTCGAAAGCCGCGGCAACGCCATCGAGACCCACGCGCGACGTGATGAGTGCGCTCCCATCGACATCGCCATCCGCGAGCAGTTTCAAGGCGACCTCGAATTCCGGAGCCGTATAGGCGAACACGTACTGCAGGTTCAGCTCCTTGAAGATCGCGATCAGCGGCTCTTGGCTGTCCGTCTCCATGGACACGCCGACGACGATCACGCGTGCATCCTGCGCCGCGCCCTGGAAGATGTTCTGGATCATGCCCGGCACGCCGACGCACTCGAAAACCACCTGCGGCCGCACCGTCGCCGGTCCGGTCACGGCGGAGGGCGGCAGCTTCGCGGCTTCTTCCGGCGAGAGCTTTGCGTGCGCTTCCCAGGTCTTGTACGGCGACTCCTTCGCCGGATCGACGACGACATCGGCGCCCATGATCGCCGCGATCTCGCGGCGCTTTGGCGAGAAATCCGAGGCGATGATCGGCCCGAGCTTTACCGTCTTGCGCGCGAGGCGCAGCGCCGCGATCACCGCGAGACCGACCGGACCGCAGCCGATCACGAGCGGCACTTCGCCATCCTGCAGCCGCGCCTTCGCGACCGCATGAACGCCGACCGCCAGCGGCTCGCTCAGTGCTGCGTGCTCAGGCGCGAGGCCGTTCGGTACTTCGAGCAGGAACCGCTCGCCGAGCAGCATCCGCTCGGCATAACCGCCGACATTGCGATCCGAATAGCCCACACCTTCGACGCGGCCATCGACGATCGTGCGCGGCACGGATGTGACGCGCGCCCCCGGCTTGAAGCGCCCTTCGGTACCAGGGCCGTTCTCGATGACCTCCGCGCAGAACTCGTGGCCGAAGACGATGTCCTTCGAGAGATCCATGCTCTTGCGCCACGGCACGTGCGCCAGCGACTTGTTCATGAGGTCCGCGTAGAGCCGCGCGTGCAGATCGGAGCCGCAGATGCCGCACGCCAGTGTTTTCACGAGCACCTGGCCGGCGCCCGGCTTCGGATCGGGTAGCGTATCGACCACGATGTTTCCCTTCCGCAGGATCGCGGCACGCATGGCATTCTCTCCTCAGGCTGCTGTTTCTTGACGCGCAGTGTAGACGAGGCGGGAGCATCCATGAACGCGCAAACGGCGGACCGCGCCATGCACGATCCGCCGTTTGAAAGACTGAGAATGCTGGCGTGAGCGAACTAATCCCGCTTACTTCCACGTCCGGATATCGACGAACCTACCCGCGATCGCTGCCGCCGCCGCCATCGCAGGCGAGACGAGATGCGTGCGGCCGAGACGGCCCTGACGGCCCTCGAAATTGCGGTTCGAGGTCGACGCGCAGCGCTCGCGCGGGCTGAGCTGGTCGGGGTTCATGCCGAGGCACATGGAGCAGCCCGCTTCGCGCCAGTCGAAGCCCGCGTCCATGAAAATCTTCGCGAGGCCTTCGGCTTCAGCCTGCTCCTTCACGAGGCCTGAGCCCGGGACGATCATCGCGCTCACATTCGGGCTGATCTTGCGGCCCTGAATGACGGCTGCCGCCGCGCGCAGGTCCTCGATGCGCCCGTTCGTGCACGAGCCGATGAACACGCGATCGATCGTGATGTCGGTGATCTTCTCGCCGCCCTTCAGGCCCATGTAGTCGAGCGCACGCTGGATCGAGGCGCGCTTCTGCTCGTTCGCCGCTTCCTCCGGCGTCGGCACGCGGCCGCTGACCGAAATCACGTCTTCCGGGCTCGTGCCCCAGGTCACGACGGGCGGCAGGTTCGCCGCATCGAGCGTCAGCACCTTGTCGAAATGCGCGCCCTCGTCGGAACGCAGCGTCTCCCAGTAGCGCACGGCCATGTCCCAGGCCTGGCCCTTCGGCGACTTCGGACGGCCCTTGAGATACTCGAATGTCGTCTCGTCGGGCGCCACCATGCCGGCACGCGCACCACCTTCGATGCACATGTTGCAGACCGTCATGCGGCCTTCCATCGTGAGATCGCGAATGGCCTCACCACAGTATTCGATGACGTGGCCCGTGCCGCCCGCCGTGCCGGTCTCGCCGATGATCGAGAGCGTGATGTCCTTCGCGGTCACGCCTTCGGGCAGCTTGCCCTTGACCTCGACCTTCATGTTTTTCATGCGCCGCTGCAGCAGCGTCTGCGTCGCAAGCACGTGCTCGACCTCGCTCGTGCCGATGCCATGCGCGAGCGCGCCGAACGCGCCGTGCGTCGAGGTATGGCTATCGCCGCACACGATGGTCGTGCCAGGCAGCGTGAAGCCCTGCTCCGGCCCGATGACGTGCACGATGCCCTGGCGCACATCGAGCTCGTCGAAATACTCGATGCCGAAGTCCTTGGCATTCCGGGCGAGCGCCTCGACCTGGATGCGCGATTCCTCCTCCTTGATGCCGGCGCGGCGATCGGAGGTCGGAACGTTATGATCGACGACGGCGAGCGTCTTGTCCGGCGCGCGCACCTTGCGCCCCGCCAGCGCCAGTCCCTCGAAGGCCTGCGGCGATGTCACCTCGTGCACGAGATGGCGATCGATATAAAGCACGCACGTCCCGTCGGGCTGCTGATCGACGATGTGATCGTCGAAGATCTTGTCATAGAGCGTCTTCGGGGCGGTCGGGCTGGCCATGGGGTCGGGTTCTCTCTCCTGACGGCAAGACCGCTCCGCCGGAAACCGGCAGAGGGCTTTGAATGCTTCTCATATGCCCGATCCGTCATGGACTTCAAGCCCGCCGGGCTCGTTCGTGCTGAATGGCAGCCCTGCCCGCCGGATCATGCCGCAGCGCACCATCGATCCTGTATCGCCACTCCGTTGCCAACCTTGGTTACGGCGCCTAGTTTGACGGCTCATTGCACGGAGCAAAGCGCGGCCTCATGCCGATCGAGCGTCCCCTTCCCTGGGAGAAGAGCTATCCGCCGGGTGTCGTCTGGGACGCCCCCATCGAGGTCGGCACGCTTCCTGCCCTGCTCGCCCGCGCCGTGGCGCAATGGGACGGCAAGCCCGCCTTTGAATACCGCGAGCAGAAGATCAGCTACGCCGACTTCGGCCGCCGCGTTCAGGCGTTCGCCGCCGGGCTCCTTCGCCTCGGCATTGGCAAGGGTGATCGCGTCGCCCTCTACCTGCCGAACTGTCCCGCCCAGCCGGTGTCTCTATTCGCCGTCGCGCTGATCGGCGGCATCGTCGTCAATCTCTCGCCGCTCGATGCCGAGCGCGAACTCGCCCACAAGCTCAAGGACTCGGGCGCCCGCACGCTCATCACGACGAACATCGGCCCCATGGCAAGTGTGGGCGTGAAGCTCAAGGCCGCCGGATACGTCGATCGCGTTATCGTCGCCGATGATGCCGCGTGGGGACCATCCCCCGCGACGGCGCCGATGCCTGAGGAGGGCATCGAACGCTTCGACGACATCGCCGCCGCGCCGCTTCCGCCCGCATGGCCCGAGGTCGCGCCGGACGACATCGCCCTTCTGCAGTACACCGGCGGCACCACGGGCCTCCCCAAAGGCGCGATCCTGAGCCACGCGAACCTGACCGCCGCCGTGGAGATCGGCAAGGCGTGGTCCGCGCCCCAGGCCACGCTCAAGCCGGGCGAGGGCCGCATTATCTGCGTGCTCCCGCTCTTTCATATGTATGCGATCACGGCCTGCCTCACGCGCGGCCTCGATCAGGGCAACGAGATCCTCCTGCGCCTGCGCTTCGACGTCGAACAGACGCTGCGCGACATCACCGAGAAGCGGGCGACGACTTTCTCTGGCGTGCCGACCATGTGGATCGCCGTCGCCAATCATCCGGGTGTCGAGAAGCTCGATTTCTCCTCGCTGCGGGGCGTACATTCCGGCGGTGCGGCCGTTCCTATTGAGATCGAGAACCGCATCAAGCGCATCACCGGCCTCCAGCTCGGCGGCGGTTGGGGCATGACGGAGACGTCGCCCGCCGGCGCCAACATCCCCTCGCACCGTCCCGACCTGCGCGGCAGCATCGGCCTGCCGCTTCCCGGCATCCTCATGGACGTGGTCGCGCTCGATGATCCGCGCCGCATTCTCCCGCCCGGCGAGATCGGCGAGATCCGCATCAAGGGCCCGAACGTCACGCGCGGCTACTGGAACCGTCCCGAGGAAACCGCCGCCGCTTTCGCTGACGGCTATCTGCTGACCGGCGATATCGGCTACATGGATGCCGAAGGCTTCTTCTTTCTCACGGATCGCAAGAAGGACATGATCATCTCGGGCGGCTTCAACGTCTACCCGCGCATGATCGAGGAGGCCATCTACGAGCACGCGGCCGTCGAGGAGGTCATCGTCATCGGCGTGCCCGACACCTATCGCGGGCAGGCCGCCAAGGCCTTCATCAAGCTCAAGGCCGGTGCGGCGCCCTTCACGCTCGATGAGCTTCGCGCATTCCTCGCCGACAAGATCGGCCGTCACGAATTGCCGTCCGCAATCGAATTCCGCGAGAGCCTGCCCAAGACCGCCGTCGGCAAGCTCTCCAAAAAGGAGCTGGTCGCGGAGGAGGCGGCGCGCCGTGCCGCAGCCGAACCCGCCTCGACCTGAACGCCTGACCGGCCTAAGGTGCCGCCAAATCACTTAAGACCGAGGAGCCGCCCATGGATTTGCGCTTCAGCCCTGAAGAGAACGCCTTCCGCCAGGAAGTCCGCACTTTCTTCCAGAACGAGATTCCGCTTTCGATCCGATCGAAGTCGATCGAGGGCCGCCATCTCACGAAGGAGGACATCGTCACCGCGCAGAAGACGCTGCATAAAAAGGGCTGGGCCGTCTACAACTGGCCGAAGGAGTGGGGCGGTACCGATTGGACGCCCGTCCAGCAGTACATCTTCCTCGAAGAGATGCAGGCCAACGGCGTGCCCCCTCCGCTCGCCTTCAACACCTCCATGAACGGCCCGGTGATCATCCAGTTCGGCACCGACGCCCAGAAGAAAAAGTTCCTCCCCCGCATGGCCTCGCTCGACGACTGGTGGTGCCAGGGTTTCTCGGAGCCGGGCTCGGGTTCTGATCTGGCCTCGCTCAAGACCACCGGCGTGAGGCAGGGCGACCACTACATCGTCAACGGCCAGAAGACCTGGACGACGCTCGCCCAGTACGCCGACTGGATCTTCTGCCTCGTGCGCACGGACCCGAACGCGAAAAAGCAGCTCGGCATTTCCTACATCGTCTTCCCGATGACGACGCCCGGCGTGACGCGCCGTCCGATCCAGCTCATCGACGGCGGCGCCGAGGTCAACGAGATCTTCTTCGATGACGTGAAGGTGCCCGTCGAGAACCTCATCGGCGAGGAAAATCGCGGCTGGGATTGCGCCAAGTTCCTGCTCGGCAACGAGCGCTTCGGCATTGCCCGCGTCGGTGTCTCGAAGATGCGCGTCGGCCGCATCAAGGATTTGGCCAAGCGCGTTCCCGGCAGCACGGGTGGTTCGCTCATGGACGATCCGCAGTTCGCCGAGAAGGTCGCCGCCGCCGAGGTCGAGCTCAAGGCTCTCGAGATGACGCAGATGCGGTTCCTCGCGGCTGAGCGCGGCAACAAGAGCGGCAAGCCCAATCCCGCAACGTCCATGCTCAAGCTCAAGGGCTCCGAGATCCAGCAGACGGTCACCGAGCTGCTGATGGAACTCGCCGGCCCGCTCGCCATGCCGTTCGACAACGACGACGACGACGAGATGGTCGGACACAACGCGCCCGCTGGTGCCGAATGGGCCGCGCCGCTTGCGCCCATGTACTTCAACTATCGCAAGGTCTCGATCTACGGCGGCTCGAACGAGATCCAGCGCAATATTCTCGCGAAGGCCGTGCTCGGGTTCTGAGTTTCGACACTCGACTTCGATCCCGACCACCGTTCGCATCAGAAAGCAAAGAGCAGATTATGGATTTCGATCTCAGCGAGGAGCAGCAGCTTCTCAAGGACAACGTCGATCGTCTCACGGCCAGCCGCTATGCCGAGCTCAAGACGCGCACCGAGCTCATGAAGTCGCCCAAGGGGTACAGCGAGGCACTCTGGAAGGAGTTCGCCGAGATGGGCCTTCTCGCCATTCCCTTCGCCGAGGAGCACGGCGGCATGGGGCAGGGCGCCGTCGAGACCATGCTGGTCGGCGAAGCCTTCGGCAAGGCGCAAGTCCTCGAGCCCTACTTCCCGACCGTAATCCTCGCCGGTTCGGCACTGCGTCTCGGCGCCAGCGAGGCCATGAAGGCCGCCATCATCCCTGAAGTTGCGGCCGGCACGACCACGCTTGCCTTCGCACATCAGGAGCCCGAAGCCCGCTTCGATCTCGCCAATGTCGCGACGACCGCGAAGTCCGACGGCAAGGGCGGCTACGTGCTCGAAGGTGCGAAGTGCGTCGTGCTCGGCGGCGACACTGCCGACAAGCTCGTCGTCTCGGCGCGCATCTCGGGCGATCGCGCCAGCAAGGATGGTCTCGCGCTCTTCCTCGTCGATGCGGACGCCGCAGGTGTGACGCGGCGTGGCTATCCCACACAGGACGGCACGCGCGCTGCCGATGTCACGCTGTCCGGCGTCAAGGTCGGCGCGGATGGCGTGATCGGCGAACCCGGCAAGGCCTTCCCCATCATCGAGCGCACCGTGCAGAACGGCATTGCCTATCTCGCGGCCGAAGCCGTCGGCGGCATGAACGCGCTCCACGAGCTGACCGTCGAGTACCTCAAGACGCGCAAGCAGTTCGGTGTGCCGATCGGATCGTTCCAGGTGCTTCAGCATCGCTCTGTCGACATGTTCGTCTCGGTCGAGCAGGCGAAGAGCATGGCGTATTATGCCTGCGTCATGATCGACGAGCCCGACGAGGTCGAGCGCCGCCGCGCCATGCACGCCGTAAAGGTGCAGATCGGCAAGTCCGCGCGCCATGTCGGGCAGGAGGCCGTTCAGCTCCACGGCGGCATCGCCATGACCATGGAATACAAGGGCGGCCACTACTTCAAGCGCCTCACCATGATCGATCTCATGTTCGGCAATGCCGATCACCACCTGCGTGAGCTGTCGAAAGCCGGCGGTCTGCTGGCGGCATAAAGCGCCCACAGTTTCGGCGTCAATGACGGGAGCCACGCGGCTCCCGTTCTGCTATGGGACGCACGGTTTCGAGAGCGATGGGGGATGACATGATCAATTTGCGCATGATGGCGGCAGGCGCGGTGCTTGCGACGTCATTGCTGCTGGCGGGCTGCATCGATCTCACGAAGCAGGCGACGTTCCGGGAAAACGGTGAAGCGCGCGTCGAGCTTGAAGTCGGCATGTCGGCGGAGCTTGCTGCGATCCTGTCGAACCCCGAGCTTGCCAAGCAGTTTGGCAGCGATAAGACGCCGAACCCGCTCGCCGACTGCGGTAAGCCCTGGCCGGCGGATGAGACGCTCCCCGATGGCGTGCGCTCGGCCGAGACGCGCAAAGGCAAGCGCGGCGACACGGAGACGTGCACGCTGATCTTCGAGGTTTCCGATCCCGTCGCTGCCGTCGAAAGCGCCAAGAAAGCTGAGATCCCGAACGCCGATGCCGTGCCGAAGCAGGATGTCTCGATGACACGCATCCCGTCCGGCTATCGCCTGCGCATGGGCATGACGCCTGCTCAGCAGCCCGACCTGCCGCCGGAAGCTGCGAAGATGGCAGCGGCGATGGTGGCCGCAATGTTCGCGAACCGCTACTTGACGGTCAGTCTTGCGGCCAAGCGCATCGAGAACACGAACGGCGAGCTATCGGCGGACAAGAGCAAAGTGACATGGCGTTTCCCGCTTGCCTCACTCGCCAATCCCACGCCTGACAAGCCGACCAGCATCGAAGCGGATATCATCTATCGCTGATGGCGTGGGCGCATGAGCAAGCAAACGAGCAAATTCCTTAGCCTTGTACTGCGCCATGCGCCCGAGCGTATCGGCATCTCGCTCGATGCTCAAGGCTGGACCTCCGTCGACGCGTTGATCGCGAAGGCCAATGCAGCGGGCGTCGCACTCGATCACGCGACGATCCTCGAAATCGTCGCGACAAGTGACAAGCAGCGCTTCACGCTCTCGCCGGACGGCACACGCATTCGTGCGGCACAGGGCCATTCAGTTGACGTGGATCTCGATCTGCCGCTGTCCGTGCCGCCCGCAACTCTCTTCCACGGCACCGCACGCGCGAACATCGATGCCATCATGGCCGAGGGCCTGAAGCCCGGCCGGCGCCGTCACGTGCACCTGTCATCGAATGAGGAGACGGCGCACCACGTCGGGATGCGGCACGGTGCGCCGGTGATCTTTCGGGTGGACACCGCGCGTATGCACACCGATGGCCAGATATTCTGGCGGGCCGACAACGGCGTCTGGCTGACGGACAGCGTGGCGCCAATCTATCTGGCGCTGCTCGGCTAGCCCAAAACTCCAAGTCATAAAGACGGGTGGGTCCGGGAGGGTGTCCCTCCTGGCAGGGGTTCGGGGGTCATGCCGGAGGCATGCCAGAGGCATGCGTCCCCGTCGCGCCGCAGGCGCGAGTGGGGCTTTCACCCCACGCCCCAATCGGGGGACACCCCCGAACCCCCGTCTTTTATCGACTTAAGCCGCCCGCTGCGCCGTCACCTTCATGGCCTTGAGGATCGCCGATCCGAGCGCCGACTTCACGATCGCGCCGAGGACGAAGGGCGCGACGCCCACCCAGAAGGCCTTTTCCATGCCGATCATGCCGGCCAGCCACGCGCCACCGATGACGAGGCAGAGCGCATTGCCGATGAGCATGGCCGAGAACGAGCGAATGACGCGATCGCCCGTCCAGCCGCGTTCAGCAAGCCAGCCCGTGACGGCAGCAGCAATCGGGAAGGCGAAGAGATAGCCGGCGGTCGGGCCGGCGAGGCGTGCGATGCCGCCCGTGCCATTCGAGAACACCGGCAGTCCGAGCGCGCCCTGCATCAGCCACACTGCGATGGTCAGTGCGCCGAGCCGCCAGCCATAGAGGGCGCCGATCATCGTCGCCGCGAGCGTCTGCATGGTCATGGGCACGGGCAGCATGGGAACGGAGACGTACGAGGATGCCGTCATGAGTGCGGTGCCGAACAGCACGGCAGCCACCTGCACCGCGAGCGTGCGCTCTTGCAGCCGCAGTGGATTGAACGGCGTAAGGGCTGTGGTCGTCGTCTGGCTCATCTCGATCTCCTGAAGTTTCTTTATCCTTGTTTCATAGCGTACTCTTAGGCGCATGGAAGCCTAAGTTAGGCAGAGGCCTGACATGCAGATCACTGCGCACGCGCGGCGCTCGAAAAAGTTCCACGAGCGCGACAATCCGCCCCAAATCCAGGCTTGGCGTGCGTGGCAAAATCCCTACTGTACGATCCGCAACTCTGGTGGAGCCTGAGTCTCTCGTGGTGGGCGAGAGCGTTGACGGGGATCGGGGGGACACACGTGAAAAGGTGGTTGTTGGGCCTGGCGCTGGCCGGGCTGGTGGGAGCTAGCGGCGTGCACGCTGCGGGCTATCTGGGTTTCCGGCTGCTGGATTTCGACGGCGTGCTCGTGCGCTGGGGCAGCAATAGCGAACCGGCAATCGTCACGTATGGCTTCGTCGAGCGCGAGGTGACCTTCAGCGACGCCCGCAATTGCCGGGCAATGGTGCCGATGGATGGCCTGCTCAAGCGCTCCGGCATCACTCGCAAGACGCTGGAGCACGAGGCCGAGGCAGCCTTCCTCATGTGGGAGCAGGTTGCCAATATTCGCTTCGAGGCCGCTGCGCCGGGAACGAGGCCGGACATTCTCATTGGCGCACAGCGTGATCCGCTCGCCTTTGCCTTTGCCGACGTGGCCTATGTGAAGGGCGATGGCCCGCTGCGCCCCATCGAGCGGTCGCTCGTCTGCTTCAATCCGTCGAAGCGCTGGAAGGTGGGCTTCGACGGCAATCTCACTGTCTACGATCTGCGCTACACGCTCGCGCACGAAATCGGTCACGCGATCGGCCTCGACCATCCGGGACCGCACGGCCAGATCATGTCGATCCATTATCAGGAAGGCTTCCGCACACTCCAGCCGGGTGACGTGAGCGGCGCCGTACGCATCTACGGCCCGGCGCGCCCGGATCGGCAAGCGGCACACTTCGCGAAATAAGCGGCACCAGCGTGCCGTGCGCCTCCGGATCGTGTAGACCAGGAGCCGTCGCTTCCTGCGTCGCTGAACCGGAGATCCCATGCTCGCCGCGCAACGCCATCTCTTCGACCTGCCCCGCGAGGTCGCCTACTTCAATGCGGCCGGGTGGAGCCCGCTTCCGCTGGTCACGCAGGAAGCCGCACGCTTAGCCGTTAGCCGCAAAGCCCAGCCCTGGAAGCTCGATGCCGCCTTCGCCAACGAGCAGCATGAGCGGGCACGCGCTGCCGCCGCGCGCCTGATAGGCGCCGATCCCGAGGACGTCGCGCTGATCTCCTCGGTCGGCTACGGCGTCGCGATCGCGGGCAAAGTGCTCGCACCTGCAAGAGGCTCGCGTGTTCTCGTGCTCGAGAACGACCACACATCGCCTGTCCTCGAGTGGCAGACGCGTGCCGAGGCGCAGGGCTTCACCGTCGAGACCGTAGCGCAGCCCGCGGATGCGGACTGGACGCGGGTGATCATCGAGGCCATCGAGCGGCCCGGTGCGCCGCCGCTTTCGCTGTGCTCGATCTCATCGGTTCATTGGTCGGACGGCGGCCTCATCGACATCGCGCGCGTGCAGATCGCACTCAAGCGGCAGGGCGCCGCCTTCCTCGTCGATGCCACGCATGGCGTCGGCGTGATCGCGACCGATGTGAGGCACCTCGATCCCGACTTCCTGATCTTTCCGACCTACAAGTGGGTGCTCGGTCCCTACGGACGCGCCTTCATCTATGTGGCCAAGCGCCATCAGGGCGGTGTGCCGCTCGAGCAGACGGCCTTCGGTCGCCGCGACGTGAAAGCGGAGAACCCCGTCTATTTCGCCGATACGCGCTACGTGCCCGACGCGCGACGCTATGACATGGGCGAGCGCGATCATTTCATCTCGATGGAGATGGCCGCGATCGGCATGGAAATGATGGCGGACTGGGGAAGCGATGCGGTCGTTGCGCGGCTCGCAATGCTGACCCGGCGCATTGCCGATGGCGTTTCGGGTCTCGCAATCTCCTATCCGGCCGAGCGTGTGCGCGCGCCGCACATCCTGAGCCTTGGATTTCCGGAGGGCATGCCGGACGGGCTCGTGGAGCGCCTTGCCGACGAGCAGATCTATGCGGCGCCGCGTCTCGGACGCCTGCGCATTTCGCCCCACGTCTACAACGACGAAGCGGACTGCGATCGCCTCATCGGAGCGCTGGAGCGCGCGATCGGATAAGCGGCTGCAACTCAGGCCATCGTGCGCTCAGCGCAGTCCTTCGTGCGTCCGGTGCACAAGGCGGTCGTGCTGGAATACGAGCACGACGCGCGAGCCGTCCGGATTGGGCCATGCATATACCGCGGCGTTGCCGCCCTGTGAAAGCCCCATGTCGACGGCCAGCGTTCGGCCTTCGATATGGCCGACCGTGCCGAGCCTGCGCGCGGCGTCGTCGTAGGAAATGCCGTGCGGCAGCGCCTCCATGTCGGCCAGCGTATGGCGCTGGGGAATGGGCATCGCGGCCGCTGGTGCTGCAATGGCGGGCGGCGGGCTGCTGGCGAGCAGATTACTCGCGGCGAATGCCGCTGCGCTGAGCGAGATGACGCCGGTGCCGACGATCGCGGCTATGTGCTGTAGTTTCATTTTACGCAGACCCCTGACTTGCTTGCACGAAGTCGTAGCGGGCGCGCTGCAAGGAATCGCTAAACCGATCGGTAAGAATTGAATCGATTTGCGGCTCCCGCTCGTGCTCAACGAGGATGTCGGGGCGATCATTTAAGCGGGGGCGGATCGCGACGATCCGGATGTAATTTATTGATTTATCTATATAAACTGTCACATCTTGTCTGTGCGGAAAGCTCTCGGATAGGGGGAGCCCGCCGCCTCCGAACCCCGACATCGGGCCTTTAAGACTTTCTCGAGCTGCAATCCGGCTCCTTTGTCGCAGGGACAGCGACGCACGATCCTCGAAGCCCGCGCGTCTTCGCCGGCATTTTCTGCATTCTGGTGCTGCGGTCGCCTATGACATCTTCTCGCGGCGGCTTGAGGGGCGCATGGTGGTCGGAAAGTCGGCTCGACGCCGCCGGCAACAACAGCATCCGCAGGGAGAACGCGCGTGACCAACAAGATCCTGCCCACAACCGTGGTCGGCAGCTACCCGCAGCCCGACTGGCTCGTGAACCGTGAAATGTTGTCGAAGCAGGTGCCGCGCGTGCGCCTGAACATCTGGCGCATTCCCGAGGCCCGGCTCGAGCAGGCGCAGGACGACGCGACGATCCTCGCCATCCGCGACATGGAGCGCGCCGGTATCGACATCATCACCGATGGCGAGGCGCGCCGCGAAAGCTACTCGAACCGCTTTGCCACGGCACTCGAAGGCATCGATGCGAGCGAGGCCGGGGAAGTCATCGCGCGCACGGGCAATACGCGCACACCTGTGCCCCGCGTCGTCGCCAAGATCCGTCGCAAAGGTCCTGTCGAAGTGCGCGACATGGCGTTCCTGCGGGCGAACACGGATCGCCTCGCGAAAATTACGCTCCCCGGCCCGTTCACGATGAGCCAGCAGGCGAAGAACGAGTTCTACAAGGACGCCGACGAGATGGTCATGGACTACGCCGCCGCGGTGAACGCGGAGGCGCATGATCTCGTGAAAGCCGGCGCCGATGTCATCCAGCTCGACGAGCCCTGGCTGCGCAATGATCCCGATGCCGCCAAGCGCATTGCCATCAAGGCCATCAATCGCGCGCTCGAAGGCATCAAGGTGCCGACCGTCGTCCATCTTTGCTTTGGCTACGCCGCCGTCGTGCCCGGCTCGAACAAGCCCGTCGGCTATTCCTTCCTGCCCGAGCTTGCCGATACGGTCGCCGAGACCATCTCGATCGAGGCGGCCCAGCCCAAGCTCGATCTCGGCATCCTCAAGGAGCTGACACCAAAAAAGGTCATGCTCGGCGTGCTCGATCTCGGCGACAAGACGGCCGAGACGGCGGAGACGGTCGCCGAACGCATTCGCGCGGGCCTCAAGTTTCTGCCTGCCGACAAGCTCATGCCGGCGCCCGATTGCGGTATGAAGTACATGCCGCGCGAGCTGGCTTTCGCGAAGCTGAAGGCACTCGCGGAAGGTGCCGCCCTCGTACGGGCCGAGCTGTCGTAGGGCCTGCGCCCGCTCAGAACAGGCGCTCCGCCGGCATTGGCGGGCGCTGGCCAGCCCGAACACGCCACTGCTATATCTGTTTCACGGCCACTGGAGGCGCCGATGCTGGAAAAGCTCGAGTTCATGATCGCGCTGGCGCGTGAGAAGCACTTCGGCCGCGCGGCCGAAAGCTGCGGCGTCGCGCAGCCGACGCTGTCTCAGGGCATCCAGCAGCTCGAGGAAATGCTGAGCGTTCCACTGGTCAAGCGTTCGTCGCGCTTTCTTGGTTTCACGCCGGAAGGCGAGCGCGTGCTCGTCTGGGCGCGTCGCCTCGTCGGTGATGCGCAGGCCATGCGCCAGGAAATCCTGGCTATGCAGCGAGGCCACGGCGCGCAGTTGCGCATCGCCGCCATGCCGGCCGCCATGCCGCTCGTCGCATCGCTGACCGCGCCATTCCAGAACCGCAATCCGACGGTCCGCTTCACGCTGCTGACACGCACGTCCGACGAGATCGCGAGCCTTCTCAATGCGCGCGAGATCGATGCCGGCGTCCGCTACATGGGCAGCGCGCCGAGCGACGACCTCGACGAGTTGCCGCTCTACGAGGAGCGCTATCTGTTGCTCACGACGGCGGATGGCCGCTTCGGCGACAGCTCCGAGATTGCCTGGTCGGAGCTGGCCTCGCTGCCGCTCTGTCTGTTCGCCACGAGCCTCCAGCAGCGGCGTATCATCGATGAGGCACTGCGCCGCCGCGGCGTCGAGGTCCGCCCGGCTATCGAGACCGACTCTATCCTGGCGCTCACGACCCATGTCCGCACTGGCCGCTGGGTGAGTGTCATATCGAGTCTGGTCGGTGACGCGATCGATTTGACGGGTGCGCTCCGTACTGTGCCGATCGTGGATCCGGAAGTCGTGAGTCCAATCGGCCTCGTCGTCTCGAAGCGATTTCCCCTGCAACCCGCCATGGCGCAGCTCATTGCCGAGGCCCGCCGCGGGTTCACCTATGAGGCCCCTCCGGTGGCAGAGGTCGAGCCCTGAACGCGGCGACCATGCGACGCGTCGCCGTGTTGCCCGCGAACTGCTGACGAAGAGCCCTTGGCCGTTTACATGGGAGCAAAGCTCCGCGGCAGGGGCGGGTGATCATCGCCGTATCATCGATAAGCGTGGGGATAAATGGATCAGATCAATCAGCGCATCGCGTCGGAGCTGGGTGTCGCCGTGGGGCAGATCACGGCGGCGGTAGGGCTCATGGACGAAGGCGCGACCGTTCCGTTCATCGCCCGCTACCGCAAGGAAAAGACGGGCGGTCTCGACGATACGCAGCTGAGAACCCTGGAAGTGCGCCTCGGATATCTGCGCGAACTCGAACTGCGCCGCGCCAGTGTCCTGAAAAGCATCGAGGAGCAGGGCAAGCTGACGCCCGACCTCGCGCGCTCGATCAATGCTGCCGGAACCAAGGTCGAACTCGAGGATTTGTACGCGCCTTACAAGCCCAAGCGGCGGACCAAGGCGCAGATCGCACGTGAGGCCGGCCTCGAACCCCTGAGCGAACTTCTCCTCAAAAACCCGACGCTCGTGCCCGAGAAGGAAGCCGAAAAATTCGTCGATGCCGAGAAGGGCGTCGCCGACGTCAAGGCCGCGCTCGACGGCGCCCGCCACATCATCATCGAACGCGTCGGCGAGGATGCGAAGCTCGTTGGCAATTTGCGCGAATGGCTGTGGGAGGAAGGCGTTCTCACATCCAAGGTGCTCAAGGGTAAGGACGCGGAAGGATCGAAGTTCTCCGACTACTTCGACTTCGGCCAGCGCATCAAGGACATCCCCTCGCACCGCGCGCTCGCCATGCTGCGTGGTCGCAATGAGGGCATTCTCGATCTCGCTCTCGACATTGCGCACGAGGCCGGCAAGCCCCATCCCGCCGAGCTCCGTGTCCGTGCCGCATTCGACATCGCCGATCGTGGCCGACCCGCAGATGCGTGGCTCGCCGAAAGCGTCCGCCTCGCGTGGAAGGGTAAACTCTCGGTCAGCCTCGAAGTCGATCTCGTCGTGCGTCTCAGGGAACGCGCCGACGCCGCGGCAATCGTGGTCTTCTCTCGCAACATGAAGGATCTGCTGCTCGCGGCGCCGGCCGGTCCGCGCGTCACCATGGGCCTCGACCCTGGCTTCCGCACCGGCGTCAAGGTCGCGGTGGTCGATCAGACGGGTAAGCTCGTCGACACGGCAACGATCTATCCGCACGAGCCGCAGCGGGAATGGGATCGCTCACTCGCGACGCTTGCCGCACTCTGCATGAAACACAAGGTCGATCTCGTCAGCGTCGGCAATGGCACGGCGAGCCGCGAGACCGACCGGCTCGTCGCTGATCTCACCGCCAAGATGCCCCAGTTGAAACTGACGAAGGCCATGGTGTCGGAGGCGGGCGCGTCGGTCTACTCGGCGTCGGAATTGGCTGCACTGGAATTTCCAGGGCTCGATGTCAGCCTTCGCGGTGCTGTGTCTATCGCGCGCCGGCTGCAGGATCCGCTTGCCGAGCTGGTCAAGATCGAGCCCAAGGCCATTGGTGTCGGGCAATATCAGCACGATGTGGATCAGACAGGCCTCGCCCGTTCGCTCGATGCTGTCGTCGAGGACTGCGTGAACTCGGTCGGTGTCGACGTGAACACGGCATCCGTGCCGCTGCTCGCGCGCGTGTCGGGCCTCAACAAGACGCTCGCATCGAACATCGTCGCATTCCGCGATGATAATGGGGCCTTCAAGTCGCGCAGCGCGCTCAAGAAGGTCCCACGCCTCGGACCCAAGGCCTTCGAGCAGGCCGCTGGATTCCTGCGGATTATGAGCGGCAAGAATCCGCTGGATGCCTCCGCTGTTCATCCCGAGGCGTATGCTCTGGTCGAGAAGATTGCCGAGGCGACGAAGCGGCCACTGCAGTCCCTGATCGGCGATCGCGTCCTTTTGAAATCGCTGAAACCCGCGACGTTTGCCGATGCCGAGTTCGGCATTCCGACCGTGACGGACATTCTGGCGGAGCTCGAAAAGCCCGGTCGCGATCCGCGTCCTGAGTTCAAGACCGCCGCTTTCCAGGAAGGAGTGGAGAAAATCTCGGATCTCAAGCCGGCTATGCAGCTCGAAGGTGTCGTCACGAATGTCACCGCATTCGGCGCCTTCGTGGATGTCGGCGTGCATCAGGATGGCCTCGTCCACATATCCGAGCTGTCCGACCGCTTCGTGAAAGACCCGCATGAAATCGTGAAGGCGGGCGATGTGGTCAAGGTGCGCGTGAAGGAAGTCGATGTCGCGCGCAAGCGCATCGCGCTCACCATGAAGTCCGGTGCGATCGACCGATCGACGCACAATGATACGCGCTCATCGGGCCCACCCACAAGCGCGCGCAGTGGTAGTGCCGCACCGAAGAAAGACCCTGAGGCTTCCGCTGAAAGCGCTTTCGCGGCAGCCTTGCGTCGTGCTCAGGAGCGCAAGTAGCTCACACGCGTCCCATCAGGCGCGCCGCCGCTTCGTTCGTGGCGTGGCGGCGCCTCCCGTCGTGCGCACGACATCCAGGAATGCTCGGATGAGGCGGCTGTGTGCGCGCTCGCGCAGATAGACGACATGCGCGGCCGTAAAGATTTCCGCATCGGATATGTGCATCAGACGCAAGCGAGCGTCGGGAATGAATTCGGCTTCCGACACATAGCCGATGCCAATGCCGTGCATGACCGCCTCGCGGATGGCCTCACGGCTGCCGATCTCGATGATCGTACGCAGCTTGATGCCCCGGTCCGCTGCAGCGGCCTCGAAGGCGCGGCGCGTGGTCGAGCCTTGTTCTCGCGCCACGAACGGTTCGTCCGCCAGCTCCTCCATGCGCACGCTCTTGCGCCGCGCGAGCCTGTGATCCGCCGACATGAAGACCAGGACGGGATGGCGGCGGTAGGGAATGGCGATGATGCGCTCGTCGGCATCGATGTGGGCGAGCACGGCGATATCGGATATATAATCCAGAAGATCGCGCTGCACGGCCGATGAATTGCCGATCGACATGCTGAGCGTGATGCCCGGATAGCGCTGATTGAAGGCCGCCAGCATCTCTGTGACGTGATAGGGACCGACCGCGCCGATGCGCAGTTGGCCTGTGCGTAGTCCCTTCGTTGCCGCCAGAAACTCGCGCGCCTCCTTTTCTTCCGCAAACAGCCGCAGCGTGATGGCGTGCAGATCGCGCCCCGAAGGCGTCAGCTCGCTGCGCCGGTTCCGCCGATAGAACAGCTCGACGCCGAACTCCGCCTCCAGCGCCTTGATCTGCGCCGTAAGCGTGGGCTGGCTCACGTTGAGCGCTGTCGCTCCGGCGATGAAACCGCCTGAGCTGGCAACCGCGTGAAAGGATCTGAGCTGCGTGAGATTCATAGATACAATCTATTGATATCGGCGGAAAAATCAATTTGTCGAGGTTCGAGCATGATGAGAGCCTGATCCGGCCAGCTACAAGGTCTGCGCGACCGACGGGCCCATAGAGGTCCGAGCGGCATAGCCTCGTGGGACTGGGCGGAACGCATGTGGGCCTACAGCAATCCCGTCAGGATCGAGTTCGGTGCCGGCGCCGCGGGCAAACTCGGCAAGATCGTCGGCCGTCGCCGTTGGGCACTCGTCACGTACGATATGCCCTTCTTCCGCGAGATCGCCGCCGGCATCAGGGCCGACGCGGGGCCGCCATCGGTTGTCATCAACAACATCGTCACCAATCCCGACGTCAAGGATCTGGCGCTCTCCTGCCGCCAGTTTGCAGCAGCCCCATCGAAGCCCGAGCTGATCGTCGCCCTCGGCGGCGGATCGATCATCGATGCCGCCAAAGTCGTCGCTGCCGCCCAGGGTGATTTCGCGCGCGTGATGAACGCACTGACCGGCGGCGCCGCACTGGATGGCTCGACCTTCACGCCGATCATTGCCGTGCCATCGACTGCGGGCACCGGCAGCGAGGTCACATCCTGGGCCACCGTGTGGGACCAGGAGAGCGGCAAAAAATATTCGCTCGCCAACAGCGCGCTCTATCCCGAGGTCGCCATTATCGACCCTGCGCTCACGCTCGGCGCACCGGCGGGGCTGACGCTCGCGACGGGACTCGATGCGCTCTCACACGCGCTCGAAAGTATCTGGAATGTGAGCGCCAATCCGATCTCGTCCAATCATGCTGTCGCCGCAGCGCAGGAAATCCTGGACGTGCTGCCCAGGCTGATGAAGGATCTCGGCAATGCCGAGCTACGCGAGCGCCAGGCGCGTGCCGCCGTGATGGCAGGGCTCGCGTTCTCGAATACGAAGACGGCGCTGGCGCACAATATTTCGTACGACATCACGCTTCGTGCGGGCACGGTCCACGGTATCGCCTGCTCATTCTCGCTGCCGACCGTCATGCGCTGGTCTCTTGGCCATAGCGCTGCCTGCGATGCCACTCTGCGACGCATTCTCGGCGATGATCTCGCGGCGGGCGCGGGGCGATTGACGGCATTTCTCGAAGGGCTCGGCGTGTCGACAAACCCCGCATCTTACGGACTGTCCCCGCCGGACTGGCGAGCGCTCGTCATGAAGGCTTCGCAGGGCGAGAGAGGGCGCAACTTCATCGGGCGGCACGATCTGGCCGATTGAGAGGATAGAGGATGGCAACGAGCGCGGAACCTGTCGTCGTCAATGGCTGCTCTTACCGGCGTTCGCAAGCGCCGACTGTCGTCTTCTGCATCGACGGCTCCGAGCCCGGCTATATCGAGCGCGCCATCGAGGCGGGCGTCGCGCCGACGTTTGCGCGCTTCATGACGACGGGCGCAAACCTGATCGCCGAGTGTGTCATCCCGAGTTTCACCAATCCCAACAATCTTTCGATCATCGCGGGTCGGCCGCCGGCCGTGCATGGCATCGCAGGCAATTTCTTCTACGATCCGGCGAGCGGCACCGAAGTGATGATGAACGATCCCAAGTTCATGCGCGCGCCGACCATCCTCGCGGGTTTCCACGACGCGGGCTGTAAGGTCGCCATGGTAACGGCCAAGGACAAGCTGCGGCTGCTGCTGTTGAACGGTCTCGACTATCGAACTGGTCGCGCCATTGCCTTTTCCTCCGAGCGCGCCGACAAGGCGAACAAGGCCGAGAACGACATCGCCTGCACACGTTCGATGTATTCTCCGTCGCGCTCAACGACACGTATTGAGGTGCAGACATGACCATCATGCCAAAACTCCCCACCCGCTCCGAAGCTATGCGCATTGCGGGCAAGCGCGTGACGACCGACGACGTCATCGAGGTGCGTAGTCCTTACGACAAATCGCTCGTCGGCACCGTGCCGATGGCTCGCCCCGAGCACGTGCGCGAGGCGTTTGCCAAGGCCAAAACATACAAGCCGAAGCTCTCGCGCTATGAGCGCCAGCAGATCCTGCTGAAGACGGCTGACATTCTCGCATCGCGCCGCGAAGAGTTCGCGAAGCTCATCTCGGCGGAGTCGGGTCTCTGCTGGAAGGACGCCATCTACGAGGCCACGCGCGCCTATGACGTCTGGTCCTTCGCCGGTCAGCTCTGCATCCGCGACGACGGCGAGCAGTTCTCCTGCGATATCTCGCCCAATGGCAAGGCGCGCAAGATCTTCACGACACGCGTGCCGCTGCTCGGCGTGATCTCCGCCATCACGCCCTTCAATCATCCCCTCAACATGGTCAGCCACAAGCTCGCGCCGGCCATCGCGACCAACAACCGTCTCGTGCTGAAGCCGACCGAGTTGACGCCTCTGACCGCGCTGGCGCTCGCCGATGTGATCTACGAGGCGGGCCTGCCACCCGAGATGCTGTCCGTGGTGACGGGCAATCCCGGCACGATGGGCGATTCCATGATCACCGATCCCGACTGCGATCTGATCACCTTCACCGGGTCAGTGCGTGTCGGAAAGTACATCGCGGAGAAGGCCGGTTATCGGCGCCTTGTGCTCGAGCTTGGCGGAAACGATCCGCTCATCGTGATGGAGGATGCCGATCTCGACAAGGCAGCGGAGCTCGCCGTTCAGGGGGCGACCAAGAATTCGGGTCAGCGCTGCACGGCCGTGAAGCGCATTCTCGTCGTCGAGTCCGTAGCCGACGCATTCTCGAAGCTCGTCGTCGAGAAGGCGAAGAAAATCAAGTTTGGCAATCCGGCGGACGCTTCGGTCGATGTCGGCACCGTCATCAACGAGCGCGCGGCAAAGCTGTTCGAGGCGCGTGTCGACGATGCCGTGAAGCAGGGCGCCAAGGTGCTCTATGGCGCCAAGCGCGAAGGCGCACTCTTTCCGCCGACCGTCGTCGATCATATTCCCTACATGGCCGAGCTTGTGCACGAGGAGACATTCGGCCCGGTCATCCCGATCATTCGCGTGCCCGACAACATCGACGACATCATCCGCATCTCCAACTCGACGGCCTACGGGCTGTCGTCGGGTGTCTGCACCAATCGCCTCGACTACGTCACGCGCTTCATCGCCGAGCTCGACGTCGGCACGGTGAACATCTGGGAAGTGCCGGGCTATCGCATCGAGATGTCGCCGTTCGGCGGTATCAAGGATTCGGGCCTCGGCTACAAGGAAGGTGTGTGGGAAGCCATGAAGAGCTTCACCAACGTGCGCACGTACTCGCTCCCCTGGAGTGCGTGAGCGCATCGCGTAGCGACAAATCAACGGGAGATCTCGAGCACGAAATCCTGAGCAAAGCCGTCCAGAGCCGCCAATGAAGGCGGTCTACTTGAGCTATACGCTCGGCCGCACGTGGCTCAGGCCGCAGCTCGGCCCACCCTTGCCTGCGGACGAACTGAACGTTGACAAGGGCTACATCATCAAGGAGCTCATCCTCGGCTTTCTCCCGCCGACATTCCTGATTCTTCTGACGCTTGGCGCGATCATTTCCGGCGGGGCGACGCCGACCGAGGGCGCGGCACTCGGCTGCGTAGGATCGATCATCATCACCGCGCTCAACGGCCAGCTCAGTTTCGCCGTTATGAAGGGCGCCGCCTACCGCACCGCCCAGACCACGGCGATGGTCATGATCCTGCTCGCGGCGTCGACGTTCATGGGGTCCGTGTTCTCGGCCTTCGGCACGCCGAAGTTCCTGGCCGATACGATCCTCGCCTGGGATGTTCCCGCCGGCCTGCTCATCGTGAGCATTCTGGCGGTCTGCTTCCTCCTCGGCTGGCCCCTCGAGTGGGTGCCGACCGAGGTGATCATCGTTCCAATCTTCCTGCCGCTGCTCCAGGGCCTGCAGATCGACATGCTCTGGTTCAGTATTCTTGTGACGGTTACGCTCCAGACCTGCTGGCTCTCGCCGCCCGTTGCGCTATCGGCCTACTATCTGAAGGCCGTGGTGCCGGCGTGGGACCTCTGGCAGGTCTAGCGCGGCATGATGCCGTTCATGATACTGCAGTGGATCTGCGTGCTGCTCATATACTTCTTCCCGGACATTGCATTATTCCTGCCCAACCTTTGGTACAAATAGCTTAGGAGAGTCGGGCGGGGCGTCGGTTTGGGCGCGCCGTCAATGGCCCCGGAGGTGCCTATGGAAGGAAGC
Source organism: Pseudomonadota bacterium (assembly GCA_023412805.1). Lineage (GTDB taxonomy): Bacteria > Pseudomonadota > Alphaproteobacteria > Rhizobiales > Hyphomicrobiaceae. Next base: position 3,331 of record JAEZRM010000106.1, on the reverse strand, counting down.
GGGCTGCTCATAACTCTCATGGGCGGCGTAGCGTTGCTCCTGTGGAGCGTGCGGATGGTGCGGACGGGGATGACGCGCGCCTTCGGTGCCTCCCTGCGTCTGCTGATCAGCAAGGCGTGTGCGAACCGCTTCAAGGCTTTTGCCACTGGCGTCGGTGTGACCGGCGTCCTCCAGAGCGCGACGGCCACGGCGCTGCTCCTCGCCTCGTTTGCCAGCCGCAAGCTGGTCACGCTCCCGCTCGCACTGGCGCTCATGCTCGGCGCGGACGTCGGTACGGCGCTCGTCACGCAGATCTACGCCTTCGACATCAAGTGGATCTGGGCGGGCCTGCTCTTCCTCGGCGTCATCCTGTTCAATGCTTCCGAGAAGGACGAGGTGCGCGGAACGGGGCGCGTGTTTATCGGCTTCGGTCTGATGCTGCTCGGGCTCACCATCATCAGCCAGGTGTCCGCCGAGCTGCGCGACAGCCAGATCCTGCATCTCGTGCTCGCCTCGCTCGGCTCCGAGAAAGTGCCGCTGCTGGCCGTTCTCGTCGCCACCGCCATGACCTGGCTCGCACATTCGAGCCTCGCCATGGTGCTGTTCATCATGTCGCTCGCGGGTGGCGGTGTGATCGACGGACGGCTTGCTGTCGCCCTCGTGCTTGGGGCGAACCTCGGCGGCGCGATCGTTCCTTATGTGGCGCTCTCGGGCTCGGCGCCCGCTGCGCGTCGCGTCGTACTCGGCAATCTGCTCATCCGAGCCGCGTGCGTCGTGGTCGCCTTGCCCTTCGTGGCCATGATTGCGGATAGCCTCGGCGCCATCTCGTCCGACGCCGCACGCCTCACCGTCAACTTCCACCTCGCCTTCAACATCGCTCTGGCCGCGCTGGCCATGCCGTTTCTCGGATACGTGGCCTCGCTCGTCACGCGGCTGCTTCCCGATCCGGTCGCGAACCTCGATCGCAGCACGCCGCGTCATCTCGACCCGAGTGCGCTCGATACGCCATCGGAGGCGCTCGCCTGCGCCATGCGCGAGACCCTGGTCATGGGTGATCTCGTGCTCGACATGCTGAAGCGATCACTGCCGGCGATCGAGGGCTCGGATATCAAGGCCGTGCGCGACGTCGAGCGCGCCGACAACGAGGTCGACGGATTGCACGAGGCCATAAAGCTCTACCTGATCCGCGCGTCGAAGGCCGATATGGGACAGGAGGACAGCCGCCGCTATGTCGAGATCCTGACCTTCACCACGAACCTCGAGCACATTGGCGACATCATCGACAAGAATCTGATGGAGCTTGCCGCGAAAAAGATCAAAAAGCGCTACGCCTTCTCGCCCGAAGGCGCCGAGGAGCTACGCAAGTTCCACGCCCAGATCATGGACAACATGCGGCTTGCGCTCAATGTGTTTGCGACGCGCGATGTGGCGCTCGCGCGCCGCTTGCTGCGCGGGAAGACGACCGTCCGCACGGCCGAGTTCGAGGCCACGGACCGACACTTCTCGCGGCTCAGGGAAGGGCGCTCGCAGTCCATCGAGACGAGTTCGATCCATCTCGACATCATTCGCGACCTCAAGCGCATCAGCTCGCACCTCACGTCGGTCGCGTATCCCATTCTCGAGGCGGTCGGCGAACTCGCTCAATCGCGCTTGCTGGACACCGCTGCCGCGAGCAGCGATCTCGCCGTACATCCGGGCGACGGCACGCCGAACCGCGCTTAGCGGACAGCCGCTGCGCCCTGCGAAGTCCAGTCGCGACCCTGGGAAGCGCCGTAGAAAGATCGGGGGAAACACCGATAGCGGGCGAGCAGCGCCAGCAGCATCGTCAGTGCGCAATCACTCGGACCTGTAGGGGGCCCGGTCGTCTGGCATCCGCATTACAGGAATAGTCGCCGAGCCCGCCAGCGAGGGCCGCATCCATGCGCACGCACGATCAGTCTACGCTTCGCTCGCCCTCGCCCCAATGGCCCCTATTGGATACTGTAGCGGACTACTGGACGGACGCATTCCAGCGTTCGGCCCTCTTCCTTGACGTAATGCGTGAGCGCGGAGAACGCTACACGGACCATGCCGCAAAGACGGCGCCGCACGTTCTCAAGTTCAAGGCCGAACTCGTTATGGACGGGCGCCAGCTTCCACGCCCGGTCAACTACGTTCTCGCGCGTGTCATACCGTCGGACGACATCGAACTCGATGAGAGAAAGCGGCGTTCGTCATCGTCGATCCGAGGGCGGGGCACGGCCCGGGCATTGGCGGCTTCAAGGCCGACAGCGAGATCGGCGTCGCGATGAAGGCGGGCCATCCCTGCTACTTCATCGGCTTTCTTCCCGATCCCATGGCGGGCCAGACTATCGAGGATATTGCCCACGCGGAGGCAGTCTTCATCGAGCGCGTGACCGCACTCCATCCCGAGGCCGAGGGCAAGCCGGCCGTCATCGGGAATTGCCCGGCCGGCTGGGCCGTCATGCTTCTCGCCGCGATGCGCCCCGAGTTGATCGGGCCGATCATCGTTGCCGGCTCGCCGCTGTCCTATTGGGCGGGCGTGCACGGAAAAAATCCGATGCGCTACACGGGCGGCCTCCTCGGCGGGACGTGGCTCGCCGCGCTCATGGGGGATCTCGGCAACGGCAAGTTCGACGGCGCGTGGCTCGTGTCGAACTTCGAGAACCTCAATCCATCGAACACGTACTGGACGAAGGCCTACAATCTCTACTCCAAGATCGATACCGAAGGACCCCGCTATCTCGAGTTCGAGGAGTGGTGGGGCGGGCATGTCGTGCTCAATGCGGAGGAGATGCAGTTCATTGCGGACGAGCTTTTCGTCGGCAACAAGCTCACCTCCGGCAGCATGACCGCGTCCGATGGAACGCGCATCGACCTACGCAATATCCGCTCGCCCATCGTGGTGTTCTGCTCGAGGGCCGACAACATCACGCCGCCTCAGCAGGCGCTCGACTGGATACTCGACCTCTACAAGAGCGTCGACGAGATCCGTGCCAACGGACAGACGATCGTCTACGCGTTGCACGATACGATCGGCCATCTCGGAATCTTCGTCTCCGCCTCCGTCGCCAGGAAGGAGCACGACGAGTTTGCGAGCAACATAGACCTCATCGATGTGCTGCCGCCCGGGCTATACGAAGCCGTCCTGACACCAAAGGGCGAGAGCGATCCCGCATCGGATCTGGTGACGGGGGATTATCTCGTGCGATTCGTCACGAGAACCTGGCCTGCCCCACGAAGCGGCGCCATGTTCTAAGTTAGAATCCGGCCGTCGCTGGCCAGCGTCTGATCTGGCCGAAGCGGAGCGTAGGGCAGAGCAGATGCTGGCGGCAAGATCGTTTCGGGCGCC
>JAEZRM010000099.1 GCA_023412805.1 Pseudomonadota bacterium | reverse complement strand
GCTGCGTGATGGACTTGTTGATCGGCTGAGCCGCATTCGGCGCCGTATTGGTCTTCGGCGGTGCCTGAAAGGTCTTGGCACCACGGCTGCCGAAGCCGCCGCCGCGCCGCGCGTCTGCATCGGTCGGCATGGTGGCGAGTACCACCGCCGCGCCGAGGGCGACGACACAAGCCCTACCGAACCACCGCTTGAAACTGTTCATTCTGCCTCCCCTGAATACGTGCGCCCACAATCTATGCAAAGTGGCGCGCTCTGCTTTGCATATATAGGTGAGCGTTGTGCGAAGTCCACCGTGCGGCGCACAGGAAACAGCACAATCCGCACGCACGTGTTCCGCCGAATGAACGCCGATCTCATTCCGGCACGAAAATATTAATGCCGTCAGCGTGTTGGACCCGTCCGTGCGCGCCGAGATAGTCGCGCGCGGTCATGTCCACCAGCAATGTCGGATCGTCCGGCGTGTTGGCCATGAAGCGCCGCCCGTCGCCCAGCCGGCCGAGCAGCACGCTGTACGTCGGGCCCTTGCGGTCGTGCATGACGGTGTACGTCTCGATCGTCGCGGGCCCTTCCGCAACCTCAGCCACCACCGGTCCTCGATCATGATCGATCGCGGCCTGATAATCGGCGGGATCGCGCGGCGCGAAGGCTTTCGCTGGTGGCGTCGTCGAATAGATGCCGGCCGACTGCTTCGTGACGTAGTTGCCGTTCGCAGTGACGAGGCCGAACGATCCAGGCGCGGCGCGCACGCGGTTCATCATCTCCGCGATAGAGTGCGTGACGTAGTTGTTGCCGGGGCCGCCGAAGTACGGAAGGCCGCCGGTGATGGTGAGACCTCGCGGATCGTCGAGCGGGATGTTCATCTCAGCGCACGCGATCTCGACCGCTGAAGGAAAGCAACTGTAGAGATCGATGTGCGCGATATCGTCGAGGGACTTCTCCGCCATCTCGAAGGTCTCGCGCGCCACTGTCCGCATGGCCGGCGACGAATGATAATTATGGCGGTCCGAGATGTACCAGTGGTCGTGCGCGTCGGCGCAGCCGTGCAGATAGACCCATTTCTCCTGCGGAATGCCGAGCGCCTTCGCCTTGGCGACGGACGTCAGCACCAGCGCCGCCGCCTGATCGATGTAGGCATTGGCATTCATGAGCTTGGTGTAGGGAAAGCCGATATAGGGATTGTCGGCGCTGACGGTCGCGATTGCCTCCGCGCTGTAGCCGGCGCGCCGATCAGCCAGCGGATTGTCCTTGGCGACGGCGGCGAAGTGCGCAAAGAGCTTTCCTGCCTCCGCGAGGTGTTCCGGGATCGAGCGGCCGAGATGCCCGCGAATGCCGTTCTCGAAAAGTGGATAGGCAAAAATGGCGCCCGCCATGCGATGGCGCTGTTCCATGTCGCTCCAGCCGCGCTTGGCCACGCCCCAGACTTCGTCCGGCTCACCGCCCGGATCTTCCGACCAGTCGAGTGCGAGCTTGGCGCGCTCCGCGGCCTTCTGCGTAGCAAGCGCCTCGCCACCCGCGATCAGCGCCGCCTCGCAGTCGCCGCGCACGATCATCTCGAAGAGCCGGTTCACGCACCATTGCGGCATGTTACCCCCGGGATGCGTGTAGATGAGGCGCTTAGCGGAAGCGGCACCAAGGCGGTTCGCCAGCGAGCGCGGCGGATTGTTGTATCGTCCGAAAGGCGAGGCGAAGCGCCAGCTCGTATCGGAGAACGAGCGGATCATCACGACCGTATCGAGCGCGGCCAGCAGTGCCGCACCCGCACCCGCATCCTCGGCAGCGCGGCGCGCGGCGTCGGCCGTCAGATCCATGGGCGAGTGCGCCCGTGCCGGGTCCTTCTCGCGCTGGGTAATCTGCCCGCAGCCGACCAGTACCGGAATTCGGCCCTCATCCATGGCGCTCTCCTAAGCGTTTCTTGGTTGTAGTTCAGCCCAGCGAACCATGCTGAAGCCCTCGGACTGCAGGGTCAACGGCCTGTGGCAGCCGCATTCCAAGTGATTTGGTTGTGGCCATCCTGTGGCAGCGGGCCGTTTGTCCACGTCATGGCCATATTTCGCGACAGGCACTGAATTTGGCTCAAAAAATTCTTTCGTCGGAGCGTCGCGATGCCGCAACGCCCCTGTGTCGAGGGCAACACGGATTAATACTTATTACTTGCGAGATCTTCTTTGGTTAATTGATCACTGTTCTTAAGCGTGACTCTTAGAGCACACAAACTACATAGATTCATTTGAGCAAAATGGTACGCGTTTTGCTGTGCGGGAACGTTTTCCCTTGCCACGCGTCTTTAGCGAACCTTACTGTTTGTTCATTGGCACCCCGCGGTGCCGTGGCAAAGACGCTGAAGCAGATCAGTCATGGAGGGTTCGATGCAGCTTCGAGTAGGGCTGAACGTCGCCGCCGCGATCATGTCGTTTGCGTTTCTCGCCGCAGTTGTGCTCGGAATGGTCTGAATTCCGACGCACGAACTCCGCACCGAAGGCGAAGTCGTGAGTTTGAATCAGGAAAGGCGCGGTCTCCCGCGCCTTTCTGCATTTCTGGGCGGTGGGGCGCGGCTCAGGCGGCCTTGCGCTTCAGCGGTGCCCCCGTCTTCGCCTGCAGAGCCTCCATGGTGAGCCCCGGCGCCATGTCGACAACCTCGAAGCCCTGCGCGCCAACGTCGATCACCGCAAGGTTCGTATAGATGCGCGTGACGGCCTTGGGTGCCGTCAGAGGTAGATCGCACTGCTCGAGCAGCTTGGGCCTGCCGTCCTTCGAGGTGTGGTCCATGATGATCCACAGCCGCTTGGCGCCCACCGCGAGATCCATCGCACCGCCGACGGCAGGCACGCCATCGGTGAGCGACGTGGTCCAGTTGGCGAAATCGCCGTTTGCCGCCACCTCGAACGCGCCGAGGACGCAGAGATCGATGTGTCCGCCGCGGATCATGCCGAAGCTGTCGGCGTGGTGGACGATGCTGGCGCCCGTCACGAGATTGACGTTCTGCTTGCCGGCATTGATGAGCCAAGGCTCGATCGTCTCGGCCGTCGCGAGACCGCCCATACCGATGATGCCGTTCTCCGACTGGAAGATGACCTCACGGCCTTTGACGAAGTTCGAGACGAGCAACGGAAAGCCGATGCCGAGATTGACGCACCAGCCTTCGGGAATGTCCTGAGCAAGGCGGGCGGCGGCTTGTGCGCGGCTCCAGGGCGTGATGCCTTCGGCGGCGGGCGCGCGGGCTGCTGTGGTCGTCATGATGCGTTCCTCCGCATATGTGTTGGATCAGCCGGTGGTCGCAAGATTGGGCGCGGGATCACCGTAGGGCACATGCACGACCCGCTGCACGAAGACGCCCGGTGTGTGTACGTTCTCCGGATCGATTTCACCGAGTTCCACGATGTGCTGTGCCTGCACGATGCTGAGTTCGGCAGCCATGGCCATGATCGGATTGAAGTTCCGACCTGAAAGCTTGAATGTGAGGTTGCCCCAGCGGTCCGCCTTGTAGGCCTCGACGAGCGCGACGTCAGCACGAATGGCGTGCTCGAGCAGATAGTGCCGCCCATTGATCTCGCGCACTTCCTTGCCTTCGGCCAGAGCCGTGCCATAGGCCGTCGGTGTGTAGAAAGCGGGAATACCGGCGCCCGCCGCGCGAATGCGCTCGGCGAGCGTACCCTGGGGCACCAGCTCCAACTCAAGCTTGCCGGCTTTATGCAGCTCATCGAACACGACCGAGCCGGCACTGCGCGGAAAGCTGCACACGATCTTACGCACTCGCCCTGCCGCAAGGAGGCGCACGAGCGGCTCGACACGACCAGACCCCGCATTATTGCCGACAAGCGTCAGATCCTTGGCCCCCTGCTCGATGAGACCGTCGATCAGATGTGTGGGATGCCCCACGGCACCGAACCCGCCGAACAGGACGGTCGAGCCGTCCTTGATCCCCTTCATCGCCTCGGCGATGGACGCCACCCGCTTGTCGATCATGATCTCTTTGCTTCCAACCAGTGTCGGGCCTTCCTGCGCCCGTGCGGCGGCGATGCTATCCGAAAACCACGCCAATGCCAGCCCTTGCCGGGGACGCGCAAAGGCCCGTGCACGAGGCACATGACGCGGATTGCCGCCGGAAGCCCGAAACACTACCTTCGGCACCATGCAATTTCCCACACCCCTGCTCCGCGGCACGCTCATTCAGCGCTACAAGCGCTTCCTCGCCGATATCCGTCTCGATAATGGCGAGGCGATCACCGCGACCTGTCCGAATACCGGCTCGATGATGGGCCTGACGACGCCCGGTCTGCCCGTTTGGGTCTCGACGTCAGACAGCCCGACGCGCAAGTACAAGCACACCTGGGAAATGCTGGAAGTGGACCTCGGCAAGGGGCCGGGCCTCGTCGGCATCAATACGAACCACCCGAATGTACTCGTCAGCGAGGCGATCATGGGCAAGCGCGTTGCTGCCCTCAAGGGCTACAACAGCCTGCGCCGTGAGGTGAAGTACGGCACGAACAGCCGCATCGACATTCTGCTTGAAAGCCCGGACAAGCCGCCGGCCTATGTCGAGGTCAAGAACGTGCACATGATGCGGGAAGCCGGCGTCGCGGAGTTTCCGGACTCGGTCACGGCCCGCGGCCTCAAGCACCTATTGGAACTCAGCCAGATGGTCCGCGAGGGCCATCGCGCCGTGATGGTCTTCCTCATTCAGAGGAATGATGCGACACGCCTCACGTTCGCGCGCGACATCGATCCGAACTATGCCGCCGGTCTCGCCGAGGCGCTGGAGATCGGCGTCGAGGCGATCGCGCTCAAGTGTGCGCTGACGCCCGAAGGCATCAGCGTCCAGAAAAGCGTACCGATCAAGGTTTGAGCGCGCGCCCTCAGTTCTGATTGAGGCGTGCGAGCAGGCTCGATGTATCCCAGCGCTTGCCGCCGAGGCGCTGAACTTCGGCATAGAACTGATCCACGAGCGCTGTCACCGGCAACGTCGAGCCATTGGCGCGCGCTTCCTCCAGCGCGATCGACAGATCCTTGCGCATCCAGTCGACGGCAAAGCCATAGTCGTACTTGGCGTCGCCCATGGTCTTCCAGCGGTTCTCCATCTGCCAGGAGCCGGCCGCGCCCTTGGAGATCGTCTCCATGACCTTCGGCAGGTCGAGGCCGGCCTTCTGCGCGAAGTGAATGCCTTCGGCGAGGCCCTCCACGATGCCCGCGATGCAAATCTGGTTGACCATCTTCGTGAGCTGGCCAGCACCCGGGGCACCGATCAGCGTGACCATGCGCGCGAAGGCCGCGATCACCGGCTCGGCTTTGGCGAACGTATCCGCGTCGCCGCCGACCATAACCGTCAGAACGCCGTTCTGCGCGCCGGCCGAGCCACCCGAGACCGGAGCATCGAGGAAACCAAAACCTTTGGCCTTCGCGGCCGCATAGAGCTCGCGCGCGATGTTGGCCGACACGGTCGTGTTGTCGATGAAGACGGAGCCCTTGCGGACGGTCTCGAAGGCGCCGTCCTTGCCGAGCGTCACGGCGCGCAGGTCGTCGTCGTTGCCGACGCAGGAGAAGACGAAATCCTGATCCTTGGCGGCTTCCGCCGGCGTCGCCGCCGTCTTGCCGGCGCCGTATTCCTTGACCCAGGCCTCGGCCTTGGCGGCATTGCGGTTGTAGACGGTCAGCTCATGGCCACCCTTCTTGAGAAGGTGCCCCGCCATGGGATAGCCCATCACGCCCAGACCGATAAAAGCCACCTTCGCCATCGTACCGCTCCCATGAAGTCAATGATCGTTCGGGAGCCGTTCTAGCGGATGGGGGCCGCCTTGTCAGGCGCGGATCGTCAACGCTCCTCGATGGCTCAGGAATGGCCGAGCGGAAGGACCATGGTCCGGCGCGCCCCGATATCGTAGGCGCACACCGGCCCGCCCGAGGTGTTCGCCGTCGCAACGAATATGAAGGGCGTGCGGTAGCGCTCGCCCCAGCGCGCGTGGTCGACCTGCCAGACGGAGACGTCGGCGTGCGGATTGCCGACACCGAACCAGACCTGCGAGGGACTTGCCCATGCCGTCCGATCGGCGAGGCCCGTGGCCGTGGTGTCGCGCTGGCAGGCGGCGACTGCCTGCTCCCGGAAGGTCGAGAGCATCACGTCGGCCGTGGCCGCACGATAGAGATACTGCTGGTAACCGACCTTGCCTGCTGCGAGCAGGATCAGAATGACGGCGATGAACCTCATGACGCGACACCCTTCCGGCACGCGCACGAGCGAATACCGGCATCATCGAGAGTCGGCCGCTACGGTTAACAAAAGGTTGAGGCGTGGCGCCGATCAGGCGCCAAGTTTGCCGAGATCGCCGCCCGAGACGCGTGAGGCCAGGGCATCCCGATGTCGAACGAGGCACTGGAGCGAGAGCTCCATCTGCTGCAGCACACGCTGGCGCAAGGCACTGTCCACGCCCGCGGTTTCTGCGAGCTCCAAGCGAAAGCGCTCGATGCGACGGCGGTTCTCATCAATCAGATGGTTCGAATGCTCGAGCAAACTCATGGACATGTCCCTACCTGCCGTTATGCCACCCCGTGAACGCATGGCGCGGCCGCACGTTCCCCCAATCGTGCAGCCGACGTCTCCAATAAGAGCAAATGTTATGCCGATGAGCGTCAGACGCACGTACCGCTTTGGTTGCCCCCTCAGGAAGGTTGTAACCCCATCCCACAATGCGGAAGGCGGACGCTCCCGAGTGAGACTTTCAGCCCTCGTCGTGCGTTTTGGCATTGGGCAGCCCCCGAGGAGGTAGAGTATGCGTACGAGTGCCATGGTTATCGGGCTCTTGGCCCTTGGTCTTCTGCACGGTAATGCGGCAACGGCGGCGCCGCTCCCGTCCCATCGCGTGGCAGCGCCCCCGGTAATGACCCACACGGTCGGTCATCGCACTTATCATCGCACACACCGGCATCACGCCAAGTACACCCATCGGCATGGAAAGTACCGCCACCGGCATCGCAAGTGCCGTAAAGGATGGCTGCCGCCTTTGAAAGAGCATCGCCATCTGCCGGGCAAGTGGAGTCACAAGCATTGCGGTGACTGGCACCGCTGCCATTATTACTTCTACGGCTACCAACAGTATTCTAAGTGGAACCCCGACAGGTCGCGGACCTACTTCCGCAAGCGCTATCATCACTGATGGGCGTCGCGTCTAAGTCGCGCGAGGCCGCGCGCCAACCGGGGTCCGCAACCCATTTTCTACATAGAGTCACGGATGCAAATGGCTCCTTTGCTCAGCGTACCGTCGATGGAATTCGTGCCGCCTGCGCGTCCTGCCGGGCGGTCTCTCCCGAGGAGATGACTATGCTCAAGCACGTCCTTGCTGTTTCTCTGCTGGCGCTATCTGTCGTTGGTGTTCATCACAAACCAGCCGAGGCGGCGCCCCTCTCGGCACGCGCAGCTGCGACGGGCACGACGAGCATGGTCGAGACGGTCGGCGATTGTCGCACCTGTTACAGGCCGCGCGCGAACGTGGGTTATCGGCACCGCTCGAAGGCTGCGAAAGTCCGGGGCCCAAGAGTCCAAGGCTGGGAGCGCAGCGCGACGCTTTATCGGTCCCGACCGATACCTCGGGCTTCGGCGAGCTGGGACCCCGGTTTTCGCTACGGCGCGGCGAGCTGGGGTGATCAGAGAGCCTGGACGTACTACGGCCAGTGGTAATGCCCGACTAAAGCAGGGCGATCAGGAACACGCAGGCGATGCCGACCGCCGCTACGGCTGCGATCGTCGCCATCTGCTTCTGTCCTTCGCGCCAGGGCATATTCTCGATCAGCAGGACGCGAATGCCGCCGAGCAGATGAATGGCGAGCAGCAGGACGAGACCGAGCTCCGCGAACTTCACCAGCGGCGATTTCGTCCACTGCAGAAAGCCATCGAGTTCGGCCTCGCCCCGGATAGCGAGCCCGAGCACGAGGAAATGCAACGGCAGGAACGCGGCGAGCAGCACGCCCGAGACGCGATGAACCATGGCCGCGAGCCACAGGCGATCGCGGCGATAGGCTGTCGTGTGCGGTGTCGCGCTCATGTTCCAACCACCGCATAAACAGCGCGCAAGCCGAGCACGATCAGAACCACGCCGAAAATCCACATGAGGCGGTCCAATGCCGTGTTGCCCCAGCCGAGCCACTCGCGCGCAACACCGCGCACGCCGATGGCGCCGTGGATCGACGCGGCCGCCACGAAGAGCGTGTAGAACAGCCCCCAAGCGACACTGCCGCGCGTACGCCCGAGAATATCCGCAGCGCTGAGCCCACGGCTCGTCGCGTAGATGATGACGATCAGGTGCACGGCAATGAGCGGCACCATGAGCAGCGCCGTGAGCCGCTGCCAGACGTACAGGCGGACAGCGCTCACGAAATCTCTCCGCGGATGTAAGCCTGCATAGTGCGCCGCTTGAGGCCCGCAATGGATGCCGTTGGATTGAGGCCCTTGGGGCAGAGCTGCTCGCAGGACTGATGCGAATGGCAGTTGTGGCAGCCGCCGCTGCTCGCGGCTGCGGCGAGCCGCTTCAGATTGCCCGTGTCGCGCACGTCGTTGACGAGCGACCATGAGCGGTTGAGCGCCGCAGGGCCGAAGTATTCCGGGCTCCAGCGGACCGTGTCGCAGGCTGCGTAGCACACACCGCAGTTGATGCACTCGATGGCCGCATCCGCCGCCTGGCGCTCGGCGCTTTCAGGGCTGATCGTCTCCAGCGGCTCGTGGCGTGTGCGCGAGGGAACGAACGTGCCTTCGGCCTTCTGCCATTTGTCGAAGAAGGGCGTCATGTCAGCCGCGAGGTCACGGATCACCGGCAGGTTCGCGAGCGGCCCGATCTCGAGGCGGCCGTCCTCAATGACTTTCGACACGTGCGTGCGGCACGTCCAGCGCGGGCGACCGTTGACCGTCATCGCGCACGAACCGCACACCCCGACGCGGCAGGCGAAGCGGTAGGCGAGCGTCGGATCGGCATGGCGCTGGATCCAGGTGACCACATCCAGCACGGTCTGGCTGTCGCGGCGCGGCACGGAAAAGGCCTGATACTCGCCCTCCTCGTTCCCGCGCCACACGCGCACGTCGATCATGGCTTCTGCTGTCGTGCTCATGCGCGAACGGTCACTCCAATCTTGTGCACCATGTTATTGCCGAAGCCGCTGCGATCCCAGCGCTCTTCCAGGGGCTGTGTATCACCGTTCTCGTCCGTGGCGCGGCAGGCAATGTCGTGCTCGCCTTCGGTGGCTTGCCACACGGCCTGCCAACTCCGCCAGGCATAGCGGCCGTCGATCGGACCGAGCTCGGCATCCTGCCACTTGCCATCGACGCCGAACTCGACGCGCGTCACCGGCACGCCATTGCCGCTCCAGGCGCGCCCGTAAACCGTGACAGGCCCCGGCGGCACGAGCCGATGGCGTGTGTACCAATCCGGGATGCCCGGCGGCACCATCAGCGACTTCACACGGATATGCGTCACCGGCACGCCGGGATCGTCGGCGTCCTCTTTATATACGTAGCTGCCGACCTGTTGGTGGCCCTGATAGGGCGTATCCATGACCTCGATGCGGTCGAGCCACTTGACGCTCGCCATGCCATACCAGCCGGGCACGATCATGCGCAGCGGAAAGCCGTGCTGCGGCAACAGCGGCGCACCGTTCATGGCCCACACCAGCAGCACGTCCTCGTTCAACGCGAGTTGCGGCGCGAGCGAACGGCCATACTCGTGGAAGACCTTGTCGAAGCCCTGATCTACGCCGAGGAAGGCAATATCCATGGCATCGTCGAGTAACCCGGCCCGCTCGAGCACATGACGGAGCGGCGTGCCCGTCCACTCCGAGGTGCCGACCGCCTCGTACATCCACGGCATGCTCTGGCGGCGCAGTCCGATGTTCGCGCGGCCATTGCCCGCGCATTCGAGCGTCACGCGCAGGGTTTTCGCCGGCAGGGCCTGGATCTCGGCCAGGGTCAGCTTAAGTGGGGTGCGCACGCGTCCGGTGACGCTCAGCGTCCAGTTTGCCGCCGAGGGAACGTACGGCACATCGAAGTGATTGAGCAGATAGTGGAGCCCAACCGGCGTCACGTCGTGGCGTAGCGCCTCGAGCAGAATCCCGGAATTGCGATTGGCGAGACGAACTTCCTCCCGCAGATAATCGCCTTCGACATTCGGGCGACCCTTCTCTGCATCGAAAGGGGAAGTCCGGGTTTCGGTGTCGGTCATTGAAGGATCCTTTTCGGGCGGACCGTAGCAAAACGCCCCGTCCGGTCAATCGCACTCCATGCATGGCTCGCCTCCACGCGCCTGCGCCCCGGCCATGTACCGAAGCTCTCGATCTCGATGGAATACCGCCATGCAGAACGCTTTCCGCGCGTTTGCCGAGCGCACCGCACATGCGGTCGGCTCCCATTGGGCTTTCCTGTTCGCACTCATAACCATCATAGTGTGGGGCATCACCGGGCCATACTTCGGCTATTCCGATACCTGGCAGCTTCTCATCAACACCGGCACGACCATCGTCACCTTTCTCATGGTATTTCTCATTCAGAACACCCAGAACCGCGAGACGCGTGTCGTCACCCTGAAGCTCGACGAGCTGATCAGGGCGACGCAGGATGCCCGAACCGGCTTCGTCAATCTGGACCACATGTCCGACGAGGAGCTCGAGGCCGTACAGCAGGAATTCAATCGTCTGCGCGAGAAATACGCGCCGCTCATCGATGACGACCTCGCCCATGTCCAGCGCGTCCTCGCCATGCGGCGCGGGGAGGAGGATTGAAGCCCGCTTGGCCGTCCAGCGCCACGGAATGGTGCTCGATCGTCCGATCCGGGAGCAATTTGCCGCCCCCGCGCGGCCCTGCGCGGCGCGACTTGCCCCAGAGCGCTACTTTATGTATACACCGCCCAGCTTTTCACCCGAGATTGCCGACGCACCCCGGCGCCGCCGCGCCGATGTTCCGGCTTTCCTGCTTTGGCTCGCGAGAACGGTCATGAAGAATATCGAGGACTTCCATCCCGACTACCACCTCATCACGGTGGCCCTGCCGAACGGCACGACGTACCAGACGTACTCGACGTACGGTAAGGAAGGCGACACGCTGCAGCTCGACATCGATCCGAGCACGCATCCTGCCTGGACCGGCGGTAACCAGACGCTCATGGATCGCGGCGGCCGCGTCTCGCGCTTCAAGAAGAAGTTCGAGGGTCTCTTCTGAGATTTTGTGCGCTGCAGCGCATCCTGCTTCAGAATTTCCCAGTCATGACGGCCCCGCCCTAAGTCTAGGTGGGGCCGTTCTGCATTGTGCGTAAATCATTCCCATCAGCATTGCGTGAAGCTCAGTGGCCAATAGTGCTCTCAGCAGCTATAGAGAGTCTAAGTTGCAGGCCCCGCTGCTCGCGGGGCCGCCACTAGGGGCTGGGGCAAATTCTTGCGAAGAGGTCGCGGGTGCGTTTTCGACCCGTGACGTCGCTCGACGAGGAAGGCACCCCGGCAGAGGAACGAGCCAGGGATAAAGGCGAGATGCAGGCGAGTGAAATGGCGGCCCGCGCACGCAAGCGAGGTCGCACCCCTCCAACCGACATCAACGATCCGCAGTACTTCCATAAAGTCGTCGATTGCCAATGGGCATGCCCGACGCACACACCCGTCCCCGAATACATCCGTCTCATCGCGCAAGGCCGCTACTCAGCGGCCTATATGCTGAATTGGGAATCGAACGTATTCCCCGGCATTCTCGGCCGCGTCTGCGACCGCCCTTGCGAGCCTGCGTGTCGGCGCGGCCGCATCCAGGTCGGCGATGAAGGCAATGCCAAAGACCCCTCGAAGAAGAATGCCGAGCCGGTCGCCATCTGTCGCCTGAAGCGCGTCGCCGCCGACTACAAGGGCGAGATCGACGGCCTCCTTCCTGAAATTCCGGCCGCGAAGAACGGCAAGCGCATCGCGCTCATCGGCGCTGGACCGGCTTCGCTCGCCGTCGCGCGCGATCTCATGCCGCTCGGCTATGACGTTACGCTGTTCGAGCGCGATCCGGTCCCCGGCGGGCTCATGCGCACGAACATTCCTTCCTTCCGCCTCCCCGCGAGCGTGCTCGATGAGGAAGTGGGCCGCATTCTCGATTTCGGCGTGAAGGCCAACTTTGGCGCCGAGATCAAGAGCATGAAGAAGCTGCTCGGCGAGGGCTACGACGCCATCTTCGTCGGCACGGGCGCGCCCAAGGGCAAGGATCTCGAGCTTGCCGGCCGAAAGGAAGCCGCGGCCAACATCCATATCGGCATCGACTGGCTGACGTCCGTCGCCTTCGGGCATGTCGAGAAGATCGGCCGTCGCGTCGTCGTTATCGGCGGTGGCAACACAGCCATGGATTGCTGCCGTACGGCGCTGCGACTTGGCGCGGAGGCTGTGACGGTCACCGTGCGCTCACCGCGCAAGGTCATGAAGGCCTCGGACTGGGAAGTCAAAGACGCCCTCCACGAAGGCATCCCGATCCTCGACAACCACGCGCCCAAAGCCTTCGTCGTAAAGGACGGCAAGCTCGCCGGCGTCACCTTCGAGAAGATGGTCGAGACCGGCGTCGATGCCAAAGGCCGCCCCAAGCTCGAAGCCTCGGGCGAGTTCGTCACCATCGACTGCGACGACGTGCTGATGGCCATCGGCCAGGACAATGCCTTTCCCTGGATCGAGCGCGATATCGGCATGACCTTCAACGAGTGGGGCCAGCCCGCCGTCGACCGCAAGACGTTCATGAGTTCCATTCCCGGCGTCTTCTTCGGCGGTGATGCCGCCTGGGGGCCCGAGAACATCATCTGGGCTGTCTCGCACGGACATCAGGCGGCGATCTCGATCGATGCCTATTGCCACGGCAAGAGCCTCGTCGATCGGCCCAAGCCCGGTCACACGCTCGTCAGCCAGAAGATGGGCATTCACGAGTGGTCGTACTCGAACAACTACGATCCGCAGAAGCGCCAGGCCGTGCCGCACGCCGCGCTCGAAGCTTCGCTCAAGAACCTCAAGCTCGAGGTGGAGCTGGGCTTCGACGATAAGATCGCCGCGCGCGAGGTCGAGCGCTGTCTCAATTGCGATGTGCAGACCGTCTTCACGGACAATCTCTGCATCGAGTGCGATGCCTGCATGGACATCTGCCCCGTCGACTGCATCAACTTCACCGACAACGACGACGAGGCCGACCTGCGCATGGAGCTACGCGTTCCCGCGCTCAACAAGTCGCAGGACATCTACGTCTCGGGTCCTCTCAAGACGGGCCGGATCATGGCCAAGGACGAGGATGTCTGTCTGCACTGCGGGCTCTGTGCGGAGCGCTGTCCGACCGGCGCTTGGGACATGCAGAAATTTGCGTACGCGGAAGCGCAGGCCGCCTCGGCGTGCCTGTCCCATCACAATGCATATATCGCTGCCTGATCAGCCACCCATCATGGGAGGAAGGGCCCGTCCGCACCTGACGAAGGAAAATCGCGGCGGGCGCCCGACTGGAATGAGGACAACGACGACGCCATGAGCGGGATCAACGATTTCGTCATCAAGTTTGCCACCGTCAACGGCTCGGGCTCCGCGTCCGCGAACACGATGGTCGCGAAGACGCTCTTCCGGATGGGCATTCCGGTCAGCCCGAAGAACATCTTCCCCTCGAACATCCAGGGCCTGCCGACCTGGTACGAGGTGCGCGTCTCGGAGGCGGGCTATCTCGCGCGGCGCGACGGTATCGACTTCATGGTCGCCATGAACCCGCAGACCTACGCCGAGGATCTGGCCGAGGTCGTGCCGGGCGGCTGGCTGCTCTACGACAGTTCCATGCCACGCATCTGGCCGCGCGACGACATCACGCTGCTGCCGATCCCGATCGCGCAGATCTGCGCCAAGCAATGGACCGACGCACGCCAGCGCCAGCTCTTCAAGAACATGGTCTACGTCGGCGCGCTCGTCGAGCTGCTCTCCATGGACATGGAGGCCCTCAAGGGCGTGATCTCCGATCAGCTCAAGGGCAAAGAGAAGCTCATGACGGCCAACCTGCAGGCCGTGCAGCTTGGGCGCGACTATGCGCGCGAGCATTTCTCCTGCCCGCTCGCCATTCATGCCCGCCCGGCCGAAGGCGCCAAGGGCAAGATCATGGTGACAGGCAACGACGCCGGCGGTCTCGCGGCCGTCTATGGCGGCGCCACGGTCTGCGCGTGGTATCCGATCACGCCATCGACCTCGCTCCCCGAGGCTTACGAGAAATACGCACGGCGCCTGCGCGTGACCAAGGAAGGCAAGCGCCTCTACAGCATCGTACAGGCCGAGGACGAGCTCGCCGCGATCGGCGTCGCCATCGGCGGTGGCTGGAATGGCGCACGCTCGTTCACGGCGACCTCCGGCCCCGGCATCTCGCTCATGAGCGAATTCCTCGGGCTCGCCTACTTCGCCGAAGTGCCCGTCGTGCTCTTCAACATCCAGCGCGGTGGTCCTTCGACAGGCATGCCGACACGGACGGGCCAGCCCGATATCATCTCGTGTGCCTACGCGAGCCACGGCGACACGAAGCACGTGTTGCTGTTCCCCTCGGACCCGACTGAAGTCTTCGACATGGGGGCCGAGGCATTCGAGCTCGCGGAGCTGCTGCAGACGCCCATCATGGTCATGTCCGATCTCGACATCGGCATGAACGACTGGATGACTGAGCCTTTCACCTGGGACGACAGTAAAGAGCAGAGCCGCGGCAAGGTGCTCTCCGCCGAGCAGCTCGAGGCCTTCAAGACGGTCAAGGGCAAGCCCTGGGGCCGCTATCTCGACGTCGATGGTGATGCGATCCCGTATCGTACGCTGCCCGGCACGCACCCCTCCATGGGTTCGTTCTTCACGCGTGGTACGAGCCACGACGAGTACGCCCGGTATACCGAGGACGGCCGCATTCATCAACGCGTCATCGATCGCATCCGGCGCAAGTTCGATACCGCCGCAACGGTAGTGCCGAAACCCGAGATCGACATCCGCGACAAGAACAGCAAGACCGGAATCATCTACTTCGGCGCGACGCGTCCCGCCGTGCTCGAAGGTCTCGATGAGCTGGAGCGCGCCGGTGTTCGCCTGAACGCCATGCGCCTCAGAGCCTTCCCCTTCAACGACGATGTGAAGGCCTTCTGCGATGCGCACGATCAGATCTTCGTGCTCGAACAGAACCGCGACGCACAGATGCGCTCGCTGCTTATCACCGAAGCCGACATACCCGCGAACAAGCTCATCGCTATGCTGAGCTACGACGGAATGCCGACCACGGCCGCCTTTGTGCGCAAGGCTGCGCTCGCGCATCTCCATCCCGAAAAAGCTGCGGCCGCCGAGTAGCAGGAGCCAGATCCCATGAGCTACATCTCCAAACCCTCCGCCCACCATCCTGCTCTTCCGCGCAATGCGCTGGGCCTCACGCGCCGCGATTACGAAGGCTCCATGTCGACGCTGTGCGCCGGCTGCGGGCACGATTCGATCACCGCCGCGATCATCGAAGCCTGCTACGAGATGGATCTGCCAGCGCATCGCATCGCCAAGATCTCCGGCATCGGCTGCTCATCCAAGGCGCCGACCTACTTCCTCTCACGCAGCCACGGCTTCAACTCGGTGCACGGTCGCATGCCGTCCGTGACGACCGGCGCCAACATGGCGAACCGCGATCTCTACTACATCGGCGTGTCCGGTGACGGCGACACGGCCTCCATCGGCCTCGGCCAGTTCTGTCATGCCGTGCGGCGCCGCCTGAACATGACCTACATGGTCATGAACAACGGCTGCTACGGTCTGACGAAGGGGCAGTTCTCGGCGACCAACGACAAGAATTCTCCGTCGAAGAAGGGCGAGGCCAATCCCTTTGACGCGATCGATCTCTGCCAGATGGCGATCCAGCTCGGCGCCGGTTTCGTCGCGCGCTCCTTCTCAGGTGACAAGCGCCAGCTCCTGCCGCTCATCCAGGCCGCGATCAGCTATAAGGGCTTCGCTTTCATCGACGTCGTCAGCCCCTGCGTGACCTTCAACAATCATCCGGCTTCGACGAAGAGCTACGAGTACGTCCGGATGCACAACATGGCCTCCGAGAACAAACTCGATTACGTCGAACCCCAGGAGGAGATCACGACTGAGTACGACGAAGGCACGTCGACAGCCGTCGAGCTGCACGATGGCTCGCAGCTCATGCTCTACAAGGTCGGCGAAGGGCACGATCCGCGCGATGCCGACATGGCCATCCACACCATCCGCACGAATGCCGCGAAGGGCACGATCGTCACCGGCCTTCTCTACGTGAATGAGAACCAGCAGGATCTGCACGACGTGCTCGGCACCGACGAGCGCCCGCTCAACGCGCTGCCGATGAGCGAGCTCTGCCCGGGCTCCAAGGCACTCGAAGGCATCAACGCGCGGCTGCGGTAGCAGCTCGCGCCTGCGGCGCGACGGGGCTTTCGCCCCGTACCCCAACCGGGAGGGACACCCTCCCGGACCCACCCGTTTTTTCGACTTCTGCTCACCCCGCCTCGCCGAGGTGCGGGGGTGTCCCCCGCGCGGGTGCAGGGTCCGCGGCCCTGCTCGCGCCGGAGGCGCGACCGCCCGCTCAGTCTGCCTGCGCGGTCCGCGTCAGTGCTGCGGCTGCGGCCTTCTTCGCATCCTTGGCCGGCGCCGCTGCGGGCTTGATCGCAGCTTTGCCCTGCGCCTCACTGATGCGACTGACCAGCGACAGATTCTGCGCGACGCGCACATCGCTGCCTTTTTTCTGACCGGCTGCCGCCTGCCGCAACATCTGCTCGGCTTCCGCGCGGCGGCCTTCCAGCGCCATGGAGAGGGCGAGATTGTTGAGCACGACCGGATTGTCCGGCGCCTGCTTGAGCGCTTCGGCGAATTGGCGTTGCGCGCCCTTCTGATCGCCGCCGGCTGCGAGTGCACTACCCAGCGCGGAATGCGTCTGCCAATCGCGACTGCCGTTCTCGACCGCCTTCTTGAGATGATCGCGCGCGCGGGCCACCGCACCGAGCTCCAGCGCCAACAGCCCGCGATCGCGCAACAGGCGCGCATCGTTCGGCGCTACCGGCGCAGACGTATCGAGGAGGGCCAGAGCGCCTGCCTTATCGCCATGCCGGCGCATGACGCGGGCGGCCGCCATGACCGCCTCGATGTCCTGGGGATTGGACCGCGCCGCCGCGAGTGCCGCCGCTTCGCCGAGACGCGCTCGAGCGGCTTTTGCCTCGCCGGGCGACACCTCGCGCATGGGCAGCTCCGCTTTCGGCGTGATGTTCAGGGCGGGTGTCGATGGGCCGAGGCTCGGCAGCTTCAGAACATCGGCACCGCTACAACCGGCCAGAGCGAGCACGGAAGCAACGCAACTTCCCATTTCCAGTACGCGACGCAACGCTACCCGATGACGGACACGCCCCTGAACCATGATCTGTCTCCTCGACGCTGCGCATCCTGCCAGGACACTGCGCACGCCCCCACGCGATGCGCTTAAGCGTTAGGTGATTCGCGGCGCGGCAAGCCCCAGTGTGCCAGCCCCGTCCCCGCAATCCCCAGCCCTGCGAACGCCGATGGAACGCCCGCGCGCAACGATCCGGTTGTCGCTACGCGCCGCCTTCGATACTGATTAGCTTGAGTTTTGGAGGCGCCCAGTGTGATGATCGAGACATTCGCCCACTACCGGGGTAGGCGCCGAGCGAATGTCTCGATCTGAATCACACTGGCAAGAGTTCAGAGGCTAGTGTCCCTTTTGATTTCGAAGTTCGCTCGCTACAGTAGGATCGACCCCAGGCGAACTTCGGAATCGGGACACTAGCTCCATGGCCGACGATCAGTATCCCCGCTTCGACACGCTCTCCCTGCATGCCGGGCAGCAACCCGATCCGACAACCGGCGCGCGCGCCGTGCCGATCTACCAGACGACATCGTTCGTCTTTAACGACGCCGATCACGCCGCCGAGCTGTTCAATCTCGAGCGCGCGGGCCACATCTACTCGCGCATTTCCAATCCGACCGTCGCCGTGCTCGAGGAGCGCATCTCTGCGCTCGAGGGTGGTGTCGGCGCCGTTGCCGTCGCGAGTGGTCAAGCCGCACTCCATCTCGGCGTCACGACGCTCATGGGTCAGGGCGGGCACATCGTTGCCTCGAACCGCATCTACGGCGGCTCGCACAACATGTTCGCGCACACGCTGCCGCGCTTCGGCATCATGACGACGCAAGTCGATCCGCGCGATCCGGCAGCTTTCGCCGCGGCCATCAAACCGGAGACGCGTCTCGTCTACGCAGAGACGCTCGGCAATCCCGGTCTCGAAGTGCTCGACATCGCGGCCGTCGCCAAAGTCGCGCATGATCATGGCCTTCCGCTCATGATCGACGCGACGTTCTCGACACCGTATCTCTGCCGCCCGTTCGAACTCGGCGCCGATATCGTCATGCATTCCGCGACGAAATTCCTTGGCGGGCATGGCGTCGCGATCGGCGGCCTTCTCGTCGACGGCGGCCGCTTCGACTGGGCGAAGTCGGACAAATTTCCGACGCTCACCGAGCCCTATGCCGGCTATCACAATCTCAACTTCGCCGAGGAATTCGGTCCCTCCGCCTTCATCGCGCGCGCCCGCGCCGAGGGCCTGCGCGACTTCGGCGCCTGCATGAGCCCCGCGAACGCATTCTATCTCCTGCAAGGCATCGAGACGCTGCCCGTACGCATGGCGCGCCACGTCGAGAATGCGCGCGCTGTGTCGGCCTTCCTCGAGAAACATCCCGCCGTCGCGTGGGTGAAATATCCCGGCCTCGAAAGCCATCCCGATCACGCACTCGCCAAGAAGCAGATGCCGCGCGGTGCGGGAGCCATGATGAGCTTCGGCATCAAGGCACCGGATGGATCGGGCGAAGGCGGCGCGCGGCGCGCGGGCAAGGTGCTGATCGAGCGCGTGCGCCTTCTCTCTCACCTCGCCAACGTCGGCGATGCGAAGTCGCTGATCATCCATCCGGGAAGCACGACCCATCAGCAGATGAACGCGGAAGAGCTGCGCAAAGCCGGCGTCGGCGAGGAGCTGGTGCGCCTCTCGATCGGGCTCGAGGACGCGCGCGACATCATTGAGGATCTGGATCAGGCCCTTAAGGCCTCGCAGCGCGCGTGAGTTCGCGCCTGAGGCGCGAGCGGGGCTAGCCCCCCACCCCACCGGGAGGGAACACCCTCCCGGACCCACCCGCCTTTATAGACGGGCGCCCAGCCCCGACCTGTCCGCAGGACGTCGCGGGCATAGCACCACGTCAGGAGGCGACAGCACCCCTTTCCAGCAGCCCGCAGCAACGCATTCAACCTGTCTGCATGGTCGCCGCGGGCATACCGCCACGCTGCGGTTGCGATAGCACCCCTTCCCAGCAGCCCGCAGCTTAGAACTAAAGTGCATTGCGGCGATCTGATATTGCAGCGCAGTATTTACTCTGTCATGCTGTTCGCACCCGCAACCAAAGCAGGTGCCCCATGGCGAGTTCAGCTCAGGCTTTGCAGCCCGTTCCCACCGAAACGCCGCTGAAGGATCTCTACGAGGTAGGCGAGATACCCCCGCTGGGGCATGTACCCAAAAACATGTACGCCTGGGCCATCCGCAAGGAGCGCCACGGCGAGCCCGAAAACGCCATGCAGGTCGAGGTCGTGCCGACCTGGCCGCTCGACAGCCATGATGTGCTGGTGCTCGTGATGGCCGCGGGCGTGAACTACAATGGCGTATGGGCCGCGCTCGGCACGCCGATCTCTCCCTTCGACGGCCACAAGCAGCCCTATCACATTGCCGGTTCGGATGCCTCGGGCATCGTCTATGCCGTCGGCTCGAAGGTGAAACGCTGGAAGGTCGGCGACGAGGTCGTCATCCACTGCAATCAGGACGACGGCGACGACGAGGAATGCAACGGCGGCGATCCGATGTTCTCGCCGTCGCAACGCATCTGGGGTTATGAGACACCGGATGGTTCGTTCTCGCAGTTCACGCGCGTGCAGGATCGCCAGCTCATGGAGCGGCCGAAGCACCTGACGTGGGAGGAGAGCGCCTGCTATACGCTCACGCTCGCCACGGCCTATCGCATGCTGTTCGGCCATCGCCCGCACATCCTGCGCCCGGGCCATAACGTGCTTGTCTGGGGCGCTTCGGGCGGTCTCGGCTCGTTTGCCATTCAGCTCTGCGCCACGGCAGGCGCGAACGCCATCGGCGTCGTGTCCGAGGACGACAAGCGCGACTTCGTCATGCAGCTCGGCGCCAAGGGTGTCATCAACCGCAAGAAGTTCAACTGCTGGGGCCAATTGCCGACAGTGAACTCGCCCGAATTCGGCACCTGGATGAAGGAGGCGCGCAAGTTCGGCGCGGCCATCTGGGAGATCACCGGCAAAGGCAACAACGTCGACTTCGTCTTCGAGCATCCGGGCGAGTCGACCTTTCCCGTGTCCGTGCTGCTCGTGAAGCGCGGCGGAATGGTCGTAATCTGCGCCGGAACGACGGGCTACAATCTCACCATGGACGCGCGCTATCTCTGGATGCACCAGAAGCGCGTCCAAGGCTCGCATTTCGCGAACCTGCTGCAGGCCGCACAGGCCAACAAGCTCGTGGTCGAGCGGCGTATCGATCCCTGCATGTCCGAGGTCTTCGCCTGGGATCAGATCCCCAAGGCGCACACGCGCATGTGGCGCAACCAGCACAAGCCCGGCAACATGGCGGTACTCGTCTCCGCCCCGACGACCGGCCTCCGAACCTTCGAGGACACGCTCGAGATCTCGAAAGCCCGGTTCGGCTGAGCGGTACGACACCCCGATGACGGGCGACGAGCGAACCTGCTAGGGTGCGCCGTCGTCCGCCCGCGGAGCGCCCTGCTCCCCTAACCAGGATCACCTGCCGGCATGTCGCTCCCCGATCTCCTGAAGAAGCGCCTGCGCATTCCCGCCATCGGCTCGCCGCTCTTCATCGTCTCGAATCCCGATCTCGTCATTGCCCAGTGCAAGGCCGGTATCGTCGGCTCGTTCCCGGCGCTGAATGCGCGTCCACCGGAGCTGCTCGACGAATGGCTGAAGCGCATCACGAACGAGCTCGGCGAATGGGATGCCAAGCATCCGGACCGCCCGTCGGCCCCTTATGCGGTCAACCAGATCGTCCACCGCACGAACGAGCGCCTCAAACACGACGTCGAAATGTGCGTGAAGCACAAGGCGCCCATCGTGATCACATCGCTCGGCGCGCGCGAGGAGGTGAACGAGGCCGTACACTCCTATGGCGGCATCGTACTCCACGACGTGATCAACAACACCTTCGCGAAGAAGGCCATCGAGAAGGGCGCCGATGGGCTCATCCTCGTCGCAGCGGGTGCCGGCGGTCATGCTGGCAAGATCAATCCGTTCGCGCTCGTGCACGAGGTGCGCGCGTGGTTCGACGGCCCGATCGCACTCTCCGGCGCCATCGGCAGCGGCGATGGGATCCTCGCGGCGGAAGCAGCAGGCGCAGATCTCGCCTACATCGGCTCGGCCTTCATCGCGACGAAGGAAGCCAATGCTAT
Source organism: Pseudomonadota bacterium (assembly GCA_023412805.1). Taxonomy (GTDB): domain Bacteria; phylum Pseudomonadota; class Alphaproteobacteria; order Rhizobiales; family Hyphomicrobiaceae. The sequence goes on along the minus strand of JAEZRM010000099.1, from coordinate 11,882 downwards.
CGAGCCCTACAAGCAGATGATCGTCGAGAGCGGTGCCGACGATATCGTCTACACGAACCTCTTCACGGGCGTGCACGGAAACTATCTGAAACCGTCCATCTCGCGCGCCGGCCTCGATCCCGAAAACCTGCCGACCGGCGATCCATCAAAGATGGACTTCGCTTCAGGCGCCGAGCGCCGCAAGGTCTGGAAGGACATCTGGGGTTCCGGCCAAGGCATCGGCGCCATGAAGGCCATCGTGCCGGCGGCCGAGTTGGTCGATCGTCTCGCGGCCGAATATCACGCGGCGCGTGCGCGAATTGGCGCCGCGCCTTGGAATTCGGCGAGGGCTGCAGCTGAGGCGTGAAGGGTTCGCGCTTTCAGCGCTGCAGCCCTAAACCGCCTCCGCCGAGCGCTCCATCTTCTTGCGCACATGCGGATCGAGCCAACGCTTGCGCAAGCGGATGGACTTCGGCGTGACCTCGACCAACTCTTCGTCGGTGATGTAGCTCATCGCGCGCTCGAGCGTCATGCGCAACGGCGGCGTGAGAATGAGCGCATCGTCCTTGCCGGACGCGCGCACGTTCGAGAGCTTCTTGCCCTGGATGATGTTGACGACGAGATCGTTCTCGCGGCTGTGCTCGCCGACGATCATGCCCTCGTATACGCGCGTCTGCGGATCGATCATCATCGCGCCGCGCTCTTGCAGATAGAAGAGCGAGTACGCCGTTGCTTCGCCTGCAGCGTTCGAAATGAGCACGCCCTGGCGGCGGCCTGCGACCTCACCTTTGTATGGCGCATAGGCGTGGAAGAGACGGTTCATGACGGCCGTGCCGCGCGTGTCCGTCAGCAACTCGCCCTGATAGCCAATGAGCCCGCGTGTCGGCACGAAGAACACGAGGCGCGTGCGGCCACCACCTGACGGGCGCATTTCCTGAAGCTCGCCCTTGCGCTCGGAGAGCTTCTGCACGACGACGCCCGAGTGCTGCTCGTCGACGTCGATGATCACTTCCTCCATGGGCTCCAGGCGCTGGCCCGTGGCCTCATCCGAGTTGTAGACGACGCGTGGACGCGACACCGTCAGCTCGAATCCTTCGCGGCGCATGTTCTCGATGAGCACCCCGAGCTGAAGCTCGCCGCGCCCCGAGACGTCATAGGAGTCCTTGTCCGGATTCTCGGTGATGCGGATCGCGACGTTGCGCTCGGCCTCTTTCATGAGGCGATCGCGAATGACCCGGCTCTGAACTTTGTCACCCTCCTGGCCCGCGAATGGGCCATCATTGATGCGGAAGGTCATGGTCAGCGTCGGCGGATCGATCGGCTGCGCGGGCACCGGCGTCTCGACCGAAGGATCGCACAGCGTGTCGGCAACCGTTGCTTCGGTGACGCCGGCAATAGCGACGATATCGCCGGCCTCACCCACATCGACGGCCGTGCGCTCGAGCCCGCGGAAAGCGAGCACCTTCGTCACCCGTGTCGTCTCGATCAGCTTTCCCTCGCGCGAGAGCGCCTTGATCGTCTGGTTCGGCTTGATGGTGCCCGAGAGAATACGGCCCGTCAGAATGCGACCGAGATAGGCGTCTGCTTCAAGCGTCGTCGCAAGTAGCCGGAAGGGTCCCTCCTCCGCGACCGGCGGCGGCACGTGCTTGAGGATCAGCTCGAAGAGCGGCTTCAGATCCTCTTGGGGGCCCGACGGATCGGCGGCCATCCAGCCATCGCGGCCTGAACCATAGAGCACAGGAAAGTCGAGCTGCTCGTCGGTCGCATCGAGGCCCGCGAAGAGATCGAAGATCTCGTTGAGAACATCGTTGTGGCGCTCGTCCGGGCGGTCGATCTTGTTGATCACAACGATCGGCCGAATACCCTGGCGCAGCGCCTTGGACACGACAAACTTCGTTTGCGGCAACGGCCCCTCGGAAGCGTCTACCAGCAGCACTGCGCCGTCGACCATATTGAGAATGCGCTCGACTTCACCGCCGAAGTCGGCGTGGCCCGGCGTATCGACAATATTGATGCGCGTACCGTTCCAGACGATGGACGTATTCTTGGCGAGGATCGTGATGCCGCGCTCGCGCTCGAGGTCATTGGAGTCCATGACCATCTCGGCGACCTTCTGGTTTTCGCGGAAGGCGCCGGATTGCTTCAGGAGGGCATCGACGAGCGTCGTTTTGCCATGGTCGACGTGGGCAATGATCGCAATATTGCGGATATCCATCGGGGTGTCCGGGGTGCGGGCCACATGGTGCGGCGCAAAAAGGGTTGCCGGTGCCTACCACAGCCGGGCCCGGATGTCATGGGCGCAGGGTGGGCGCGGGGTGCGGCATGACCAATCAAGGGATTAACGCAGCGCAACAAACACGCTAGCGTGATGATCAAGAAATTCGCCACTGCTGGCAGCTGGCGACCGAGCGAATTTCTTGATCTGAATCACGCTAGCAAGCTTATGTTTTTAATGCCCTTTTTCTTTCGAAGCTCGCTTGTTACTCGCGGCAGGCTCAGGCGCGCTTCGAAAGCAGGGCATTAGGGAAGACACTGAGCACGACACAGGATTGCCGAGAGATGACCGAACTGGCCTTGATGGAAGGATTTTCCGTCCCCGAGCGGGCGCAGTGGCTGGCGCTGGTGGAGAAGGCCCTCAAGGGCGCGGATTTCGAGCGCCGCCTTGTCGCCCGAACGGCCGACGGCCTCCGGATCGCGCCGCTTTACAGCCGCGCCGAGGCCCCTGCCGGGCTCGATGGCCAACAGCCAGGGGCTGCGCCTTACCTGCGCGGGGCCAGCGCTGCCGCGATCTCTCCAACCTGGGACATCCGCCAGGTCCATGCCGAGGCGGACGCAGCTGCCGCGAATGCCGCGATCCTCGAAGATCTCGAAGGCGGCGCGACTTCCCTCAAGCTTCTCATAGCGGAGGCAGGTCGGGTGGGGCTCGCAGCCGATAGCCAAACGCTAGAGGCCGCGCTCAAGGGCGTCATGCTCGATGTGTGCCCGATCGCGCTTGAAGCCGGCGAGGGCACAGCCGCCGCAGCGGCGAGCCTCGGCGCGTTGTGGCGTGCAGCCGGCATCTCCGATAAAGCGCGTCTCGGCGCCTTCAACGCTGATCCGATCGGAACGCTCGCTCTGATGGGTGCCCTGCGACAGCCGCTCGACGCTGCATTGGCCGAGGCAGCCAGCCTCGCGAAGAGCGCGCTCGGCGCACCCCATCTGACGGCGCTCGTCGCTGACGGTCATCCCTATCATGCAGCCGGCGCCAGCGAAGCGCAGGAGCTTGCCATCACGCTCGCGACACTCGTCGCCTATCTGCGGGCCCTCGAAGTCGCCGGTATCGCGCCCGCCGATGCGCTGCCGAAGATTGCGATCAACCTCGCCGTCGATGCCGATCAGATCATGGGCCTCGCGAAGCTCCGCACAGTCCGTCGTCTCGTCTGGCAGGTCGCAGATGCGTGTGGCGCGGGTGATGCGGTCGCGCAGATGATGTTCGGTGCCGAGACATCCCTCCGCATGATGGCCAAGCATGATCCCTGGGTGAACATGCTGCGCACCACGATCGCGTGCGCCACCGCGGCCATGGGCGGCGCGCAGACCATTACGGTGCTGCCCTATACTTGGCCTCTCGGCCGTCCCGATAGTTTTGCCCGGCGCATGGCCCGCAACACGCATCTCGTGCTGCAGGAAGAGAGCGGGCTTGGTCGCGTGATCGATCCGGCTGGCGGCAGTTTCGCCATCGAGACGCTCACGGCAGACCTTACCGGGACGGCATGGAAGCTCTTCCAGGATATCGAAGCTGCCGGCGGCATCGAATCGGCTTTGACGAGCGGTCGCATCCAGGACGACATTGCCAAGATCGCCGAGGCGCGCGCCAAATCCATCGCAACGGGCCGAATGGAGCTGACCGGTGTGTCGGCATTTCCAAAGCTCCGAGACGACGGCGTCAAAGTCGCGCCGTGGCCCACGAGCGCCTCCCCTCATGACAGCGGTGCCGTCAGCATTCGACCGCTTGTCGTGCGCCGTCTGGCCGAGCCGTTCGAGAAATTGCGCGACGCAGCCGCAGGTTCGCCTGCCAAAGTGTTCCTCGCCTGTATCGGCGATCTCGCAAGCCACGGCGCGCGCGCCACATGGATCACGAACTTCCTTGCTGCGGGCGGCATCGCGGTCGAGCAATCGGCACCACTCAAGACAGCGGACGACGCTGCGGCCGCGTTCAAGGCGAGCGGCGCCGGCATTGCCTGCATCTGCGGAGCTGATGCGATCTATGCCGACCTCGGCACAGCCACAGCGGGCGCATTGAAATCCGCAGGCGCGCAGCGCGTGTATCTGGCGGGACGCCCGAAGGATCTGGAAGCCGCACTGCAATCTGCCGGCGTCGATACGTTCATCTTCGCCGGCACCGACGCCCTCGCGATGCTCGGCGAATTGCACACGGCGCTGGGCATCACAAAGTCATAAAGGGCGGGCGGGCCCGGGAGGGTGTCCCTCCCGGCAGAGCGCGAGACTGGTCTCGTTCGCGCCAAAGGCGCGAGTAGGGCCGCAGCCCTACGACCCGCCCGGGGGACACCCCCGGAGCCCCCGCCTTTTTGAAATTTCAGGACCGAGCCTGAGCTAAATCTCGATATGACCTTCGCTGACGCGGACGGCGCTGCCGCCAATGCGCACGGTCTCGAGCTTGCCCTTGGCCGCAACCTCGAACGACAGCGCGATGAGGCTCGGGCGCCCCATCTCGAAGCCCTGCTCGATGATGCGCTTGTGCGTGCCGGCCGGAAGCTGGTCGAAGGCATTGACGACACCGGCGAAGGCAGCCGCTGCGCCGCCCGTTGCCGGATCCTCGACGATGCCGGCAGCAGGTCCGAACATGCGCGCGTGAAACGACGATGTCGTGTGCACCGTCTCACCTGTGTAGAGGTAAACCTTCCCGGCCCGCGAGCCGCCGAACGCCGCCGACCAATGTGTCGAGACGATCTCGGCGCGACCGATGGCAGCCATGGACGCGATGGGCACGAAGGTAAAGGGTACGCCCGCCGACCATTGCGATGGGCGGTGATTGGCGAATCCGATCTCCGAGGGCTTCAATCCCAGCGCCGCTGCAAGCCGATCGCTACTCGGCGCATCGCCTGCGGATTCGGGGAGCTTCGGCGCATCGAATTCCGCGTGAGCCGCCTTGCCGGGGCGCATGCGTACACCCACGCGCACGGGCCCGATCGTCTCTTCGAGCACGACGAGAGCATCCTGCTCTCCGGGCGCGTCGCCCGCGCGGAGCTGCGCCAGGAGGATACCCGTTCCGATCGTCGGATGGCCTGCGAAAGGCAGTTCGACGGCCGGCGTGAAGATACGGATGCGGGCCGACGCTGCCGGGTTCGTCGCCTTCTGGACGAAGACCGTCTCGGAGAGATTGAGCTCGCGCGCAATGTCCTGCATGAGGCCGGCAGGCAGCGCATCGGCATTCATGACGACACCGAGCGGATTGCCGCCGAAGCGCGTTTCAGTGAACACGTCCAAGGTGTAGAATTTGAGCTGCATGGCAGGGTCCGGCTGCTCCGCGTTCGAGGTCGCGGCTTCTTGCGCGCAACCATGCATAGAATCGCGCGGCCGTCCAATGATCTTCCCACGATATTATTCGCCGGCGAGCGCCGCATTGGGCGCGGCCCGCCATCAGACGGATGGCGCTCCCCGCGAACGTTCGCGTGATTGAGGCAATTTGCCCGCATAGCCATATCAAGGCGATGCTAGAAAGGCCTGTGGCGGCCGCGGACATCCCCAAGGCACTCCGAGGAATGCGTAAAACTATGACCAAGAAAAGCATCAGTAAAAAGAACTCGGGCCAGCAGCTCGCGGAGCTCAATGGCATCCAGAACGTGTGCGTGTTCTGCGGCTCGGGAAGCGGTCGCAATCCTGATTTTGCACTCGCCGCGCGCACGCTCGGCCAACAGCTCGCGGAAGCCGACGTCGGCCTCGTTTATGGCGGTGGCAGCCTCGGTCTCATGGGCGAGGTCGCCAAGTCCGTTCTCAAGCACAAAGGGTATGTCACGGGGATCATTCCCTCGTTTTTGTCCGAGAAGGAACAGATGCTGCGTGACGTCAACGAACTGATCGTCACCGAGGACATGCATCAGCGAAAGCGCCTGATGTTCGAGCGCTCCGACGCGTTCGTCGCGCTGCCGGGCGGTATCGGTACACTGGAAGAGCTCGTCGAGCAGCTCACGTGGGCCCAGCTCGGGCGCCACACGAAGCCGATCGTGATCGCGAACGTCGCGGGCTACTGGGACTCTCTTTGCGCCCTGCTCGATCATATGCGGGCCGAGACTTTCATCCGCGCGAGCCTGCAGGTGCCTTATACGGTCGTGGATAAAGCCGAAGATATCCTGCCGGCCATTGCCGCGGCGGCGCCTGTCGTCTCCAAAGAGCGGACCGATGTCATCGAGCGCATGTAGCGCCCTATCCAGGAACCGATGATGGCTCCGCCCGACCAGCCCCGCGTTCGCAAATCCATTGCCGATCTCCTTGCCGTCATGGCCGCGCTCAGAACGCCCGGCACGGGCTGCCCATGGGACTTAGAGCAGACATTCGCGACTATCGCGCCCTATACGATCGAGGAAGCCTACGAGGTCGCCGACGCGATCGAGCGAGGCAACCGGGTCGATCTCAAGGAGGAGCTCGGCGATCTGCTGCTCCAGGTCGTCTATCACGCGCGCATGGCCGAGGAGGAGGGCACCTTCTCGTTCGCCGACGTTGTCGATGGCGTGACGGAGAAGATGATCCGCCGCCATCCTCATGTGTTCGGCGACGAAAAAGCGCGGTCCGGTCAGCTTGCAAAGGGCTGGTGGGAAGCCATCAAGGCCGAGGAGCGCGCGGCGAAACAGGCCGCAGGCGGCACCGCGGCCCCTGCCGATCCATCTTTGCTCGCTGACGTGCCTGTCGGGCTCCCGGGCATGACGCGCGCCGTGAAACTGCAGGCCAAGGCAGCGCGCGTCGGCTTCGATTGGCCATCGCTGGCGCCCGTGTTCTCCAAGATGCAGGAGGAACTGGCCGAGCTCGAAGAGATCGCCGTACCGGCCGATCCGCGCGGTGCAACCCCGCCGGACGGCCCCACCGATCCCCGGATCGTGGACGAGTTCGGCGACGTCTTGTTCGTGATGGCGAATGTCGCGCGCCACCTCAATGTCGATCCGGAGACCGCGCTCAGGACGGCCAATGCCAAATTCGTCCGGCGCTTCGCCTATATCGAGCGCCGTCTCGCCGAGCAGGCAAAGACGCCCGAGGGGGCGACCCTCGAAGAAATGGATGACCTCTGGATCGAGGCCAAGACCAAGGAGCGCGGCGACTGAGCGCTTTTAAAACGAGGCGCCGGCTTCGATGGCACGGGCGCGCTTTGCCCCGAGCGTGGCCGTGCCCGAATAGCCGTCGCTGCTGCGCCAGTGGACCTTCGTGCCATCCAGACGCAGGCTCACGCAGTGGTCCTTGCCGCCGAGCCAGCTCCGCCAGCGATGGCAGATCCGATCGCCGGTTACCCACCACGTGCCCCGGTCGAAGGCTGAGCCCGTATAGAACTCAAGATCCTTTGCGCGGCCGATCATGGTGCCGTTGCCCGAGTAGCTGATCGGGATGGTCCCTGCCGGCGTATGCAGAGAAACCGTCCGGTCGGCCACGACTTCATGAAGATTGAGACGGCTACCCGGCGCCTCGGCGGCGGCTGTACATACGGTGGCACTCAAAATAGCCCCCGCGACTAAAACTCGCGAACTCATACAACGTCCCCGTTCTTACCGCTGACTGGTTCGTTACTTCGGTAGGTTTGTAGGCCCCAATTTGACGGTCGCGTAGCGACTTCGGGGCAACGGTTCCCAAGCAATGAGAATGCCCTGTAAACGGGTGGGAGGGCGAAAACGAACTTACTCTGAGGTTAACAGCTTGACGAATTAACCCTTTTGCCGAGTGCGCCGTGCCCGGACCATCTCAATTGAGCATGCGGCTCCTTGGCGCAGTTCCGACAATTGAGCTGTGGATAAGTCCCGAGCGACGCTCTAGGCGTCATCGTCGCCGCCGAGCAGCGGCCAGAGCACGGAGAGCCCAATCCCGTAAATCGCCACTACCCCCAAGGCGGCCAAAGCCCCTGCGGAAGCTGGAAAGCCGACGCTCACCGTCCATAAGGCGGCCAGCGCCCAGAGCCCGCTCATCGCCAGATTGACCGGTCGCAGGGCCCTGACGCGCAAGGGGTGCAGCCATCGCATGCGCACGAACGTGAGCGCGACGCATACGAGTACGATGAGGCTCACAGCCCAGCCCGGTAGTGCAAACGCGAAGATATAGAACGCCACGATGTTCCAGATGGCGGGAAAGCCGACGAAGCAGTGATCGTCCGATTTGTTGCCTTCATCGCAGAAATGATAGAGCGACGAGAGCAAGATCAAGCACGCCAGAATGTCGCCCCACAGCCCAACGAGGTATCCGCCGAGTTGCAGCACCAGCACCGGCACGAAAACATATGTGACGTAGTCGACGACCTGATCGAGCTTCTCGCCTGAGAACCCGGGCAGCCGCCGCTTGACGTCGAGCGCGCGGGCGAATGTCCCATCTATACCATCGATGATGAGCGCCACGCCCAGCCAGATGAACGCCTTCTCGAACGCACGATCGAGCGTCGCGTGGACGGCAAACAGGGCACAGACGATGCCGAGCGCCGTGAACAGATGGACGGAAGCAGCGAGCCAGCGCCAGCCCCTGGCTTCCGGAACCTCGAAGCGGTGCGGATCGCCCGCCATGCCATCCCCGCAAGAACGAAAAAGGAGCGCACGGGCGCTCCTCAATCAAATCCCATAGTTCACGCGGCCGTGTCCGGCAACGCGCGCTTAGAAGCGATGACGTACCGTGCCACGCACGCCGAGGCCATCGTCAGGCTGATCAGGCCGCAGGCGGCGATCATCGAAGCTCTGCTCGTTGACGCCGTAAAGCAGCTCCAGACCGAAATCGAGCTTCGGCAGAATGCCGAGCTTACCGAGGCCCGGTATGCGAACTTCCGTACCGGCCGATGGTGCGACCGACGTGCCCGTACCACCAAGTCCAAGTGGCGCTTCACTGGTCGGCGCGGCAGCCTTGGGCGCAGCCTGCGGCGCACCCGCGCTACCGCGCGTCTCTTCGAAAGCAAGCGCCGACGGGGCTGCGAGTAAAAGCGCGCCCAACAATACCGGCAGTCCAAAGCTAGTCCGCATGACTTCCCCAAAAAGTCGCGATTCCGTAGCTCTCAATCTGGATGTGAGGGCCTTTGAACACAAGGATGTTTCCACGTGTTTGACGGTAGTATGTCGCTTTCTAATGGCCAGTGTGGTGCGGGCGCCATACTTCGCAATGGTCCCACTCATTTCCTTAAAACAACTTAATATCAACACATTGCCGGATGGGCTGCACTAACCGCCTCCAAGCAATGTGTCTTTTGCTTCATTGATTTTGGCGGCGAGGTAGGTCGATCCGCCACGGTCTGGATGAAGCTTCAGCATGAGATCGCGGTGCGCCTGACGGATGGTGGCTTCGTCGGCGCCCGGAGCGAGGCCGAGGATGTCGAGAGCCTCGTCGATGCTCATCCGGCCGTCGGGACCCCGTGGACGCTCCTGCTCCGACCGGGCCATATCCTCCCGCCATGTCGGGTGAATGCGGTCCAGAAACGCCTCGACGAGCTGCGCCGAGGCCGGATCCGTATAACGGCAGTCCTGCCAGAGATGCGCAAGCTCGACGGGCCTCAGATCCTCGATATCGCGCCCCGCGAAGAAGCCTTTGAGAATGCGCCCGCGCATGGCGCCGGAGGCATGGTCGAGCTCCATCTCCAGGTGTTCCGTGACCACGCGGGAAGTCTGCCCGGATGAACGCCGGGGCGGGCCGATATTACCCCACCCCCCAACGCCCTGCCCACCCATGAGCCACCAGCCGAGCGCGGCCAGGGGAAAAGCATAGACCACTGCGCCGCGGACCACGAAGAGGAGAGCGCCAGCAAAGGCGGCCACCGCCCCAACGATCCGCATATGATGGGCAAGCGCTGCCGGGTTCGCCTGATTGAAGAGGCGAACTGCAAGGATGACCAGTCCGAGTGTGAGCAGCCCGAGCAGAAAATACTGCATCGCGGCTCAACCCCGTTTCATTTGGGTCAGCAGCAGCCGCGCGCCGGCACCTTCCTTCGTCGAGCTCAGTTGCTGGAGGGCTGCACGACCGCCCGAGGCGTAGACGGCAACGGCCCTGAGCAGCGCCCGCAGCTGATCCGCCGAGCCCTGATCGAATGCGCACCAGGCGCCTTTCGTAATGCGGGCGATCTCGCGGAAGGCACTCTCGGCGATCGCGTCACGCCCCTCCTGGAATAGGAACACCGGCACGCCGTGCAGCGCCAGCTCACCGGCACGCCCGCAGAGATCGTCGACGGCCTCCTCCATGCAGTCTCCCACATAGACGAGGGCACTGATCTTGCGCTTCTCCGTCTCCTGGCGGGCGTGGGACAGCACTTTGCCGATCTGGGTATAGCCGCCGCGGCATTGCACGGTCGTCATGAGTTGCGCCAGCGCGTCCGGATCGGAAACCCACTTCGAGGCGCGGCACTCACCGGCGCCCCGGAAGAACACGAGTTGCACGTCGAGCCCACCGACTTGGCCCACGGCATGGAACATCTCCGCCTGCAGAGCCAACGCCATGTCCCAAGTGGGCTGGCGGCTCATCGTGGCATCCATCGCGAACACGAGCCGGCCGCGCCCGGTCGTCGTTCGCGGCCCGAGCGCATTAACCTGGGCGAGGAAAGCCTCGACATCGGCCGCGCTCGAGGCCGCCGGCGTCTTGCCGTCGGACGCAGGTGAAGGCACCGAGCCGGACGTGGTTCCGGCCGGGTTCGGGATGCGTGAACCGGTACGTGTGCCTTTCTTGTCGCTACTCATGGTCCGCCATCTGGGGCGTATTGCGCCGCCCTGCGCTTTGCCGCTCGGCCATCTCCTTCTAGGATGGCGAGCAACAGCCTCGGTTTCAACTGTGCCGGGCTCAAGACCTTGAGAAGCAGGGGGAACAAAATGCCATCTGTCCTGGCTCCGCTCATCCATACGGAGACGCTCGCCGACCTCATCGGCGCTCCCGATGTTCGCATTTTCGATTGCACCATGCACCTCGCGCCCCTCCCCGACAATTCGGGGCAACAGGTCACCAGCGGACATGCCGACTATCTCAAGGGACATATTCCTGGCGCGGCATTCATCGATCTCTCCCGCGACCTTTCGGATACCGCAAGCCCGCATCGCTTTTCCGCGCTCGGACCCGAGGCCTTCGCGACTGCAGCGAGCCGTCTCGGCATCGGCGATGGCGTGCGCGTGGTGCTCTACGACGGCGGCTACAATGCCTGGGCCGCGCGCGTGTGGTGGATGCTGAAAGCCTATGGCTTCGACAACGCCCAGGTGCTCGATGGCGGCGTCATCAAATGGCGCAAGGAAGACCGCCCGCTCGTCACCGAGACCACCACCTATCCTGCTGCCAAGTTCACGGCGAAGCCGCGGGCTGGTTTCTTCGCCGACAAAGCGCGCGTCGCTGGTGCGATCGGCGCGCCCGACGTACGCATCGTCAACGCACTCACGCCCGAGCAGCACGCAGGAAAAGGCGGCGTCCACTACGGACGCGCCGGCCGCATTCCCGGAAGCTGCAACGTCGCCTCGCGCGGCATTGTCGATCCCGACACAAATGCCTTGCTGCCATTGCCCGAGCTGCGCCGCCGCTTCGACGGTGCAGGACTGCTCGGCGGGGAACGCGTCATCGCCTACTGCGGCGGTGGGATCGCGGCATCGTTGACAGCACTCGCCCTCGCCGCGCTCGGCAAGGACGATGTCGAAGTCTACATTCACTCGCTGCAGGAATGGGCGAACGATCCGGCCATGCCGATGGAAGTCGGGTGATGTCGAGGCGAT
>JAEZRM010000079.1 GCA_023412805.1 Pseudomonadota bacterium | reverse complement strand
CCGTCAAGTCGTCCTCCCCCCATGCAACCCGCCTCTGCAATCTCTATCGCGCCAAACCTGACTTTAACCCCCGCGCCTTCCTCTACGACCTCTTCTCCGTCCCCATCACGTCTATCGAATACGAAGTCAGTTTGGTGCTCATCACTTACTCCGATGGGTCCAAACTCTACATCGATCGGCGCAGCCTAAGAGCCAGAAGCCCCCATCTTTTCCTTCCCAACGCAGAGCCTTCCGAATGACAACTTTCCTAACTCTTCACCTCGTTGCCCTCTTCCCGATGCTGCAGGCGCTGTGGGCATCATCGGCTGTATCAGGCTCGCAGACGGAACCGTGGACCGAAACTTTGTCGATAGCTCTTCAGACCAATGGCGCCTGAGCCGAACCTTTCAACGTAGCTGCACACATCAAGCCGTGGGCCTGAATTTATCAACGGGCTTCAGAAGCAATGAGCATCGACCAAGTGCGGAGCATGTGATGCCAGAAAACGATCAAGGGCTTGCAGCCCTACTGGAGCATGCAAGTGCCGATGATCGCATCTGCCCCTTGCCCGGCAAGTGGGATGAATTCTCGAAGTTGATCGGTGTCTCGCCGGCCCTCAAGCCTCTAATCCTGTCGAGGTGGGCTTTCTCCACTGACCGCGAGAAGCGTGAGCGCTTCCGGGAGCAGATCAGATACGCCGCCACCACCGGCAACTTCGCCACTGCGAAAAATTTCATCGAGGCATTGGAAGCGCAGGAGTGGCACTGCAACGGCGGCGATCTAGACTGGAGCTACGGCGACGCGATCCTGGCGGAAGCCGAAGAGCGAAAGCGTGCTCTGACGGCTGCCCGAGAACATTATGAACGTCTGGCGGCCTTGGCTGACGATAGCGCAGCGTTCAACCGGGGCACCTTCGCCAAGACACTGTTCATGTATGGGCTATTTGCAATGGATACCGAGCCGGGACTTACGGAAGCGCTCCGGTCCTCGTTGAAGCACTTTGACGATCTCACCATCGAAAACGAAGTGTCGCTGCTTGAAGATACGCAGTCCAGCGTCGTAGCGGCCCTGCTCAGCATCCGCAAGGCGAAGGAGATCGAGCTCCGGATGCTAGAAATCATCGACTGTATCACGCTCGCAGGTGGCACCGTCGACAGAGGCTCTGTCGATAGCTTTGTCGAGGATATGTTCGCCGAACTCCCTACGGTCATCGCACAGGAACATCGGGCGCTCCCATTAACTGAGCATGTATTCCTCCGTCCGTATCCTACGGTCATCGCACCGGCCAAGAAGAAGTCCGGCTTCTTCCGGTGGTTGATGGGTGGATGATGCACTGTGTCATCACGTAGCCAGCTAAGCCGGGCAAACTGTGCGTTACTGACGGAGTATCAAATTGAATTTCAGAACATTTGCCTTGGTTGCCACAGCGGTCGCCGCAGCGAGCTTTGCCGCCGGCCGGCATCTCAGGCCGTTAGTGGCTTATACGTCTAGCGACCGTATCATTGAGGCATCATCAGATGAACGGATGCGTTTCGTAGCCCCAGGTGTGGAACTCAGCATCCTGCCTCCGATCAAAGATCCGATCGGAATGACGACCCACGGCAGCCCCATAAGATCAGGCATTGACTGCACGAGAGGCCTTGCTTGCCCAATTATATGGTCCCCTCCCAACGGCGAAACCAGGAATTAGAGTGCGACTGCCAACCGACGTGGTCTGTTCACTTGAGATCTGCTGCGCCCTGTCGTCACTTAACGACCCAGCCTTCGCGCCGCAGAAGTACGTGGATATCAGATGCTGCGGCGCTTGCGGCTGCGCGAGGTCTTCCATCCGCATGTGTGGGCGAATGCGCGCATCGGGATCCTGCTCGATGTTGAGACCAACCGTCCATTCAACCAGCGTGGGACGTGGGTCCGCCTTTGGGTTGGTGGCGAGCGCCTGAGAGGTCCTTCTGCAGAGCGCTCAGCAGATCGATCATTAAAGCACTCTGTAGAGCGCCCCAATTGAGTTCGATTCATTCATGTAATCCCGCGGCGAACACTAGCGCACGGTGTGCGGTCCGCAATGGCATCCGCGTCACATGGGGCAGTGGGAGCCAATGCGGATTTGCAGCATGCTAAGTGCTTATAACATCCCCCTCATATGCTTGCACAAACGTCATGAGACTGTGTGAGACGTGATGATACCGGATGAGACGAGGTGAATGATATGGGCGCTCAAGCGATCGTATGAGGCGTGCCGCTCCGGGTCCTTCCTGCGGAGCGGCGCCGTCGGGGGGCGCACAGACCCCGGTGAATGAGAGTTTTCAGAAAATAATTTCGAAATTTCTAGGTGCTGACAGGTGCTGACAGTGTTTGTCAGCACCTAGAAATCTCGTAACTACTTGTAATATATAATAAAAAAATAGTAGTGTGTTCTCTAGGTGCTGACACTTTCGTACCCCCACCCTGTCTGGAAAAATTCGACCTCTTTTCGAAGGTAAGAACATCAAACACCGGAAAGTGTCACATCGTCAGCACCTAGAAATTAAGTTGTTGATACGCAAGGAAAAAATAGCATTCTAGCTGCTGGCAAACGTGTCAGCGCCTGTCAGCACCTACGAGGACAACAAAAAACCCGCTCTGAGCGGGTTCTCTGCGTCTCGATGTCTCGGTAATTATTTGAATCTAACTTGATATTCGCCTTTTCCTCTACTTCATTCCTCATCGTCACTCTCCTTTAGCCTGACGTACTTCGGAGCAACGAAGGCCATTCGCTGCTTTCCCAATTTGTGCTCCATGATGCCGTGATCACGCTTGAGCAGGTCGAGCACTTCCCTGCTGTCGCGAGTGCTTAGTGATCTGTAAGCACGGACGTTGGTTCCGATATCCCGAGCGGTCATGCCGCGTTCGCCAACTTGTTTGGTTTTAATCTTCTCGGCGATCTGATCCGCGATTTGATGCAACTCACCGCGACCAAGGTTCGCTAGGAACGCTTCGACGGTTTTGTTGGCGTAGTGCTTCACATAAGACCAAGCCCATTCGAGATGCTTCGTCTGTATCTTCTCGTAGTCATCACTGAGCGCGATGATGAGAGAAAGGCGCTGCGTGATCTCGCGAGTTCGGTTGAATATCTCTGCAAGACCATGGCGCTCGATCTCGCGCATCCGCTTGGCACGTTCTTCCTCGATCTCGTGTAGGCGTTTGAACGCTTTGTCGGAGAACGGCACGACGTACGGTGCAACTTCGGCTGCTTGGTCTGCCTTGAGAAGGATTTCTTCGTCAGGATCGTTACAGAGCAGAGAGACGTGCTTCGCCCAATCGACGAGATCAGGATGTACCTTGTCCTTCGGTACGAGGATGCGCTGCGTCTGTATCTCAGGCTTACCTTGTACGATGACGAAACGTGCCAAGAAGCCGCTGGCCACGTCGCCACGGCCGATTGTCTCGTAGAAGGTGCTCGGCGTCGTCATTCCGACGATCGTGAGTGCTGGCCGCCGAACAGCAAGCGAGAGGATGTTCTTCACTTCTTCCTTGCTCTTGCCGCGACCGCTGTAGCCGCTCGGCTTCCACTCGGTATGCATCGAGCCGAAGATGCTCATGTAAGCGCGATAGACGCCCTCGGCGTACGGGTTCCCGTTGCCGCGATCTTCCTTCATGCGCTTGCCCATCTCATCGGGCGTCAGCAGCAATTTTGGAGAGTCCTGTAGGTACGTGATAAGTGCGCCCTCAGACGTCATGTACTGAGGGCCTGCCATCTTTTCGAAGCCGCATTCGAACAGCAGATGATTGAGTGTGGTGCGCACCGACTCCTTACCTGAGCCTGAGCCGCCGATGCCGAGGAAATATACCGAACTGTAGTTGCGGAGGTTCGTGACAGTGTTGCGTCCCGCGATCACAGAACCAAAGGCCAGAGCTGCCATAACAGCGAACTCGGGCTGATCGACCATCGAGTTGCGATTGTAGAAATCCACGACGTGCTGGAGTGCGCCTGGCACCGTGCGAAAATGTTTGGGGAGATCATGTGAGCGATCGTTATCTTTTTGCTTATGTTCACGCTCGCTCACATTAACTGACTTAGCGTCCACTTCATCGTCGTCATCGGACATCGCCCGAAACTCGGCGAGGTTTGCTTCGTCACGTTGTCTCTGCAGGCGCAGGCCAAGTTCGCGAATGAAGGAACGGAGCGTAACCGGGTTCGGGTGTGTCTTACCTTTGAAGCTGCGCCAGTCAACGAGATTGCGCTTCTCGTCGTACTTGTCGCCTGCGATGAGTTTCGACCACCATTTGAATAGTGGATAGCCCTTCTGCCCGAATTGATGTTCGATAGCCATTCCGCCGCGAAGCCACGTCTCGCGGTCGATAGAGAGGTCTCGAAGTTCGTAGAGCAGGTCTTCCGCTTCCTCCATAGTGAGATCAGTAGGGCCGCGCGGTGAGACCCGCTCGATTGCATCGTCCTCTGTGACGAGTTCGGCCAGCAGTTCCCCGTCGAGTTCGAGGAAGCCGCAGCCTTCGACGCTAAAATCGGGGTTTCTCAGCCACTTATAGGGATTTCCGGTGCCGGGATGCACCGAAGGAGGCAGAACTACTTGCTTTCCGGTGCCAAACAGCTCGATTTCCCAATAATTATGGGATTTTCCCTCGGAATCTGCGAACTTCTTGTCGCTTTTTGCGATTTTCTTACTTTTGAAGGCGGTATCGGCCAAAAAGTATACATGGATGCTCGGGCCGCCGCTTCCGCTCTTAACGTGCGGATACTTCCACCACTTCACACCGAGAAGTAACTTATGGAGTGCATCGAGGGCTTCTTCCTCATATTCCGCGTTGCGAATATCCACGTCGAGCACGTGCAAATACCGCCCATCCACCTTGGACGGTCGCCCGAGGCGCACGCCGAAGTTCGAGTCACGCCGGGCGCGCTTCTCAAGCTCGCTGAAGGTCAAAGTCGGCTTGGAGGTCCAATCATTCTCGACCGGCGCCTTAGAGCGCGGCCGTAGAAGAATGACACTGAAGCCCGCTTCGATATGGTCTCGAAGCTTCTCAATACTCATCACTAGCCCCAGAGGTTTGGGATCAACAGAGGTTTGGGTCGCTCTGCCTAAGTTAGCATCCTTGACATAATATGGGAAGACGCGTTATGAAAGATTGATGTTTGCTGGAGGGTCATATGGAACTCACGGCGTCTGAAATCGGTGAGAGGCTCGCGAGGGCAGACGGTCTTCCCAGAGAGGACGTCGCCTACTTCACACGCCAGATCCGCAATTGGACGAACCTCGGCTTTTTATTGCCTGTAGGTCGGCAGGGACGCGGACCAAAGGCAGCATCCGTGTTTCCACAGGAAGCGATTTTCAGGGCACGGATTTTCGCAACGCTCACTGAGCTTGGCTTCGATGCTACGCGCATCCGTCAAATTAGCGCGGATTTGGCCCGGGGAGCGTCCGGCCCGTTCGACGAGCTGCCACCCTCATTCAATGTCGGTGGTGCGTATGCCTCGTCGAACGTGATTGTCGATGCTCTGCGTGGAATAAGCGCGGGTGAGCGATGTCGCTACGAGATCCGACTTGTTGTGGACGCCGATGGGACCAAGTCCCTGGAGAGCGGACCCACTTGGCCCGACTATCCTCAGGACACTCAGGATTTTGGGGTTCGTGAGTTGGCCAGACAGGCCGGTTTGTCCGGCTTCAAGCCCCCCCGTAGGGTCCTGTGTACCGTTACGCTCGATCTCAATGCATTGTTTGCGCCATTGATGGAGGTGGATGCGCCTGACCTTCAATCCACCGCTGCACGTGTAGTTTTGCAGAGAGAGGGATTGTCCGATTGAAGCGGCAGAAAGCATACATTTCGGCGCGATTGCCACAGCGGCGCGGGCTCGATGAGGCCGAGTCGGCAGCCTACCTGTCGCTGTCGCCGTCATTCTTCCGCCAACTGGTCGACGGTGGATTGATGCCGCGACCTCGCGTCGCCGGTCGCCGCCGCATTTGGGATGTTGATGAATTGGACGTCGCCTTTAAGGCACTCCCACGCGAGGGAGGGGACGATACGAATGACACCTGGGCGGATTTCGAATGACAGTTGTCCGCCTCAAACATATTGACCGCTTTCGCGATCGTCATGGCCGCTGGCGCCACTACTTTCGCCATCGTAGGGGCGGACGCATCTGCTTGCCCGGCAAGCCGGGATCACCCGAGTTCATGGCTGCCTATCAGGCTGCTCTTGAGAGGCAATCAGTCGAAGCTAAGCCGAAAGATCGCAGAGCGGATTCGGGCACGTTCAACCGCCTCGTGCGGGACTATTTCGCATCGCCAGATTTTCTGCGTCTCGCACCGTCTACGCAGCGAGCTTATCGAGGTGTGATTGAGCGACTGATGTTGGACGACAAGATCGGCCATCGAAAGGTGGCCGAGATGCAGCGTGCGCATGTCCAGAAGATCGTGGCTAAGCGTGCCGCGACTCCTGGTGCCGCCAACGACGTTCTCAAGAAGCTGAAGATCTTGACGAACTTCGCCATCGACAATGGATGGCGACGAGACAACCCGTGCACCCGCATCAAGAAGTTTGCGAGTGGCGAGTTCCATACATGGACTGACGACGAGATTGCCAAGTTCGAGAAGAGATGGCCGATTGGCAGTCGCGCGCGGACGGCGTTCGCGTTGCTCGTCTTCACCGGTCAACGCGCCTCCGATGTCGCCAAGATGCGGTGGGCGGACACCGAAGCTGGCGGCATATGGGTGATGCAGCTCAAGACCAAGGCAAAGCTGCTTGTGCCTCTACACCCCGAGCTGCGCAAGGCGCTGAGCGCTTGGGGAGTGGGTGACGGCCCAATCCTGAAGACAAGCTTCGACAAAGCCTTCACGTCGAAGGGTTTCAGCAATTTCATGGCTGACCGGATCGACGATGCCGGTTTGCCCGAGCGGTGCGTCACGCATGGGTTGCGGAAGGCCGCGGCACGTCGTCTGGCAGAAGCAGGCGCTTCGGCCAATGAGATTGCCGCAATCACCGGTCACGTGACGCTGGCAGAGGTCAGCCGCTATACGAAGGCAGCCGAGCAGAAGACGCTGGCGCAGTCGGCGATCAGGTTGCTGAGCAAGCACAGCAGCGGCGCTGGATTCCCAAACCTCGCATCAGACGTTGGGAATCCGGCCGAGAAATGCAATGAAATCAACGCCGAATTTGCTGACTGGCGCCCCGTAGGGGAATCGAACCCCTGTTTTCAACGTGAGAGGCTGACGTCCTAACCGCTAGACGAACGGGGCAGCGCTCGCCGCCTCCTATAGGGGACGGCGCGCTCTCGATCAAGGCTGTTCTGGCACCCGATAGCCTGTGCGCCCACGCGAACAAGCCGCTATAAGCTCGTTGCGCAAAAATCAGGGCGCACCAGGACCAGGAGAAGAACCGCATTGCCCGTCGGTGTCGCGATCGAGAAACGTAGCGGAAGACTTGTGCCGATACTAGAGCCGGTCGGGCGGCCCATCGCCGAGATCGTCGCAACAGTCCACGAGCACACTATCGACCAGGGCCTCGCCGCGCTGGCCATCGAGGGCCTTAATCGCGAGAGCCTCGAGCCGCTGCTCGTCTATTGCGCCGAGCTCAAGTGTGAGGCGGACGATGCAACCTGCCCCGGCTGTAAGCGCCGGACTGAAGTGGACGGTATCGGATCGTTCGATGCGCTGGCCCGGAGGCACCGCGAGATCGTCATCGGTGATGGCGCGGTGAGGATCGAGGGGCCGGGTGAGGCGGTTGCCACGGCGGCCTCGCTGGAAACACTGGCGCGCGACTGGGCCGGCGAGAGCTACTGGTTCTGGGCGCGCCGCGTGATCCGCAAGCTCCGCCACGGGATCCGGCGGGCTCATATCAAGGGGTCTGCATTCTCGGGCGGCGAGGCGCCGGCCATTCTGCTCATGGAGCCGCAGCTCGCCGAGAACATCGGTATGGTGGCGCGGGCCATGGCCAATACGGGCCTCGATGAGCTGCGCCTGATCGCCCCCCGCGACGGGTGGCCGAATGAGAAGGCGCGGATCGCAGCGTCGGGCGCCAACTACGTCGTCGATGATGGCGCGGCCTATGAGAGCCTGTCAGCGGCGATCGGCGATCTCAACTGGGTGGCGGCCACGACGGCGCGCCAGCGCGACTTGCGAAAGCCCGTGCTCACACCTGAACAGCTCGTGAACGAAATGCGGTCGCGAGCTGCGGCAGGCCAGCGCTGCGGCATTCTCTTCGGGCGCGAGCGAAATGGCCTCGAGACGGACGAGGTGGCGGTCTGCGACGCTGTCGTCATGATCCCGGTAAATGCGCGATTCGCCTCGCTCAATCTGGCCCAGGCCGTACTTCTCATCGGCTACGAGTGGATGCGCCAGCACGAGCGCGCGAGCCTTGGTCGTGTAACGACGTATGAGACGCCCGTTTCGCCCGGACTGAATGTCGGCGCGAGCCGGCCGGCGACCAAGTACGAGCTTCTCGGCCTCTACGAGCACCTCGAGCATGAGCTTGAGCGGCTTGGATTTTTCAAGCCGCCCGAGAAGCGCCAGACAATGGTGCGTAACATCAGATCGATGCTTGCCCGGATGGAGGCGACCGAGCAAGAAGTGCGTACGCTGCGTGGCGTTGTAGCCGCTTTGGCACAGGGCAAAGGACGAGCGCGAAAGTCGCCATAAGTTTGCCCAACTTGCAGCCGAGCGATGCGCTTCGCTATCGGGGGCTGATCCCGGCGCGGCGGCGCCCGGGAAGGTGGACAATGCTGCCGTATCCGCGAGGCAGGCGTTGTGGCGCGAGCGGCGGCTATCGAGGGGCTGAGGTGATGAGAATGGCGTCGACGACATTCAAGGGTGCGCTTGCCGGGATAGTCGCCTGTGCGGCGCTGGCCAGCGGCGCCGAGGCACAGGCCCAGGGCAAGCTCAGCGACAAGTCCGTGAACACGCTGATGGAGTATGCGTGGCAGATCCTGCCGGCGAAGTTCACGACACCGGAAGGCAAGGTTATCGAGGTCGACAAGTCGAAGCGGGACGGGAATATCGTGCCGGGAGACAATGGGCGCGAGATCATCCGCGTCGGTTATAACTCTGCCCAGGCGCAGGTTTGTGAGCTGTGGGACGAGCAGCAGGCCAACTACGACACGCTGATGCGGCGCGAGCTCGTTAAGAAGAAGTGGACCGACCAGCAGCTTCTCTACATCACCACCCTGCACCGCATGACCATTCACGCCGTCGCGGGTAAGCTCAGGGTCGAAGAGAAGGCGGGCGAGCTCAAGGTGTTCCTGGAGCCCATCAAGCCTGGCGAGACGAAGTGCAGCGACGAGCAGAAGGTGAAGATCCGCGAGGCCATCCAGGCCTATGTGGCGGAGGACGCAGGGGCGGGCAAGGAAGCGGCAGCCGAGAAGAAAGCGCCCGCCGCTCCCAAGAAGAAGTAAGCCCGAAAGCCGCGATCAGTCGCGCAGCAGATCGTTGATGCTCGTCTTCGAGCGCGTCTGTGCGTCGACGGTCTTCACGATAACAGCGCAGTAGAGGCCGGGCCCCGTCATCCCGTTCGGCAGCGGGAGGCCCGGAAGCGTGCCCGGTACGACGACCGAATAGGGCGGTACCTTGCCGATGTGGATCTGGCCGGTGCTGCGGTCGACGATCTTCGTCGTGGCGGAAATGAACACGCCCATCGAGAGCACTGAGCCCTCGCCGACGATCACGCCCTCCACGACCTCCGAGCGCGCACCGACGAAGCAGTTGTCCTCGATGATGACGGGGTTGGCCTGTAGCGGCTCGAGCACGCCGCCGATGCCGACGCCGCCTGAGAGATGGACATCCTTGCCGATCTGGGCGCAGGAGCCGACCGTGGCCCAAGTGTCGACCATCGTGCGCTCACCGACGTAGGCGCCGAGATTCACGAACGACGGCATGAGGACGACGTTCGGGGCGATGTAGGCACCGCGCCGCACGACGGCACCGGGAACCGCGCGGAACGCGGCTTTCTTGAACTCATCGGGCCCCATGCCGGCGAATTTCGACGGGACCTTGTCCCACCAGCTCGCGCCGCCGGGCGCGCCCGAGATCATCCCCATGTCATTGAGGCGGAAGGACAGCAGAACCGCCTTCTTCAGCCACTGATTGACGACCCAGTCCTCACCCTTCTTCTCGGCCGTCCGTGCCGTGCCTTTGTCGAGCATGTCGAGCGCGGCCTCGACGGCATCGCGCACTGTGCCCTTGGTCTGGGCGTTGACGCCATCGCGCGCCTCCCAGGCAGCATCGATCGTGGATTGCAGGTCGGCGGTCGACATTGTGCGGCTCCTCGGCGTGACGCGCGTTGATCGGGTCGGCCGCTTTTGGCGCGGGCGCGCGCCCGCTGTCAATTGGCAGGTGCATTTCGTGCTTGCAGTTCGCACTGCGGAGCCTTCGGCAGCAGGGTCGAAATCGAGTGCGGAAATCGAGCGCGAGCGCAGTTGACACCCATTACGAACGGCATCGAATTCGTTTACTGATGGAATCGTCGATGGGCACGTTTGCCGATCCCTGGAGGGAATTGAAAATGGCAGCGAAACCGAAAAGCGAAAGTACCGGCAGCAAGGCGGCCGCGGCGGCGGCCAAGGTCCTGAAGGACCCCAAGGCGAGCAAGGACGCCAGGACGGCGGCGGCCTCGACGCTGACGCAGAGCAAAAGCAAGGAAGTCACCAGCGCCAAGGCGGCCAGTGCTGCAGCCAAGGTCCTGAAGGACCCCAAGGCGAGCAAGGAAGCCAAGACGGCGGCGGCATCGGCATTGACGCAGCGCCCTGGCAAGAAGTAGTCGCTCGCGACCGGGATGGCGTGAAGCGAGAAGCCGCCGGGACGCTCGGCGGCTTTTCTATTTTGCAGCGCGAGATGATGAAAAGAACGTCAGGATTGCATGGCTCGCGGGCTGTTCGACCTTGAATGCAGGGCCGCCGATTGCGACATTTGATCCAGGTTAAAAACTATGTCAGCATTGCTGACCAATGCATCGCCCGCTGTCCGGGCGATATGTGCCGATGCACCCGCCCGCGCCGTCAAGCGTTTGTTAGGACGGGGCCGCTGCCCAAAAGGTGATCTTCATGGTCAAGAGCAGCCCGACACTCGACGACAAGTTCGATCTGAATGACACCCATCAGCTTCTGACGGGTGCGCAGGCGATCGTCCGGCTCGTCATGATGCAGCAAGCCCGCGACAAGCAGGCGGGGCTCAATACCGGCGGTTATGTCAGCGGTTATCGCGGCTCACCGATCGCCGGCCTCGAGGGGGCAATGCTGCGCTCGCGCAAGCTGCTCTCGAAGTACAACGTCGTCTTCAATTCGGGGCTGAACGAGGATATCGCCGCGACCGCCATCTGGGGCACGCAGCAGGCGGAGATGCGTGGCGAGGGCAAGTACGACGGCGTATTCGGCATCTGGTACGGCAAGGGCCCCGGCGTCGATCGCACGGGCGATGTCTTCCGCCACGCCAACCACTCCGGCACCTCGAAGAATGGCGGCGTGCTGGCACTGCTCGGCGACGACCACACCTGCGAAAGCTCGACCTCGGCGCACCAGTCCGAATTCGCGATGGTCGATGCCATGATCCCGGTGCTGAACCCGGCGGGCGTACAGGAGATCCTCGACTACGGCCTTCTCGGCATCGCGCTCTCGCGTTTCGCAGGCGTGTGGGTCGGCATCAAGTGCGTCAAGGACAACATCGAGTCCACTGCGACCGTGGATGGCCGTCTCGACCGCGTGCAGATCAAGATCCCCGACGATTTCATCATGCCGCCGGGTGGCCTGAACATCCGGGTCGGCGATCAGGCCCTCGACAAGGAAGCGCGGCTCCACGACTACAAGCGTGGCGCCATTATCGCCTTCGCGCGTGCCAACAAGCTCGACCGCATCGTCACGAGCGGCGGGCCCGATCCCAAGATCGGCATCATCACGACCGGCAAGAGCTACCTCGATGTGCGCGCCGCCATGGAGGAGCTCGGCATCGACGAGATCAAGGCCAATCAGCTCGGCTTGCGCCTGTACAAGGTCGGCATGCCGTGGCCGCTCGAGTCGGAGGGCGTGAAGAAATTCGCCGAGGGGCTCGACCTCATCCTCGTCGTCGAGGAAAAGCGTTCGCTCATCGAGACGCAGATCAAGGAGCAGCTCTACGATCTGCCGAACCGTCCGCGCGTGCTCGGCAAGAAGGACGAGAACGAGCAGTGGCTGTTCCCGGCAAAAGGCGCTCTCGAGCCGACCCAGATCGCGCTGGAGCTCGGCGAGCGCATGATCCGCATGGGGTGCAATGACGACGGTGTTCGCACGCGCGTCGACGGCTTGAAGAAGCTCCGCGGCAACAAGGCGCTCGGCACCGAGGCGGCGACACGCATTCCGTATTTTTGTCCCGGCTGTCCGCACAACTCGTCGACGGTCGTACCGGAGGGCTCGCGCGCCTACGCGGGCATCGGCTGCCACTACATGGCGCAGTGGATGGACCGCAAGACCGAAGGCTTCACCCATATGGGTGGCGAGGGAGTGAACTGGGTCGGCGAAGCGCCGTTCTCCAAGCGCAAGCACGTCTTCCAGAACCTCGGCGACGGCACGTACTTGCATTCCGGCAGCCTCGCGATCCGGGCTGCGGTCGCGGCCAACGTGAACATGACGTACAAGATCCTCTACAACGATGCGGTCGCCATGACGGGCGGACAGTCGCTGGAGAGTGGAACGACGGTTGGCCGCATCGCCGCGCAGGTGCTGGCCGAAGGCGTCAAGAAACTCGTCGTCGTGACGGACGAGCCGCACAAGTATCCGTCCGGTTTTCTGCCGGCGAATACGCCCGTCTATCACCGCCGCGATCTGATGAAAGTGCAGAAGGAACTGGCGGAGATCGATGGCGTCACGGCGCTCATCTACGATCAGACCTGTGCGGCCGAGAAGCGGCGCCGCAGGAAGCGCGGTGCGTTCCCCGATCCCGTGAAGCGCGCTTTCATCAATCCGGCGGTCTGCGAAGGCTGCGGTGACTGCGGCGTCAAGTCGAACTGCGTTGCTGTCGTGCCGCTCGAGACGGAGCTCGGCACCAAGCGCGCTATCGACCAGTCGACCTGCAACAAGGATTTCTCCTGCGTCAACGGCTTCTGCCCGAGCTTCGTGACCGTGCACGGCGCGGTGCCGAGGAAGCCGAAGGGTGCGGCTGGCGACGGTGGTCTTACGACCATGCTCGCGAGCCTGCCCGAGCCGACGCAGCCGGGTCTCGACAAGCCCTATACGATCATCGTGACGGGTGTCGGCGGTACAGGTGTCGTGACCATCTCCGCCGTGCTCGGTCAGGCGGCGCACATCGACGGCAAGGGCTTCGGCTCCATCGATATGACCGGCCTCGCGCAGAAGGGTGGCGCGGTCGCGTGTCATATTCGCGTGGCGAAGTCGGCTGACGATATCCACGCGATCCGCATCGGCACGGCGGCGAGTGATCTGGTCATCGGCTGCGATCTCGTGGTGACCGCATCCAACAAGGTGCTGGAGACCATCCGGCCGGATCACACGGCGGTCATGGTATCGACGCACGAGATGCCGGTCGCGGACTTCACGCGCCAGCCGGATCTCAAGGTGCCGGGACAGGCATTGCTGCGGTCGATCGAGGAGCGCGTACGCAAGGGCGATCTCCACACGCTCGATGCGCACGATCTCGCGGTAAAGCTGTTCGCGGATTCAATCGCGTCGAATATGTTCATGCTCGGCTATGCCTATCAGCTCGGGAAGGTGCCGGTTGCAGCCGAGGCCATCGAGAAGGCCATCGAGCTCAACGGTGCGGCAATCGAGATGAACCGCTCGGCCTTCCGCTTCGGCCGTCTCGCCGCCCACGACATGAAGGCCATCGAGCGGATCGTGAAGCCACGCGTGGCCAAGACGGCACCGACGCTCGCCGATATCACGGCAACGCGCGTGAAGTATCTCACGGACTACCAGGATGCCGCGTACGCCAAGCGCTTCAGCGATATGGTCGACCGTTTCGCGAAGCTGGAGGCGGAGAAGGTGCCGGGCTCGACTGGCCTCGCGGAGGCCGTGGCTTGGGGCTACTACAAGCTTCTCGCTTACAAGGACGAGTACGAGGTCGCGCGTCTTCAGTCGGACGGGCGGCTTGCCGAGGCCATCAAGACGGCCTTCGATGGCCAGCACAAGCTCGAGTTCCACCTCGCGCCGCCGCTGCTCTCGTGGTTCTTCAAGGACAAGGTGACGGGCCATCCGCGCAAGATCAGCCTCGGCGCCTGGATGATGCCGGTGTTCGGCTTCCTCGCGAAGGGCAAGAAGCTGCGTGGCACGCGCTGGGATGTCTTCGGCTTGACGGCGGAGCGCAAGCTCGAGCGGCAGATGATCCTCGATTACGAGGCCATGCTCGGCGAGATCGAGCGGCGCCTCTCCAAGGATACGCACGCGGTGGCCATGGCCCTCGCGCGGCTTCCGGAGGAGATCCGCGGCTTCGGCCACGTCAAGCATGCCAACTACGAGAAGGCAAAGCTCAAGGAAGCCTCGCTGCTCGCCATGCTGCGCGACCCGAAGCCGGCGCGCGTTGCTGCGGAATAGGGAAAGGTATTCCGAAATCGGTGGCCTCGCGACTTCTCCATAGTCGCGCGGCGTGCGAAAAGCGCGGGGTCATTCTCCAGACAGAGGAACCCCATGCTCAAGATCTACGGGCTCTATCGCTCGCGCGCGACACGCAACATCTGGCTTTGCGACGAGCTGGGCATTCCCTTCGAACTCGTGCCGGTCATACAGGCCAACCGGCTGGGGAGCCCCGGGGCATCGGGCGTCGCCCTCAACACGAAGTCGCCCGAGTTTCTCAAGATCAACCCGAACGGACACATTCCGTCCATCGACGATGGCGGCGTGATCCTGCACGAGTCGCTCGGCATCAACCTGTACCTCGCCAAGAAGCACGGCGGACCGTTGGGGCCGGCCAACATCGCCGAGGACGGCCTCATGACGACATGGACGGCGTGGGCGCTCACCGAGGTTGAGCCACACTCCATCCAGATCCTCTATCACCGGGTTGCCAAGCCGGCCGCGGAACGCGATCCCAAGATCGCCGATGCTGCGGTCGCGGCGCTCAAGGCACCCTTCGGCGTGCTCGACAAGGCTTTGGCCGATACGGGCTATGTGGTCGGCGGCCGCTTCACCGTCGCGGATATCAACCTCGCCGAGTGCGTGCGCTATGCCCAGGCGGCGCCGGAGCTGTTCGAGGCCAACCCGAACGTGAAGGCATGGCTCGCCAAGGTGCAGGGCCGCCCGGCCTTCAAAGCGATGATGGCCAAGCGCGATCTCGAGCCCGCATAAGCCTTCTCGGTGCTTGACGATTGTCGCTGGCGGCGGCATTCGATGCCGGACGTCAGCGGATAGAGGAGAATGGCGGTGAGCGGAACCAGTGGCGGACCACGCTACAAGCGCATTCTCCTCAAGCTGTCGGGTGAGGCCCTCATGGGCAAGGGTGCCTATGGCATCGACATCGGCGTCTGCCAGGCTCTCGCTGCGGATATCAAGCAGGCGGTGGACCAAGGGGTGCAGATCGCCGTTGTCATTGGCGGCGGTAACATCTTCCGCGGTCTCGCCGGAGCCGCAAAGGGCATGGATCGCGCAGCCGCGGACTATATGGGCATGCTGGCGACGGTGATGAACGCACTGGCCTTCCAGAATGCGCTGGAGCAGGCAAACGTCGATTCCCGCGTCATGTCGGCGATCCCGATGCCGACGGTGTGCGAATCCTACGTGCGCAGCAAGGCGCTGCATCATCTGCAGGAAGGCCGGGTGGTCATATTCGCAGCCGGTACCGGCAACCCGTTCTTCACGACCGATACGACCGCGGCACTACGCGCCATCGAGACCGAATGCGAGATTCTCGCAAAG
This sequence comes from Pseudomonadota bacterium, assembly GCA_023412805.1. GTDB lineage: Bacteria > Pseudomonadota > Alphaproteobacteria > Rhizobiales > Hyphomicrobiaceae. Next base: position 35,168 of record JAEZRM010000079.1, on the reverse strand, counting down.
GCGACACAGGTCGACGGGGTGTATTCGGCTGATCCGAAGAAGGATCAAAACGCCAAGCGCTATGACCGGTTGACGTACGACGAGGTCCTGACACGCAATCTCAAGGTCATGGACGGTGCCGCTATCGCCCTTGCCCGCGACAATGATCTTCCGGTAATTGTCTTCTCCATCGAGGAGAGCGGCAACCTTCTCAAGATGCTGAAAGGCGAGGCCCGCTCGACCCTGGTCACCGCATCGCCGTGAGGCGGGGCGTCCCGTCGCGGCATGACCGGCTATGATGCCGGGATATTGCTCACGGACGCCGGTGGTCCGCGCCATGGCCGGCGCTCGAGCAACGCGAAACAAGCCCGTCGGCCGGACTGGTACGGGCGGCGCAGCAGTCTTGGAGGCTGAAACAATGGCAACGGCGAGCTTCGACATCAACGATCTCGAGCGCCGGATGCGCGGCGTCATCGATAGCCTGAAGCGGGAGTTCGGCGGCCTGCGCACCGGCCGCGCTTCGGCGAACCTGCTCGATCCTGTGGTCGTCACCGTGTACGGCGCGAAAATGCCGCTCAATCAGGTGGCAACCGTATCGGTTTCGGATGCGCGCACGATCACCGTGCAGGTCTGGGACAAGAGCCAGGTCGGTGCGGTCGACAAGGGGATCCGTGAGGCGAACCTCGGTCTCAATCCGATCGTCGATGGCACTTTGTTGAGGCTTCCTGTGCCGGCGCTCAATGCCGAGCGGCGCCAGGATCTTGTCAAGCTCGCCCACAAATATGCAGAGCACGCTCGGGTCGGCGTCCGTAATGTTCGCCGCGATGGGATGGAGGTCCTGAAAAAGCTCGAAAAGGATCACAAGATCAGCGAGGACGAGCAGCGCAAGAGTTCGACCAAGGTGCAAGAGCTGACGGACCGCCTGATCAAGGATATAGATCAGATGCTGGGGGGCAAAGAGACTGAAATCAAGCAGGTTTGACGCGCTCCGGCTCAGATGCCGGCTCGCGGACGGGGCTGTGAATTCGTTCCAGAGGGCGTCTGGCCAGGACGCACGAAATCATACGAAGGCGCGAGATCAACGTCCTTGACCGAGGCACGTCGCTCGCGCACAAACGATTTTCCGCGCTCGGCAGTCATTTCGCCGATGCGGCGCCAATACAGGACGGGGGCGCAATAAAGGCGAGTGAGCCAGCGCAGCCAACAGCTTGGGTTAGTAGGTAGCGGCCCGGCGCTGCCGCGTCATGTCGCCATTATCATGGATGGCAACGGGCGCTGGGCGAATCGACGGGGTCTGCCGCGGCGTCTCGGCCACCGCATGGGCGTGGAAGCCGTCCGGCGCACCGTGAAAGCAGCCATCGAGCTGAAGATCCCGCATCTGACGCTCTTCAGCTTCTCCTCGGAGAATTGGGCGCGGCCGGCAAGCGAGATCGATGATCTCATGGGGCTTCTCAAGCGCTTCATCCGGCGCGATCTTCATGATCTCCACCGGGCCGGCGTCGCGATCCGCGTGATCGGCGAGCGTGGCCGCGTGGATGGTGAGCTGCTGGGGCTCATCGACGAGGCCCAGATGCTGACCCGCGGCAATCAGGCGCTGACACTGGTCATTGCCTTCAATTATGGTGCGCGGACGGAGATTACGGCTGCCGCGCGCCGACTTGCGGATCGTGTACGCCGCGGCGAGATCGACCCCGGTGCGATTACGGAGGCCATGCTCGCGCAGGAGCTGGATACGGCCGGACTTCCGGATCCGGATCTCGTCATCCGCACGAGCGGCGAGCAGCGCCTCTCGAACTTCCTTCTCTGGCAGGCCGCCTACGCGGAGCTCGTGTTCATGGATGTGAAATGGCCGGATTTCGGGCGCGATCAGCTTCTCGAAGCCATCTCGATCTTCCAGGCGCGCGACCGGCGTTTCGGGGGGCTGGCAAAAGAGGTGCTCGGCTCATGATCGGGAACGTCCAGGCGCCAGCGTGCGCGCGAAGGATGCCGGCGTGACAGACGGCGAGACGCCAAAGGCTCCCGCTCCGATGCGGGATCTCGGCCAGCGCATCGTTTCGGGTGTGGCACTGGCGGCGGTTGTGCTCGTCGCGCTTTGGGCGGGTGTCCTGCCGTTCGCAGTCATCGTCGGAGCTGTCGGTGTCGTCGTCGCCTGGGAGTGGGGCCGTATCGTCCGCGCGCAGGGCATCGACGCCATTCTGATCATCCAGGCCGTAGCCGTTGCCGCGGGCGTGCTGCTGGCGGCATGGGGGCTCGCGGGGCTCGGGCTGCTTCTGGTGGTCGTCGCCGCGATTATTTCGGCACTTCTGGCATTCGGTGAGCGCGGGCACATGGCCGCGTTCGGCGCGCTCTATGCGGGGCTCCCGGCGATTTCCCTCGTATGGTTTCGGTACGACGCCACGGCCGGCTTCCTGGCTGTGCTGTTCCTCCTCCTCGCGGTCTGGGCCACGGATACCGGGGCCTACTTCGCCGGCCGCCTGATCGGCGGGCCGAAGCTCATACCGCGCGTATCGCCGAACAAGACCTGGAGCGGTCTCGCGGGCGGGATCGCCGCGGGAAGCCTCGTCGGCTTGATTTTCGCCCTGGTGCGCCCGGAGCTGTCCGTGGCGCATATGATGATCGTCGGCGCAGTGCTCGGCGCTGTGTCGCAGGCGGGCGACTTGATGGAATCCGCCTTGAAGCGCGAATATGGTGTCAAGGACGCGAGTGCGCTGATCCCCGGCCATGGCGGGTTCATGGACAGGGTCGACGGTCTCAATGCCGCGGTCGTTGCTGCGGCCATTTTTGCCGTGACGGTCAATATCCAGGCGCCGGCCCGCGCTCTGCTCGGATTGAATTGAGCACCATGCAGAAGTTTGCGGACATCGAAACCGAAGCGGCGGCCCCGGCGCGCGAGCCGGACGGGCCGGTGCGCCGCATCAGCGTTCTCGGTGCCACGGGTTCGGTCGGCACGAGCACGCTGGACCTCGTTGCGCGCCACGGCGACGCCTTCGAGATCGACGCGCTCACGGCGCAGACGAACGTCGCGGCGCTCGCCGAACTCGCACTCAAGCATCGCGCACGTATAGCGGTCATCGGCAGTACACAGGGCTACGAGGAGCTCAAGGCGCGGCTCGCGGGCAGTGGCATCGAGGCCGCGGCCGGCCCGGCGGCGCTGATCGAGGCGGCGTCGCGTCCAGTGGATTGCGTGATGGCGGCGATCGTCGGCGCAGCGGGATTGAGGCCGACATTCGCCGCGGCCCGTGCAGCGCGCCGTGTAGCGCTCGCCAACAAGGAATGTCTTGTTTCCGCGGGCACCGTCTTCATGTCGGCGATCGAGGACGCCGGCGCCGAACTGCTGCCCGTCGACTCGGAACACTCGGCCGTGCACCAGTCGATCGCCGACACTGACCCGAAGTTCATCGAGCGCATTGTCCTCACGGGTTCGGGCGGGCCGTTCCGCACGTGGAGCGCGGCCGAGATGGCTGCTGCAACTCCAGAGCAGGCCGCCCGCCATCCGAACTTCTCCATGGGGCGCAAGATTACGGTCGATTCCGCGACGCTCATGAACAAGTGCCTGGAGCTGATCGAGGCCTATCACCTCTTCCCGGTGACGGCCGATCAGCTCGCCGTCGTCGTGCATCCGCAACAGATCGTGCATGGCTTTGTCGAGTTCGCGGACGGTTCGGTGATCGCGCAGATGGGCACCCCGGACATGCGCACGCCGATCGCCTCCAGCTTGGCATGGCCCGCACGGATGGCGGCGCCCGCAGCCCGGCTCGACCTTGTGCGCCTCGGCTCCCTGACCTTCGAGGCACCCGATGAAAAACGTTTTCCCGCCCTTGGTCTCGCTCGGCGTACGTTCGAGCTCGGCGGAACGGCCGGTGCGGTGCTGAATGCGGCCAACGAGGTTGCGGTCGAGGCCTTCCTGGCCCGGCAAATTCCCTTCCCGGCGATCGCGGCGCTGGCGGGCGATGCCCTCGAGACCGCCGCGCGGCAGGGGCAGGTGCGCGAGCCATCTTGCCTCGATGACGTCATAGCGGCGGACGAGGAAGGTCGCGCGCTGGCACGCGGCTTGCTCCGGCAGTATAGTTAGCCTCTGGTTAACCGGGCGGGTGGCGTCACCCTCGCCCGTCGTCTTGCTCCGGCCTGCAAAGGCTTGATCCTAAAAAGAATATCAGGAGTCCTACCTTGGACATGATCTGGAGTTTTCTGTCCGTCCTGCTGCCGTTTCTCTTTGTGCTGACGGTCGTGGTGTTCGTCCACGAACTGGGGCACTTCCTGGTGGCGCGCTGGTGCGGCGTGAAAGTGCAAGCATTTTCAATCGGTTTCGGTCGCGAGATCTGGGGCTTCAATGATCGGCATGGCACGCGGTGGCGGCTCGCCTGGATCCCCCTCGGCGGCTACGTGAAGTTCGTCGACGACGAGAATGGGGCAAGTGTGCCATCGCGCGACGCTCTGAGCCGTATGAGCCAGGAGGAGCGCCAGGGAGCGTTCCAATCCAAGTCGCTCGGCCAGCGCGCTGCGATCGTAGCCGCCGGTCCGATCGCTAACTTCTTGCTCGCAATCGCCATTTTCGCAGGAATCTTTGCCACGATCGGGACGCAGATCACGGCGGCGAAGATCGATGAGGTGATCGCCGACGGCCCGGCGGCGCGGGCCGGTTTCCAGGCCGGGGACGTCATCGTCGGCATCGACGGGCGGTCCATCAACAGCTTCCAGGAAATGCAGCGGATCGTGTCCACAAGCGGCGATCAGGCGCTGAAGTTCGAGGTCGAGCGTGGCGGGCTCCGTGTGAGCCTGACCGCGACACCCGACAGGCGCGAGCACGAGGACCGCTTCGGCAACAAGATCCGCGTCGGCGTGATCGGCATCCGCCGGAACATGCAGGCTCAGGACATGGAGTACCGGCGCCACGGCGTGTTCGAGGCGATCGGGCTCGGCGTGAGCGAGACCTACTTCGTGATCAGCCGCACGCTTGGCTATCTCAAGGACGTCGTTCTCGGGCGCGAGGCGGCCGATCAGCTCGGAGGGCCGATCCGGATTGCGGAAGTGTCCGGACAGGTGGCCAGCAGCGGGTTCATTCCCCTGCTCAATCTGACCGCTATTCTCTCGGTCAGCATCGGTCTGCTCAACCTGTTCCCGATCCCCCTTCTCGATGGCGGCCATCTCATGTTCTACTTGATGGAAGCGATTCGCCGTAAGCCGCTCAGCGAGCGGACGCAGGAGATTGGATTCAGGATCGGATTGAGCTTGGTGCTTATGCTGATGATTTTCGCCACCTTCAATGATCGTGGGATCGTCCTGAGATGGATTGGGTTGGGGTGAATTCGGGCTCGTGCGGTATTCTTGCCACTTCCATCAGGGGGGGTGAATCGTTAATTAAGTTCAGTCGGGTGTCGGCGTTTCGTGGGTCTAGCAACCATGGGCGCCGAGGGTGCCGGTGGGGACCGGCCAACGTGGATACCTGAAAAGGGAGGCCACAACTCGAACAGGCGCAGAACTTAAGCCGGGCGCTGCGCTGCTTTTGGGGGAACGGCAAGAAAAGGCAGACGACAAGGATGCCGATGTTTCGGAAGTTGGGGATTGGGGGATCTTCGGTCGCGCTGGCGTTGGCGCTGATGGCCCCCCTGACAATCACCGTAGCGGGGGGCTTCGGGCTATTCGCCGTCGAAGCTCAGGCGCAGGATCTCCGCGTCAGAGAAATCCAGGTCGTCGGTAATCGGCGCGTGGAACCCGAGACCGTGCGGTCTTATCTGCGCTTCACGGTCGGCGACGCCTACAGTGAGGCGCGCGTCAATCAATCCATCACGGCACTCTTCGCCACCGGGCTCTTCTCCGACGTGCGGATCGAGCGGAACGGTGGAACAGTTGTCGTGAACGTGGCCGAGAACCCGGTCATCAATCAGGTCGCCTTCGAAGGCAACAAGCAGGTCGAGCGCGCGACCCTCGAGACGGAGGTGCAGCTCAAGCCGCGCTCCGTCTTTACGCGCGCCAAGGCGCAGGCGGACGTCCAGCGCATTCTCGATGTCTATCGCCGCCAGGGCCGCTTCTCCGCGACCGTCGAGCCGAAGATCATCGAGCTCGATCATGGTCGCGTGAACCTCGTCTTCGAGATCAACGAGGGCGGTGCGACGAAGGTCAAGAGCATCCAGTTCGTCGGCAATCGCCATTTCCAGGACTCGCAGCTCCGCGACATCGTTACGACGACGCAGGAGAGCTGGTTCGACTTCCTCAAAGGCACGGCGTTCTACGACCCTGACCGCCTGAATCTCGATCGCGAGCTTCTCCGCCAGTACTATCTCAAGAACGGCTTCGCCGACATCCGCGTGGTCGCTGCCGACGTGCACCTCGATCGCGACGGCTCCGGCTTCTTCATCACCTTCGTGCTGGAGGAGGGCGAGCCCTATGTGTTCGGCGATGTGCGCATCGAGAGCAAGATTCCGGGCGTCGATACGTCCGGCCTGTCGAGCTACATCATCACGCGCACCGGCGGCACCTTCAATGCGGCCGAGATCGACAAGTCCGTCGAGCAGCTGACGCTCACGCTGACCGAGCGTGGTCACACGTTCGCCCGCGTCCGTCCGCGTGCCGACCGCGACTCGATCGGTCGTGTGATCGCGCTGACCTACGTGATCGACGAAGGCCCGCGCATCTATGTCGAGCGTATCAACGTCATCGGCAACCTGCGCACGCGCGACTATGTGATCCGCCGCGAGTTCCGGCTTGCGGAAGGCGATGCCTACAATCCGCTTCTGGTGGACTCGGCGAAGAAGCGCCTCCAGAACCTCGGCTTGTTCAAGGGTGTCGACATCAAGCGGCGTCCGGGCTCTGCAGAGGATCGGGTCGTTCTCGATGTGACGGTGGTTGAGCAGCCGACGGGTGAGATTTCGTTCGGTGCCGGCTATTCTACGCAGGAAGGTATCATCGGCGACATCGGGTTCACCGAGCGCAACTTCATGGGCAAGGGCCAGTTCCTGCGCTTGAAGCTCGGTGGCTCGCTCGAGCGCCTGCAGGTCGACCTCAGCTTTACCGAGCCGCGCTTCATGGACCGCAACCTGGCGGCCGGCTTCGATCTCTTCTACAGGGTCACGCAGAAGTACGACTTCCAGCCCTTCGAGCACACGCGGGCCGGCGGTACAGTTCGTCTGGGTGCACCGCTCAGCGAGTACCTGTGGCTGAACACGAACTACACGCTCACTTACGATGAGATGAGTGATATCGATCCAGACGCTTCTCGCGCGATTATCGACGCAGCCGGTGGACTGGATCCTGCTACTGGTAGGCCTAGGAACTTCGACTACTGGACATCGTCTGTTGGCACATCGCTGACATACGATCGCCGCAACCACACCAAAACACCCACTTCGGGCTATTACCTGAACGCGGGCGTTGACTTCGCGGGTGTCGGTGGTGACGTGCAGTATGCTCGCTTCCAGGGTGAGGCGCGGTATTATTACCCGATCACCGAGCGCATCACGTTCGTTGCGCGCTTGGCAGGCGGCCACATCATGGGTTGGGGTGGCGACGAAGTTCGCTTGCTTGACCAGTTCTATAAGGGTGGCGAGACCATTCGCGGCTTCGACCGGATCGGTATTGGTGCCCGCGACTTGACGACCGACGACAGTCTCGGTGGCCACACCTACTACGTCGGTACGGCCGAGGTCCGCTTCCCGATCCCGCTGGTGCCGGACGAACTCGGCATCTCTGGTGCAGTCTTCGTGGATGCAGGCTCATTGTTCGGTGTTTCGAACAGCGTAAAGAGGCTCAACGGCACTGTCGATCCCGACACCGGGGACGTAACCCGGATCGAAGACGGCGGTGGCCTCCGCGTCTCGGCAGGCTTCGGTCTCCTCTGGAACTCGCCACTCGGTCCGCTGCGCGGCGACTTCGGCTGGGCACTGATCAAGGAAGAGTACGACAAGGAGCAGGTCTTCCGCTTCGGTGCCAGCACGCGCTTCTGATCCAAGCGCCCCGCGCATAACTCGAACTTTCAGCAACGCGTGCCTTCGTGGCGCGCGTTTGCTATATCGGGGCCAGCGATCGGGCCGCTGCGGCATGTAACTCAAGTCGCTCAAGCGAACGTCACGCAGAGCCAGTCACCCAGGAAGGTGCCCCCGCAGTATGGAGCATCCAGGTTTTTTCGAGCGAGCCGGGCCATTCACCACGGCAGAGCTCGCTGAGCGTATCGGCGCAACGCTGCGTCCCGGCGATGACGGCGCACGGGCCCTCAGCGACCTGAGACCGCTCGGCGAGGCCGGGCCAGCCCATCTCACGTTCGTCGATAATCGCAAGTATCTTGAGCAGCTTGCCGCGACCCGTGCGGCGGCCTGCATTATCGCACCAACCTTCGCCGACCGCCTGCCGGCTGGCGTGGTCGCTCTGCTCATGGCGGCGCCCTATCGTGGTTTCGCACTAGCCCTGCAGGCCTTCTACCCGACCTCGTTGAAGCCCAAGACAGCGGGCTTTGATGCGCGTGAGGCCGGTGCGACGCCGGTGCATCCGACCGCCCGCATCGAACCCGGCGCGACGATCGAGCCCGGTGCCGTGGTCGGTCCCGAGGCCTGGATCGGCAAAGGCACCACCGTAGCTGCGGGGGCGCTGGTCGGGTATCGCGTAACTGTCGGGCGGGATTGCTTTATTGGGCCCGGGGTGACGCTGACGCACGCGCTGGTCGGCGACCGGGTCATCCTCCATGCCGGCGTCCGGGTCGGCCAGGATGGGTTCGGTTTCGCCATGGGCGCAGGGGGGCACCTGAAAGTCCCCCAGATCGGCCGCGTGATCATCCAGGATGACGTTGAAATCGGTGCCAATTCCTGTGTCGACAGGGGCGCTCTTAAGGATACCGTCATCGGAGAAGGCACGAAAATTGATAATCTGGTTCAGATCGGGCACAACGTCGTCATCGGACGGCGGTGCGTGATCGTCGCCCAGACCGGCCTCGCGGGGTCCTGCACGCTCGAGGACTTCGTGGTCATGGGTGGGCAGTCTGGCGTCGCTGGCCATCTGAAGGTCGGTGCCGGTACGCAGATCGCAGGTGCCTCGCATATTACCGAGAATGTGCCGCCACGGTCGCGCATGGTCGGCACGCCAGCTGTACCGATCCGCGAATGGACGCGCGAAAGGATGGCGTTGCGCCGGCTCGCCAAGGGGCGGGCGGCGGATACGGAAGCGAATGGCGGCGACGAGGCCTGATGCAGCGCCGCGCGTAGCCGAACCAATTTTGAGAATGTGGGTGAGTGGCCATGCAAGAGACGATCAATACCGGGAAGAAGCTGGGCTCCGCCGATATCACCCGCGTGATGAAGCTGCTGCCGCATCGCTATCCCTTCCTGATGCTGGATCGGCTGCAGGACATGGACGGTGACCAGAGCTGCGTCGGCATCAAGAACGTCACGATCAACGAGCCGTTCTTCCAGGGACACTTCCCGCAGTTCCCCGTCATGCCGGGCGTGCTCATCATCGAGGGTCTTGCACAGACGGCGGGCGCGCTCTGCGTCGCGAGCCTCGGCGAGGACTACAATCCCCAGGTCGTCTATTTCATGGGGATCGACAAGGCGAAGTTCCGTCGGCCGGTGGTGCCTGGCGATCAACTCGAATATCATGTCCGCAAGCTCCGCGGCCGGGGCCGCGTATGGCGGTTCTACGGTGAGGCGCGGGTCAATGGTAATGTCGTGGCGGAGGCGGAAGTCAGCGCAATGATCGCGGACTCGGCCGAAGCACGCGCCTTCGCGGCTCAAAAGAATGCCTGACGCGGGAATTCACCCGACTGCCATCGTCTCGAACGAAGCTGAGCTGGCGCCGGGCGTCCAGATCGGTCCGTTTTCGATCATCGAAGCCGGCGCGCGCTTGGGCGCGGGCGTCCGCATCGGACCGCACTGTTCGATCGGAGGCCATGTCAGCCTCGGCGAGAACTGCGAGCTGCTGAGCCACGTGGCAGTGGCGGGTCGCACGACGATTGGCGCACGCACGCGCATTTTTCCCTTCGCCTCGCTGGGCCATCAGCCGCAGGATCTCAAGTACGCCGGCGAGCCATCGACGCTGTCTATCGGCACGGACTGCTTGATCCGCGAAGGCGTGACCATGAACCCCGGCACCAGCGGCGGCGGCTTGGCGACGACCGTCGGCAACAAGTGCGCCTTTCTCGCCAATTCGCACGTCGGACACGACAGCCACGTCGGCAATAGCGTCATCTTCTCCAACAACGTGATGCTCGCTGGCCATTGCCGCGTCGACGACTATGTCATCCTCGGCGGTGGTGCCGCGGTCATCCAGTACACGCACGTCGGCGCGCACGCCTTTGTCGGTGGCATGTCCGGTCTCGAGAACGATCTCATTCCGTATGGCATGGCGGTCGGCAATCGCGCGCGGCTGAGCGGCCTCAACATCGTCGGCCTGCAGCGGCGCGGCTTCTCGCGTGAGCAGATCCATGCGCTGAGGCGTGCGTATCGCTTGCTCTTTGCCGATGAAGGTACGCTCAAGGAGCGCGTCGACGATGTGGCGTCCTCGTTCGAGGACAACCCGATCGTCAAGGAGATCGTCGCCTATATCCGCGCGGACCGGAAAAAATCGCTCTGCACGCCGCGTGACGTCTCCGAGCAGTGAGCGCGCGGGGGACCGCCATGAAGCAGGGTCCCTTGGGCATTCTGGCGTGTGCCGGCAGCCTACCTGTCGAAATCGCGGAGGCCGCGCGCGGTTCGGGCCGCGCCGTGCACATTGTCGGCATCGAGGGCTTCGCGGAGCCTGAGATCGCGGCCTACTCGCACAAGATCGTCAACATCGGTCAGGTGGGCGGACTGCTCGCGAGCCTGAGGCAGGCGGGTTGTCGGGAACTCGTCATTGCCGGTGCGCTGCGCCGTCCGAATCTTCTCAAGATACGCGTCGATCATGGATTCTTCCGCGCGATCCGAACCGCGCTGAGCCTGACGCGCGGCGGCGATGACAGCGTGCTGCGCCGGGTCGTACGCTTCTTCGAGCGCGAAGGCTTCGTTGTCGTCGGCGTGGACAGCATCGCGCCGCATCTGTTGGCGCCGGCTGGGCCGCTCGGCCGCATCGAGCCCAGTTCCGCGCATGTCAAAGCGATGTCGCGCGCGGCGGGGCTTCTGAAGGCACTCGGCACTTTCGATGTAGGGCAGGGTGCGGTCGCGTCCGAGAAACGCATCCTCGCCGTCGAAGGTGTCCGTGGAACGGACGAGATGCTGGAGCAGGTGCGCCTCGCGAGAGAAGCTGATGGTAGCGGGAGTTCGCTGCAAACCTCCGGCGCCGTCCTCGTAAAAATGCCGAAACCCGGCCAGGAGCTGCGCGTCGACCTGCCCGCGATCGGCCCGCGGACAGTGGAGCGGTCACATGCGTGTGGCCTCTCAGGCATCGTCATTGCTGCTGGTCGCGCGCTGGTCATCGAGCGCGCGCGTACGATCGCACTTGCCGATGAGCTTGGTCTCTTCATTGTCGGCATCGACAGCACGCACGGTGATGGCACGCTTCCGGCAGCGGCGTTGCCGGCGCCGGCTGCATTCCGCCAGATTGGCGGCAGGCGCGCCGGAACATCCGAGCGTCGCGACGCTATACTCGGTGCGCAGGCGCTCGCCGTGCTTGCTGCGCACGAAGCCGGTCGCGCCGTCGTCGTGCTCGGCGAGCACGTACAGCGTGTCGACAGCGCGCTCGGGATTCAACGCATGTTGAGCGGGCGGCGGCCGAGCCATTGGGGGCTCAGGACATTCAAGCGACGCATGGGCGTGCTCGTTGTCGCCGCCGTCGAGGATATCGGCACGGACGCCGAGAGCATCGATGCCGTGCTGGCACTCGTTGGACGCGCGGCCCTTGCAGGCATAGCGATTTCCGACCGCGTAGATGCGACGTCGCCGCTGGCCCGGCTTCTCGTGCACGCCGCTGATCGCCGTCGCTTGTTCGTAATCGCGCCCGATGGAACGAACAGCGGAGGCGCCGCGTGAACCAAGCGCCCGCTCGTCCGCTCCGTATTTTTCTCGTCGCCGGCGAGCACTCCGGTGATGCGCTCGGTGCGCGCCTCATGATGGCGCTGACGGCACTCAGGTCGGGTGTTTCCTTCAGCGGCATCGGTGGGCCGAAGATGGAGGCCAATGGCCTCACGTCACTCTTTCCCATGAGCGACATCGCTATCATGGGGCCGGCAGCTATCATCGAACATCTGCCGCGACTCCTGCGCCGTATTCGCGAGACGGCGGATGCCGCCATTGCAGCCTCACCCGATGTCGTCGTCATCATCGACGCGCCGGAGTTCACGCACCGCGTCGCGCGCCGCATTCGCAAGGCGCGTCCCGATTTGCCGATCGTCGACTACGTCTCGCCCAGTGTGTGGGCGTGGCGCTCCTGGCGCGCCCCGAAGATGCGCGCGTATGTGGACGAGGTTCTGGCGCTGTTGCCTTTCGAGCCGGACGTACACGCGCGTCTCGGAGGACCGCCCTGCACGTATGTGGGGCATCCGCTGATCGAGCGCCGCCACTGGATCGATGCGCTCGACCCGCAAGGACTGAAGGAGCGCCTCGGTCTCAGCGATACGAGGCCGGTGCTGCTAGTGCTGCCCGGCAGCCGCCGCAGTGAGATCACGCGCCTCTGGGCCCCATTCACCGACACGCTGCGCGTTTTGCGCGCGACCGGCCACCGCCTCGACGTGATCGTTCCGACGGTCGAGAATGTGCGCGATCTCGTGACGCAGCGGGTGAAGCAGTGGCCCTTCCCGACGCACGTCATCGAGGACGAGGCGGATAAGTTCCGCGCCTTCAAACTCGCGCATGCAGCGCTCGCTGCGTCCGGCACGGTGACGCTCGAACTCGCGCTGGCTGGTTGTCCGATGGTCGTCGCCTATCGCGTCGATCGCTTGGCGCTATTGTTCCGCAGGCTCGTCAAGCCGCCGCACTTCGCGCTCGCCAATCTCGTGCTCGGCGAGCGCGCGTTCCCCGAGCTCATGCAGGAGGCGTGTGTCCCGGATCAGTTGGCGCCGACGTTGGCGGCCTTGCTCAGCGACACGCCGGAGCGTTCGGCGCAGCTCGCAGCGCTCGCGCGCGTTGTTCCGGCCATGTCGACCGGAACGCCGCCCGCCATTGCAGCGGCGATGCGCGTGCTCGCTCACGTCCGCGACTGAATCAGAAAGCCATCGACCTTGCGATCGATGGCTTTGATTGCCCGGCAGTGATCCGTGTCTCTCAGCGCTTGTCGACGGCGACGTAGTCGCGCTGCGTCGGGCCGACATAGAGCTGACGCGGACGGCCGATCTTCTGCTCCGGATCCTCGATCATTTCCTTCCACTGCGCGATCCAGCCGACGGTGCGCGAGACGGCGAAGAGCGGCGTGAACATCGAAACCGGGAAGCCGATCGCGCGCAGCACGATGCCCGAATAGAAGTCGACGTTCGGATACAGCTTCTTCTCGATGAAGTAGTCGTCGTGGAGCGCGATGCGCTCGAGCTCCATGGCCACATCGAGGAGATCGTCCTTGATGCCGAGCTTGGCGAGCACTTCGTGGCAGGTCTCCTGCATGACCTTCGCGCGCGGGTCGTAGTTCTTGTACACGCGATGGCCGAAGCCCATGAGGCGAACGCCTTCGTTCTTGTCCTTCACGCGCTTGATGAAGTCGGGGATATTTTTGACGTGCCCGATCTCCTCGAGCATCTTGAGCGCCGCCTCGTTCGCGCCGCCGTGCGCAGGCCCCCAGAGGCAGGCAATGCCAGCCGCGATGCAGGCGAAGGGATTGGCGCCCGACGAGCCTGCGAGACGCACCGTCGACGTCGAAGCATTCTGCTCGTGATCGGCGTGCAGGATCATGATGCGATCGAGCGCCTTCGCGACGACCGGATCGACGACATAGGGCTCGCACGGAACGGCGAAGCACATCTGCAGGAAGTTCGACGCGAAATCGAGCTCGTTGCGCGGATAGATGAAGGGCTGGCCGATCGAATATTTGAAGGCCATCGACGCGATCGTCGGCATCTTCGCGATCATGCGGTGGCTCGCGATGATGCGGTGCTTGGGATCGTGGATATCCGTGCTGTCATGATAGAAGGCGGAGAGCGCGCCAACTACGCCGCACATTATAGCCATCGGATGCGCGTCACGGCGGAAGCCCGTGTAGAAGCGCGTCATTTGCTCGTGCACCATCGTGTGGCGCGTAATGTTGCCGTCGAATTCCTTGAGCTGATCGGCGGACGGCAGCTCACCGTGGAGAAGCAGATAGCAGACCTCGAGGAAATTCGAGGAGGTCGCGAGCTGTTCAATCGGATAGCCGCGATAAAGCAGTACGCCTTCCTCGCCGTCGATATAGGTGATCTTCGAGGAGCAGTTGGCGGTCGAGGTGAAGCCAGGATCGTATGTGAAGCAGCCCGATTCGCGATAGAGGCGGCCCACGTCGATCACGTCCGGACCAATCGAGCCCGACCGCACCGGCATCTCGACCTTTTTGTTCTTGATCAGCAGCGATGTCGTCCGGTCGCCATCGGGTCCTTTAGAGCCGTCGTGTGCATTCATGGGGAGCCCCTTCGATCGACCAGTTTCTACTGCATTTTACCGCATTGCGGCGCCATTACCGCGATGCACCATATCACGCCGCTAGTATACGATATATCTGCAAGCGGCAACGGTGGGATGCGCCTAAAGAATGAGAAGGCCTCAACGCACCAAGTCCTTCAGGCGAGCCAGGGATTCGTCCCGGCCCAGGGCGTGCATGACGTCGAAAACGGGCGGCGAAATGCTCCGTCCCGTGAGCGCTGCACGCAAGGGTTGCGCGATTTTCCCGAGCTTGGCACCGTTGGTCTCCGCGTATGAGCGGACCTCGGCCTCCAGTGCGGCGGCCGTCCATTCCGTGGTGGCTTCCAGGCAGGGTATGAGGGCGCCGAGGGTGGCCTTGGCATCGGCGTCCACGAGCTTGGCGGCCTTCTCGTCCAGGCTCAGAGGGCGCTCGGCAAACAGGAAGGCAGCCCCGTCCACAAGCTCCAGCAGCGTCTTGGCGCGCTCCTTGAGGCCGGGGAGGGCAATGCGCAGGCGATCCCAGCCACCATCCCTATCCAGCTTGGAAAGCTTCTCAGCTCCCCCGTCGACGACCGCCAGCAGCTCCTTGAGGCGCCGGACCAACTCGTCGTCGCTCGCCTTGCGGATGTAGTGGCCATTGAGGTCGGCGAGCTTGGCGAAATCGAAGCGCGCCGGCGATCGTCCGACGGCGTCCAGATCGAACCACTCGATGAGCTGCTCGGTCGAGATGATCTCGTCGTCGCCGTGGCTCCAGCCGAGGCGCACGAGGTAATTGCGCATGGCCTCCGGTAGGTAGCCCATGGCGCGGTAGGCATCGGTCGCTTCGGCGCCGTGCCGCTTGGAGAGCTTGGCGCCATCGGGCCCGTGGATCAGCGGGACGTGCGCGAACACGGGAACATCCCATCCGCAGGCAAGATAGACCTGCGTCTGCCGCGCGGCATTCGTCAGATGATCGACGCCGCGAATGACGTGCGTGATGCCCATGTCGTGATCGTCGACAACGACTGCAAAATTGTACGTCGGCGTGCCGTCCGAGCGCAGGATGATCATGTCGTCGAGATCCTTGTTGGGGATCACGACGCGGCCCTGCACCTTGTCATCGACGACGGTCTCGCCATCGCGGCGCGTCCTGAGGCGCACCGAAGGTTTCACGCCCGCCGGTGCTTCCTTGGGATCGCGGTCACGCCACGGACTCTCGATGACCTGCGGGCGGCCCTCGGCCTTGGCCTTCTCGCGCATGGCGGTCAGTTCTTCGGCCGTCAGGTAGCAGTTATAGGCACCACCCGCGGCGAGCAGCCCGAGCGCGACCTCGCGATGGCGATCGACACGCGCGAACTGGAAGAGCGGTTCACCGTCCCAGTCGAGCTCCAGCCACTTGAGGCCGTTCGTGATGGCATCGACGTGCTCGGGCTTGGAACGCTCGCGGTCGGTGTCCTCGATGCGCAGCAGGAATGTGCCGCCGGTATGCTTGGCGTAGAGCCAATTGAACAGGGCCGTACGAGCGCCGCCGATGTGCAGCATTCCCGTCGGCGATGGCGCAAAGCGCGTGACGACCTTGCGGTCAGAAGTGGTCATGGGGCAAGCGCTCTCACGAGTGAGCGTTGAGGTTTGCGCCCCTCTAGCACAGGTTCGGCCAGGGGGTAAGCCGCCCCGATCTGAGGTGTCGGGCCTCAGGTCTCGGCGCCGCCGTTAACTTGCAGAAGCTGGCCATTGATGTAGGCGCCGGCGTCCGATGCGAGCAGGGCCGCCATCGCCGCGACCTCGTCAGGCGTTCCGAGGCGCCCGACCGGCACGCGCGCCGCCATCGGCTTGATGTGGGCGGCCATGTGCGGGTCCTGGGCCTCGCCCATGATGGGGCCTGGCGAGATGATGTTCGTCGTAATGCCCTTGGGCCCAAACTCCTTGGCGAGCGCTTTCGTCAAGCCCCAGGATGCGTGCTTGGCGACCGAAACGGCGGCGCGGCCGTTGTAACCATGGATGGCGTTCATGCCTGCGAAGTTGATGATACGGCCCCAGCCCTTGTCGAGCATTCCCGGCAGCGTCGCGCGGGCGAGCCAGTACGCGGCCTTGTAGTCCGTATCGACGACGCGATCGAAATCGGCTTCGCTCATCTCGAGAAATTTACCATCGGGGCGCATGGCGGCGTTGTTCAGTAGCACATCGATCGTGCCGAAGCGGCCAAGAGCCTCCTTGGCAATGCGGGCACAGTCCTCGCGCTTGCCGACGTCGCCCATGGCGACGAGCGCTTCGGTGCCGAGTGCTTGGACCTCGCGCGCGACGGAGTCTGCTGCGGCGCGATCGTGGGCACCGTTTACGACGATGTTGAACCCGCCTTTGGCGAGCGCCAGCGCACACGCGCGGCCGATATTCTTGTTGGAACCAGTGATGAGTGCAGTACGCGCGGCGCGGGGCATGGAGCAGTTCCTCTTGTTGAGATGTTGGCAGGCGTTTTGTGCTCAGCCGCGATGGACGAGCTCGACGATGGATACGGCACTGTCGAGTGTCATGGCATAGCGCGCACCGAGCTGCACGTTCGCCGTCTCGGCGCCTGATGTGCCTTTCCAGTAGCGCGAGTGCTCCCAGGTGGCCATGTCCTGATACCAAGCCATAAGGCGCATCCGGATGATGCCGGGGGCCGGAACATGTGTCGATCGCCAGAGGCCGATAACCTGCGAGGCGTGCGTGCCTTCGAAGCTGCCCCATGCGCTCGCGGAATGATCCAGGAAGGTCTGCAGTGTGTCGGCCGCAATGTCGTAGTGGCGATGCGAGTAGTAGCCACCGGAAAGCTCGGGAAGCCGCGAGCCCGGCGCGGGTCTGAGCGTCGGCTGCCAGAGGTCGCAGAGCTCGACTGTTGCGCCTTCCATGCCGCGAAGGACGTCCGCGCCATGAGCGATGGCCGTATCCGCGTCCGGCCATTCGGTGAGTACGATAAGATGATTGAGGCTGAGGCCCAGCAGTGGCTTCCAGATGCCGAACAAGCGGCCTCTATGGGCGGGGATGTCCGCGTGTGCGATGCGATCCGCGATCGCTGCGTGCTGCTTTGGGGGGATCGCGAGCACATGATGCTGGTAGATGCTCATGCCATGGCGGCCTTCGCAGCGGCGACGATTTTCGCTGGTGAGATGCGCACTTCGTTTTCGAGCGGTGGTGCGAACGGCACAGGAATACGCGGCGCGCCGAGGCGCTTCGCAACCTTGATTGCTGCCGGACCGAGCCGATCGATCATCGCGGCGATGACTTCCGCGCCGAAGCCGCCGACCTCGACGGCTTCGTGCACGACGAGCAGTCGTTTCGTGCGCGCGAGCGACGCGGCGACAGCCTTCTGATCCCAGGGCCAGATCGTGCGGAGATCGAGCACGTCCACCTTGATGCCCTCGCCCGCGAGCTGATCGGCGGCGGCGAGCACATTCGGCACGACGGCCGACCACGTGACGATCGTCAGCGCATCCCCCTGGCGCGCGTGACGCGCCTTGCCGAAGGGAATGGGCGCGATCTCGCCGTTCGTGATGTTGCCTGGCGCGAGCCACAGATCCTTGGGGTCGAAGAAAAGCACCGGATCGTCCGAGCGGATCGCGGAAACAAGAAGTCCCGCTTCGTCCTCCGCATTCGACGGCGCGACGACGACGACACCCGGCAGATGCGCGAACCACGCTTCCAGCATCTGGCTGTGCTGAGCCGCCGAGTTGCGCCACATGCCGTGCGGCATACGTACGACAACAGCAGGCTTGGCCTGTCCGCCGAACATGTAGCGCACCTTGGCAATCTGATTGACCAGTTCGTCCATGGCGCACATGACGAAATCGAACATGCGCATTTCGATGATCGGCCGGGTGCCGACGAGCGCGGCGCCGAGACCCGCGCCCATGATCGTCGACTCCGCGATCGGCGTGGAGACAATGCGCTCCGGCCCGAACTCTTCGAGCAGCCCGCGATACTGGCCCCATAGGCCGCCACGCCCGACATCCTCGCCGAGCACCCACACGGTCGGGTCGCGGCGCATTTCCTGAAGCACCGCGAGGCGGCCCGCTTCGACGAGTGTTGTTTCAAGCATGGACGGCCCCCGCGTCCTGCACGTCCTCGAAGGCCGATGCCATGCCGGGCCATGGCGCCGCGTGTGCGCTCGCGCGTCCGGCTTGCATTTCTTCGCGTGCGGCAGCGATGATGTCATCGAGTGCTGCGGACGCAACGCCGCGCTCGATCAGCACGGACTTCAATCGTGCAATGGGGCAGCGCGTTTTGGCGGCTTCCACCTGTTTGGGATCGCGCCACGCTGCGGCATCGGTGGCGGTGTGGCCGCTCCAGCGATAGGTCTTGGCGTGGATCATGCGCGGCCCGCGCCCGGCGCGAATTTCGGCAACTAGGCGCGCGGCTGTCTCCTCGACTGCGAGTGCGTCGTTGCCGTCGATGGTGACCGCCGGCACGCCGATCGCGTTGGCGCGGACTGCCGGGCCTTCGCCCGCGGTGACGGTGCGCGTTTCAGTATGAGCGGCGACGCCGTTGTCCTCGCACACGAAGAGAACGGGCAGCGTGTAGATCGCCGCCCAGTTCAGCGCTTCCAGATAAGGACCGCGGTTCGTTGCGCCATCGCCGAACATGCAGACGACAATCGCATCGGACTTGAGCAGCTTCAGGCCCTGTGCCGCGCCGACCGCGATCGGCAGGCCGCCGGCAACGACACCGTTCGCGCCGAGCATGCCCACCGAGAAATCGGCAATGTGCATCGAGCCGCCCTTGCCGCGGCAATATCCGCCCTCGCGCCCGTACAACTCGAGATACATCGTGGCCGCATCTGCGCCCTTAGCGAGCGCATGGCCGTGACCGCGATGGTTCGAGGTCAGCCGGTCATCGGTGCGCAGGCTCGCGCAGACGCCGGATGGAATGGCCTCCTGACCGAATGAAACGTGCAGGGGACCGGGAATTTCGCCCGCCTTGTACGCTTCGAGTGCCGTTTCCTCGAAGGTTCGGATGCGCACCATCATGCGGTAGAGGTCAGTCAGGCGCTTGAGATTGTCGCCGGCGGCGGCCGGCGTCCCTCCTGCTGTGGCCACGTTCGGGCTCCATTCTTGTAGGCGTTTCCCTGGGCGAGCATCCGGCAGGGGGCGCCAAAAAGCAAGAAGTTGGGCCATGCTGGCCACGCAGGGGCGCAGCGACTATATATCCGGCATGACCCTGACACCCGAGGAGATCGCCCGCTACAAGCGCCACCTCGTTTTGAGGGACGTGGGCGGGCAAGGCCAGCAGAAGCTCAAGGCAGCGCGCGTCCTGATCATCGGCGCGGGCGGTCTTGGCTCGCCTGTTTCCATGTACCTGGCAGCGGCCGGCGTCGGCACGCTCGGCATTGTCGATCACGACACGGTCTCGCTCAGCAATCTTCAGCGCCAGATTGTGCACGAGACGGAGAAGGTCGGTGCGCTCAAGGTCGAGAGTGCGAAGGACATGCTGGGCAGAATTAATCCGCATGTCACGGTCGACACGCACAACACACGCATCACTGCTGAGAACGCGATCGAGCTGATCAGCAAGTACGATCTCGTCATCGACGGCTCGGACAATTTCGCGACGCGCTATCTCGTGTCCGATGCCTGCTATCTCGCTAAGCGCACGCTCGTGTTCGGTGCGCTCGGTGCTTTCGACGGCTACATCACCACATTCAAGCCGCACGAGAAGACGCCCGACGGCACGCCGTGGCCGACGTATCGCTGCATCTTTCCGGAAGCGCCGCCGCCGGGCACGGTCGCAAACTGCGCTGAGATTGGTATTCTCGGTGCGGTCGCCGGTGTTGTCGGCACGTTGCTCGCGACCGAGGCGCTCAAGGAAATCCTCGGTATTGGCGAGACGCTCGCCGGCCGGCTCATGATCTACGATGCGCTCGGCAGCCGCTTCGAGCAGGTGAAAGTCGCGTGGGATCCCGAGAACGCGCTGAGCGGCAAGAACGCGACGATCAAGGATCTCTCTATCCATGCCGGCGCTGGCGACGGCGCAGTGTGTGCGGCTTAGCGATCGAATGATATTTCGACGGTCGCGCTGTCGCCGAAACGAGCAAGAACGTGCTGGCCGGGGCGGATCGGCAGCATTCCGGTCATAGATCCCGTGCTGATGGTGGCGCCTGTCTTCAGGCCGTCGCCGTAACGGCGGCGCTCTTCCGCCAGCCAGAGTAACGGCGCTATCGGATCGCCCATTACGTCCGCACCCGTACCGCTCCGTACCTCCTTGCCGTCGACTTCGAGCGAAACACGATGCGACGCGAGGCCGGCGCGCCAATCCTCGATGGCGTTGCCGAAGACATAGCGCCCCGAAGCGCTGCCATCAGCCAGAATTGCTGGCAGAGGCGGAAGGGCACGCATCGGAAACCGGCACTCGGCAACTTCTATCCCGGCATGAACCGTCGCAATTGCATCGACGACCTCCGGCATTGTCCACGACCTCTCACGAGGTTCGAGATTACGCGCCAGGGTGATGAAGAACTCACACTCGACGAGCGGATCGAGAAGTTCGGCGTGCTTGAGGCGGACGGGCGATGCGTGACGGAACTTTGTGAACGTCCTGCCGTAGATCGGCCCGCCCGTGCCGAGCTTGGTGCGCACAGACTCGGTCGTTGCAGCAATCTTCCATCCGAGTTGTTTCCAGCCGAGGCGGTCGCCGACGAGCGCGTTGACGCGATAGGCTTCATCGGCATCCGGAGGGAGCAGTCGCGCTGGCAGATGATCGATCTGCCGGCCCGCGCGGCGTGCTTCCGCAAGATGATCTGCCAATTCTTCCCTGTTGAACGCATTCTCCGCCAGCAAGATGCTCTCCTCTCATCGATCGCTCCCCATTGAAGAAAGTGGGGGAAAAGAAATCCTTACTTCTCCCGCACCAGCTTGAATTCGTGCTCCAGCATCCAGAACGGGTTCGGGAGGCCGATCTCGGCGGCCTTGCCTGCATCGTCGTGCTGATTGAAGTCGCAGACGAGGCTGTCCTTCACGCCGAAGACCACATCCGACGTGAGGTACGGATCGCCCTTGTCGAAAAGATGCGTCACGATCGGCTGATAACCCGGTGCGGATACGATGAAGTGAATATGTGCGGGCCGGAAGGAGTGGCGTCCGAGACTGCGCAGCAGATCGCCGACCGGCCCGTCGTCGGGGATTGGATAGAAAAGCGGCTTCGATGAGCGGAACCAATAGCGCCCGTCCGCGCCCGTGATGAAGCGCCCGCGCAGGTTATGGTCCGGCTGAATGCCCTTCTGCTGAACGTCGTAGAAGCCCTCGCTGTTCGCTTGCCAGATATCGAGCGTGGCGCCCTCGATCGGCTTTCCGTTTTCGTCTACGACAGTGCCCGAGACGAAGAGCGGCTCACCCTTGTCCTCGAGATTGATCGTGTCGCCCATCTTGCGGATAGGCGCATCGGCGACGTGGAATGGCCCGAGCACGGTCGTCTCGGTTGCGCCTGAAGGTTTGCGATGATTGATCGCATCGACCAGCATGGACACGCCGAACGTATCCGAGAACAGGATGAACTCCTGGCGCCACTCGTTGCACCAGTGCCCGGTCTCGGTGAGAAACTTGATGGCCGTCATCCACTCTTCTTCGGTCGGCTCGACCTCTTTCACCACCTCGTGCAGGTGGCGGATCACGCTTTCCATGACCTGGCGCAGGCGCTCATTCTTGGCGCCCGCCATGGCGGCGACGACGAGATCGGCCGAGCGAGACTCGTCGAAGGCAAATTGGGTGTTTCCGTCTGCGCTCATGGCGTCCTCCTTGATCCCGGCCTGATGCTGGCTCGTTTGTTCGGTTTGCCGCACAATGGGCCGCTCAGGGCCTTCTCGTAAAGATCGATCGTGTCATGCGCGCCCCTGCGACCGCGCTGCAGGCGGCTTGCCGGATGCGCGAATCGCGCCGGAGCCGTACAATTGCCACGGTCGAGCCCAACGGGTTGCCGGGCGGGCCGGCTTGGAACGGCCTTGGGGGAATGAAACGCATCATGCGCACGCGCGTTGCCATCACGATGCTTGCGGTCCTGCCGCTGATGGCCGTGCTCATGCCGCCGCCGCTCGCGGCCCAGGGTGCCAGCGGCGATGTGCGTCCCTATGATGCGAAGCTCATGCGCCTCGCCGAGATCCTCGGTGCCGTGCACTACCTGCGTGAGCTGTGCGGCGCCAATGAGGGACAGACATGGCGCAAGCGCATGGAGGAACTCATCGAGGGCGAAGGCAATGCTCCGCTGCGCCGCGCCCAGCTCACGAGCCGCTTCAATAACGGCTATCGCAGCTACAGCCGCACGTACCAGACCTGCACGCCGTCGGCACAAACGGCGGTCTCGCGTTTTCTCGCCGAGGGCGCGGAGATCGCCAACGAACTCGCCAAGGTTCAGCAATAGTCGTCAGACGATCCGTCCGGTAATGAACTTGAGGGTGACCTCGCCAAGCAGCAGGCCGGCGAAGCCGAGCAGAATGAGGCTCGCGAGACGATTCAACAGGCGCAGCATGTCGACGTCGATGCGATTGCGGAAGCGGCTGATGGTATGGGACAGCACCACCCACCAGAGCAAACTGCCGCCCATGATCGCGGCTACCATGGTGAAGGCGTCGATATAGCTCTCGACCTCGACGAACGAGCTGACACCGCCGAAGATCGCGAAGAGCCCGAGCACCGCGCCGGGATTGGTGATGGTGAGAAAGAATGTCTGCGGGATGTCCCATGCGAAGGCTGCAAGCGACGGGCGGTCGCCTCCCGCAGGCTCCTCCCGGAGAAGCCGCGGCCGCGTGAAATAGAGCCGGATGCCGAATACCAGCAGGGCGAGCCCGCCGAGCGTCTGTACGGTCATGCGGTAGTGGCGGATGACGCCCGTGACGGCACCGACGCCGAGTGCCGCGAAGAGTGCAATCAGCCCGTCGCCGATGACGACGCCGAGGCCTGCCGCGACACCGCCCCAGAAGCCGCGTTCCAGCGCGCGCTGAAGGCACAGCAGATTGACCGGACCGACCGGCATGGCCACCAGCACGCCGATCATGATGCCGGCTGGAATGATCAATAGATTGGGGAGAAACGTCATCAGGCGCGCTGTCCGTTTGGCCGATGCGCGCTGCAGTTCGATGGTCGTGCGACGAGAGTTCTCCGCCGGCGTCGCGACATCGCAATCGCCGCCCATCGTGCGGCAAGTTGCTGTCGAAACGGACTAAGCGGCGGATTGCGCACGCCGGGCTCACCTCCATTGCTGCAGCAGAGTGCCGCGAGCCGTTGCTACTCCTTAGTGGCGCCACTTTGGAATGTCCACGGCACAAGGCACATCCGCCGCAAACTCGTGCGTCGAACGCGCCTGTACTGATCATTAGCCCGTTCGTCTTAGCCTGCCGGCTCAGCCCGTTCCCGATCCGCCGGACTGCGTGAGTAGGCGCTCGATCCGCCGTTGCTGCTCGTTGCTGCGCCAGACGTTCTCGATGATGAACGGCTCGGCACCGGGTATGGCCGCTTTGAAGACGACGTCGCCCGTGCCGATGCCGAGGAAGCCCAATCCCAGGAGCTTGTGGCGGAAGAAGTCATCCGGGTTGCGCCGCATGAGCATCCCGCGCGTGTCGTAGACATGGCCGGTGGCGTTGCCGAGCCGGTGGCGCTCGACGACCTGCCCGCCGGCGAAACGCCAGTACGTGAGCTGGTCGATGAAGAACACGACGACGATCCAGATGAGCAGCAGGCCGGTCGACATCATCATGTAGAATGCGAGATTCATATGCACGCGGATTTCGGGTACGAAACTGAAGACCGATCCGAGACCCCACTGCCATTCCATGCCGACCAGCGCCAATGCAACCAGGGCCGCAATGATGAATGTGTGCAGCACGCGGGCGCGCACGTTCGTGAAGACGATCACGAACAGAACGACGGCGACGTATGAAATGCCGAGCCAGGCCTCGGGAAAGAACTTGATCTGCTTGCCGGCAAAGGGAACTGCAACGTGATTTATGTAGGTCCCGAACGCGCAAACGTAGCCGTAGAGCCAGACGACCCACCAGTAGAGGATGTTGGAATGTGCGACGAGGCGGACCTCGCGCGGTGCGGCGGCCTTTTGGGCCTGGGCGTGCATTCTGGCAGCTCTAACGGCGGCGGCGTCGCCACCTGCATCCCGTGCTTCGGCCATGTCAGCGACCTTTCCCCTGGAATGGTATGGCGCCCAGCCGTGCCCCGCGATGCCGCGCGCTGGCTGAAGCTACGGCCGAGCAGGCCACGGCGACAAGAGATGCGAAAGTGGGATGCCGCTGACGTTCATATCGTAGGAAAGCCATGAGGGCCGACGTGGCACATGATGAGATCAGCCTCCGCCCGCCTCGCCTCGACGAGCTGGGGGCGCTCACTGAACTCTGCCTGCGCTCGAAGGCCGTCTGGGGCTATGACGCGGCCTTCCTGGAAGCCTGTCGCCGTGAGTTGACCCTTACTCCGGAGGACCTCGGGCGGGCAGTCGCTTGCGTCGCTGAGCGTGAGGGGAGGCGCGTCGGGATCTGTCAGGTCGCCATCGAGGGGTCGGTTGCCGACTTGGTGAAGCTCTTTGTCGAGCCCGACGAGATCGGGCGCGGTTGCGGCCGCATACTTTTCGACTGGGCCGTGAAGATTGCGCGCGACGCCGGCGGAAGGTGCATGACCATCGACGCTGATCCCGGCGCCGTGTCGTTCTATGAGCGCATGGGGGCGGTGCCTGCGGGCCTGGTTCCGTCGGGGTCGATCGCGGGGCGTCTTCTGCCACGGCTGGTGGTTGCGCTCTGATCTGGTTGTGACATATCAGACGTTCAGGTGGGATCGAAGCGGAGCAAGTGGATGAAGACGTACAGCGGGGCGCGGGAGTTCGACGGTCTGGTCGTGCAGGTCGATGGTGCGCCGCTATCCGAGCACTATGAGATCAAGCAGTTCACCACCTGGGGTTTCGAATGGACGTACGAGGGCGAGAGCCCGCAGCAGCTTGCTCTCGCGATCCTTTATGACCATCTGGGCGACGGTCCGCGCGCGATCCGGCTCTCGGAGCCCTTTATGCGGACGGTTGTCGCCGAGCTGGACAACGACTGGACGCTGACGAGCGATCAGGTCCAGCAATCCATCGACAAAATCGAGGCCCAGAAGTAGGGCGTGCTCAGCCCTTCATCGGCGTCAGCTCGTCGACCCAGGTGACGAAGTTTTCGAGCGGCTCGCGGTCTGTCGTGAAGGAGTTCACCTTGGCGTCCACATCGGGATAGCCGATGCCCATGCCGCAGATGATGATCTCATCCTCGGGCACATTGAGGCGGGCGCGCAGAACCTCGTGGAAGTTCGCGAGCGCAGCTTGCGGAATGGTTTCGAGGCCGAACTGGCGCGCGGCGATCATGATCGACTGAATGAACATGCCCGTGTCCAGCCACGAGCCCTTCTCGAGCTGGCGATCGAATGAAAAGATGAAGGCCGTCGGCGCACCGAAGAACTCGTAGTTCTGGCGGCGCTGGGCGTTCATGCCCGCCTTGTCCTCGCGCGTGATACCCATGGTGCTGTAGAGGCCCCAGCCGCATGCGCGGCGGCGCGCCAGATAGGGCTCATACCATTTGGTGGGATAGTAGTCGTACTCGCGCTCACCCTCGCCGACCGTGTCGTAGCGATGACAGATATCCGCCACCAACGCATCGCGCGCGGCGCCATCGACCACATAGACTTTCCACGGCTGGATGTTGGATCCTGACGGCGCGCGGCCTGCCGTCGTCAGGATGCGCGCGATCAGTTCGCGAGGCACGGGGGTTTTCAGGAAGGCGCGCGTCGATTTGCGGCCGCGGATCGCCTCCTCGACCGTAATGGCGCGCTCCGTGGCAATGCGGCTGGCGTCGTTCATCGTTCTCTCTTCCTGCGTTCGATCCCTGTTCAGGATTGGAGATAGCAGGCGCGCCGTGAGGTCTCCAGGCGCAAACGCACGTGCCATGGGCCCATGCGTAAGAGGCAGCCCTCGGCTCAGGCCCCCGAGAGGTCGAGATCATGTAGGCGCGGCGTGCCCGCCGGCGGCGACATCGCTAGAGAAGCGACGGCATCGAGATGCGCGACGTCGATGCTGCAAAGGCTAATGGGTCGCGCTGTATCCGCGATGAGCGCTTTCGCCCGCTCAGCCACAGCCTCGGGGCCTGGGCCCTTGGCGACAATGCCGAGCGCTTCGAGAAGTGCACCAATGCCCATCGCGCGCATCTTGCTGATCGCTTCGAGACGCGTCCAGGCTGCGAGGAAGCTCATTTCGGGATCGCTGGGGGGCAGCGGACTGTCGGGTAACAGCGCGGCACCAGCCACCTCGATCAGATGACGCCGCTCGGCGCTGACGCGCACGCTGCGACGCACTTCGGCATCGATGCCGGCTTGGCCGTGCTCCCGCAGCGCGATGAGGGCGAGCGTGCCGCTATGACTGAGGCTGAAGTCGCCATGCCAGCCGA
Source organism: Pseudomonadota bacterium (assembly GCA_023412805.1). GTDB lineage: Bacteria > Pseudomonadota > Alphaproteobacteria > Rhizobiales > Hyphomicrobiaceae. The sequence goes on along the minus strand of JAEZRM010000079.1, from coordinate 8,312 downwards.
CGACGCGCGGCTTCGCCGTGCGGCCGATCGGCTCGAATTGAACGGGGTGTCCCATATGGCTGGAGAGTGCGAGATGGAGTGCTGCGTGCGCTGCGATCCAGCGTTCTCGTAAGCGCGTATCGACCATGCGCTCTGCGCGCAAACGCTCGGGCTCCGTCAGCAGCCGACGCGTTTGATCGATGGCCACGAGAGCAGCGGTCGACGTGGCTAGATCGACAACCCACACATGGGTGTCGCCTGGGGTATCGCCGGGCGACGCCTGCTCAGGACGGGCGCGCCCGGCCATTTGGCTTACCGCCGGCCACTGGCCGCGCTGGCACCCATTGGCGCCTTCGCGGCGCGCAGCGACTCGCCGGCGAGCAGGGCTCGGCACGCGCTGAGCTCCGAGATCGCAGCCGCAACCACATCCCGACCCGCAGGCGGCGCTTCAGTGTGGAGCGATTTGCTTGCACCTCCTGCGCGGCGCTTGCTCGGCGCCGCCGAAGGACTGGCGGCTTTCTCATCGGCTGTGACGACCGCTGTCAGTGCCGTGGCATCACCCGCTGCGAGCTGCTTGACGATCTCGACGCCCTGCTCCTTGAGAATGCGCTGGACGCCGCGAATGGTGTAGGCGTCGCGGTTGAGCAGAGCTTTGATGCCCTTGATGAGCTCGACATCCTCGGGCCGATAGAAGCGCCGGCCTCCGCCTCGCTTCAGCGGCTTGAGCTGCTTGAAGCGCTGCTCCCAGAAACGCAAAACGTGCTTAGGCACGTCCAGCTCGGTGGATACCTCGCTGATCGTGCGGAATGCATCCGCCGACTTCGCCATGATAGTGCCCCGCCGTGTTCATGGCCTCATGCCGTCGCCCAACGGTGTGCGGCCATCCCTAACGTCACGTTTCCGAAGTTTCCCATGTGTTGATGCGAGTGTCCCGACCGAACTTCGGAATCACGTGGGACACTAGGATAATAATCCTGCTCGTGCGATTTGGATCAGAAATTCACTCAACTCCGCGCGACAATATCCGGCGCGCGTTCCGATAGTCACACCGGCGTCGAACTACTCAGCCGCTTTGCGTCGATTGAGGCGCGTATTGATGCGCTCCTTCATAATGTTGCTCGGCCGGAAAACCAGGACCCGGCGCGGCGTGATCGGCACTTCCTCGCCCGTCTTGGGATTACGGCCCATGCGCTGTGCTTTCGCACGCACGCCGAACGATCCGAACGAAGAGAGCTTTACGCCCTCGCCCTGAGAAAGTGTCTCTGAAATTTCACTAAGCACCCGCTCGACGAGCTCCTGAGACTCGTTGCGTGGCAGACCGACTTTGCGGACTAAAGCGTCCGCCAGATCCGCACGGGTCAATGTCTTGCTGCCCATTGGTAAACGCCTCCCCGATGCTTGATTGTGTAGAAGCTACCGGCAGCGCGCGGGCGGGTCAATGCCTGTGAACATCAACTGGCTGAAATCGCAATCAAAACTGCATCGCTGCAACAAAGGGGGCGGCGAATGAGACAGGGCGCGCACGGTTTGCCGGCCGTTCACCAGCGGGCGAGGACCGCGCCCCAGGTGAAACCGCCGCCCATGGCCTCCATCAGTACGAGGTTGCCTTCCTTCAGGCGATGCTCCTCGAAGGCCTGGTTCAGGGCCAGCGGAATGGAGGCAGCCGACGTATTGCCGTGCTTGGCGAGCGTCGACATGATCTTTTTGGGATCCACGCCGAGCCGCTTGGCGATGCCGTCGAGAATGCGCTGATTGGCCTGATGCGGCACGTAGAGGTCGATTTCCTCGGCTGCATACCCGGTCTGGACGAGCGTCTCCTCGATCACGCCCGAAATCTTCTGGACGGCATGGCGGAAGACCTCGCGCCCGTTCATGCGCAGATGCCCGGTGGTCTTGGTCGAGCCCGGGCCGCCATCGACGTAGAGGAGATCCTCGTAGCGGCCGTCCGAGCGGATGCGGGTCGAGTGAATGCCGCGATCCTCCGGCGTGCCCTTCTGGGGCTGTGCTTCGAGGACGACGGCGCCGGCTCCATCGCCGAACAGCACGCACGTGCCGCGATCGGACCAATCCAGGATGCGCGAGAAGGTTTCCGCGCCGACGACGATGGCGCGCTTGAACTGGCCGGTTTTGAGGAAGTTGTCGGCCGTCGTCATGGCATAGACGAAGCCCGAGCACACGGCCTGCACGTCGAAGGCAGCGCCGTTCGTGATGCCGAGGCCATTCTGAATGCGGACCGCCGTTGCGGGGAATGTGCGGTCGGGCGTCGCCGTCGCGCAGATGATGAGGTCGATGTCGCCGGGCGCGATGCCGGAGCGCACGAGTGCCTGCTTGGCGGCCGCGATTCCGAGATCCGAGGTCAGCTCATCCTCGGCCGCGATGTGGCGCTGTTTGATGCCGGTACGTTCGGTGATCCACTCGTCCGTCGTTTCGACGATGCGCGAGAAGTCATCGTTGGTCATGACGCGTTTCGGGAGATAGGCGCCCACGCTCCGGATAACCGATCTGATGACGGCCACTTTGATATACCTCGCGAGTGTTCTTTCTATCCCGGCCGGTGCCGGAAGGTGCGTTCCGAGCCTGTGTTCGTTTTCGGGGCCTCAGTTTTCGGGGATAGCGGCCAGCTTACCGTTGAAAGCGCCGAGATCCGATGCGATCCGCCCCTTGAGGTCGCCCGCGGCCATCTCGTAGCCGACATTGATTGCGCTCGCAAAGCCGAAAGCGTCCGTGCCACCGTGGCTTTTGACTGCGATCCCGTCGAGGCCGAGGAAAACGCCGCCATTCACGCGGCGCGGGTCCATCTTGTGGCGAAGCGTCCGGAAACCCGGTCTGGCGAGCAGCGCGCCAATCTTGGTTACCATCGATTGCGTCATGGCTTCACGGAGATAGACGCCGATCTGGCGCGCCGTCCCCTCGGCCGTCTTGAGTGCGATATTGCCGGCAAATCCCTCGACGACGACCACGTCGACATCGCCCTGGCCGATCTGGTCACCCTCGACGAAACCCCTATAGTCGATCGGGAGGCCGAGTTCGGGGAGTTTCAGCCAGGCGTGCGCCTGCTTGACCTCGTCAGCGCCCTTGATCTCCTCGACACCGACATTCAGCAGGCCGACCCTCGGGCGCTCGATCTTCAGATAAGCGCGCGCCATGGCCGCACCCATGAGCGCATATTCCGCGAGCTGGCGTGCCGAGGCCCCGATGTTGGCGCCGACGTCGAGGACGATCGAGACGCCCCTGACGGTCGGCCAGAACGCCGCGATCGCGGGCCGCTCAATGCCGGCCATGGGCCGCAGCACCAGCTTGGACATGGCCATGAGCGCCCCGGTATTGCCCGCTGACAGGGCAGCCTGGGCCGCGCCCTCCTTCACCTGCTCGAGCGCGAGCCACATGCTCGTGCCTTTGCCGCGGCGGACGGCCTGGCTCGGCTTGTCCTGCATGGAGATGGCGGTATCGGTGTGGACGATCCGCGAGACTGCCGCGAGGCCTGGGAAGGCCTTGAGTTCCGCTTCTATCGCCGTGCGATTGCCGCACAGGACGAAGCCGATCCCTGGATGAGACGCGAGAGCCATGGCTGCTCCCGGCACGATGACCGGGACTCCATGGTCGCCCCCCATCGCATCGATGGCGATTATGCGAGGCTCTGCCATATGGTTCTTACTGTTCTGCAGAAGGACGGCGAAGCTGCTACGCGGCGACGTTTCCCTGATTCCCCCAAGGCCCCTAGCGCGCCAAACCGCCCGAACATAGCGTTTTGCAAGGTCGGCACAACACATTTTACGTCACCGCTCCCATCTGCCGCGATTGCGGCAACAGGAGCGGGGGAACGGCGCTGACGTGGCACGATCGCCGCTCGCGTCGGCGCGGCAAATCATGATAGAGAGCCAGAGGAACGAATATGAAACGTCGGGCGCGCCCGAGCCTCTCATGCGGCTCGGAAGAGGCGAGCGCCGGACCTCGAACGGGGTGGGTTCGATGAGCGACGCCGACCAGAGCCGGCTGGTATCGAGCGTCCGGAAGGAGGCCGATGCCTTCGAGGCGTCGATCCGTCCGCAGTCGCTCGACGATTTCGTCGGCCAGGAAGCCGCGCGCAGCAATCTCCGCGTATTCATTCAGGCCGCCAGGGGGCGGGGCGATGCGCTCGACCACGTGCTGTTCGCAGGACCGCCCGGGCTCGGCAAGACGACTCTCGCGCAGATCATGGCCAAGGAGATGGGCGTCGGTTTCCGCTCGACATCCGGCCCGGTGATCGCCAAGGCCGGTGATCTCGCCGCCCTGCTGACCAATCTCGAGGAACGCGATGTCCTCTTCATCGACGAAATCCATCGCCTGAGCCCGGCCGTCGAGGAAATCCTCTATCCAGCGATGGAGGACTATCAGCTCGACCTCATCATCGGCGAAGGCCCTGCGGCGCGTTCGGTGAAGATCGATCTGGCCAAGTTCACGCTCGTCGGGGCGACCACCCGCGCCGGCCTGCTGACGAACCCGCTGCGCGATCGCTTCGGCATTCCCATCCGGCTCAATTTCTACAGCATCGACGAGCTGGAGAAGGTCGTGAGCCGGGGCGCGCGCGTGCTCGGTGCGCGCATGTCGAGCGATGGTGCGCGGGAAGTCGCGCGCCGCTCGCGGGGAACGCCACGCATCGCAGGCCGGCTCCTGCGGCGTGTGCGCGACTTCGCAACCGTCGATGGCGTCGCGATCATCGACGCTGCGGCTGCCGATCGCGCACTCAATCTTCTCGAGGTCGACAACGAGGGGCTCGATGCTCTCGACCACCGCTATCTGAACTGTATTGCCCGGAACTACGATGGCGGACCGGTCGGCATCGAAACTATTGCCGCGGCGCTCTCGGAGGCGCGCGATGCCCTGGAGGAGGTGGTCGAGCCCTTCCTCCTTCAGCAGGGGTTCATCGGGCGGACACCACGTGGCCGCGTTCTGACGCTACGCGCTTACCGTCATCTCGGCCTGACCGGTCCGGCGCGCGCATCCGCCGCACAGATTGGTCTTTTCGAGGTGACCGGAGATGGCGACGATGATGCTGCCGCCTCAGGCGGGACCTGAAGGCCGAGAGCCGTTGGTACGATCATTGCATCACTTGTTTAATTTGTGTCGGGGCGGCTGGTGAATGTTAACGCGTCGCGCATTTCTCAAGACTGTTGCGGGGCTTGGGCTCACGACTTTCGGCTTCAGCGGCTATGCCCTCGGCGTCGAGCCCTGGCGCCATCGCATCGTTCGTTACCGCCCGCGTGTGCCGAACTGGCCGAATGCGCTGAAGCTCAGGGTCGCGCTGATCGCCGATGTCCATGCTTGCGAGCCTTGGATGGACGTCGAGCGCGTCGAGGAGATCGTCGCCGATACGAACAAGTTGAAGCCCGATCTGGTGCTGCTGCTCGGCGACTACATGGCTCAACATCGCTTCGTACGCCGACCCGTACCGGCTGCCGCGTGGGCCGGTGTTCTAGGGCGTCTCAGCGCGCCGCTTGGTGTGCACGCAATTCTTGGTAATCACGACTGGTGGGATGATCCGGACACGATGATGCGTGGACGTGGGCCGATACGCGCCCGCCGTGCGCTCGAAGCCGCCAGCATTCCGGTCTACGAGAACGACGTCAGGCGCCTCAGTAAGGATGGGCACGCGTTCTGGCTGGCCGGGCTTGGCGACCAACTCGCCGTGCGTGTGCGTGAGGGCAACTGGCCGCACCGCCGCACGCAGTTCATCGGGGTGGACGATCTGCCTGGAACAATGGCCAAGATCAGCGATGATGCGCCGATCCTGCTGATGGCGCATGAGCCGGATATTTTTCCACGCGTCCCAAAACGGGTCGCGCTGACCGTTGCAGGACACACGCACGGAGGGCAGGTAGCGCTGGCCGGCTTCGCGCCCATTGTGCCGTCGCGGTACGGGAGCCGCTTTGTTCGCGGCCACATCGTCGAAGAAGACCGTCACCTCATCGTGTCGGCGGGGCTTGGATGCAGTGGCATTCCGGTCCGCTTCGGCGTGCCGCCCGAGATCGTGCTCGTCGAGCTTGGAGGCGGACATGCCTGAGCCGCGCGCGTGGCCCGACCTCGCCGGTCGCATGGTGAGCGATCCCGATGGCGGTCGCCATCATGTGCTGCCGGTCCGGGTCTATTTCGAGGACACAGATTTCTCCGGGCTCGTCTATCACGCGAGCTATCTGCGCTGGTGCGAGCGCGGGCGCTCAGACTATCTGCGCCTCGTCGGCAATGAGCACCGCACGTTGATCGAGGGTGGCGACGGCGCCGAGCCGTCCGCCTTCGTCGTGCGCCGTATGCGGCTCGAGTACCTCAAGCCCGCGCGCATCGACGACGTGCTCGAGGTCGAGACGCGTGTTGCGGAGGTCAAGGGTGCTGCGTTGAGCCTCGCGCAGCGCGTCGTGCGCGACGGCGTCGTGCTCTTCGAGGCCGAAGTGCTGGTCGTGCTCGTCTCCGTATCGGGCAAGCCGCAGCGTTTGAGCCAGCGCCTGCGTGCCGGACTTTCGGGTAACTGAACAGCGGCCTCGTATTCCGATGTCGGCTATCGGTGTTTGCAGACCGGTTTATGGGCATGGGACGCGGCGGCACATGGACACATGTGGCCGAATCCGGGCAGGTGTTCCTAGATTAGTCACAATGGAGCGTAAGAAGCGCCCCTTGGGACAAGAAGGTCCGTTGACCTCAGTTTGAGCCCGACCGGCTGGCAATGCGCTCCGAGGCGCGGATTGCTGGCCCGAGGGCTGGTATCTATCGGCCGCTGTCGTTTGGCCGCTCTTGCCTGCCTCGATCCAATGCATTCCGCGCCAGCGAGCAGAGCATGAATCCGACGGACATCCTCAAGGACAAGATCGGCGCGGTTGCGCCGGGGCACGGTACCTCGTTCCTGGAACTGTTCCTGCAGGCCCACATCGTCGTCCAGATCGTCATGGTCGGGCTGCTGCTCGCCTCGGTCTGGTCCTGGGCGATCATCATCGAGAAAATCTTCGCTTTCCGCCGCGCCCGGCGCGAGGCGGACAACTTCGAGCAGCTCTTCTGGTCGGGTCAGAGCCTCGAAGAGCTCTATGCGAACCTCGCGCGTGACCGCACGCAATCCATGGCAGCGTTGTTCGTTGCGGCGATGCGCGAGTGGAAGCGCTCGGTCGAAGGCAACATCCGCGCACTGGGCGGCATACAACTCCGCGTCGAGAAGGTGATGGACGTCACCATCAGCCGCGAGATGGAGCGGCTCGACAGGCGGCTTCTGTTTCTCGCGACGGTTGGCTCGACGGCGCCGTTCATCGGCCTCTTCGGCACGGTATGGGGCATCATGTCGAGCTTCCAGGCCATCGCGGCCTCGAAGAACACGAGCCTTGCCGTCGTTGCGCCCGGCATTGCTGAGGCGCTTTTCGCGACGGCACTCGGGCTGCTGGCCGCAATTCCGGCGGTGATGGCCTATAATAAGTTCTCGGCGGATTCGGCGCGCCTCGCGCAACGATTCGAGGCTTTTGCCGACGAGTTCGCCGCGATCGTTTCGCGTCAGATCGATACCAGAGTCTAAGGAGCCCCCGAGCGGGGGAGCGGTAACATGGGCGCGAGCCTGAACACTGGCGGATCAGGCAAGGCCGGACGGCGCGGCCGGGCGCGCCGCCATGCGCCGATGAGCGAGATCAACGTCACGCCGTTCGTCGACGTCATGCTCGTGCTGCTCATCATCTTCATGGTTGCGGCGCCGTTGCTGACGGTCGGCGTGCCGCTGGAGCTGCCGCAGGCCAAGGGCAAGCAGCTCGAGGCCAACAAGGAGCCGATCGTGGTGTCCGTGAACTCCCGCGGCGAGGTCTATCTCGGCCAGGAGGAAAAGACGACCATGCAGCTCGACGAGATTGGCCCGCGCCTCCAGTCCATTGCGCAGAACAGAGGCGGCACCGACGAGCCCGTGTTCGTTCGTGGTGACAGGGCGGTCAGCTACGGCGACATCGCGCGCGTGATGGGGCGCATTCGCGACGCCGGGTTCCGGAAGATCTCCCTTGTGACGGAGGTGGAGGGCGGGGGCTGAGGCGGTGTATTTCGGTCTTCTCGTCTCGGTGATGCTGCACGCGTCGTTGCTCGGATGGACGGTCGTGTCCATTCAGTCGACGCCTGAGCTCAGAGCGCCTGTGATCGAGCCGATCGCCGTCGACATGATCACGCCGTCCGAACTTACGCGCCTCACGCGAGGCAGCCGTTCGGCGACGCTCAAGGAAGCGCGTGCCAACGAGAGCACCGAAACCGAGGCAACGCCCAAAGAGAGCAATCGCCCGCGGCCGCCCGTCGCGCAGCCGCCGCCTCCGCCCCCCGCGGCAGCGGCGCCACCCGAGCCCCCTCCGCCC
>JAEZRM010000078.1 GCA_023412805.1 Pseudomonadota bacterium | reverse complement strand
TAACCGCGCCCACGGGTGCGGGCCGGGGGGCCCCCACCGCTCCCGCGGCAGGGGCTCGCCCCTGCACCCTTCTAAATTTCAGGTTCCAAGGGCTCTGCCTAACGCTTGCGCAGACGCTCGGCGGCATTGCGGACTTCATCGCGCATACGGTGCCAGCGCAGATCGGCATCGGCATTGGCTCGGCTGAGGTCCTCAGTGCCGAAGAGCCAGCGACGGAACCCGGCGAGGTTTTCCGATGGCGCGGTCGTTTCCCTTGCCGCGCTCGATCTCAGAGGCGGCGCGTACGTCTCGGCGGCGGGGGGCACGGCGCGGGGAGGTCCGCCCGTGAAGTGGCGGGTCAGGCTCTCCAGCCGATCCTCGACCGCCTTCAGGCGATCGAGGCCGCCGGCGATGCGGCGCAGCTCCGTCGTGCTGTCGTCGCGCCAATCGCCGATGGCCGAGGCGAGCGTGTGCTGGTTCTCGCTGAGGCGCACGAAGCCTTCGTGCAGCTCGTCGGTGTTGCGGTCGTAGACGCCAGCCGCGGCATTGATCGCGGCATTGTTGGCCTGCACGACGTGCTCGAGTGCGGCGACGCGTCCGCCGATTTCGGCCATGGCTTGAGCCTGGACACGCGCGTGCTTGTCGTCGCGCGCGGCGGTCGCGTCCGAGACCGAGGTGAGATAGCCGACGACGGGCTTCGTGATCTCGTCCGCCGTGGGCAGTGTAGTGACGGCGGTGCTGCCGAGGCGGCCCTCGATGGTCTTGAGGCGATCCACGAGCTCCACCCAGCGTCCGCCGGTCTCGCGTGCGCGTCCGTCGAGGGCGCCTTCGAGCGCACGCAGGCGCTCGTCGAGGAGCATGACGGGCTGCGTGTCATTGCGGGTGCCCATGACACGTTCGACGACGCTGACGCGGTCGGCGAGCAGCGTGTTCGAGCGGACGGTGTCGCCGAGGCCGCTGCGGACCGTCCGCTCGATCACTTCGAGGCGTTCGGTCAGTGCGCCGCCGTCGAGCGGTGTCGACTGATGTTGAGTGAGCGACTTCAGGATCTCGGCATTGCCCTCCGAAAGCGCGCTCCACTGGCGAATGGCTTCGGTGGAGCCGGCCTGATAGAGCTTCTCGAGCGATTGGACGCGATCGGCGAGTGCGACCCAGCTCCGCACGGAATCGCTGGCGCGGTCCTGTATGGCCTGCTCGACGGCGGCGATGCGCTGCACGAGCGGCTCCACCGGATCGGCGGCGCGCATCGCGGCTTCGAGACTCTCGAGGCGCTGATGGATGGCGTTCCACGTGCGCGCGCCCTCTCCCATGCCGCCGCGCACGGCCTGCTCGATGGCGGTGAGCTTGTCGGTGATCCCGGGTGTGGCGCTCAGATGGCTGGCGAGGTCGCTCAGGCGATCGCGGAGTGCCGTCGAAAGATTGGCGTTGTCGCCGCGCTGGCTCGCGACTTCGCGCTGCAGGTCGCGCACGAGATCGGAAAGCAGTTTGCGATCGCCGGCAAGCTCCGCGTGAATGCCGCGCAGCGTGTCCTCGATATGATCGAGCCGCGCTGTCGGATCCACGGGCAGCGCGTTTTCGATCGGAAGATCGGGAGCCATGCGGCGCAGGAGGTCGATCGCGGGATTGGTCCGGCTACCTGAGAGAAATCCGAAGAGCACTTCCTCGACGCCTGCCGGCGCACCTCGGCGGCGGGCGGCATCGACGGCGCGGCGCAGGGTGTCCTCGAACTCGACGGAGCGGCGCGGCGGATTGCGCTCGCCATTGAGCGGGACGGGGCTCTCGTTGACGATGAGGGCGGCGCTCTCCTGGCGCAGGCGGGCGGCGGCGACGCCGCGCTGCTCGAGGATGCGCACAGCCGCCTCGACGCGGGTCAGGGCGTGAAGGAGATGAGCGAGGCGGACTTCGCTCGCGCCGTAGGCCAGAGCGAGATCGAAGGCGTTGTTGCAGCAGGCGAGGACGGTTTCGTCCACCCACAGGGTCGTGTCGGATGCGCTGGTGACCGCCGCGCGGGCCCGGCCAGCCGGCACCTTCAGATCGAGATCGTCTCCCCGATAGGACATCGCCCCAACTCCTGCCTGAAATCGATCTACCCCGTCCAGGTGCCCAGTGTGTGCACGGACGGATCGGGGTCGTAAAGATAGATGGCTGCCGCGGACACGGCAGAAATGAATCGCGTGTTGCACAATAGCGCCATTCGCCGACGCCTTCGAGGCGCGGCTCAGAACAGGGTGGGAAAACTGAGTTAACGAAGCGGCGAACTATCGGGGCTTGCGCGTCCGCATGAAGAGGACGAGGGGCAGCGTCAGGGCGCAGGCGGTGGTGAAGAGGCCGAAAGCGTTAAGGTAAGCGATGAGCGTGGCCTGGCGCGTCATCTCCTTGGAGAGCGAGGCCAGGCCCTTGAGACTGTCCGGGTCCCATCGGCCAAGCACCGCCGGCATGTCCAGCGCTCGGTTGTACGGTGTAAGCAGCTCGGCGAGGTGGGCGTAGTTCATGCCGGTCGAGCGGATGATTTCCGCGACACAGACCGAGATGAAGAACGACGAGCCGAGATTTCGCAGCAGGTGGTAGACGGCCGATGCCTCGCCCATCTGCTCCGGCTTGAGGGTTGCGAATGTGGCCGTCGTGAGCGGCACCCAGATGAGGCCGATCGCGATGCCCTGAAGGCCGGCGTTCATGGCGAGGTCGATGTAGGTGACGTTGAGGTCGATGTGCATGAGCCAGAGACCGGCGACGAGCAGCATCGCGAACCCGACCATCATGAGAATGCGCCCGTCGAGACGGCCGGCGAACCCCGCGACGAGAAAACCGATGCAGCCGCCGACGCCGCGCGCGCCGACCACGTAGCCGACGAGGCTGTCGGTGTAGCCGGCGGGGCCTGTGAGCAGGGGCGGGAGCAGCACCATGGGCGTAAAGTTGAGCATTCCGTAGATCGTCACCAGGATGATGCCCAGTGTGTAGTTGCGGTCGAGCAGCAGACGCGGGTCGAGGAACGGGCGCGGGCTCGTCAGACAGTGCGTGACGAATATCCAGAAGCCGATGATGGCGACGAAGGTCGCGATGATGATCTCGTAGGAGTCGAACCAATCGAGGCGCTGGCCGCGCGCGAGGACGAGCTGCGTCGCGGCAAGGGCGATGGAGAGCGCCAGGAAGCCGATCCAGTCAAGCGGGCGGTCGGTCGAATCCTTGTCGCTCGGCAGCACCGCCTGCAGCCCGACAGTCGCGGCGATGCCGACGGGAACGAGGGCATAGAAGGCCCAGCGCCAGTTGTAGCTTTCCGCCATGATGCCGCCGAGCGCCGGCCCGAAGATCGGCCCAAGCACCACCCCGAAGCCGAAGATGCCCATGACGCGGGTCTGCTGCTCGCGCGGGAAGACCGTGAGCAGAATGGACTGCGTGAGGGGCGTCGACGGCGCGCCGAAACCACCCTGCATGATGCGCCAGAAGACCAGGCCCTCGAGGGACTCGGCCGATCCGCACATGAAGGTCGCGAGCGTGAAGCCGCCGAGCGACCACACCATTACGCGCCGCGTGCCGAAGCGGCCCGCGAGCCAGCCCGACATGGGTGTCACGATGGCGGTTGCGAGAATGTTGAACGTCATCGCCCAGGCGATTTCGTCGGTGGTGGCCGCGAACGAGCCTTGCATCTGCGGCAGGATGGTGGAGACAACGAGCAGCGTCGTCCCGTAGAGGGTGGTCGCCAGCACGACCATCAGGAGAATGAGATTGCGCCGTACCGGGGTCAGTTCAGCGTGCGCGGTGGCGGCGGCGGTGTCCATGGTGGCTCGGGTGCGCGCTCGCTGATCGCGGAATGTGTTCGCTGCGGCACCCTACACCACGGCGAGCCCGCGTGTGTAGGGTGCTTTGCACCGATCGTCATGCGCGGCAAAATGTGGGGGTATCAGTTGCCGGACTTCAGCCGCGTCGCCATGACCGAGATGGTCCGCTGATAGACTTGGGCGCGGTTCCAGTCGCGGATGACGTTGTAGTTGGCGGAACCGGGCTCCCAGGAGCCACCCGTCCGCCAGCCATGGCCTTTGAGGAAGTTCGCCGTGGACGCCAGAATGTCCGGCACCGAATTGACGAGGTCGCGGCGCCCGTCACCGTCGAAGTCGACGGCGTACTTGATATAGGGGCTCGGCAGGAACTGCGTCTGGCCGATCTCGCCGGCCCAGCCGCCGCGCATCTGCGCGGGGGTCATGTCACCGCGCTGGACGATGCGGATCGAGTCGAGAAACTGCGGCGTGAAGAATGCCGAGCGCCTGCAGTCGTAGGCGAGCGTCGCGAGCGAGCGGATTATGGAGAAGCGGCCCGACGTATCGGCGCCGAAGTTCGTTTCAAGGCCCCAGATGGCAACGATGATTTCGCGCGGCACGCCGAAGCGCTGCTCGACGCGATCGAAGACGGCCTTGTGACGCGCGAGGCGCTGGCGGGCCCGGTTCATCAAGGCGCTGCCGACGCGGCGCGCATAGAATTGCTCGAAGCTCAGCTTGAAGGAGCGCTGGTTGCGGTCGAGGCGGATGACGGTCGGATCATACGTCACACCGACGAGCGCACGGTCCATGGCGCTCTGGGAAATGCCCTGCTTCGCGGCCTGGACCTTGATGGCCGAGAGCCACCGACCGAAGCCGTCGGCGTTGTTGCCGCAAGACTGCGCGCGCGCTGCGGTCGGTATGGCGAGCAGGAGTGCCACGAGCATCGCGCCGATCGCGAACTTTGCCCTGCGGGGAGGCCTGATGCGGCTCCATGATGTCATTCGGGGTCGCTCCCTGAAGTTTCGGCGGTAAATCGTACCCGCTCACAGGGAGGCGTGCTTAGCACGGGATGACAGCATGGCAAATTTTGCGCTGAGACGTGCTCGATCCCGGGTGGCCGGGTGCTGGGTATCGGATCAGGCGGCGTGCTGCGGGATGTGCTTGTTCTCTCCGTCCCATGCCAGCGGCCATGTCGCGACGTAGTCATTGCCGGCGACGGAGCCGGTTGCCGCGAACGTGCCGCTCTGGCGCAGCTCGAGCCAGCGTTCCTTGTTCATGGTGCCGAAGCCGACACCGCCGAACTCCTGGCCATCCTTGTAGAGCGTGAGCTGGAACGAGCGGTAGGCCAGTTCGGGCTGCTCGTGCGCGTGCTGGACTTTGAGCGTGCCGTTGGCGCGCGCCTCCGCAAATCCCGGGAACTTCGCTATGCCGCTGCGGATCATGCTGTCGAGCGCGCGCTGGGCGAATGCGGCCTCGTCGATGCGGGTGGGCTGTCGGAGCTCCCACGAGTCGGCGCCGAGCGAAGCAATCCATGCGGCCTTTTCGGCGGGGATGCCGGCGCGCGTGTACGTTTCTGCGGCAGGGCTTGTGTAAGGGTTGCTGACCCGGGCTGTGTTCGCAGCGGCGGACGCACTCGGCGTCATCGCCGACAAGCCGAGCATGGCACCGGCGGCGACCGGCGAGAGCGCGCTGCGCATGACGCTCTGCGGTGCCTGCGCGGGAGTGCTCGCAACCGAGGCAGCGCCGTGCGTCGCCGAGGACTGCATCGACGCCTTGAGAGCGGCGAGCTGGGATGAGATCGAAGGACCGTTGACAGTCATAATTTGATTTTCCCTCTCTCAGCGCAAGCGCGTGACGAAACAGTCGACACGCTGGCGGCGGAGGGCCGAACAGGTTTCGGCGGCTGGTTTTGCATCGAGGCCGGCAAAGCGCGCGCGATAAAGCGTGCGCGATCCTTGCGCGACAGGTTCAGTTACATCAAAGGCGGCAGCGAGCAGGCCGCCTGCATTCTGGCGAACTTCGCGCAGGCGTGCCTCGGCCTCGGCTTCCGTGGCGAACGCACCCACCTGGACGCCGAAGTCGCCCCGGCTGATGGCGTCGGCATAGGAAGGCTGACCATGGGCGCGCTGCTGTAGCGCTGCGGTGGTGGTCGGAGCGCTATGCGCGGCGGCATAGATGGCCGGATGTCCGTCATCGAGCCGGCGTGCCTGTGCGCCGAGCGTCGAGGGCTGCGCGCCGCGACCCTGTTCGGCCATCGTGAAGCGGGCATGGGCTTCGATCGCGGAGGGTTGCGGCTGAGGCTGCTGCCACTGACCGCCGCCCTGATGCTGCCCGCCTTGATACTGAACTACGGGCACCGTGCGCACGCGCGCCATCTGGATGGTCGGCTCGTTCGATGCCCGGGTTGGGGCCACGGCCGCGCGGACCGGCTCGACGAGGCGCGGCATCGATCGAGTTGGGGCGCGGGCGGGCTGCGGTGTCGGAACGGGGCGTTCTGCGCGTTCCGCCGGTGCCGCGCGTGCGATCTGGACGGGACGCCGCGATTTGGATGTGGTGGCGCGCGTGAGGCTGCGCGTCAGAAGCGTGCGCATCTCTGCATTGCGTGCCTGAGCCGTGCGCCCGCCTATGACGACGGCAACCACGTGCCGGCCATTGCGGCGCACGGAAGCCGAGAGATTGAAACCCGAGGCGCGCGTATAGCCGGTCTTGATCCCCTCCATGCCCTCGAACGAGCCGAGCATGGTGTTGTGATTGCGATAGGAGGAGCCGGCGTAGTTGAACCGGCGGGTGGCGAACACGCGCGCGTGCTGCGGGAAATGATCGTAGAGGGCGAGCGAGAGCGTGGCGATGTCGCGCGCGGTCGTCACCTGCTCGGAGTCCGGCAGGCCATGCGCGTTGCGGAAGACGGTCGAGCGCATCCCGAGCTGGCGGGCTTTCGCCGTCATGGCGCGAGCGAAGGCGGCTTCGGTACCGGAGATGTGCTCGGCAACGGCAACCGCGACGTCGTTCGCCGACTTGGTGACGAGCGCGCGAATGGCGGCGCCGAGCGGAATGGTCTCGCCGGGGTCGAGATTGAGTTTCGAGGGCGGAACGGACGCGGCCTGGGCCGAAATCCGGATCGGCGTCGACGCGTTGAGACGGCCGGCCTCGATCTGCTCGAAGACGAGGTAGAGTGTCATCAGCTTGGTGAGGGAGGCGGGAAAGCGCCGGGCATCCGCGTTGGCCGCATGCAGAACGCGGCCCGAATTCGCATCGACGACAAAAGCAGCACGGCGGCTGTCGGCGCGCGCTTCTGTCGCACCGCCTGCCGCGAGGCAAAACATCAAAACTGCCATGCCGGCAAGCGTTGCTCGCCGGCTTGCTGCTGCAAACATCATTGCTAACCCGTTCACCGCGCCAGATGGCGCATATTGGCCTCCCCGGTCATCCCTAGACCGCCCGCCTGGATGGCCGCCCTCTCGCGGAAGTTCCTATGAGAACACCGTGTTGGGGCGCCAATGGGGCGCTCGATCTCGAACCGTCGATGAGGACCTTACCGCAGGCGTCCTTTCGTCCCGTGAAGCGATAGATGCAAATTTTATCTAAACTTTATCGTTCGACGGCTGACGAATGAGTGCCCGTTCATGGTGCGATGCAATATTTAGGTTGACATATTTGTGCAGCGCACCTAAATCTCGGGGCATCGCAAGAGACATTTCCCCTGCCTCTGCGTCAGAACACACCCAACTCTGATGCCCGTTGGTTCGAAGGACCACCCCCATGATGAAATCATTCGAAGACTTCCAGAAACTCGGCCAGGCCAACACCGACACGGCGATGCGGCTCGTCGGCGAGTGGAACAAGGGCTGGCAGACGATTGCCAACGAGATGACCGACTACTCGAAGCGCTCGTTCGAGGAAGGTACTGCAACCTTCGAGAAGCTCCTCTCGGCCAAGACCATCGAACAGGCGTTCGAGATCCAGTCGAGCTACGCCAAGCGCGCGTACGAGGACTACGTGCAGCAGATGTCGAAGATCGGCTCGTTCTATTCGGAGATCGCGAAGGAAGCCTACAAGCCGGTCGAGAAGGCTTTCGCGGCGCGCCGCTAAGCCGCGTCTCTAGGCCCGTACGCAACTACCGAGACTGCCGGCCCATGGCGATAAGTTCATCGTCGTGGGCTTTTTCTTTTTGTAATTCAAAGCGCTGATGCGATCGCCCCGTGAGGCAATTCGCTTGCGACTCAATGACTTCCGGACCGCTGATCGCCCGCGGGAGGCTTGTTCACCGCTGCAGGCTGGGGCATTCATGGCCCCTAGAACCAATATTCTCGCCTTTGCGGCGCCTCAAGGTCGTCGCTGACTGATGCTCTAGTGCTTGGCGCTCGTGAGCATCGAGGGGATCCGGCGTGGCACGTAGGAAATCGAAGAGCATGGAGCCGGCGGAAGACATGCCGGGCGATAGGGCCTCCAGCGAGGGCGGCCGCCGGTCGTTGCGCCCCCTGCTCGCGCTGAAGCCCTACATCATGCGCCACCCGCTCATGCTGGCGTTGGCCGGCCTCGCGATGGTGGCCTCGGCGCTCGCCATGTTGTCGGTGCCGCTGGCCGTGCGGCGGATGATCGACTTCGGCTTCTCCGGCGGCGACGGCGGTTTCATCGACCGGTACTTCGCGGTGCTGGTGCTGATTGGTGCTCTGCTCGCGATTGCCAGCGCCGCCCGCTTCTATTGCGTCAACTGGCTCGGCGAGCGCGTTGTCGCGGACGTGCGTGCGGATGTGTTCCGTCATCTCATGACGCTCGGCCCGGCATTTCACGAAAAGTCCCATTCGGGCGAGCTCATGAGCCGCCTGACCGCCGATACAACGCAGATCAAGGCGGCTGCCGGCACTGCGCTCTCGCAGGCGGCGCGCAATGCGATCATGTTGCTCGGCGCTCTTACCATGATGCTCGTGACGAGCGCCAAGCTTTCTGCACTGGTGCTCGTCGCCATTCCCCTCATCGTGCTGCCGCTCGTCGCCTACGGCCGCATCGTTCGTCGGCGTTCGCGCAAGGCGCAGGACGCACTTGCCGAGGCTTCGTCGCTCGCCTCCGAGACGCTGACCGGCATCCGCGCCGTACAGGCCTTCGCCGCCGAGAAGGTGCTGGGGGCACGGTTCGCGGCTTCGGTCGAGGCCGCTTTCGGTGCTGCCGATGCACGGCTCAAGGCGCGTGCGGGCCTGACGGCGGTCGTCATTCTGCTGGTCGTCGGCAGTGTCGTCGGAATTCTCTGGTATGGCGCGGCGCTGGTCATTGCGGGCGAGATGTCCGGCGGCCGGCTCGGCCAGTTCGTGCTCTACGCGCTGTTCGCGGCGGGCGCGCTCGCGGAGCTTTCCGAGGTCTGGGGCGAAGTCACGCAGGCTGCCGGTGCGGCCGAGCGCCTGACCGAGCTGCTGGATACCCAGCCTGAGATCGTCTCGCCGCCGGTGCCCGTGCCACTTCCGGTGCCGGCCGAAGGGCGGATCGTGCTGGATCGCGTGGGCTTCGTCTATCCGGGCCGCAGCGAGAGCCCGGCACTCGTCGACGTGTCGCTTGCCATTGCACCCGGCGAACGGGTCGCGCTCGTCGGTCCTTCGGGATCGGGCAAGAGCACGCTGCTCGCACTCGTGCAGCGCCTGCGCGATCCGACGGCAGGGCGCGTGATCATCGATGGTGTGCCTGCACGCGATGCCGATCTCGGCGAGCTGCGCCGGCGCATGGCACTCGTGCCGCAGGAAATCACGCTGCTTGCGGGTTCGGTCGCCGAGAACATTCGCTTCGGTGATGAGCGCGCGAGCAAGGAGGACGTGGAACGCGCGGCCGTCGCCGCCCAGGCCGATGTGTTCATTCGCGCGCTGCCGGAGGGCTACGAGACACGCATCGGCGAGCGCGGTATCACGCTGTCCGGCGGTCAGCGTCAGCGTCTCGCCATCGCTCGTGCGCTGTTGCGCTCGGCGCCGATCCTCCTGCTCGATGAGGCCACGAGCGCGCTCGATGCCGAGAACGAGGTTGCCGTACAGCGTGCGCTCGATGTCGCCATGCAGGGGCGCACGACGATCGTCGTCGCACATCGCCTTGCCACCATTCAGAAGGCCGATCGCATTGTCGTGCTCGACGAGGGCCGCATTGTCGAGGAAGGCACGCACCGCGATCTCATTGCGCGCGGCGGGCTCTATGCGCGCCTGGCCAACCTGCAGTTCGTCGTGCCGCACGCGGTCGAAGCGGCGAAGTGAGTTTTTTTTAAGGGCGGCCTGACGGCCGGCGCGCAGTCGCGCGCTCATGAAGTCGTGTGGCCACTGTGAGGACAAGGAAGAAGGAGCGCGCTATTTCGCTGGCGTGACATCCGCCGTGAAGCTGTAGCCGATGCCGCGCACGGTCTTGATGAGCAGCGGGTTCTCGGGATCACACTCGATCTTCTTGCGCAGGCGCGCGACGTGATTGTCGATCGTGCGGTCGAGCGGGTTCCACTCATGGCCCTTGGTGAGATCCATGATGCGGTCGCGCGAGAGCACGCGGTTCACGTTGCGCACGAACACTTCGAGCAGGGCGAACTCGGCCGTCGTCAGCGGAATGTGCACGCCCTCGGGGCCATGCAGCTCACGCTTCGACAAATCGACGACAAAGCCGTTGAAGCTGAAGGCCTCGCGTGCCGCGCCCGCGAAGTTCTGAACAGCGACAGCCTCCTCGCTGCGCCTCAGCACGGCGCGAACGCGCGCCAGCACCTCGCGCACATGGAAGGGCTTGGTGATGTAGTCGTCGGCACCGATCTCGAGCCCGACCACGCGGTCGATCGTGTCACCCTTGCCGGAGACCATGATGAGGGGGATGTTGGACTCCTGGCGCAACTCGCGCGCGATCGTCAGGCCGTCCTCGCCGCCGAGCACGAGATCGAGGGTGACGAGATCCACGCGGCCCGCAGCGAGCTGATGGCGCACCTCCTCGCGGGATGCCGCCTCCGCGACGTCCCAGCCTTCGCCTTCGAACAGGCGCCGGAGCAGGGTGCGGATTTTGGGGTCGTCATCGACGACGAGGATGCGGGTCTTGCCGGTCCGTTGCATGTCGCGAGAGGCTGGTATCCAGTCTGCCGGGGCACGCGCCCCGAAAGAGGTTCGCTGGCTCCGCAAGGGTACAGGTCCTGAACTCACCAACTGATAGCATGTGCACATTACAAATTGTGACATTTCATTACGTCGCGCCGGTACGGGCATGACGTCACAATCGTTTGATCCTCCGCAAGGTCGAAGACCAGAGCAGGAGATCGAGAGATGACGGCGATTGCGGTGAACCAAGCGATTTCAGCCCGCTCCTCCCACGCCGGCATCGAGGCGGGCATCCTCCGGGGCACGCGTGAACGGACCTCGGGCGCCACCGATCAGGCAGGCCTCGTCCAGCTCGCGAACCGGGAGGACATTTTCCTGGAAGGCGACGAGGCGAGCCACGTTTTCGAGGTGACGGAAGGTGTCGTCTGCCTCTACCGGATCATGCCGGACGGCAGCCGCCACATCCTTGCATTCCGCTTCCCGGGCGACATCGTCGGGCTCTGCAGCCCTTCGACCTACGGCTACAATGCCCAGGCGGTGGGTGATGCCCGCGTCCGCAGGATTTCGCGCGCGGGTCTCGAGCGCATGATCGACGAGCGCGCGGACTTCGCCCGCAAGCTGCTCCGCATGGCGGCCGCCGAGCTGAATGCCATGCGGGATCATCTGACGTGCCTCGCGTCCAAGTCGGCGGAGGCCAAGGTGGCGGATTTCCTCCTCATGCTGGCGGGACGGAGCACTGCTCGGGCGGGGGCGGCGATCGTGGTCAACCTGCCGATGACGCGGACGGATATCGGCGACTACCTCGGGCTGACCATCGAGACAGTGAGCCGTACCATCAGCAAGATGCGCCGCACCGGCGTTATCGACCTGCCGCGTACAACCCAGGTCGTCGTCCGCAGCACGGACCGTCTCGCCGAGCTCGCTGGGGCTGCCTGATCAGGGCACGGCCTTGGCCATGCACGAAGGCAACAGTGATTCTAAAAAGCGTTGTAAATCTGTAGTCTGCGTGCGTTGCCGCTTGCGGCGTCCACATGATCTGCTACCCGATATCCTCAGGAAGAGCTGCAGATTCGGCAGCCAAGATCACGGACGGGGCATGGGCGCGATGCACAGCGGCAGAGCGTGGGGACTGCGGTCCGGCGGTTTTCGGAACGCGATGGTGGCGCTTGGTCTTGCGGCTGCAGCGGCCTTCTCGGCTGCGCCGGCGCAAGCCGAGGTCCAGATCCAGGTCTATGGCGGCGTCAACGGCAACTTCGACAGTGACGTGCAGGTTCGCCGGCCGGGCCTGCCATCAGCCAACGGCACCTACGATGTGAGCTGGGACGGCAAGTCCTTTGAGATGCCGCCCTACTGGGGGGCGCGCGTCATCTACTGGCTGGACAGCAATCCGAACTGGGGCGTGGCCGTTGAATTCACGCACGCCAAGGCTTACGCCAAGCTGAACGGCGCGGTCGGCAATACCTTCACCAAGCTCGAGTTCACGGATGGCAACAACATCGTCATGGGGAACGTGCTCTATCGCTTCGCCCCTTGGCAGTTCCACAACATCCGGCCATATGCCGGCCTCGGTCTCGGCATTGCGATCCCGCATGTCGAGGTGGAACTTGCTGGCGACACTGGTCCGCGCACGTTCGAGTATCAGGTGACGGGTGTTGCGGCGCAGGCCCTGGTCGGGCTCGAAATGCCGTTCGGGCCGAACTGGTCGGGCTTCGCCGAGGTCAAGATGAGCTACACGCACATCAATGCGGATCTCGATGGCGGCGGCTACGTGAAGACCGATATCTGGTCGCCGCACTTCGCGCTGGGCCTCTCCTACCGCTTCTGAGAGCGAGCCCCTCTCCTGCATCTGATCAACCGGCGCTTGGCGGCTGACCGTTTCCCGCTAGAATGCGACCAATGAGCCGTGGCCGCAGTCTGGCGTCGGCACGCACGCCTTGCGGGAGAGGGCTATGCAGCAGCGCGTCGACGTCAAGATCGGCCATTCGGCGTGTCCGCACGACTGTCCCTCGACCTGCGCACTCGATGTGGAATTGCTGGGTAACGGCCGCATTGGCCGCGTCCGCGGCACCAAGGAGAACGATTACACCGCTGGTGTGATCTGCGCGAAGGTCGCGCGCTATGCCGAGCGCGTTCATCACGAAGAGCGGCTGCTCCATCCGCTGAAACGCGTCGGGCCCAAGGGATCGGGTCAGTTCGCGGAGATCTCGTGGGATGAGGCGCTCGACATCACGGCCGAAGCACTGCTCGACGCCGAGCGCCGCCATGGCAGCGAGGCGGTGTGGCCTTTCTTCTTCGCGGGCACCATGGGCCTCGTCATGCGCGATGGCATCGAGCGTCTGCGCCATGCCAAGAAATACTCGCGCCAGTTCTCGACCATCTGCACAACGTCCGCCTGGACGGGCTTCGTCGCGGGTACGGGACGTCTTGCTGGGCCCGATCCGCGGGAGATGGCGAAGTCCGACCTCGTCGTGATCTGGGGCACGAACCCCGTGCACACGCAGGTCAACGTGATGACGCATGCCGTCCGTGCGCGGCGCGAGCGCGGCGCGAAGATCGCCGTCATCGATATCTATCGCAACGCGACCATGCAGCAGGCCGATATCGGCATTTGCCTCAAGCCCGGCACGGACGGCGCGCTCGCCTGTGCGATCATGCACGTGCTCTTCCGCGACGGCTTCGCGAACCGTGAATACATGGCGAAGTACGCCGATTGCCCGGAGGAACTGGAAGCGCACCTCGCGGACAAGACACCAGAATGGGCGAGCGCGATCACCGGCCTCTCGGTCGAGGAAATCGAAAGTTTCGCCGCGCTCATCGGCAAGACACCGCGGACGTATCTGCGCCTCGGCTATGGCTTCTCGCGTTCGCGCAATGGCGCGGTGAACATGCACGCGGCCTCATGCATCGCGACGGTCACCGGATCCTGGCTGCACGAGGGCGGTGGTGCTTTTCACAATAGCGGCGCGATCTTCAAGTGGAACAAGTCGCTCATCGAGGGCAGCGACGTTATCGATCCGTCCATCCGCATGCTCGACATGAGCCGCATCGGCGCCGTGCTGACGGGCGACCGGAGCGATCTCGGCGACGGCCCCGAGGTGCACGCGCTTTTCATCCAGAACCAGAACCCCGTGCAGGTTTGTCCTGACCAGAACACGGTGAAGCGCGGTTTTGCGCGTGACGATCTGTTCGTCTGCGTGCACGAGCAGTTCATGACCGCGACGGCAAAGGTCGCGGATATCGTGCTGCCGGCGACGATGTTCCTCGAGCACGACGACCTCTATCAGGCGGGCGGACAGCAGAACATTCTCTTTGGGCCGAAGCTCATCGAGCCGCCGGGCGAATGCTGGTCAAATCATGATGTCATCTGCGCGCTCGCAAAGCGTGTCGGCGCCGAGCATCGCGGCTTCGACATGACCGCGCGCGAGATCGTCGACTGGACGCTGCAGAATTCGGGCTGGGGTACGCTCGAAAATCTCGAGGCCAAGCGCTGGATCGATGCGCAGCCCGATTTCGAGAGTTCACATTATATCGGTGGCTTCGCTTACCCGGACGGCAAGTTCAAGTTCAGGCCCGACTGGCCGGAAGTACCGGCCTCGCGCCGCTGGGACTGGGGCATCGCCCATCTCGTGCCGAGCCTTCCCGATCATTGGGATGTCATCGAGAAGGCCGACGCGCAGCATCCCTTTCGTCTCGCGACGAGCCCGGCGCGCAACTATCTCAACTCCTCGTTCAACGAGATGCCGACGAGCCGCAAGCAGGAAGGTCCGCCGCGCGCCAAAATCCATCCAGATGATCTCACGGCGCTCGGCATCGAGGATGGCGACCGCATTGCCATGGGCAACGAGCGCGGCGAGATACGGTTGACTGCCGAAGCCTATGACGGTGTGCAGCGCGGTGTCGTGATCGTCGAGTCCATTCCGCCGAACGATCAGTTCGAAGGTGAGGTCGGCCTCAACACGCTGACCGGCGCTGATCGCATCGCACCATACGGCGGCGCGGCATTCCATGACAATCACGTGTGGATACGGCGTGCGCTTCGTGACTGATCCGAGCCCGGGGAGCGCGCGCTGATGCAAAGCGCGGACGTCGTCATCGTTGGCGGCGCTGCCGTCGGCAGCGCGACGGCCGTCTTTCTTCGCCACGAGGGTTTCAAGGGCCGCGTCATCGTGGTCGAGAAGGACCCGAGCTATCAGTGGTGCGCGACGGGCCGCTCGGTCGCGTCGATCCGCCGGCAGTTCTCGACGCGCGAAAACATTGAGCTATCGACGTTCGGCTGGCAGTACTTCAGCGGCATCCAGGAGATGTACGGCCCGGAGGCTCATGTGAGCCTCGTCGAGCGCGGCTATGCCATCATGGCCAGCGCGCAGGGCGCACCTGTCCTCAGCACCAACATCGCGCTCCAGCAGAGCCTCGGCGCGGATGTGGAGCTGCTGAAGCCTGCCGCACTCAAGTCGCGTTTCGACTGGCTCAATGTGGATGATCTCTCCGGTGCCGGCTGGGGACGCTCGGGCGAAGGATGGGTCGATCCGCACGCGCATATGGCGCTCATGCGTAAGCGCGCCATTGCAGAGGGCGTGACTTATCTCGCCGACGAGGTGGTGGGCATCGACGTCGAGCGCGGTGCCGTGGCCGGCGTGCGGCTCGCCTCGGGCGATACGATCGCGACGCGGGTCGTGGTCTGCGCGGCGGGATGGCATTCGCGAAAGGTCGCGGCCATGGCCGGGATCGACCTGCCGGTACGACCGCGAAAGCGCTACGTGTTCGTGATCGACTGTCCGATGCCGCTGCCGGGCGCCGGCCTGATGATCGATCCGAGCGGCGTCTATTTCCGCCCGGAAGGGCGCTATCACATCACCGGCGTCGCGCCACCCGAAGACGAAGATCCCGATGCCGAGGACTTCGATATCGAGGACGGCTACTTCGAACGTCTGATCTGGCCGACGCTCGCGCATCGCGTGCCCGCCTTCGAGACCTTGAAGGTCGTGAACGCGTGGTGCTGCCACTACGATCTGAGCACGCTCGACCACAACGCGATCTTGGGACCGCACCCGGACGTTGCGGGCTTTCTGCTCGCGTGCGGCTTTTCGGGGCACGGTCTCCAGCATTCGCCGGGCATCGGGCGCGCCATGGCCGAGTTGATCGCTCACGGCACCTACCGCACGATAGACCTCACGCGCTTCGGCTGGGCGCGTGTTGCGGCGAACATACCGCTCACCGAATCAAATGTCTTTTGAGATCGCTCGCGCCTGAGAGAGCCACGCATGGGCACGATCCTCGCCATTTCATCGCAAGTCGCGCGCGGGCATGTGGGCTTGAGCGTCGTCGTGCCGGCGCTTCAGGCCCTCGGCCACGAGGTCGTCACGCTTCCGACGGTCATTCTCTCGAACCATCCGGGGCATGGCGCCGTCGCGGGACAGCGCGTGGATGCGGCGCTGTTGAGCGGGATGTTGGCGACGCTCGACACGCACGGCTGGCTCGCCGGGGTCGATGCCGTGCTGAGCGGCTATCTGCCGAGTGCCGCGCACGTCGATGTCGTCGCAGAGGCGGTGGCGCGCGTGCGTGCGCACCGTGCTGACGCGGCTTACTTTTGCGATCCCGTGCTCGGTGATGATCCGAAGGGGCTCTACATCGCCGAGGAGGCGGGGCGCGCGCTGGCCGCGAAGCTCG
Source organism: Pseudomonadota bacterium (assembly GCA_023412805.1). Taxonomy (GTDB): domain Bacteria; phylum Pseudomonadota; class Alphaproteobacteria; order Rhizobiales; family Hyphomicrobiaceae. The sequence continues at coordinate 38,038 of JAEZRM010000078.1, read as the reverse complement.
TGCCGCTAGCCGACGTGATATTTCCGAACCGTTTCGAACTCGCGTGGCTTTCGAGCCAACCGGTCACCGATGTCGCGAGCGCGGAGAACGCGGCGCGTGCGCTCGGGTCATCGGTGACCGTGGCCACATCCATACCAGCGACGCATGACGTTCTCGCGACGGTCGCCGTGTCGCGGGCCGGCATCTGGACGCGCGTCGACAGAAAATTGGACGATGTCCCGAACGGGACGGGCGATTTGCTGGGAGCTGTGTTCGCCGGGCAGAGGGTTAACGGCTGCACCGTCGCGGATGCGCTGGAACAGTCGGTTACAAGTGTTCAAATAGGAATTTGTGCCAGTTTGGGGCGGGATGAGCTGAATTTGATTGCCATTCTAAGTGGATTTCAGCGTGAGGTGTCGCCTCGGATGGGGCCTTTGGAGTAACGATAGTTGCACGCGGTCGGGAACTAAACCGCGTCCTGAGGGGTCCTGTAATTTGGCGCCCGGCATTCGTGCCGTACGCCCTCATGACGCGGATAGTGTTCTTCTGCGGAGAGAGAGAAGTTCCGAAGCCCGGGTTGATCAGGGTTGAGGAAGCCGCTCCCTAGCCGCTGCCTTGAACGTTGATGATACGCTTCGTTCTGGGATCGCCGAAATAGAAACTTTGTCTTCCTGCGCGCTGACAATCCGTCAGAGGTCTCCATGGGCCGTCGTTCCATTCACACTCCCGAACAATTGAGACAGCTCATTCTTGACGCTGCGGCGGCGATTATCGAGGCGCATGGGCTTGCGGGCCTGTCGGCCCGAGAGATCGCGCGCCGGATCGGCTATTCCCCCGGCACGATTTACAACATGTTCGAGAACCTCGACGACGTTGTGCTCAACGTCGAAGGGCGTGTGCTCGACCAGCTCGACGAGCGGCTCGTGGCCGAACTCGCGAAGGGCGGCGATCAGAAGGCGCTGGTGCAGCAGCTCGCGCAGACGTATCTCGCGTTCACGCACGAGCGCCCGAAGCTCTGGAACCTGTTGTTCGAGCACTACATGCCGGCCGGTACCGATACGCCGCCCTGGTACCAGGAGAAGCTCGAGCGGCTCATGGGCCGGGTCGAGACGGCCGTCGCGCCGCTCTATCCCCCGGACGCCGTCCTTGAGCGTCAGCGGGCTGCGCGCGTGCTCTGGGCCGGCGTGCACGGCATCACGTCGCTCTCGACGGCGAACAAGCTGTCCAATGTCACGAGTGAAGCAGCGGCATCGCTCGTCACGGATCTCGTGAGCAACTATCTCGCAGGCGCCGCGATCAAGTCCGCCCCCGCGCGCGCTGCAGCTTCGTGATGATCTGAGGCTAACGGCGCACGGAACCGCGCGCGCGTGACGCCGCTACTGCTTGGCTGGCGCGTCTGCAGCCGGTGCCGCATCGCCCTTTGGAATGGAGCCGGTGGCGATCGGCGCAGTGGTTTCCGGTGTCGACGCCGGTGCACGCCGCCCCGCGAAGCTCACGACATCTCCCGTGACGCCGAACCAGTTGTTGTCCTGCGGCAGCATGCGCTGGCGCAAGCCCGTCCACATGCTCTGCGAGGTCATGCCGTCGACGAATGTTTTGGTCGGCGGCGTAAGGAACAGCACCGCGACGGTGGCGACCGCCATGGCGATCGAATGATCGATGCGCCGCCCGTCGTAGAACTTCACGGCCGTGCCGAACGAGCGCTTCACACGCGTGCCGAGCACATCGACGCTGTAGATCTCGTCGAGAACGAGATGCACCATATAGCCGATGAACATGAAGCCGCCGGCGAGCCAGGATACTCCCTCGTGCCGGCCGAGGATGTAGTAGTAGACGATGGCCGTGAGGAACGCGAAGAACAGTCCTGCCAGCACCGAGTGATAGATGCCGCGGTGATAGGACATGCGATGGAAGATCGCGTGCACGACATAACGGAAGAACAGGAACGTACCGATCGAGAGCATCCATAGCTCCGCGATCGAGAACTTCTCCGCGAACGTGAAGAGCACCGCGAAGGAGAAGAATGCGGCGAGGCCGGCGAACATGGCGCGGCCGGCGCGCGAGTCCTTTAGATCGATGTCGGGGAGCACGCTGCCGAGCACGCCGGCGAGCGTCACGGCGACGAGGTTTTCCGGCGCCACGACATCGGCCGCGAGCGTCAGCGTCGCGAGCATCCCGCTGGCGACCGTGCCGACACCAATATGCGTTGCGAAATTGGCCATGCCCCCGCCCCCTGTGCGCAGCCCTGTTCCTGAGCGATGTTCCGCTCGCGAGACCGACCAGATTCGCCCGCCCGAGGAAACCCGTGACGGGGCAGAAATCTGTGGGGAGCCTGCAACTTGCCATTCATCGGCCGCACAGGTCCGAGGCCGCAAGATTGCCCAGATGGGCTGCTCTATGGCCCGTGCTGTGCCTGCACAACCAATCGTGGCACGGCCTGTGCTCTGACGAGGGGGAGGACCGCGTCGGGTGCTGTCCGATCAGGGATAATGTGCCGAAACGGCGCTGTGCTGCGTGAGGGATGGCCATGGTGAAGGATGCAACGGCGACCGCCGGCGAGCCCACTGCGCTCCGGCCGCGTACTGTCGCCGACGGGCGCATCGACGTCGCGACCCTGCGCTGGACGATCGAGCACATGCACGGCGAGCTTGAAGGCTCAGCTGAGTTGGGCCGCGTGCGCAATGCGCTCGCCATTGCACTTTTGGAACTCGATCGGGCCGATCGCCAGCGCGTGGCGATTACCAGCGACGACCTCGGTTGGTCGCGCTATTTCCCCTGGACGACCAAGCCGACCTGATCGCGATCCCGCCGCAGTCGACCCCACCAAGCTGTCAGCCGTTCGCCAATGAGACAATGCGTGCCAGAACGGCACTCTCGGCGCGCGCCAGTTCATCCAGAATCGTGAAGTGGTTGGCATTCGGCACCACGACGCACTCCGCTTTGACGCCGGCCGCGCTCCAGGCAGCCGTGAGCGCCAGGCTCTGGCGAATGAACTCCTGACTTTCATCCCCACCGACCGCGGCGACCATGGTTGCCGAGGGTGGCGGCTTGCGCCCTGTGATGGCATTCGCGGCGCGCGCACTTGCGCTGTCGAGTTTCAAGGCGTCGTTGAGCGAGGTCGTGATCAGCGGCTCGGGATCGAAGGCGCCGCTCAGCGCATAGGCCGCGCGCACGAGATCATGCGGCACATCGCCGACCGTGCTCCAGTCGGTTGCGAGCATGGTTGCGGCGAGATGGCCGCCGGCGGAATGCCCGACGACCACGGGGCGCTTCTTCGTGCGCTGGAAGAGCGTTTTCAGGCACTGGCGGATATCGGCCGTGATCGCCGCGACCGTGGCGGCGGGCGCGAGCGAGTAGGAAGGGAGCGCGACATCGATACCGCGCTGATTGAACTCTTTCGCGATGAAGCTCTGTGCTTTGCGATCGCCGCGCTGCCAGTAACCGCCATGGATGTAGACGACCAGCGGGGCATTGGTGGCACCGCGCGCGCGGAACAGGTCATAGCGGTTGCGTTCGCCCGGCCCGTAGGTCTGATCGGCGAGAAGGTCGGCTTCCTTGCGCCAAGCTTCCGAGGCCGCGTTCCAGCGGGCGGCGATGGTCTCGTTTTCGGGCACGCGACGGCGATTGTTGTACTCGGCCTCGTAGTCGATCTTTGTCATGGCACATTCATTCCGTTGCTTGGCGTGCTGCGGCTGAGATCACACTTCCCACACGCAGCCAACTGTGCAAGTTTCATTGGCGGGACACCGCTCCGCAATCCAGGCACGCGCATCGCCGCCGCTGCCGCTTCCTTCGTGTGATGCGATGAGCACCTCTCCCATTCAGCGCGTGACGTTCGGCCGTGCGGCACCGGGTATTTCCGTGCGGGATATCCAGGCCGCATATGCTTTCTACTCCAGCGTGTTCGGCTTCCAGAAGGTTTTCGAGAACGGCGATCCCGTCGGGTTCATGGTTCTCAAGAAGGACGGTGCCGAGATCCACCTCAACCAGTACCGCGATCACAAGCCGACCACGGTCAACGTCTTCCATATGTACGTCGATGATGTGAACACACTGTACGAGATTTGCGAGCGCGCCGGCGTGCGGATCATCAAATCGCTGAAAGACAAGGACTATGGTCAGCGCGCCTTCGTGTTCGCGGATCCGGATGGCAATCGCATCGATGTGGGCCAGCGCAGGTGAGCGGCAAAGACAATCCTCATCCTGCATCCGCATCGATCATGGGTCTCTACGAGCGCCACGCGGCGTCCTACGACGCCGATCGCGGTCGCGCGCTGTTCGAGCGCGGATGGCTCGAGCAGTTTCGCGCGGCGATGGCGCCGGGTGCGTCGGTGCTCGATCTCGGTTGCGGATCGGGCGAGCCCATGGCGCGCTATCTCATCGAGCACGGTCATGCCGTGACCGGCGTGGATGGGGCACCGTCACTTATCCGTATTTGCGCGGAGCGATTTCCCGACCACACGTGGATCGTTGGCGACATGCGCCGCCTTGATGTCGGCACGCAGTTCGGCAGTATCCTCGCGTGGGACAGCTTCTTTCATCTGACCGCCGAGGATCAGCGCGCGATGTTCGCCGTTTTCCGCGCGCACGCCGCGCCCGGTGCGGCCCTCATGTTCACGAGTGGGCCGGCGCAGGGCGAGGCGATCGGCACGTATGGCGGCGAGCCGCTCTATCACGCGAGCCTCGATACGGAAGAGTATGCGGCGCTGCTCGCTGCGCACGGCTTCGAGGTCCTCACGCACGTGGTCGAGGATGCAACGTGCGGTGGCCATACGGTCTGGCTGGCGCGGCAGGGGCATCAGGGCAACACGCAAACCTGAGTCGTCCTTCGTCCACACTTCGAGCTGATCGTGCATAACCACGAGAGAGGAGCGGCGCGTGGGAAAGCTTGCCGCTATGAAGGTCGCACGGGAGCTGGCTGGCGCTGGTGTGGCGGGGTGCCAGGCCGACGGCAGAAGTCTCGGGACGCTGGCCAGCTCTCTAAAATCCTCATATTTCCGAGCTTGAAATGACTTGCGGGCGTGCTGCCTGCGCGGCACGATTGCGTCCTGCCGGACCCAGTGTCCCAAAATTTTCGAGGAAGCGCACACCATGAAGCTGATGTCGTCGCCGCTGTCACCCTACGGGCGCAAAGTGAAGATCGCCGCCGGCATGAAGGGGCTGACGGACAAGATCGAGCTCCTGCTCACGGATACCAATAAGGGCGACGATGCGCTCAACAAGCTGAACCCGCTCGGCAAGATCCCCTGCCTCATCACGGATGAGGGCGACGCGGTCTTCGACAGCCACGTTATTTGCGAGTACTTCGACTCGCTCGGCGCATCTCCCGTGCTGTTTCCGAAGAGCGGAGCCGAACGCTTTCGCACGTTGACGCTCGGCTCGCTAGCCGACGGCATTCTCGATGCGGCGCTGCTGCTCGTCTATGAAGGACGCTTTCGCCCCGAGGAGATGAGGGTGCAGGGCTGGATCGATCGCCAGCAAGCGAAGGTCGATCGAGCGCTCGCGCTTCTCGAAGCCTCGCCGCCCGCCTGGAAGGGCAGCCCCGACTACGGCCATCTGACGCTCGCCTGCGCGCTCGGCTACCTCGATTTCCGCCATGGTGGAAAGTGGCGCGCGGGCCATCCGAAGCTCGCGAAGTGGCTGGATGAGTTCGCAGCCGCCGTGCCGGCCTTCGAGGCGACCAGACCCCAGTGAGTGCATGGTGTTGAGTGCGTAGCGTAAGGAGGATGCGATGATCACTGCGATCGTGCGTTTCAAGCTTCCACCGACCGTGAAGTTCGAGGACGCCGCCGAGTTGTTCAAGGGCTCGGCGCCGAAGTATCGCGCGCTGCCGGGGCTGGTCCGCAAATACTATCTCTACAATGAGAGCGGCATCGGTGGCGGCGTGTACCTCTGGGAGAGCCGCGCGGCTGCCGATCGCGTCTACACCGCCGAGTGGAAGAAGATGATCGCCGACCGTTATGGCGCGGAGCCGGAGATCACCTATTACGACACGCCGGTCGTGGTCGATAACGCCATCGACCAGATCCAGGTCGACGCGGCGGAGTAGGCCCGGCCGGGGCGTGCGGGACGCCATTTAACGGCTTGTTAAGTGATTCCCCGGTAGTGTGATCCTCATGCCGGGTCGCGTGCCCGTGCGCCGCCGGAAACGGTTGGCTGCATGTGCATGGCGGACGCAGGATGCGATCGGGGGATACGCTTTCCTGCGCCGGCAATGAGATCGGTGGGTCGGTGCTCAAGCCCAATTGCCAGGGCGCCTGCCTGCCTGTGAGATGAGCCGAGGCCATGCGCCCGCGCTCGATGAGAAGGCGCCGAGCGGTGGGGGAGCCCTCGCGCGCCGTCAGATCGACAAGTCAGTACCGGGCATTGCTGACGACGGATAGAGGCCGCAAGGCCCGGCCGGGTGCGCGTGCACTTGGCCGTTGCGAGGCGGGCGCCCGGGCCCGCCTCGCTGCTTTTGCAGCGCAGGCGGGTCCAAACTACCCATGCGCCCGCCTTGCTGCTTTTCGCCCCTCAGCAGATTGAACGTGAGCAGCGCCGCTCGGCGCCAGCGGCCGAACCTGTCAACGATATTCATACCCGCACCATGGTAACGCCCTATTCGGCACACTATGTTCGTGTGCGGAGGTACGGCCATGCGCGGGTTGTTCATCGGGTGCGTTGTTGCGGCAGCCGCAGGCTTCATGCCGCTTGCTGCGGTTGCGGAGCCGTCGCGCGATGGCATCGCGGAAGTCTTGCGCAAGCAGGGTGCCCAGCCGGGCAGTGGCGTCACGCGCGTCCAAGGTACGGCCGGCCGTAGTCAGACGCCGCAAACACCGCCGACAGCTCAGCCTTCAGACCCGCCGTCCGCCGAAGCGCAGCCGCGCGATCCGCGCGAGGGCGATCCGCTGCATGAGCAGGCGCAGCGCCTCATGAAGGCGATCGACGCCATCCTGAACGACACCGCACGCAATCGCGGCGAGGCGCGCAAGCTGCCCTCGAGCAAGGACTTCATCGTCCCGCCGCTGTGGACGGAGACGCGTGAGGACCGCGAGCGCAAGATCCGCGATCTGCTCGACGCCGCGCTCGGTATCGTGACCGACGTGCCCGTGGTCGAAAGCCAGAAGAAGATCGAAGGCCTGCGCAAGAATATCCAGGACATCGAGGATCGCATCGTCAAGCTGCGCGAGAAGCAGATCACGGCGCCGAAAAGTGCGCTCATTCCGGGCGTGACGGCGGACACGGTCGACAGTCTCGAGCGTGATATCGCGGACTCGAAGACGCGCATCGATCTCAATCGCGATCAGATCGCCGCGACCAAGGAGGAGATCCGCGCGGCGCTTGCCAAGAGCGGCATCGAGCTCGGCAACGAGCAGCTCGATATGCTGCTCGACGGTGTGCTCTCGGGCGACATCGTGCGGCTCGTCGCGGTGTTCAACTCGGCGAAGCTCATCGATGGTCAGCTCGGCAAGCTGATGGCGGCCTCGGGCGAGAACATCGGCGCGGCGCGGAAGTACTTCGCCATGCACGCGGCGCTCTTCGCGATCCTCGTGCACGCGCAGGATTCCATGGTCAACAAGATCGACAAGCAGTACCTGCCGAAGCTCGAAGCGATCGTGAAGGACGTCGAAGCCGCGCGCGCCAAGACCAACCAGCTTCTGCGTGCGGAGAACCGCCCCGACCAGCGCCGCGCGCTCGAAGCGAACCGCGAGAGCCAGCGCCTCGCCGAAGAGGCCGCCAAGGGATATCGCCGTTATCTACTGCAACAGCGCGAGCAGATCGCGCGTGCCCGCTCCCGCGCCGTGCATGATCTCAGGATCGCCGACAACACCTACGAGACGGTGGAGGCGAGCTTCCAGCTTCGCGTTCTCATGCGCGAGAGCGCGACGACGTTCGAGGCCATCCAGAAGCTCGAAGCGCCCACATTCGAGCAGATCTTCCGGAATGAGGAACTGCGGCGCGAGTTCGAGAGTCTTACCCGAAAGCTCGATCAGCCAACGAGTTGAGGCGCCTGCGGACATTCCGCACTCAGGGTGAGCAGGCTCGGCATTCAGGGTTACGCACTCGGACGCATCCTGATACATTGAGCGCGGAAATTCGGCCTACGCGATGCGCGGCGGCCACTGTCCATGTAGAGGAGGCATCCATGGCCCAGACACCCTTCGAGTTCCCCCAGCAGATGCGTGAACTCGCGGAGAAGAATGTCGAGCAGGCCCGCGCAACGTACGGCCAGTTCCTGGATGCCATGACACAGGCTGTCGGCATGTGGACCAAAGGTTTGCCGTCCAATGAGCTGACGAGCGGTTTTCAGGCGGTGCAGGATCGGGCCGTGGGCTTCGCCAAGGAGAACGCCGAGGCGAGCTTCTCGCTCGCGAGCGATCTCGCATCGGCCAAGGATGTTCAGCAGGTGTTTGCGCTGCAGACGCAGTTCGCGCAGGCCCAGATCCAGGCTTATGCCAAGCAGGCGCAGGAGCTCGGCATGATGATGACCGAGGCCATGCAGAACATGACGCCGCGGCGCTAGCTGCATTCACGCAATCAAGTCGTTCACATTCGAGACGGTGTCGCGTCGTCACGCGCGCTGTGCGATGGCAGCCGCGCGGGGCCTGATCGGCCTCAAGCTGCCCATTCGCCTTTGCGGAAGACCGGCACGCGACGGCCATCGGCGTCGACGCCATCGATGTCGACTTTGTCGGAGCCGATCATCCAGTCGATGTGAATGAAGCTTTTGTTGCCGCCCTGCTCGGCGATCTGCTCAGGGCTCAGCTTGGCACCGTCGAGGAAGCACTTCGAATAGCACTGGCCAAGCGCGATGTGGCAGGCCGCATTCTCGTCGAAGAGCGTGTTGTAGAACAGGAGCCCGCTCTTCGAGATCGGCGATGAGTGCGGTACGAGCGCGACCTCGCCGAGACGGCGCGCGCCTTCGTCCGTGTCGAGCACCTTGTTGAGCACTTCCTCACCCTTCGAGGCCTTGGCCTCGACGATGCGGCCCTCCTCGAAGCGCACGGCGATGTTGTCGATGAGCGTGCCCTGATAGGAGAGCGGCTTCGTGCTCGATACATGTCCGCTAACGCGCCGCGCGTGCGGCGTCGTGAACACCTCTTCCGTCGGGATGTTGGGATTGCACGTGATGCCGTTCTTGGCCGTCGATGAGCCGCCCTGCCATTCATGGCCATCGGCGAGCCCGATCGTGAGATCCGTACCCGGTCCCGTGAAATGGAGCGCCGAGAAGCGCTGACCGTTCAGCCATGCGGTGCGGCTTTGCAGCGCCGCGTTGTGCTTTGCCCATGCACCGACGGGATCGGCGCCATCGACGCGTGAAGCGGCAAAGATCGCATCGGCGAGCTTGTTTACCGCGACATCCTCCGCGTCATCGGGAAAGACGAGCTTGGCCCAGGACGGGCCGGGATAAGCGACGATGTTCCAGTTGATGTCGAAGCCCGCGATCTTTTCGAGGGCCGGCTGATAGGCCATGGAGTTCGCCTTGCTCGCGCGCGCGACCTTGGCGGGATCCTCGCCGGCGAGCAGCATGGGATTGTCGCCGACGATGGCGAGGCGCGCCGTGTTGTTGTCGAAGGCCTTGCCGATGCCCTCGTAGAGCCAGCTCGCCGCGCGGTCGAAGCTCGCGTCGGCTGCATTGCGGTAGCGCGCGAGCGTGATCTCCTCGTCGGAGAGCATGGGCGTGACGAGACCCGCGCCGGCCTTGTAGGCATGCTCCGCGATGCGGCGCACGAGTGGGAGCGCGGAAACCGGAGCGGTGAGAAAGAGATCCTGCCCGGGCTGAAGCTGGAGGCCCACCTTGATGGCGACCTCGGCGAGGCGGTCGAGCTTGACGGGATCGATGGTAGTGGCGTCGTTTCGCGGATGCGTGGGCATGACGGGCGCCTGTCGTGTTGGATGCTGTGTTGCAGCGTGTCAAATCTGTTGGGACCAGCATACACATTTGTGTCGCAGACATCCGCCGTCTGCGGCAATCAGCCCGCAAGCGTCGCGCTTGCCGGATCAGCGCGCCCGCATCAGCTTGACCGTTGGATAGCGGGTCTGCCCCGGGAAGGTGGCACGGCGCTGGTGCCGCGCACCGGTCGAGAAGCGCGTGGTCATGCCGTTGAAGTGGCGTTTTCCAGCCGGCGACGCGACGTATTCCTTCTGGATGTTGTAATCAGAAAGGGTTCGCGGTCCGCCCTTGGCATGGCCGTCCGAGGGGAGCGCCAGACAGATGAAGGACATTGCTAAGGCGACCGCACGTATCATTCCATGGCCTCATTCTGCTTCGAGGGTTGGGGATCTGGATGATTGGTCGCGCGGCGATCCAGGAAAGTTCAAGAGGAGCGCATCATGCCGTTTGAAGGACAATGCCACTGTGGTGCCGTGAGTTTCGCCGTCGATGCCGATCCGCCAACGAGTGCACTGAGCTGCAATTGTTCGCATTGCCGTGCCAAGGGCTTTCTGCTCGCCTTCTTTCCGGCGGCGCAGTTCACGTTGAAGAGTGGTGCGGATGTGCTCGAGCGCTACACGTTCAATACGCACAAGATCGAGCATCAGTTTTGTGGGAAATGCGGGGTGCAGGCCTTCGGATACGGTGTGGGGCCTGATGGCTCGAGCGTGCGCGCGATCAACCTGCGCTCCGTGCGCTCCATCGATCTCGACAGTCTTGCAATTCAGAAAGTCGATGGTGCTAGCGCGTGAGGGCACTCAATCCTCTTCGTCCTCCTCCGGCGGATCGCTGAATTCGACGCCCATGGCTGCGCCGCGCCGCCAGGCCACTTTCGCTGGGCGCGTTCTGCCGGAATGCGCGTCGAGCAGATCGAATTCCTGCGGGATGCCAACTGTTGTCGGGACTTCGAGGCGGGCTCCCGCAACCGTCAAATTGCGGATGACACAGTCGACGACGGATGCGCCGTCGCCGAAGATGATCTTGCCGCTCTTGAGAACGCGCTGCCGCCGTATGATGCGTTTTTCTTCTTCCATTCAAGGGATATACGTGCGGGGCGGTCATCGGTTCCGGACAGCCCGGCCGGCTGGTAAAGCCGGGCTTGAGGCGCGCGCGACACTTGTTTGACACTTGTAAGGTGCACCACTAGCGTGCCCCCAAGTGAGGCGATCGAGCGCCTCGGGAAGGGTTCCCGATGACTGATACGACAAGTGCCGACGGCGCAAGCGGCCAAGCGCTGCATTTCATCTACTTCGCCGATCCCATGTGCTCGTGGTGCTATGGGTTCGCGCCGGTGATCCGCGCGCTGGCGGATCGCTTCGAGGGCCGCCTGCCCGTTCGCATGGTCATGGGCGGCCTCAGGGCGGGCAACACCAAGGCGATGACCGACAAGGACCGCGAGCATATTCGCGGCGCCTGGACGCGCGTCGGCGAAGCATCCGGCCAATCCTTCGACTTCGCGTTCTTCGATCGCGAGAACTTCGTCTACGACACGGAGCCAGCCTGCCGTGCGGTCGTCACCATGCGGCGGCTTGCGCCTGAGAACGCGCTTGCCTTCAAGGCGCGTGTCTCGCGCGCGTTCTATGGCGAGAACCGCGACACCACGGACGCGAAGGTGCTCGCCGCGCTCGCGCCGGAGTTCGGCATCGATGCCGAGCGCTTCGAGCTGGAGATGCTCTCGGCGGATGCGCGCAACGAAACCTTCCGTGATTTTCTGACGAGCCAGCAGGCGGGCGTGCAGGGCTTTCCGCTGCTCGCAGCAGGCACCGAAGCTGGCGGCTATGCGCTCGTCACGAGCGGATTCAGGACGCTCGACGGTCTGCCCGAGGCCATCGAATCCTGGCTCGAAGCCGGTGCGCCCATCAAGGCGGCAACGCCCGAGTCCTAATCCGAAGCGAAAGACACATCGATCATGAACAAGCAGACCCCTGCCAACAAGATGCTGCCCGTCAGCCGTTTCCCGGTGCCGAAGCTCAAGGATCTGCCGGCGGACATCCGTGAGCGCATCGAGACGGTGCAGGAGAAGTCGGGTTTCATTCCGAACGTGTTTCTCGTGCTCGCGCACCGGCCGGACGAGTTTCGCGCCTTCATGGCCTATCACGACGCGCTCATGGACAAGTCCGAAGGGCTGACCAAGGCCGAGCGTGAGATGATCGTCGTCGCGACGAGCGCGGCGAACCAGTGCCAGTATTGCGTGATCGCGCACGGGGCGATCCTGCGTATTCGCGCGAAGAACCCGCTGGTCGCCGACCAGATCGCGATCAACTACCGCAAGGCGGACATCACGCCGCGTCAGCGCGCCATGCTGGACTTCGCGATGAAGGTGGCGCTCGAGGCGCAGACGGTTGGCGATGACGATTTCAAGGGGCTGAAGAAGCAGGGCTTCAGCGACGACGAGATTTGGGACATCGGTGCGATCGCGGCGTTCTTCGCGCTCTCGAACCGTATGGCCAACCTCACGGCCATGCGCCCCAACGACGAGTTCTACAAGATCGGGCGATAGACACTTCTCCTTCTCTCCGTGCTTACGGGGAGAAGGTCGGGATGAGGGGCGGGAGCTTGCGCTCACGTTCGCGCATGCCGCCGCCCCTCACCCTGGCCCTCTCCCCGCGCGCGGGGAGAGGGGAAAGTCGGGCGCCGCCCGCTCGTCCCCTATTTCACCAGCGACCAAACACGGTGTCGCGCCAGTCGCGATACTCGCGCGGACGCTGCGGGGACGGTGGCGGTGGCGCCGCGACGCGCTGCGGCGTCGGCTCGCGCGCAGCCGGTGTCCGGCTCGGCCGCACGGCCGCGACGCGCGGCCGGCCGCCGCGATCACGCTCCAGGCGCTCGTCATACGCTGCGATGGTCGACTGGCTCTGCTTGGGCCGGATGTGGACGATGCGATAACCGCGAGACTTCAGTTCGGCGAGCATCTGGCGGATACCGTTCCCCGTCGACGGCTGGATGTCGTGCCAGAGAATGATGCCCTTCTTTTTCTGCTGCAGCCCGCGCATCACATTGCTGATCATGCGCGATGGGCTCTTCGTGCGGAAGTCGTGCGAGTCGACATCGATTGAGATGTTCACGATGTCACGGCTCTTGAGATAGGCCTGCGCGCTGGCGGGATCGCTCAGATAGGGAAAGCGGAAGAAGGGCGCGGTCGGTCCATCGAGCGCGAGCTGCACCGCGCTGATACCGAGCTCGATCTGCGACTCGATTTGAGCCGCACTACTGCGGCCGAGATTGGCGTGCGACCACGTATGCGTGCCGATGGTGTGACCGCGCCGGCCGACCTCGCGAAGCTGTGCCGGGAAGCTCAGCGCACGCTGCCCCAGAACGAAGAACGTCGCCTTCGTGCAGTGCTCGTCGAGTGCGTCCAGGATCTCCGGCGTGAATTTCGGATGCGGGCCGTCGTCGAACGTCAGCACCACCTCGCCTTCCTGCAGGAAATCATGATCTCGGTACTGCATGCGGCCGAAGCGCGGGCCGCCGGTGGCATCGATCTCGACCGTGCGCGACACACCGAGCGCATTGGGGCCCGGGCGGCACTTGGATTGCGAGCTTGTTCCCTGCTGGGCCGCCAGCGGTGATACCCCGAGGACGCCGCCGACGAGGGCTCCCATAGCAATGGCCGTGAGGGTCCACCGTGTGACCTTGCCCGCCCCCATCATGGTCCCCTCCAGGTGTAGCCGTCCGAACCACCCCGTTTGGCTTGCATTCGGACGTTCGGGGCAATTCGTGCCCCCATGCGGCAGCGAGAATCGAAGCTCGCGGGCGCCGCGCGGATCAGGACTATGAGCACAAGGCACATGAATATCCAATGACCTCAATGCCGCGTGGGCAGCCCGATCGGGCAGAAAAGAGGCAGAATTCGCCGGACGTTGCGCGTGTGCCACGCTCCTGCCGGCCCGGTTCGGGCCTGCGGCCAGCACCTTTGACCTCAGCGCCGGAGGCGCGGCATATGTGGCGAACTGGGGCGGTCGGTCACCTCTTATCCACATTTTCAGGACTACACTCCGCCCGACTGAATAAATCTGACCAGTTGTGAGGCCGAGGGATGCGCACGGGGTTCAATGGTTCCTGCCTGACCGTGAAGGCATGGGTAGGGGTGGCGCTTGCCGCTCTGGTTGCGGTGTCGTTCGCCATGGCGCCGGCTGATGCGCAGTCGTCGTCGACGAAGAAGGCCGAGGATCCGGCCGTCGCATTCATGGGGCAGGTGGCCCGTGATCTGATGGCGGGGGCGCGGACCCAGTCGCCGATCCTGATCTCGAATGCCGTCAAGCGGTACGGCGATGTCCACAATATCGGACAGTACTCGCTCGGCACGTACCGCACCAAATTGGCGCAGGCCGACCGCCCGATCTATCTCAACGGCATGGTGCGCTTCATCGGCCGTTACGCCGCGCAGCAGGCGCCGAAATATCCGGTCGCGAAGTACGAGATCATCAGCCCGAGCGTTCAGGGCGCGAACGGCATCATGGTGGACAGCCGCGTCACGCTGCGTGATGGCTCGACCTACGATGTGCGCTGGCTGCTCCAGAAGTACGGCAACTCTTACCGCGTGCGCGATGCCATGGTGTATGGCTTCTGGATGACACCGTTCCTCAAGCAGCTCTTCGAGACGTACATCGGCGAGCAGGGCGGGGACGTGAAGGCGCTCGTCGTTGTGCTCAACCGCTGATCCAGCCAGTTCGAGAATAAACGAGCGCCGGTCTCCCTTTGGAGGGCGGCGCTTTGTATTTCACGCCACCGCAGCTCCGATCAGAGCCAGTCCGTTTCGGCGGCGGTGCGACGCTCATGGGCGGCGATGGCGTCCGCGTACTTCATCGTGAGCGAGATATCGTCGGTGCCGTCGATGAGGCATTGCTTGCGGAAGCTGTCGATCTCGAAGCTCTGCGTCCAGTTGTCGGGCCCGGTGACAGTCTGCGCTTCGAGGTCCACCGTTATGCGGGCATCGGGCCGCTTTGCCAGATGGTCGAGCATTTCGCGAATACGCTCGGCCGGAAGCCGGATCGGCAGCGCGCCGTTCTGGAAGCTGTTGTTGTGGAAGATGTCGCCGAAGCTCGGCGCGATGAATACGCGGAAACCGTTGTCGACGAGGACCGAAACGGCGTGCTCGCGGCTCGACCCGCAACCGAAATTGCGTTCGGCTATGAGGATCTGCGCGCCTGCGGCCGTCGGCGCATTGAGCGGGAAGCCCTCGCGCGGTGAGCCGTCCTCGCGGTAGCGCACGTCATTGAAGAGATGCGGCACCTGTTCGGCGCGCGGCAGTGCGAGGAAGCGCGCCGGGATGATCTGATCGGTATCGACGTTGGGCTGGTCGATGGCAACCGCGGTCGCGGTGAGGCGATCGAACGGGCGCAGCTCCTGCTTGTGCTCATTGCTCATGGTCGCCTCCTAAGCCGGCAGCATGCGGCGGACGTCGGTAAAACGTCCGGTGACCGCAGCGGCGGCGGCCATGGCCGGGCTCACGAGATGCGTGCGCACGCCCTTGCCCTGGCGGCCGACGAAGTTGCGGTTCGAGGTCGAAGCAATGCGCTCGCCCGGCCGGCCGATCTCACCGTTCATGCCGACGCACATGGAGCATCCCGCTTCGCGCCACTCGAAGCCCGCTTCCGTGAAGATCTTGTCGAGCCCTTCGGCTTCGGCCTGCTCCTTGATGATGCCCGAGCCCGGCACGATCCAGCTCGGGATCTGCGCCTTGCGTCCTTTGGCGACGGCGGCCGCCATGCGCAGATCCTCGATGCGGCTGTTCGTGCACGAGCCGATGAAGACGCGGTCGACAGGGATTTCGGCGATCGGCGTGCCGGGTTCGAGGCCCATATAGGCGAGCGCGCGCGCCTGCCCATCGCGACGCGAGGCGTCGGCGGCCGATGCCGGATCGGGGATGGCGTCGGTGACGGGCGCGGCATCCTCGGGGCTCGTGCCCCAGGTGACCATGGGCGCGATCTCGGGACCGGACAGCGTCACCTCGCGGTCGAACGTAGCGCCATCGTCGGATGGCAATGAACGCCAGAAGGCGAGCGCGCGATCCCACGCCTCTTCCTTCGGGGCATAAGGTCGACCGGCGATGAACTCGTAGGTCTTGTCATCGGGTGCGATCATGCCGGCGCGGCCGCCGCCCTCGATGGACATATTGCAGAGCGTGAGCCGCCCTTCGATCGAAAGCTGGCGAATGCCGCTGCCCGCATATTCGAGCACATGGCCGGTGCCGCCGGCCGCACCGATCCGCGCGATGATCGCGAGGATGACGTCCTTGCCGGTGATGCCGAACCCGAGTGCGCCCTCGATGTTGACACGCATGGCTTTCGGCTTGCGCTGCCAGAGTGTCTGCGTGGCGAGCACGTGCGTGACCTCGGACGATCCGATGCCGAAGGCGAGGCAGCCGAGCGCGCCGTGCGTGGACGTATGGCTGTCACCGCACACGAGCGTGATGCCGGGCAGCGTTATGCCCTGCTCGGGTCCGACCACGTGCACGATGCCCTGCCGCCGATCACCGATGTCGAAGATGGTGACGCCGGTTGCCGCCGCGTGCTCGCCGAGGCCGACGACCATGCGCTTGTGATTGGGGTCCGCGATCGTGGATTTGTCGCGCGTATTGGTCGGCATGTAATGATCGGGCGTCGCGAAGGACCGCTCGGGATGGCGGATCTTCATGCCGTTGGCGGCGAGGCGCCTGAAGGCATTGTACGAGCCGTCATGCAGCAGATGGCGATCGATGTAGAGCAGCGTATAGCCATCGGGACGATCGACGACGACGTGGCGCCGCCAGATCTTCTCGAACATCGTCGACGGGCCAGCGCTCTGAGCCTCTGCCATGCCGCGCTCCTCCTGAGAGCCGCACGTTCATGCCGCCATGGGCGACTGCGTGCGTAGTTTAGTCTTGTTCTATTTGATCGCACGCGCCGTCACAGGCGTCCACCCGCATGGAGTGCGGGGAGGCCATGCACCGAAGGGCTCGAGCATGTCCGGCGTTGGCCGACCTTATAGGCGGCCATCTCAGCGGCGGAACAGGCGGCCGAGCTTGCTGACGAAAGTCTGCGGGCTAGCCTCGGCCGGGCCGCTATGGGCGGACGCCGCCTCGGCATGAGCTATCAGCGGCGGAATGCCATTGTAGAGGCTGAGGACGGAGTCGCCCGCGCCTTCCGTCAGATGCTTGAGCACCTTGTTGAAGGGGAACACGGCGAGATCGCCGTCCAGCACGACGGCCCAGCCGTGCTCGGTATCCTGCCAGGTGCCACCGTAGGTCTCGATGATGCAGGTACCGAGAAAGGAGCCGAGGTTGTCGCAGAGGGTTTCACTGGCGTCGACCTCGCCCCGGTCCACGAGGTTCTGGATATAGCCGTCGAGCCAGCGCACGCCCGCGGCATCGAAGCCAATATGGGGGTCGTAGTCCTTCCGCGCGACCGAAAGCACCAAATCGGCATTGGCGCGGATCATCTCCTGCGGCGTGAGGTTGTCGCTCATAGCCCCTGTCTACCCCGCTCGTGCTCCGGTCCCGGTCCGGTGCGCACCCGGAATACTATAGAGAGGGTGCGCTGCGATGGTACCCATTGGCCGGACCTGGGCTAAGCAATTCCTGCGCGGCCCCCGGGGCCCCTATCGCAACGCCGGGCCGCACGCGCGGACGGTGACATGTCCGGACGTTTGCTCTAGTTTCTCCCGGCTCCAAGAAGCCGATCATTAGGGAAAAGGAAACGCCCCGTGCAACGATTGAAGGGAAAGATCGCCTGGGTCACGGGCGCCGGAACAGGCATCGGCGAAGCCGGCGCGATCGGGCTCGCGGCCGAGGGCGCGTATGTCGTTCTGAGCGGTCGCCGCGCCGCGCCCCTGGAAACCGTGGCGAAGCAGATCGAGGCTGCCGGTGGCTCGGCGGAGGTGATCGCTGTCGATCTCACCAAGTCGGCTGAAGTCGAGAAAGCCGTCGCCGCCATCAAGGCCAAGCACGGTCGCCTGGACATCCTCGTCAACAATGCCGGCGTGAACATTCCGGACCGGAGCTGGCAGCGCATTTCGCCCGAGGGCATCGACACGCTGATCCATGGCAACCTGTCGAGCGCGGCCTACGTGGCGCGCGCGGTGCTCCCGGTCATGCGCGAGCAGAAAGACGGGCTCATGATCCACACCGCATCCTGGGCCGGCCGCTATGTCGGGCCGGTGCCGGGCCCGCTCTATATCGCCTCGAAGCACGGCGTCGTCGCCATGAGCCATTCGATCAATCTCGAGGAGTGCCAGCACGGCATCCGCTCCACGGTCGTGTGCCCCGGTGAAGTCGCGACGCCGATCATGGAGCAGCGCGATCCGCCTGAGCCGCCCGAGGCACTGGCACGTATGCTGCAGTCCGAGGATCTCGGCAACCTCATTGTCTATCTCTCCGCGCAGCCGGCGCACGTGTGCATCAACGAGGTCGTGATCAGCCCGACGCACAATCGCGGATACATCGGCCAAATGCGCGCACACCAGCAGCAGCAGGAAGCGGCGCGGAAGAAGTAGTGCGCGACGATTTGTAGAAGCCGAGGCCGCCGCCGGATTGTTCCGGCGGCGCCATCACGACGGGGCGCCCTGTGTGCGCCCAACAAGGGAGCAAGAACAGAATGTCGAATGACAAGCTCGATGCGGACGTGATCGTTGTCGGCGCCGGTAACGCGGCAGCATCCGCAGCGCTCGCGGCACGCGATGCTGGCGCGCGCGTGATCATGCTCGAAGCCGCGACCATCGAGGAGCGCGGCGGCAACTCCACCTACACCGCCGGCGCGACCCGCCTCGTCTACAACTCCGTCGAGGATGTGACGTCGCTCGTCGATCTCTCCGAGGCCGAGCTCGCGAGCATGGACTTCGGCACGTACACCGAGGAGCAATACTTCGAGGACATGTACCGCATGACGCGGTACCGCACCGATCCCGAGCTCTGCGACATCCTCGTTCACAACAGCCTCTCGACGTGGCAGTGGCTCCGCAAGCAGGGTGTGAAATTCCAGACCTCGCAGGGCCGTCAGGCCTTCAAGGTCGACGGCAAGTTCAAGTTCTGGGGCGGCTTGTGCGTCGAGATCTGGGGCGGTGGTCCAGGCCTCGTCGATATGGAGCACGACATCTGCCAGAAGAAGGGCATCGACATCCGCTATGAGACAGCGGGCGTCTCACTGCTGACGGATGACACCGGCCGCGTGACGGGCGTGAAAGTGCGCCACAAGGGCCGCACCACCGATCTCACCGCTGGCGCCGTCGTGCTCGCGTGCGGTGGGTTCGAGTCCAATGCGGAAATGCGCGCGCGCTACATGGGCCCCGGCTGGGAGCTCGCGAAGGTGCGCGGCACGCGCTACAACACGGGCGGCGGCATCAAGATGGCGCTCGATATCGGCGCCATGCCGTGGGGGCATTGGTCGAGCGGCCACGCCGTCGGCTGGGACTACAACGCACCGCCCTTCGGCGATCTCTCCGTCGGCGACAACTTCCAGAAGCACAGCTATCCGCTCGGCATCATGGTCAATGCGCGCGGCGAGCGGTTCGTCGATGAGGGCTTCGACTTCCGCAACTACACCTACGCGCGTTACGGCCACGTGATCAAAGACCAGCCGGACATGATGGCGTGGCAGATCTTCGACAAGAAGGTGCTGCATCTGCTGCGCGACGAATATCGCATCCGCCGCGTGACGAAGGTGTCGGCCGATACGCTCGAGGATCTCGTGAAGAAGCTCGAAGGCGTGGATGCCGAGAAGTGCCTCGCGGAGCTGAAGGCGTACAACGCCGCCGTCATGACGGACGTGCCGTTCAATCCGGCCATCAAGGATGGACGCGGCACGCAGGGCCTGAAGGTCGCCAAGTCGAACTGGGCGAACGTGCTCGATGAGCCGCCGTTCGAAGCCTATCAGGTGACGTGCGGCCTGACCTTCACGTTCGGCGGCTTGAAAATTTCGACGGGCTGCGAGGTCGAGGACACGGCCGGCCAGGCGATCCCCGGCCTTTATGCGGCGGGCGAACTGGTTGGCGGGCTCTTCTACCACAACTACCCGGGCGGCACGGGCCTGACGTCCGGCGCCGTGTTCGGCAAGATTGCCGGCGAAGGCGCGGCTGCCTGCGCGCTAGGCTCGGCGTAGCGCGGGAGTTGAGGCGTTCGCCTCAGCCTTCCAAACGATAAAAAAACGGGGGCTCGGGGGTGTCCCCCGAGCGGGTTACAGGGCGGCAGCCCTGTTCGCGCCTGCGGCGCGAGCGAGGCTCGCCTCGCGCTCCACCGGGAGGGACACCCTCCCGGACCCACCCGCCTTTATTGACTTGAGCCCTACATCGAGCCCGGAAAAATACCGCCGTCGAGCAGCAGGTTCTGGCCGGTGATGAAGCCCGCATGCTTCGAGCACAGGAATGCGGCCGACGCGCCGAACTCCTCGGTGTTGCCGAAGCGGCCCGCGGGGATCGTCTTCTTGCGCTCTTCCTGAACCTGATCGACGGAGACACCGCGCGTCTCGGCCATCTTCTTGCTCGTGCCGCGCAGGCGGTCGGTGTCGAAGGGGCCGGGCAGGATATTGTTGATGGTCACGTTGTTGCGTGCGGCCTTCCGCGCGATGACAGCGATGGCACCGGTGAGGCCCGTGCGTGCGCCGTTCGAAAGCTCGAGCGAGGCGATGGGCGCCTTCACCGACTGCGAGGTGATGTTGACGATGCGGCCGAAGCCGCGATCCATCATGCCGTAGACGGTGGCTTGGATCAGCGCGATCGGCGTGATCATGTTCCACTCGACGGCCTTGCGCCAATCGTCGAGCGTGAAGTCCTTGAAATCGCCGGGGGGCGGACCGCCGGCGTTGTTGATCAGGATATCGGGATTGGGGCAGGCGGCGAGCACGGCCTTGCGGCCTTCCTCGGTGGTGATGTCGCCCGCGATCGCGGTCACCTTCACGCCGGTTGCCTTGCGGATCTCTTCGGCGGTCGCCTCGATGTCGGCCTTGGTCCGTGCCGTGATGAAGAGGTTCACGCCCTCTTGGGCGAGCGCCAGCGCCGTGCCTTTCCCGAGCCCCTTCGATGCCGCGCAGACAATCGCCGTCTTGCCCTTGATGCCGAGATCCATGGCGTTTTCTCCTATGTGCTCTTGCTTATGATTGGTGACCGCTCAAGCGGTGATAGCGCATGTCCAGCGGGCCGCAAAGCTCGGCCTTTGGCTGTCGCTCCATCCGCTGTTTTGACAAATGTAACAGTCACTATACGCTCGGGGAGCATTGATCCGTGTCTGGAGTATTTTCATGGATGCGCGCGAGATCGTAGTCGAGGTGCTCAAGCTTTGGAGCGCACAGGATATTGAATCGACGTTCGTGTACGTGGCCGAGGACGTCGTCTACGCGCTCCACTTCGATGAGGAATTGGCTCCCTTTGCCGGCGTCACCTACGGGCGCGATGCGATGATGGGCGCCTTCTACAAGATGATCGAGGAATTCGACTACCTTGAATACAAGCCTGTCATCATGAGCGTTGAGAAAGACCAAGTGCGCGTTCATACTCGGCACAGATATCATCATCGCCGCACCGGCTCGGAGATCTCTGGATCTTATCGGACTGTTTTCACGGTCAGGGATGGCCAGATTGTCCGATGTGAGGAGTATGTCGACCGCGGCCTCGTCGAGGCTTTCATGCGTCTGACGCGTCAACGTGAGGCGGCGAACGACATCGTGCCGCCTCCGACTTTGCCAAAGGCGCCGCCGCGACAGGACGCGGGAAGGTCGCTGCGCATGGATGCCAAGGTGTCCGACAAGGAGGATTGCGATTAGCCCTATGCTGGGTATGCGCTGGAAATTTCAGTGACTGGCCTGACGCTGTTTCGGACAGCCGGGCAAGAGAGAGACATGAAAGATATCGAAGTAGTCGGCCTCTTCTTCGAGTACTGGAAAGTGCAGGACGTCGAGCTGGCTCTTTCACTGGCAAGCGAGGACGTCGTCTATAACCTCTATCTATCGGATGCGGCTGTGCCTCATGGTGGTGCGACGCGCGGGCGCGAGAAGTGCCGCGATGTGCTCTACATGGTTCTCGCCGATTTCGACTATCTGGAGTATCAGCCGACGGTCGTTGGCCAGGAGGCGGAAGCCGTGCGCGCTCATGTTCGTTTTCGCTATCATCATCGGCGGACGGGCGGCGAGTTGTCGGGCACCAAGCGCATGGTATTCACGGTTCGGGACGGCGTGATCATGCAGGTCGACGAGTATCATGATGCAGGAATGGTCGAGGCCTTCATGCGATTGACTCAGCAGCGCGAAGCATCCAACGACGTCAGGGAGCCGCCAGCTTTGCCGAACAGTCGCGCACCAGCCCGTTGCGCGCAGAGCGAAAGTGAGAAGGGGGACTAGCCGTGCACGCGAGCCCCGAACAGCCTGCCCCGGCGTCCCAGCATGGAGAGGTTCGGCCGCCGCCACACCTCATGCTCCCGGCGGGATGGGTCGCGGAGGTCGTGACCTATCTCGAGATGCTCGGTGCCCCGCCGGCCCGACCTGACACGGCGGTCGGGTTGACATTGAAGCGGATGCCTGCGGACGTTGCCGAGTTCCGCCGCGTGTTTCGCCGGGTCGGGGAACCGTGGCTCTGGGGATCGCGCCTGCGCCTCGATGATGCTGCACTCGCGGCAATCCTCACGTCGGAGGCCGTGGAGTCCTATACGCTCCTCGCCGATACCGACGAGATCGGGCTGCTCGAGCTCGATTTCCGCCAACCACGCGCCTGTGAACTCTCCTTTTTCGGCGTCGTGCCCGAGGCGATCGGGATCGGCGCTGGGCGCTTTCTGATGAACCGGGCCATCGAGCGGGCCTGGCGCGGTACGCCCACCATCGACCGCTTCTGGGTTCACACCTGCACGAACGACCATCCGGACGCGCTGGCGTTCTACGTTCGCTCGGGGTTCTCCCCCTATGCCCGCGGAATCGAATGCTACCCCGACCCCCGCCTCCACGGCGTGCTGCCGAAACAGGCAGCACCTCAGATCCCAATTATTTGATTTTGAAGTCTAACAGTCGATATGCGATGCGGCTGCGACTCCGCGCGGTCCCCGTGTCTATCGGTGTGCTCGCGACGCGCCAGCATGCTCCGCGTCTGCGACGTTGAAGTCGTTGATATTTGGGCGGAGTATTGTACGTTCAATTTCGGGGGAACTGAGCGCGTGAGGACGAGGCATGAGCAGCCGCGAGGTTGTCGAGACCTATTTCAAGTACTGGGGTGCTCAGGATATAGACCTAGCGTCCTCCCTCTTTCATGACGGCATCGTCTACAAGCTTCACGTGGACGCCAACGACCTCCTCTTCGGCAGGGAATGGCGTGGGGTCGACGCGTGCCGGAACGCCATGTTCTCGATTCTCGCGGAGTTCGACTACCTGAGCTACGAGCCGACCATCCTCAGTGTGAGAGGCAATGTCGTCCGCACACAGATCCGGTTCAAATACTTCCATCGGCGCACCAGCGGAATCCTCGAAGGCACACGTCGGCTCGTCTTCAAGATCAAGGGCGGGATGATCGTGCGCATCGACGGTTATCATGATGCGCACCTCGTCGAGGCGTTCATGCGCCTCACGCAATACCGGCTGGCGTCGGATCCGGTCGTGAGATCGCCGGCATTTCCGAAGCGGGAGAGGCAGCGCTCCTCATAGAAATTATCGTGGTGCTTAGCCTCGCGGCAGCGGAGTGGCAGCGTGGAAGGGGAGGGGATGGACAGTAGATCGGTCGTTGCCTCCTTCTTCGCGTACTGGCGCGTGCAGGATCTCGAAATGGCGCTCGGCCATCTGCACCCCGAGATCGTGTACACGCTCCACAACGGCCCCGACGCCGCGCCATTCTCGGGCAGCTATCATGGGATCGATAGCTGCCGTGCGCTCGGCTACAAGGTTCTCGCCGATTTCGACTATCTTACTTATGAGCCGACCATCGTCAGTGCGGGGAGCAGGGTCGTAAGCGCTCATGTCGGGTTCCGGCTTCGCCATCGCGCGACCGGCCACGTCATTGACGGCTCGCAACGGTCCATCTTCCAGGTACGCGACAGTCTCATTGCGCGTATCGACATCTACGAGGATGCTGCTCGCATCGAGGCCTATATGAAGCTGGCGGCGCAACGGATGGCGATCGGCCAGCCGGATTACAGCCCGCTGCTGAAGCGGCAGCGATCGGCCTAGAATTTCAGAATGGTGCGCCGCGTCAAGGCGGCGGATAAAGTGGTTTGGGAGCGCAGGGAATGGACAACAAGTCGGTCGTTGCTTCGTTCTTTGCGTGCTGGAGCGTGCAGGATCTCGAGATGGCCGTCGCGCATGGCCATCCTGACCTCGTCTATACAATCCATAACGGCCAAGACGCCTCGCCGCTCGCGGGCATCTATCGCGGGTCCGAGGCCTGCCGCGATCTCGGCTATGCCATGCTCGCCGTGTTCGACTATCTCACCTATGAGCCGACCATTGTCGGCGTCGAGGGCGATATCGTCCGCGCGCAGGTGAACTTCCGCTATCGCCATCGTGCGACCGGCAACATCATCGAGGGCACGCGCCGTCTCGTGTTCGAGATCAAGGACGGTCTCATCTATCGGCTCGACAGCTTCGAGGACACCCTGCGTCTCGAAGCCTTCATGCGTATGAGCCGGGAAGTGCCGCAGCCGCAAGACCTCCTCGAGCCCTACAATCTCCAGATTGGCCGCCAGAAGTCCGGCGCCGGCGCCTAACCGCGCACAGCCGTCCGCGCCCGCCGCGCTTTCGCGCCGGGCTCCTGTTCGCCATCGAGGGACGGGGCGGCGGGCACCTGTCCGAAGGGTTGAATGAGCGGCGCCTGCCGCCCCGTTTTGCCGCTCGCTTTCTCCACCTGCCTGACCGGTCGGGTCCGGCTCGCGCACGTGCGTCATGTGCGGAGGCAGCAGGCCGGAGGCTCGGCTCCGGGAGCGGCGCGCTCGACGCGATTTCGGACGCCTCCGGAAGGGCCCCTCGTTGCCGTGCGCGCTCCGACCATAGCTCCGTGCGCGTGGTGCGGGGATAAGTCGAGCCGATAGCGCATGTGGAGATTGATCGCGCCTCGCGGCGCGAGCGAGGGCCAGCCCTCGCGCTCCCAGCCGGGGGACACCCCCGGAACCCCCGCCTTTTATGGATTGGAGTTTACCGCGCGCAACAGGTCCCCTCTCCCCGTGTTTACGGGGAGAAGGTTAGGATGAGGGGCGGCGGCATGTGTCAACGTCGCGCATGTGGCTGCCGATACGTCGTGCTGACAGCACACCTCGGGCGCGCCCGCTCCCCGCAAGCGAGGGAGTTTGCACGCTTGCCACGAGTTCCTAGTTTATAAAAGCGGGTGGGTTCGGGAGGGGCGTCCTTCCCGATGGGGGTGCGGGGCTAGATCCGCTCGCGCCATAGGCGCGAGTTCGCTCTCATCCGCGACGCGGCCGAACCCCCGACGAACTCTCCCACGCTCACGCGTTTGGCGCATATGTCGTCGAACACACCACTCCCCCACGCTCACGTGCGGTCGGCGCGCGAGTGCGCGCCGCGCGTCAGCGCCAAGCCTCCGGCTTGGACCGCACGCGAGCGTGGGGGAGTGGGATGTCACAGAGATGTGCGCCCTATAGGATTGCCCACGAATGAGGGAAATGGTTCGATCCTACGATGCTCCGTCCAATGGATTGTGCGATGAATTTTAGTCAGCGATCGGTGAAGCGTTCCAGTAGGCGCTCAGCTCCTCGGCACTCGCGGACCTACGTTGCTCCGCGGGTCGTGGGAGAGAGCGGATATGGAGAGCTGCGATATCCCAAGTGTACCATTCGCAGATACGCCGATCGAATGCGTCGCAGCCCGACGCCTTCCGAGCAGCGTTTTAGCAAAATCCTAAACTCACTGAATCGGGGTGTGCTACGCGGTCAGTTTATCCGACAGTTTCCAGTGAGTGGAGAATACATAGTCGACGTGTTTTTTCCGAAGCTACGCCTAGCTATCGAGATCGATGGCAGTATTCACGACGAATATCTGCAGCGCATTCGCGACGAGGCCAAAGACAAGTACTGCGCGCGAATTGACATTACGGTGCTGCGACTGAGCAACGACGAAGTGTGGGGCGATCACGAGAGGCTTGTCGAGCGCCTAAGAGATGGATGGCGGGCCGCTCTTCGCCGCGAGAATAGAATCATTGGGAGAGAGTACGGAGAAGTGGAGATTTAGATCTCGACTAGACCTCACTCCGCCGCCTGCCTCTTGGCGCCCCCTGCTTTCGCCTTCGCGCGCCTCCCGAGCAGCTCCTTCAAAAACTGCCCCGTATAGCTCTCCTTCACGCGCGCGACGTCCTCGGGCGTGCCCTGGGCAACGATCTCGCCGCCGCCGTCGCCGCCTTCGGGGCCGAGATCGATCACCCAGTCGGCCGTCTTGATGACCTCCAGATTGTGCTCGATGACCGCGAGTGTATTCCCCGCATCCGCGAGCTGATGCAGCACTTCGAGCAGCTTCGCCACATCGTGGAAGTGCAGGCCCGTCGTCGGCTCGTCGAGAATGTAGAGCGTGCGCCCCGTCGCGCGGCGTGACAATTCCTTCGCGAGCTTGATGCGCTGCGCTTCGCCGCCCGAAAGCGTCGTCGCCTGCTGGCCGATCTTGATGTAGCCGAGCCCGACGCGGAACAGCGTCTCCAACTTGTCGCGGATCGAAGGCACCGCCTTGAAGAATCCGACGCCTTCCTCGACGGTCATGTCGAGCACGTCCGCGATGGACTTTTCGCGAAAGAGGATCTCCAGCGTCTCGCGATTGTAGCGCTTGCCCTTGCACTGGTCG
Source organism: Pseudomonadota bacterium (assembly GCA_023412805.1). Lineage (GTDB taxonomy): Bacteria > Pseudomonadota > Alphaproteobacteria > Rhizobiales > Hyphomicrobiaceae. The sequence continues at coordinate 11,428 of JAEZRM010000078.1, read as the reverse complement.
CACGTGACGTAGACGTCCGGCAGGAAGTGCATCTCGATCTTGATCACGCCATCGCCCTGGCAGGCCTCGCAGCGTCCGCCCTTGACGTTGAACGAGAAGCGGCCCGGACCATACCCGCGTGCCTTCGCATCCGGCAGGTTCGCGAACCACTCTCGGATCGGCGTGAAAGCGCCCGTGTACGTCGCCGGGTTCGAGCGCGGCGTGCGTCCGATCGGCGACTGGTCGATGTCGATGACCTTGTCGAGCAGTTCGAGGCCTTCCATGCGATCGTGTGCACCTGGCGCCTCGCGCGCGCCATTGAGTTTGCGCGCCGCAGCCTTGTACACCGTATCGATGAGGAACGTGGATTTGCCGCCACCTGACACACCCGTCACGCATGTCAGCACGCCGAGCGGGATCGCGGCCGTCACGTTCTTCAGATTGTTCGCGCGCGCACCGATAACTTTGAGCTGGCGCTTGGGATCGATCTTGCGCCGCTGATTGGGCATGGCGATCTCGCGCACGCCCGTTAGGTACTCCGCCGTGAGACTGCCCGGCGTCGCCATGACTTCGGCGGGCGTACCGTGCGCGATGATCCGGCCACCATGCACGCCCGCGCCGGGGCCGATGTCCACGACATAGTCCGCCTGCAGGATCGCATCCTCGTCATGTTCGACGACCAGCACGGTATTGCCGAGATCGCGCAGGTGCTTCAGCGTTTCGAGCAGCCGCGCATTGTCGCGCTGATGCAGTCCGATCGACGGCTCGTCGAGCACGTACAGCACACCCGTGAGCCCCGATCCGATCTGCGACGCCAAACGAATGCGCTGACTCTCGCCGCCCGAGAGCGAACCCGAGCCGCGCGCGAGTGTGAGATAATCCAGCCCCACGTCATTGAGGAACTTCAGGCGGTCGCGGATCTCCTTGAGAATGCGCGTCGCGATGGCCGTCTGCTGCGGCGTGAACGTCTTCGGGATTTCGGCGAACCATTCGTTCGCGACGCGGATCGAGAGATCCGTCACTTCGCCGATGTGCTTGCCGCCGATCCTCACCGCGAGCGCCTGCGGTTTCAATCGATAGCCGCCGCACGCCGCGCACGGATGCGAACCCTGGTAGCGCGACAGCTCCTCGCGCACCCACTCGCTGTCCGTCTCGCGCCAGCGCCGCTCGATGTTCGGGATCACGCCCTCGAACGCCTTCACGGTCTTGTACGTGCGCAGCCCGTCCTCGTACGTGAAGGTGATCTCCTCGCCATCCGAGCCGAAGAGAATGGCGTCCTGGATCTTGCGCGGCAGTTTTTCCCAAGGCGCTGCGAGATCAAACTTGTAGTGCTTGGCGAGCGCGCGCTGGGTCTGTTCGTAGTACGGCGACGTGCTGCCTGTACGCGCCCACGGCCAGATGGCGCCATCGCCGACCGAGACGGAGCGATCGGGCACGACGAGATCGGCCTCGAATTTCAACTCCGTGCCGAGACCGTCGCACGTCGGACAGGCGCCCGCTGGTGCGTTGAACGAGAACAGCCGCGGCTCGATTTCCTCGATGGTGAAACCCGACACGGGGCACGCGAACCGCTGCGAGAACACCGTGCGCTCGTGCGTGTCATTCTTGGACTTGTTCGCGCCCTCTGTTTCTGATTTCGGCAGCGGCTTGTCCGCAAACTCGACGACAGCGATCCCATCCGCGAGCCCGAGCGCCGTCTCGAAGCTGTCGGCGAGCCGCGTCTTGATATCCTTCCTCACGACGAGGCGATCGATCACCACGTCGATGTCGTGCTTGTATTTCTTGTCGAGCTTCGGCGCGTCCGGGATCTCATAGAACGTGCCGTTGATCTTCACGCGCTGGAAGCCGCGCTTCTGCCACTCGGCGAGCTCCTTGCGCCACTCGCCCTTGCGCCCGCGTACGACCGGCGCCAACAGATAGAGCCGTGTGCCCTCCGGCAGCGCCAACACGCGATCCACCATCTGCGTGATCGTTTGGCTCTCGATCGGCAATCCCGTCGCCGGCGAATACGGCACGCCGACGCGCGCGAACAGCAGCCGCAGATAATCGTAGATCTCCGTCACCGTGCCGACCGTCGAGCGCGGATTGCGCGAGGTCGTCTTCTGCTCGATGGAGATCGCTGGCGAGAGCCCGTCGATGTGATCCACATCCGGCTTCTGCATCATCTCGAGGAACTGCCGCGCATACGCCGACAGGCTCTCGACATAGCGCCGCTGACCCTCGGCATAGATCGTGTCGAACGCGAGCGACGACTTCCCCGATCCCGAAAGCCCCGTGAACACGACGAGCGCATCCCGCGGGATCTCCAGATCCACATTCTTCAGATTGTGCTCGCGCGCACCGCGCACGTGGATCGTCTTCATCAGGCTTGCCGGTGTTGCGACAGGCTTCAGTGAGGACAGCGAGGACTTGGCCGCCGCGGGGGCGGCTTTACGTGGTGTTTTGCTCATGATGGCTCGGCCGGGCGGTTAGGGGCGCCACTTTCCGCCCCGACCTTACTACGGACGGGGCGCCGCCGAGAACCCGTTCAGGACGATATCCGGCGATGACGTATTATGTCGCGAGATGGTGGTGCGCCCCATCCACACTGCACTGGCGGTAGATGTTTGGAAGTCCAGGATCGGGCTCTCGCGCCAGCCTTTGGCACCCGGCTCCCGCACCGCGATCCGCGCCACGTCATTGTTGAACTCCGTTACGTACATGGAGCGCAGCCCGGCGAAGGGCTTACCCGATATGGGTTTATCCATGGAGACTTCAAGCGTCTGGCGATGCTCGTCGATATGCGCGAGCTTGATCGTCGCCGACCCGCCAACCTCGAATTGCATCGTGAACGTCCGCCCCTTGGGATCGAAGGCGATCTCCTTGATCCTGACAATCGGCCGTCCGTCCATCTCGATCGGCCCGATCAGCATCGACGACCCGAATGCCGTCGGCGCCAGCCCGGCCGGCGCCTTCGGCCGTATCCGCCAGTACCCGTCCTGCGGATAGAAGACGAGCACCTCCTCGCCGCCCATGGGCCGGATCATCCACACCTGCACCAGATGCAGGCCCTTCTCCACGCGATCGCCGATCCGCACCGTCGCCGTCGACGGCCGCCAGAACGTCGGCATCGTCCAGCCGACCAGCCAGATGTCCGGCTCCTCGTAGATCGTCTTGCGCGTCGGCACCTTCACGTCGCTGTGGTGCACCGGATCACCGCTCATGTCGCAATCCGTCCAGTCCGCCTCGAAGCTGTCGCGCTGGATGGACGTGATGTACGCCGGATGCGCAGCCTCGATGCGGAAGCTCCGCACCGTGTCCGACGTGAAGTCGATCGAGATGTTGTCCTTCTCCGCGCACAGCACCGGCTCCGAGCCGTTCGTCACGGTCACGGCGAGATCGTCGTGGCTGCCAGCGCGGGCAAGTGTGGCGGTCATCAAGGTCACCGTGAGCAGGAGGAACAGGCGATCGGCGCGAAGAGGCAGTGCAGTCATGAATTGCGCCGGTTCGAGGATCATTCAGCGGGGGGCGTGTGGCGTGTCTGTGTCGCGCCTCGCGGCGCGAGCAGGGGCTAGCCCCTGCAACCCCGACCGGGGGACACCCCCGGACCCCCGTCTTTTATAGATGAAGAGGCGAAGGGGCAAAGGGAGTACAGCAAGGTCCGCTCCACATCCGCGCTCATCAGGAAGTGCGAGCAAAGGGGCAAAAGCAAAGCGACGCTGCTGCCGCACACCCCGCCCGCCACTCCGCCGCACCTCAGCGCAACATTTGATATTGCCGGTTTATATACAAGGCTCTATGAGCCTCAGTGGAGAGATCAAACCGGTCGGCCAGTGATCGCTTGGGTTCGACGTCCCGTTGACGTCGTCGCGGAGGCTTCATTGGACAATCTGCCTGCATTTCTGTCCGGCGGCGGCCGGTCGGCGGCTACGATTGCGGTATTCGACTGGGCAAACTCGCCCCTCGGCCCCATGAGCGAATGGCCACACTCGCTCCGCACTGCGCTCGGCATGATGCTCTCCTCCCATTTCCCCAAGGCGATCGTCTGGGGCCCCGAGCTGATTACCTTCCACAACGACGCCTTCAAGCCCATTCTCGGCGAGAAGCCTTCGGCCATCGGACGCCCGTTCAACGATGTCTGGGCCGAGGTTTGGCCCGAGCTGAAGCCCATGGTCGACAAGGCCTTTTCGGGCGAGGCGACGTACATTCAGAACTTCCCCTTGACGATCGACCGCCACGGCTATCCGGAGCAGGCGTACTTCACCTTCTGCTACAGCCCCATTCGCCGGGAGAGCGGCGAAGTCGGCGGCATGATGGACACCGTCATGGAGACGACCGAGACGGTGCTGGCGCAGGAGCAGCTCGCGGTCGTGAATGCCGAGCTCGGACATCGCATGCGCAATCTGCTGACCATGGTCTCGGCGGTTGCCTCCATGTCGTTGCGGCACGCGCAGCAACTGGAGGAGGCACGCACGAGCATCGCGCAACGCCTGGCCTCACTCAGCAGGAACCAGTCGTTTCTGATTGCGGACGGCGCCGTCGAGGCAGGTATTCGTGAGCTGATCGAGCAGGGCTTCGACGCGCATCCGCACCTGCGCGCGCGCATTCAGGTGTCAGGGCCGGATGTACGACTGAACTCGCGTTTGGCGCTGGCGCTTTCCCTGGCGCTGAACGAGCTCATCACGAATTCCATCAAGTACGGCGCGCTTTCTACGACCACGGGGACGGTGGACGTGAGCTGGGATCCTGCGGTGTTCAGCTTCGCGTGGCGCGAGATCGGTATTCCTCAAGCCGCCAAACCCACGCGCGAAGGCTTCGGCACAAAAGTTCTGATGCGCTTTGTCGCGACATCGTTCAACGGCCAAGCCCGGATGGACTTCGACGATCGGAGTCTGCTCTACGAGCTGACAGCTCCGCCGCAGGTCATCGCGACGACCATCGGCTAAACCCGCTCTCCCTCGAGCAATCCCTGATACTGCGGCCAGTACGCCCGGATCAGCAGCAGGCTGCACACGGCGAGGATCGCCGCGACCGGCAGGCCTTGCGGGTTGAGAAAAATGTGGAAGCCGATGATCACTGTGATGATCGGCAGCAGCAGGGCAAGCCCAAACGCCGGCGCTCGGTTCGCGAGCAGGCTCACGCCGCCGACGAGATTAACCGCCTTCAGCAGCGGCCACAGAAAGCCGCTCGCGATCAGGCCCGCCTCGAACTGCACGGCCTCAGGCGTCTTCGGCGGATGAATGAAGTTCTGCCCCGTCGCGAGGAAATAGAAGCCATCGACGGCGCTCAAAAGAAAAACTGCCCCCAGCAGCAAGCGCGGCAACGTAATGCCTATGAACCTGGCCATGTGATTTTCCCCCATCAACGACATTGGTGGTGCACGGGCGCGCTTACAAGCCAGAGAAGCCCCTGCGCGCGCAATGATCCGCGTTGTCGCACGCGTCGCGGTTGACGCTGCCGCGTTGCCACGCAGCGCCGGTCTTCATGGTCCGCCCCCGCCATACTCGCGGCTTTCCCCGATTTACTCGACAAACGGAGCGACCGATCGTCGAGCCGACTTGAAGCATCGAGCCAGAGCAGGGGCTTGCCATGACGCGCAGGGATCGTTCGACTGGAGTATTCGTCGGAATTCTCTCGGCTGCCGTGTGGTCCGGAGCGGCAAGCGCTGCCTTGGCCCAGGAGACCCCTGTCGGCATCATCGCGGCCCAGGTACGCACGCAGGGCCATACGTGTGATGATCCTCACCGCGCCGAGAGGGATGTGCAGGCATCGAGGCCCAATCAGGCGGTCTGGATCCTGACCTGCGGAAACGCCACCTATCTCGTGACGCTCGTCCCGGATATGGCGGCGCGCATCGAGGTTCGGAAATAGTAATGCGGCGCCGGAATGCATCCATCTCGGCGCCGCCATCAATCTACCGAGCAGCGCCGATCGCGCGAGCCGGCGCCGGTATGCGCCCACCTCCCGCGCGCCACTGGTCATAGGTCTGAAACTTCAGCCCCAACCTCTCGTAGTCGACGCGCATTGTGCCGTTGCTCTCGCGCAGGACGGCGCCGGGTGCGATATGCCTCACCTCCTGCGCCATCACACCGACGTACTGACGCGTGCCGCCGCGATAGGCGAAGCGATACCATCCAAGGCCATTCTCGAGCCGGCCCAGCAGTGCGATGTCATGTTTGACCCGAATGTCAGACCGGCGTCCACCGCCACGCCCGCCACCACGAAAGCTACCACCACCAAAGCTGCGCCCACCACCGCCGAAGCTGCGGCCGTAGCTTCTCTGCACATTGCGCCGCGGCGCCGAATAGCTCTGACGCTGCACGCGTGCAACGTTCCGCGTGCGCTGCTGCGCACCGCGCGCGCGTTGCTGACCGGAGCGTCGCGCCTGACTTGAGCGGTTCGCCTGGTTGGATCGCTTTGCCTGCGCAGACTTCCTGGCCTGCCCTCCCCTGTTCTGCGCCGACTTCTTGCCTTGTGCCTTTCCTTGAGCAGTCCTCTTGCCCCGGGCGGTTCCCTTGCCTTTGCCTGCTTGTTGCCCTGCGCGGGCCTCTTGACCTGGCTGACCTGCTTGGTGCGATCGCCTGCCTTCGCGCGGTCGCCGGGGCGTCCGGTTGCGCCGGCGAATTGCTGGCGAACCTTCGGATTATTGTACGCGACGCCGCGTCGGTGCTGCGGATTGTGCTGCCAGTTCTGGACGACGTTGTTGCGCCGGACATCGATATCGCGCTTGTTCCAGTCGATGTGTCCGCGCCAATGGTTGTTGTCCCACCAGCGCCAGAGCGCGTAGCCCGTACCGAACGCGATCCCCGTCGCGATCACGCCGCCGGGAAACCAGTAGTCGTCGGGGTACCAGTAGTCGGGCGGATACTCGGGGTAAGGCCACGTCCCATAGACGACCGCTGGATCGTAGTAGGGCACATACACCGTCTCGGGGTTCGTGGACTGAATGGCGACGACCTGCTTGCCGCCCTCCTGCCTGACCGTGACGTTCTGCTCCTTGGACGATTTCAGCTTGTCCGTTCCCTGCGCCCGGACTCGGAGTCGCTGGACAGCATCCATGACGTCCGTCTCCTGCGCAAGAACGGCATCGCCCAGCTTCTGCGTCCAGTCGAGTTTCGTGCTCATCATCGCGAGCACCGAGGGCGTTGCGATCAGCGACTTCACGCTGTCGTCCCAAGTCAGCTTCTCGATGGCCTGCTTGAGCGCGTCACCCTTGAGTTCCTTGTTTGCCTCGGCCCAGCGTGCAGCTTGCACGACCTCCAAGGGATAGGTTGCAGCCATCATGACTTGCGCGAGCAGATTGTCGGGATAGAGCGCGATCGGCGCGACGATCGCATCGAGCTGCTCCGGTTTGAGGGTCTGCTCGGCCGACGGCGCGGCTGGCGGAGAGGTGGCTGGTTGGCTCTGCGCTGCCGCACTGAATGGCAGGAGAACCAGAAGCAGGATCAAGCTCCGCAGTTCAAGTTTCGAGCGCATTCCGCACCTCGAATTGGCGCCCTTGGGGCGCGGTGTGGACGACTGGCGGCAATGCGAAGAAGCCGTCACCGCTATTCGCCCACAGGCGAGCGGCCGGACAATCGGGACAAACCCGCAAGCCCATATGGTACAAGCCCTCGGTACCTGCATGAGCAGGGGTGTTTTTGGCGGAGCCCCTGCTGGAATGAAGTCGCGCGCTTAGGGCAAGTTGATCTGCCAGGACACGCCGAAGCGGTCGCTGCACCAGCCGAAACGCTGCGAGAAACCGTAGCTGCCCGGTGGCATCATCTCGACGCCCCCCTCGGCTAGCGCGGGATACAGCCGCTCGAACTCCGCCGCGTCCTCACACTGCACGAAGAGCGACATCGACGGCGTGAACGTGAAAGGGTGGTGGATGTAGCTGTCGAATGCCATGACCTGCTGGCCATTGAGCGTGAAGATGGCGTGCATGACGCTGCCTTCGGGACCCGGGCCCTCTGGGCCGTACGTGCTCATCTGCACGATTTCGGATTTGGGAAAGAGCGACGTGTAGAAGCGCATGGCCTCGTGCGCCTGCCCCTCGAACATCAGGAATGTCGTGATAGATTCAGCCATGAGGTCTTCCTCTCGCTGTCGGCGGGTGGCAAAACGGGGCTCGATGCATCCTCACTGCAGAACGTAGGGCGCGTCTGGCCGCACGCAGCGCCGCAATACTTTCCTGCAACTCAGCCCCCCAGTTCCATCCTTGAACTGCCCATCAAGGCCGCATAGGGTCGTGCCCGGAAACGCCTTCAGCATTCAACAATAAGCGGTCAACTCCCGCCAATGCCCTCTGACGAGCGGCGCCTCTTTCCCCACCGCCGGGGCCTGATCATCATCATGACGCTGGCGACCGCCTATGTCGCCAGTCATTTCTTTCGCGCGTCGAACGTCACCATCGGCCTCGACCTCATGCGCGATCTCGAGATCGGGCCGGAGGCGCTCGGCGGCCTGACGGGCGCTTTCTTCTTCGGCTTCGCGGCCATGCAGATCCCCTGCGGCTTCCTGTTCGATCGCTTCGGCCCGCGCCGCACGGTCACGGGTATGCTCGTGCTCGCGACCATCGGCGGTATCGTCTTCACGTTCGCGCCGACATGGCCGATCCTGCTCACCGGTCGCGTGCTCATGGGAGCTGGTTTCGGCGTCATGCTCATCGGCAGCATGGTGGTGATCTCGCGCTGGTTTCCGCCGGATCGCTTCTCGACGCTGACAGCGCTCGTTCTGTCGATCGGCCTCGTCGGCAACCTCATCGCAACGACACCGCTCGCCTGGGCGACGTTGGCAGTGGGCTGGCGCACCGTGTTCGCCATGGCCGTCGCCTTCACCGCACTCGCGACCATTGCCGTTTGGCTCATCGTGCGCGATGCGCCGCCGGGGCACCCCTTCCTCGACCGCAAACCCGAGACGTCGCGCCAGATGATGCTGGGCCTCATGGAGGTTCTGGCTAATCGCCGCCTCTGGCCCATTCTTGCGCTCAATTTCTGCCACTATGCCTGCACCTTCACCGTCCAAGGCTTATGGGGTGGCCCGTACCTGCGCGAGGTTTACGGCCTCACGCCCATCGAGGCGGGCAATGTCCTGTTCGCGGCCGTGATCGCCTATCAGGTGGGCATGCTGACTTTCGGTCCAATGGATCGCCTGCTCGATACACGCAAGTGGATTGCCGTAGCCGGCACGCTTGTGATGATCGCGATCCTCGCACTCCTGGCGCTCGCCGTGCAGCCGCCCGTCTGGGTCGCCATCGCCGCAATCGTGGCCGTCGGCTTTTTCAGTGCCTGCAGCACCATGGTCATGACGCACGGCCGCGGCACCATTCCGGACCGTCTGATCGGTCGCGGCATGGCGACGATCAATACGTCCGTGATGTTCGGCGTTGCGGTGATGCAGAGCCTCTCCGGCATCGTCGTCGGTGCCTTCGAGCCGCTCGCCAACGGCGCGCGCTCCGAGGTGGCCTATCGCGCTCTCTTCGGCGTACTTGCGGTGATCCTGATCGTTGCTCTCTCCATCTACAGCCGATCGAAGGATGTGAAGCCGAGCGACCAGATGCGCGAAAGCGCGAAGCAGAGCGCCTGAGGCCGCGTCCTACCTCAGGAATTCCGGCGATATGAGGCTCGGCAGAAAGAGCGCGACCTGCGGCCACACGATCACCATCACGAGAACCAGCAACATCGGGATGAGCATGATGCAGACGTCCCTGAGCGCATCCGCGATTCGAATCTCGGCAATCGCGCAACAGATCATAAGGCAAAGACCGTAGGGTGGCGTCACCAGTCCGAAGGCGAGGGCCACGATGCCGATCATGGCGAAGTGGACTGGATCGAGGCCTGAGGATGCAGCGAGGGGCTGCAGGATCGTTCCGACGATGATGATCGAGGGGATGGCATCGAGAAAACAGCCGACGATGAGGAAGGCACCGGCAATGAAGAAGCCGGCAGCCGTTGGCCCCATGCCCCACCCATCGACGCCCGCGAGGATAGCCTCGGGAATTTTGTAGTAGGCGAGCAGCCAGCCGAAGGTCGACGCCGTGCCGACGCAGAACAAGACGACCGAGGAAAGCCGAGCCGTATCGAGAAAGGCCTCGTAGAGCGCGCGGCCCGACATTTCGCGATAGACGATTGCCGAAAGGAAGCCGGCGTAGAGAACGGCAATGCACGCCGACTCCGTCGGCGTGAACCAGCCGAGAATCTTGCCGCCGATGATGATGCCGGGCGTCAGCAAGGCCGGTATTGCGAAGAAGAATGCGGCTGCAACCTCGCACATGGTCGAGCGCGTGTACGTCGGGTAGCCGCGCGCTTTCGCATAGGCGTGCACGGTGATCATCTGCACGAGCGCGATCAGCAGGCCCGGTATGATGCCGGCGAGAAACAGCGCACCGATCGAAACCGTGAGAATGCCGCCCCAGACGATCATCAGGATGGACGGCGGCATGATGACGGCCAGCACCGACGAGACGGCTGTGATCGCGACCGAGAAACTGACGTCGTAGCCCTCTCGCGTCTGCGCCGGAATGAAGATCTTCGACTGGCTCGCCGCGTCCGCCGTCGATGAACCGGAGATGCCCGCGAACAGCACCGAAAGCACCACATTCACCTGCGCGAGGCTACCCGGCAGATGCCCGACCAAGGCGCGCGACAGGCGCATGAGCCTGTCGGTGATGCCGCCAGCGTTCATGAGGTTGGCCGTGAGCAGGAAGAAGGGCACGGCCAGCAGGATGAAGGAATTGTAGGCGTTGAACGTTTCCTGCACGAGGCCCATGGTGCCGAGCCGCGGCTCGATCATGAAGATCGGCAGGCATGCGAGGCCGAGTGCGAAGGCGATCGGCACGCGCAGGAACATGAGCAGGAAAAAGACGCCGAAGAGGATCAGGGCGCCCTGGCCCTGCGTGAGTACGGATCCCATCATGGCGTGCGCCCCGCGAGAATGCGCAGGTCGTCATAGAACTGTTCGCCGAGGAATATGATCCAGGAGACACCGGCCACCGGCCACGCGATGTGGATGATCCAAAGCGGCATCTCGGCGAGCTCGGATATGCGATACCAGGCGAACGCCGTGAACTCGTACCCGGCCCAAACGAACACGAATGCCACGATGAGAATGGCGAGGCTGGTGATGATCCGCAGCGCCGCATCCGTGCGCGCCGAGAGCTTTGGCCAGATGTCGACGACGAGATGCGATCCCTCCCGAACCGCCAGCGTCGCGCCGAGCATGATCGACCAGATGAACAGGAAGCGGGCCAACTCCTCGGTCCAGATGTAATGCGGAATGATGTGGGTGAAACGCGAAAAGATCTGCATCGCCACGGGGACGAGCAGGATCGCCAGCGTCGTCACGACCAGCACTGAAAGTATCCGCGCATAAAGCTCGGTCAGGCGGCGCCAGAGGCTCAGCCCTCCGCGGACAGGCACGTCGCTCATGTCGTCTCGCTGGATGTTGTTGTGTGTCGGGAGGCAGGCGGTGGGGGGGCCGGGCGGGCGCC
>JAEZRM010000061.1 GCA_023412805.1 Pseudomonadota bacterium | reverse complement strand
GGGGTTTGGGGGGGGGGCCCGCAGCAAACTCAAGCGTCAACATGTGGCGCCGCCCCTCATCCCGACCTTCTCCCCGTAAGCACGGGGAGAAGGGGAAGTATGGCGCGCAGCAACCACGGCTATCCCGCCGACTTCTTCGCATTCCGGAGCAGCAACACGAGCGGCACCGAGACAGCCGCCGCCGCGGTGTAGAGCCCGAAGGCATTGAGGTGCGCGATCATGGCGGCCTGCCGCGAGATCTCGCCAGAGATGCGAGCGAGCGAGGCAGGGCTCGACGTGTCGAGCGGGCCGACAGCCCAAGGGAGCGCGAGCGTTCGGTTGTAGGGCGATATGAGCTCGGTGAGCACGGCGTAGTTCACGCCCGTCGAACGCACAACCTCCGCGACGCAGACCGAGATGAAAAGGCTCGCACCAATATTGCGCAGAAGATGATAGACAGCCGTCGCCTCCGGCATCTTCTCGCGCGGCATGTTCGCGAACGTGACGAGCGTCAGCGCCACGACAATGATGCCCGACGATAGCCCCTGGATCGCACCGTTCACGGCCAGTTCGAACGGCGTCACGTTGAGATCGATCCGCATGAGCCAGATGCCGGCGATGAGCTGCAACGCAAAGCCCGCCCCCACGCTGATGCGCGGATCGAGCCGCGAGAGAAAAATCACCGCAAAGAAACCGAGCAATCCACCAAGTCCGCGCGCACCGAAGACTTGGCCGACGAGGACATCCGGATAGCCCATGTAGACGCGCATGAGCGGCGGCAGCAGAACCATGGGGGTGAAGTTCAACATGCCGAAGATGGCGATGAGCGCGAGTCCGAGACTGTAGTTGCGATCGAGCAGCAGGCGCAGATCGAGGAAGGGCCGTCGCGAGGTCAGGCTGTGCGCGAGGAACAGGTAGAACGCGACGACCGACACGAAGAGCGTAACGCGGATTTCCGTCGACTCGAACCAATCGAGCCGCTGTCCGCGCGACAATGCGAGTTGGAGGCCGCCGATCGCCAATGACAGCAGGATGAAACCGACCCAGCTCAGATAGACCGGCCCCTGCCCGCGATCTGGCGGCAGCGTCGCCGCAAGCCCGAGCGTCGCCACCACGCCGACGGGAATGAGCAGGAAGAAGGCCCAGCGCCAATTGAGGATCTCAGCGAGATAACCGCCGAGCGCCGGCCCGATGATCGGTCCAAGCACGACGCCCATGCCGTAGATGCCGAGCACCATGCGATGCTGGCGCGGAGGAAACGTATCGAGCAGGATCGTCTGAGCGAGCGGCACGCAAGGTGCGCCGGCCGCGCCCTGTACTATGCGCCAGAGGATCTGTTCCTCGAGCGTCGTCGCGAAGCCGCAGAGCGCCGTCGCGACCGTGAAGATACCGGTCGACCAGATCATCACGGTACTGCGGCCGAAGCGAGCCGAAAGCCAGCCCGTCATGGGCATGGCAATGGCGGTCGCCAGGATGTTGAACGTCATCGTCCAGGAGACTTCGTCCGGCGTCGCCGAGAAGCTCCCCTGCATTTGTGGAAGCACGGTCGAAGCAACGAGGATCGAGCTGAAGTAGAGCGCAACTGACAGCATCGCCGAGATAAGAATGAGGATGCGCCGCGTAGCGCTCATCTCCATCTCAGCCGCGGATCTATCGGTTGTATCTGTCATTCTTCTGGCCGCGGGCTGCCGGTGCGCGGCCCAGGCCATCCGTAGGCCGATGAGGGCGGATGCACAACGCCGGCCACGACAGAGTGCCTTGCGCCGCGCGCGCCTCACGGTCGCGACGGGGGAGCTTGTCCGGACAGGAAAGCAGGAGGATAGTGGATGCCTCCAATATACCTGGAGCCGCTGGCTCCCAATCAAATCCACATCGAGGAGCGCCCTGCCATGTCGACTGCACTGCCGCGGATCGTGCTCGTGCCCCCGTCACCCGCGACCGGGGAGTTGGCACAATCCCTCGCGCCCTCGCGTTTCGAGCTGGTGCTGGCGCCGGATGGCGGGGCCGAACTCATGCGCGCCGTCGAAAGCGCCGAGTACATGATCTGCTATCCGAACGTGAAGATGGGGCCGTCATTCCATCTGGGCGCCCGCAAACTCAAGCTCGTGCAGCTCCTGAGCGCGGGCTACGACGCGGTTGATATCGAAGCAGCGCGCGCGGCCGGCGTACCTGTTTGCAACAACGGCGGCGCCAATGCGATCTCGGTCGCCGAGCACGCGATCATGCTCATGCTCACGGTCTCGCGGCGCGTGATCTGGCAGCACGCGAGCGTGCGCGGCGGACGCTGGCGGGGCAATGGCCCGGCGCCGGCCATGTACGAACTCTATGACAAAACGCTCGGCATTATCGGCCTCGGCACGATCGGCAAGAAGGTCGCCCGGCTCGCGCGCGCCTTCGGCATGAAGATCGTCTACTTCGATATCCGTCGCCTGACCGAGGACGAAGAGGACGCGATCGGCGTCAAGTTCCGGCTGCTCAAGGAACTGCTGCGGACCAGCGACTTCGTCTCGCTGAATGTCCCGTTGAACGATTCCACGCGCCACATGATCGGCGCGGGCGAGCTGGCCCTCATGAAGCCGACCGCTATCCTGGTAAATACGAGCCGCGGCCCCGTCATCGACGAGCCGGCGCTCACGAAAGTGCTGAGTGAGGGCAAGATTTTCGGCGCCGGGCTCGATGTGTTCGACCAGGAACCCCCGCCCGCCAACAACCCGCTCCTGCAGCTCGACAATGTCGTACTGACGGCCCATTTCGCGGGGCCCACGTCCGACAACCACATCGCGCGCTTCCGCAATGCCTTCGACAACGTCCAGCGTGTCGCGCGCGGGAAACCACCCCTATGGGTCGTGCCTGAGCTTTTATGAGCCCAGCGGCCCTACTTGGCATCTCTCTCAACGGTCAGCATGATCGCGGTGCCCGCCGAGAGGCCGGCAAATGTGCTCATCATGCCGCCAAAGATGAGCACGAGCGGCGCCCACGGCTCCGCGCTCGTCGCCACCAGCTGGCCGAGCATCCAGCCGTCCATCCCCAGCACTGCCAGCGTCACGAAGGCACCGATGCCCGCGCCCATGGCCGAGCTTATGAGAATAAGCCGGACGGCCCGGGGGAACCCCCGATGGGTCGATCGCTCCATGACAAACGCCTCTGTGTCCGAGCATGACGAGCCCGTGCCGATTTGCGCCTCAAAACTAACCCCTTGAAAATTCTGGACCAATGCTTCCGCGCACGGGAGCGTTGTATCGCTAACGCCGCGACCTACCGAATTGATCCACGATCCCCAAATGCGACTTTTTTGCTGCGCCGCCCAAACTTTGGCGTTTCCAAGGTGGACTAGGTCAGCTATCCTGTCCTTTGTGTGGATCGTCCGCTCAGACCGCCCGGCGCGCGCCTCAACCCAAGGCGCCATTTTCGGGGGGCGTGATCTACACTCGTGGGGCAGGCAGCAAGTCGTCGATCAGGACCCTTTGCCCGCCGTGCAGCATATCCGAACCGGAGATATGCCACGGCGCGGTTGAAGCGATGACCCGACCGCCTGATTCACCCACTTAAACGCAGGATGGTCATCCCTGACCACACGGCGCCACTTGGCGTGCCTGCGATCTGGAATCGGGGCGCGCAAGACCCGCTCAAGATGGGCAGCGCGTTCTCAGGTACATCTGACGACTTGGGGTATTACCGACCATGGCACACGCGCCTCTCGAAAACAGCGCCGCGCAATCTGGAATCGACTCCAGTGTCATGGATTGGGCGAACCCGCGCGCCCAGGGTCTCTTCGATCCCAAACGAGAGTCGGACGCCTGCGGTGTCGGCTTCATCGTCGATCTCAAGAACCGGCCGAGCCACGCGATCGTCGAGGACGCGCTCGCCATTCTGGAAAATCTCGAGCATCGCGGTGCCGAAGGCGCACAGCCGGGCGCGGGCGACGGCGCAGGCATTCTCATTCAGATCCCGCACGCCTTCCTGAAGGACGAGTGCGCGGCACTCGGCATCAAACTGCCGGAGCCCGGGCTGTACGGCGTCGGCCATATGTTCATGCCGCAGGACGAGCGCCTGCGCACGCACTGCGAAAAGATTTGGGCACGCCTCATCCGCCAGGAAGGTCTCGAATTTCTCGGCTGGCGCACCGTGCCCGTCGACAACTCGCGGCTCCCGCCCCTCGTGCGCGCGGCCGAGCCCGTGCACCGCCAGCTCTTCATCGGTCGTCCGAAGGGCATGACTGATCAGGACGAGTTCGAGCGCAAGCTCTATCTCATCCGCAAGGTCGTCTCGAACGCGCTGTTCAAGTCCTTCAAGGAGCGCGACGTCGGCCACTACACAGTGAGCCTGTCGAGCCGCACGCTCGTCTACAAGGGCATGTTCCTCTCCTGGCAGGTGAAGGTCTACTATAAGGATCTCTCCGACCCGCGCGTGGTCTCCTCGCTGGCGCTCGTGCATCAGCGCTTCTCGACGAATACCTTTCCCTCGTGGAAGCTCGCGCATCCCTATCGCATGGTTGCCCACAACGGCGAGATCAACACGCTGCGCGGCAACGTGAACTGGATGGCGGCGCGTCAGGCGTCCGTCTCCTCGCCGCTTTTTGGCGACGACATCACGAAGCTCTGGCCCATCTCCTACGAGGGTCAGTCGGATACCGCGTGCTTCGACAATGCGCTCGAATTCCTGGTCATGGGCGGCTACAGCCTTGCGCACGCCGCGATGATGCTCATCCCGGAAGCCTGGGCCGGCCATGAAAGCATGGATGCCGAGCGGAAGGCCTTCTACGAGTACCACGCCTGCATGATCGAGCCGTGGGATGGCCCGGCTGCCATGACCTTCACGGACGGCCGCCAGATCGGCGCCACACTCGACCGCAACGGCCTGCGGCCTGCGCGCTATCTCGTCACCAAGGACGATCGCGTGATCATGTCCTCGGAGTCGGGCGTGCTTCCGATTCCGGAAGAGAACATCGCGAAGAAGTGGCGCCTGCAGCCGGGCAAGATGCTGCTGATCGACCTCGCTGAAGGCCGCATCATTTCCGATGACGAGTTGAAGCGCGAGATCGCGGCGAAGAATCCCTACGAGCAGTGGTTGAAGCGCACGCAGATCCAGGTCTCGGATCTGCCGTTGCCGAAGAAGTCCACGCGCAAGAAGAGCAACGTCAGTCTGCTCGATCTGCAGCAGGCCTTCGGCTACACGCAGGAGAGCCTCAAGTTCCTCATGAGCCCGATGGTCCAGACCGGCCAGGAGGCCATCGGGTCCATGGGTACGGACACGCCGATCTCGGCGCTGTCGTCGAAGCCCAAGCTGCTGCACACGTACTTCAAGCAGAACTTCGCCCAGGTGACCAATCCGCCGATCGATCCGATCCGCGAAGAGGTCGTCATGAGCCTCGTGTCCTTCATCGGGCCGCGGCCGAACCTGCTCGATCTCGAGGGCACCTCGCGTCACAAGCGCCTCGAAGTCTACCAGCCGATCCTGACGAACGAGGATCTGGAGCGCGTCCGCGCCATCGGTGAAGTTGCCGACAATGAGTTCTCGTCGGTCACCATCGACATCACCTACGCCGCCGAATCCGGTGCGGCCGGCATGTCGACAGCCCTCGATGTCGTATGCGCGGAAGCCGAGGAGGCTGTCCGCTCCAGCGACTACAACATCATCATCCTGTCCGATCGCGCGACCGGCCCGGATCGCATTCCGATTCCCTCGCTGCTCGCGACATCCGCCGTGCACCATCACCTCATCCGGCAGGGCTTGCGCACATCGGTCGGCCTCGTCGTCGAGACGGGTGAAGCCTACGAGGTCAACCAGTTCGCGACACTCGCCGGCTACGGCGCCGAGGCGATCAACCCATATCTGGCCTTCGAGACTGTCGAGCAGCTCGCACCCGAGCTCGATGCCGGGCTCGACACGAAGGAAGCGCACAAGCGCTTCATCAAGGCCATCGACAAGTCGCTGCTCAAGGTCATGTCCAAGATGGGCATCTCGACCTATCAGTCCTACTGCGGCGCGCAGATCTTCGACGCGGTCGGCCTCAAGTCGAGCTTCGTGAAGAAGTACTTCACCGGCACGCACACGCAGATCGAGGGCGTCGGCCTCTTCCAGATCGCGCGCGAAACGGCCGAGCGTCATCGCCAGGCCTTCGGCGATGTGCCCTACCTTGAGAACATGCTCGAAGTGGGCGGCGAGTATGCCTATCGCACGCGTGGCGAGTCGCATTCGTGGCGGCCGACCGTCGTTGCCGATCTGCAGCACGCGGTGCGATCGACCTCGAACGAGGATGCCATGGCGGGCAAAATCCCGCAGAAGTGGCGTGACTACGCGGCCCAGATCAACGACCAGTCCGAGCAACTCATGACCATGCGCGGGCTCTTCCGGATCAAGGGCGCCTCGGAAATGAAGCGCAAGCCCGTGCCGCTCGAGGAAGTCGAGCCGGCCGCGCAGATCGTGAAGCGCTTCTCGACCGGAGCCATGAGCTTCGGCTCGATCAGCCGCGAAGCCCACACCACGCTCGCGATCGCCATGAACCGCATCGGCGGCAAGTCGAACACGGGCGAAGGCGGCGAGGAGGCCGACCGCTATGTGCCCATGCCGAACGGCGACAGCATGCGCTCGGCCATCAAGCAGGTCGCCTCGGGCCGCTTCGGCGTGACGACGGAGTACCTCGTCAACTCCGATCTCATGCAGATCAAGATGGCGCAGGGTGCGAAGCCCGGCGAGGGCGGTCAGCTTCCCGGCCACAAGGTCGATCAGGTCATCGCGAAGGTGCGCCATTCGACTCCGGGCGTCGGCCTCATCTCACCGCCCCCGCATCACGACATCTATTCGATCGAAGACTTGGCGCAGCTCATCTATGACCTGAAGAACGTCAACCCGCGGGCCGATGTGTCGGTCAAGCTCGTCTCCGAGGTCGGCGTCGGCACGGTCGCGGCGGGTGTCGCCAAGGCGCGCGCGGATCACGTGACGATCTCGGGCTTCGAGGGTGGCACGGGCGCATCGCCGCTCACATCCATCAAGCACGCCGGCAGCCCCTGGGAAATCGGCCTCGCCGAAACGCATCAAACGCTCGTCATGAACCGCCTGCGCGGGCGCATTGCCGTGCAGGTCGACGGTGGCATCCGCACGGGCCGCGATGTCGTCATCGGCGCGCTGCTCGGCGCCGACGAATTCGGCTTTGCGACCGCGCCGCTGATCGCGGCCGGCTGCATCATGATGCGCAAGTGCCACCTGAATACCTGTCCGGTCGGCGTCGCAACGCAAGATCCGGAGCTCAGGAAGCGCTTCAAGGGCCAGCCCGAGCATGTCGTGAACTTCTTCTTCTTCATTGCGGAAGAAGTGCGCGAGATCATGGCCGAGCTCGGCTTCCGTTCGATGAACGAAATGGTCGGCCAGTCCGATTGCCTCGACAAGGAGAAGGCCATCGGCCACTGGAAGGCGCGTGGTCTCGACTTCGAGAAGCTCTTCCACAAGCCCGTCGTGCCGGCCGGCGTCGCGATCTACAATTGCGAGCGTCAGGATCATGGCCTCGACAAGGTTCTCGACCGCAAGTTCATCGAGGCCGCGCAGCCCGCGATCGAGGCGAAGAAGCCCGTCAAGGCCGAGTTTGCGATCTCGAACCGCGACCGTTCCGCAGGTGCCATGCTCTCGGGCGAGGTCGCCAAAGCGCACGGCCATGCCGGTCTCGCCGAGGACTCGATCTGGCTCTCGATCAAGGGCATTGCCGGCCAGAGCTTCGGTGCGTGGGTCGCGCACGGCGTCACGCTCGATCTCGTCGGCGAAGGCAACGATTACGTCGGCAAGGGCCTGTCCGGCGGCAAGCTCATCGTGCGCCCGGATCCCAAATCGGGCATCGTGCCGGAAGAGAGCATGATCGTCGGCAACACGGTGCTGTACGGCGCGATCGGCGGCGAGTGCTACTTCCGCGGCATCGCGGGCGAGCGCTTTGCCGTGCGCAACTCCGGCGCCTATGCGGTCGTCGAGGGCACGGGCGATCACTGCTGCGAGTACATGACGGGCGGTGTCGTCGTCGTGCTCGGCCCGACGGGACGCAACTTCGCGGCCGGCATGTCAGGCGGCGTCGCCTACGTGCTCGACGAAGCGGGTGACTTCGAGACGCGCTGCAATCTCTCCATGGTCGACCTGGAGCCGGTTGCGGCGGAAGAGGAAGTCATGCGCCGTCTTGCCAATCAGAGCGGCGATCTCGCGAGCCATGGCCTCGTCGATGTCATGCAGAACATGTCGGAGCAGGATGCCGAGCGTCTGCACGCACTCATTACGCGCCACGCGCACTACACAAACTCGGCAAAGGCGCAAGAGCTCCTCGCCGACTGGCCGAAGTGGAGTGCGAAGTTCCGCAAGGTCATGCCGATCGAGTACCGCCGCGCGCTGAGCGAGATGGCCAAGCTCCAGGAGGCCGACACCACCGGCCTCGGGGTGATCGAGATCGGCGTGCCCAAGGCCGCGGCCCAGCCCAAGGGCAACGGCAAGGCGAAAGTCAAGCCCGCGGAGTGACGTCATGAAGATCTATGGTGACGCCATCTCGGGCAACTGCCTGAAGGTGAAGTGGACAGCCGACGCGATCGACCGCCCCTACACCTGGGTGCCGATTGACATCATGAAGGGCGAGACGCGCACCCCGACTTACCTCGCGAACTTTCCGCAGGGGCAGGTGCCGGGCGTCGAGTTCGACGATGGGCGCACGCTCGCACAGTCGAACGCGATCATCCGTTATCTCGCACGCGGCTCACATCTTCTGCCGGACGACGCGTTCGCGCAGGCGAAGATCGACGAGTGGCTGTTCTGGGAGCAGTACAGCCACGAGCCCTATGTCGCTGTGTGCCGCTTTCAGATGAAGTATCTCGGCAAAAGCAAAGCTGAGCGCGAAGCGTGGCGCGTCGAGCGGGCTGAGAAGGCGCTCGATTTCATCGAGCAGCAGCTGGCCCGGCACGAGTTCCTCGCAGGGCCCGCGCCGACGATCGCCGATATCTCCGTCGTCGCGTACACGCGCATGGCCGATGAAGGCGGCTTCGATCTCGCCGAGCGACCAGGTATCCGAAAATGGATCGCGCGCTGTGAAGACAGCTTGCGCATCCACTAGCCACAATTCCGATACACGCCGATCCGAAAGACATTGAAATGGGTAAGATCACCGGCTTCATGGAGTTTGACCGCGCCGACCGCGGCTATCGTCCGGTCGAGGAGCGTCTGAAGCACTATCGCGAATTCGTCGAGCCGCTGCCGGAGCCCGAGGTCAAGACGCAGGCCGCGCGCTGCATGGATTGCGGCATTCCCTACTGCCACAACGGCTGCCCGATCAACAACCAGATCCCCGACTGGAACGATCTCGTTTATCAGGGCCAGTGGTCGACGGCGTCGCTCAACCTCCATTCGACGAACAACTTCCCCGAGGTCACAGGGCGCGTCTGCCCGGCGCCGTGTGAGGCCGCCTGCACGCTCAACATCGAGGACGTGCCCGTCACCATCAAGACCATCGAATACTCGATCGCCGAACGGACCTTTGCCGACAGCGGCAACAAGTGGGTACCGCAGCCCCCCGAGACGAAGACCGGAAAGCGCGTCGCCGTCATCGGCTCAGGCCCTGCCGGTCTCGCTGCCGCCCAGCAACTTGCCCGCACTGGTCACGAGGTGCACGTCTATGAGAAGAACGCCTATCCCGGCGGCCTGCTGCGCTATGGCATTCCGGACTTCAAGCTGGAGAAGGTCGTCATTGAACGCCGCGTGAAGCAGATGGAAGCCGAGGGCGTCACCTTCCACTGCAACACTCACGTCGGTAAATCCGTGGCCGTTGCCTCGCTCAAGAAGTCGCACGACGCCGTGCTGCTGACGGCCGGATCGGAGCAGCCCTTCGACTTCTTCACGAAGGCACCGGGACGCGATCTCGACGGCATTCATTTCGCGATGGATTTCCTGCCGCAGCAGAACCGCCGCGTCTCCGGCGAAGGCGTCGCCAAGGGCACGAAGGAAATCAGCGCCAAGGACAAGCACGTCATCGTCATCGGCGGTGGTGATACTGGCTCCGACTGTATTGGCACGTCTTTCCGCCAGGGTGCGAAGTCCGTGACGCAGCTCGAGATCATGCCGCAGCCGCCCAAGATGGAGAATAAGGCGCTCTCCTGGCCACATTGGCCGCTGAGGCTGCGCATCTCGTCGAGCCAGGCTGAAGGGGCCGAGGTCGAATACTCGATCTCGACGACCGGCTTCTCCGGCGAGAACGGCAAGATCAAAAAACTCCACTACACGCGCGTCGACAATAAGCTGCAGCCCGTCCCCGGTTCCGAGGGCACGCTCGATGCCGATCTCGTGCTCCTCGCCATGGGCTTCTCCGGTCCGATCGAGAACGATGTCGTGAGTGAGCTGGACCTGCCGGTCGTCGCGCGCGGCCGCTTCAAGGGCCTCGAAGCCAACGACCGCGACTATCGCATTCGTGGACGCGACAAGGTCTTCGTCGCCGGCGACATGCGCCGCGGCCAGAGCCTCGTCGTGTGGGCGATCCGAGAGGGCCGGCAGGCCGCCGCCTCGATCGATCGCTATCTCATGGGGCGCACGGACCTGCCCCGCTGAGGACCTCATGCCGGTAACACGAGAAGAGCTTTTCGCGCGCCTGACTGATCTCGGCATCGCGACGGAGACAGTCGAGCACGAAGCTGTGTTCACCGTCGCCGAGAGTTCGCGCCTGGAGCGCGAGCTTTCCGGCGGTCACACCAAAAACCTCTTCCTCAAGGATGCCAAGGGTAAGATCTTCCTCATCGTTGCGGAGAGCCACACGCCCGTGGACCTCAAATCGCTGCACAAGCGGATCGGCGCCGCGCGCCTGAGCTTCGGCAAACCCGAGTTGTTGCAGGAGGTTCTCGGCGTTCTCCCTGGCTCGGTCACGGCTTTGGCCCTCCTTAACGATGATCAGAAGCGCGTGAGCGTGGTGGTGGACGAACGCCTCATGGGCTATGAAAGGATCAACTGCCACCCGCTGGTGAATACGGCGACGACGAGTATCGCGCGCGACGACCTTCTGCGTTTCATGCGCGCCACCGGACACGAACCTCTCGTTGCCGCCATCGACACCCCCGGCGAGACCGGCTGACAGATCGCGAAGACGCGCGCATTTCAGGAGTTCGACGTATGGAATTCGGCCAGAAGGCCCCTGGGGCAGCCGGCCCCGGCGGAGACGTGATCAAGGACACGACAACCGCAGGCTTCATGAAGGACGTCATCGAGGCGTCGCGCGATCAGCCGGTGATCGTGGATTTCTGGGCCCCCTGGTGCGGCCCCTGCAAACAGCTCACGCCCATTCTCGAAAAGGTTGTACGCGCTGCCGGCGGCGCGGTGCGTCTCGTCAAGATCAACATCGACGAGCATCCGGCCATCGCCCAGCAGCTCCGTGTCCAGTCCATTCCGACGGTCTATGCCTTCCTCGATGGCCGGCCGGTCGACGGTTTTGCCGGTGCCCAGCCCGAAAGCCAGATCAAGGCATTCGTCGACCGCCTCGTCGGCGATGCCGGCGCCGCGGATCTCGAGCACGCCATTTCCGAGGGTGAAAAGGCATTCGAGGAAGGCGACATCCAGACCGCCGCCGAGATCTTCGCAACCGTGCTTCAGGAGGAGGCCGACAACATCAAGGCGCTCGCCGGCCTCGCCCGTTGCTATCTCCAGACGGGCGATCTCGAGCGCGCCGAGCAAACGCTCGAGCTGGCGCCGCCCGACAAGCGCGATGCCGCCCCGCTCGCGAGCGTGCGCGCGGCTCTCGGCCTCGCCAAGCGCGGCCAGGACACCGGCAATCTCGGCGAGCTGAAAGCCAAGATCGAGAGCAATCCGGCCGATCATCAGGCCCGCATCGACCTCGCGACGGCGCTCGCTGCCATCGGCGAGAAGGAAGAAGCGGTAAGCCACCTGCTGGAGAGCTTCCGCCGCGACCGCAAGTGGAACGACGAAGCAGCACGCAAGCAACTCGTCGAGCTGTTCGAGGCCTGGGGCCCCAAGGACCCGGCGACGCTCGACGGCCGCCGCCGGCTCTCGTCGCTGCTTTTTGCGTAGTGTGAAGGCCGCATCGCAACCAGCGAGCGGCCACAGGAGTACGTAAGGCGTGAGCTTTCTGGAGCAATACCGTTCGACATCGGACTTACCGGCACGCATCCCGGTGTTCCCGCTGCTCGGCGCGATCACGCTCCCGCGCACGACACTGCCGCTCAATATCTTCGAGCCGCGCTACCTCGCGATGGTAGATGACGTGCTGCGTGGCGATCGGATCATCGGCGTTATTCAGCCGACCGGCGATGGCGGCAGCACCGGCTCGCCGGCCTCGCGCACGGCCCCGCTGCAGGCCGTCGGCTGCGCGGCACGGCTTTCAGCTTTTCAGGAGCAGTCCGACGGACGCCTTCTGATCACGCTGACCGGCATATGCCGCTTCGATGCGGAAGAAGAGGCCGACAGTGGGACAGCCTATCGCACGCTCGACGTCTCGTATGATCGCTTTGCCGATGATCTCGTGCCGGCACTGGGCGCCGAGGATGTACCGCGCGATCACCTTCTTGCCGTTCTGCAGCGCTATCTCAATGCGCGCAACTTGAAGCCCGATTGGGAGGCCATCCAGCAGTCCGAGAACGAGGATCTCGTGAACGGGCTCGCCATCGCGGGCCCCTTCGCGCCGCCGGAGAAGCAGGCTCTTCTCGAAGCGTACACGCTCGCCGATCGCGCTGCCGCACTCATTGCGCTTGCGGAGATGGAACTCGCCGGCTCTTCGGGCAAGCCCAGCTCGCGCCTGCAATAAGGGACACAGCCATGAATGAGTCTCGCGAAGCGACTGGTCCCGGTCCCGAGCGCACCGCGCCACGCTTTCTCGAGCTGCTCGTCTGCCCCGTGACCAAGACTTCGCTCGAATACGACGAGAAGAACCAGGAGCTGATCAGTCGCGCCGCCCGCCTTGCCTATCCGATCAAGAGTGGCGTCCCCTATCTGCTGCCCTCGGAAGCCCGCCAAATCGACTGATCACCAGCTATCGTCCCAGTTATCGCCAAGAAGGAGCCCACCATGGCAGTCACCAGCAAACCGACAACCGGCACGAGCCTGCGCCACGAGACAATGCTGATCGACGGCGCGTGGACTGATGGCAACGCGCGCGAGACCATCACGGTCCTGAACCCCGCCAACCGCAAGCCGATCGCCAGCGTGCCGCGCGGCACCGCGGAAGATATCGACACCGCGGTCAAAGCCGCGACCGCCGCCTTCCCCGCGTGGATGCGCGTGCCGCCGCGTGATCGCGGCCGCCTTCTCACGCGCATTGCCGACGTGATCGAATCCCGCGTCGAGGAACTGGCGAAAATCGTCGCCGAGGAAACCGGCAACGCCATCAAGACCCAGGCCCGCCCGGAAGCCAAAGGCGTCGCCGAAATCTTCCGCTACTTCGGCGGCCTCGCGAGCGAGCTCAAGGGCGAAACCATTCCCTTCGGCGAACACGTGCTGAGCTACACGCGGCGCGAGCCCATCGGCGTCGTCGGCGCCATCATTCCGTGGAATGCGCCCGTCCTGCTCGGCTCGCTCAAGATCGCGCCCGCACTCTGCGCCGGCAATACGCTCGTCCTCAAAGCCGCCGAAGATGCGCCGCTCGGCATTCTCTGGGTGACGCGCATCTGCCAGGAATTCCTGCCGAAGGGCGTGCTCAACGTCATCACCGGCTATGGCCCCGAGGTGGGTGCTGCACTGTCGGCACATCCCGGCGTGCGCAAGCTCTCCTTCACGGGCTCGACGGAAGTCGGCAAGCTCGTCATGAAGGCGGCGTCCGAGCGCATTGTGCCCGTCTCGCTCGAGCTCGGTGGCAAGAGCCCGTCGATCGTCTATCCGGATGCGAATGAGGACTGGGTTGTCGACGGCATCATCGCGGCCATGCGCTTCACGCGTCAGAGTCAGTCCTGCACGGCTGGTTCGCGCCTCTTCCTGCACGCCGACATCTTCGACGATTTCCTCAACAAGCTCGCTGCGAAGACGTCGAAGCTCAAGATCGGTAATCCTCTCGACGAGGACACCGACATGGGCGCCATCATCAACGAGAAGCAGTTCCGTAAAGTCTGCGGCTACGTCGAGGATGGCATGAAGCAGCCGGGCGCAACGCTACGTTTCGGCGGTCTGCCGCCGAAGGAAGGCCCACTTTCGGAGGGCTTCTTCGCCATGCCGACGCTCTTCGAGCACGACGCCAACGACTGGCGCCTCGCCAAGGAGGAAATTTTCGGACCTGTTCTCGTCGCCATCAAATGGACGGACGAGCAGGAAGCCATCCGCATGGCCAATCAGACGCACTACGGCCTCGCCGGTTACGTGTGGACGAAGGACATCGGTCGCGCACTCCGCACCGCACACGCGATCGAAGCTGGATGGGTGCAGATCAACCAGGGTCTCGGCCAGTCGCCCGGCCACTCATACGGCGGCGTCAAGCAGAGCGGCATCGGTCGCGAGTTCTCGCTCGAAGGCATGCTCGACAGCTTCACGGTCAAGAAGAACGTGACCGTCAATCTCATGACGCCTTGATTTGGTTTGCCGCGGGCTGCTGGGAAGGGGTGCTTCGCAACCACTTCGTGGTGCTATGCCCGCGGCGGCCATGCAGACGGCGACGAGTTCGTTGCCGCGAGCTGCGGGAAGGGGTGCTTCGCAACCGTTCGCCAGTGCTATGCCCGCGGCAGCCATGCAGACAAGTCGAGCGCGCGACCGCTACAGGTCCCCTCTTCGCGATTGCGCCGCCGCTTCATGAGCGCGCGACTGCGCGCCGGCCAGTAGGCCGTGCTAGCAAAGCATCAAACATGCTGCCCGCCGTTGATGTGCAGCTCGGCACCGTTCACGTAGCTCGATTGATCCGTGCAGAGGAAATAGATCGCCTTCGCGACTTCCTCGGGCTCGCCCAGACGACGCATCGGAATCTGCTCATTCACGATGCGCTCGGTGCCGGGCGACAGGATCGACGTATCGATCTCTCCCGGCGAGATCGCATTC
Source organism: Pseudomonadota bacterium (assembly GCA_023412805.1). Classification (GTDB taxonomy): domain Bacteria; phylum Pseudomonadota; class Alphaproteobacteria; order Rhizobiales; family Hyphomicrobiaceae. The sequence goes on along the minus strand of JAEZRM010000061.1, from coordinate 59,123 downwards.
ACACGCACACCACGCGCGCCGAAGTCCGTCGCCATCTCGCGCGTCAGTCCCGCAAGCGCCGACTTCGACGTCGCATAGGCCGCGCCGGCAAATGGATGCACGCGGCTTCCCGCGATCGATGTCACGTTGACGACAGCGCCCTTCGCGCGCTCGAGTTCCACGAGGAGTCCGCGCGCAAGCAGCACCGGCGCGAAAAAGTTCACCTGAAACACGCGCTGCCAATCTTCAAGTGGTGTCTCGAGTGTACCGAGACGCGCACCGGCAGCGCCCTTGGGGCTGATCCCGGCATTATTGACGAGCGCGTTCAGATGCCCGCGCTGATCCGCAAGGCGAAGGCGCATTTCAGCGATCGCCCGCGCCGTATCCTCGGCATCGGCGAGATCGACCTGGATGTGATCTTCAGGCCCCATTTCCCAGGGGCAGTTTTCCGGAAAGGAGTGACGCGAGCAGGTGATGACGCGCCAGCCTGCCGACGCGAAGCGCTTTACAGTCGCGTGGCCGATACCGCGCGAGGCCCCGGTCAGGATCAGCGTCTTGCGCTCGGCAGCGTTGATTGGTGCCATCGTCTCCTCCCGGCCCTCGCCGCTGCAGCCGCTCTCGCCGCGGCCCTCGTTTAGCCATCATCACCTATGGCACAAACCGATGGTGCGGCGCAAAAGTCGAACAAAACCCGATCGTTGCGGGATCTTGGATCTAGCACATTCAAGGGCTGACAAGACGTCGCAGATGAGCTAGTGTCACACCCGCGTACGAAAAAAGGGCCGTGAGACCACGTCTGGGGTCTTCGCATCGCCCAAGTCTAGGGAGCAGGCGGCGCTCCAACGATCCCGGCTCAGAGGATCGTGGAAGCCGAGTGTGCGGCCCGAGCGGTCGCGAGTGGGAATGGCTTAGCAAAAGGCGGTCCGTCAATCCGTCTGACTACTGGACTTCTGGAAAGCAGGGCTCACCGCCTTGCTTTTTTTGTGCGTGGATTCAGGCAAGCCTCAGCGCGGACCCGGCGGCATCGGATTCGGGAAGTACGCGCCAATATCGACGACCCCGCCCGCCAGCACCGCGTAAACCAGCGCAAACACGCCGCCCGCGGCAACTGTCGTTATGGCGAACGTTCGCAGTAAGCGGGGCGCAATGGGCGCGCTTGCGGGCGTGCCAGGTACGACTTCACCGGCCTCACCTTGCGTGCGCACGCCAAACGGCAGCACGGCAAAGAGCACTGTCCACCAGATGATGAAGTAGAGGGCCAGCCCGAGCGTCAGGCTCATGATCGTTCCTTGTTGCTTGCAGCGCCCTTCACTACGACGCCCCAACGCAGCTTCCAAGGCCCGACGAACAAATGCCGCGCCGCCTTCGCCGCGGCTGGCCCCGTTTGTGCATTTTACGCTTCGGTAACCTCGTTCATCATCCGGTGCCGTACAAGTGTCCCGATATTTGTCGTTCGTTCTGTTAACAGCGGCCGCGCTCAGCTTGGCCAGCCCGACGCAGCCGACAGATGCCGCGATGGAACTCGCTGCCGAGCCTGCACCCACGATCGAGCTGGTCGTGATCGAGGCACGCGGATGCCCCATGTGCCAGCTTCTGCGCGACGAGATCGTTCCCGCCTACCGCGCGACGGCACGCGCCAATCGCGCGCCTCTTCGCTTCGTCGACGTCGCCCACACCGATCTCGATACCATGGGCCTCTCCGCTCCCATCGAGATCATACCGACCGTCGTCTTCATGCGCGAAGGCACCGAGATCGATCGCCTCGTCGGCTACACGGGCCCCGAGATCTTCCTGCGCGCAGTCGGCGTCATGCTCGGGGAAAGCCCTCGAAGCGTCCCGCAAAAATGAACAGGGCATCCCGAAGGATGCCCTGTGTTTCGATCTGGGACGTTGATCGTCAGCGCGAGAGGATCGGCGCGGCGATCGAGGTGGCGATATGCCGGAAGGCATTGCGCAGTTCGTCGCCCGTCTTCGCGTTGTAGAACATGTGAGGCTGGCTGGCGCAGCCGCGAAGCGTGACCACCGAGTCTGCGTCTTTGCCGCCCTTCGGCTCAGGCAACTCAAAGCCGACCGTATAAACCGTGATCCCTGCCGCGTTCATTTTCTTGCACAGCTCGCGCGCCTGATAGGTCGAGGTGCCATTCGGCGACTTGCAGTTGGCGCCACTGTTGCCCGTGTCGTAATCCGGGATGGTCGCTCCCGCCGTACTGGTCGTCGTGCTGTTGCAATACTGCTGATTGTACTCACCGTCGGTCATGAGCACGGCCACCTTCGAAAGCAGCGGCTGACCCTTTTCGCCAACCTCCTTCAGCATCGAATACGGCTGTGGCTTGCTCCCTTCCGGAAGAACGTTCGCCCAATTCGGCGACAGCAGGTACCAGGCCCACGCCGTACCGAGATGGCCCGCCGTCATGCCGTCCGCTTTGAACTGAATGGTGTTGCCGTTCTTGTCCTTGGCCTTCGAGTCGATAAAATCCTTCAGATCCTTCTTCTCTTTCGTCAGCGGGACAATGGGCGCCTGAGGAAGGCACGCAGAAGAATTGTTCGACGTCTGGTAGGCTCGCGGGATCGCATTGGAACCCGTCGGCGCAGCATCGGTGAATGCCTCGGCACCCGTGCGCTCCGAAAGGCAGTACGTATTGGTACGATAACGGGTGGAGTTGCTGCCGTTGCGCTGGCGGAAGCTGCGGCTCGAGTTCGGATTGTAGGCCACGAGCGGGCCCAGAATGTCTCCCGCATTGATCCCGGTCGAGAACGGCGCCAACGCGACACGCGAGGTGAACTCGCTCTGATCATCCCAGATGACGATGTCGATCAGATCCTTCGCCGCCAACTTGAGAGCGTCGATCTTGTCACCCGCCATCGAGCCCGTGACGTCGAGCATCAGCGAGACCTCGAGGTTCGTGCCCGCATTCCCACCGCCGGCGATGAGGGCCTGTCCACGCGTCGCGACCGTGATGGTGGGATGATTGACGAAGCTCAGGAAAGGCGTACGGACAACGGTCTCGCCGATCATCGTGAAGGTCGAATCGACCATATTGGGCGTGAACTCGACGACACGCGATGGGTCGCTCGGCTTGTTCGACGCGAAGTGGGCCAGCGCTTTTTCCTCGGCGAGCTCCAGGCTGTTCTCGAGCTGCCAGACGCGCGCCGCCGCCAGCACCGAGCTGTCCACTGCAGCCTGCAGCCGCGCCCGAGCGAGCATTGCGCGCCCGTAGTCAACGGCGCTTCCGACGATCGTGAACACGACAAAAATCGTAAGGCCGAACATGATGGCGACCGAACCGCGGTCGTTCTTCACCAGCCCGCACAGCGGAGCGCCAGCCGCCCGCCGCATCCGAATAGCCTGCCAAACGCCCGACATGACGCATACCTCTCACAGGACTAGCCCCGTACGATCACAAATAGAGGTGCGCCATTGATTTTCCCTTAATCTGATCCCGGACAATTATCTGCAATTTTCTCTTTTATTCAAAGCGTCGCATCTGGGTAAATAATATATAACGCCAGCGTTTTGATTTTATTTGCCATACCGCATTTGCGCCCCTGAAATAAAAAAGGAGCGCCTTTCCAGCGCTCCTTTTCCATATCGATCGGCAGGCCTGCTACTGGCGAAGCGTGATCTGAGAAATCGACGATGCGATATGACGGAAGGCATTGCGAAGCTCGGCACCCGTCTGCGTGTTGTAGAAGAGCTTACCGGGCTTGCTGAAGTGGCCGTCGCTGGAAGCACACGCCCGCAGCATATCCACCTGCGTTCCCGACGTGCCAAGCCCGAAGCCAACCGTGTAGACGGTGATCCCCGAGTTCTTCATCGCCGTGCACAGCGCCAACGCCTGCGTATTCGAGCTGCCGAGTCCCGACGTGCAGTTGGCTTTCTCGCTGTTGCCAGGACCTGAGTTGCGATCCGGGATCGAGGCGCCTGTCGTGCCGTTCGTCGAGCCATTGCAGAACTGCATGTTGTACTCGCCGTCCGTCATCAGCACGGCGTACTTCTTGACGCCCTCGTACGACGGAGGCTCCGCGCACACCTGATCAGTGCGCTTGCACGCAGCCGACAGGGTCGGCACCTCGCCCAAGGGGCGCCGGCTGGGATAGACGTTCGCGGGCATGTCCTGCCACCAGCGCGGCGAGAGCATGTACCAGGCCCACGATGTGCCGAGGTTTCCACCCGTCCAGCCAGACGCAACCAACCCATTGATCGCGTCGTTGAGGAGGGACTTGTCGTTCGTGAGCGGCATCACCGCCGTGGTCGGCTGGCAATTGCTGGCGCTGGAGCTTCCGTAGTAGACCCGCGGCAGGCGAGTATTGCCAGTCGGCGTAACATCGGTATAGGCGTTCGTACCGCCGCGCTCGGAGACGCAATAAGCGCTGGTCCGATACCATGTTCTTTCTCTGCCGTCGCGGAAGTTGAATTTGAGGTTCGACGACGGGTTATATGCGACGACGGGGCCGAACACCGATCCTGCATTCACCGCATGTGAGAACGGCACGATCGCAACGCGCGAGGTGTACTCGCTCTGGTCATCCCAAACGAGGATTTTGACGAGGTCTTTCGCGGCTTCTTTCAGATCGGCGATCTTGCTGCCGGCCATCGAGCCCGTTACGTCCAGCATCATGGCGACCTCGACGCTGTATCCATCGTTGTCGCCGCCGCTGCCACCGCCACTACGGCAGCCGACGCAGAATGTCGCTTGAGCACGCGAGGAAACCCTCAACGGCTCACCGTTCAGCACAAGACTGAGGAACGGAACTTTGACCTCGGCGCTGGCTTCAGCCGTTATCGAATTCAGATCCGTATCGGGCGCGAGCGATGTGAGGCGGGCATTCACGCCCTGAGGTTTCATGGCGTCGAAATGCGCGATCGCCTTCTCCTCCGCGAGATCCATGTCTTGCTCGATCTGCCACACGCGTGCAGCCGCCAGCACGGCGCTGTCCACGGTCGCCTGCAGCCGCTCACGCGCAACAATGGCCCGGCCGTAGTCCACGGCCGCCCCCACGAGCGTGAAAATCACGAACGTCGCCAGACCGAACATGATCAGGACCGAGCCGCGCTCATCTCTGGTAAAACGCTTTCCTGAAAAGCGAACGTGGGCTCGGCGCAAAACGCCCGAGGCTGGAATAATGAACTGGAACACCGCCTTCTCCTGCAAATTGAACGCCTCTTGATGCGTGTATAAGCAGGAGACATGGACGGGCCATTAACATATTGAGTTATTAAGGAGCTCATCCCCGACGGCCATTATATTATTAATAATAGACTAAAATTAACTATCCAATTCTGGGGCGAGAATTTTTCCTTTAACTTGCTGGCATCGGACGCAGCTCGCGCGCAGAGGCTGTCCCGATAGTTGCCTCGTGGCGCCACTCCTTTAATCTCTGGAAGCGTTCAACCGCCGTCCGGAGGCCCCATGCCCCACTCAGATCTGCACGGCCTGCCCCTTTCCACGCTGAGCGCCGCCGCCGCCGAGGCCTTCAATAAGACCGTGCTGAGCTACCTGAGATATAAAACGGACATCAGCGCCAACCTCCAGTTGACGCTCGCCGCCGATCCGGACTTTGCCCTCGCCCACGTGCTGAAGGGCTATCTCATGATGCTCTCCTTCAAGCAGGCCAACGTGCCCGTCGCCGTCAATGCACTAGAAACCGCCGGCGGTCTGATCGGTCGCGCGGACGGACGCGAGAAGGCCCATGCGGCTGCGCTGCGTCACTGGATTGATGGCGATCTCGACCGCACGCTCGCGGTCTGGGAGCAGATCCTCGACGAGCACCCGCGCGACGTACTGGCATTGCGCCTGCATCACTTCAATGCGTTCTGGCTGGGCCGGCCCGGCGCGATGGCGCGCGAGGTCGAGAAGGCGCTGCCGCGCTACGGCGCGGACCTCGCCGGCTGGGGAACGCTGCTCGCCTGTCGCTGCTTCGCGCACGAGGAACTCGGCAACTACACGCTGGCTGAGTCCGCCGGCCGCGATGCGATCGACGTCGACAAGGGTGATCTATGGGCCGCCCATGCCGTCGCGCACATTCTCGAGATGCAAGGCCGCGCCGGCGAGGGCATCGACTGGCTCGCCGGTCTCGAGCCGTACTGGGAGGGCGGCAACAACCTCAAACACCATCTGTGGTGGCATCGCGGGCTCTATCATTTCGAGCGCGGCGAATTCGACACCGTCCTCGATCTCTACGATCGCCACTTCCGCGATCTCACCTCCCCGCTCGTGGAAGCCCAGCCCGATCTCTACATCGACATTCAGAATGCGTCGTCGATGCTGTTCCGGCTCGAACGGCAGGGCGTCGACGTCGGCAAACGCTGGATCGAGATTGCCGACAAGGCCGAAGCGCGCATCGGCGACTGCCTCTCGCCCTTCACACTACCGCACTGGATGATGGCACTTGCAGCAACGCGCCGGTTCGACGCCGGCGGGCGAGCGCTGGAGGCCATGCGCTCATACGCTGCCACTGCGGGTACGCTCAACGCGCGCCTCGTCACCGACTACGCACTGCCGATCAGCGAAGCCGTTCTCCTGCGTGCCAAGGGCGAGCCCGATGCCGCCGCCCGGGTCATGCGGCCGGCGATCGGCGGCATGTACCGTCTCGGCGGCAGCCACGCGCAGCAGGACGTGCTTGAGCAGCTTTTCCTCGACTGCGCCGTCACCGCGGGCTCGAACGATGATGTGGCGCTGATCCTCTCACGTGTCGCCGGGCGCCATCCTGTGCCGCCCGAGCGGCGCATGGGCTACAAGCACGCGGCGCGCACGCTTTCGTGAGCTGCCGCGCTGTCGCTCGTGTCCTGACGGCTCGCGTGTAGAATGCTGCAAATGCACTCGGCTCGAAGGAGGACCACGATGCTCAAGCGCATGGCACTCGCCGCACTCCTGGTCGGCATCTGGCCGGCACTGATCCTCGCCCATCATGGCTGGGGCAGCTACGACTCGAAGAATCCGATCACCATTACGGGCAAGATCCTCACCTCCCAGTACGAGAATCCGCACGCAACGCTGACGGTGCAGGCCACCGACAAAGTGTGGACCGTGACCCTCGCCCCGACCTCACGCATGCGCAATCGCGGCGCGCTGCCCGGGCTTATTACCGTCGGCACTGAAATCTCGGTCTACGGCTATCCATCGACTGTCCAGCCGAATGAAATGCGCGCCGAACGGATCACGTCCGGCGGCAAGACTATCGAGATGCGCTGATGAACGCTGCAGCGCCCGGCATCCTCGCCGCCATCGAGCATTCGGAGATCGGTGCGCTGATCCGCCAGTCCGTCTGGATCTACCCGACGGCCAACGTTGCTCATGTCGTTGCTATCGTGCTGTTCGCAGGTGCCATCGCGGTGATGGATGTGCGCCTCATGGGGGCGCTCACCGGATCCGATCCCTCCCGCGTCGTGCGCGGCGCACGCCGCGCCGCGATCCTGGCGCTCATTGCGGTGCTCATCTCGGGAGGTGTTCTATTCACGGCTGAAGCAAGCCACGTCGCCCACAACGGCATCTTCCAAATCAAGATGGCGCTGGTCGCCTTCGGCATCGTGCACGCGCTATTTTTCGGCAATCACGTCGTAAGGACGCTCGACGCGCTTGGGCCGCAGGCCCCGATGCCGGGCTTTGCGCGCGTTGCGGGCGCATTGTCGATGATGACGTGGCTCGGCGTCGTCGGCCTCGGCCGCTACATTGCCTACCACTGAGCCACGCGGGCTCTTACAACAGTTCCTTCACGAGCGCGCTCGCCTTGGCGAAATCCATCTGCCCGCGATAGCGCTCGCGCAACACTGCCATAACGCGCCCCATATCCTTGACGCTCGTCGCGCCGGTCTCCGCGATCACACCCTGGATGGCCTTCTTCGCTTCCGCATCGTCGAGCTGACGCGGCAGGAACTCGGAGATGACCTCGATCTCCTCGGCTTCCTTCTGCGCGAGTTCGAGGCGTCCGGCCTCCTCGTAAATGCGGATGCTCTCGCGACGTTGCTTGATCATGGTGGCAAGCAACTGCGCGATGTCGGCGTCGCTGATCCGGGAGGCCTCGGCCCCCGCATCACCCGTCTTGCTCTGGATGCCGAGATCGCGATCCTTGATCGCTGCCAGGACGAGGCGGATGGTGCCAAGGCGCGTCTTGTCCTGCGCGCGCATGGCGGTTTTCATGGCAGCGTTCAACTCGTCTCGCATCAGTGTGCTCCCTGGCTTCGGCCAACACGCCGCGCAGGCGCGCACCGGACGGCCCGGTTTACTGCGCGCCGCTGCAACGGGCGGTGTGACTATCGGCCTTTTGGCACGCCGCGGCCAGATACTCTTACGCGACCACATGAACGTACTCGTGAAGAACTTCCGCTAAGCTCGCTCAGCGCGCATCGCGGCCTCTGTGCTGGCCACCGTCGCGCCGGCGATCATCGGCACGCTTGCGGGTGGGACGACCATGTCCGCCGTCCCGACGTGCCTCACCGTTAGAAACACCGCTACCCCGCGTCCAGTTGCGCCAGGGCTGTGGTGCGCTTTTGCCGGGCTCAGCACCATGTGGTGCACCGCCTGCCCGGCTTGCATCCCCATTTCGGGGGGCACTGCCATGCCGTTGCTCGGCACGTTGACCGCCACTCCGTCCCGAACGCTGGCGCTCGCCGTTCTGAGAAGCATGGCCATCGCCGTTCCGGCGATCAAACCGCTGTGCGTCGTCTTGCCCACGGTGATGACGCTCGCCATTCGGACGCTCGCCGTGGCGCGCCGGCTGACCCTCGCCACTCCGGCGCTCGGAACGGGCGGCACCATCGCGCCCGCGAGCGCCGGGCCCGCCGTGCCGCGCCTCTTCGCTGTGGCCGTTCGCGCGATACTCGGGCCGATCCCGGCGCGGACCACCCTTGCGCTCATCCCGGCGTTGCCGCTCGGCGCCGCTGCGGGCGTGCTCCGGTCGATCCCGACGGGGTGCCGCTTCACGCTGCGGACGCGGGCCATTGCCCGGCGCATGACCGTTCGACGATGCTGTCTCGTGCGCTGCTGCCCCTGCAGGCGCACCCGGAGCCCCGATCACAGTGAGCGCGCGGCCCGTCAGGCGCTCGATATCGCGCAGGTACTCACGCTCATCCGGCGCACAGAACGCAATAGCGACGCCTTCCGCGCCCGCACGCGCCGTACGCCCGATCCGATGCACGTAGCTCTCGGGAATGTTCGGCAACTCGTAATTGACGACGTGGGTGATATCGTCGATGTCGATACCGCGTGCCGCGATGTCGGTCGCGACGAGCACCCGCGTAAAGCCCTTGCGGAAGCTGTCGAGTGCGGACTGGCGCTGTCCCTGGCTCTTGTTGCCATGGATGGCGTGCACACCGACGCCCATATGCTCGATGGCCTGGCAAACGCGATCGGCGCCGCGCTTGGTCCGCGTGAACACGATCACGCGGCGCATCTCAGGGTTCTGCAGCAGACGCGCGAGAACTTCGCGCTTGGCGGCTGCGGGAACGAACATCACCTGCTGGTCGATGCGATCCACGGTCTTGCCGGCACGCGCGATCTCGACCCGCACGGGGTTCTTGAGGATATCGGCGGCGAGCTGCGCGATGTCCGTCGGCATCGTCGCCGAGAACAACAGCGAGTGGCGCTCGGTTGGCACGAGCTTCAGGATCCTGCGCACATCGCGCACGAAGCCCATGTCGAGCATCCGATCAGCTTCGTCCAGAATGAACGTCTGGACCTGATTGAGACGCAGATGGCGCTGGTCGATCAAATCGAGCAGACGACCCGGCGTGGCAACGAGGATGTCGACGCCGCGCGCGATCGCATTCACCTGCGGGCGCTGGCCGACGCCACCGAAAATGACCGTGTGGGAAACGCGCACATGGCGGCCGTAAGCGTGGATGCTCTCGCCGATCTGGATCGCGAGTTCACGTGTCGGCGCCAGAATGAGCGCACGCGGCGCGCCAGGCTGTGGCCGGCCGCCCTCGTCGGCGAGCCGCTGGAGCAGCGGCAGCACGAACGCCGCCGTCTTGCCGGTGCCGGTTTCGGCCAGACCGAGCAAGTCACGCCCCGCGATCAGCGCGGGAATGGACTGGGCCTGAATAGGGGTGGGGTGAGTATACTGCGCGTCATTCAATGCACGCAGGAGTGTCTCGGCGAGGCCGAGCTCAGCAAAAGTCGGGGTCGTCACGAAGTCGTAGCTTTCTGCGCAAGCCGCGGTGGCATTCAGCCGAACGGAAGGGCCATCCTAGGCGCTGTTGGCCTGGGGCTGCGCACCGCAGCAAGGCCGTTTAGGTCGAAAAAACGTCCCGGAGAGACACTGTACGCTTCGACGGCAATCTCGTTACGGAGCCGGTCTCGAAGCAGCAGAGCGCTTGGCGCGCTCGCGGAACGACCCCCGTCATATGGGTGATCCGCCGCCTCACGTCAATCGATTTCGCAGGTGCCGCAAGTTTGCCGCACAGATCCGAGAGGCACCGGCGTTTACCACGCGAGCCCTTCCAGAGCCGCAATCGGCGGAGCCGGGTGGCCGGCGAAAAGGCGGCTGAGCGTCGCCTCGTCGAGAGCTTCGCCCGCTGAGAAGTGGAGCGCGCTGGCGATGAATACGGCGCGCAGTCCGGCCGCCGCCGCCCCCGCGATATCGGTCTTGATACCGTCGCCGATAGCCAGAATGCGCGACGTCTCGACCGGCGCCCCGCGCGCCATAGCGATCAGCTCGCGCGCGCGCGCATAGATGGGCGGATAGGGCTTTCCGGCGTAAGCCACCTCGCCACCGAGCGCTTCGTATGCGGCGGCCAGCGCCCCCGCGCAATAGATAAGGCGATCGCCGCGTTCGACGACCAGATCGGGGTTCACGCAGATCATGGGCTGCTTGCGCGCGCGCATCGCCGCCAGCAGATCGCGGTAGTCGTCGGGCGTCTCGTGCTCGTCCTCGACGAGGCCTGTGCAGACGACCACGGCCGCTTCGTCGATCGGCGCCAAGGTGACATCGAGACCAGCGAACGTGCCGAGATAGCGGTCGGGACCGAGATGATGGACGGGCCGCCCGGCCCAGCTCGAAATCAGCACGCGCGTGACATCGCCGGACGTGACGATCGCGTCGTAAGCTGAGCGCGGAACGCCGAGGGCATCGAGATGCGCGCTCACTTCCTCGCCTGTCGAGGGGGCATTGCTCACCAGAACGATCGTGCCGCCACCGGCACGGAACTTCACGCAGGCGTCGCCCGCTGCGGGATAGGCGTGCACGCCGTCGTGGAATACGCCCCAGACATCACTGATCCAGGCGTCGCACGTCGGGGCGAGCGGTGCGATCGAGCGGAGCACGGGAATATGCGGGCCGGCCTTGGTCTGCATCCCGCCTCCGCGATGGATGATCTGGCTGATCGGTCCCGCGGTAGTCGCCGATGGCGAATGAGCGCTGCGGGCCGCCATTGCCTTTAGCCGGCCCATCGATGCGGTTCAAGCGGTGGAAGCGAGGCATGGTCTATGCCGCGCTCGGGTGGCGTGCCGGGCGCTCCTGGCGGATCGGACGCGGCCCGCCGAAAAGACGGCCCTGCCCGAGCAACGCGCCGAAGCCCAGCACCTCGGCAAGCTCCCGCTCCTCGCCGATTCGGCTCACGATGAGCGTGAAACCGAAGCCGGAAAGATGCCGGCAGAGGTCGGCGGCCGGCACAATGCCGTGCGGTGCCGGCAAGCCCTGCAGGAAAATGCCGGCATCGAGCCGCACGAACTCGAAACCTTCCGCGGCCAGCATCTCGAAGTCCATGTCGAGATCGACCACATCGATGAGGGCATACCGCAGGCCAGCCTCGGAGAGTGCCGCGAGCGCCTGCCAGTGGGCAGGACCGAACGCACGCACTTCTTCCTGCGGGATCGACATCACGAGCCGCGCGCCGAGCCGGACGTCCGGCGCCAGCGCGCCACCCAGTACCGCATGGAAATCGCCATCGCGCAGCGACTCGCCCGAGGCCATCGAGAACAGGTCGGCCGCCGCTCCCCGCGCCGCGAACTCGCCCGCAAGCCTGATGGTCTCGCTGAACGTCAGCGCCTCGATGCGCGGCGTCAGGCCCGTCCCTGTGAGGGCTCCCATGAAGTGGCGCGGATCCAGAATCTCGCCGCCCTCGCTATGCAAGCGCACCGACACCTCGAAATGCCGCGCCCTGCGATCGTCGAGGCCGAGAATGGGATCGACGCACACATCGATACGGGCGGCATCGAGGGCGCGCTCCAGCTCGGTGTGCAAGCTGCGCGCGCCGGCCGCCGCAACACTCTCAGCCGACGGCGGCGAGAGGCTGTCGCGCATGTCATCGGCCATGTCTCGCAGCGCGCCGACCTGCTCTTCGATCTTTTCGAGCACGGGGCTGGCGGGCGCCTGCACGAACGCCTCGGCAAGCTCAGGCACGAGTTCCGGCATCGGCTCAGGCGCTACCGGCGCGCGTGGCGCCTCGACCTTTGCCGCTGGTCCATTGATCTGATCGGCGAGCCCCTTGATGAGGGACTGCATGATGGCAATGTCCTGTGCCCGCGGGTCTTCGATCTCTGCACTTGCGCGCGGGTTCACGACGGGCGTCTTTGCGATCGGCTTCTCGGCGGCGAGCGCGGCAAGTCCCTGCGCACGCGGACGCGCTGGCGGAGGAGGCGGACCACGTGTCGCCGCGGGTGCTGATGGCGGCTTCTTTGATGGCGGCGCAATCGCCTCGCGTGCGGGTGGCGCGATATTGCCTTGCCGAGGCGCCGTGACGGCTGCCGGCGGCTTCGGTGGCGCAGGCGGGGGCGTCGGCTTAGCTTTTGCCGGCTCGCTTGCGCGCAGGGAAGGCTCACTTGCAACGGGTTTGCTGGGGCCCGGCACCGCTTTGGGCAGCTCGGGTCCTTTCGGGCGCGCTTCGGGAGCGCGACTGCGATCCAGAACGCGTGGCGGCGGCCGCTCGCTCGCCAATCCTCCGAGACGCGGCTGTTCGCGCTCCATCTCGGAGCTGCGGCGCACGCCCGTGAGACGGCGCAGAGCGGCATTCTCATCCGCGAGCTGTGCCACTTCCTCGCTGAGATCGGCTGCATCCTTTCCGCGCCGCACGAGCGCGTGCACCACCAGCAGGCACCAGTAGACGCTCAGCGAGATAGCGATAGCCGACGCCATACCAAATCCGAAGCTCGTGCGCAGCGCCATGCCAAGCGCGGCAATCACGATCATCATCGACAAGTGAACGACAATCTCAGGCAACCAGCCACCCGCGCCGGCTTCTGCCGGTTCATCGAGGGCGTCGTCGCCGTAAGCTGCGGTATGTGTCATCCCCGCACGCTCCGCTTCCAGTGATTCGACCCACTGGGAGTGTTCTCGCCGGGGACCCGATTCGCAATGCTTGCGGCCGAACTGCCACCAGAAAAGGGCCGGAGAATCGGCGATTCAGCGCTTTGATGACGCGCGGTGTTGCGCGATCTCATCACGCAGCAGCTCGAGTTCGAGCCAGGCGTTCTCCGCCTCGGACAGCTCGGCCCCCGCTTCCGACAGGCGCGTGGTCGCCTTGTGAAACGTCTGAGGATCACGCGTGAACAGATCCGGATCCGCGAGACGGCGCCCGAGATCGGCGATTTCTGCTTCCAGCGCCGCCATTTGCTTCGGCAGGGCTTCGAGTGCCTGCGTCTGCTTGTAGCTGAGCTTGCGCTGCGGGCTTGCCGAGGTGCTTTCCTGCGCGGTTGCTTCGGTTGTATCCACCGGGCGCGTCGCCGTGCGCGGTTTCGCTGCCGGCTCCGCACTGCTGCCCGCGCGCTGATTGAGCATGTCGGAGTAGCCGCCCGCATATTCGATCCATCGCCCCTCGCCTTCCGACATGATGACGCCCGTCGCCACGCGGTCGAGAAAGTCGCGGTCGTGGCTCACGAGAAGCACGGTCCCCGCATAATCCGCGAGCAGCTCCTGGAGCAGATCGAGCGTTTCGAGATCCAGATCGTTGGTCGGCTCGTCGAGCACAAGCAGGTTCGATGGCCGCGCCAGGGCCCGCGCGAGCATGAGGCGCCCGCGCTCGCCGCCCGACAGCACGCTCAGGGGCGTACGCGCCTGCTCAGGGGCGAACAGGAAGTCCTTCATATAGCCGATGACATGGCGCGCGCTCCCATTGACGATCACCTGATCGCCGCGCCCGCCGGTTAACGCTTCTGCAAGTGTCCAGTCCGGCTTGAGTTGCTCGCGCCGCTGGTCGAGCGTCACCATTTCGAGGTTCGTGCCGAGCTTCACCGTGCCGCTGTCGGGCGCGAGTGCGCCGGTCAGCATGGCCAGCAATGTGGTCTTGCCGGCTCCGTTCGGGCCGATTATGCCGAGCCGGTCCCCACGCGCGATACGCAGCGAGAGGTCACTTACGATGGGGCGCCCGTCGAACGCCTTGGAGATGTGCTCGGCCTCGATCACGAGCTTGCCGGACGTGCCGCCTTCACTGACGGCGAAGCGGACATTTCCGACCGGCCCGCGCGCATCCCGGCGCTCGACGCGCCGATTGTGCAGCTCGGCGACGCGGCGCACATTGCGCTTGCGGCGCGCCGTGACGCCGCCGTGCATCCAGCTTTCCTCTCGCGCGATCTTGCGATCGAGCTTGTGGCGTTCGAGCTCTTCCTGTTCGAGCACCTCGTCGCGCCAGCCCTCGAAGGAGGCGAATCCTTTGTCGAGCCGGCGTGCGATGCCGCGATCGATCCAGACAGTCGTGCGCGTCAGCGTTTCGAGGAAGCGGCGGTCGTGGCTGATCAGAACGATGGCGGCCCGCAGGCTGGCCAACTCTTTTTCGAGCCACTCGATAGCCGGGAGATCGAGATGGTTGGTCGGCTCGTCCAGCAGCAGAATGTCCGGGCTCGATGCGAGGGCGCGCGCAATCGCCGCGCGGCGCGCTTCGCCGCCCGAGATCTGGGCTGGATCCTCGCTGCCCGTCAGGCCCATGGTCTCCAGCGCCGATTGCGCGAGGTAAGCGCCCTCACCCTCGGCCAATCCCGCCTCCACATAGGCCGCGACGCTGGCAAAACCCGTCAGGTCCGCTTCTTGCGGCAGATAGGCAACGCGAGCGCCTGGATGGACGAAGCGCTCTCCCTGATCGGGCGCGACGAGACCAGCCGCGATCTTGAGCAAGGTCGACTTGCCGGAGCCGTTGCGTCCGACGAGACCAATGCGGTCGCCCGCGCGCACGCTGACATCGGCGCCGGAGAGCAGCGCCGTTCTACCGAAGGTCAGATGAATACCGGAAAGCCGGATGAGCTCGATTGCCATGCGGCGTATCTAGCGCGCCGAACGCGTGCGCACCAACAGATCTTACCGCCGGTGCGCGATATCTCCGGCGGTGATCTCCGGAAGACCGAGCCGCGCTATCATCGAGGCCGGCGAAATCGTCGCCTCAAGGCGATCCAGCGCTATGACCACGTCGCGGCGCGCATCGGGATGAACCAATACGAGTTCGTGACGAATACCGGAGACCGTGGTGCGCATGCGATGGGCAATACCGCGATAGGCATCGAGCGGCTCGCTAAATTTCCGCGTCGAGAAGAGGCCCTTCTCCGAAACCTCAACCATATTGCCGTCGATCTCGACGATGCCCCGGCTACCGAAATCCGCGACGAGGCGACGCACAGGCACGAGAAGCAGCGCCGAAAGCATCATGATGCCGGCAACAACTTGAAGCGTCGCCAGCGGCTGCGCGAGTGCAAGGTTCACGGCATCCGGCTTACTGAGGGCCTCGCTCGTCAGCAGAAACATGCCACCGAAGAGCGCCGCGACCATCAGGCCCGCCACCGCGAGACCCAGCATGGCGTGCCAGCGCGCCTTGGCCTGCACAACGCGCACGAACGTGCTGTCGTCATTGGAGGCATTCGCGAGAAGATCGTCGGTGCGCGCAAGCATGGCAATCGCTCAATACTCTTGTTCAGATGGCGGAATATTAGGTCCGCGGACTTAACGCCCACCTAATTGGTTGGTTCCGTTCGACTGCGGTTCGCGCGGCCTCATGGTTTCCGGATCACAGAAACCAAGCCGACACATTAGGGCGGGAAGCTGGATTTAGGCTTGCGGTGGCTCTTCCCCGTCGAAGGCGTCAGGCTCGTCGGAGGTCTCCGGCAAGTTGACCACGATTCTGCCGGCAGCCATGTCGACCTCCGGCACGAAGCGATCATTGAACGGTATGTGCTCGGTACGCCGCGAGGCTGCAAGAGCGACCTCGATCAAATCGCCGGCACCAAAGTTATGTACGGCGACCACGCGGCCGATCTCGACGCCGTCCGGGCTGACGGCAGCCAGACCAATCAGGTCCGCGTGATAGAATTCGTCCTCAGCCGGTGCAGGGAGCTGTGCGCGCTCGACGTAAAGATCGGTTCCCGCAAGCGCCTCGGCGGCGTTCCGGTCAGCGATACCGGCGACGCGCGCTATAACGCCCTTGGCCGTCACGCGCAGCACGCGAAGCTCCAGCTCCCGCCCGAGTGCTGGCGCCGCAAGCCGGCCATAGGCGCCGACATCCTCGGGCGCATCCGCGTAGGAACGCACGAGAACTTCGCCGCGCACGCCATGGGCGGCAACGATCCGGCCGAGCAAGATGCGCCCGTCCCGATCTCCACCGCCTGCCATGCGCCATCTCCCGTGCAGGCTTTATGCCGCGGTCTCGCCGCTGCTCTCTGCCGCCTTCGCAGCAGCTTCCGCCGCGGCAGCTTCGCGCTCGAGGCGCTTCTTGCCGGGTTTCGCCTTCTCCGGGTTATTGCGCGCCGTGCGCTTCATGAGGCCGGCCGCATCGAGAAAGCGGGCGACACGGTCGGTCGGCTGGGCACCGACGGAGAGCCAATGCTTCGCGCGCTCGAGGTCGAGCTTCACGCGGTCGGCGTGATCCTTCGGCAGCATCGGGTTGTGGGTACCGATCTGCTCGATGTAGCGGCCGTCGCGCGGGGCAGCAGCTTCGGCAACGACGATGTAGTAATACGGGCGCTTCTTGGCGCCGCCACGCGAGAGGCGGATCTTCACGGACATGGGTCTTCTCCAGTTTCGAGTTCAGTTCTTCAGAGTTTGCAACGTCAAGCTCAGTTCACAGTCGCCGGATGCCGCCAGACGTCGGCGACGGCACCCCGCAATTCGAATCGGCCATCAGGCTTTGCACCCAAGCGCTCGGCAACCCGCTGCGATGGCCGGTTCTCGGGCGCGATGAGGCTGATCGCAGTCCGCCAGCCGAGTTCCTCGTAGGCATAGGCACGCGCACGCCCGGCGGCTTCGGTTGCGTAGCCCCGACCCTGCACCTCGCGTGTCAGTCCCCACATGATTTCCGGCTCCGGCCATCCTTCCGGCTGCCACAACCCGCTGTATCCTGCGAAGGCGCCGCTCGCCTTTTCCTCGATGACCCAGTTGCCAAAGCCGCGCAGCGTCCAATGACCGACGAGCATTGCAATGCGCCGCCACGTATCCTCGCGCGTAAAGACGCCGCCGACGAACCGCGTCAGTTCAGGGTCCGCCGTGAATGCAGCGAACGCGTCCAAATCTTCGCCGCGCCAGGGCCGGAGCCGCAGGCGCTCTGTCTCGAGAGTGGGCACCTGCATGACTACTTCTTCTTTCCAGGGAGGCCCGGTAGACCCGTGAAGCGCGGTCCACCACCGCCCAAACCCGGCAGGCCAGGCAAGCGCGGCACGGCCTTGCCGAGTCCCGGCAGCGACGGCGTGGAAGCACCGCCGCCCGCGAGCTGTTCGCGCACTTCCTTCGGCAACTGCTCCAGCGCCTTGGGATCGAGGCGCGCAAGCTCGGCCTGCATGCGCTCGACCTCGGCCGCATTGGGCACCGCCCCGCCGCCGAGACCGAACGCGCCGGCCATGCGCTGCATCATGCCTTTGTTCTTGCCCATCATCTTCATCATGTCCGCCATCTGGCGGTGCATCTTCAGAAGACGGTTCACTTCCTCCGGGCGCGTGCCCGAGCCGGCCGCAATGCGCCGCTTGCGCTTGCCGTCGAGAACCTTCGGATGACGACGCTCGTAGGGCGTCATGGACGAGATGATGGCGCCCTGGCGCTTCATCGCCTTGTCATCGAAGCTCGACGAAGCCATCTGCTGCTTGATCTTGCCCATGCCGGGCATCATGCCCATGAGCCCGCCCATACCGCCGAGCTTCTGCATCTGCTTGAGTTGTTCGCCGAGGTCCTCGAGATCGAACTCGCCCTTGCGCATTTTCTGCGCGATGGCCTGCGCCTTCTCGGCGTCGATCGTCTGAGCGGCTTTCTCGACGAGGCTGACGACGTCGCCCATGCCGAGAATACGGCCAGCAATACGCTGCGGATGGAAATCCTCGAGCGCATCCCAGCGCTCGCCGACACCGATCAGCTTGATGGGTTTGCCCGTGACCGCGCGCATGGAGAGCGCCGCACCGCCGCGCCCATCGCCATCGACGCGCGTCAGCACGATGCCGGTGATACCCACGCGCTCGTTGAAGCTCTTCGCGAGGTTGACCGCGTCCTGGCCCGTCAAGCTGTCGGCGACGAGCAGCGTCTCGTGCGGCTGTGCGATGTCGCGCACATCCGCCGATTCCTGCATCAATTCTTCGTCGATATGAATGCGGCCAGCGGTATCCAGCAGCACGACATCGTAGCCGCCGAGCCGCCCAGCCTCGATCGCGCGCGCCGCAATCTGCTTCGGCGTCTGCCCCGTAATGATCGGCAGCGTCGCGACGCCCGTCTGCTCGCCGAGCACACGCAGCTGCTCCTGTGCGGCAGGCCTGCGCGTATCGAGCGAGGCCATGAGCACTTTCTTCTTGTCGCGGTCCGTGAGGCGCTTGGCGATCTTCGCGCACGTCGTCGTTTTGCCGGAGCCCTGCAGACCGACGAGCATGATCGGCACGGGCGGCGTCGCGGCAAGATCGATCGGCTGGCTGTCGGAGCCGAGCATCTCGACCAGCTCGTCGTGCACGATCTTGACGACCATCTGGCCGGGCGTGACCGACTTCACGACGTTGGCGCCGACGGCCTTGGCCTTCACCTTGTCGGTGAACGAGCGGACCACATCGAGCGCCACATCGGCCTCGAGGAGCGCCCGGCGGACCTCGCGCATGGCCTCGTTGACATCGCTCTCGCTCAGCGCACCACGCCGGGTGAGCCTGTCGAGGACGCCAGAAAGCCGGTCGGACAGAGATTCGAACATGGCCTCTCAGTTCTCTATCGGGGAAGGCGCCGCCGCGGCCTTCTTCAAGTGCCCCGCGATCATGCGCCGGGCACCATCATGGGCTTGAAGTCGATCATCACGTGCGCCTGATAAGCAGGGCGCTGCGTGAGCCGCTTGTACCAGACCTCGACGTTGGCGAGCGGCGGCCGCTCGATCGGCAGATTGAAGTAGCGGTACATCTGCGCGCCGATCGCGATATCGGCGATCGTGAGCTGCTCACCCAATATATAGGCGCGCTGCGTGAGCTGGCGATTGAGGATCGCGAGTTTTTCGCCGACGCGCTGCGATGCCACTTCGACGGCCTCGTCGTTGCGGTCGCCGGCAGTCGTGCGCACGAGCTGAATGAAGCAGGTCGAGATGATGTCGGGATAGAGCGTCGAGAGCGCCCAGTCCATCCATTGGTCGGCCTTGGCGAATGTCTGCTCGTCGGTCGGCGAAAGCGTGCCGCGGCCATAGCGCTGCGCCAGATGGCGCACGATCGCGCTCGACTCCCAGAGCACGAAGCCATGGTCGTCGATGGTCGGCACGAGGCGATTTGGATTGAGCTGAATATACTCGGGCGTGTCCGTCTTGCCGAACTCGCCGCCATAGTCGAAGCGCTGGTGCGCGAGGCCGAGCTCGCCCACGGCCCACATGACCTTCTGGACATTGACGGACGTTTTACGTCCCCAGACCTTCAGCATCGCTACTCACCTTGTCGCTGGCCAATCCGCACCCCGCCGACCGCACCTGCGCATTCCAAACAAAAACGCGCCCGTGAGCGAACCTTCGCTGACGGACGTTGACCGCATCTGCCTCCGCCGCGCACCTTTGGAGGCCGCGACCCGTGCAAACCGGTGGCTCTGGTTTCCAGGGCCTGCTTGCGATGGCGCCTTCATGGGCGAAGCCGAGCCCGGTGTCAACCTCCCGGACCTGCAACCCGAGCCCGAAGCAGGCATGAATTCCTATCGGCCCACACGACGACGGATACCGCTCGATCGGGCGAAACATCATCTCCGAGGCTCAATTGAACAGGTCTTGATTCGGCCAATTGGGACGTTTACGAATATTTTTTGATCATGCGGCGTGATCACACTTCGAGGAGGCATCAATGATTGCTCATTGTGCCAGGGAAGTATTTTGTCATGCCGATTCATAATGGAGCCGAGGCGTCCCATTCCGGGACCGAGGCGCAGCCCGTTGATCCCCCACTGACGACTCGCGTGCCTGTCACAGCGGAGCCTGTAAATCCCGAGCCCGTACCCACATCGCGAGAGCAAGAGCCTCCCAAGCCGCCTATTGCTGCTGCCTCTGCCCTTGTCGACGACCGGCAGGCGATCTCCGTCATAGGCGCCGACCTCGCAATCAGCGGCCAAGATGTCCACGTCATCTCGAAAGGCAAGATCCGCGTCGAGGGGAGAATCCAAGGTGACGTTCGCGGCACCGAAGTGGTGGTGGGCGATGTCGGCACAGTCGAGGGAGTCGTCGCTGGCGACAGCGTGAAAGTCTTCGGCGTCATCATGGGGACGATCCGTGGCGTCCAGGTCGAGATCGAGGCCGGTGCCAAAGTCGAGGCCGACATCCACCATCATTCACTGAGTGTCGATGCCGGGGCGCAGGTCGAAGGGCGCGTGCGCCGCGCCCGCGACGCGGCCGAGCTGCTCGGACACGAACCCACGCTTCAGGACGAGAGCACGCCGGTCATGCCCGAGGCCCATCAGCAGGCAACCGCGGCACCCGGTTCGCGCAGAGGGCGCATGTGGCGATAAGCGCCGGCGTCGTTCGCGCCTGAGGCTCTCTGAAGGGGGCGGGTGGCAGCCACCTCCCGAAAGCATTTCCTCTGCTCGAACTTGCCGAAAGTTGCCGGGGCGCATCCTGCGGTGCGGCTGCTTTCCGCCCCGCGCTGGCGTCGCACGCAAAGCGCCATTAATTGGTCATCGACCGGCGCTGAACTCGGTTTCGCCGTTTGAGGCAAAACCGCCGCCGACCGGCCTCAATTCCTCGTGCTCCGGGATCACGCCCAATGTACTTCACCCGCCCGATCGCCTTCATGCTCGGCCTCCTGCTTCTCGTCAGCCTGCCGGCCATCGCCCAACAGGCGCAGCCCCTCTTCTCGCACCCGGTCGTCAGCAAGGACGCCGAACGTTACGAGAGCTATCTCAAGGGCGCCTTCAAGCCAGGCAAGCAGACCGCACGCCAGCAGCGTGAAGCCGGGCTCAAGGTTCTCGCGGACGACGGCGATGCCCGCGTCGCCGCACGCCATCTCGCGACGGCGGTCGTGACGGACGCAAAGGACACAGCAGCGTGGACAGGTCTCGCCAAGGCGCTTCTCGGCATGACACCCGACCCGGCGCGTCCCGCCGAACGCTATTCCATTCCCGTGAATGCCTCGGGTGCCGCCTATCGCGCACTCGAGACGGCGACCAACGATCGCCAGCGCGCCGAGGCCCTCGCCGCACTTGGCGAAGCTCTCAAGGCGCGCTCCATGTGGCGCCCGGCGATTGAGGCTCTGACGGCGAGCCTCCGCCTCGCGACCGACGGCAAGGTCAGCGGTATGCTCGATGCCCTGCGCGCCGAGCACGGCTTCCGCGTCATCGACTACAAGTCGGAATCCGACGCCGTCGAGCCGCGCCTGTGCATCAACTTCTCGGAGCGCCTGCCGACTGCCGTCGGCGACCTGCAGAAGTTCGTCGCGATCGACGGGCGCGAGCCGCAGAACATGACGGTCGAAGGTCAGCAGCTCTGCATCGAAGGTCTAGAGCACGGCAAGCGCTATGAAGTGCAGCTCCGTGCCGGTCTCCCCTCGACAATCGGTGAGAGCCTGCCCAAGCCATCGGAAATTGCCGTTTATGTGCGCGATCGCGCGCCGTCCGTACGCTTTTCCGGTCGCGCGTATGTGCTGCCGAACCGTGGCCAGCAGGGCATTCCGCTCGTCTCGGTCAATGCGAGCAAGGCGGAGATCGAGATCCTGCGCATCGGCGACCGCGCCCTTGCCGGCGCCACGTCGCTCGATGGCTTTCTCAAGCAGGTGCAGAGCTATGAGCTCGAGACCATCCGCGATCGCAATGGCCAGCGTGTGTGGCAAGGCGAGCTGGAGATCGCGAGCCGGCTCAATGAGGATGTGACCACGGCCATCCCTGTCAGCGAGGCCATTCCCGATCTTGCGCCGGGCGTCTATCTCGCCATCGCCTCGGCGGCCGATGCCAAGCGCAATGAGTACCAGGCGCCGGCGACGCAGTGGTTCATCGTTTCCGATCTCGGCCTGACGGCACTCTCGGGCGACGACGGCCTCCATGCGTTCGTGCGCACGCTCGGCGCCGCAACGCCTGCTGGCGAGATCGCTGTCCGCCTCGTTGCGCGCAACAATGAAGTGCTCGCCACAGGGAAGACCGACGCACGCGGCTATGTCCGCTTCGATTCCGGCCTCATGCGCGGCACGGGCGGCCTTGCGCCTGCCCTTCTCGTTGCCGAGGGCAACAAGGACTACGCCTTCCTCGATCTCGCAACGGCCGCCTTCGATCTCACGGATCGCGGTGTGAAAGGCCGCGAGCAGCCCGGTCCGCTCGACGGCTATGTATATGCCGATCGTGGCGTCTATCGTCCCGGCGAACCTGTGTACCTCGTCGCCCTGCTGCGTGACCGCGCCGGTGCGGCATCCGACACGCCTGCAACGCTGATCGTGACGCGACCGGACGGCGTGGAGCATCGCCGCTTCGCCCTCAATGAACCACAGCTTGGCGGGCGTGCCGCGACGCTCGCGCTTCGCCCGACCGCGATGACGGGAACGTGGCGCGCCCGCCTCCTCCTCGACGATAAGGGCAAAGCCCTTGCCCAGACCTCCTTCCTCGTCGAGGACTTCCTGCCGGAGCGCCTTGCGCTGACGCTGGAACCCCAGGCGAAGAGCATTGCCATCGAGGAAACGGCCTCGATTGCGGTCAACGGCCGCTATCTCTACGGCCCGCCCGCCGCGGGTCTCGCCATGGAAGGCGACATCAACGTCCGCCCCGCTACGGGTGATCTGCCCGGCCTCGCCGGCTACAAGTTCGGCCTCGCCGGTGAGCAGGTCATGCCCGTGCGCCAGCCCCTCGAAAATCTCCCGCAGACTGGCGCCGATGGCCGTGGCCTCATTGGTGTGCGCCTGCCCGCGATCCCGAAGACCGCAAAACCCCTCGAAGCCGAGATCATGGTTCGCCTGCGCGAAGAGAGCGGGCGCACGATCGAGCGTAGCGTCCGGCTTCCCGTCGACACGCGTGCGGCACGCGTCGGCATCAAGCCGCTCTTTGCGAGTGGGCAGGTCGGCGAGGGCGAGACAGCGCGGTTCGAAACCGTGCTCGTCAATGCCGAAGGCGCACCACAATCCGGCGCGACCCTCAACTGGGAGATCCTTCAGCTCAATCAGCGTTGGCAGTGGTACAGCCGCGACGGCCAGTGGAATTACGAAGCCGTCACCACGACGAAGCGCATCGCCAACGGCACGGCGGCATCGGACGGCAGAGCCCCCGCGCGCATCGAAGCGCCATCGCTCGACTGGGGCCGCTATCGCATCGAAGTGACGAGTGCCGATCCCAAGGCGCCGGGCGTCGCGAGCGTGACATTCAATGTCGGCTGGCACGCGAGCGAGGATGCCGAGAGCCCCGAGGTGCTCGACGTCGTGCTCGACAAGCCGACCTACAAAGCCGGCGAGACCGCACGCGTGCGCATCAACACGCGCGCTGCCGGCAAGGTGCGCCTCGCCGTGCTTTCGAGCGGCCTGCTCGCCATGCAGGATGCGGACATCCCCGCCGGCGGCGGCGAGATTACGCTGCCCCTCGATGCGAAGTGGATGCCCGGCGCCTACGTCACGGCCATGTTCTATCGCGCCATGGACGAAGGTGCGAAGCGCATGCCAAGCCGTGCCATCGGCGTGCGCTGGCTCGCCCTCGATACCGATAGCGAAACGCTCAAGCTGACGCTGAATGCCCCCGCCAAGATCAAACCGGCGAGCACACTCGTCGTGCCGGTGAAAATCGAAGGCCTCAAAGCTGGCGAAGCGGCACGCCTCACGATCGCGGCCGTCGATATGGGCATTCTGAATCTCACGCGCTTCGAGGCGCCCGCCCCTGAGCGCCACTTCCACGCACAGCGTCGTCTCGGTGTCGAGATCCGCGACTTCTACGGCCGCCTTATCGACGGCATGCGTGCGACACGCGGATCGCTTCGCTCGGGCGGAGACGGCGAAGGCGGCGGCGGCATGTCCATGCGCGGTAGCCCACCCGTCGAAAAGCCACTCGCGCTGTTCTCGGGCATTGTCGAGGTCAAGGCGGACGGCACGGCCGAAGCCAAGTTCGACATGCCCGACTTCAACGGCACAGTGCGCCTCATGGCCGTCGCATGGAGCGCCGGCAAACTCGGCTCGGCGGGATCGGACGTGCTCGTGCGCGATGCGCTCGCGCTCACCGTCACCGCGCCGCGCTTCCTGAGCCTCGGTGATGAAGCCAGCATCGCCATCGACGTGCACAACATCGAAGGGCCCGATGCGGCGTACCAGCTCGCGGCCGAGCAGGAGAACCCGCAGGGTCTCGCCACTTCGCTCGCCCAGCGCAATCCGACCCTGGCGCCGAACCAGCGTCGCGCCGAGCGCATTGCGATCAAGCCGGCGAGCCTCGGCCGTCATGTCTACAGCGTGCGCGTCAACGGCCCCGATGGCATCGAGGTGCGCCGCCGCGTCGCGCTCGAAGTCATGCCGCCTGCGAATGACATTCGTCGCACGCATGTCGCGAACCTTTCCGCGAAAGGCGGACGCCTCAGCCTCTCGCAGGATCTGCTGACGGATCTGATCCCGTCGAGTACGCGCATTGCTCTCAACGTCGGCCCATCGGCGGGCATGGATGTGCCGGGCCTGCTCGCCTCGCTCGATCGCTATCCCTATGGCTGTGCCGAGCAAACGACGAGCCGCGCCTTGCCGCTGCTCTACGTCAATGATGTTGCCAAGCGCATCGGCCTTGCCGAGGAAAGCCAGCTCAAGGAGCGGGTGAACAAGGCCATCGCGCGCGTTCTCGAAATGCAGGACTCGTCCGGCGCGTTCGGCATATGGGGACCCGGCGAGCCCGATCTATGGCTCACGGGCTACGTCACCGACTTCCTGACGCGCGCCAAAGAACTCGGCTATGCCGTGCCCGAGCGGCAGTTGACGCAGGCGCTCGATCGCCTCGCCAACTTCATCTCATATGCGCAGGATTTCGAGAAAGGCGGCGAGGCGCGCGCGTACGCACTCTACGTACTCGCCCGCAACGGCCGCGCCCCAGTGGGTGAGCTGCGCTACTACGCCGACACGCGCATCGAGCGCTTCTCTTCGGCGCTGGCACAGGCGCAGATCGGCGCGGCACTCGCCATGACGGGTGACAAACCCCGCGCCGAGAAGGCCTTCCGCGCCGCCCTCGCCCGCATGGGCGACGACAGCAAGGACGAAAGCCGCGGCGACTATGGCTCGCGCCTGCGTGATGGCGCAGCCGTGCTGACACTCGTCTCGGAAACGAAGATGCTCGTCGGTGAAGCGCCGCAGCTCGCGCGCGTGATCGAGCGGGCCAAGGCCACGCGCACCTATACCTCGACGCAAGAGCAGGCCTGGATGCTGCTCGCCGCTCGCGCCTTGAGTGATGCCGCGGCCGGGACAAACCTCACGGTCAACGGTACGCCCTTCCGAGGCGAGCTGACACGCTCTCTCGCCGCATCCGATCTTGGCATCGGCGGTATCGTGGTTGCCAACCGTGGCGAGGCACCGGTCGCGGCCGTCGTTTCGGTCACGGGCTCGGCACTCTCGGCGGAGCCTGCGGCATCCAAGGGCTTCACGATCTCGCGTAGCTATCACACGCTCGATGGCACAACCATCACGGCGGAGAATGTACACATGAGCGTCAAGCAGAACGACCGTGTCGTCGTGGTCCTCAAGATCGACGGCCAACACACGGGCGGTCGCGTACTGCTCGTCGATCGCCTGCCTGCAGGCTTCGAGATCGAGAACCCGCGCCTTGTCGACAGCGGCGAGACGAAAAGCTTGGGTTGGGCGCAGACGGCAGGCCGCCCCACACACACCGAGTATCGCGACGATCGCTTCGTCGCAGCGTTCGACTACTTCCAGGGTGAGAACCGCAGCAGCGGCGTGAAGCCCTCCGCAACCGTGGCGTACATCGTACGCGCCGTCACGCCCGGCCGCTTCGTACATCCCGCGGCTTCCGTCGAGGATATGTACCGCCCCGACCTCCACGCACGTACGGGCGCCGGCACTCTCGAAGTGACGGCAGTCCAGTAAGGGAACACTTCTCTGCTCTGAACGTTTCTGAGCACGAAGACGACGAGCACGGCCGGTTCGGTATGAGCCGGCCGTGCGAGTACCGCACTGCGGTCACGCCGGAACATCCGTCCTGCAGAGACTGGATGCTCGGCAATGTCGTCCATCGCAAAGAGCGGAAGGAGACCCCAATGTCATGGAGACGTGTGGGCGCAGGCACTGCTTTTCTTGTTGCCGGCGCAATGTTCACGAGTGCTGAAGCCGCCCCCGTCACAGGCGGGATCGGCACGAAAAATCTGATCGACCCCGATGCGATGATCCAGAAGACGCAGGTTATCGTCTTCGGCGGTCGTCGCTGGTGCTACTACTGGGACGCTTGGAATGGCCCCGGCTGGTACTGGTGCGGCTACGGCTGGAGGCGCGGTTATGGCTGGGGCGGAAGCCCGGGCTGGCGCGGCTGGCGCTACCACAATCGAGACTGGCACCGCCGTAATCGCGGCTGGGATCGCGGTGATCGCCGACGCGACCGCGGCGAGCGCCGCGGGCGTGACCGTGGCAGCGAGCGTCGCGGCCGTGATAGTGATCGCGGCTCGCGTTCGGACCGTCGCAGCTTCGATGGCCGGTCGGGCGGTAGCCGTGATGGCATGAGCCGTGGCCGCGGTGGTGGTGAGCGCGGAAGCGCTAGTCGCGGCGGTGGCGATCGCGGTAGCGCCAGCCGTGGCGGCGGCGGTCGCAGCGGCGGCGAAGGCCGTGGCGGTGGCGGTGGCGGTCGTGGTGGCGGCGGCGAAGGTCGCGGCCGGTAGCTGACACACTAATGCGGAAATGAAAACGACCGCTTCGGTTCACCCGGAGCGGTCGTATTCATTGTGCTGAATGGTGAGCGTTCTACTCCGCCGCAACGGCCGCCGCGTCTCGCGGTGTCAGAACGAAGCCCTCGTAGCCCTTGGCGGCGATCTCGTCGCACTCCTGGCGGTAGACACCCACGCCGCCGATGTACGGCATGAAGACGCGCGGCTTGCCCGCCACGTTGGCGCCCATGTACCAGGACGCTGCCTTGACGTAGAGCGTCCGATGCCCCGCCTCATTGACGTGCTGTCCCCAGGCAACTTCGGCGTCGGCCGTCGGCTCGATCGTCTCAGCGCCCGTCGCTCGCATGTGCGCCAGTGCCCCAATGAGCCAGTCCACGTGCTGCTCGATGGACAGGATCATATTGCTCAGCACCGACGGACTGCCCGGCCCCGTGATCATGAAGAGGTTCGGCAGGCCCGCGCACATCAAGCCGAGATAGGTCTGCGGACCGGCGGCCCACTTCTCGCGAAGCTCGGTGCCATCGCGACCGCGGATATCGATGTTCATGAGCGTGCCGGTCATGGCGTCGAAACCAGTTGCATAGACGATCGCATCGAAGGTGCGCTCGCCGTCCGTCGTGCGCACGCCCGCCGGCGTGATAGCCTCGATCGGCGTCACCTTGAGATCGACGAGTTCGACGTTCGGCCGATTGTAGGTCTCGAAGTAATTCGTATCGACGCAGATGCGCTTGGTGCCGATCGGATAGTCTTTCGGGCACAAGATCTCGGCGGTCGCAGGATCCTTCACGATCTCGCGGATCTTGGAGCGCACGAACTCGGAGGCCGTATCGTTCGAGTCCTGGTTGGTGATGAGATCGTTGAAGGCCGCCATGAACGACGTGCCACCCGTTTCCCAGCGCTGCTCATAGATCCGCTGGCGCTCGTCAGCCGACACAGCCATCGCGGAGATGTCGTTGATGCCGTAGTTGGCATCGCTCGCATCATAGAGGATGCCGGTGCGCATGGTACGCGCCTTGGCGCGGCGCTTGTCATATTCCGACTTCCATGGCCCTTCGTAGTTCGGCGTCATCGGTCCGTTGCGCGACGGGATGGAATAATTCGGCGTGCGTTGGAACACGGTGAGCTGCTGCGCCTGCTCGGCCATGACCGGAATGGCCTGGATCGCCGATGAGCCTGTGCCGATAACGGCGACCTTGAGGCCGGTGAGATCGACGCCGTCGTGCGGCCAGTAGCCCGTGTGGTAGGTGGCGCCGCGATAGGAATCGCGTCCTGCGATCTCCGGCAGCTTGGCCGTCGAAAGACAGCCCGTGGCCATGACGCAGAACTGCGCCGAAAAGCGCTCGCCACCGTCCGTCATTATCTGCCAGTGCCGCGCCTTCTCGTCGTAGTGGGCCGCCGTCACCCGCGTCTCGAACTGAATATCGCGGCGAAGATCAAACCGGTCGGCAACGTGGTTCGCGTAAGCGAGGATTTCGGGCTGGCCGGCGAAGCGCTCGCTCCAGTGCCACTCCTGCTGCAGCTCCTTCGAGAAGGAGAACGAGTACTGCATGCTTTCGACATCGCAGCGCGCGCCCGGGTACCGGTTCCAGTACCAGGTACCGCCGACGCCGGTCGCCGCGTCGAGCACGCGTGCGCTGAGCCCCAGCTCGCGCAGCCTGTGCAGCATGTACATGCCGCCGAAACCGGCACCGACGATGATGACATCGTAGCTCGCACTGCGGCCGGCGCCCGCCTCGGCTTGTTGCCCTTTCGACACTTTGGTTTCCATGCCCGGCACGATCGCTCCTTCCCTTGTGTAACCCCGGCTGAGAGGCACCTTGCTGCGCATACGGAGTCTTCATTCCAGCTGACCGCGCAGCCACCGCAAAGTCAATACACAGGCGCGCAGGCCTCTATGCGGTAGTGTTGGAGGCAGGCCACGCGGCTGTAGAAGCTGCCGTGCACCGTCTTGATCGTACAAAACGGAGGTGCATAGATGCGCCCGACTATTCTCCTTGGGAGGTCCCCCATGCACTTCCTCGCCGTGCTGCTCGCGCTCGTGATTTCAATCGCCTCCGCTGCTGCCCAGTCCCCGTCGACCTCTTGCACCAATATCGTCGACGGCAGCGATCCATCCCGCATCTTCCATCTGGCGCGGGGCCACGGCTCCGCGGAAATCAGCACCGACAGCCGAGGCGATCCGAAGATCGATGGCCGGATGCACGGCGCCCGCTACCAGATCTATTTCTACGGCTGCCAGAACGGCGAGAAATGCAGCTCGGTCCAGTTCCGCGCCGGCTTCACGCAGCAAGTGAAGCAGACCGTCGAGCGCATGAACGAATGGAATGTGAGCAAGCGGTTCGGCAAAGCGGCGATCGACAAAACCGGCGATGCGACGATCGAGTTGAACGTCAATCTGCGCGGCGGCGTCTGCAATGCCAACTTCGACGAGACTGTCGGCTGGTGGTCAACCGTCCTGCGCGAGTTCCTGACGTTCATCGACTTCAAGACCTGACGCGAGAGCGGCTTGCGGGATCATGCCGGCGATCGAATGCCGGCATGACCCTTTCGTGCGCCCTACGCGACGCGTGCGAGCCCGTTGTTGAGGATCACGACGTCGCGCTCGACGCAGCGCGAGCGGAATGAAATTTCCGCACCATTGCGCCAGATCTCCGTGCGAATTGTCTCTCCCGGATAAATGGGCGAGGAGAAGCGCACCTGCATATGCTTGATGCGGCTCGCGTCACCGCCACAAGCAAGCGCGGCGAGCGCGCGACCGGCCACGCCGAACGAACAGAGCCCGTGCAGGATGGGCGCCCGGAAGCCGGCAACTGTCGCAACCTTGGGATCGGCATGGAGCGGGTTCATGTCGCCTGACAGGCGATAAATGAGCGCCTGGCGCGGCAGTGTCGGAATATCGAGTGTGGCATCGGGTGCCTTTTCCGGCAGCGTATGGACAGCGGGCGTCGGTCCCGAGGGCCCACCGAAACCGCCATCGCCGCGCAGGAAACTCGTCGAAACGAGCGTCGCGATGTGCGTGTCGCTCTCCTTCGCGATGATGTCGCGCTCGGAGATGAGCAGCGCGCCGCGATCCTTGCCCTTGTCGATGAGCCCTGTAATGCGCGAGCGGCCGATGAACGTGCCCGACGTCGGCACGGGCGCATGAATGGTGATCGACTGCTCACCATGCACGACCTTGCGCCAATCGACACCGGTGCCACTGTCCTTGAGCCAGAAGCCCTGATAGCCAAGAACGGTGACCATGGTCGGGAGTGCCACCAGATCGTCCTCATAGACGTACCTGAGGTCGCTTTCGTCGAGCGGATCGCTGCCGCAACCGACGCCCAGCGCATAGAGCATGGTATCGCGCTTCGTGAACGTCTGGATCACGTCCTCGAATTTCCAATTGCGCAGCTTCTCGGCGTCCATGGCCATGGGGGGGCTTCCTCTCTTATGCGAGCGTTTGTTCCCGCGCAGACTGCCACGCCGGTTCGAGCTCGGTCAAACAACCTTGATGCCCATCAAAGCGCCTCGACTTCAAAGTATTCACTGGTCACAATGACCGTGCAGACTGCAGCGACCATGAGGAGCGGCATCATCGGGCCCAAGCAAACAGCCCCCCAGGCAGCCTCATTGCCGAGCGAAGCGGAGATCACCGCGTTCCTGGCCGACCCGTCGAGCTATCCGGAGCCGCCTGAGCGCGTGGATGTGATCGAGACGCACGCCGCGCGCATCTTCCTGGCCGGTGAGGACGTGTTCAAGATCAAGAAGCACGTGCGCCTACCTTATCTCGACTTCACGACGCTCCCCGCACGCGAAGCAACCCTGGCACGGGAGCTGGAACTCAATCGCCCCGCCGCCCCGGATATCTATCTCGGCATCAAGCGTATTACCCGCGAGAACGGCGGCCTCGCGTTCGATGGCATCGGGGAAACCCTCGAGTTCGCCCTCCACATGCGCCGTTTCGCGCAAGAGGACGTGCTGAGCCAAGCTGCCGTCGATGGGCGCATCGACCGTCCGCTCGCCAAAGCGATTGCCGATGTCGTGTTCGTTGCGCACGAGGCAGCTCCCGTCGCTACAGAGGGTGACGGCATTGCACGCTTCGAGAAGATCATCGCCGATGTGGCGGAGGCGTGCGGCGCGAGCCGCGACGAGCAGATCCGGTCGCAACGCGCGACATTCGCGGATGAGGCCCGCGCGCATCTCGACCGTGTTCGACCACTCCTTGCCGAGCGTGCGCGCGCCGGTTTCCGCCGCCGCTGCCACGGCGACCTGCATCTCGGCAACATGGTGCTCTGGCACAGCCAGCCCTTGCCTTTCGACGCGCTCGAGTTCGACGAGGATCTGGCGACGATCGACGTTTTTTATGATCTCGCCTTCCTGATCATGGACCTCGATCACAAAGGGCTTCGCCCGCGCGCGAACGACGTCCTCAATCGCTATCTCTGGCGCGCCGATGTCCGCAATCTGGAGGGGCTTGCGGCTCTGCCGCTCTTTCTCGCGCTCAGGGCCGGCATCCGCGCCATGGTCGATCTGCACCGCATTGCGGGCGCAGATGCCCCCTTGCCCGATGTGCTGACCGATGCCCAGCGCTATCTCGAGCAGGCGTTGCAGGATCTGGCACCAGCCCGGCCGGCTTTGATCGCCGTCGGCGGTCTGTCAGGCAGTGGCAAGTCCACACTCGCCGCGGCGCTGGCGCCCATTTTCGGCGCATCGCCCGGCGCCATTCACCTGCGCAGCGATCTCGAGCGCAAGAAGCTCTTTCGGATCGGCGAGACCGAACGCCTGCCGGACGAAGCCTATGCGCGCACTGTCACGGAAAGAATCTATGCGACGCTGAACCAGAAGGCAGCCTCGGTACTCGCCACGGGATATGCCGTGATCGTCGATGCTGTACATTCAACGCTCGAGGAGCGCGCGGCCGTAGAGCGCGTCGCGCAAGAGCAAGGCGTGCCATTTCTCGGCTTATGGCTGGACGCGCCGAGCGCCGTGCTCAAGGACCGCGTGACCATGCGCAAAGACGATGCCTCCGACGCCACCGCGGATGTCGTGGCACGGCAACTAACCTACGATCTCGGCGACATCACATGGCATCGGCTCGATGCGAGCCAGCAATTCAACGAAACGTGCGCGAAAGCCGCCAACCTCATTGAAGCGCTCGACCATGCGGGCGACAAGGAGACCTGACGATGACAATGCGCAATCTCGACGCGCTGCTGGAGCCGCGTTCGGTCGCTCTCATCGGCGCGAGCCCTCGCCCCGGCTCGATCGGCAATACGGTCACACGCAA
Source organism: Pseudomonadota bacterium (assembly GCA_023412805.1). Taxonomy (GTDB): domain Bacteria; phylum Pseudomonadota; class Alphaproteobacteria; order Rhizobiales; family Hyphomicrobiaceae. The sequence goes on along the minus strand of JAEZRM010000061.1, from coordinate 26,736 downwards.
CCTGCTCAGCGGCGGCTTCAAGGGCGACATCTATCTCGTCAATCCGAAGCACGCCTCCATCGAGGGCCACACCTGTCATCCGAGCATTGGTCGCCTATCGGCCGCGCCGGATGTCGCCATCATCGCGACACCGCCCGCGACTGTCCCCGGCATCGTCGGCGAGCTCGCCGAGCGTGGCACGCGCGCCGCCATCGTCATCACGGCAGGCTTGAGCGACGCGCAGAAGCTCGCTGCGCTCCAAGCAGGTCGCGAGAGAATCTTCCGCGTTCTCGGGCCAAACAATATCGGCCTCATCCTGCCTCATATCGGTCTCAACGCGAGCTTCTCGCATATCGCGCCGGCCGCCGGCGAACTCGCACTGCTCTCGCAATCCGGCGCGCTGGTGACCGCGATCGTCGACTGGGCAGCCGAGCGAAGCATCGGCTTCTCGCACGTCGTGTCACTCGGCGACATGAGCGACGTGGATTTCGGCGACATGCTCGACTACCTCGCTGGTGACACGCGCAGCAAGGCCATCCTCCTGTACATGGAAGCCGTCACGCACGCGCCGAAGTTCATGTCCGCGGCCCGTCGCGCCGCGCGCGTGAAGCCCGTCGTTGTCGTGAAATCAGGGCGCCACGCAGCATCGGCCGCCGCTGCCGCATCCCATACGGGCCGCCTCGCTGGCGCCGACAATGCCTATGAGGCCGCCTTCCGCCGCGCCGGCGTTTTGCGCGTCATGGATCTGGACGAGCTTTTCGAGGCCGCGGAAACCCTGACGCGCGTCCCGCGCCTCGCAAGCGAACAGCTCATGATCCTTACGAACGGCGGCGGTGCCGGCGTCCTCGCAGCCGACCGTCTGGCCGATTACGATGGTGAGCTTGCTCCGCTCGCCGACATGACACGCGAGAAGCTCTCCGCCGTGCTGCCGGCAAATTGGTCCAAGGCCAATCCTGTCGACATCATCGGCGATGCGACGCCGGATCGCTACAACGCGGCTTTCGAGGTCCTGCTGGATGATCCGGACCAATCGGCGCTCCTCGTCATCAATTGCCCCACGGCGCTGGCTTCGAGCGCGGACATTGCCGCGCGCCTCGTCGATACTCTCGAGAAGCGCCGCGCCGCCGGCAAGATCAACAAGCCCATACTGACCAACTGGCTCGGCAATCCCGCCGCCGAGGAAGCGCGCCGCGCGTTCTCGGCCACCCGCATCGCGACCTACGAGACACCCACCGCCGCCGCCCGCGGGTTCATGCAGCTCGTGCGCTATACGCGTGCGCAGAACGAGCTCATGCGTACGCCGCCCGCCATGGATCGCAATATCAAGGTCGATCGGCGCAAGGCGCGCGACATCATCGAGCGGGCTCTCAAAGAGGGCACGAAGATGCTCAACGAGGCCGACGGCAAGGATCTGATGGCCGCCTACGGCATTCCGATCGTGCCGACGGAGGTGGCCAACGACACGGCCGAGGTCCGCACGATCGCCGAACGCATCGTCGCGTCGGGCAGCGCGGTCGTGCTGAAGATCCTCTCGCCGGACGTGATCCACAAATCCGATGTCGGCGGCGTACGCCTCAATATCGCAACGGCCGACGATGCCGTGCGCGAGGCCGAGCGCATGCTGGAGCGGGTCCGAAAAGCCGTTCCGCACGCCAAATCACTGCGCTTCACGATTTCCCCCATGATCCGCCGCCCCGGCGCGCACGAACTCATTCTCGGCATGAGCGTCGACCAGACATTCGGCCCGCTCATCATGTTCGGTGCTGGCGGCGTCTCCGTCGAAGCTGTCGCCGATACTGCGCTCGCGCTGCCGCCGCTCGACCTCGGTCTCGCCGATCGCCTCATGCGCCAAACGCACATCGACCGCCTGCTGCACGGCTATCGCGATCGCCCGCCAGCAGATCGCGCAGGCATTGCGGCGGCTCTCGTGCGGCTTTCCGAACTCATTGCCGAGAACCCGGAAATTCGCGAGCTCGACATCAATCCCCTACTCGCCGACGCCGATGGCGTGATCGCGCTCGATGCGCGCGTCGCGCTCAAGTCCGAGCAGGTCGAGCCTCGCGTGCCGATGGCCATCGCACCTTATCCCGCAAACTGGGAGAAGCAGATTGCCGCCGGTGATCTCGAAGGCATTCTGCTGCGGCCGATCAAACCCGAGGACGAGGCGCTCTACGGCGAGTTCATGGCGCACGTCACGGAGAACGATCGGCGCCTGCGCTTCCTCGCTCCCATGAAGAGGCTGAGCTTCGGCTTCCTCGCCCGCCTCACGCAGATCGACTACGCGCGCGAAATGGCCTTCGTCGCCATCGAACCCACGAGCGGCGACCTGCTCGGCGTCGCGCGCTACGCCGCCGATCCCGATCTCTCGCGCGCTGAGTATGCAGTGCTCGTACGCTCGGACCTCAAGGGTCGTGGCCTCGGGTGGGCACTCATGAGCCATCTCATTGCGCACGCGCGCTCGCGCGACATCGGCGAGTTGAGCGGCGACGTCCTAGCCGAGAATACGACCATGCTCAGGATGTGCGCCGATCTCGGGTTCGAAATCAAAGTCGTGCCGGATGATCCGACCATGCGTGAGGTCGTTCTGCCGCTCGGCGTGGATCTGCCGGAGACATAGTTCGCGGCTCGCTTCGCGAGTGGGGCTTTCGCCCCACGCCCCAATCGGGGGACACCCCCGAACCCCCGTCTTTTATGGACTGGAAGCAAGCTGCGAGCGCAACAGAGACGGGAAAGTGAGCGCTCGGGATGAATTCCAAGTCATAAAAAGGAGGGGGGCCGGGGTCTCCCCGGTTGGGGGTTCGGGGACCTAGTCCCCGTCGCGCCGCAGGCGCGATCCGACTAAGTTGCACGCTTGCGAACGAGGTACCGCTGCACGCCATCCATGACGAGCACGCCATCCTGGTTGTGGATAGTGGAGGCGAGTGTCAGAACGCCTGTCGTGCGCTGCGGCTTGAGATCGGCAACGGTCAGCAGCGGATAGAGCGTGTCACCGACATAGACGGGCGCGAGAAAGCGCGAGGACTGCTCGATGAAGGCGCGCAGACTCTCCTGCACGAGGAAAGGAAACACGCCCGCTCCGGCAGCCGTCTGGATGAGCATCTGAAAGCCGTGCGCGAAGAGATCGCGGTGGCCATGTGATTTGCAGAACTCGCGATCGTAGTGGATCGGATGATTGTCAGCGGACGCAAGCTGGAAGGCAGCGAATAGCGCCTCCGTCATGGTGCGTGACGGAATGTAGAACGTCTCGCCGATCTCGAAGTCCTCGAAATAGCGCTGCGGGCCGAAGTTCTTCGAGGCGAGGTCGTGATGCTCCTGCGGCGTCATGGCTCAGCGCTCCTCGCCGGACTGGCGCGCGAGTTTAGACGCCAGCAGGGCATCAATGGCTGCGGCGCCCAAGCCGGCTTCAGCAAGCAGCGCGCGCGTGTGCTCACCGACGGCAGGAACGCGCGCATCGTTCGGCACCTGGCCTGGCAGATGCGGGAGCGGTACGGCCTTTCCGTCCGATAATTGATAGCCGGGCGCAGCTTCGATCGCCTGCACGTGCGGATCGGCAAGCCAGTCGCCATAGGTGTTGATGCCGCTCGCGAGCGCACCCTCTTTCTCGAAGATCGGCACCCATTCGGCAGTCGTGCGCGCGACGAGAGCCTCATCGAGAACGGCACGCAAGGCGGCGACATTCTCCTTGCGCCCTGCCACAGTCGTGAAGCGCGGATCGGCAATGATGTCGGCGCGGCCCGCTGCACGGCAGATGCCTTCGAACTGCGCCTGATTGACGAGCGTGATCGCCATGAAGCCATCGCGCGTGCGGTAGTTACCGGCCGGCGGATTGAGCAGCCCGGGCGGTCGCCCGACAAACCCGTACTCGAGAATATTCGGCGATTGCACGTGCGCCGCCGACTGCATCAGCGAGATGTCGATGTGCCGCGCGCCGCTACCTTTGACCTTGCCCCAAAGCGCCATGCTCGCCGCCTGGAAGGCATAGAGGCCGGTGAAGGCATCGATGAACGGCACATCCACTTTCACGGGCGCACCTTCGCGCGAACGCGTCGCCGCCATGAAGCCCGAAATAGCCTGCCCGATCGTGTCGACCATCGGGCGCTCACGGTTGGGCCCGCTCTGGCCCCAACCCGAGACAGAAACGTAGGTGATGTCGGGATTGCGTGCCTTGAGCGCTTCGAAGCCGAGGCCAAGACGCTCGAAGACTCCGGGGCGCGCGCTCTCGATCGCAACATCGGCGCGCTCGGCGAGCTTCAGCGCGACATCGCGGCCTTCGGGCTTGCGAATGTCGATCGCAACGCTCTCCTTGCCACGGTTGTACGCAATCGCCTGAGAGGACATGCCGTCGATGCGCGTGCCGAGATAGCGCATCCAGTCGCCTTCAGGCGGCTCGAGCTTGATCACGCGCGCACCGTGCTCGGCGAAATAGCCACCGCAGGATGGGCCTGCAATGCCCTGGCTCATGTCGAGCACGGTGATGGCGGAGAGAGGGCCGTTACGAGACATCATGAACACCCGCAAGAACATCATACGAAGCGTGCACTCTAGGGCGGCTTGCCTGCTTTGCAAGGAGCAGCCCGCAGCGCACTGCAGCATAGGCCCCGGCGTGACTTCCGCGCAGTTCCCGATATAAGCCTCCCACTTGCATCGCGGCCGCACTGCGACCTCGTTCACGCCGGATTTTCTCAGGTTGCCCATGCGCCGCATTCATGCCGATCTTCTGCTCATTCTCGCCGCCATCGTCTGGGGCGTCGCGTTCGTTTTCCAGAAGACGGCCATGGACCACATCGGCCCCCTGCTGTTCGTCGCCGCGCGTGCGACGGTCGCGACGCTCGCATTGGCACCACTCGCATGGCGCGAGGGCCGTCACGCGCCCGATCAGTTCCCGGCGGGGCTTGTCTCGATTGCCGCACTCGGTGGTGGCATCTTTTTCCTCGGAGCCATCGCGCAGCAGACGGGCATCATCACGGCGAGCGTCACGAACACCGGATTTCTGACCGCGCTCTACGTCGTGTTCACGCCGTTCCTGGTCTGGCTCTTCATGCGCCGCCCGCCGGCGTGGATCGTCTGGCCGGCCGTCGCGATGTCATTCATCGGCATGTGGCTGCTCGGCGGCGGCACGGTGGGCGGCTTTGCCCGCGGCGATCTCCTCGTCGCCATCTCTGCCGTGTTCTGGGCGGCGCACGTGGTGGTAGTCGCCCAAGCGACGAAACACGCGCGCCCTGTAGCCTTCAGTGCAATTCAATTCGGCACCGTCGCTCTTCTCGGATGGGCCGGAGCAATAATGTTCGAACCTATCTCTCTCCCGGCGCTAGTGGCGGCCTGGCGCGAGATTGCCTTCGTCGGCCTTTTGTCCAGCGCGCTCACCTTCACGCTGCTGGCGATCGCCATGAAATACACGCCGCCAACCGAAGCCGCCATCATCGTCTCGAGCGAAACGCTGTTCGCCGCGCTGGCTGCCTACCTCGTCCTTGGTGAACGCCTCTCGATCATCGGATGGGGTGGTGCGGGCCTTATTCTCGGGGCTGTTTTGCTGGTCCAGGCAGGCCCCATGCTTCTGCACAAATGGCGCGGCAGAGGCGCGGCCATAGATCATTGATTCAGTTATATTATTAGCCGCCATTCAGGCGCCCTGACGTGGGCGCTTTCGCGCCATTGCGGCGAGGGCCGGGCGTGCTATACCTCTCGCCAAATCCTTCGCAGAACGCATCCGATTCGGCTGATCGGAGCGTGTTTCATGCGCCCTCCCTTGACCTGCAGCGGGTGACCGAACGTGGCAGACGACGACAAGACCGGCGGTGACGCCGGTGGCTCCGAGCCGAGCGACATCCGCCCGGTGATGATCTCCGATGAGATGCGGCGCAGCTATCTCGACTACGCCATGAGCGTAATCGTATCGCGCGCGCTGCCGGACGTTCGCGACGGCCTCAAGCCCGTGCACCGCCGCATTCTCTACGGCATGAACGAACTCGGGCTTGACTGGAACAAGAAGTACGTCAAGTCGGCCAAGGTGGTCGGCGAGGTGATGGGTAACTTCCACCCGCACGGCGACAGCGCGATCTACGACGCGCTCGTACGTCTGACGCAGGACTTCTCGATGAGCGTGCCGCTCGTCGACGGCCAGGGCAATTTCGGCTCCGTCGATGGCGATCCGCCGGCGGCCATGCGCTACACCGAGTGCCGCCTGCAGAAGGTCACGCAGTACATCCTGGACGATCTCGACAAGGACACCGTCGAGTACCAGGAGAACTATGACGGGAGCCGCAAGGAACCGTCGGTCATGCCGGCGAAATTCCCGAATCTGCTCGTCAATGGCGCCGGCGGTATCGCGGTCGGCATGGCCACGAACATCCCGCCGCACAATCTTGGCGAGGTCATCGACGCCGCCATCGCGCACCTCGACAATCCCGACATCAGCATCGACGAGTTGGTGCAGATCATCCCGGGACCGGACTTCCCGACCGGCGGGCTCATTCTCGGGCAGGCCGGCGCCATGGCCGCCTACCATCGCGGTCGCGGCTCGATCATCATGCGCGCGCGCGTCGAGGTCGAGGAGCTGCGCCGCGACCGTGAAGGCCTGATCGTCACCGCCATTCCCTATCAGGTGAACAAGCGCGTCCTCATCGAGAAGATCGCCGAGCTGGTCCGCGACAAGCGCGTCGAGGGCATCTCGAACATCTGGGACGAGTCGAGCCGCGAAGGCATGCGCATCGTCATCGAGCTGAAGCGCGATGCCGTGGCCGACGTCGTGCTCAATCAGCTCTGGCGCTATTCCGATCTGCAGACGTCCTTCGGCGCCAACATGATCGCGCTCAACGGCGGCCGTCCCGAGCAGTTGAACCTCAAGGACATGATCCAGGCCTTCAACGCCTTCCGCGAGGAAGTCGTAAGCCGCCGGACGAAGTTCCTGCTCACCAAGGCGCGCGCCCGCGCCCATATCCTCGTCGGCCTCGCCATCGCGGTCGCCAATATCGACGACATCGTCAATCTCATCCGCCGTGCGCCGAGCCCTGCCGTTGCCAAGGAGCAGCTCATGGAGCGCGACTGGCCGGCGAAGGACGTGGCGCCGCTCGTCGAACTCATCGCGGACCCGCGCCATCGCGTGTCGCACGAAGGCACGACCAAGCTCTCCGACGAGCAGGCGAGCGCGATCCTCGAATTGCGCCTTGCCCGTCTGACCGCGCTCGGCCGCGACGAGATCGGCAACGACCTCGCCAAGATCGCCGAGGAGATCAAGGAGTATCTCGCGATCCTCTCCTCGCGTGCGCGCATCATCGACATCATCAAGGGTGAGCTGACCGCGATCCGCGATGAGTTCGCCGTACCGCGCCGCACCGAAATCGTCCCCATGGAAGGCGACCTCGACGACGAGGATCTCATCCAGCGCGAGGACTGCGTCGTCACGGTCTCACTCAAAGGCTACGTCAAGCGCGTGCCGCTCGCCACCTATCGCGCGCAGCGTCGCGGCGGCAAAGGCCGCTCCGGCATGACGACACGCGATGAGGATATCGTCACGCAACTCTTCATTGCCTCAACGCATACGCCGCTCTTGTTCTTCTCCTCGCGCGGCATGTGCTACCGCATGAAGGTCTGGCGGCTCCCCGCTGCTACGCCCCAGGGCATCGGCAAGGCGCTGATCAATCTCCTGCCGCTCGAGCAGGGCGAGGCCATCACGACCATCCTGCCGCTGCCAGAGGACACGACAACCTGGGTCGATCGCGAGCTCATGTTCGCGACGCGCTCCGGCAATGTGCGGCGCAACAGTCTCGCGGACTTCGAGAACATCAATCGCAATGGCAAGATCGCCATGAAGCTCGACGAGGGCGACCAGATCGTCAACGTCGCGCTCTGCACGCCGAGCGATGACGTGCTGCTGACGAGTGCAGTCGGCCAGTGCATCCGCTTCCCGGCTGATGACGTACGCCTCTTCAAAGGTCGCGACTCCACGGGCGTGCGCGGCATCCGTCTCGATGACGAGGACCGCGTGATCTCGATGGCCGTCCTCACGCACGTCGAGGCGACACCGGCCGAGCGCGCAGCTTATCTCAAGCAGGCGAGTGCGATGCGTCGCGCGACCGGCGAAGGCGTCGAGAATGGCGGCGAGGTCGAGTCGGCACCCGATGTCGACGCCGAGGAAGTGACGAGCGAGGAGCTGACGCCCGAGCGCTATGCCGAGCTCGGCGCGCGCGAGCAGTTCGTACTCACCGTCTCCAGCCGCGGCTTCGGCAAGCGCACGTCGTCGTACGAGTACCGCGTGAGCGGACGCGGCGGCAAAGGCATCCTCGCCATGGTCGTCAACGACCGCAATGGACCACTCGTCGCGTCCTTCCCCGTCGAGCACAGCGATCAGATCATGCTCGTCACCGACGGTGGCCAGCTCATCCGCTGCCCCGTAGATGATGTGCGAACAGCGGGCCGCAACACACAGGGTGTGCGCATCTTCCGCACGGACGAGGACGAGACCGTCGCCTCCGTCGAGCGCATTCCCGATGACGGTAGCGAGAATGGCGAAAACGGCGAGGATGGCGCGCCGACCGCAGAATAATCCGGCATCCGCTGCAGGAGCACGCGCCATGCGCAAGAACGAGATGAAGGCGCGTCTCCAGGCGGGGAAGCCCGCCCTCGGCTGCTCGATCATGATCCCGTCGCCACAGATGGTCGAAATGGCCGCGCACGCCGGGTTCGACTGGGTGCTCATCGATATGGAGCACGGGACCATCGGGCTCGAGACTGCCGAGCTGATGTGCATGGCTGCCGAAGCGCGCGGCATCACGCCCATCGTGCGCCCGCGCAACAATGCGAGCGCGGAAATCACCTCCGTCATGGATCGCGGCGCCGCTGGCGTGCAGGTGCCTCACATCAATACCGCTGATGATGCACGGCGCGCGCTCGGCGCCGTGAAATTCGGATCCGGCGACAATCGAGGGCTTGCTGCGGGTACGCGTCCCGACAGCTACGGCCTCGCCAAGGCCATGCCAGACTTTGTGCGAGACGCCAACGCGCAGAGCCTCGTCTGCATTCAACTCGAGCACGCCAAGGCCATCGAAAACGTCGATGCGCTCCTCGCCGTCGACGACATCGATGTGTACTTCATCGGGCCGTCTGATCTCTCGCAGTCCATGGGACATCCGGGAAACCCGAAAGCGCCGCCGGTCAAGGACGCCATAGAGAAGACGCTCGCGCGCATCGTTGCCGCCGGGAAGACGCCGGGAATGCCCGCGACCGCCGACAACCTCGATCAGGTCATCGCCAGCGGCTGTCGCTATATCTATACGCACCTGCCGAAGCTCTTCGGCGCCGGCGCGAACGCGTTTCTGTCGAAGGGACGCGAATAGGCAATCGCGCTTTCAGCACGAGCGAGGGTCATGCCGGGGGCGTCCCCCCATCCGCGCTAACTTAATTTTGTTTGCACTGAGGAATCGGTTTGTGATTCGAGAGTGGGATGACACGCGAATTACTCATCCACGCCGATTGGCTTGCAACTGTCGAACAGCTCGGCGGGGCAGAACAGCTTGAGGAGGAAGCCCGCGCGCTCGGCGCTTTCCGCCGCGCGCGCGAGGTGAGGTGCGCCGTCGATCTCCTACGCCTCACGCTGGCATATTGCCTGGGATCGATGGGCTTGCGGCTGACGGTAGGTTGGGCGGAAGCCAGCGGTCTCGCGGCCTTTTCAAACGTCGCGCTGCTCAAGCGTCTGCGCCGGACGGCACCGTGGCTCGAAACGCTTGTCGGCCGTCTGCTGCTGCGAAGCCTTATTGCCGCGATTATCCCGGCCCCACCACTCGCCGCGATCCGCTGCGCGGCCCAACGCCTCAAACGACATATCCGCGAGCCAACGCGGCGGCGTAGATGCCAAACCGTCAGCCCCCTAAGTTAGCGATCATGGGGGATACCCCCCGGAACCCCCGTTTTTTCATGACTCGAAGCGAGCCGCGAGCGCGGTGGCACGACTTCATGAGCGTGCGACTGCACGCCGGCCGGTAGGCCGTCCTACAAAGGAGAGCAGCCCGCGGCCACAGTCTCAACCTGTCTGCATGGCCGCCGCGGGCATAGCACTGCGGAACGGTTGCGAAGCCCCTCTTGCCAGCAGCCCGCGGCACCAAGACATTGCAGATCGCCCCTGCGCCATAGGCTCTCGCACCGGCAGCACCGGGAGTGTTAGGCTCGCCCATTCGCAAGTCAGCATCTCGAACCGGAGCCGTGAGCCTCATGTCCAAGTCGCCCAAAACCGCAGCCGCCGGCGCCATCACGGCCGCCGTGGAAAAAACCCTCGAAACCGCAGAGGCTGCAAACAAGAAGATCCACGCCTTCACGCAGATCACGCGCGAGAGCGCGCTCGCCGAGGCACGACTCGCGGATGCGCAGGTCGCCGAAGGCGCCGCACACGGGCTGCTGCACGGCATGCCGGTCGGCATCAAGGATATTGCGGATGTCGAGGGTCTCGTCTCGGGCTGCGGATCGCTGACGCGCAAGCAGGCCGCACCCGCCGAGCGCGATGCCCATGTCGTCACGAAACTGCGCACCGCAGGCGCCATCGTCGTCGGCAAGACCCACACCGTCGAGTACGCCTTCGGCGGCTATGGCACAAACGTGACGGTCGGCACGCCGTGGAATCCATGGGATCTGACCACACAGCGTATTCCAGGCGGATCATCGAGTGGCACCGGCTCGGCCGTCGGCGCTGGCGTGCTCCCCGGCGGTCTCGGAACGGATACGGGCGGATCGGTGCGCATTCCGGCAGCGTTGTGCGGGTGCGTCGGGCTCAAGACATCCATCGGCCTCATCGGTCGCTCGGGGATAGCCCCGCTCTCACAGACGCTCGACACGGCGGGCCCGCTCGCCAGGGACGTGACCACGACGGCGCGCATGTTCGCCGCCATGCTCGGCCACGATCCCGACGATCCTTCGACCGAGGATTTCCGTCCTATTGATGCGCTTCGGGACCTGGAGAAGGGTGTCGCCGGACTGCGCATCGGTCGCGTCGTCGATGAGGATCTGGGCGTCATCACCACCGACGAAGTGAAGGCCGATCTCGCGAATTCAGCCGCGGTGCTCGAGAAGCTCGGCGCGCGCGTCGAGGCATTCAAGATGCCGCAGTCCTTCGACAGCTTTACGCGTTCGACGGGCATCATCATCGCCGCCGAAGGCTACGCCAACTGGCGCCAGCACATCGACGACGCCAAGTCGGGCATGGCCGATCCGATCCGCACGCGCTTCCTCGGCGGCAAGACGATCTCGGCGGCCGACTACCTCGATGTCATTCGACAACGCGACAAGGACATCGCCGGCTTCCTCTCGGCCATGGATCGCCTCGATGCGATCATCCTGCCGACGATCCCATTCCCGGCCATTCCTGTTGCCGAGGTCGACGAGACGAAGTCGCCCATGGCGCACTTCACCCGCTGGGGTAACTACCTTGCGCTCGCGGGCCTCGCCATTCCGACGGCGCTGAGCAAGAGCAAGCTGCCCATGAGCCTGCAAATCGTGGTGCGGCGCTTCGATGATGCGCTCGCGCTGCGCATCGGCCGCGCTTTTGAGAAGGCGCGCGGTGCCTTCCCGACGCCAAAGCTCTAAGGCAGATCGAGATGACGGAGACGAACGGCGAAGTCCTGATCCGCATCGAGGGTACGGCCGGGCGCATTACGCTGAACCGGCCGAAAGCCCTCAATGCGCTGACGCTCGGGATGGTGCGTGCCATCTGGCCGGCCCTGCTCGCGTGGCAGGACGATCCCGCCGTCGAGCTGATCATCCTCGACGGCGCGGGCGAGCGCGGGCTTTGCGCGGGCGGCGATGTGCGCTGGCTCTACGACTCGCGAGCGCGCGGGCTCGACGATGCGCTCGCTTTCTGGCGCGAGGAGTATGCGCTCAACGCACTGATCCATCGCTATCCGAAGCCGTTCGTCCCGATCATGGACGGCATCGTCATGGGCGGCGGCATCGGGCTTTCGGCGCACGTGCAGGGCGGCACGCGCATCGTCAGCGAGCGTTCGCAGCTCGCGATGCCGGAGACGACGATCGGCCTCATTCCCGATGTGGGCGGGACGTGGCTGCTCGGCCGCGCACCGGGTTCGTTCGGTGAGTACCTGGGCTTGGTTGGCGAGCGCATGCGTGGGGCAGGAACGATCTTCTCGGGCTTCGCCGACGTGTTCGTGCAATCCTCCAAGCTCGATGAGCTGCGCACGGCGCTCTGCAGCACCAACACCGCCGATGTAAAGAAGACGATCGCGCGCTTCGCCGAGCCGCCGCCGCACTCCAATCTCGCAGGCCACGCGGACGAGATCGGCCGGACGTTCTCGCAGCCGAATGTGCCAGCCATTCTCGATGCGCTCGCACGGGAAGACAGCGAATGGGGCAACAAAACACACGAAGCGCTGCTGGCGCGCTCGCCGAAGGCTCTCGCGACAACGCTCGCGGCGGTACGGCGCGCACGCGAGCTCGGATCACTCGAAGAAGCGCTCAACGTTGAGCTCAGGTTGTGCCTGCGTCTCTTCGAGGATGGTGAGTTCGTCGAAGGCGTGCGCGCGCTGCTCGTCGACAAGGACAAGAGCCCGAAGTGGAATCCGCCGACGCTCGCTGAGCTGAGCGACGCGGACGTGGAAGCGCTCTTCGCGCCACTGCCGGCAAGCCAGGAGCTGGGCTTGCGGGCACCAGCCTGATCGGGCAGGCTCGCGGCCAACGAAGTCGGACAGACGATCATTCGCGGAGGAAGCATGTCTGAGCGTGAACGCCATGGTCCGCTGGGGGGCCCGCTGAAGGGTATGCGCGTCATCGATCTCTCGCACGTGATGGCTGGGCCGACCTCGGCGCGCATGCTCGCCGACATGGGGGCGGACGTCATCAAGGTCGAGAAGGCCGACGGCGGCGACGACACGCGGCGGATGCTGCCGCCCGATATCAAGGGTGAGCCGGCAGCGTACATGATGATGAACCGCAACAAGCGCGGCATCGTCCTCGATCTCAAGAAGCCCGCAGCGCGTGCGGCATTGAAGCGCCTGCTGAAGGACGCCGACGTTCTCATCGAGAACTATCGCCACGATACGCTCGACAAGCTCGGCCTAGGCTACGAGGTGCTGCACAAGGAGTTTCCGGGCCTGATCTATTGCGCCGTTTCGGGCTTCGGGCGATCGGGGCCCTATGCCACGCAAGGCGGTTACGATCTCATTGCGCAGGGCATGTCGGGCCTCATGGCCATCACCGGCGAAGGTCCGGGACGGCCGCCGGTGAAAGTGGGCTCGCCTGCGTGCGACATCACCGCGGGCATCATCGCGGCCATGGCCATCTGCGCGGCTTACGCCCACAAGCTCAAGACGGGCGAGGGCCAGTTCGTCGATACCTCGCTCTTCGAAGCCGGTATCACACTGACGTACTGGCAATCGGCGATCGCACTCGCGACGGGTGTTTCGCCCGGCCCCATGGGCTCGCGTCATCCACTCAATGGGCCCTATCAGGCTTTCGAGACGAGCGACGGTTACATCAATGTCGGCGCCTCGAACCAGAAGATGTATCCCATGCTGTGCGATCTGCTCGAATGTCCGGAGCTCGGCAAGGATCCGCGCTTTCTCACGGGTCACGATCGTATGGCCAACCTCGATGAGCTGATCGATCTGCTCAACGCGCGCTTCCGCCAGAACACTGCAGCGCACTGGCTCGAAAAGCTGGAAGCGGTCGGCATTCCGGCCGGGCCAGTGCTCTCCATCAACGAAATGCTCGTCCATCCGCAGACGCGGGCGCGCGACATGGTGGTCGCGGTCGATCATCCAGTTGCAGGCAAAGTCGAGACGATCGGCGTGCCGGCGAAATTCTCCGAAACGCCAGCCGGTGTTGCACGACCCGCGCCGCTGTACGGCCAGCACACGCGCGAAGTGCTGAGTGATGCGGGTTTCACATCCGCCGAGATCAATGCGCTGCTTGCCGAAGGGGCCGCGAAGGAATCCGCCCCACCCAAGGCCGCAGCGGAATAGCAGCAGCCACACTCACATCCGCGGAGGCGACCATGAGTACGAACCGCCAAGTCATTCTCGCCAAGCGGCCCGCACCGGGCCTCGTCACGCCGGACACCTTCGCTGTGAAGGATGCGACGCTCGCCGAGCCGGGCGACGGCGAAATCCGCGTGAAGATCGCGTATGTCTCGCTCGATCCCGCCATGCGCGGCTGGATCAACGAGGGGCGTTCGTATGTGCCGCCCGTCGCGATCGGCGGTGTGATGCGCTCGTTCTCGGTCGGCATCGTCGATGCGTCGCGCCATCCGAAATTCAAGGTCGGCGATGCCGTGCAGGGCATGCTCGGCGTGCAGCAATACGCCATGTCGGACGGCAAAGGCCTCGCGAAGGTCGATCCCTCAGCCGCACCGCTGGAACGATGGGTCGGCGGACTCGGGATGCCGGGCTGGACGGCCTACTTCGGCCTCCTGGAAGTCGGTCAGCCCAAGGCAGGCGAGACCGTCGTCGTGTCCGCGGCATCGGGTGCTGTCGGCTCGATCGTCGGCCAGATTGCCAAGATCAAGGGATGTCGCGCGGTCGGTCTCGCTGGCGGTCCCGAGAAATGCCGCTATGTCGTGGACGAGCTCGGCTTCGATGCCTGCATCGACTACAAGACCGGCAATCTCGCCGAACAGCTCAAGGCAGCCTGCCCCAAGGGCATCGACGTCAACTTCGAGAATGTCGGGGGCGAGATCCTCGATACCATTCTCATGCAGATGAACGTGCATGGGCGCGTGGCGCTCTGCGGGCTCATCTCGGGCTACAACGCGACCGAACTGCCTCCGGGGCCGAAAAATCTGCGCGCGGTGCTGACGCAGCGCCTGACCATGCGCGGCCTGATCGTGCTCGACTGGGCCGACCGGGTGCCCGAAGCCATCACCCAGCTCGGCCAGTGGCACCGCGAGGGCAAGCTCAAAATCCGTGAGGATGTGCGCACCGGCGGCCTCGAGAGCTTTACGGATACCCTCAATCTGCTCTACACGGGCGGCAACAACGGCAAGCTCGTCCTCAAGGTCTGATCCGTGCTGAAGTCTGGAATTACGCTCTACTTCGTTCGCCACGGCGAAACGGATTGGAATGCCGTGCGGCGCTATCAGGGCCAGACGGACACGCCCCTGAATGACAAGGGACGCGGGCAGGCTGCGCGCAACGGGCGCGAGCTCGGCCGCATTCTTGCGGAGACCGCAGCAGGCTTCGATTACGTCGCCAGTCCGCTCATGCGCACGGCGGATACCATGCGCATCATTCGCCGCGAAATGGGCCTCGATCCGGAAGCCTTTGCTCGCGAGGACCTGCTCAAGGAGATCAACTTCGGCCACTGGGAAGGCCAGATCTGGGATGATCTGCCGAGCTCGGATCCCGAGGAATTCGCCGCCCGCAAGGCCAATCCCTACGGCTGGCGGCCGCGTAATGGCGAGAGCTATGAGGATCTCGCCGGGCGCGTCGGGAACTGGATTACCAGCCTGGAGCGGGACACGGTGGCCGTTTCCCATGGCGGCGTCAGCCGGGTCGTGCGCGGGCACATCCTCGGCCTCGACTGGGGCGAAATCCACGCCCTCGACGTGCCCCAGGACAAGATCCTGCGCCTTAGGCGCGGCGAGCAGGCCTGGCTGTAGGCGCTACAGCAGACACGGCCGCCCCTACCGCGACAATCGCGCGCTTCTGTCGCCCTGCCGCCACGGTGGGTAACGGAACGGCGTGCGGCCCTAATTGCGGCGGATTGTGGTAGTCAACCGGCGCTGATCGGGGATTCCAGAGCATAAGCGGATTTGCAGTCCGTTGCGTCACCCGCGAACCGGAGCCGAATCACGATGACGACCACATCGGGCGCCGCCAGCGTCGACACGCGGCCTTTCGCGCCATTCGAGTGGCTGCTCGCGCGGCGCTACCTCAGGGCGCGGCGCAAGGAAGGCTTCATCTCGGTCATCGCCGGCTTCTCCTTCATCGGCATCATGCTCGGCGTCGCGACGCTGATCATCGTCATGGCCGTGATGAACGGCTTTCGCAGCGAGCTCATCCAGAAGATCCTCGGCGTCAACGGCCACGTGATCGTCTACCGGGTTGCAGAGCCCTTCACGGACTACGACGAGGCGACGGCCCGGCTCTCGCAAGTACCGGGCGTGCGCGCCGTGCTGCCGCTCATCGAGGGTCAGGCCATGATCTCGTCGAGCGCGGTATCGCTCGGCGGCCTCATTCGCGGCGTCAGCGAAGGCGCGCTCCGCCAGATGCCGCTGGTCGCGGACAATGTGCGCTTCGGCTCACTCGATGGCTTCGACGATAGCGAGTCGCTCGCCATCGGCATCCGGCTCGCCAACCAGCTCCGCGTGATGGCCGGCGATTCGATCACGCTCGTCTCCCCGCGCGGCGCCGCGACGCCCTTCGGCACCGCCCCTCGCATCAAGCGCTACCGCGTGGCCGCGATCTTCGAGCTCGGCATGTCCGAGTACGACAAGGCCATGATCTTCATGCCGCTCAAGGAAGCGCAGCGCTACTTCTCGCGTCCGGAGCAGGTCGACGTGCTCGAGGTGCTGCTGCACGAGCCGGAGAACGTCGGCGACATCCTGGGGCCGCTGCAGGCTGCGGGCGGAAACACGCTTCACTTCACGGACTGGCGCAAGCGCAACGAGACGTTCTTCACGGTGCTCGAGGTCGAGCGCAATGTGATGTTCATCATCCTGTCGCTGATCGTGCTGGTGGCGGCGCTCAACATCATCTCGGGCCTCATGATGCTCGTGAAGGACAAGGGGCGTGACATCGCCATCCTGCGCACCATGGGCGCGACCAAGGGCGCCATGATGCGCGTGTTCCTGATCACCGGCGCTTCCATCGGCATCGTCGGCACCATCGCCGGGCTCATTCTCGGCATTGTTTTCTGCTGGAATATTGAAGGTATACGCCAGCTCGTGCAGCGCATGACCGGCACCACGCTGATGGATCCGACGGTCTATTACCTCTCCCGCATGCCGGCCGAGATCGACGTTCGCGAGACCACCGCGATCGTGATCATGGCTCTCGTGCTATCCGTCCTCGCGACGCTTTATCCGTCCTGGCGCGCCTCGCGTCTCGATCCGGTCGAAGCGCTCCGCTACGAGTGAGGCATCCCGTGCAAGACTTCACATCCGAGCATGGCGAAGCCTTCGAGACAGCTGTCCTCCAGCTGATCGACCTGCGCCGCACGTTTCATCAGGGCTCGCGCCGGATAGACGTGTTGAACGGCGCCTCGGCCGTCCTCATGCCCGGCGAGGCCGTGGCGCTGGTCGGCCCCTCAGGCGCGGGCAAATCCACGCTGCTGCACATTGCGGGACTATTGGAGACGCCGGATGGCGGTCAGGTGATCGTCTCGGGGCGCGACTGCGCCCGCATGAAGGACGACGAGCGCACGCGGGTCCGTCGCGCGCAGATGGGTTTCATCTACCAGTTCCACCAGCTCCTGCCCGAGTTCTCGGCCCTCGAGAACGTCGCCATGCCGCAGCTTATTCAGGGGCGCTCGAAAAGCGTCGCACACGCGCGGGCGCGGGAACTGCTGACGTCGCTCGGTCTGGAGCCGCGGCTCGATCATCGCCCAGCCGAACTTTCCGGCGGCGAGCAGCAGCGCACGGCCATTGCACGCGCGCTCGCGAATACGCCGCGTCTCCTGCTCGCCGACGAGCCGACGGGCAACCTCGATCCGCGGACGGCTGACGTCGTGTTCGAGGAACTGATCGCGCTGATCCGGGAGAAGCGCGTTGCGGCCCTCATCGCGACCCACAATCTGGAGCTCGCCGCGCGCATGGATCGTGTCCTGCGCATGGATGGCGGGCAGCTCATCGAGCTGGAACCGCAGAGCTTGGTTTGAGATCTTCGCGCGTTCCGCGCGAGCGAGACCAGTCTCGCGCTCTGCCGGGAGGGACACCCTCCCGGACCCGCCCGTCTTTATGACTTGGCGCAGGCCTGACCTGTCCGCATGAGCGCCGCGGGCATACCGCCACGGAAGGAATGCGAAGCACCCCCTTCCAGCAGCCCGCGGCAAGTAAGCAAAAGACTGGGTTCCGCGAGGGTGTCCCGCCGCGTCGAAGACGCGCCTATGGCACGGCGGTCTTAGGGGGCCTGCCGGGGGCACGCCCCAGGCCGTAATCGCCCTCTGCATGGCGGCCGCGGGCATAGCACCACCCATTGGTTGCGAAGCACCCCTTCCCAGCAGCCCGCCGCACTTGCGGCACTTAATGTGCCTACACACAACTCCCCGTTGACCATCACCCTCCAGGTCTTCTATACGGAGGCCGAGCGAACCGCCCTGGCCATGCGTGCCATGGGCGGCGCATCTGTTTATTGCGCGGTTCAGGCCTCGCGGCAGGGAATGCCGGCGGACTTCGATCGCGCCGACAGCTTCGACACAAGGAAGGACTACAGAATGGCCAATACCAGCTCGGCACAGAAGGCGGCCCGCCAGACGGCGAAGCGGACGGAAGTCAACAAGGCCCGGCGCTCGCGCCTGCGGTCGACCGTGCGCACCGTCGAGGCCGCCATTGCTGCCGGCGACAAGAGCGCTGCCGAGCAGGCCCTCAAGGCCGCCGAGCCGGTCATGATGCGCTCCGCGCAGAAGGGCGTCGTCCACAAGAAGACGATGTCGCGGAAGGTTTCGCGCCTCGCGGCCCGCATCAAATCGATCGACGCCGCCGCTTCCTGATCGCCGATCAGTAGGCGTAGGACGGACGTGCAGACTATGTGGCGAAAAGAGCACAACGGCGACTCGCACAGGGACTGAGGGGCACCGCTCAATCATTTGATATTTGACGGTTTTGTGTCAGCTTCGCCGCAGTAATATCTCAGCCTGTCGTCCACTTATTGAACTCATTCAAGCCAAAACACGATTCAGATGACGCTCCCTCGAGGGCGTCATCTGCGTTTCAGGGGAGCCCTTCGGCGGGTCGGATTCAGCTCGGATTCTCAACGACCTTGTCCACAGCCCTGAGACGTCATCAACAGGGTGGCCCCTTGGTCGGCAGGCGTGGCGGAGAGTCGCCTCGAGCCTTCCTTGCGCGAGCCTGATGAAAGTCCGCACTTGCGCGGGCGCCCCCCAACATGGTTATTATCCGGTTAAGGAAAACGAGCGGGGGCCACCCAGCGTAGTTTTCCCCAAGGCAATTGTAGGCATCCGGACAGAGGCCAAAGCATGTTGTCCGGGGACGGGGTTCATAGGCGTCTTGTATTGCGTATTCCATCGGGCTCGTCGTCTGATGGCGCTGATTGTACTTGTCTATTGCTTGCGTAGTGGCGGCGCTGACCTGCAGGGTTACGTGCCGTTGCTGTAGATGGTGATGCGGAGACTGTTAAGTGGCGTTCGATTCTGGTGCGGTAGACGACGTGCCGGTTATAGATGTGTGGGGTGCGCTCAAGGCCAACCCCAAGGCTGTTCTGATCGACGTGCGGACGAGATCAGAGTGGGCCTTTGTCGGAATGCCTGACCTTTCCGAGATCGGCGGCCAGCCGGTTCTCGTGGAATGGCAGACTTTCCCGGACAACCGTCTCAACCCGGCATTCGTGGAACAGGTGACCGAGCAGCTTGCCGCCCGAAGTGCGGACAAGGACAGCGAGCTGTACTTCATCTGCCGTTCTGGCGGTCGCAGCCTCATGGCGGCGCGCGCCATCGCAGCGCAAGGTTACGCGCATTGCCACAACGTAGCGGACGGCTTCGAGGGTCCGCTTGATCAGCACCGCCGACGCGGCATGGCGGCGGGCTGGAAGGCCGCGGGATTACCCTGGCTTCAGGGCTGAGACCGCGAGAGGGCAGGACACGATAGACGCTCGGGAGGTTCGGCAGCCGGGAGGTGCGCTTGCGCATCTTTGCGGGCCGAGGTGCGCCATCGGGTCCTGAGAGCGAACAGATTTTAGGTGGGGTACGAGAATGACGCACGACGGCGACCAGCCAGAGGGGCCATCCAAGAAATCAGGACCGGATTCGGCAGGCGAGCCCGCAAAGCGGCCAAGCGGCCCATCGGGTCTCGGCGGCAGCGGCGCACAGAAGCCGGCCGGTGAGGAAGCTGCCATCAATGCGCGCGGCCAGCGCGTTCGCCAGGCTCTCAAGGCCAATCTCGGCGAGGATGTGTATTCGAGCTGGTTCGGCTCGCTCGAGTTCGCGGCTTTTGAGGGCGGCACGCTGACCGTCTCCGTGCCGGTGAAGTTCCTGAAGAACTGGCTCGAGCAGCACTATCTCGATGCCATTCAGCGCTGCGCCGCCATTGAATTCGACGGCATCGAGCGCGTCGAGGTAAAGGTGCGGAGCCCCGCCCCGACTGCGCCGGCTGCTCAGGCCGGAAGTTCAGCGGCACGCCCCGAGAAATCCTACGCGGCGCCCCACGCCAAAATCGGCGAGGCGAGCCCGCACTCGATGACGGTACCCGGCTATACGGCAGGTGTCGGCTCGCGCACGGGCGTCGAGGGCCTCGAAGGATCGCCGCTCGATCCGCGCTATACCTTTGACAGCTTCGTCGTCGGCACGGCGAACCGGATTGCGCACGCAGGTGCCATGCAGGTCGCCGAGACCGTCCCGGACGAGGCGCGCGGCAACAACCCGCTCTACATTCACGCCTCTGTCGGACACGGCAAGTCGCATCTCCTGCACGCAATTGCGTGGGAGGTTCGTCGGCGCCAACCTTCGGCGAATGTCGTCTACATGACGGCCGAGCGCTTCCGCTTCCAGTTCGTCGAGGCGCTCAAGGCGCAGGACGCCATGGCGTTCAAGGAGAGCTTCCGCCTCATCGACCTGCTGCTCATCGACGATCTCGAATTCATGCACGGCGAGCAGACCGAGCTGGAGTTCGACCACATCATCAATGCGCTGCTCGATGGCGGCCGCCAGCTCGTTGTTGCGTCCGCGCGGGCGCCGAGCCATCTCACGCGCCTGAACGATCGCATGCGCTCGCGGATGCAGCGCGGCCTCGTCACGGAGATCAACAGCCACGATCGCGACCTGCGGCTGAAGATCCTCGATCGGCGCGTGCAGGAGAAGCGCGCCGCCGATCCTTCGTTTGAGATCCCCCGCGACGTCGTCGAGCTGCTCGCCGACAAGCTCACCGAAAGCGGCCGTGAGCTCGAAGGGGCCGTGACACGTCTCTACGCGACATGGCAGTACACGCAGACGCGGATCACGCTCGATCTCGTCGAGACGACGATCCGCGATCTCGTGAACGGCATCGAGCCGCGGCGCATCAAGATCGAGGACATCCTCCGTCTCGTCTCGCGCCACTACGGGGTGTCCAAGTCGGACATTCTCTCGCCGCGGCGTCATCGCTCGGTGGTGTGGCCGCGTCAGATCGGCATGTACCTATCGAAGCAGCTCACCACCCGGTCGCGTCCCGAAATCGGCCGCCGCTTCGGCGCCAGAGATCACACGACCGTGTTGCATGCGATACGCAAGATCGAAGGCGAGATCAGCAACGACACGCGCCTCAAGGACGAGATCGAAGAGCTGAAGCGCCAGCTCAACATCGAGCGCTGAGCCGCCGATCGTCGCACGAATAGTAACGGGGTCGCCTGCAGGCGGCCCCGTATTCTTTTCGCCGCCAAGGCGCTCAACCGTCGAGGCCGAGCAGTCGCGCCGGATTCTTGCGCATCATCGTGTCGATGTCGGCGTCCGAGATGCCTTCCTTCTTCATCGCCGCAATTGCGACTTCGACGCCGTCGGGATGCGTGATGTTGGCGCTCTGGCCGAGGTCCGTAGAGACGACAACGCTACTCGCGCCAAGTTCCTTCACGGCCTGCGCAACGTGGCGCGCGTTGATCTGCGTCCAGTGCGTGAGGAAGGCGAGCGGCGCATTGGGCCCGGCCTGGAACTGGAGGAAGCAGATCTCGATCACCGCACCATTGCTCGTCACTTCCTTGGCCTGAGCCATAGAGAGGCCGGGCACGTTGGTGAGCGCGTGCGTGATGATCATGTTCTTGACGCCGAGTTCTTTGCCCTTCTTGACGACGGCAACGATCTCCTCGGGATGAACGTGCCCCGTCGCGAGCACGAGGTTCTCGCGAGCGATGATCTTCAGGATCTCTTCCATCTCCGCCGACACTTGCCCGTTCGGCGCCACGGTGAGGCCCTTGGCATCAGGCTTTCCGAAGGTCTTCACGTGCTTGTCGGACTCGAAGGTCGGCAGCCATACGACCTTGCCGCGACCGCCATACACGCGATGCATCCATTCGACGGCGTTCGGATTGATGCCGCCGACCGCATTGTTGAGGACAATGCCGCCAAATATCTCGATGCCCGGCACGACCTTCATCACCAGCGCGGCGCGACTGGCGGTCTCACTGATGTGATTTTTGAGGAGCAAGCCGCGCATCCCGCGCGCCCTGGCGAGCTGTGCAACGTCGATGTCATCCATGTTGCGCCCGAACACGTCCGGATGCGAATGGACGTGCATGTCGATGACACCCTGGGCGGGGCTCACTTTGGGCGGTGGCGGTGGGAAAGCCGCCCCCTGGGCGTTGGCATCATTGAACATCAGGCAGCCGAGTGCTGTTGCTGCCGCCGCGATTGCGACCTTTTTCATGTTTCACTCCCTGGGTTCTGCGCAGTACGTGGCGCCCCGGCCAATGATCGGCTGGCGCTCTTTTTCTGCACATCCAGTCTAGATCAAACTGCTCGCGGCAATAAGGCGCGTTTGGCGGCAGCCACCTGCTCACGCAATGCACAACGCCCAACTCATTGACGTGCATCTTGGGGTGCCGTAATTAGATATCCCTCAATGACACGGGAGTGGCTTGGACGGACCCACGTCAGCCAGCAATGACGTGCTCGAACTTCTCATCGTCCTGTCCCTTATTCTCCTCAACGGCGTTTTTGCGCTTTCGGAGTTGGCGGTCGTATCCGCGCGCATCCCACGCCTTCGCTCCCTAGCAACAGCATCGCAACCAGGTGCCGCCTCGGCACTCGCACTCGCGACCAATCCCGGTCGTTTTCTCTCCACCGTACAGATCGGCATCACGCTCATCGGCATCATCAGCGGTGCCTACTCCGGCGAAGCATTCGGCCAGGACGCGGCCGATGCGCTGAGAGGACTTGGCGTTCCGACGGGTGCTGCCGGGCCGCTCGGCTATGGCCTCGTCATCGTCAGCGTCACGTATCTCTCGGTGATCATTGGCGAGCTCGTTCCGAAGAACTTGGCGCTGCGCAATGCCGAACGCATTGCCTGCATGGTCGCGCCGTTCATGACGATGGTTGCCAAGATCGGTAAACCCGCAGTCTGGCTGCTCGATGCCTCGACGCGCCTCGTCTTCCGACTGTTGGGTCAGAGCACGGAGAACGAGAACCGCGTGACGGACGAGGAGATCCGCGCGCTCATTCTCGAAGCCGAGACCGCGGGCGTGCTCGAGAGCGGCGAGCGCGAGCTGATCTCGGGCGTGATGCGCCTTGCGGATCGGGCCGTCGTCGGTCTGATGACACCGCGAACCGACGTCGATTGGATCGATATAACCGCACCCGAAGCGGAGATCCGCCAACGACTGATCTCGACGCCGCACTCGCGCCTGCCCGTCGGCGACGGCTCGACGGATGTCCTGATCGGCGTCGTGCAAACGCGCGAGCTTCTCGCCGCCATCCTTGCCGGCAAGACGTTCGAGGTGCGCAGCCATATCCGCAAGGCACCGATCGTGCCGGAGACCATGGACGCACTCGACGTGCTGTCGGTGCTGCGCGATGCGGAAGTGCCGATGGCTCTGATCCACGACGAATATGGACACTTCGAGGGCCTCGTCACGCCGGCTGACGTCCTCGAAGCCATCGCCGGCGTGTTCCGCTCGGACACCACCGCCGAGGAGGAGCCGCACGCGGTCGAGCGCGACGACGGCTCGTGGTTGCTCAATGGCGCCATGCCGGTCGATGAAATGGCGGACAAAATCGGCGTCCCTGTGCCCGAGCATCGAAGCTATGCCACGGTAGCGGGCTTCGTGCTCGCCCACCTCCAGCACTTGCCCCAGATCGGCGAGCAGGTTGATGCCGGAGGTTGGACCTTCGAGGTCATCGATCTCGACGGGCGGCGCATCGACAAGGTACTGGCAAGTCGCCGGCTCAAAGGCGGGCGCCGGCCACGCGGCTGAGGCCGCGCATGGCCATGCGGTCGCCCGCGTGTCGCGGCGTCCACAGCAGAATAAGGTTCTTTTGAGTATAAGATTGCCGATGATTCGAATCATCTGGCGTCGACACCGGCAGATCTGCGCGGCGATCCACCGTTCCTGTGTCTTTACAGCCCTTTTCTCATGAAATGGCGCAAGTTTGGGCTTTCCAGACGTAATCAAACACTGGTTACCGTGGTTTGGTCAAAATCCGGTCCAGTCCGCGCCCCAAAGCGCAGCGATAAAAACCATGTTGCCTCTGGACCCGGTCTTTGCAACGTGGTCTCGTATATCTCAGCCCCCCAGCCCCACGGGGCCACGTGGCGAGACCGGGTCAAGCAGGCAAACGTTATATGGCATAGCCATGCATGTCGGGTCGGCAAGAAGCCGGCCCGATTGTTTTTTAGAGCGCCGATCTGCGCTTTCCCCCGTTTCTGATGATCCGTCGCGGCACCACGCTGGGCATTGGCCGGCCGATCGGCTTTAATCCGTGTCAGCCAGCCTTGCCGCACGGACGGCAGATGGAATCGGGAAGCGATCGAACGTGAGCGACAAGCACGAAGGCACGGTCTCGGCGCCCGACAGCGTGCAGCACATCATTGCCGCGATCGAAGTCATCGACGGGAAGCTCTCCGAGCTCCGTACCGCGAGCGGCGCGCCTGATGGCGCCGCCACTGTCGAGAAAGCGCGAGCCTTGCTGCGTGAGGCGATCGGCATCCTGACGTCGCCCCCCCCCTCCGAGGCCGGTGAGGAAACCGGACCGGCAAAGCGGCGGGTCAAGATCAAGGCCGAGAGCGAGATCGCGAACACCGGCGAAAGCCCGCGTTCGCCAGCAGCAAAAGGCGCGTCGGGGCGGGCCAAGTCCACGCCGCGCGGCAACCGATCATCCGAAGCCGTGCAGACCGACCGCGAGCCGGCCAACGGCGAGAAGGCGTCGAACGGCTCCCTACTTGCGCGCCTCGGCGCCGCTGCAGAGGCCAGTCCTCCACCACCATCGGCCCCTGTCGAGCCAACTGCCGAGAGTGCACCGCCCGCCCAGCCCGAAAATGCCGTCGATGTTACGGCCCAGCGCCTTGCACAGCTCGAGGCGGAAATTGCCGACCTCACCGAGGCCGTGACGGCCACACCTACGCGACCGGCGAGCCTTCCCCCCACCGCACGAGCAGCGGAGCCAGAACAGAAGCGTGCAGCTGCACCTGCCACATCGGAAATGGCCACGAACGCGTTGTCCGACCAGGACATGTCCAGCGAAGACGATGAGATTGCGGAGATCACGATCATCGGTGACGACGGTGCCCCGTCGGCACCTGCGAACCGGACCGAGCGGCATGCGCCGCGCATATTCCGCGAAGGGCCTTCCATGGCAGAGGAAGAAGCCGAGGTAGAAATCCGCGGGACAAGTGCGGGCCGCCCTGCACGGCGCAGCTCCGCTAGCGCGTCCGGCGCCCACAAATCTCCTGCGGGCGAAAAGAGCGGGACGCGCGGTAAATGGCGCTTGTTCCGCGGCTCGCGCTAGCCAGCGCAACCGCGGGCAGGGCCTTAGACGTTGTGACAATGGCAGTCGCGACGTATTGTGAATGGCTCTCAGGCCCGCTCCGCGGACCGAACCGGATGGGAGGCAGGCCGTGCAGCCCAAGCCAGAAGACTACGATTACGATCTCGATCGCGTGCTCGGCGCGATCGTCGGCGTGCGCACGACCATTCCGTCGGATGCCTTCACGGCAGAGACGCTCGGCACGGAGCGCGCGGGCCACGGCGTGATCATCCGCAATGATGGCCTCGTTCTGACGATCGGCTATCTCGTGACCGAGGCCGAAACCGTTTGGCTGACGCTCGCGGGCGGCCGCGTCGTGCAGGGGCACGTGCTCGGTTATGACCAGGAAACTGGCTTCGGCCTCGTCCAGGCGCTCGCGCGCATCGACGTGCCGGCGATGACGCTCGGCGTTTCGGCGAAGACCAAGGTCGGCGATCATGTCGTCGTCGCCGGTGCTGGCGGTCGACAGAATGCGATCGCCGCCCGCATCATCTCCAAGCAGGAGTTCGCGGGCTATTGGGAGTATCTGCTCGACGAGGCCATTTTCACCGCGCCCTCGCATCCGCATTGGGGTGGCACCGGCCTTATCGGTCCGTCGGGCGAATTGCTCGGCATCGGCTCCCTGCAGGTGCAGCAAGGCGGCGGCGAGGGGAGCAAGCAGTCGGCCGTCGACATCAACATGATCGTGCCCATCGATCTGCTGAAACCCATTCTCGACGATCTCACCACCATCGGCCGACCGAGCAGCTTACCGCGGCCGTGGCTCGGCATCTTCGCGGCCGAGGTCGGCGACCGCATTGTGATCGCCGGTATGTCGCGGAAGGGCCCCGCCAGCAAGTCGAGCCTGCGCGTCGGCGACATCGTCATGTCCGTCGCCGGTCAGGATGTGCGTGGCCTACCGACCTTCTTCCGCAATGTGTGGTCGCTCGGCCCGGCGGGCGCGCCGGTGCCGCTGACAATCAACCGCAATGGCAAAACCATGGACGTCACGGTCCAGTCGGGTGACCGGCGCACGTTCCTGCGCGGGCCAGTATTGCATTGATTTAGAACGGCCTACCGGCCGGCGCGCGGTCGCGCGCTCATGCTCTCGGCGCGGCCTACCGGCCGGCGCGCGGTCGCGCGCTCATGCTCTCGGCGCGGCCTACCGGCCGGCGCGCGGTCGCGCGC
>JAEZRM010000048.1 GCA_023412805.1 Pseudomonadota bacterium | reverse complement strand
CCCGCCCCCCCCCCCCCCCCCCCCCCCCCTGGGTTTGGGGGGCTGGGGCCCGGTCGCGCCGGCGGGGCGAGCGAGGCTGCCGCCTCGCGCTCCGCCCGGGGGACACCCCCGGAACCCCGCCTTTTTTTATGACTTTCTCTCACGTTCTGCCGGCGGGAAATGCCAATCGAACCACCGAGCGAGATCGGCGAGGGCGGGATGGCGCAGATTGCGTTCGAGATAGCGCCAGATGCGCGGAATGTGGGCGAGATAGGCGGTCTTGCCATCGCGATGCGCGAGCCGCCGGAAGATGCCCAGCAGCTTCGTGTTCCGCTGCGCACCGAGCACCGCATAGGCCGTATCGAAAGCGGCCGCATCGAAATCAGGCTCGCGAAGCGCCGCCGCTTGCCGGTAGTGCGCGAGCAATTGGCGCTCGATATCCTCGGGCACGTCGAGGCGCGCGTCTTGAACGAGCGAGACGACGTCATAAGCCCAGGGACCGCGCATGGCGTCCTGGAAGTCGAGCACACCCACGCGACCATTGCCGAGCCACATGAGATTGGGCGAGTGATAATCGCGCAGCACCCAGCCGAGCGGCAGCGTTTCCAGCCAGTCGATCTGCGCATTCCAGAGATGGAGGAAGTCAGCTTTCACATCCGGCGGTATCGGCACGCCTTTGATTGCGGGCCAATACCAGTCGGTGAGCAGCTCCACTTCGATCAGCAGTGCCGTGCGGTCGAAGCGGCTCACGAAGTGATCGGACACTCCGCCCGGTACGGGTAATTCCTCCGGCGGCGGATGTTCACGAAGCGCGACGAGGCCGTCGACGGCAGCGGTCCACAATGCCAACTGATCCATGCCGCCATCGAGTGCGCGCCCGAACGTGAGATCGCCGAGATCGTCGATCAGCAAGAGACCGCGCGCATGATCGAAGGCGCGGATCGTGGGCACGATCATGCCGTAGGATGCAAGCGCATCGGCCATGGCATGAAACGCCGTCACGTCCTCGGCGAGATGCGCAATGCGACTGTAAGGCAGGCCATCGCGGATTGGCGGGCCATCGGGCTGGCGCGGGCCGTCCATGAGCACGTGCGGGGTGTTCTCGCCGACGAGCCGTGCATAGGCACGCGTCGAGGCATCGCCTTGCAGGTAGCGCAGCGTTCCGACATGCGCCGACAGAAAATCGTCGATATCGCGCAGACGTTCCAGGCGCGCCGTCCAATGCGCGTCGGGTGTAAAGGTGATCGTGCGCGTGTCGTCTGAAGTGCCGCTCGTGAGCGCAATATCGAGATGATGGCCATGCAGGCGGCCTGCAGCCTTCTCCGGCCATTCGACAAGCGCGACGCCGCCGGCGACGGCTTCATCGAAACCGATCTCGTCCAACTCGCTCGGATCGGCGAGACGATAGAGATCGAAATGCGCGATATCGAGGCGCGGTGTCGCGTACGGCTGGACCAGCGTGAATGTCGGACTTGGGACTTCCGCTTCGGGATGGTCGAGCATGGCGCGGATGAAGGCGCGCGCGAATGTCGTCTTACCGGCGCCGAGATCGCCTGAGAGCGTGATCAGATCGCCGGCGCGCACCTTGAGCGCTACAAGCTCGGCGAGGCGTGCGAGGCGTACCTCACCGGCAGCTTCGACAATCCAGGGCGCGCTCATGCGACGGTGATGGACTTCGCCGTTTCCATCCCCGGCCTCGGGCCGTGCTCGGGAAAGCGCACGGTGACGGAGGTGCCCTCGCCCGGCTCACTGACGAGGCTCATGGTGCCGCCGTGCAGCTCGACGAGGCTTTTGACGATCGGAAGGCCGAGACCAGCGCCGCGATGCTTGGAGCCGCGGCTCCGCGATATGAAGCGGCCGAGGACGTCGCGCTGCTGATCGTGCGGGATGCCGGCACCGCGGTCGGTGACGGTGAAGGAAACCATCTGGCCCTCGCGCGCGCACGTCAGGCGGATCAGGCCGCCCGGCTCCGAGAAGCCGATCGCATTCGAGAGGAGATTATACAGGATCTGGCGCACGCGAGCCTCGTCGACGATCAGTTCGTCGACATCCTCTGCGACCTCGACTTCGAGCGCAAGATGAATGCGGCTCATGCGGTCTTTCACGCCGAGGGCCGCCGCCTCGATGATGGGCGTGATCCTGGCCGGCGCCAGACGCAGCTCGAGAGCGCCAGCGTCGATATTCGCGAGATCCAGAATGTCATTGATCGTCGAAAGCAGCGTTTCCGACGAGCGCGAGACGGCGGAGAGATACTCTTGCTGCTTGTCGTTCAATTCGCCGATGCGCGGACTGGAAAGCAGCTCAGTGAAGCCGATGATGCTCGTGAGCGGTGTGCGCAGCTCATAGGATACGTGGCTGATGAACTGGCTCTTGAGCCGGTCGGCAGCGACAAGCGCCTCGTTGCGTTCCTCCAGCGCGCGGGCATAGCGCTTCGTGACCGTGACGTCGGCAAAGCTGACGAGCGTGCCGCCATCGGGCAGCGGCAGTGCGGCGTAGTCGATCACGCTCAGATCGGCGCGGGTCATCTGGCCCTTTGCGTGCTGGCGCTGGTCCGAGAACGCCGTCGCGGCTTGAGCGATGTGGTCCCATTCGGCGGGGTCGTCATGGAGGATCTTGCACTGACGAATGATCTCGTCGATGTGCGGTTCGTCCTGGAGCGTGCGCCGGCCGAGCTTCCAGATGCGTTCGAAGGCGTGATTGAAGAGCTTCAGGCGGCCATCCGTGCCGAACACGGCAACGCCCTCATCGAGATGGTCGAGCGTCTCGCGCTGAACGCGGACCATCTCGTCGTAGCGGCTCGCGAGCGATATGCGTTCGGTTTCGTTTTCATAGAGATACGTGATGCCGCCATCGGGACGTTCCTCGGCCATCACATGCAGAGCGCGGCCATCGGGAAGATGCCACCACTCCTCAGGCTCCGAACCGGTCTTGTAGCCGGCGAGAACCTTGGTCTTCCATTCGCGATAGTTCACAACCTCGGGGATGCGGCTCCTCTCGCGCAGGCGATCAAGAAGCTCACCATGCATCGGGCCTTGGCTCAGCCAGTCTGCATCGAGCTGCCAGAGCTTGGCGAAGGCCTCGTTGAAGAAGCTGAGCCGCTGGTCGCGCGAGAAGATGGCGACGGCCGTGGAGACGCGGTCGAGTGTGCGATAGAAGGTGGCGACGAGGCGGTCGAGCTCGCTTTCCGCGCTCTGGATGGCCGTGACGTCGATGGCGCAGGCCACGCTCGCCTCGCCGAACGGGAGCACGACGATGTCGTGATGACGGCGCTCGCCACCGATGATCAGCGGCATGCGCTTGCGGAAGCTCTCCTGGCGCACGAGCACATTCGCGAGTTCCTCGCGCTGACGGGTCTCGAGCAGCTCGAGCTGGCGATCCGTGACGTCGTGCTCACTCTTCGCGCCGACTGCGCGCACGTAGGCCTTGTTCACCCATTCGATCTGGCCGCTGCCACCCCGGATCCACACTGGATGGGGCAGCGCATTGTAGAGCGCGCGACCGAGGCCGATGTCGCGCGCGAGCTGGCGATGCTGTGAGATGATCTCGGCAACCTGCTTGCGGTAGCCGGCAATATCCCGGAAGCGCAGGATCGCGCGGCCGCCGGACACGCGTCCATCGGCTTCGACGTCGCCGCCGGCGCCCGTGCGCAGCAGCAGGTTGAAGGGCTGGCCCTGCGTGAAGAGCGTGTCGAGCTTGGTCTTGAGATCGCGGGCCGCCTCGGGTTCGAGCCACGCGCCAAGGCGCATGAGAAGCTGGGGATCTTCCGGCAGTCCCGGCACCGTCGTGAGCGTGTGCGCGGCGACGCGCATGTTCTCGCCCTGCTGCCAGAAGATGAGCACTTGCGGCTCGGCCTTGATGATCGCTTCGGCGGCGGCGAGGCTGCGGCGTAGCTCGACGACCTCGTCGCGGCGCTGCCAAAGCCGCCAGCGCTGCTGAAGCCAGGAGCGCCAGATCAGTGTGACCATGGCGGCAGCGGCGCCCATGAGCACGGTGCCGGTGAGCAGCGAGCCGAGCCTGAGGCTGCCGACGACCTGAACGCTGGTGTCGAAGGCTGCAATGGCGAGCACGGCGACGGAGGCGATCGCCGCCATCAGCAGCAGGATCAGATCCTCCCGCGCCAGCCGCCGTTTACCTGTGCGTTCCGTCGTGTCCATGCCATCCCGGGGAGCAGCGATGGCCCGGCGCGCGCTGGTCTAAGCAGAACGGGTGAAAACCAAGGCGCCAGGGCTGTGCCGCCTGTCGCTCATTACCGAATCGGAATTATGCCGGCTTTGCCTTCTTCTGGCCAGAATATCCAGGAGATCTTGGGAAGAAATTTATTGAATTAAATCAAGGAGAAATGCTGCGGAGCGTCAGGGGCGGCGTGGCCCGACGGACACGCCTTCAGGCCGTTCCCCGGCGCGTGAAGGGATAGGCGAGAATCACCCCGATCGCGACGAGCGCGCGCCACACGCCACGCGCAAATGCAATGGGTGCACTGACCAGCGCGACGAGCGGCATGAACACGAGCAGAAAGATCGCGCCGCGGACGCTGCGGGCAGCCCAGTAGCCGGCCCGTCGCGCATAGTCCGCTCGCGCTTCGAGCGGCCAGATCCGTTGCCACCATTCACGTGCGACGCTCAATCCCGCAAAGCCGAGGAACAGAAAAATCAGGTAGCCGACCTGAATGAGGGACGGAATGCCCGGCACGAAGCGCGCGTCGAGCTCTCGCTGTCGGGCCCGACTGGTGAGGTCCAGCCGCAGGCCGCTGGCGACGATCGTCCCGGTCACTTCGGGCGCAAGATCGCGCCAAGTCTCGCTGACGGGCGCCGTCCAGCCGCTGCCGCCACTGCGCGGAAAACCGGCGAGTTGGAAGGATGTGCGCAGCTCGCCGATTGCGATGGCATCTGTCTCGACGGGTACACCGCCGGTGAGCTGTCCGATGAGATCGGGGAGCGCGGGTTTCGCCCGCGGACCATCGAGACGCGTGAGGCCTACGCGCTGCCAGAACCAGTTGCGCGTGCCGGGCTGGCGCGCACTTGCGCTTTTGATGATCACGACATTGACGTCATGCGCCGCAGCGGCTTTCCGCAGTTCGTCGAGGATGAGCGTTCGCTCGGGGCCGCTCGACGCCCGGTAGTGCAGCGCGCCACCCTTCATGCGGCCGCTGATCACGATAGTGCCGCGGGCAACGGCACTCAGCATATGTGGCAACCGCTCTGGATCGATCGTCTCCACCGCGACCCGCCCTGGAGCTGGATCGGCCGGCCGTGTGCGTTTGAGGAGGCCCATTGCCCCCGGTTCGAGTGCCAACACGCGGAGCCCTGAGAGATCCACCGGTCGCGCGATCTGCCAAAGCATCTCGTGGACTTGGCGTCGATCGCGGATCGGCACGTGCACGCCGTTGCCGACATCGAGGCTGTAGCGCTCGACGCCGTCGACGACGCGCCGCACGAGCCTGTGGACGCGGCTTTCGATGAGCGCATCGAACTCAGCGTCGGCGGGCAGCTCCTTGAGCTTGGTCCGGTCCTTGAAGAGGGTGTTACTCGTCAGGAGAATGATGTGCCTGGACGCCTCCTCGGTGAGAGGTGCGAGCACGCGCAGGCCTCGGCTGAGCTCTTCGGGCGTCGCCGCCGTAAACGTCTCGCCTTCGGCATTGCGCAGGCGCCAATGCCCCTCGTCCGTCAGCTCGGCGGCGACAGCGCGCGAGCGCCGCGCGGCGGGCAGCGTCTTCAGATGCGCGCCCGCTTCGTCGATGGGCAGGAGGCGCTTGCCAGTACGGGGCGACGCGCCATCGTCGGCGTGCTTAAGGATGCGCGTCAGCCAATTCGCGTCAGCGGGTGCGGATGCGAGCAGAGCCAGCGCGAGGATGCAAAGTCCCAACAGGCCGAAGTGGTGTTTCGAAAGCTCCATGCCGCCACTCTATCAGCAGGATTGCGGCGGATGCGGCGCGGAGCCTTTCAGCCCTTGGCCTTTGCGCGCGCCTTGGCAAAATCGGGCGGGCGCTTCTCGAAGAAGGCGGCGAACGCTTCCTGCGCTTCGGCGCTGCCCATGCAGGTCTTGAAGACCTCGGATTCGGCTTCGATCTGCGCGCTGAGGGCCGCCGGATCGCCGCGCATGAGCCGGCGCGCCGCGAGAAGGGCGCCGCGCGGCTTGCTCGCGAGACGGCGCGCTGCCTTCATGGCCGTGGCTTCGAGTTGGTCGGCCGGGACAACCGCATTCACGATGCCCGCTTCCTTCGCGCGCTCGGCATTGAAGGGCTCGCCGAGGCAGAGGAGTTCGAACGCGCGCGCATTGCCCATGCGCATAACGGCTGTGAGGCTCGACGCCGCTTCCGGCACGAGGCCGAGATCGAGGAAGGGCGTGCGGAGACTCGCCGTCGGGCTCGCATACACGAGATCGCAGTGGAACAGCATGGTCGTGCCGATGCCGATGGCGAGACCGTCCACCGCCGCGATCATGGGCTTCGTGACCTTGGGCAGGCGCCGGATGAAGCTCAGCGAGGGCGTCGGAATGCCGTCACCGCTGCCCGCCTTGGAACGTCGGATGAAATCGTTGATGTCATTGCCGGCATTGAAGATGCCGCCTGAGCCGATGAAGACGTGCGCGATGATGCCGTCGTCCTTCTCGCCGCGATCCAGCGCCTCCGACATGGCATCGTACATGCCGCCGGTGAAGGCGTTCTTCTTGTCCGGGCGGGTAAAGCGAATAACCTGGATTTCGTCGGCGATGCTGACGTCGATATCGCGCTGCTCGCTCATGGGCGTTTCCTCGATTCCCTAGATTTCTATGCCTTCGCTCGCGGCAAATGCAGCAAGCCCGTCGCGGATACTGCGTCCGCCCTTGGCGATCAGATCGGCGACGGCCTGTTCGGTATGTGACGCATGTAGGCCGAGTATCATGCTCTTGACCGGTCCGATGCTCGCCGGCGCCATGGAAAGTGTGCGGAACCCGGCGCCGATGAGCGCCATGGCCTCGAGCGGTCGTCCACCGATTTCCCCGCACAGCGCAACCGGCTTGCCATGACGCTTGCCCGCTTCCGTCACACCTTTCAGCGCGCGCAGGAACGACGGTGCGAGCACATCGAAGCGCCCAGAGACTTTCGGATTGCCGCGGTCGGACGCGAAGAAATACTGCATGAGGTCATTGCTGCCGACGGATGCGAAGTCGACGAGCGGCAGCACCTGATCCAGATCGAACAGCAGCGACGGCACCTCGATCATGATGCCGAACTGCACGCGCGGCGGCTCCGCACCGCTGCGGCGGCGCAAGAGATCAATCTCGCGATCGAGAACGGCGCGCGCCGCAATGATCTCGCCGGGTTCCGAGACCATAGGGATCATCACGCGCAGATCTGCGCCCTCGGCTGCCCGTAGCATCGCGCGCAACTGAGTGCGCAGGAGGGCGGTGCGATCGAGGCCCATGCGGATGCCGCGCCAGCCGAGCGCCGGGTTGTCCTCGGCGTGCTGGCGCATGTAGGGCAGGACTTTGTCTCCGCCGATGTCGAGCGTGCGGAAGGTGACTGGACGCCCGCCCGCCCCTTCGATCACGGCGCGATAGACCTGCGTCTGGCGGTCGCCGCGCGGAAATGTCGCCGTGATCATGAACTGCAGCTCGGTTCGGAAGAGGCCGATGCCGTCGGCGCCCGATTGTTCGAGATGAACGAGATCATCGGGAAGGCCTGCGTTCATCTGCAGCGAGATCTGCGCCCCGTCCCGGGTGATGGCGGGCCGGCCGACGAGCGAGCGGTACTGGCGCTGCTGGCGGGCGCGGAAGCGCACCTTGTCGGAATAGGCCTGGATCACGTCGCTCGTCGGCCGCACGAACATTTCGCCCGTATTGCCGTCGACGATGACGGGATCGCCGGCGTCGATGCGCTCGATCA
Organism: Pseudomonadota bacterium; assembly: GCA_023412805.1. Lineage (GTDB taxonomy): Bacteria > Pseudomonadota > Alphaproteobacteria > Rhizobiales > Hyphomicrobiaceae. The sequence goes on along the minus strand of JAEZRM010000048.1, from coordinate 91,255 downwards.
CCCGGCGCACATCCGTTACCGCGACGATGCCAAGCGCGCGCGCGACGATCGCGACATGGCTCTGCCCGCCACCTTCCTCGATGACGAGGCCGCGCAGCCGCGTGCGGTCGTAGTCGAGGAGATCGGCCGCGCCCATGTTGCGCGCAATGACGATCGCGTCGTGCGGAAGCTGCTTGTCGACGGCGCTGCCGCCCGCATTGGGTGTGGCCAGGATGCGCAGCAGGCGGTCCGAGAGATCCTCGAGATCGCGCACACGGTCGCGCCAGTAGGGATCGCGCTGGCGCAGCATCCGCGCCCGCGTCTCGTTCTGCACGCGCTCGACGGCGGCTTCCGCCGTCAGCCCCGACCCAATAGCTTCCTTGAGACGCCGCTGCCAGCCGCGATCATTGGCGAACATGCGGTAGGCTTCGAGAATATCCTTGTGCTCGCCTTCGCGCGCGAGGTCGCCGGCGCCGAGCATCTCGTCGACAGTGGCCTTGAGCTCGGCGATGGCCGACTCAAGGCGAAGAGCTTCGGCAGCGGGGTCGTCCGACGTGAGGCGCGTGACCACGACGCGCGGTTGATGCAACACGGCATGGCCGAGCGCGATGCCGTCGGAGATGGACTGACCCTTGACCACGTGGCCGACGCGCCGGCTGAACTCGATGGCCATGTTGGCGCCGGGAATGCCGGCCGAGACGAGCTGCTCGGCGAGCACCATGGCGGTCGTCTGGAGGATCTCGACGTCCTCGTCGGAGTACTCGCGCGGCGTCTTGTTCTGAACGGTGAGCACGCCGAGCACGTCGCCGCTTCTCAGGATCGGCACCGACAGGAACGAATGGTAGATCTCCTCGCCGGTTTCCGGGCGATAGGAGAAGGCCGGATGGCTCTGCGCGTCCGGCTCGTTGATGGGCACGGCCATCTCGGCGCAGCGCCCGACGAGGCCCTCGCCGCGTTTCATGAACGTGCGGTGGATGGCGGACGGATTGAGGCCCTCGGTCGCGAACAGCTCGAGGCTGCCGTCCTGGCGCTTCAGGTAGATCGAGCAGACCTCGGCCACCATGAGACCGGCGATCTGGCGGACGATCTTATCGAGGCGGCTCTGGCCGTCGCCAGGCTCCTCGATGATCTCGCGCAGGCGGCGCAGAATGATCCGCAGCCCCGGCTCGGTGGGCGGCCCGTGATCATCCTGGAAGGGTGCCTTCGCCATCTCGGCCCTGCATTCCCACGCCACGTCGTGCGCGGTCCTGGCGGACCGCCTCAAGCGACATTCCTACCCGATCAGGCTCTGTCGAGCCTATTGCTTATTGTGACGACGTCTCGCGCACCGAGAATATGCGACGTTCGTCCCGAACCTGCGATCCTGAAGATCAGGCAGGACGACCCAGGCAAGGGCTTGTGCTGCCTTCTCGAATTGTGGACCGGCGGCAGTCACGCCGTGGCCACCGCTCGTTGGTCTGGTCCCCTCGCCGCCTATTCGGCGTCGAGACCGTAGAGCGAATGGAGCGTGCGCACGGCAAGCTCGGAATAGGCGCGGTCGATCAAGACGCTGATCTTGATCTCCGAGGTCGAAATCGCCTGGATGTTGATCCCCTTCTCGGCGAGCGCCTTGAACATGCGCGCGGCGACGCCCGCATGGCTGCGCATGCCGATGCCGATCACCGAGACCTTGACCACCTCGCCCGAGCTTTCGATGTCGAAATGTCCGATATCCCGCGCGGCGCTTTTCACGACCTCGAGCGAGCGCGAGAGATCGGTTTGCAGTACCGTGAAGGTCATATCCGTGCTTTTCCCGTCCGTGGACAGGTTCTGCACGATCATGTCGACGTTGATGTTGGCATCGGCGAGAGGCCCGAAAATCGCGGCTGCTACGCCAGGACGGTCGGCGATTTTGCGGAGCGTGATCTTGGCTTCGTCGCGTGAGAATGCGATGCCGCTGACGACTTGCTGTTCCACGATTTCATCCTCGTCGCAAACGATCGTGCCGATCTCGTGCCAGGTGTCCGGATGGGCGGCCGGAATCTCGTCGGGTGATGTGAAACTCGAAAGGACGCGTGTGCGCATCCGATGGACCATCGCGAGCTCGACAGAGCGCGTCTGGAGCACCTTCGAGCCGAGCGACGCCATTTCCAGCATCTCCTCGTAGGAGATACGCGACAGGCGGCGCGCTTTGGGCTCCACGCGCGGGTCCGTCGTGTAGACGCCGTCGACGTCCGTGTAGATGTCGCAGAGATCTGCCTGCAAGGCGACGGCTATGGCTACCGCGCTCGTGTCGGAGCCGCCGCGACCCAGTGTGGCGATCCGATTGCGCTCCGGTTCGATGCCCTGGAAGCCGGTGACGACTGCAACCTCGCCCGACGCGAGCCGTTCGCGCAGCTTCTCGCCCGGAATATCCGTGATGCGGGCCGCGCCATGGGCCGCATCGGTCAGGACGGGGACCTGCCATCCTTGCCACGAGCGGGCCTGGATGCCGATCGACTGAAGGGCGATCGCCAGGAGACCGGCCGTGATGTTCTCGCCCGAAGCCACGATGGCGTCGTACTCGCGCGCATCGTGCAGCAGCGCGGTTTCGCGGACCCAGGCGACGAGCTGATTCGTCGTTCCCGACATGGCGGAAACGACAACGGCCACCCGATTGCCGGCGTCGATCTCACGCTTGACGTGCTGAGCGACGTTCTGGATGCGCTCGATATTGGCGACCGAGGTGCCCCCGAACTTCATAACGACCGTCGTCATGGTTCTCCCGGTGCGTCCGCTCGCCCGACAGCCGCAGGTTGTCCTGCAGTGCCCCACTGCCAAAGTTGAGTTTCGGACGGTCGGACCGTCCGAGTTTCGATGCGCCAGCCCCATCCGCCGGTCGGCCGATGGTCACGAAGCGCGGCGTACTCATACTCGGCCCGCTCCGCCCTCGCAACCACGGCTCTATGCCCGCCCTCGCTCGAGCCCGCGTCCCGGCAATATGACCACCTCGTAATTTGCGATATGAGCAAGGGATAGCCTATAAGCTGTTGCGACCTATATAGACAGCAGGATGCCGGATGAGGCTGAGCAGGGCCTATTCGTCCGGCATCTGCATATCTCCCAACAACGAGCGAAGAAGGGCGTGGTAATGCCGTGGAGCAATCAAGGTGGCGGGGGCGGCGGTTGGAAGGGGGGCGGCGGCGGTGGCGGCCCCTGGGGCCAAGGCCCGTCCGGGGGCGGCGGTGGTGGCGGTCAGCAGCCCGACCTTGAGGAGCTTCTGCGGCGCAGCCAGGACCGCTTGAAGCAAGTCATGCCCGGCTCGGGCATTCCGGGGCCATTGCTCGTCCTGCTCGCGGCAATCGGCATTGCGGTCGCTGGCTTCTATGCATTCACGTTCCGCGTTCAGCCGGACGAGCTTGGCGTTGTGCTCCGTTTCGGCGAGTTCGTCCGCCAGGAGCCGCCGGGGCTGCATTTTCGTCTGCCCTATCCCGTTGAGGAGGTGCGCCTTCCCAAGGTGACGCGCAAGAACACCATTGAGGTGGGCTTCCGCTCGAGCGTGGTCCGCCGTGGCAGCACGGGCACGACCAACGTACCTGAGGAAAGCGGCATGCTGACCGGCGACGAGAACGTCGTCGAAGTGCCGTTCGTCGTCATCTGGCGCATTCAGGATGCCGAGAAGTATCTGTTCCGCATCCAGAATCCAGAATCGACAGTGAAGGACGTCGCCGAGAGCGCCATGCGTGAGGTCATCGGCAAGAACGACTTCGAGCGGATCCTGACGACGGAACTCGGCAGCGTCCGGACCTCGGTGCAGAAGCTGATGCAGGATACGCTCGACCGTTACGAGTCGGGCATCGTGATCGATGAGATCAGCTTGCAGCGGGTGTTCCCGCCCTCTGCGGTCGCCGATTCGTTCCGAGATGTTCAGGCCGCGAGGATCGATCTCGAGACATTGAAAAACCAGGCCCAGGCGTACGCCAGCAAGATTGTCCCGGAGGCGCGCGGTGCCGCCAACCGGATCATTGCGGAGGCAGAGGCGTACAAGAACCAGACTGTTGAGGAAGCTCGGGGTCAGGCGTCCCGCTTCGAGCAGGTGCTGGCCGAGTATCAGAAGGCTCCCGACGTCACGCGCCAGCGCCTCTATCTGGAGACCATGGAGCGCGTGCTTGGTGGTGCCGACAAGATCATTCTGGACAGCAAGAGCGGCTCGGGGGTGGTGCCTTACCTGCCGCTTGACCAGCTACAACGCAGACCGCAGCCGCAAGGAGCGAAGTGACCATGCGTGCCATTTTCTCCTTCATAATCGCGGTACTCGGCGGCGCGGCGCTGCTCGCCTACTTCTCGCTGTTTATCGTCCATCAGAACGAGCAGGCGCTCGTGCTGGAATTCGGTGCGCCCAAGCGCATCATCAACCAAGCCGGTTTGCACTGGAAGATTCCGGTCGTCGAGACGGTGCAGTACTTCGACAAGCGCATCCTCGATTTGGAGATGACGCCTCAGGAAGTCCCTGCGGCGGACCAGAAGCTGCTTCTCGTCGATGCGTTCGCGCGATATCGGATTCACGATCCACTTAGGTTCTATCAGGCGGTGACGAGCGAGGATCAGGTGCCGCTGCGATTCGGGCCGATCATTCAGTCGACGCTGCGTCGCGTACTCGGCAGTGCAACATTCACCGACATTGTGCGTGATCGTCGCGACGACCTGATGAAGCAGATCGCCGCCGAGGTGAACAAGCAGGGTCAGGGCTTCGGCCTTGAGGTCGTCGACGTGCGCATCAAGCGCGCCGATCTACCTGAGAAGAACCTCCAAAGCGTCTACGATCGCATGAAGGCCGACCGCTTCAAGGAGGCCGAGGAGCTTCGCGCCGAGGGCCGAGCCGCCGCCAATAAGATTCAGGCCGACGCGGATCGTGACGCGATTACCATCCGCGCTGAAGCACGGCGGCGGTCGGATGAGATGCGAGGTGAGGGCGATGCCGAGCGCAACCGTGTCTTCGCCGAGGCCTTCAACCGCGATGCGGCGTTCTTCTCCTTTTATCGTTCCATGCAGGCCTACGAGGCCGGTATCAAGTCCGGTGAAACGCGGATGCTGTTGTCGCCCGAAAGTGAGTTCTTCCGCTACTTCAACAACCCGGCAGGTGCTGGTGCTCCCGCCGCGGCTACCGGACAGCAATGAGCGATTTCGTTGCGGCCCTCGGTCTGGTTCTCGTTATCGAGGGCCTGCTGTGGGCCGCATTCCCCGGCATGGGGGCGCGGCTGCTGCAAGCGATGGCCGAAACGCCTGAGCCAGCAGTGCGCATATCCGGCGTAGTGGCAATCGCCATAGGCGTCGCGATCGTCTGGCTGGTGCGGGGCTGAGGACAAGATGAAAGGGCCGCCCGCGGGCGGCCCTTTCATTTTTTGTCAGGTATGCAGCGCTGCTTAGAAGCGGATGCGCGTGCCGGCGGTGATGAGGTGGAGATCCTCGAAATTGCCGATTCTGCCCTGCGAGATCGAGTCGAACTCGAAGCCGCGAAGCGAGTAGTTCTTGTAGGCCAGCCAGAACTCCATCGCAGCCGCATCCACGTGCTGGACGATGCCGACACCCCAGTGCGTCAGCTTACTGCCGCTGCCGCCGTAGGCCCCGATGCCGACGTTTTCAAAGGGTCCGGTTGGCGGAAGGTCGGCGGTGAAGTTCGTATCCTGGCCGTTGCCCTTCCACTGGCTGTACTCACCGTAGAGGACCGTGTCGCCGAGCCCGAAGAAGTTCCTGGCGACGCCGCCCGAGAGGTAGAAGAAGCTCGAACTGTAGCTCGTCCGGTTGGCGCCCTGGTTAAAGGCACTATCCGGACCGGGGCCGAGGTCGATATCGAGCCCGCCAGCATCACCGTCCTGGTTCTTCATCTCACGCTTACCGGCAGCACCCGTGAAGAAGAGGCCGGTCGGCATGTGGCGGATAGAGAGCGAGCCGGCGAGCTGCTCGAGCTTCTTGCTGCACTCGGACGAGCAGAAGAGATCACCCGGCGTGCCCTCGTAACCCGAGCGAACGCTGTAGCCTAGAGCGCCCGCCACGCGGATGCCGTTGAACTCTCCGGCGTAGCGGAGCGCGGCATCCCAGTAGTCGTCCTCGCCCCATGAAGCACCGAGCGTGAAGCCCGCGATTGTCGGGGTGCGGTACTGGATGTGCTCGATACGCTCATTCAGCCAGTCACCGGACGAACCCTGGAAGAAGCCGCCCCACGTGCCCGACGCGAGATACCCGTTGCCGGTGATATTGTGGAGGTCGCGGCTGAACAGACGCATGCCGCTCGAGTGCAGGCGGACATCGTTGGATGCGGCCATGCCCTTGCCGGCCAGGTCGACCGTGATGACATTGCCCGCAGCCGTCAGGCCGTGGCCAAGAGACACGCGGCCGAGGCGGCCATGCTCGAGCCAAGCCATGGCCTCGCGCAGGTTTGCCGATGTTGCACCGGCGTCCGGTCCCGTGCCGCTGCCGATGGTATTGCTCGGCGGTGCGCTGCCGAGCGTCTGATTCTGCGACGCCGACGAACTGGCGAAAGCCTCGAACTCATAGAGGAAGCCAGCGGTGACCTCAGGCGAGATCCGGGCACTGCCCGACATGCGCCAACGCGAGTTCGAGGTACCTGGACCCGAGAAGTACGTATCGCTCTGGTGGCCGTCATCCCAGTGCATGAGCTGCTGAGAAATTTGGCCAGAGATAGTCAGGCTGACCTTGCGCGTACCCTTGCGGGCGGTCGTGGCCTCGAGTTCGGCGACCCGCTCTTCGAGATCCGCACAGCATCCACCACCAAGGTCCGCGGCCGCCGCTGGGCTCAAACCCACTAGCAGCGCAGCAGCGGCGGCCATCGAAACGCGACTGAGTGTCGTCATCGATCCCCCATTCATTTGTCTGATCTCCATTTTTTCCGATGCTTCCAGCGCGGAAGCAGAGTGCGCAGCCCGGTGGCTGGTTATCGTTCGCGTTCCTTCGAGGCCGCACGCGCGCGCCTCAAGCACGCGCCGTCACGAGGGAACACGTTGAAAACAAACGCGGAACTCGTCTTCACACGCGGTCCGCGGCAGGACCAGATGAGCACCGGGCTTGCTTCCTGCGCTTGCGACCTGCCTCGACGCGGGTTGCAACCGCGTCTCGGCCGATCACCAATGAGGCCTCGACTGGAGGACTCACTGTCGCCGCAACCAATGGTTGTGTGATAGTGGAGATGCACGCTCTGAGCAAACGCATTGCGTGTGCATAGAAGTTTTCAGCAACCTTAGGTGGATTTCCTGCAACAGTGTGTGCGTCGCGCGCGCGTCCGGCGCGCGTGGGTGCAGCGATCCAGAAGGGTGGCGCGGCTGGCGATGGCGCGCGCAAGAATTTAGCCGGCCGCCTTGGGGGCGACCGGCTTGATGAACGAGCTAAATCTGAGCGGTGATGCCTGCGGCGAGGCGGTGGTTACCGGCGCTTCTGTCAGGCCGGCAAGGAGGTCTCGACGAGGCGGGCCCAGTACGAGACGCCGGCGGGGATCGCTTCGTCGTTAAAGTCGTAGGCGGGGTGATGCACGCCTGCCGTATTGCCATTGCCGATGAAGACGAAAGCGCCGGGCCGCGCTTCGAGCATGTAGGCGAAGTCCTCGCCGCCGAGGACCGGCGGTGCCGCATCGTTGACGGCTGCATCGCCGGAAATCTCGCGCGCAACCCCGGCCGCAAAGCGTGTCTGCGCCTCGTGATTGACGCACACCGGATAGCCGTCCCAGTAATCGAGCTCGATCTTGGCGTTGTAGGTCTTGGCGATGCCTTCGCAAATCTCGGTGATGCGCCGCTTGACCATCTGGCGCACCTCCTCCTTGAGCGTACGCACAGTGCCGGCGAGCTTTGCCGTCTGCGGAATGACGTTCATCGCGTCGCCCGCATGGAACATGGTCACCGACACGACCGCGGAATTCACTGGATCGACGTTGCGCGAGACGATCGTCTGCAGTGCAGCGTGAAGCTGGCAGCCGATGGCAACGGGATCGATCCCGAGATGCGGCTTGGCGGCGTGCGTGCCAACGCCCTCGATGGAAATGTCGATACGGTCGGAGGCCGCGAGCAACGGGCCGGGCCGTGTGGCGAAGTGGCCGACGGGGAGACCGGGCGCCGTATGCATCCCGTACACCTCGGTCACGCCGAAGCGATCCATCATGCCGTCGTCGACCATGGCCTTGCCGCCGGCGCCGCCTTCTTCGGCAGGCTGAAAGATCACGACCGCCGTGCCGTCGAAGTTGCGCGTTTCCGCAAGATACTTGGCGGCGCCGAGCAGCATGGCCGTGTGCCCGTCATGTCCGCAGGCGTGCATGGCGCCCGGGATCTTCGAGGCATAAGGCAGTCCGGTCAGCTCCTGCATGGGGAGCGCGTCCATATCCGCGCGCATCCCGATCACGCGACCGGATTTGTTCGTTTTCCCGCGAATGACCCCGACGACGCCCGTGCGGCCAATGCCCGGCACCACCTCGTCGCAGCCGAACTCGGTGAGCTTGTCCTTAACCAGGGCAGCGGTGCGATGGACCTCGTAGAGGATCTCCGGGTGCGCATGGATGTCACGGCGCCATTCGGTGATCTCTTCCTTGAGTGCCGAGACGCGATTGATGACGGGCATGGAGGTCCTCGAGTGTTGGCGTGAATGAGAGAGAAGCTTCGTGGGCGGACATGAAACGCCTTCATGCCGCGGCGGTCAACGTCATGGAAGGGTATGTCGCGGCGCACCAGAGGCGTCAGGCAGGCGCTTGCTCCGCGATTTCATGATACTGAGCCCTAAGCCTCTGCGTGAGCATGCCGGGTGCCCCATTCCCGATGGATTTGCCATCGATGGAGACGACTGGCATGACGATCGATGTTGCGGAGGTGATGAACGCCTCGCGGGCCTCCAGCGCCTCTTCGAGGGTAAATGGGCGCTCGATAAACTCGATGCCTTCCCGCCGCAGAAGATCGATGAGCGTATGGCGGGTGATGCCGGGCAGCAAGTCCGAGCCTAGTTCGCGCGTGATCAGGCGACCTTCACGATCGACAATCCACGCATTGGCTGAAGCGCCTTCAGTTACGAAGCCATTGGCATCGACAAACCAAGCGTCATTGGCCCCAGTGTCGCGCGCGGCTTGCTTGGCCATGGAAGCCGGCAGCAGCATAACCGTCTTTATGTCGCGATTGGCCCAGCGGATGTCGGGTCGGCTGATGACGGCGATGCCCTTTTCGGCCAGGGCGTCAGCTTTGCTGCGCGATTGCGATCGCGCCAGGCAAATGACGGTCGGCAGCGTATCCGACGAGGGAAAGTAAAACTCGCGCTTTGCGGTGCCCCGCGAAACCTGAAGATAGATGACACCATTTTGCACGCGGTTGCGCCGAACGGTTTCGCGCAGCACCCGCGACCATGCGGCAAGGCTCATTGGCTTCGGGATCTTGAGCTTGCCGAGCGATCGCTCGAGACGCGACATATGTCGTGTTTCGTCAATGATGCGGCCGTCGCGCACCTCGATGCCTTCATACACGGCATCGGCGAACAGGTTGCCGCGGTCTTCCGGATGGATCGCCGCTTCGGCATAGGGCAGGTAGCGGCCGTTGACGTAGACGGTTCGGGTCATCAGACCTCCGGATGCTTTGATGGGAAGCGCTTCTGCGCTCAGAAAAACTCGATGGAAACACGGAAAAGCTGCTCGACGTCGCGCACGCTGTCGGCTGTCGCGAAGAGCACCACATGGTCCTTGATCTGGATCTGCGTATCTCCGTCGGGGATGATGACCTTGCCGCCCCTGACGATGGCGCCGACGCGCACGCCTTCGAGCTGGGGCAGATCCTTGAGGGCCTTGCCGATGATGGGAGCTGTTTCCAGCGCCTCCGCCTCCATGAGCTCGCCGTCGCCGTTGGCGACACTGTGCACGGAGAGAATGCGCCCGCGGCGCACGTGCTGAAGGATGCGGCTGACTGTGACGACACGTGGATTGATCTCGGAATCGATATCGAACGAGCGGATCACGCTCGCATAGCCGGAGCTGTTGACGAGACAAAGGCTGCGCGCCGCGCCAAGCTGCTTGGCGAGCGCGCACGCGAGAATATTTACCTGATCATCGTTTGTGAGCGCCACGATCGTGTCGGCACTGGTGATCTCCGCCTCGCGCAGAATCGCCTCGGTCAATGCATTGCCGTGCAGGACGACCGTGCGCTCGAGGTGATCGGCGATCTCGATGGCGCGCGCGCGGCTGGCCTCTATCATCTTGACTCGAACGCCCGAGTGGCGGCGCTCGAGTTCGCGCGCGACATAGAGGCCGACATTGCCGCCTCCCGCGATCACCACGCGGCGCGTCGGCGCCTCGGTCTGCCCGAAGATACTGAGCGTGCGTGCAACTTGATTGGAAGGCGTCACGACATAGATATCGTCGCCCTCGACGATGTGGTCATCGCTGTGCGGGATGATGATCTCGCCCTTCCGCTGTATGGCGACCACGATGGCGGGAAGATCGGGGAAGAGCTCGGAAAGCTGGCGCAGGGGCGTGTCGAGAACCGGGCAGTCGCTGTCGCACGTGAGGCCAATGGATGTCACGGCACCCTCGACGAAGCTCACCGTATCGAAGGCGCCCGGCAGCGAGAGCCGCCGCAGGACCATCTCGCCCACCTCGCGCTCGGGCGAGATGATCACGTCGATGCCCATGCCGCCGCGGCTGAAAAGGTTCGCCCATTCCTTGCTGAGGTAGGTTTGCGAGCGCACGCGCGCGATCTTCGTCGGCACGTCGAAGAGCGTACCGGCGACTTGGGCCGCGACCATGTTGATCTCATCGTGGAGCGTGACCGCGATGATCATGTCGCAATCGCGTGCGCCTGCCCGTTCGAGCACATCCGGATGCGCGCCATTGCCGACGTAGGCGCGTGCTTCCAGCGTGTCGTTGACCTTCTGGACGAGGTCGGGGCGGACGTCGATCATGGTGACGTCGTTGCCCTCGGCAGAGAGCTGCTCGGCAATGCCGTAGCCGACCTGGCCGGCGCCGCAGACAAGTACTTTCATGGACGTGCGCCTCCAGGCGCTGAGACCTGGCAACCGTCTACAGCCTGCGCGGCCGTCGGACAACGGCGCCCGTAGGCCTGTGCACGCCTCTCACGCAATTCACATGGGTGGAACTAGACCGGTGCGCCGGATTTCTGCGCCTTGACGGCGGCGTAGTAGGCCCAGAGCAGCCGTGCCGCCACACCCCGGTACGGCCGCCAGCGCTCGGACATCTCCTCGAGCTCGGCCAGCGTCAGCCGCTCGCCTTGCTTAGCCGCGATGGCCGCCGCGATCTGCAGCGCGAGATCGCCCGCCGCGAAGGCATCGGCACGACCGAGGCAGAACAGGAGGTAGATGTCCGCCGTCCAGGGGCCGATGCCACTCACTTGGCGAAGGCTCTCATGGACGACCGCTTCCGGCGCCGTCGCCAGTGCGTCGAGATCGAGCGCGCCCGATTTCACCGCCGTCGAGATCGCGCGAAGCGTCCTTATTTTCCCGCCGGAGAGGCCGGCTGCCCGCAGCACCTCGTCCGGGGCCTTGAGGATCTTGTGCGCACTCAGGGGGCGCAGCGACGCCTCGAAACGCCCCCATATGGCGGCGGCGCTGGCAATCGAAAGCTGTTGGCCGACGATGATGCGGGCGAGGCCTTCGAAGCCCGCTTGATTGCGGCGGAGCGGCGGATAACCGGCGATGTCATGGGCATGGCGCAGGATAGGGCACTTGCGCCTCAGCGCACGTATGCCCGTGCGGACGTGATCGTCGGTCTCGATGATGAGGAGCGGTGGTTTTCTTGCGGGCGGCATCGTCGAGAGCTCGAAGGGTTGCGCCTGGGATTGGGCGGCGGGAGCCTGCCAGAGCGCCGCGCCGGATGGAACCGGAATCGGCACCCTCAGCCAACACTCCTGACATTCCCGCCACTGCTACGGCGCCAGCCCTGGCTCGCGCGGTCGACGAGCATGAACTCGGCGAGATTTTCGAGCGTGATGATGCCGATGACCTTCTCGCTGTCGTCGATGACACCTACCAGCGGCTTGCCGCTCGAATGCAGCAGTTCGGCCGCTTCCGAGAGCGGTGCACGGTAGTTGATCGTTGGAACATCCCGCTCCATGACCTCGATTACCGGCGTATCGGGACCGCTGGTCGAGAGCGCCTGGATCATGCCGTCGCGGGTCAGCACGCCACGCAGGCGGCCGGCGCCGTCCGTGATCGGGAACTCGCGCTGCGGGGTGCCGAGGAGGGCGCTGACGGCATCGCCGACGCTCGCGTTTGTCTCGAGATGGGTGAAGGAGGTGATCGTCGCGTCCCGCATGCTGGCGCGCTTGGTCGCGTCGCCGAGTTCCACCGCATAGGTCTCGTGGCTCGCGGCGAGAAACACGAAGAGCGCGATGAAGATCAGCAGCGGATTGCCGAACAGGCCGAGAAATCCGAGGCCGAAGGCGGCAGCCTGCCCGATGCGGGCTGCGATCCGCGTCGCGGTGACCTTGTCGAGTTTGTAGGAGAGCAGGGCCTTGAGTGCGCGCCCGCCGTCCATGGGGAAGGCCGGGAGCAGGTTAAACACGACCAGCATGATGTTGATCAGCGCCAGCCGGGAGACGAAGTCGATGTTCTGCAGGGCGGCGGGATCCGCTTGGCTGTTCGGGATGCTGGCGCCGAAGAACGCGAACAGGACGAAGGCGATGGCGACGTTCACGGCCGGGCCGGCCAGCGCGATCAGCAGCTCCTGGGTAGGGTTGTCCGGCATCTTCTCGATGCTGGCGACGCCCCCGATCGGCAGCAGGATGATGTCCTTGGTGCCGATGCCGAACCGCCGCGCCATGAGGACGTGGCCGTATTCGTGGGCGAGCACGCAGGCAAAGATCGCGACGATGAAGCCGACGGCAGCGAAACCGGCCGCCGCTCCTCCCTGGCTGCCGGCAACCAGCCCGAACCAAGCGAGCAGCAGGAAGAAGGTCAGGTGGATTCGGACCTCGGTACCGGCGATCCGGCCGAGCGATATGGACCAACCCATCATGAGAAAAGTGATCCTTCCGCGTTCATCACGAAACGGGTTCAACCTAACAGAAGATCAAGGGTTCCGCGACCTGAGGCGGTGTGGCAGCGCGCGCGCAAGAAGGGAATTTTGCAGCGCACGAACTGTCTGTGCTCATGCTTGCAGAGAGTCGCGGTCTTTTGCTCAGACGGGTACTTAAGCGGCTCGAAATTATTATTTCGATTCCAATGTTTATCATCCGCGGGGCTGACTGATTATCGGGGTGGAGGCGGCGCCCTTATCCACAGAGTTTGAATGAGTCAAGAAGACACGTGCATAAAATGGGATGATGCTGTATATATCTGAGGTGACAGAACATCTTGTCAGGGCGGGACGAGAGGTTGTGTCGCAGTGAGTCGGCATCGTGTGGGGTGCCGGTGTGCGGGGTGTGTCATGTTAGTCAAGCCCATGATCATGGTGATCGTATCCGCGCTGCTTGGCCCTGCCATGGGGGTCGGCCTGTTCCTATTGATGCAGGTCCACTGAGGCCCGTTGAGCGATCGGATCGCGCCGCATATCATCTCGCAGGGGATGACCGAATAATCGTTCTCATCCGCAGTCACTGACGCCGTGGACCGCTCACCGGGTTTGCGAGCGCTATTCTCCGGGCGGCCGATCCGCGTTTCCATCGATGGCCTCACGAATCGCCTGGGCAAGTTTGACCTGACGATAGGGCTTAATCAGCACCTTGATGCGCAGCACGTCGATTTCCCCGGTGTCGATCAGGCCGCCTGCATAGCCAGTCGTTAACAGCACCGCGATTTCCGGGTGGGCGGCGCGCAGGCGCTGCGCGAGTTCCAGGCCCGATATGCCGCCGGGCATCATGTAGTCGGTGAAGACGATCGCCGGCTTGAGGCCATCCCTAATGGCCCTGAGCGCCTGGTTCGCATCGCTGACCGCCTGCACCTCATAACCGAGCGCCGCCAGCCGCTGGACGGTGAGGCGGCGCACATTCGCGTCGTCCTCGACGGCCAGGACCATTTCGCCGCGCCCGATCGGCAGCGGCTCTTCCTGTCGCTGTGTCCGCGCGGAGACGTCGTCCGCATCGGCGCGCGGCAGGTAGATGCGCACCGTCGTTCCTTTGCCAATCTCGCTGTAGAGCGTCGCGTGGCCGCCGGACTGGCGAGCGAACCCGTAGACCGAGGCGAGACCCAGGCCGCTGCCTTTGCCCGGCCCCTTCGTCGTGAAAAACGGCTCGAAGGCGCGCTCGGAAACCTCCGGCGACATGCCGTGGCCGTTGTCGGTCACCGACAGTACGACGTACTGCCCGACGGGTAAGCCGGGGATCAGCTCGGTGCCGGCCGCGTCGAGCGTCGCGTTGCGTGTTTCGACGACGATGCGGCCGCCGACCGGCATGGCGTCGCGTGCGTTGAGGACAAGATTGACGATCGCGGTCTCGATGAGGCCCGGATCGGCGCGCGTCATCCAGAGATTGGCCGCCGGCATGACATCGAGGACGATGTTGGCGCCGATCGTACGGCGCAGCAGGTCCGCCACCGCCGTGACCATGCCGTTGAGCGAGATCTTCTGGCTTTCCAGGCGCTGGCGACGCGCGAACGTGAGCAGGTGGTCGGTGAGCTGGGCGCCCTTTTCGGCGGCTTCCTTGACCTCACGAAGAAGCTCGAGCTGGCCATTGTCGGAAAGGCGCGGCTCCAGCAATTCGAGATTGCCGACGATCACCGTCAGGAGATTGTTGAAGTCATGGGCAATGCCGCCGGTGAGCTGGCCGATGGCTTCGAGGCGCTGGGCCGTCCGCGTCGCGGTCTCGCGCTTGAGTTCACGGGTGACGTCGCGCACCAGGGCTACATAGCCAACGCCGAGATTGGCGCCGTCGCGCACTTCCGACCAGACGGCCTCGCCCGGGAAGCGCTCGCCGTTGCTGCGGCGGAAGTTCGCGATAATGGGCGCCTGCGCCTGCGCCTGCGGCTGCTGCAGCTGGCGCTCCAGCGATGGCGCCGTCGCCGTGTGCTGTGTCGCCTCCTCCGCATCGTCGAAGAGCACGCTAATCGGTTGGTCGACGATCCGGGCTGCCTCATAGCCGAAGATGCGGGCGAAAGCCGGGTTCGCCACCTGGATCCTGCGATCCATGTCCGTGACGACGAAGGCATCCGGGATGCTGTCGAAAATCGAGTGGAACAGCGCCTCTTCGCGCGCGAGCTGGCGCTCCGTCAGCCGCTGCTGGCGAAGGTCGACCATGATGCCGGTAAAATAGTCGGCACCTCCCTCCACGAACTTCCCGACGGAGAGGTGGACGGGCACGCTGGACCCGTCTTTGTGCTGGCCGACGACCTCGCGGCCGATGCCGATGATGCGCCGCTCGCCCGTCGCAAGGTGGCGCGCGATGAAGCCGTCGTGCGCGTCCGCCAGATCTTTCGGCATGAGCATCGACACGTTGCGGCCAATGAGTTCCGCCTCGGTGTACCCGAACATGCGCTCAACGGCGGGGTTGGCGCCTTGGACGATGCCGCGGGCGTCGATAGTAACGATCGCGGAGACGGCCGAGTCGAGGATGGCCCTGAGGCGCGCCGCGTCATTTGGCGTGGTGTTCATGTCGCGCTTTCTGCGCCGCCCGGTTTGTGACCGTCAGCATCAACGCCGCCCCAAAAGACGGTCCACCCTGGCTACCAAGCCCGGTTGATGACTGCAAGGATAGCCCCGCGCCTTTATTGGCTCGTTGTTTGTGCGCTAAGCGGCAGTGCCGGCGGTTGGCGCATCCAGCTCGGCATTGAGCGCGCCATCGGGCTCGAGGTGTGGCGCCCCGCCGCACCAGTTGGTGAGAACGAGATCGAGATCGTCGGGCTCGAAGGGCTTTGCGAGATAGTCGTCCATGCCGCCGTCGAGGCAGCGCTTGCGGTCCTCGCTGAAGGCATTGGCCGTGAGCGCGACGATCGGCGGGCGGCGATGTCCGGCCTCGTCGAACATTTCCTTGATGAGCCGAGTTGCCTCGAGACCGTCGATCTCCGGCATGAGCACATCCATGAATACGAGGTCGAAGTCCGGTGCGCTGCCGTCGATCGTCGCTCGCAGTGCCTCGACGGCCTCGCGGCCATTGGTGACGCGCTCGACGCGGCAACCCGAGCGCTCCATCATCCGCGTGGCGAGCAGCGCGTTGATGTGATTGTCCTCTGCGAGCAGCACGCGAATGCCGTTGTGATCGCCATCGCTCGCGTCGGCGCGTGGCCGATCCCGCTGCGGCAGTGCCGCTGCGGTGCGCGGCGTCACCGCACGCGTGACGATCTGCGTCACAATCGACGAGGGGCGGACGGGGCGGACGAGATAGGCATCGAAACCGCTGGCCTTGAAGGCTGGCAGCGAGGGACGGCTCGACGGCTCGATCAGAACCACGCCACGTACCGCGCTCTTGTCGCCATCGCGCAGTGTCTCGAGCAGATGGCGCGCGGTCTCAACGCCGCTTTCGCCACCGATCAGGAGTGTGCTGAAGCGCCTGGCCGGTCCGCGAGACCCGCGTGTCAGGCGATGGGCATCGGCGATGCTGCTCTCGACGGCATCGAAGCCGAGCGAGCGCAGCACCTCGGCAACGATCCGCCGCTCGACGGGCCCATCCAGAGCAACGAGGATGACTTGCGGCTCGCCTGCGCGCGTCGGCACATCGAGTACGGGCCGGCTCAGTGGCATGACGCCGGCCGTCAGGCTCAGCGTGAACGTCGAGCCTATCCCGAGCGCACTCGTCACCGTGATGTCGCCGCCCATGCCGCGCGCGAGACGCCGTGAGATGGCGAGGCCGAGACCGGTGCCGCCGCGTTGACGGCGCACGGTCTCGTCGGTCTGCTCGAACTCGCTGAAGAGGGCCGGCAGCGTGCTCTCGGCAATGCCTATGCCCGTATCGGTAATGCGGATCGACAGCCGCACGGTGGCACCAGACGGCTCCATCTCGCCGTTGACGCGGACAGCAATGCCGCCCCGATCGGTGAACTTGATGGCATTGCCGATGAGGTTCAGGAGGATCTGGCGCAGCCGCATGGCATCGCCGATCACGAGTTTGGGCAATGAGGGCTCGATCCACCAGGCAAGGTCGAGCTTCTTCTCGCTCGCCTTGGGCTGGAGCAGCTCGACGGCGGATTCGATGCACTGATCGAGCTCGAAGGGCTCGGCTGCGATCTCGAGTTTGCCGGCTTCGATGCGCGAGAAGTCGAGGATCTCATCGATGAGCGAGAGCAGCGTGCGGGCCGATTCCTCGATGGCGCGGGCATACGTGCGCTGGTCGGCGCTGAGCGGTGTCTCCGTAAGCAAGGCGGACATCCCGAGGATGCCGTTCATGGGCGTGCGGATTTCGTGGCTCATGGTCGCGAGAAAGCGCGACTTCGCACGGTTCGCCGACAATGCGGCATCGCGCGCCGTCTCCAGCTCCTGCTCGATGCGGCGCTGATCCGTGATGTCGCGTCCGACACGCTGGATCTCGATGCCGAGGCCGTCCAGCGTGGGCGCCGTCTGCTGTTCGAAAGCAAACCAGCGCGGCCCGATCGGTGTCAGGATCCTGAGCTCGAAGGGCGGAGTCACGGTCGCGTGCGTGCTTGCAGCGGGCCAGCTGTTGCTGCCGACGACCGCTGGTGCGAAGGTCGTGCCGAGAACATCCTCCGCATCGACGCCGAAAGTCCGGCAGAACGACCGGTTTACGAATGTCAACCGCCCGTCCATGTCGGTGCGGCTGATGACGTGGCTCTGGCGGTCGAGGAGATCGCGATAGCGCCCTTCGTTGTCGCGCAGCTCCCACTCGAGATCCTTGAGGCGTTCGAGGCCGGGATGGGCCTCGCTGATATGGCCCGCTTCGGCGAGCCGCCGGCGCTTGCGGTCGCGCAGTGCGCGCGATGCGATGCGCTCGGCGACTCCGGGCCGCTGCAACAGGCGCGCGAGCTTGCGCAGCACGATCGAACCGTCGTGAATATTCAGCGAGGGCTCGCCATGGAAATGGCGGTGTCGTGTCCGGCCTTCGGACACAACTTCAGGCCCGGGCGATGGTGTTGCCTCGCCGTTATTGTCGTTGCGGTTGGGCACCGGACGCAAACTCCCCACGGCTCACCCTTAATGAACGCCGATCCAAACAGAGGAGTCTTGCTGAAGGATTACGCGCTTGGGCTAAAGTGACCGAACGGTTAAGACGGCCACGACAATCGCTGCGGATGCCGCCGCCGGCATGGTGAACGCGAACGAAACGCGAGAAAGGGGACGACGCATGGGGCCGCTGAAGGGTGTCCGTATCATCGAAATGGCCGGCATCGGGCCTGCGCCGTTCTGCGGCATGATGCTGTCGGACATGGGCGCGGAGGTCATCCGGGTGGATCGGTCGGATGGCGCCGACCTCGGCCTTCCGGGCCGTGAGCCGCGCTTCGAGGTGCTTCACCGCGGCCGCCAGACTGTCGCCGTGGACGTGAAAAGCGAGGCCGGGCGCGATATCGTCCGCCGCCTGGTTAAGGACGCGGACGCGCTCATCGAGGGTTTCCGGCCTGGTGTCATGGAGCGGCTCGGCCTCGGGCCGCAGGCCCTCTGGGAGGTCAATCCGCGCCTCGTGTTCGGGCGCATGACCGGCTTCGGCCAGGATGGCCCCATGGCGCCGCGCGCCGGCCATGACATCAACTACATCGCGCTATCGGGCGCCCTTCATGCCATCGGCCAGAAGGATGGTCCGCCCATTCCGCCGCTCAATCTGGTCGGTGACTTCGGCGGCGGCGGCAT
The DNA here is from genome assembly GCA_023412805.1 of Pseudomonadota bacterium. Taxonomy (GTDB): domain Bacteria; phylum Pseudomonadota; class Alphaproteobacteria; order Rhizobiales; family Hyphomicrobiaceae. The sequence goes on along the minus strand of JAEZRM010000048.1, from coordinate 72,606 downwards.
GCTGCTGGCCTTCGGCGTGCTCTGCGGCATCCTCGAAGCGCGCACCTCCGGCAAGGGGCAGGTCGTGGATGCGGCCATGGTCGATGGCGCCTCGCTGCTCATGGCTGGCATTTACGGTTTTCTCGGCAGCGGTATGTGGAAGGACGAGCGCGGCGAGAACATCCTCGACACGGGTGCGCCCTGGTACGGCGTCTATGAGACCAAGGACGGCAAGTGGGTGTCGATCGGCTCGATCGAGAAGCGCTTCTATGCCGACCTCCTGGAGCGCCTCGGCATCGCGGGCGAGGACCTGCCCAAGCAGTACGATCGCGCACGCTGGCCGGAGCTTGCCAAGCGCTATGCGGATGTCTTCAAAACGAAGACGCGCGACGATTGGTGCGCCATCTTCGCGGACAGCGACGCCTGTTTCGCGCCTGTCCTCGCCATGAAAGAGGTCGGCGCCCACTCACACAATGCCGCCCGCGCGACCTTCGTCGAGCGAGACGGCGTCGTGCAACCGGCGCCGGGGCCGCGTTTCAGCCGGACGCCGCCGGAGATCGCCGGTTCTCCCAAGGCCGCCGGTACGGATAGCGAGGCAGTACTGAAAGCTGCGGGCTACTCACCGAGCGAAATTGCTGCTTTCATCGAAGCGGGCGTCGTCAGCACGCCGCGCTGATAGAAGAACAACAAGCAGGAAACACTCGAATGGACTTCTCTTTCACCGAGGAGCAGCAGGGCATCCGCGACGCGATCCTCAAGATCTGCGCGCGGCTCGGAGACAGCTACTGGCTCGAGAAAGATCGCCACGGTGGCTTCCCCGTGGAGCTGCATCAGGCACTCGCGGCCGATGGTTGGCTCGGCATTGCCATGCCGGAGCAGTACGGCGGCGCCGGCCTCGGCATCACGGAAGCCGCGATCATGATGCAGGCCATCGCGGAATCCGGCGCTGGCATGCAGGGCGCGTCCGCCATTCACATGAACATCTTCGGGCTCAATCCGGTCGTCGTCTTCGGTACCGAGGAGCAGAAGCAACGCCACCTGCCGCCGCTCATCGCCGGCAAGGAAAAGAGCTGCTTCGCCGTCACCGAGCCGAACGTCGGTCTCGATACGACGCGCCTCAAGACGCGCGCCGTGCGTGACGGAAACTCGGGCTACAAGGTCCACGGCGCCAAGATATGGATCTCGACGGCCCAGGTCGCCGAGAAGATGCTGCTGCTTGCGCGAACCACGCCGCTGGAGGAGGTCAAGAAGCCAACCGAAGGTCTCTCGCTCTTCTACACGACGATCGATCGCAAGACTGTCGAAGTGCGCGAAATCGAAAAGATGGGCCGCAAGGCGGTCGACTCCAATCAGGTCTTCTTCGACGGCTTCCATATCCCGATCGAGGATCGCATCGGCGAGGAAGGCAAGGGCTTCCAGTACATCCTGCACGGCATGAATCCCGAGCGCATCCTGATCGCCTCGGAGGCTGTCGGCCTCGGGCGTGTGGCCATCGAGCGCGCTACGCAATACGCCAAGGATCGTGTCGTGTTCGGCCGTCCCATCGGCAAGAACCAGGCGATCCAGCATCCGCTTGCGCGCTGCTGGATGAACCTCGAGGCGGCGAACCTCATGGTCTTCAAGGCGGCCTCGCTCTACGACCGCGGGCTGCCTTGCGGCATCGAGTCGAACGCGGCGAAGTATCTCGCGGGCGAAGCGGGCTTCGAGGCCTGCGAGACCGCGATCATGACCCACGGCGGCATGGGCTACGCGAAGGAGTTCCACGTCGAGCGCTACCTGCGCGAGATCATGATCGCGCGCATCGCACCCGTCTCGCGCGAGCTCGTTCTCTCGCACGTCGCCGAGCGGCAGTTGGGATTGCCGAAGAGCTATTGATAGTGCCGCGGGCTGCTCTTCGCGCGCTCAGGAAGGGTGCTGCGCAACCTTAACGGGGGCAAGCCCGCCGTAGCCAAACGAGATCAATTCTCGTCGTGATTGGTGATAGCGACGCGATCGGGGTCTTCCTGGATGCGGCGCTCGAAGCTCAGGAAGTCATAGTACCCGCAGCGGCCCGGGCCGGGATAAGCGCGGCACGTCGAGGGGCGGGCATGGTAGATCGTGCAGCGGCGCGCCTCAGTGTCGAAGAAGCGGCAGATCTTGCCGAAGTGCGGGTCGGCCTTGCGCCGCATGAGATACTTGTGACCATGCGCGCTCTTGGTGAAGCGCTTCTTTGCCGTGTCGAAGCTGAGCTCGTGATAGCGCGCCAGCCGCTCGACATCACGCTTCGTGATGGCGATCACCGGATAGGAGCAGCAGAATCCGGGGCACTTCGTGCAATTGTACACGTGGTGAGAATCCTCATGAGCGTGTCGCGGGCTGCATAACAGCTTGAACACAAGGCGTGCAAGCACAACCCTCCAGCCATTTTGCGCGTGGACCGCGGAGTTGGCGGCTCGCGCATCGGTACCCCTGCTTATGGTCCATTGACGCCGGGGATCGAGGGAGCTAGTTGCATGGCCGCGCGCCTCCGCCGGCTGCCGGTTGGGGCGCGCTTTCTCATCTGCGGGATCTCGTGTCATCGCTCATTGGGGTTCGTTGTCTGATGAACAGTGATGCGATTGCCGTCGTGACACGGTCTGCTCTGCCAGCGGACCTTCCGGCCATCGTGGCGCTGCAGGCGCGCGCCTTCAGCCCGGGCCGCTTTGCGCGGACTGCCTACCGCGTGCGCGAGGGCGCGCCTGACCTCTCGCCCTATTGCCTCGTCGCGCTCATGGGGGACCGGCTCGTTGCGGCAGTGCGCATGACGCCGATCAGCATTGGCGGACAGCCGCGAGCGCTGCTGCTTGGGCCGCTCGCCGTGGAGCCCGAGCTGGCAGGTCGGGGATACGCGCGTCGTCTGGTTGCTGAAACACTCGATGCCGCGCGTGTCGGTGGTGAAGGGATCGTCCTGCTCGTTGGTGACATGGCCTATTACGGCCGCTTTGGTTTCGCGCCGGTGCCGCCGGGGCAGATCAGGCTGCCCGGACCGATCGATCCTGCCCGCCTGCTGGCCGTCGAACTCGAGGCAGGCGCACTCGCAAAGTTCCGTGGCATGGTTGCCGCAGGCTCATAGCGGCCATTCCGGTTGCGCCCATGCCAACGCGCCTTTCCGGTTGCGATGGGCGACGTAACAGTGGTGAAAAGACAGATCATGCTGAAGAAAATCACTGGGAGGGCTTCACAGTGAGCCGCTACGCAAAAGTTTATGCCGACTGGAAACGCTGCCCGGCGAAATTCTGGGGAGATGCGGCGGAAGAAATCGACTGGGTAAAGCCCGCGGACAAAGTCTTCGATCCACATCTCGGTGAGTATGGCCGCTGGTTCGTCGGCGCCGAGTGCAACACGGCCTACAACTGCCTCGACCGCCATGTCGCCGCCGGTCGCGGTAAGCAGAAAGCGCTGATCTACGACAGCCCCGTCACCAAGACCGTCAAGGCATACACCTATGCCGAGCTGACAGACGAGGTCGCGACGCTTGGCGCGGTCCTCCAGGATCTCGGCGTTCAGAAGGGCGACCGCGTCATCATCTATATGCCGATGATCCCGGAAGCGGTGATCGCCATGCTTGCCTGTGCCCGCATCGGCGCCATTCATTCCGTCGTATTCGGTGGTTTTGCCGCGAATGAACTTGCGACCCGCTTCGACGATTGCCAGCCCGTCGCCGTGCTGACGGCGAGCTGCGGCATCGAGACTGCGCGCGTCATTCCGTACAAGCCGCTTCTTGATAAGGCCATTGAACTCGCGGCTCACAAGCCGAAGAGCTGCCTCATCGTCCAGCGGCCCATGGAGAAGGCGCCGCTCATCGAGGGCCGCGATCATGATTGGGCGACGCTCGTCGCCGACGCGAAGAAGAATGGGCGCAAGGCCGACTGCGTGACCGTTGCCGCGACCGATCCCCTCTACATCCTTTACACCTCGGGCACGACCGGCGCGCCGAAGGGCGTCGTGCGCGACAACGGTGGGCACATGGTCGCGCTCAAGTGGACCATGAAGAACCACTATGGCATCGATCCAGGTGAGGTCTTCTGGGCGGCGTCGGATGTCGGCTGGGTGGTCGGCCACAGCTACATCGTGTACGCGCCGCTGCTGCATGGCGCGACCAGCATTCTTTACGAGGGCAAGCCGGTCGGCACGCCGGATGCCGGCGCTTTCTGGCGCGTCATCTCCGAGCACAAGGTCTCGGCGATGTTCACCGCGCCGACGGCTTTCCGCGCCATCAAACGCGACGATCCGAACGGCGAGTTCATCAAGAAGTACGATCTCAGCAAGTTCCGCACGCTCTTCCTCGCGGGCGAGCGTGCCGATCCCGAGACCATCAAATGGGCCGAGCAGCACCTGAAGGTGCCGGTGCTCGATCACTGGTGGCAGACGGAGACAGGCTGGCCGATCGCGGGCAATCCAGTGGGGCTCGGGACGCTGCCGGTGAAGTACGGTTCGCCGACGGTTCCCATGCCGGGCTATGACCTGCAGGTGCTCGATCCGGAAGGCAATGAAGTCCGCCGCGGCGAGACCGGCACGCTCGCCGTTCGCCTGCCGCTGCCGCCGAGCTGCCTGCCGACGCTCTGGAACAACGACGCCCGCATGCGCTCGAGCTATCTCTCGGAATTCAAGGGGTACTATACGACCTCCGACGCGGGCTATGTCGACCAGGACGGCTATGTGTTCGTGATGGCGCGCACGGACGACGTGATCAACGTCGCTGGCCACCGCCTTTCGACGGGGCAGATGGAAGAGGTTGTTGCCAAGCACAAGGATGTCGGTGAGTGCGCTGTGATTGGCGTCGCTGATGAGCTCAAGGGGCAGATTCCCATGGGCTTCATCGTGCTCAATGCGGGCGTGAACCGCGACGCGAAGGCGATCGAGGCCGAGGTCGTCAAGCTCGTGCGCAACGAGATCGGGCCTGTGGCTGCCTTCAAGCAGGTCATGACGGTGCCGCGCCTGCCGAAGACCCGCTCGGGCAAGATCCTGCGCGGCACCATGCGGGCGATTGCCGATGGCGACGCATGGAAGATGCCGGCAACCATCGACGATCCCGTCATTCTCGACGAGATCACCGGGGTCATGAGCACGCGCGGCATGATCAGCAAGGATCGACCGGCTTAAGCTCGACTGTGCCTGCGATCAATGTGGAGCATTCCATTTCGCGCGCATACGACTAGGTCTTTCTTCGATTAGGAGAAATGCTGATGTCTGTTTGCGCAACTCTGTTTCCGTTTCGGCAATATTCCGCGCGACGCGAGACGATGTGACACTGCGCGTGGCGGGGTCGGCGCACCGTCCGAAGAGGGATTGCTCACGCATGGCGATTAATGAACCAGGGGCAGTCGTAGCGTGCTGGGAGCAGCTTCATGAAGCTGTGCTCGAGCTGGCTACACGGTGCGCAACGCCGCGCCAGCGCTTGCTCGCCGTGGCCGAGCGACAGCTTCTGAGCGTCGCCGAGTTGGGTTGCCAGATCGAGGACGCCGAACTGAGGCACTGGATCGCGCGTCTCGCGCGCCGGCTGCAGGGCAAGCACAATCTACCGACACGCGCGGCCGTCTTTGCCACCGTCAACGCCATGTCCGACGAGGATGTGGACGCCACCCTGCTCGATATCATCTCGATCTACGACGAGGTCACGCGCGTCGAGGTCATCGAGCGCATGCGGGCGGCCGCGGCAGCCTGATTACCCGCTTCAGCTCGCGGTCGGCTGCGCCGCCTTGGTGAACATCGCGACATAGTCCATGAGGGCGTCAGAGGCGGCAGCGGCGGCCTCCGGCTTGCCGGCTGCAATGGCCCGCGCCTGTGCCGCATGGAGGCGGGCGCAGAGCGGCAAGTCGGCGGCATCTCGGTGATGCTGATACCAATACCGCCGCGAGAGGCCCGCCAGAAGCTGCATGGTGCGCACGGCGAAGGTGTTGTGCGCGGCGTCCAGCATGAGAAGATTGAGCTCGCGGTCGAGACGGAGGAACTCCAGCGCATCGCTGGCGCGGCCGGCGCGATCTAGCCCGTCGGCAATAGCTGCGAAAGCCGCGCGCTGTTCGGTCGTTGCCCGTGCAGCGGCATTGCGGCTGATCAGCCGCTCGATCTCACGGCGCACCTCGATCACGAGAAGCTGCTCCTCGGGATCGATCGGCGTCACCTGAACGCCGCGGCGAGGCAGGATCGTGACAAGACCCTCGCGTGCAAGGCGTTGCAGCGCCTCGCGAATGGGCGTGCGGCCGAGGCCGACGGTCTCTGCCAGCACCTGCTCGGAGAGGAATTCGCCGGGCGCCAGGAGCAGCGTCGCGATCATCTCCTCGAGGCGTGAATAGGCGATATCCGTCAGGGTCGTGGGCCTGACGGTCGGGTCGACGATCGGATTGCGGGCGGTCTGGTTCACGGGGGCGGCTCGGAGGGCGTTTGCGCTTCTCTATTCAAAGACCGGTTCGGAGTCACGTGAGAATAATGCCCGCTTTTTCATCAGGCCTGACGCCGCAGGAGCCATCGGATCGGGGGTTGCCAAATGCCCCCGCCCAGGCTAAAGAGCGGCCATCTCACACGCACACCTACTGCGCCGCGCCCGATCAAAAGCCCGGGTCGACGCTCCGGTGGGCCTTTTGCTTGTCCATTGCGGCACAAGCAGGGCCTTCTCAGGTGGGCGGAGGATCAACCGGAAAACAGGAACTTAAGTCGCATGGCCCTGCCTGCATTCAATATGCGTCAGCTTCTCGAGGCTGGCGTTCACTTCGGCCACCAGAGCCACCGCTGGAACCCGAAAATGGCGCCCTTCATCTTTGGCGCCCGCAACAACATCCATATTGTCGATCTCGCACAGACCGTGCCGCTCCTTCATCAGGCGCTGGTCGCGGTAAGCGATGTCGTCGCCAAGGGCGGCCGCGTGCTTTTCGTCGGCACCAAGCGGCAGGCTGGCGAGGCCATTGCCGACAGCGCCAAGCGGTCGGCGCAGTACTACATCAATCACCGTTGGCTCGGCGGCACGCTGACCAATTGGAAGACGATTTCACAGTCGATCCGGCGCCTGCGTCAGCTCGACGACATGCTCGGCGGCGATACGCAAGGCCGCACCAAGAAGGAGCTGCTCAACCTCACGCGCGAGCGCGACAAGCTCAACCAGGGCCTCGGCGGCATCCGCGACATGGGCGGCCTTCCCGACCTTCTGTTCGTGATCGACACGAACAAGGAAGACATCGCGATCAAGGAAGCGCGGAAGCTCAAGATCCCGATCGTCGCCGTCGTCGATACGAACTGCGATCCGGATGGTATCGACTTCCCGATTCCGGGCAATGACGACGCCGGTCGTGCGATCACGCTCTATTGCGATCTCGTCGCTCGCGCGGCGATCGATGGTCTCGGTCGCGGCCAGGGCTCGGCCGGCATCGACGTCGGTGCGTCCGAGACGCCCCCCGAGGAGGATCTTCCCGACGCGCCGGCGTTCGTCGGCATCGACGCGCCGCGTGGCGAAGCGGACGACCTCAAGCGCATCAGTGGCATCAGCCCAAAGCTGGAGCAGAGCCTCAACGATCTCGGCGTCTACCATTTCTGGCAGATCTCGGACCTCGATGCGAACGGCATCGCCGCGCTCGATGGTGCGCTCAAGCTGAATGGCCGGGCCGGCCGCGACAACTGGGTGGCGCAGGCCAAGAAGTTCGTCGACGAGGCCGCGGCCTGACGTACCGCCCGTCGCAACCGTGCGACGGGCCAACTATATAAGCGATGAGATGCACGCCGCTGCTTTAGCGGCGTGCGCATTTTATTTGGCGGTGTCGGGTTTCAGCCCGCGCTGCCCGAACCAAGACAGGACAGCCAATGGCAAACATTACCGCCAGCATGGTGAAGGAGCTGCGCGACAAGACCGGCGCGGGCATGATGGACTGCAAGATGGCGCTGACCGAAACCGGCGGCGACATCGAGCAGGCGATCGATTGGCTGCGCAAGAAGGGCCTCTCCAAGGCTGCCAAAAAGGCTGATCGCGTTGCTGCTGACGGCCTCGTCGGTGTGGCCCTCGAGGGCAGCAAGGGCGCGCTCGTCGAGGTCAACTCGGAGACCGACTTCGTTGCCCGCAACGAGAGCTTCCAGTCGATCGTGCGCCAGATTGCGGCGCTGGCCATGGACGCCGGCGGCGATCTCGCGAAGCTGCTCGCCACGCCGTATCCCGGCAAGGGCCATTCCGTCGATGAGCAGGTGAAGGAAGCGATCGCAACGATCGGCGAGAACATGAGCGTGCGCCGCACGGCTTCGCTCTCGGCGCCGAATGGTGTCGTCGCGAGCTACATCCATAACCGCGTCGCCGACAACGTCGGTCGCATCGGCGTGCTCGTTGCGCTGAGCGCGAGCGGCGACAAGGCCAAGCTTGCCGAGATCGGGCGCCAGATTGCGCTGCACGTTGCTGCCGCCAACCCGCAGGCCGCGACCGTCGAGTCGCTCGATCAAGCGCTCGTCGAGCGCGAGCGCGCGGTCTATGCCGAGCAGGCGCTGGCGACGGGCAAGCCCAAGGAGATCGTCGACAAGATGGTCGAGGGCCGCCTGCGCAAGGAGTTCTTCGGTCAGGTCGTGCTCACCGAGCAGGTCTTCATGGGCCCCGGCGGCGACGGCAAGATCACAGTTGCCCAGTATCTCAAGGGCGAGGAGAAGGCGGTCGGCGGCCCCATCAAGGTCGAAGGCTTCGTTCGCTACGCTCTTGGCGAAGGCATCGAGAAAAAGACGACCGACTTCGCGGCGGAAGTCGCGGCCCTCTCGAAGTCCAACTGAGCGCTACGCCAATTTTCTGCAGACGGCCCGGATGAAAGTCCGGGCCGTTTTGTTTATGCGCCCTCGAGCGATTCGAGGGGTCTGTTCGCGGGGCGTTTTTGCTCTACGATGGCGCCGACAAAAAACGCGTGAGGAACGCTCCATGGACCCGGTTCGCACTGCCGAGGCTGCTTCCCTGCTGGCTGCTGCGCGTCAGTCGAGCACGTGCATCGACGGCCTGCCCGAGGCCTGCCGGCCGAGGAGTGCGACTGACGCTCATGCCATCCAGGATGCTGTGACCGCGCTCCTCCGCGGCGAGGTTCGCGCCTACAAGGCCAATGCACCCGTTGCCGGTGATCCGAATTCCCATGGTCTTCGCGCGCCGATCTATGCTGCCAACACGCGCACATCGCCGGCCGAATTCCCGGTGTCCGAGGCGCCGCAGTGTGGTGTGGAAGGGGAGGTCGCCTTCCGCTTCCGTCATGATATGCCGCCGCGCGCCACACCATACACCCGCGATGAGGTTGCCGCCGCGGTCGATGCCTGTGCTGCGATCGAGGTCGTGACCAGCCGCTATGCCGATCCGGATGCCATGTCGCCGCTCGACAAGCTCGTCGACTGCATCAGCAATGGCGGATTCGTTTTTGGAGAGGTGCTCTCGGATTGGCGCGCACTGGATCTCGCCAAGCTGAGAGTCACGCTCACCGTGAATGGCGAGACCGTGTTGCAGCAGGTCGGCGGACATCCGATCGGCGATCCGCTGGGTGTCGCTGTCGCGTTCGTCGAGATGATGCGCACGGCCGGCGGTGTCCGCGCGGGGCAGTTCATCACGTGCGGCTCGTGCACGGGCTTGCGCTATCTCAACCCGGGAGACAGTTGCGGCGTGCGCTTCGATGGGCTCGGCGCGGCGGAGCTTCAATTCGTTCCATGATGAGCTCTGCTCGCAGACTGGCGCGCTGACAACGAACAACGAAACAGAGGAATGGAGACGTCACTATGGGCACTGCTCCCTTTGGCTCCGGCAACTATCGCTATATCCCAGCCGTGTTCCAGTATTCGGGCGGTGTTGCCGCCGAGCCGGGCTATAGCCTGGAGCGGGTCATGTTCAAGAACCCGGTACCCCTGAAGGAAGGCTTCGCGCGCATCGCCGAGCTGATCAAAGGTGCCGGCCGCCCTCTCACGTCTTTCGCTGCCTGCGAACTGCGCTCGCCTGCGCCCTTCACCGAAGACACCTTCCGCGACTTCAACGAGACCTATGTCGGCACACTTGCCGAGTGGGGTATATTCGATCCGGCCTCGCGCACGAACCCCGTCGCGCGTTCCAACGTCTGCCCCGAGATCGAGAAGCCGGCGGGTCCATCGTTCCACGCCTTCGTCTTCACGGTTCCGGATGCGAGCGCGGCGCCGTCCTTTCATGTCGCTGGCAGCGGCGAATCCGCTGAGGGCAAGGGCAACTACCGCGATCACACAGTTCGGCTCGGCGATACCTCACCCAGTGCGATGAAGGAGAAGGCGCAGTACGTGCTCGGCGAGATGGAGCGGCGGATGGCCCTGCTCGGCTTCAAGTGGGCGGACACGACGGCCTCACAGCTCTACACCGTCCACGATCCGCATCCGTTCCTTGCGAGCGAGATCGTGCGCCGCGGCGCGGCCACGCGCGGCCTGACGTGGCACTTCGCACGTCCTCCTGTCGTCGATCTCGAATACGAGATGGACTGCCGCGGCATCGCCGTCGAGCGCGTCATCTAAGTCAATAAAAGACGGGGGTTCGGGGGTGCCCCCCGAGCGGGTTACAGGGCGGCAGCCCTGTTCGCGCCTTTGGCGCGAGCGAGACGCCTGCCTCCGGCATGACCTCGCGCTCTACCGGGAGGGACACCCTCCCGGACCCGCCCGCCTTTGTAGACTTCAGATGCCGGGCGGCGGCGTTGCGGCTGGAGCCTCGGGCTGCGGTGGCGGCGGTGGGCTGCGGCGACCGAAGAGGCTCGGCAGGATGGCCGAGGCGAAGCGCTGGGCGCCGGTGCAGACTTCGTCCATGCGACTGAGTGCACTCTCACCGCGACGCAGACGGCGATCGAGAGCGGCCATGGTGCGCGAAAAACCCGGATCCTCATCGTCGAGCCACGTGCGGAAGACGCTCGCGTAGACGGTCGCGAGGCCAGCCGTGCGTGCGACGCCGACAGGGCCATCCGTGTTCACGCCCGCAGCGGCGAGCATCCAGTGCTGCGCGTTCATGACGGCGCGCAGATGGCCGATGTCGGCGAAGCCGCTGCCCGCGATCGACTTCAGCGCCACGCGATATGGGCCGAGCGCATCGAAGCGGCTCATGATGACTTCGAAGAGTGCATCACGTGTGCTCTGATCGGGTGATCGGCGCGGCGCCCGGCGCAGCATCTCGTCATCGACGAGGCCACTGAAGGCAACCAGCATCTCCGCCTTGCTGTCGAACGAGGTCTTGAGGTCGACGAGCGAGAGCCCGGCCTTCTCGGCGATATCGGCGAGCGATACCTCACGCCACAGCCGTTCGGCGGCGAGCGCAAGTGCTGCGGCGAGGATGCGGCCCTTGGGTGTGGTCGTGTCGATCATCAGGCACCTCGCTCATTCCACGTCGTGCACTAGAGATAGTTCGCTGCGGCTCATACGCAAGGCATCTCGGCTACTGCGCCAGCTCGCGCGATCGCTTCGTCGCGGCAGTGACGGTGGCCGTCATCAGCGGCGTGAGGCCATCCTTGGCCATGAGCACCTGTAGGGCAGCGTACGTCGTACCATTCGGCGAGGTGACGTTCTGTCGGAGCGTTGCGGCATCGAGGGGGGATTGATGCAACAGTTCGCCTGAGCCCGTCACCGTCGCACGGGCAAGCTGCATGGCAAGCTCGGGCTTGAGCCCGACGGCGACGCCAGCCGCCGCCAGCGCTTCGACCATATGAAAAACGTACGCCGGTCCGGAGCCCGAAACGGCCGTCACGGGATCAATCAAGGCCTCGTCGTCCACCCAGGCGACTTCGCCAATGGCGGAGAGAAGCTCACTCACGGTCTGTTTGTGTTGCTCGGTGACATGCGCGTTGGCAGCAGCGACCGTAATGCCGCGTCCCACGGCAGCGGGCGTATTCGGGATGGAGCGCACGACGGCAGCGCCTGACCCCAGAAACTTCTCGAAGCTTGCGATCGTCCGCCCGGCCGCAATGGAGAGAACCACCGTCGACGGGCCGGCCAGCTTGGCGAGGGGCGCGAACACCTGATCCATGACCTGCGGCTTCACGGCCATGAGAAGCACGGAAGGGGGCTTCGGCAGGCTATCGATGCTCTGGACGGAGCGGATGCCATGCTTGGCGAGAAGCTCGGCGGTGGCCGGCGGCGGACCCGGGTCCTGGACGATGATGTCCGCCGGCGCGAGGCCGCGCTTCAGCCAGCCCGCGAGCATGGCGCCGCCCATGTTGCCGGCGCCGGCGAGAACGAGGGGCCCATCGAGGCGTATCATGCCGTTCTTCCCTGCATTTCATGTTGGTGCCGGCAATCATAGTCGACGCGGCCGCCAAGGCGAGCGCTTCGTCAATCCGTGAACCGAGCCGGTGGTGCTGCAACCCAAGTGTGGGCCGGACCGACCGCGGCAATGCGCTGGACAATGCGCGGGCGCGGGGCTTCCTCGCGGACCTGCTCGAAGGCGATGACAACGAGACCGACGGCCATCGCGGCCTCGGCCAGTTCGTTCGGCTTCAGCAGGAATTCGGGGTTCGACGGCCGTCCGCCGAGAAGCTCGTGCCCCCGCGCGAAAGTCTCGTAGATCAGCAGGCCGCTGGGAGCGACCGCCGCGCAGATGTCGGCCAGGATCGGCCGCCAGAGATAGTTCGTGACGATCACGGCGCCGAACTGCCGGCCAGCCAGCGGAAAGGGCGCGCCGCTCTCCAGATCGGCCTCGATGGCATCCACATGCTCGTATCCTGCGAGTGCGCCGAGCCGGGAAATGTCGCGATCAATCGCGGTGACCGCGAGCCCGTGCTGAAGCGCCAGCCGCACGTGTCGACCCGTCCCGCAGGCGATGTCCAGTACTATTAACCTGGGCGCGGCGCCGGAAATGAAATGCGCCACCCAGGGCGAGGGCGAGGCATCAGCAGGGCGCTCGGGATGGGGTATGACCATGGTCTCGGGGTGCGCGCGCGTTCTGAACAGCGTAGAAAGTGGGCCTAGCAGGCCTGTCCGCACCGGCAAACAGATTGTGCCGGAACCGCAATTTCCCATATATGGGCGCATGAGCGCGCCCTCGGCAATCCGCTATGCGAAGATGAACGGCCTCGGCAACGAGATCGTCGTGGTCGATCTGCGCGGATCACCCAAGAAATTCACGGCGGAGGAAGCCGCAGCGATCGCGGCTCGGCCGCAGACGCACTTCGACCAGATGATGGTCCTGCACGATCCGCCGAGCCCCGGCCTCGACGCCCGCATCCTGATCTACAACACGGATGGCTCGCTTGCTCAGGCGTGCGGCAACGGCACGCGCTGCGTCGGCCTCCTCGCCAACCGCGATACGGGGCGTGCCGAGTTCAAGTATGTCTCCGACGGCGGCTTGCTCGATGTGAGGTTCGAGAGCGCGGCCTCGATCTCCGTCGACATGGGCGAGCCGCGCTTCGGCTGGCAGGACATTCCGCTGTCCGAGCCTTTCCATGACACGCGCCGCATCGAGCTGCAGGTTGGCCCCGCCGATAAGCCGATCATTCATTCGCCGGCCGTCGTAAACGTCGGCAATCCACACGCCGTATTCTGGGTGGATGATCCGGCCGCGATCGATCTCGGCCGCATTGGTCCCATGCTGGAAAATCACCCGCTCTTCCCCGAGCGCGCCAACATATCGATCGCGCGCATCGATAGCCGCGACGCGATCACGCTCCGCACCTGGGAGCGCGGCGCGGGTCTCACGCGCGCGTGTGGCTCGGCAGCCTGCGCGGCAGCGGTGTCGGCCGCACGTATCGGGCTCATCAGCCGCAAGGTGACTGTGACCCTTCCGGGTGGCCCGCTCGTGATCGAATGGCGCGCGGACAATCACATCATCATGACCGGCCCAGCCGAGCTCGAGCACGAAGGCACGCTCGATCCGTTTCCGCTCGCGGTACCAGGCTAAGCGGCGCATGGAGGACACCCCCACCATCGCCGCGCCGATCGAGGATGCCTTGCCGGTGTCCGATCAAGAACCTGCGCGCGACGCCGGTGGCGTCGAGATCATCACGCTCGGATGCCGCCTCAATGCTTACGAGTCCGAGGTCATGCGCGGACATGCGGCAGCCGCGGGGCTCGGCGACACTGTCATCGTCAACACCTGCGCCGTGACGGCGGAGGCCGTACGCCAGGCGCGCCAGACCATTCGCAAGATGCGCCGCGCCAATCCCACCGCGCGCATTGTCGTCACGGGCTGCGCGGCGCAGATCGAGCCTCAGAACTTCGCCGCCATGCCTGAAGTCGATCATGTCATCGGCAACGGCGAGAAGGTCGCGGCCCAAACCTGGGCGACGCTCGCAACCGGCAGCAGCCCGCGCGTTGCCGTCAACGACATCATGTCCGTGCGCGAGACGGCGGGCCATCTGGAGCATGGCTTCGGCAGCCGCGCACGCGCCTTCGTGCAGATCCAGAACGGCTGCGATCATCGCTGCACGTTCTGCATCATTCCCTACGGGCGCGGGCCTTCGCGCTCGGTGCCGGCGGGAGCCGTCGTCGCCGAGATCAAGGGGCTCGTCGCGGCCGGTCATGCAGAGGTGGTGCTGACGGGCGTCGATCTGACATCCTGGGGTTCGGATCTTCCGGCGACGCCACGTCTCGGCAGTCTCGTGCGGCGCATTCTGCGTCTCGTGCCTGAGCTGCAGCGACTGCGTATTTCCTCGATCGACAGCATCGAGGCCGATCCCGAGCTGATCGAGGCCATTGCCGGCGAGCCGCGTCTCATGCCGCATCTGCATCTTTCGCTGCAGGCCGGCGACGACATGATCCTCAAGCGCATGAAGCGCCGTCATCTGCGCGCCGACGCGATCAGCTTCTGTGACGAAGTGCGGCGCCTGAGGCCGGATATTGCGATCACGGCCGATCTGATCGCGGGCTTCCCGACAGAAACCGAAGCGATGTTTACGAACACCCTAGACCTCGTCGAGCGGTGCGGGCTCGCCGGCATTCACGCCTTTCCGTTCTCGCCCCGCACGGGTACGCCCGCGGCGCGGATGCCCCAAGTCGATCGGGCGACCGTCAAGACACGCGCGGAGCGACTCCGGGCCGCGGGGCAAAGCGCCACAGATCGCCATCTCGGAACACAGATCGGTCGCGAACTACGGGTACTTATAGAGAAGCCGGGGCTCGGCCGCGCCGAGGACTTTACCGAGGTGCACCTTGCCCATACGTACCCGGTTGGCCATATCGTGAGAGCACGAGCGAACCGCCATGACGGTCGACGGCTCTGGGCAGAAGGTGGATCGTGAGCGCACCAGAAGAGAAAAAGCGCGGCCTGTTCGGGCGCCTGTTCGGCGGCGCGTCGACACCCGCGCCTGCGCCCTCGCCTGAGCCTGATGTCGAGACCAAGGAAGCCGAAGTAGACAAGCAGGAGACATCATCCGCGTCGCCTCCTGAGTCTGCGCGCTTGGCAGTCGTGGAGCAGACGGTAGCAGAGGAAGTCCTCGTTGCCGAAGCGCCGGATGTCGATGTCGCTGAGGCGGCAGAGGTCGAGCCTGCGCCCGCGCAGAAGGGCGGCTGGTTCTCGCGTCTCAAGGCCGGTCTCACCAAGACGTCGTCGAAGCTCTCGGAAGGCATCACCGGCCTTTTCACGAAGAGCAAGCTAGACGCAGATACACTCGACGATCTCGAGGATGTGCTTCTCCAGGCCGATCTCGGTGTCGAGACGGCAACGCGCATAACGGACGCGCTCTCCCACGGGCGCTATGCCAAGGGCATTTCGCAGGAGGATGTGCGCACGGTTCTCGCCGACGAGGTCGAGCGCGTGCTCGTGCCGGTAGCCAAGCCGCTTGAGCTCGATGGCGCGCTGAAGCCGCACGTGATCCTCGTGGTCGGCGTCAATGGGGCCGGTAAGACGACGACGATCGGCAAGCTCGCGCAGCAGTTCAAGCGCGCAGGGCAGTCGGTCATGATGGCCGCCGGCGACACCTTCCGCGCGGCCGCTATCGATCAGCTCAAGATCTGGGGCGAGCGCACGAGCGCGCCCGTCGTCGCGCACAAAGTCGGTGCGGATGCAGCGGGCCTCGCCTTCGACGCGCTGAAGGCAGCGCAGGAAGCGCAAAGCGACGTTCTCCTGATCGATACGGCCGGGCGCCTCCAGAACAAGCAAGGCCTCATGGACGAGCTCGAAAAGGTCGTTCGTGTGCTGCGCAAGCTCGATCCTTCTGCACCGCACACGGTCCTGCTGGTGCTCGACGCGACGACTGGGCAAAATGCCCTGTCCCAAGTCGAAGTGTTCAAGGATCGGGCGGGGGTGACGGGACTGGTGATGACGAAGCTCGACGGAACGGCTCGGGGGGGCATCCTCGTTGCCATATCGGCCCGCTTCGGCTTGCCTGTTCACGCCATCGGTGTGGGGGAGGCGGCGGAGGATCTCCAGCCGTTCGATCCCAAGGAATTTGCGCGGGCTATTGCGGTCGGTTAATCAATCTCGGCAATGATGGCATGTGGCCCCATCCCCGGGGCACAAGCCAAGCGAGAAAGCAGGGGTAGGAAGCGGTTCATGGGTTGGTTGACGAAGCATTATCCATTCAACCGGATCCAGACCGTCAACATCCTCGGGGAGATGGGACCGCTGGTCGCCATGTTTCTCGTGAACGGCATCTGGGGCATCGCCGCCGGCACGTGGGCACTCATCGCGACGACGATCCTGGCACTCATCGCGACGCTCAGCATCCTCGGGCGCCCGCCAATCATGCCGTTCATTGCCGGCGCCGTGAGCATCACGTTTGGCCTGCTGACGATCATCACCGGCGACCCGAAGTGGGTGCAGATCAAGGTCACGCTCTTCAATACGTTTGTGGCCGCCCTGCTCTGGTGGGGCCTTAAGACGGATCGCAACTTCTTCCGCTTCGTCTTCGGCACCACGTTCCACTACACGAACGAAGGCTGGAACAAACTGACCGCCAATCTCGCGTGGTTTTTCCTCGTCACGGCTGGGTGCAACGAGGCTGTGCGCCTGGGCTTCGAGCATACGCAATTCTGGGCTCTGAACCGGCTCTTCACTGGCGTCGATGTGTGGATTCTGTTCAAGCTGTTCATCGTGATGCCGCTGACGGGGCTATTCATGTGGTGGCAGGTGCGACTGCTACAGCGCCACCGGCTGCCTGTGCCTGTCGAGAACAAGTCGAACAGCCAATAGCCCGGCCGGCCGCACGTTGGCTGGCCTCGTCTTTGGCGGGCGTCGCGTGCGCGCGCCGCATTGTGATTCAGGAGGTCGATGATGACCGTACCGGCACCCCGTGACGGCGAAGCCGACGCCGCCCCTGCCGCCGACAGCAAGCAACTCGTCAAGCTGATCCTGGATCTGGCACCGCTGCTGCTGTTCTTTGCCGCCTACATGGCATCGAACATCTACATCGCGACGGGTGTTCTCATGGCTGCGACGGTTGTCGCGATGATCGTCTCGCGGGTCTGGCTCGGCCACATATCTCCAACCCTGGTTCTGACCACTGTGCTTGTCGTTGGTTTTGGTGCGCTAACGCTCTGGCTGAATGATGCGCGCTTCATCAAGATGAAGCCGACGATGGTGAATGTTCTGTTCGCGGTCGCGCTT
Source organism: Pseudomonadota bacterium (assembly GCA_023412805.1). Classification (GTDB taxonomy): domain Bacteria; phylum Pseudomonadota; class Alphaproteobacteria; order Rhizobiales; family Hyphomicrobiaceae. Next base: position 55,145 of record JAEZRM010000048.1, on the reverse strand, counting down.
GGGGGCGGCCTGCTCACCGGGCGCAATTTTCTCCAGCTCCTGCTCGGCCAGGCCTTCCGGCTCACGGAGGAAGGCTGGCGCAAACTCACCTATCGCTGGATCGGTTTCTTCCTAGCCATGGCCGTTCTCAACGAGATCGTGTGGCGGAACTTCAGCGAGGGGACCTGGGCGAGCTTCAAGGTCTTCGGCATTCTGCCGCTCACGATCATCTTCGCGATGCTGCAGGTCGGGCTCATCCAGCGATATGGGCTCGAGAAGGCGGACGACGCACCTTGAACCAAAAAGGGGGTTCACTGATCGCAGTCCACATTTGCTCTGTTCCGGAAGATCTGTTTCTATTCCGCGCCATGGATTCGACCATCGGGCCTCACCCGCTCCTTGCGGGTAGGGGGCGTGCCAGTGCTTGTTTCTGCAGAGCAATCTGCTTCGGATGTAAGTGCCAGCCGCAGAGGTTCGAGGAAGGCAGGTCCGATCGGGGGTTAATGAGGATGGCGGCATTCCGCACGATGAAACATAGAACGCACCAAAACGTCGAGGGAGCCGAGCCAGCGGCCCTCGTGCGGTCGCCGATACATCTCTTGCATCGGGCCGGCCAATGCGCTGCCGACATCTTTGCAGCTGAGATGGGCGAGCTCGACCTGACGCCGCGCCAATTCGCGGTCCTGCTGACGGTAGCCCAGCGTGAGGGCCTGAGCCAGACGGACTTGGTGGAAGTGACCGGGATCGACCGTTCGACGCTCGCGGATATCGTGCGCCGGATGCTCAAGAAGGGGCTTCTTCAGCGCCGGCGCACTCGCGAGGATGCCCGCGCCTATGCCGTCAGGCTGACCGATGAGGGCTTGCGCATACTTGCTGCAGCGCGGCCCAAGGTCGAAGCCGTCGACGCCCGCATCGTGGCAACGCTCAACGCTGAGCAGCGCGCAAACCTCGTCGAGGATTTGCGGCTGATCGTTGCCTCGCTGCGCACGCCTGAGGGCAATCCAGGGCGGCGCGAATAGGCGCCGCGACCATTCAGGCGGCTTTGGCGAGCAGTTTCCGGTTCACCAGCGTCTCAGCAATCTGCACGGTATTGAGGGCTGCACCCTTGAGCAGGTTGTCGGAGACGATCCACATGGCGAGGCCGTTCTCGACCGTCGCGTCCTCGCGGATGCGCGAGACGTACGTCGCGAATTCGCCTGCCGCCTCGACCGGCGTCACGTAGCCGCCGGCCTCACGCTTGTCGACGACCATGATGCCCGGTGCCTCGCGCAGGATGGAGCGCGCTTCCGCGACCGTCATCAGCCGCTCGAACTCGATGTTGACCGCCTCCGAGTGGCCGACGAAAACCGGCACGCGCACACACGTCGCCGTCACCTTGATCTTGGGATCGAGGATCTTCTTCGTCTCGGCCAGCATCTTCCATTCCTCTTTCGTGTAGCCGTCCTCCATGAAGACGTCGATTTGAGGAATGCAGTTGAAGGCAATCTGCTTCGGGAACTTCTTCGGCTCCACTTCCTGGCCGGGGACGTACTTGCCCTTGGTCTGGGCCCAGAGCTCATCCATGGCATCCTTGCCGGCGCCGGAGACGGACTGGTACGTGGAGACGACCACGCGCTTGATCCGCGCCACGTCGTGCAGCGGCTTCAGCGCGACCACCATCTGGGCCGTCGAGCAGTTCGGATTGGCGATGATGTTCTTGCGATTTTTGCGCGCCATGTACTCGACGAGCACGTCCGCATTGCACTCGGGCACGATCAGCGGCACGTCGGCGTCGTAGCGCCACGCGGATGAATTATCGATGACGATGCAGCCCGTGGCGCCGATGCGCGGGCTCCATTCCTTCGATACGGCTCCGCCTGCCGACATGAGCGCGAAATCGACCTTCGAGAAGTCGAAACTCTCGAGATCCTGGCATTTGAGCGTCTTCTCGCCGAACGAAACCTCGACGCCGACCGAGCGGCGCGAAGCGAGTGCGTAAATCTCGTCGACCGGGAATTCCCGCTCGGCAAGCACGTTCAGCATTTCCCGGCCGACATTGCCGGTGGCACCAATGATGGCGACCTTGTAGCCCATGACAGTCCCCCTTGGGGTCGACGCGCCCATCGCGGCCGTGCGGAATCACGATGCCGCCCTGCAAAGCGCTGCCGTCACTTAGCGATTTGGAGCCCGAGCGGCAAGGGGAACTGCGTAAATTTTGAACCCGTTTCGGCCGATTTTGCGGCACTTTCCTGGACGCGGCTCATTTATGGGATCGTAAACCACGCTCCCAGGAATTGATGCGATATAGGTCCACTCTTGACGGAAACTGGTGTTCTTCTATGACCATCAGGTCGGCTGGCGCGCGGAGGACCGCTTGCGCCCCAAAGTTCAGTACGTGGCCGGGGCGAGTAGCGCAGAAGGTGCTGCCGGATCGGGCTCGAGAGGTGATGATGATCCGCTACCAACTCAATTGCGCCGAGGGGCACACGTTCGAGGCGTGGTTCAGCTCGAGCAAGGGCTACGATGCCCAGCTCAAGCGCAAGCAGGTGACGTGCCCGCTTTGTGGCACGGCCGAGGTCAAGAAGGCGATCATGTCGCCGCGCGTCTCGCGTTCGAGGAGCCGCAAGGCTGCCGTCCCCGTCGAGGCGCCCGCAGCGCCGCCGCCCGCTCCGGCCCGCGAGCCCCAGCACATGCTCAATGGCGAGCAGCGCAAGCTGCTCAATCAGATGCGCCAGTTGCGCGACGAGATGCTGTCCAAGTCGGATTACGTCGGCCCACGCTTTGCCGAGGAGGCGCGGCGTATTCACAACGAGGAGCAGCCCGCGCGCGGCATCCATGGCGAAGCGACGCCCGAGGAAGTGGCCGAGCTGAAGGAAGAGGGCGTCGACATCTACCCTGTCCCCATTCTTCCCGATGACCACAACTGAGTTCTGATACCGATCGTCTGCGCGTCATCCGCACATTGGCGGTGTCGTCGCGATCGGTGTTTCCCTGAGCGCGGCAGTTCGACTAGAGTGCGCGCCGACGGACAGGTGGCCGAGTGGTTTAAGGCAGCGGTCTTGAAAACCGCCGTGGGTTCACGCCCACCGGGGGTTCGAATCCCTCCCTGTCCGCCACTATTTCGCTCACGCGCCGATGGGCGCTCCGCGGGGGCGCGGCGCTTGCCGCGGGTCGCCTTGCTCCCTGGCCCCTCGGGCGGGAGTTCGAACTTTCTCCCATCCTGTCCGCCAATTGCTTATTGTGGCCGTCGGTCAGGCTTTCCGATCTGCATCGTGCGCGTTGAGGCTCCTAGCTGCCGAGCAGTTGGGCGCGATCGATGTCGATGATGACGGACACCGGGCTCCCGACCTCCCGCAGATTGGTTGTCGACGAGAAGGCCGCCTCGACCAGGATCTCGGAACCGGCGATGTCGACGCCATAGCGGACCATCGCACCGAGAAACTCGCGGTGCGCAATGGTTCCCGCGAGGCCGCGTGCGCTGGGGGGCTCCAGCGTTGCGTGCTGGGGGCGGAACACGATCCTTGCATCCTTCGGCACGGCCGGGTCGGCGCCTAGCGGCAATGCGACACCGTCCTTGATCTGGAACGCGCGTTCGTTGCCGGTCGCGACGACACGGCCCGCCAGGATGTTCGCCGTACCGATGAAGCCGGCGACGAAGAGGTTGGCCGGGTGCTGGTAAAGCTCCATGGGCGTGCCAACCTGCTGGACGACGCCGTCGTTGAGCACGGCGATGCGATCGCAGATCGAATTGGCTTCCTCCTGATCATGCGTCACGAAGATGGTGGTCAAGCCCAAGCGCTGCTGAAGGTCGCGCAACTCGCGCCGGACCTGCACGCGCATCTTCGCGTCGAGATTGGAGAGCGGCTCGTCGAGGAGCAGCACTTTGGGTTCGACGGCGATCGTGCGGGCGAGTGCGACACGCTGCTGCTGGCCGCCGGAAAGCTGCGAGGGATAGCGATCACCGAAGGCTTCGAGGCCCACAAGGGCGAGGGCCGCGCTGACCTTCTCGGCAATCTCTGCGCGCCCGAGGCGGCGCTCTTCGAGGCCGAACGCGACATTGCGGGCAACCGTCATGTGCGGCCACAGCGCGTAGCTTTGAAACACCATGCCGACATCGCGCCGCCAGGGTGGGAGCTGAGAGATATCGGCGCCATCCAGAAGCACGACCCCGCTGTCGGCTTGATTGAAGCCCGCGATAAGGCGCAGCAGCGTCGTCTTCCCGCAGCCGGAGGGGCCGAGAAAGGCGAAGAACTCACCCGGTCGGATCGACAGGCTGACGTTCTTCAGGATGTGGTTGGCACCATAGGAGAGATTGACATTGCGGATTTCGATCCCGACACCATGGCTCGCTGACATTGCCGCTTCCGTTCCTCAGGTGCGCGTGTTGCGCAGGTGCTGGTTGCGCTCGATGATCCAGTTCGAGATGAGCGAGCAGACGGCGACGAGTATGACCGCGATTATGCCGAGCGCGGCGCCGGCGCCACGCCCCGCCGGCGATTGCATGAAGACATAGAGACCATAGGCGAGTGGCGCGTCGGACGTGCTCTGCACGAGCATCAGCGTCGCCGAGAGTTCGACAGCTGCCGTTGCGAAGCTCGTCACGAAGCCGGCCAGCATGCCGCCCATCATGAGCGGCAGCACGACGCGCCGCACGGTCCGCTGCTTGTTGGCGCCGAGATTTTCGGCAGCCTCTTCCAGCGATGCGGATATCTGCTGGAGCGCGGCATAGCAGGCGCGTAGCGCATAAGGCAGGCGTCGGATCGCGAGCGCCAGGACGATGATGATCCAGAAGGAGGCGAGTGAGGTGCCATCCGGCATCTTGATGCCGAAGAACGTGCGCAGATAGCCGATGCCGAGCACGACGCCGGGAATGGCCAGCGCCGCCGATGCCGTCCAGTCGAGCCAGTGGCGCGCCGGCAGCCGCGTCCGCAACACGAGATAGGCAATTGCGACACCGAGCACGACATCGATGATACCGGCGAGTGTCGCATAGAGCAGCGTGTTCTTGATGAAGATGCTCGATTCCGCGAACACGCGTTCGTAGTGCGCGAACGTGAAGGCATCGGGCAGAGGGCTGAACGACCACACCGTCGCGATGGAGAGCAGGAACAGACCGATGTGCGGCGCCAGCACGAGGAACAGGATCAACCCGACGACCGCATAGGCGGCAACGGCCTGTCCGCGCCCGAGCGGCCGTTGCGCGAGCCCGCCGCCGCCACGCTGTACGGTCGCGTAGTCGCGGCCCTTCATGACCCAGGCCGATGCACCCATCGCAAGCACTGATGCGACGATGAGCACCACGGCGATCACGTAGCCCATGGGATCGGCGAGGCCGATCGACGTGATGCGCAGATAGGCTTGCGGCGCCAGCATGTCCTTGACATTCAGCAGCAGTGGCGTCGCGAGATCATCGAAGACTTTCACGAAGACGAGGCTGGCGCCGGCGATGTAGCCCGGCATGGCAAGCGGGAAGACAATGCGGCGGAACAGCCGGAAGCCCTGGCAGCCGAGGTTCTGCGCGGCTTCCTCCATCGATCGGTCGATGTTGCGCAGTGCTGCCGAGAGATTGATGAGGATGAACGGGAAGTAGTGGACGGCCTGCGCGAAGATCACGCCGTTGAGGCCTTCCATGAAGGGGATCTTGAAGCCGAACCAGTCGTCCAGCAGGAGGTTCACCGTGCCGTTGCGCCCGAATATGAGCTGCATCGCGACAGCACCGGCGAAGGGCGGCATGATGAGCGGGATGAAGCCCAGCATCTGGACGACGCCGGAGCCGCGGAACTCGAAGCGTGTGGTGAGGTAGGCGAGTGGCAGCGCGAACATCGATGCGAGCACCACCGTCATGGTGGCGACGTACATCGAGTTCCAGAATGACGTGATGAAGAGGTCCGTGCGCGCGAAGTCGTAGAAGTTCACGAGCGTGAATGCGCCGCTGCCCTTCTCCGTGAAGGCGACATAGATGACGGTGCCGACTGGAATGACGAGAAACAGCGCGAGGAACAGCGCGATCAGGATTGCGAGCGCCATCGGCCCCGCCGCGACGGCCGAACGCCGGGCCGTGATTGGTGACGCTTCGCTCATGGTTGCCATTGCTGCCCCCACATCGGACTTCGGCGGAGGGAAGCGAGCCACCCTCCGCGTGCGATTCCGACACCGCGACCGGTATTACCGCGCCAGCTTGGCTGCTTCGTTGGCTTTGGATTCTGCCTCGGCATAGGCGGCCTTTGCGCCCGAGGCCCATTGCTGCTCCAGCTCGGCCTGTCGCGCCGTCTTCTGCTTACCACCGGAGAACGCCGCATTGATCTCCGCGGACGCCGCCTGTTCAGCCGTAATGGGCATCTTCGCAACGAGGTCGCGGGCCTCGGTGACGAGTTTGCGACCTGCCGGATTATCTTTCTTGGCGAGAGCGGCTTCGGCGGCGTGGATGGCTTTTGTTGCGGCCTTGAGACCATCGAGTTGGAAGGTGACGAGCTGGTCGTAGAGCGTGTCGACCGCGGCCGTGCGCGCACTCGAAACGTTCGAATCGAACGTGACTTTGCCGCCGAGCGAGGGATCCTTGAACGGATTGGGGTAGTCCGCAGGAGCCTTGCTGTAGGTGTCGGGGCGCACGGGCAGGCGCCGGATAGTCTTCTCAAGCAGAACTTCCTGGCCGGCCGGCGAGAGCAGGAACTCGACGTAAGCCTCGGCAGCCGCCTTGTTCGGCGGGTTCGCGACAATGCCGACGTTCGCCGGGACGATCGTCGTCACGCTCGGGTAGACGAACTTGACCGGGAAGCCCGCGCCCTGTGCCGAGAAAGCGAAGAAGTCGATCACGATGCCGAAGCCGACCTGTCCGGAGTTCACCGCATCCGGGACGCCGAACGAACGCTCGGTGACGTTGCGGAGATTACCGCTCCATTCCTTGATCGTGCGCCAGCCCTTCTCCCAGCCTTCACCCTGCAGAATGGTCTCGAGCGTCAGATGCGTGGTGCCGGAGCGCGAGGGAGCGGCGATCGAAACGTGATCGAAGTACACGGGCTTGGCGAGATCCTGCCATTCCTTCGGATCGGGAAGTTTGTTGGCCTTGGTGTAGCGCTCGTTCCACATGATGCCGTAGCCGGAGGCGGCAAAGCCCGAGTAGTAGCCGTCCGGATCATTGATGGGATACGCCCCGACCTTCTCGGGAATGCCTGTTGACTTGGGCTTGTAGACACTGAGCAGCTTCTTGTTCTTCAGCACTTCGAAGGCGTCGGGCGCCGAGGCCCAGAAGATATCGACCTGGTTTGCACTGCGCGTCTCTTCGAGCAGCTTCACGCCGGCATTGGTGTTGCGGTTCTGGATTTCGACGGTTGTGCCGGGGTGGGCGGCCTCGAATGCCTTTTTGAATGGATCGGTCACGTCCTTCGAGAAAGAGGTGAGCACGGTCACCTTGCCGCTTGGCGCCTGTGCCTGCGCCGGCATGAGCGCACCGGCAATGGCCAGCAGTGTGAACGTGGTGATGGTACGCGTGATCATGCTTCTCCTCCCGTGGAGCGCTTTTATTGCGGCGTTTGCATTGGACCCAGCCGTTCGGATAGTTGGACCCGCCGCCGCAGACTCGTCAATCGGGATTGCGTGCCGAGCGTTCAGCTCAAGGCGTAGGTCGGCTCGGGGAGAGCGTTGGCCGGGCTCCAAGCGGAGGCGGCGTTCCACCGGACGAGGCGCAGCTCGCCTGCGTGCGTCTCCACGATGGCCGTGCAGCTCTCCACCCAGTCGCCGCAGTTCATGTAGTGGACATCGCCGATGAGGCGGTCGGCGGCGTGGTGGATGTGGCCGCAGATAATGCCGTGCGTGCCGTGTCGGCGTGCTTCGCCGGCGACGGCTTCCTCGTACGCCCCGATGAAGGCTACGGCCTTCTTGACGCGGTTCTTGAGGTACGCCGAGAACGACCAGTATCCGAGACCCAGATGGCGGCGCACCCAGTTCAGCGGATTGTTCAGCCAAAGCGCCGTCTCGTAGCCGCGGTCGCCGAGGAAGGCGAGCCACTTGGCATTGCGCACGACGATGTCGAACTCATCGCCGTGCATGACGAGGTATTGCCGCCCTGCTGCCGTCAGGTGAATGCAGTTCCGGTGGATCTCGATGCCGCCGAAGTGCATCCCGCAGAAGTCGCGAAGGCCCTCGTCATGGTTCCCCGGAATGAAGACGATGCGCGAGCCCTTGCGCACTTTGCGCAGGAGCTTCTGGAGCACGTCGTTGTGCGCCTGGGGCCAATGCGGTCCACGCCGGACCTTCCAGAAATCGACGATGTCGCCCACGAGATAGAAGGTGTCGGCCTCGACCGTGCGGAGGAATTCCAGGAGGGCGTAAGCCTGTGATGTACGCGTGCCGAGGTGAATGTCGGAAATGAATACGGCGCGGTACTTCGTGTCGTTTGATCGCTCTGGCGGGTTATCTGGATTGGCGTATTGCATGGGGGCTATCTAGGGGATTCGCATATCAGTCGGATGACAGCAGGCGGCGCGCTTCAGTGCAGCCCTACGGCACTTTCCGTCGTCATGCTGATGGAGCCGTCCTGCTGGCGCGCAACGCGGTTGCCCCGCCATTCGTAGGTGTCGGCCGTCCAGGCGCGCAGCCAGATCACCGGGATCAGTAGGTCCCGCAGGAGCCAGGCAAAGGGGGAGCGCCAGGACAGGTGCCACCCGCCGATGCGGGCGAGGGCGGCCTCGGCGCCGAACCAAAGCATCGCCAACCCGGCGACGACCAGCTCCGCGGGGATGTCCAAAGCTGGTGCCGCCATGGCCGCGGCAATGAAAGGAACGAGGCTACCCGTCAGCGGCTCGAGTGCAAACCAGCCGGGGAATGTCAGGCGGCGAAGCTGCGCCCACCGCAGCTGGCGCGCAAGGACGTGCGCGGCTGACCGGCGGCCGAGCGGCTGAAAGAAGGAGGGCCCGGCAAGTCGGACGCGGAAACCGCCATTGCGAACGACTTTGGTAACGGCCGCATCCTCGGCGAGCTCCGTGGAGAGTGCCGCGATGCCGCCCAGGCTCTCGAGCTGCTCGCGCCGGAACAGCATGGTTTTTCCCTGCGCGAAGGCAAGTCCGATGCTGTCGGCCGCGTACTGCCATCGCGCCTGATATGTGTTGAGAAAGGCAGCTTCTACGTCGGACCACAGGCCGGAAGGCTGGCTGCCGATGGGCGGCGCGCAGACGGCGCCGGTGTCGGCTGTCCAAACCGACAGAACGCGCTGGAGATAGTCCGGCGGCAGCATGAGATTGCTGTCCGCGAACACGATCCAGTCGTGTTGTGCCTCGCGCCAGCCCTTGACCATGTTGTTGAGTTTGGGATTGGCGCTGATCTGATCATCGCCGATCAGCAGGCGTGCGCGCACGTGCGGATAGGCGGCCATGAGGCGCCGGACGCTCGCAACGGCGGGATGGCTCTCGGAGCCTGCACAGAAGAGCACTTCGAACGCGGGGTAGGACAGGCTGAAGGTGGAGCGCAGTGTCTGCTCTTCCAGCGCATCGATGTCGCGAATGGTGCGGACCAGCGTGATGGGGACGCTGATTTCTTGCGGCGGGGCCTGCGTTCTTGATCGTCTGCAGCGCAGGGCCGCAAGAGCGATGGACACGAGATGGATGGCCGTGGCCATCAGAACGAACACTAGAGCGATTGTAACGAAGGCAGACATACCTGGCTCGCTGATGCGCAATCTAGCCTACTGCCCACCAGAGTCGCGCGACGCGCGTATGACAGACGGCGAACGGAGCTTTCCGCTCTATATCCGATTAGATATAACGATAGGGTCTGCCCGGACATGAGGCGGCCTCAGATCTCGGGCAATCTGGAGGTACGAGAACGCTGCTACCGAACCACCGATGGTGTGCGTTCGGCCGCGTACCCAGCAAGGGAGAAACAAGATGAGTAACACTCTCAAATTCTACATCGATGGCGCCTGGGTCGATCCGCTCGTGCCGGCCACGCTCGATGTGATCAATCCCGCGACAGAAGAGCCCATCGCGAAGATCAGCATGGGCACGGCGAAGGATGTCGACCGGGCCGTGAAGGCGGCGCGCAAGGCGTTCGCGAGCTTTTCGCAAACGAGCAAGGAAGAGCGCATTGCGCTGCTCGAACGTATTCTCGAGGTCTACAAGTCGCGCTACGACGATGTGGCCAAGGCGATCTCCTCGGAGATGGGGGCGCCGATCACCCTCGCAACGCGTGCGCAGGCCGCGATCGGCGTTGCGCATCTGACGCAAATGATCGCCGTGCTCAAGGACTACGAGTTCGAGCAGCTGCAGGGTCGGACGCTCATCGCGCGCGAGGCCATTGGCGTTTGCGGCTTCATCACGCCGTGGAACTGGCCGATCAATCAGATCATGTGCAAGGTAGCGCCCGCGATCGCGGCCGGATGCACGATGGTGTTGAAGCCGAGCGAGATTGCGCCGCTCAATGCCATCCTGTTCGCCGAGGTATGCGACGCTGCCGGCGTGCCGAAGGGCGTGTTCAATCTCGTCAACGGCGATGGGCCGAGCGTCGGTCAGGCGATCGCATCGCATCCTGAGGTGGATTGCGTCTCGTTCACCGGCTCGACGCGTGCGGGGATCGCGGTCGCCAAAGCTGCGGCCGACACGGTCAAGCGCGTGCATCAGGAGCTCGGCGGCAAGTCGGCGAACATCATCCTCAGGGATGCTGACCTCGAGAAAGCCGTTCGTGCCGGCGTGCAGCACTGCTTCAACAACAGTGGCCAGTCGTGCAATGCGCCGACGCGCATGTTTGTCCCGCGCGAGTTGCAGAGTCAGGCCGTCGCAGTCGCCAAAACGACGGCGGAAGGGCTCAAGGTCGGCGATCCGACAGCGAAGGACACCGTGCTCGGCCCGGTCGTCAGCGAGGTCCAGTTCAACAAGATCCAGGGGCTCATCCAGGCTGGTATCGATGAAGGCGCGACGCTGGTAACCGGCGGTACGGGGCGCCCCGAGAGCCTCAATCGCGGGTACTACGTGCGTCCCACTGTATTCGCCGATGTGAAGCCCGATATGCGCGTGTCACGTGAAGAAATCTTCGGCCCGGTGATCTCGATTCTGCCCTATGAGAGCGAGGAGCAGGTCGTCGAGCTGGCCAACGATACGGTCTACGGGCTCGCCGGGTACGTTCAGTCGGGCGATCTCGGCCACGCGCGGAAAATTGCCTCGCAGCTCCGCGCTGGTCAGGTGAACCTGAATGGCGCGCCTGGAGACATGAGCGCGCCGTTCGGCGGCTACAAGCAGTCCGGCAATGGCCGCGAGTGGGGCAAGTACGGTTTCGAGGAGTTCCTCGAGATCAAAGCCGTGCTCGGCTATCAGCCGGCCTGAGGACCAAGCGAAAAGCGCGCAGGCCACGGACCGAAGTCACTGGCCGGCGCTTTCTATTTGATCGGAGTGTACTCAGGCTTTGGGTTCGCTCCGCCGCGTCAGCCGCGTCGCGAGTGCGATCTCGCCGACGACACCGCGCCGGAAGAGCAGCACCGTGATGACGAAGATGACGCCCTGAATGACGAGCACCCACTCGCCAAAGCCGGCGAGATAGTTCTGCATGGTGATGATGATGGCGGCGCCGACGATGGGGCCGAACACCGTTCCCATGCCCCCAACGAGCGTCATCAGTACGGCCTCACCCGACATCTGCCATGCGACGTCCGTGAGCGAGGCGAGCTGGAACACGATGGCTTTCGTCGAGCCGGCAAGGCCGGTCAGCGTGGCCGAGAGAACGAACGCGAGCAGCTTGTATTGATCGACGTGATAGCCGAGCGAAATGGCGCGCGCTTCATTCTCGCGAATGGCCTTGAGCACCTGCCCGAACGGCGAATGGATGGTGCGGTAGATGATCAGGAAGCCGGCCGCGAAGATCGCGAGCACGACGTAGTAGAAGTTCAGGTCGCTCGAGATATCGATGAAGCCGAGCAACGGCCTGCGCGGCACGGCCTGAATGCCATCCTCGCCGCCGGTGAACGGGGCCTGGAGGCAGAAGAAGAAGACCATCTGCGCGAGCGCCAGCGTGACCATGGCGAAATAGATGCCCTGGCGGCGGATGGCGAGCGCGCCGGCGACGAGGCCGAGAAGCGCTGCAACGGCTGTTCCCGCGATAATGCCTACTTCCGTCGGCCAGCCCCATGCCTTGACCGTGTAGGCCGAGATATAGGCCGAGAAGCCGAAGAACATGGCGTGCCCGAAGGACAGTAAGCCGACGTAGCCGATGAGCAGGTTGAAGGCGAGCGCGAAGAGCGCGAAGCACAGCACCTTCATCAGGAAGACGGGATAGATTGCCATCGGTGCCAGGATCAGCAGGAGGATCAGCGCCGCGAAGATTGGCATGTCGTAGTTTTTCATGTGCGCAATCTCAGCGAGGCGTACCGAAAAGGCCTGCTGGCCTGATCAACAGCACAATGGCCATGATGATGAAGATCACGGTGTTGGAAGCTTCCGGATAGAAGACCTTCGTGAGGCCCTCGATCACGCCGAGGCCGAAACCCGTGAGTATGGACCCCATGATCGAACCCATGCCGCCGATCACCACCACGGCAAAGACGACGATGATGAGGTTCGAGCCCATGATCGGGTTCACCGAGTAGATCGGCGCAGCGAGAACGCCGGCGAGTGCAGCGAGCCCGACGCCGAAACCATAGGTGAGCGTCATCATGCGCGGCACGTTGATGCCGAAGGCGCGCACGAGCGTCGGGTTCTCGGTCGCCGCGCGCAGATAGCTGCCGAGCTTCGTCTTCTCGATCATGAACCACGTCGCGAGGCATACGACGACGGAGATAAGGATGACCCAGGCCCGGTACCAGGGCAGGAACATGAAGCCGAGATGGATGCCGCCGGGCAGCGGGTTGTTGTAGGGCAGGCCGGACGAGCCGTACTGCTTGCGGAAGAGGCCTTCGAGAATGAGGGCCAGTCCGAACGTCAGCAGCAGGCCGTAGAGATGATCGAGGTGATATAGTCGCGAGAGCATCAGGCGCTCGAGCAGAATGCCGAATGCGCCGATGATGATCGGAACGAGGATAAGGGCGCCCCAGTAGGGGATGCCGAGGTAGTGCAACAGCATCCACGCGCCGAACGCGCCCATCATGTACTGGGCGCCGTGCGTGAAATTGATGACGTTGAGCATACCGAAGATAACGGCAAGCCCGAGGCTCAGCAGTGCGTAGAAGGCCCCGTTGATGAGGCCGATCAGAAGCTGGCCGAACAGCGCCTGGGACGACACTCCGAGGAACTGGAAAATAAAGTCGAACATGCGCCCTTCCCGCCCCGAGACAAACGAGGCGGCACCCACGTGCCGCCTCGCCCGATAGCCTTTACTTCTTCACGAGCGGGCAATCACCCTGATCGATCGGGCGGAAGGCCTGATCGGCGGGGATCGTTGCGCGGAGCGTGTAGTAGTCCCAAGCGCCCTTGCTCTCCTTCGGCGACTTCACCTCGAAGAGATACATGGGATGGATCTTGCGCCCGTCGGCGCGGATCTCGCCCTTGCCGAAGAGCGCGTCGTCCGTCGGCATCGACTTCATCTTCGCAACGACGGCGGCGCCATCGGCATCGGACTTCAGCTCATGCACGGCCTTGAGATAGTGGAAGACGGCGGAGTACACGCCGGCCTGCACCATCGTCGGCTTGTTGCCCTTGTTGGCTTTCTCGAACTCGGCCGCGAAAGCGCGGTTGGCATCCGTCTGATCCCAGTACCAGGCTTCCGTGAGGATCAGGCCCTGAGCCGTCTGCAGGCTGAGCGCGTGCACGTCGGTGATGAAGACGAGAAGACCAGCAAGCTTTTGTCCGGCCTGCACGATGCCGAATTCGGCGGCCTGCTTGATGGAGTTGGTCGTATCGCCGCCCGCATTGGCGAGGCCGATGATCTTGGCCTTGGACTGCTGTGCCTGAAGCAGGAACGAGGAGAAGTCCTGGCCCGGGAAGGGATGGCGGACCTTACCGACGACCTTGCCGCCGCTCTTCTCGACCACTGCTGCGGTATCGCGCTCGAGTGCATGACCGAACGCATAGTCGGCCGTCAGGAAGAACCACGTGTCGCCGCCGGTCTTGACGATCGCGTTGCCCGTGCCATTGGCGAGGGCCCACGTATCATACGTCCAATGGACTGTGTTCGGCGAGCAGGCCTTGCCTGTCAGATCCGACGACGCAGCGCCGGAATTGAGCATGACCTTGTTCTTTTCTTTGGTGATGTTGTGCACTGCAAGCGCGACCGACGAGGTCGGAACGTCGACCACGGCATCGACCTTGTCGACGTCGAACCACTGGCGGACCGTGGTCGAGCCCACGTCCGGCTTGTTCTGGTGATCGGCGAAGACAATCTCGATCTTTTCGCACTTCGCGGTCTTGCAGTAGTCCTCGACCGCCTTGCGCGCCGCCCACACCGAGCCTTGGCCCGAGAGGTCCGCATAGAGGCCGGACTGGTCGTTCATGACGCCGATCTTGATGACGCCGTCACTGATCTGCGCCATTGCGGCCGGCGCGGCGAACGCCGTCACTGCCGAGACTGCCAAAGCCTTCCAACGCATGCTTCTCTCCATTCTTTCGTTTATTCACACACCAAGATGCGCTTCAAGACGCTCGCGGTTGGCCGCAAGATCCCTGTTTTCGAATTCGTCGACGACGGTGCCGTGCTCGACCACATAGTGGCGATCCGCGACGGTTGCCGCGAAGTGAAGGTTCTGCTCCACGAGGAGCACGGTGAGACCGCGCTGCTTCAGATCGCGAATGACGGCGCCGATCTGCTGAACGATGACCGGAGCCAGTCCTTCGGTCGGCTCGTCCAGAAGCAGCAGCTCCGCGCCCGTGCGCAGGATGCGCGCGATGGCCAGCATCTGCTGCTCGCCGCCTGAGAGCTTTGTGCCCTGGCTGCGCGCGCGCTCCTTGAGCTGCGGAAAAAGCTTGTGCACCTCATCGAGCGACATACCGCCAGATTTGACGGCAGGCGGCAGCAGGAGATTCTCCGTGACATTCAGGCTGGAGAAGATGCCCCGCTCCTCGGGGCAATAGCCGATGCCGAGGCGTGCAATGGCATTCGATGGAAGGTCGATCATTTCGGTTCCGCCATAGCGCACCGATCCGGTGCGCTTCTGGACGATGCCCATTACGGCGCGCATCGTCGTGGTCTTGCCGACGCCGTTGCGGCCGAGCAGCGTCACCACCTCGCCCTTGCGGACGGAGAATGTCATGCCGTGCAGGACGTGGCTCTCACCGTACCAGGCATGAAGATCGCGGACGTCGAGCAGCGGACCGGTCTCAGCCATGGGCACCTCGAAGTGCCGGCGAATCTGCGTCGGTCGTTCCCATGTAGGCCTCGATTACCTGAGGGTTCTGCGACACGGTTGCGTAGGGCCCTTCGGCGATGACGCGGCCGCGCGCGAGAACGGTGATCGCGTCGGAGAGATCCGCAACCACCGAGAGATTATGCTCGACCATGAGAACGGTGCGTGATTTCGCGACCTTGCGGATCAGCTGCGAGATGCGCCCGATATCCTCGCGTCCCATGCCGGCCATCGGCTCGTCCAGCAACATGACCTCTGGCCCTAGCGCCAGGGTCGTCGCGATTTCCAGCACGCGCTTGCGTCCATAGGGGAGCTCAGCCGCGACCAAGGACTCCGACCCCGCGAGGCCGACGTCCTGCAGGATTTCCATGGCGCGATCGTTGAGCTGATCGAGCGTCGTCTCGGAGCGCCAGAAATGGAACGATGTGCCGAGCTGGCGCTGCAACGCAATGCGTACGTTTTCGAGGAGCGTCAGGTGCGGAAAGGTGGCGGATATCTGGAACGATCGAACGAGGCCCAGCCGCGCCACGCTGGCAGGCGCCAGGCGGGTGATATCCTGACCGTTGAGGAAAATACGGCCCGAGGTCGGCTGCAGGAACTTGGTGATGAGATTGAAGCAGGTCGTCTTGCCCGCCCCATTCGGACCGATCAGGGCATGGATGCTCCCCCGCCGGACCTTGAGGTTAACGTTGTCTACAGCGCGAAAGCCCTTGAAATCTTTGATCAGGCTTTGCGTCTCGATTGCGGTGGCTTGATCCATCACGGGGCGTTGCCGACATACGAGATTGCGGAACGGCGATATGTCGGACGCTGCGGCACGAGGATTGATGCGAGCACTAGGCGACCTCCAAGTGTGGGCGCGAACGGCACCCACAAAAATTCATAGCGCTCTGCTTCTACAGCAGGCCTCTCGTGCGGCGTCAAGCGTGAAGGCGCTCTCGGTGCATCGGCAAGGGTCGTAGGGCCGCTTGTCAAAGCTGGCCGTCGTCGCCCCACTTATCCAGCAACGCGCTGTAATCCGCATCCTCGTAGCGCGTGAGGGTAAAGGCCGGCGCATAGTCGGGCAGTGCGGTTTGTGTGACGTGTCGTGCGATAAGCTCGCCGCCGGCGCACGCGGCCATCACGCCGAAGCCCGAAAAGGCACCCGTTACATAAGCGCCATCCACCGGCAGAGGCCCTATAAGCGGCCGGTTCTCGCGTGTCCTGATGTAGTAGCCGCCATCTACGAAGGGCCGGACGGCCCTCTCGAAGTAGGCCTTTAGTCCCGGCACCATGGTGGCCATGCCGCGCAGTGCGATCTCGGCGTAGTGCGACGGCTCGGGTAAGGGGAAAACCGGGTCTCCGGAGGCATGATCGTAGTTGAAGAGTACGACGAAAGACGAATGCGTGCCGCTGCCCTCCGGCCGCCCGTGTACGCCCCAGGGAAATGTTCCCGTCAGCCAGCGCGTTTCGTCGTCATCGGCGAGCGCGGCACGCTCATCATCACTCCATGGCAGACGCTGCTCATCGAGCCAGATCAACATGGGGGCCGGCCGCATGGCGCCGAGCGGGTCGGGAAAACTGACCTTGAAGTGGCGTTCGGCGCTGATCGGGAGATCGACACCTATCAAGCGAGCCGCCTCCTTCAGCATGGGGCCCGCTGCGAGCACGAGGTGGCTTGCCTCCACGGAAAGTCGCTCGCCATGTTGTTCGACTTGAACGGAGCGAGCGCGTCCGCCGGCCGTATCGACGCCGACAAGCCGGCCGCGCAGCAGCTTAACGCCGCGCTCCCGGATAGCTTCGAGCATGACCATGCCGAGTTGCTGGGCACTCAGCCAGCCGGCGCGCCGCGCGTGCACGACCGCGACCGTCTCGGGCGCAAGAAAGGGGAACTCCCGCCGGATGAGCCTGTTGTCGGTGATGACATCGGCGCCCGTCAGCGGAACGGCGAAGCCGTGCTCGGGGGAGGGCGTATAGGCGCTCGATGCTTTCTCATGGAGCCGCACCGGACCGCCACCACGAGCCTCGGCAAGAGCTGCCGCCGATTGGAGGAATGGTATTTTGCTTTTGTCGGCTGTTGCGAAGAGGTAGCCGCGACGGTTCATGTTGATGCGGTTGTCCGTCGCGCGCGCGATGTCCTCCATCAGATCGATGCTGCGGTTCATGAATGTGGTCATCGCCCGGTCGGGGCCGGGCCACCAATTGCGGTAGGCTTCCGTCGATTTGTCCGAGGTCAGCGAGAGGGGATTGCCTTGCTCGAGGAGGACCACATTCTGCTGGCCGTGCTCCATGACCAGGTAGTAGGCCGCGGATATGCCCGCCAATCCGGCGCCGCATATGACGATCTTTTCCGATGAATTTCCCATCATGGACCACAAGCTCGGCGCGCGCTCATGCGCCGCGCGCGCCCGTTCAGGAGCGCGCGGCCGGATGTGGGACTATAGGGGCGCTGGCCCGGGAAAGTGAAGTGGCGCCTGAGATGGAGAGGAAGGCCGCAGCCCTCCTCACACTTCGATGGTCGGGCTTCCCTGCCACTGACGGCCCGCCGGCATTCTCTCGCCCTTCATGAGCAGCGAGAGGGGACGGAGCACCGCGTTCTGCTCCATGACCGTGTCGTAGAGGACGACGCTCATGTTGCCGACTGTGCTGCCGTCGGCAATACGAAGCGTCGATGATTTCATCACGCGATCCTCGAAGAGGTGGTTCTGCACGATCGCACCTGCGTTCAGCGCGACGTGATCGCCGATCTCGATGAGGTCGAACTCGGAGTAGAGTGCGGATTCGATGTAGCAGTACTTGCCGACCTTGCAACCGAGCGTTCTCAGCAGAACAGGTGCCACCGGCGTTCCAAAGAAGTTCGTGACGAGCGGCGCCATCAGGCTCTCATAGAGCCCGTTGACCATTTCGTTCCACCACACGTACCGGCTCCACAACGGCACGATCACCGGGCGGAAGCGCCCCATGATGAGCCACTTCATGCCGATCACCGTGCTGAGGCACGTGATAACGGCGCACCAGGTCAGCAGCAGCATGGCCGTGTAGGCCCCGCTGGCCCCATACGCCTCGTAGACGGCGAGGATCGTGAGAAGTGAAACGATACCGATGCCGCCAAGCACGTATCCTGGGATGAGCACGCGCAAGCTGTCGATCAGGGCCCTCTGAATGTAGAGGCCGATCGAGGGTGTGTACGTGACGCGCGCGTCGAACCCACCCACCTTCTGGCGATTTGGCAAGCGGAAGCCCGGTGAACCGAGCCAATCGGTGTTGTCGGGGATGCGCGATCCGGCCTTGGGCGGCGCAGAAAGAACGCCGAGAAGGCAGTTGTTTCCGACCCTGGATCCGGAAGGAAGGATGGCGCTGTTGCCGATGAAAGATCCATGGCCGATCTCATTGCGCGCGACAGTGAAGCGGCCGAGATACGAACGCGAGCTTCCAATCAGGCAGCCATCGGCGAAGAAGACGCCGTCGCCTGCGGTCACCATGTCGGGGTCGATGCGCCATACGGTCGACATTTCCGTGTGACGGCCGAGCCGCGCGCCGAGAAGGCGCATCCAGGACGGAAGATAGACGGTCGTGAAGACGGGACGGCCGATGGTCTTGACGACCTGCATCACGAGGCCCGCAAGCCAGTGCTGCAGATACTTCCAAGAGTAGATCTGGAAAACGCCGATGCGCGGGCGCGGATGAACAATGCGCTTGCAGACCGCGGCCCAGATCGCAAAGGCAAGGAAGGTCGCGGGCACGAGCGCCACGAACGCCGGTCCCCAAACCGAGGCATTGGTGCTGATCACGAGTGTCGCGGCGAGCCAGGCGCCTATCGCCAGCGGCGCAAGCGTAAGCAATACGGTTGCAGGCCCGAGGACCATCTGAAGAAGCGCGAAAGTGGCGAGCCGCAAGAAGCCGAACTTGACGGGCGCGCCAGCGGGAACCAGCACTTCAGCGGGTGCGGCGGGTGATCCGCGATAGGCTGCTCTGCTCGGCATCTCGGTGCCGTCAGGCAGCAGAGACTGATCGTCGAGCTTCGAGTCCTCCCCCATGCGGACATTCAAGCCGAGCACCGAGTGACAGCCGACGAAGCAGCGATCGCCGATATTGATGGTGCCGATAATCATCTCTCCGCGTTCGATGCGGAAGCCCGGTAGCTGGGTGTCCGTGCCTATGCTGACATCATCGCCTAGGCGTACACAGTCCCAGGCATAGATCAAGGACGCATTCAGAATGCAGCGCTTGCCGACCTTCGCGCCCATGAGGCGCCAGATGAGCGGCGCGAGCGGCGTGCCATCGAAGGCCGAGATGTGGCTCAGATGCTGGAGGCGCGAAACAATCCACCAGCGGATGTAATAGCTGCCCCACATCGGATAATGGCCCGGCCGGTAGCGACCAATGATGACCCACTTGGCAACGACGGCCACGACGATGAGCGATGCCCAGGTTGCGATGGCGACGCCGAAGACGAACATGGCCAGCTCGACGACAGAGGCGCGCCGCTGGAGCGCGTCGACCGCGAGAGGCAATACATAGACAGCCGGCAATGCCAGAACGGGCATGACCGACAGCAGGTAAATGAACTGAAGCGTGGGCGTGTACCAGGGGCGCTTCGGTGCAACGAGAGCGGCCGCAGCTGCGTTCACGGTGTCGGCCGGCGCGCGAACGGCGGCAGCTTCATCCAGGCGCGCGGCGAGTTCCCGAACAGTCGGATAGCTGTAGATGTCGCGCACGGGGACATTCGTCCCGAATTCGGCACGCAGCGCGTTGGCGAGACCGGCAGCCACGAGCGAATGACCGCCGAGGTCCGAGAAGAAATTCTGGTCGGGGCCGACGCTGCCAAGACCGAGCTGCTTCACCCAAACACCTGCGACACGCGCCTCGAGCGGCGTCATGCTCGCGGCGGCTCCGGCGTCCTCGTTGACGAGCAGATGCTTCGGCGCCGGTAGCTCGGCGCGATTGACCTTGCCGCTCGCGAGCCTCGGGAATGTCTCAAGCACATCGAGGTAGGTCGGCACCATATAGGTCGGCAGTCGATCACGCAGGATGGTCAATACGCGCGTGCGATCGATCTCGCGATCGTCGGTGCGCAGGATATAGGCTGCCAGGTGCTGGAGGTTGTTCTCCTCGTGCACCGTCACGACGGCGGCCGAGATTTCCGGCTGCTCCAGCAGAATAGCCTCGATCTCGGAGAGCTCGACGCGGAAGCCACGAATTTTGACCTGGCTGTCGATGCGGCCGAAGAACTCCAGCTCGCCATCATCATTCCAGCGGACAAGATCGCCGGCTTTGTACAAGCGCTGCGGCGCGCCCATGTCGTCGGGCAGTATCCAATCGATATAGCTGCGCGCGGTCAGCTCCGCCTGGCCGAGGTAGCCGCGTGAGATGCCAGGCCCGCCGATGTAGAGCTCACCCTTCTCGCCTTTGGGTACGGGACGCAGGTCGGCATCGAGAATATGGATCTCATAGCCGCGCAGTGGCCGCCCGATCGTAACCGGCACGCCCGGCTGGAGGATGGCGGCCGTCGTGTTCACGGTCGCTTCGGTGGGACCGTAGACGTTCAGCATCTTGCGGCCGGGGCGAGCCCAGCGATTGACGAGGTCGATGTGACAGGCCTCGCCGCTCACGACGAGCTGGCGCAGCGAAGGGATATCGCGCGGCAAGGTCGAGAGGAGGGTCGGGACCGTCGAAAGAAACGTGATCTTCTTCTCGTCGAGGAAGGTCGCGAGGTCGGCACCGAAGCGCGGCGTCGTCGCCTCACCGCAGACGAGCGTGGCACCGTTGGAGAACGCCATCCAGATTTCTTCGACGGAGCCATCGAAGCCGAGCGAGAAACCCTGGAGAACACGGTCGTCGGCGGTCGTGTCGCACACGTCGTTGAAGGCGCCGACGAAGTGCACGACGTTGCGATGCTCTGCGACGACACCCTTGGGGCGCCCGGTCGTGCCGGACGTGAAGAGGACGTAAGAGATGTCCGCGGGATGAACGCCCGTTTCGATTTGGGACAGGCGATGTCCGGCTATGGCATCCGAGTGCGCGCGATAGTCGCCGATGGTGAGCAGCTCAGTTCCGCTGATCTCGCGCAGGCGCGCCTCATAGGCGGCTTCGCAAACAATGGCAGCGAGGCCAGCAGCCTCGGCGATGTAGCGAATGCGGTCATTAGGAAGTGAGGGCTCGATGGGGACGTAGGCTGCGCCGGATTTGAGAATGCCGAGGAGCGCGATCACGGGCCACTCGGAGCGATCGAGGGTGATCCCGACAAAGGACCCGACACCGATGCTGCGCGAGCTCAGATAGCGCGCGAACTTGTTGGCCTCGGTATCGACGTCCAGATAGCTGTACGCGCGGTTGCCGCACTCCAGCGCAACCGCATAGGGCGTCAGATCGGCCTGAATCTCGAAGATTTCGTGAAGGCACTGCGGGGTCGAGTGCACCGGTGCCGGCGCGCCCGATACGTCCAGAGTGTTTCGGCCAAGCGCGTCGGATCGCTCGTAGAGTTCGAGCGGCGCATACGCGACGGCGGCGTTACCGGTGGCGAGGGTTTTGCTTCTCGCACTCGGAGCCAGAGCAAGCTCGATGCGAGTTTTTGAGACTGTATTCATGCGTTGTCCAGGTTCGCGATGCGCGCGTTTAATGCCTGGGACGCAAGGTTCATGCCGCCATGTGCGGCCGGAGGCCCGAGGGGCCGGAAATCATGCCGATCAATTAACTAAGAGTGAGATGTTGGCACGTTGACGCACAAGTCGGCCCGCGAATTGCGAACTCGATACCACGTGTTCGCATTTGGTACGGAGTGGCGTCATGTCCTTCATGGACTATCTTGGGTTCGATCGTTCGGCAGGCCTCTATGCATCGACCTCGCAAGAGGATTTTCTTAACCACAACTGGCAGGACAAGAACTCGGTCATCCGCGTCGAGCAGCTGGAGGCTGTGCTGCGCGATACTGCGCCGGCCAACGTCCTGAGCGACATTCGCGACGGCCTGAAGAAGTCCGGCATGTCGATCCGTCTCAATCCCTACATGATGGATCTGATCGACTGGCGGAATGCCGAAACAGACCCCATTCGCCGCCAGTTCCTGCCGATGCTTTCCGAGATCGAGCCCGATCATCCGTGCATGTCGGTCGACTCGCTCGAGGAGCGCAACACGTCGCCGGCGCCCAATCTCGTTCATCGATATCCCGACAAGGTGCTGTTCCTCGTCACCTCCGTCTGCCCGGTCTACTGCCAGTACTGCACGCGCAGCTACGCCGTCGGCCAGGACACCGAGACAGTCCGCAAGGACAACGTGACGAGCGCGAATGGCTGGGCAGCGGCTCTCGAATACATTCGTTCCAATCCGACCATCGAAGACGTTGTTGTTTCAGGCGGAGACATCGCGCGACTGAAGCCCGCGAACATCAAGGCGCTCGGCCATGCCCTCCTGGACATCGAGCACGTGCGCCGCATCCGGTTCGCGACCAAGTCCGTATCGGTGCTGCCGATGAAGTTCCTGTCGGACGAGGCGTGGTTCTCAGCGATCGTGGAAGTCGCGCAGCGCGGGCGCCAGATGTTCAAGAGTGTCTTCGTGCACACGCACTTCAATCATCCGCGCGAGGTCACGCCGCTGGTGGAGAAGGCCATGCGCCGTCTCTTCTCGGAGGGCATTCATGTTCGCAATCAGGCTGTCCTTCTGCGCGGCGTCAATGATGATCCTCAGACGCTGATCGAACTCACGAAGAAGCTCGGGCGCGTGAATATCCAGCCCTACTATGTCTATTCGTGCGACATGGTTCTCGGAACGGAGCACTTCCGCGTCCGCGTGCCGGAAATGCAGCGGCTCGAGCGCGAGGTCCGCGGCGCAACCGCCGGGTTCAACACGCCGCTCTTCATCGTCGATGCGCCAGGCGGTGGCGGTAAGCGTGACGTACACAGCTACGAGTACCGCGACGAGAAGTACGGGATCAGCGGCTTCCGCTCACCTTCGGTCGATCCGAACCGCATGTTCTACCACTTCGATCCGCTTCGCGAACTCGACCCCGCTGCAAGAGCGGAATGGCGCGCTCCGGGCGGCCGCGAGGCCATTCTCCAGCGCCTCGGTATCCTGAGGCCGGCGAGTATCGCTGCCGAGTGATCGGAATGGCGCAGGTATGGTCGGCTAGTTGACTCTCCTTAGCTAGAAGCCGTGCCTGCGCAGGAAGTCGACAATGTCCTCCGTTGCGGCATTTCTGTTTCGTTTTGTTCCGCCGCAGCATGTGACACCAACTGTCATGCAGTTGTTCTTGGCCCATCCGTGCCAGTCATCTTCGGGAACGATCTCTCCCGTTTCCGCTGAGATCATTCGACCATCGTCCTCGACCCAGACGCGACATTGCGCATAGTTCTCGGCGCGAGCGTCATACAGGGGGCGCCAGCCGAGTTCCTCCCAGGCGTGGTGCGCGCCTTTGTAGACCTTCGTTTCCACCTGAGCGTTGCCTGCCCTCTGCATACGGCCAGCAAGTTCGAGGCAAGGCTGGGCCGGCGTTTGGTCATCGAGCTCTGCCAGTAGAAACATGATCGGAGCACCAGTCGTGTTGGCCCGGCGTGTCACCCAGGTACAGTCAGGCGATATGGCAATGTGTGCGGCAAAAGCGATGTCGCGGATGCCCATCCAACGGCGCCGAACTGTGAATGCATTGTTCATGGCGGTCGTGCCGCCCTTGGAGACGCCAAGGATGCCGATGCGGTCACCTTTGAAACGCGGATCTTTAGCGAGCTTAGCAAGCGCCGCTATGGCGTCGTTCTCCATATCCCAGACATCGATCGCGCTCTGGTCGTAGACGGAATCAGCAAGCCCGCGGGCGGAGAAGCTGTCGACGACGAGTGCGGCGATGCCGGCCCTGGTCAACTGCTCTGCGTAGTAGACTTCACGTACCTCCTCGACTCCGCTGCTGGACGGCATGATGATCACCGCGGAAAGCGGGAACTGTACGTTCTTGGGGATATAGAGCGTCGCCGTGACGTTGATCGGCTCGTCGTTGGTCGTTCCTGCGACGACGTTGGTGCCGAAGGTCATGCTCTCCGTGGTGTAAGGCTTCAGGACCGCAATGTACCAATATGCGGCAAGTGCCAGCGCGAGCAGAAGCACCCCTGCGAGCGCAGCCCCGCGGCCGCTTCTCAGTGATGTCCCCAAAGCCTTCACTTCCCCGTTACTCTTGCGGCGA
Source organism: Pseudomonadota bacterium (assembly GCA_023412805.1). Taxonomy (GTDB): domain Bacteria; phylum Pseudomonadota; class Alphaproteobacteria; order Rhizobiales; family Hyphomicrobiaceae. Next base: position 30,789 of record JAEZRM010000048.1, on the reverse strand, counting down.
GATGATCAGGATATGGCGCGCGCATCATCTGCAAACATGAAATCGATCGGATAGTCCACCCAGCCCTTTCGGGGTTCGCGCCGAAGCCAGAAGCTGGCGACGCGGCGGTCAAGGTCGACGATGGCGCGTGCGATGGTGTTCTCATTGAGCACGCTATTGACCGGGCCGCGCCTGTTGTCGCCGGTGAGCTTGGTGAGCGCGGCTCGATCCATTGCCGGAGCTGCAAGCGTGCAGGCTGCATTGTAGCGATCGATCGTGCTTCGGCCATCCAACTCGCCCTGTACATCGCATAGAGCGTCATCGAGCATATGGTTGGTATGAACGAACGGCAGCTCCGGGCGGCGGACGCTTTGCCGCTTTGCGGAGCACTCGATGGCCGTAGTGCGCCCGCTACGATCGACCAGTGTGTGCGCAAAGCCGGAAGCGCGCGGGAGAGCGAGGAGGTCGGGAAGCTCCTGCTTCGTATCGGCAAGCTCTGAAAGGCGTCGCGCGATGACGATCTTCGGGATCCCGACGCGCTGATCAATATGGTTAAGACTGTTGATGGCTTGGACGTATCCGCGCGAGCAAATGCTCAATGCGGTGCCGCCGAGGGGGCAGCCGTAGTAGTACAGCTCGAGCGTGGTGACGCCCGCGCAGGTCCGCTTGAGTATGCAGATGTCATCGACAGCGTCGGCGTCCCAGTCCTCGTTGTGCGCGATGAGGCGGCCGTTGTTGGTCACGACAGTCGTGCATTTCTCGGCGTCTTCGAGCTCGTCGCCGATGCTCATGGTCCACAGATCGAGCAAGTCCACGCGCGCCGCGTCGGCGTAGGCCTGGAGTTCCTCGACGTAGGCGGGGAAGTATTTCGCGGTCACGGCAAGGTAGCGGTCCGCGTCGGCCTTGAGCTTTCGCCAGTGGCGCGAGCCCTCCTCGTCCTCGATGTACGCGCGCACCGTCGCGCCGAAGAGGCGGCCCAGTTGGCGCCCGCACGCCGTAGCGTCCGCGCCGACGACTTCATGGTAATTCGCGTGCGACATCGACCGGTTCTCTTTCGCTCTTCGGGAGCAGCAAGGCCAAGTGCCTCAGCATACCGTGCGATGGTAAATGCACATGCGGTGCCAGAGGATAACCCGTCTTCTCGTTCATTGGGTGGCTGCTGTTCACTGATGCAGGGAGTTCCGAATTTGACGAGACGCTGCTCCGAGCTGGCATCCGAATTGCTCCTTGCTGCACATCTGCCCCTGAAAGTAGGCGCTGCGGCGCGAGGTATCGTCATGATGATGCGAGTAACGAGTACAGCTTCTCAAATCCGTAAGCATTCGTCTCAAAGCGGCACAGTGCGCAAGATGCTCGCCGCATCTGCGTTCGTCGCCATTACGGGACTTGTAGCCACCGGACCTGCACGAGCGACCAACACCGCCGAGCAAGCGCCGGTAGCGGCAGCGGCGGCGCCCCAAGCCTCCACATGCGCGCGAACGCCAGCCGTCTGGTGGAGCGAGCTCCTGGCGCCGGAAACCGAACAGCTCACCGACTTCTACGCCAAGGTCATGGGCTGGAACACCAAGATCGTCGATGCCGAGGATCAGTCGGAGCCGGCGCGCACGCCCGACGACCGCTACACCATCTTCACGGACGGGGTGCGGGAGGTCGCAGGCCTCATGAAAGCCAATCATCCGGAAGCTGCGCACACCACCCTTGGCTGGTTCACGTACATGCAGGTTCCCGACGTGGAAGCTGCGGTAGCGAAGGCTCTGCAGGCCGGCGGCAGGGTCCTGCGCGAACCGACCGAGTCTTCTGAAGGCCACATCATTGCGGTCATCAGTGACCCCATGGGCAACGCGTTCGGCCTCGTCACGCCTGCCGACAATAGCCGCTGCTGAGACGTCAGCGCGCACCAAAAAGAAACTGGAGGAAGCCAATGACGGCCTATGTCGCGAGGAAGCCCGACGGCTCAATTGCAAAGGGCTGGATTCTAAAATCCGGAACGTCGATCAACTCGGCGATGTGCCGCCCCCCCTCGCCTGAGCGCAATCGCGAGCTCATCGAGGAGGTACCAGTGGACGTTGCCCTGAGCAGTGCTGCCTGCGAGTCTACGCCAAAGGCCGACAAGCGAAAGACTTGAACGCGCCGATGGTGCGTTGATCGAGCTGACAAACAAGAAAGCCGTGACCCGAGGTCACGGCTTTCGTTGTTCAGAGCTAACGGCTCAATCGATCTGCTTAGCGACCGTAGGCAATACGGAACTCGAGAGTTCCATACATGCCATCATCGAAGTTGCGACCACCGAACCCGTCGCCGCTGCCAAATTGGTAGCCACCCGAGAGCGCCACGGTGCCGAACATCGTCGGTGTGATCTCGACATCGAATGAGAGGAATGCGCCGAGACGCTGTGCGTCGCCCGTAGTATCTCCGAGCACCCAGCCCTCGGGGCCGATCGTCACGTGGCCGAACTTATGGCCGATGCGTGCGAGGCCGTAGTACGTGTCGAAGGCCGTCGAGTAGCTACCGCCGAGGTGGAAGTAGAGCGGCGACGTGTTGCGATCATTCGAGGTGATGTCGCCGGCGATCTTGAAGCCGGTCTCGGCGCCGCGAAGTTCATTCTCCGGGTCATACGGATCGACCTTGTGATGCTGGTAGTCGATTCCGAGATAGACGCCGACATCGATGCCACCCCGAACCCACTGATAGCCGAGCATGGCATCACCCTGCCAATAGTCGACATCGTGCTTGGTTCCATCGTTCCGGTAGTCATAGGCGCCCATCGTCCCGAGCAACCTCAGGACAAAGCCATCGCGGTTGAGATCGCGATTGAAGGCATAGAAGAGCCCGCTGTAGCTCTCATACGCGTTCTTCGTGACGTCCAGTCCGGAAATGGTCACCAGCGGATAGGTCATCTCTGGGCCGCTGTCTTTGTAGCTGCCACCGTAGCCGTTACCGCCGCCTGCGAGTGCAGGCATCGAGAATACGGCGCCAGCGCCAAGCGCAGTCGCCACAGCCAAGCCCCGCAGAATCCTTGCCCCCGTCATTCTCAATCTCCTTGTTCGCCAAGCGCCCAATGCTAGCGATTGCGGAGAACTTAGCTGAGTCGGTCCTTACCAAAGTTCACAGGAATTATCTTTATATGGACGTGTTGCCCTGGGATCACAGCGGCGAGCCCGGCCGGACGCATGTCCGAGGCGCGGAAACTGTCAGGCAGGTCGGGACGTGGCATCGATCGTCGCAAATGCCCAGTGTTCCTCAGGATTTCCGACGCCATCGAGGTGCGTCAAGCGCGGCGGGTCAGCCTGCGAGAAGGCGAATGCCCGCAAATCCTGGGAGAGCCCCTGTCCCGTCGCTTTGATGAAAGCTTCGCCGAGCGTCCAAAAGCGAAAAAAAAGCGCGATTTTCTCTGAAGGCTGCCGTGCCGCCTTCAGCGCTTCCAGCATCGGCGGCGCGAACGTCTCAGCAGCTATCCCATCCAGATCGTCGAGTGACCTCACGGCCTCGACGTCGATCCCGATCCGGCGCGTTGCCACGGCAACTGCAACGAGGCCAGTCGTGTGGCTGATGTTGAAGTGAATGCGCTCCGCCAATCTGCCATGGGCAGCCGGATCCAACTTGGGCTTTCCAAGAGGATCGCGCACGATGCCGACCTCAGCGGGTGCACAATCGAGCAATTGAGCCAATTGCGTGCGTGCGGCCGCTCGTGCCGCGGCGACGCTCCACCGGTGGCTGGGAATTCGCAGGCGCCCAACCTCTTCCTGTTCCAGGAGGGGCAGATAGGGCATCAGCGAGGCAATGTCCTCATCCGCCGGCCCGCCATACCAAACGTGCAGCCGGCAGCCGGCACCCGGACCGGCGCTATCGTCCAGTAAGCTGCCGATGCCCACAATGTAAGGTGTTTCACCGGGCTCCAGCTCCACGGCCCACGACGCCGCAAATTGGATGCTCGCCTCTCGAGGCTCCGAGAGACTGCGCACGGACTGAAGTGGGAGCGACGGTGACATCGTGCGAGTCATATCCCGAGCGAAGCACCAGGCATAGATGGCGGCGCCCGCCGCACCCACGTCGCACCGCTACTCCGGCCGCCGGCAATGCTAAATTGAGTTGGTGAGCGGGGTGGGGATCGAACCCACGACCATCTGATTAAAAGTCAGATGCTCTACCACTGAGCTACCCGCCCTCCGAGCGCGATTGCCGGGTGACGGCGCCATCGCGTGGTCATCAAGAGCTATCACCGTCGAAGCCGATGATGGGAGCCCGAGGCACGCGCCAGATCAGGCCGCGGTGCGATGCCCTCTGATGCAATCAGGCTCCGGCGCCGTGCTTACAGGGCTTTATGGGGGATGGCAACGCCCGAGGCCGTGCCCTGGGGCAATGCGTTGCGAGAATTTACCCTGCGACCCTGGCGGTCTGGGCATGGGCGCGCTTCTCGCGCCGGCGCTGAACGGACGATGCGATACCCATGGCCTCGCGGTACTTGGCGACGGTGCGGCGGGCGATGTCGATGCCTTCACGCTGCAGAACATCGACGATCTGGTCGTCGGAAAGCACGGCGCTCGATGTCTCCGCATCGATGAGCAGCTTGATGCGATGACGCACCGAGACGGAGGAGTGCGCTGTCCCATTGTCCACCGAGGCGATGGCCGAGTTGAAGAAGTATTTCATTTCGAAGATGCCGCGGTTCGTCGCCATATACTTGGAGGACGTGACACGGCTGACCGTCGACTCGTGCATCTTGATGGCATCGGCGACAGTCTTGAGATTGAGCGGCCGCAGGTGCTGCACGCCGTGCACGAGGAAGGCGTCCTGCTGGCGCACGATCTCCTCGGCAACGCGCAGGATTGTACGGGCGCGCTGATCGAGGCTCTTCACCAGCCAGTTGGCGGTGTTCAGGCACTCGACCAGGAACTCCTTGTCGCGCGATTGCGAGGCGACGTTGCCTGAGACGCGCGTGTAGTAGGCGCGATTGACGAGGACGCGGGGCAGCGTCTCGCTGTTGAGCTCGACATGCCAGCTACCGTCGCTCGCCGGGCGCACGAGCACGTCAGGGATGACGGTCTGCGCCGGCGGTCCGCCGAACGTATTGCCGGGCTTGGGATTGAGCGAGCGGATCTCGGCGATCATGTCGGTAATGTCCTCCATGTCGGTGCCGAGAATGCGCTTGAGCTGACGCAGGTCATGCGCGGCCAGCAGATCGAGATGATCGAGAAACGCCGCGATCATGGGGTCGTAACGGTTGCGCTCCTTGAGCTGCAGCGCGAGGCACTCCTGGAGCGAAGTCGCCATCACGCCCGGAGGATCGAAGGTCTGAAGCTTCGCGAGGACCGACCTGACTTGAGCGAGCGGTGCGCCGATACGCTCGGCGAGCTCGCCGAGATCGGCGCGCATGTAACCCGCATCGTCGACGAGATCGATGATGTTGCCACCAATCATGCGCTCGACGGGATCGCTCACCGCCAGATGAAGTTGATCGGCGAGATGGTCACGTAGAGAAATCTCGCTCGTCAGGATGGATTCGAGATCGGCATCTTCGCCACCGAGCATTGCAGGCTGGCGCGCACTCGACCAGGTGCTGCCGGCCAGGAGCGCTGCAATGTCCTGCGGGCTCTCCTCGGCGAAAGCGACATCACGGTCCGCGTCGAGATCGTTGGCGGAGACTGTCGTATCGGCGATCAGGTCGAGGCGCCCGGCGCCGGCATCATCACCATCGCCGAAATCGCCGTCGTCACCGGCGTCGCCGTCCGCGCCGCTGTCCTTTTCGTAGGCGACCTCGGCGGCGCTGGTCGATGGCTCGTATTCCTCGTCGCGCTCGAGCAGTGGATTGCGCTCAAGCTCGGCGTCGACGAACTCGTTCAGTTCGAGGTTGGAGAGCTGCAAAAGCTTGATCGCCTGCTGCAGCTGCGGCGTCATGACGAGCTGCTGGCTCTGGCGGAGCTCTAGCTTCGTCGTAATCGCCATACGAACTTTCCCCGACGCTGCCTCGCGATGCCTCACACCGCGCAGGAAATCACTCGAACGCCGGCGGTCTTCGAACGCCGCTACGCGTGATCACTGAGGACACTCTAGCTCAGAATCGTAAACAGCATTGCGCGATAAGCGGCCAATTTGCCGGGCCGGGCGCTCCCATCTGAGGCAGCCGTTAACCGAACATGTCACCCAGATACACTCGCCGGACGTCCTCGTTGGCGATGATTTCGGACGGGCTGCCCTGAGTCAAAACCTGACCATCTGCAATGACATAGGCTCGATCGACGAGGCTCAGGGTCTCGCGGACGTTGTGATCGGTGATCAGTACACCCAGGCCGCGTTGCGTCAGGTGGCGCACCAATTGCTGAATCTCGCCGACGGCGATGGGGTCGATGCCGGCGAATGGTTCGTCCAGCAGCATGAAGACGGGGCGTGAAGCCAGCGCCCGCGCGATCTCGCAGCGTCGCCGCTCGCCGCCCGAAAGGGCGATCGACGGGCTTTTCCGGAGACGGGTGATCCTGAACTCCTCCAGAAGCTCGTCGAGCTGCTCGCGCCGCCGGCGCCGGTTCGGTTCGACGAGCTCGAGCACGGCCATGATGTTCTGCTCGACCGTCAGGCCTCGGAAGATCGAGGCCTCCTGCGGGAGATAGCCGATCCCGAGGCGGGCGCGGCGGTACATCGGCAGCCGGGTCACATTCTGCCCGTTGATGGTGATGGTTCCGGCGTCCGCCGGTACCAGCCCCGTAATCATGTAGAAGACGGTCGTCTTGCCGGCGCCATTGGGACCGAGGAGGCCCACGGCCTCACCGCGGCGGACGGCCAGGTCGACGCCCCGCACGACGAGGCGCCGCTTGTAGGATTTACGCACGCCGGCGGCCGTCAGCCAGCCTTCGTGGCCGTCGGGAGAAAGTTGTGCCTCCTCCTCCTGGTCCTCGTAGGTCTCATGATGGGCGCCATTGCTCTTCGCGCGTCGACCGAGGCCGATCCGCTGCAGCCAACCGTTTCGGGTCATGGGCGCGCCTGCCGGCTGGAGGTCATTGCGGGGCTCCCGTCGCGGGGGCCCGCGTGGTCGAGGACTGCCAGGATGATTGGCTCGGACTGCGCGATCCTGGTGCAGCGGGGGAGGGGGTAGCCTCAGGTGTAGCGGGTGCGGGTGCCGCATTGCGCTCGCGTCGAGAGGGGAGGCCCTTGGCATCCTTTGGGTAGAAAATGGCGCGCACGCGCCGTTTGGAGGTGCAGGTCTGCCCAGGGACGCAGGGCAGGGTGCTCTCCGCCGATGGCCCAGACGCAACGGTGTCAGCGCCACCGGTCTCGAAGCGCGTCCGCCCCGAGGTCAGATCCATGATGAGCTTCGAGCCTTCGACGACGTTTTTGCCCTGGTTCACGACGACGCGCCCGCCCACGGTTGCAAAGTTTCCGACAGGATCGAAGTCCGCCCAGTCGCCCGTAACCTTCTGGCCATCCTTGCCGGTGACCACCACCCCATTGCGTGCCTCGATCTTCTTGAGGCTCGATGCGCCGGCGGCATCGCTACCCTTGGGGCCCGCCGCAAGAAGGGACGTCTGTCCTTGGAAGTGGGCCATGAGACTCGGCGTGCGGATCACGAACTCGCCCTGCTTGGCGACGACGTTGCCCGTGAAATGCGCATTGCGACGGTTCTCGTCGAAGTCGAGCGCTGCCGCGTCGATGTCCATCGGGGCGCTCGGGTCCGTGCGGAAGGCGCCGATCGCCCCTGTCTCACTGGCTTCTGACGCCGATGAGCGTGAACGAGATGGGTTGGTTTCGGTACGGTAGAGAATGACGTTGATGCGGCCATTACCGCGGGCGCTTTCGGCAGGGCTGTCGAGGCGGGCGCGCCCGTTGGCACGGTCGACCGCGAGACGCTCGCCGCGCAGAAGGTTCTTGCCCTGGTAGAGCACGACAGCGCCATCGAGCGTGATGCGGTCGGCCCGGTGATCGATCTCGGCCATGGCGCTGGTTGCCCGACGATCGATGCCCGATGTCATGTCCACGGGGCCGGTGAGCGTCGTGCGCTGGGCTTGGGCGTCGTAGTGTAGCGTCGTCGCGGTGGCGCGGTCGTTGTCGCGTGTCATCTCGACGCCGCCGCGCGCCTTGAGGTCCGTCAGGCGTGAGCCTTCGCCGCCCGCGGCCGACTTGGCATCCGCGCCACCCGGCAGCGCGGCGCGGCCTGCATAGATTGCATCGAGTTCTGGAGCGAGCAGCGTTGCCGTGCCTTGCCGGGCAACGACATTGGTGCGGAACTGGGCTGTGCGCTTTTCATCGTCGACCGTGAGCTTGTCGGATGTGATGTCGACGGGCTCGTTGGACGAGAAGCTCGGGCCGAGCGCGGTGCTCGCAGGCTTTTCCTTCTTTGCAGCAGCATCGGGCGATGGAGGTGGCGGCGTCATGCGTACGGCGACATCGCCGGTGAATGTCGCGACGCGGCGTTGCGTTGCCATCTCCATGGCCTTCGCGCGGATGCTTCCCGATGTCGACGTTGCGGTGATGGGTTCGTTCGAGACGATGCGGTTCTCTTTCGTGTAGACGGTCGCCGAGGTCAGCTTGGCTGTCATGCCGTCGGTCGACTTGACGTCGATCTGCTCGTGCAGCTCGAGCACGCCCGTTTCCTGGTCGTATGTGCCGCGCGTTGCGGTGAGGTCGATCTGGGTGCCGCTCAACTGCATAAGCTCACCCTCGATGGCCGTGAGCTTGACGAGCTTCTGCGAGAGAAGATCCGTCTCAGCCGAGCGCGCTCGGACGGCATGACGCGAGCCATCCTTGCCGGCGCCGGCATACTTCGGGTTGGCCATCATGAGATGGTCATTCGAGATGCGTACGGTCTCGAGCGTGACGCCGCTCGCTCTGAGCGTGGTGAGGCGCCACGTCGTGAGGCCATAGATTCCGAGTACGCCGAAAGCGAAAGCCGGAAGAGCGAACCGCAACGTGCGGACCAAGATGCTGTGACGTCGCGCGACGGCGAACGCGCGCGTACGATCGAGGCCAGACACGTGATCTGCCCCGTTCTCCGGCCCGCCGCGTCCCATTCCGCTCGGCGCAGAGCCGCCCGGCCGGTCATGCACCCGGCGTGGATCGATCGTCGTCGCCATGCTTACCCGCTGATGCGCCGACTCCAGCCTGTCGAAGCAGCGCGTCCGATGCATTCACTGGCTGTGAATCTGGGAGATATTGGGACCGCTCGCAAGTTGTTACAACGAAAGCGGAATAACCCACAGCCTTTCAATGGCTGAAAATATCAGTGTCCTCGAAGCCGGCGAGATCGAGCTTCGCCCGGGTCGGGAGAAACGAGAAGCAGGCCTTCGCGAGGACCGTGCGGTCCTGCCGAGCCAGCATGGCATCGAGCACCTTCTTGAGCTCATGGAGGTGGAGGACATCCGCGGCAGCGTAGGCAAGCTGCTGCGGGCTCAGTGTGGCTGTCGCCCAGTCCGAACTCTGCTGCTGTTTCGAAAGCTCGACGCCGAGGAGCTCGTTACAAAGATCCTTCAGGCCATGGCGGTCCGTATAGGTGCGCACGAGCTTCGATGCGATCTTCGTGCAGTAAATGGGGGTCGTAACGACACCGAGATACTGCTCCAGCACCGCCACATCGAAGCGGGCATAGTGGAAGATCTTCGTGTTCCGCGAATCCGTAAGCAGGGCCTTGAGACGCGGAGCGGACCAGTCCTTGCCATCGAACTGCACCAGATGGGCCGTACCGTCACCGGCCGAAAGTTGCACGAGGCAGAGACGATCGCGGTGCGGCTTCAGGCCGAGCGTCTCGGTATCGATCGCCACGGCGCCCGAGAACGTGAGCCCCGCGGGGAGATCGCCGCGATGAAGGTGGATCCGGTCTGCAGACATGGCCATTCAGTTCCGTGAGTTGGACTGCGCAAGATTTTGTACAGGTTGTAGAAAGTATCTAAGCAATACGTGCATAACACTTCAGCGTTAATTCGCCATCCTCACGTGGTTTTGCACCAGTTGACGCCCGCTGGTTGGACAACGACCGCGTTCCGTGGCAAACTTTCAACTGTCAACTCGTACACGGAGGGCCTGATGGCGCTACACGCACATCTCGCAGAGCTTTCTGAGAAGCACAAGCTTCTAGACCGCCGGATCGAGGAAGAGATGAGCAGGCCGGGCTCCACTGATGTGGAGATCACCCGCCTCAAGCTCGAAAAACTGAAACTCAAGGACGAGATTAGCCGACTGAGCTCAAAGTCCAGTCACTAAGCCGTTCGCGCCTCGCGGGAAGCCTGCGGCTTCGTAGTGCGCGGTTAGGCCGGTGACGGTGTGCTGCAGTCCGAGGACACGCTACGTGGCGGGTGTTCGGCAAAGCTGGTGATCGGCCGACGCTCCTTCCCGCATCAGTTATCTGACAGCCTTTCCGGCCCCGTGCCGGGAAGGCTTTTTAGTTGCCGCTGACATCGACGGCGTGAGCCGCGGCCAGTGCCGCCATGCTCTCGAACCGGAAGTCGGTTTTCGGAATAGTGCCAGGCGGCTGCGTCGCGCCAAACCCCTCGTCGCCATGTCGGCGATGGATCCAGCACGATGCGAGGCCGATGCTCTTGGCCGGCACATGATCGTGGAAGAGGCTTTCCGCAACGTGGAGGATCGTCGGCGGCTCAATGCCCCGCGCTTCGAGGTCGCCGAGCATGTACTCGAAGTTCCGTGCGGCCGGCTTGTACGACCCGATGTCGGCGGCCGTGTAGATGGCGTCGAAGGCAACGCCGAGGCGCGCGTTGGAATGGGCGAAGCTCTCGTTGTCGACATTCGAGAGGATCACTAGCTTGAAATGCTGCTTGAGATAGTGAAGGGCGTCGGCGGAATCCGGAAATGCCGGCCAGTCTGCGATGGAGCGGCCGTAAGTCAGGCACTCCGGCCAGCTCACCGAGAGACCCCAGTGCTCGGCGAGCCGCTTGTAGACGACGGCGAGAAGCTCCGAGTAGGGCTTGGCGGGGGTTGCGAGCTGCTGCATCGCCTCGATGCGGCTGTGCGCCTCGAGGATCTGGTTCCGCGTCAGGGCAGGCTGCAGGCGCTCGGTCAGCGGTGAGAGCGCGGCGATCATGCCGCTCTCCCAGTCGATGAGCGTGCCATAGCAGTCGAAGGTCAGGACCTTGAAGTCCGAGAGTTTCACGGCGCTCTCCCACGGCAGTACCAATATCCGGCCTGTCGGTGAGCCTGGAGCGGAGAATTGTCAAGCGGGGCGCACGGTAGGCCCGGGCGCGCACATCGAGGTGCAATCTAAGCTGCCGCGGTCTCAGTTCCGGGCAGGCGCCATTTCCTTCTGCGGCCGATTATCGTCCTCGGCGCGCATACCGCGCCAGAAAGCGCGTCGCCGCGTGCGGTCATCCTCTTCCCAGCGGGCGAAGGCGGCGCGCTCCTGCGGTGTGAGTTGCTGGGCAATGGCTTTGATAACGTCGAGCGCGCGCAGGCGCATTTCCTGCTCGGCATCGAACAGGCGCTTCTGCGCGACTGCATAGGCGGCCGCGTCGAAGGGCTCTGCGAGAAGGATCTTCCGAGCCTCGTCGCGTGCCTCATGCACGGCTTGGCGCAGGGTGCGCATGGCGTCGCGATCTGTGGCGACCGAGTTCCATATCTCGCGTCGCCGCTCTTTAGGAAGCGTGACGGCGAAGCCGAAAAGTTGCGCGTTGGAGGACGAGCCGAGCATCGGCGGGCCTGGTGGGCCGCCGTGCCAGCGCGAAGCAATGGCACCCATAACCAGGCCGTTGATGAGCAGAGAGATGACGAGCACGGTAAGCAGCCATTTCGGCACGCGCCGTACGACCCGCGTCTCTCGCCGCCTCAGGATCATAGGAACTCCTCCTCGATCATCTCGAGAAGCCCTTCGCCGTTCAGGAAGGCGATCGCCTGGGAGGCGCTGTCGTCGCCAGTCGTGGCCGCTGCGACAATCTCGGAGACGCTCGACGGCACGAGATCCGCCACGCCGACGAAGAGACCGAGCATCAATGATGCGGCGAGCATCGCCGCGGTCCGCCAGCCGCCCGATACGCGCTCACGCCGCGGCATCGATCCGGCAAGTGCCGCCGCCTGCTCGGTCATGCGCGAGCTCTCGCCGGTGCGCGGCCACGCGATGACCACGCCCGAGGTGTTTTCCGGCGATCCAGGGCCCTGGCCATGACGCTGATCCGCTCCGTGCTCGGTGCGCATCGGCTGTCCGGGAGCCGTATTGGCGACCGCAGCGGCAATACGATCTGCAAGCGCGCGCGTGTCGCCGACCGGCGGGCCGGCAGCTTTCGTGAGGACGGCATCGAGGGCCTTGGCCTCGCGCAGCAGCCGTGCCGCATCGGCATCGGCCGCGGCAAGGCTCATGAGCTGCCCGCGCCTCTCCGCCGGCCAGCGGGCCGGATTGCCGCCGAACGTGTCGAGCACGTTCTCGAATGCCGTAAGCTCGGCCAGCCTCTTCTCGCTCGTCATCATCCTTCGAGGCGCATGTCGCGCCCCGCCTCTCGTGCCTTCGAATTACTCTTCGTCCGGCAGCAACTGCCGCCACTCATCTTTCAGTGCCGCCTTCAACGACCGCCGGGCGCGCGCGAGGAGCGATTCGACGGCTTCGTCCGATATTCCGAGCATGTCGCCCACTTCGATCTGGCTCAAGCCTTCGTAGTGGAACAGCGTAAGCGCGACACGCTGGCGCTCGGGAAGTGCGTCCAGCGCCTCGCTGACGCGCTTGGAAAGATCTGCTTCCTCGAGCCCGCGGCTCTGTTCGGGCGGCTCGGGTGTCTCGGGAACGTCCGCGACCACACTCGTCAGGCGATGGCGGCGCAGGTGGTCGAGGCAAAGGTTCGTGACCACGCGCCTCAACCAGGGCCTGAGGCCTCCAGGGCCGAGCTCCAGCGTGCCGGCGTGGTGCCAGACGCGCACGAGCGCCTCCTGCACGATGTCCTCGGCATCGCCGTCCACCTTCAGCATGCGCCGCGCCACAGCCAGCAAGACCGCGGTGTGGCGATCGATCAGCACGCGGAAGGCAGCGCTGTCGCCGGCGCGAATACGTGCGAGAACGGCGGCCTCTTCGGCAGCCGTCCCCGCTTCCGGTCCCGGCCGGTTGCCCGGTCCTGGACCGCTATCGTGCACGCGCGTCACGCGACGGCTCCCTACGGTCGTCCCCACCTCAGGAGTGTAACTCAGCGCGCGCATGTGTGCCTCGCCTTTTCGTTGCCCGCTTCCGGCGCTGGGAGCCAAGCTGCCCAGCCGGAAGCGGAGGCAGTCGTCAGATCTTCTTCGGCTCGACGTCCGGAGCGCGCTCCCCGCCGCGATCGCGTCCGCGCCAGTGATGACGCTCGCCGTCATGCCCGCGATGACGATGCCAGCCGCGCGGGCGCTCGCCCCGCGAGATGGTCCCGTCCTTGTTGCGATCCATGCGATCGAACATCTCGCCGGCGACCTTGAAGGCCTGCTCGCGCGTGATCTTGCCATCCGTGGTTGCACCGAAGCGATGCAGCACGCGCTTCACGCGATAGTCGGTCATTTCCTTGGCGAAGGCCTGCCGGTCGGCGCGATCCAGCGTGCCGTCCTTGTTGCGGTCCATGCGGTCGAAGCGCTCACTGGCCACGCGAAGGGCTTCGTCGAGCGATATGCCGCCGTCCTTGTCGACGTTGGCGCCACGCAGGAAGCCGAGGCGCGGGCCACCGCGATGGCCGCGCATCATGCGGCCCTGCTCGCCCGAAAGGCGGGAGAGGGCATCGCGGCCGCGCATGTTCGGCGGCAGATCGGCGTCGCTGATCCGGCCGTCGCTGTCGAGATCCGCAACAGCGAAGCGGCGGCGGACCTCGTCGAGGAATTCGGATTTGGTCATGGAGCGATCACGCCGGCGCTCGCCCTTGGTGGCGTCTCCACGATCGGCGCGGCGCTCGCGCATGCCACGATGATGATGCTTACCGCCCTTGGCGAGGGCTGCCTCGATCTCCGCGACATCCACGACGCCGTCGCTGTTGAGGTCGAAACGGGCGAACCGCTCTCGCACCTTCGCGTCAAAATCGGCCCGGGTGATCTCGCCGCGGCCGAGCCCCATGAAGCCGCCCATCATGCCGGGGCCGTGCCCGCCATGAGACCAGCGATCCATCATTCGATCGTGCAGGCGCTGACCGGGCGCAGAGACGGCGATGGCCGCACCGCCGGCGAGCAAAACCGCGGCGACGATGAGCACCTTCTTCTTGGACATTACGGGAACTCCTCGAGTTCAATCTGCTTTCGAGGAGGAAACGTCGCCTGCGCGTGAAATCCGTCGCCGTATTATTGCGGTATTCTGACTATCGTTCAGGCGACGATGACGTCGAAAAGTCCCGCAACCTCGGCGAGCGTCGCCCGCAGGGCTGCTTCGAGACGCGCGAAATCCGGCGCGTCGCCCGCTCGTGTAAGGAGCTCGCGGAGGCCGTCCGGTGCTTTGGCGGGATCGAAAGGACCGTCGAGGCAGAGACGCAGCACCTCGGTCAGGTTGTGCACGAGGACCGCGGCCGGGATGAGGACATCGGCGTGCGGCGCGCTGAGCAGCCCCGCAGCGGCGAGCTTGCGGAGTGCACCGATCGTGTTCTGATCGAGCACCTCGGCGTGCGTATCAGCATGAGCGAGCTGAAGGAACTGGGCGATGAACTCGATGTCGACCAGGCCACCACGGACCTGCTTCAGCTCCCAGATGTCCTCGGTGCCCTTTTCCTTGGCAATGCGCTCGCGCATGTCGCGGACGTCGGTCGCGAGCTTCGTGCGGTCGCGTGGTCGCAGCAACGCATGGCGAATGGCGGCTTCGACGCGCGTGCGCAGGTCATCGGGACCCGAAATTACGCGGGCCCGCGTGAGCGCCATGTGCTCCCAAGTCCAGGCCTCGTTCTCCTGATAATGCTCGAAGCTGGTGAGCTGCGTCGCGACCGGGCCCTTCTGGCCGGAAGGCCGCAGGCGCATGTCCACTTCGTACAGCGAGCCCTCCGCTGTGGGCGAGGAGAGTGCCGTGATCAGGCGCTGTGTGAAGCGCGTGTAATATTGGCTCGGTGCGAGCGGGCGCGCGCCGTCGGACTGCTGGATGGCCGGGTCGAAATCATAAACGAGAATGAGGTCGAGATCCGACGCGGCGGTCATCTCGCGTCCGCCAAGCTTGCCCATGGCAACGACCACGGCAGCGCCACCCACCACGTGGCCACTCTGCGCGACGAGCTCGCGCTCGACCTGGTTCTGCAGAGCCGTGATCAAATGCTCCGCGAGCGCGGCATAGGCGCCACCCGCCTGCGCGGCGGTGATGGTCCCTGAGAGTACGCGCACGCCGATCAGGAAGGCCTGCTCGCTGCCGACGACACGGGCGCGATCGAGCGCATCCTGGTAGTCGGTCGCGGCTGCGATCTCCGCGTCGACGATCCGCGCGAGGGCATTGGCATCGGGCAGGCTGCCGAAAAAGCCCGGATCGAGCACGGCATCGAGCACGCGTCGGCGGCGGCTCATGATGCCCGCGAGGCGCGGCGCGGAGCCCATGATATCGGCGACGAGGCGCAGGAGGCGCGGATTGTTGCGCAGAAGCGAGAAGAGCTGCACGCCCGATGGAAGCTGCGAAACAAAGCGATCGAAACCGATGAAGGCCTGATCGGGATCGCTCGTGCGCGACAGTGCCTCGATAAGTGTCGGCTGCACTTCGGTCAGAAGCTCGCGAGCGCGGGGCGTGCGCACGGCCTGATAGCGCCCATGATGCCAGCCGCGCACAGCGCCGATGATATCCGACGGACGCTTGTAGCCCATCTTGATGAGCGCTTCGACGGTGCCGGGGTCATCCTGCTCGCCGGCAAAAACCATATTGGCATCGCCGCGCGTCAGCTCCGGCACGTCCTCGAAGAGCGCGCCGTAGTGGCGCTGTACGCGTTCGAGATGCGCGACGAGAGCGGCTGAGAAGGCGGCTGTGTCCTCGAAGCCGGCAAAGCGCGAAAGCCGCAGCAGACCTTCGGTATCGGCCGGCAATGTCTGCGTCTGCTCGTCGGCGATCATCTGCAACCGATGCTCGGTGCGGCGCAGGAAGAGATAGCTTTCCGTAAGCTCGTCTCGCACGAGCGGCTGGATCCACCCGCGCGTCGTCAGATTGTTGAGCGCGCCGATCGTGTCGGGCTGGCGCAGGTCGATCTGGCGACCGCCTGCAATGAGCTGCTGGGTCTGTGCGAAGAACTCGATCTCGCGAATGCCGCCGCGGCCGACCTTGATGTTGTGGCCGGCAACGCCGATCTCGCCGAAGCCCTTGAATGCATGGATCTGCCGCTTCATGGCATGAATGTCGGCGATGGCGGCGAAGTCGAGGTACTTGCGCCATACGAACGGCGCGAGCTCCTTGATGAAGGCTTCACCCGCCGGAATGTCACCTGCGACGGCGCGCGCCTTGATCATGGCGGCGCGCTCCCAGTTCTGGCCAAAGCTCTCGTAGTAGTTGAGCGCCGCATCCGTCGAGATCGCAACCTGCGTGGCGCCCGGATCGGGACGCAGGCGCAGGTCCGTGCGGAAAACGTAGCCGTCGCCCGTGCGCTCCTGCATGAGGCGCACGAGATCGCGCGTCATGCGCACGAAGAAGGCGAGAGGCTCGAGGCCCACGCGCAGCTTCACGAGCTCCGGCTCGAAGAAGACGATGAGATCGATGTCGCTCGAATAGTTGAGTTCGAGGGCACCATGCTTGCCCATGCCGATGACGATGTAGCCGGTGTCGGCTTCGGCGTTGGCGCCGGCAGTGCCGAGCCAATCGCCCTTGGCGATCGCCGCATTGAAGAGAAAGCGCACGGCGGCTGCCGTGCTCGCGTCGGCCGAGTCGCTGAGTGCGCCCGTGACCGTCATGACAGGCCATGCGCCTGAGAGATCCGCTAGCGCCACGAGCAGTGCCACTTCGGATTTGTATTGGCGCAGGATGCGCATGGCATCGGCTTGAGACGTCGCTGTGAGGATATCGCCATCGAGCGCGCGGCCGAGTTCGGCCATGCGCGTTTCGGGCGCGCTGGCGAGGATGCGCGTGAGGCGTACCGGATCGCGCAGAATGAGATGCGAAAGATAGGGCGAGCTGCCAAGTGTGCCGGCAAGAAGATCGCGCACAGCGGGATCGGCGAGGATACCGGCAAGCTCGGCGGGTGCCGCCGCCTCCAGCTCGGTGAGCCGGTCCGCTGCGAGCCGCGCATCGAAGGCGAGCGGAATCTCGACGATCCGCTGCCAGAGCGGCCTCAATTGACCTGCGCCTTCCGCCATGCGCCCTCGTCCTCTTCCCGCGGTGGCTCATTGTCCGCGGCATTGCCGGCCGCGGGGGCGGCCATCATCGGCAGCGAGAGGAGTACGCGCAAGCCCGGCCGGTTGTCTTCGAGGCGGAGGGTGCCCTCGTGCAGGCGCGCGACGGCCGCGACGAGGCTGAGGCCGAGCCCGGTGCCGGGCTTCGTTCGGCTCGCTTCGAGGCGTACGAAACGACGCAGCGCGCGTTCGCGATCCTCGGCCGCGATGCCGGGACCGCGATCGGCGACGGCGATTTCTACGGTGCCTTGCTTGGGTGTGAGCACGACGGAGATTGTCGAGCGATGGCTCAGCGTCGCGGCATCATCGCCGGCCGCTCCGTATTTGATGGCATTCTCGATGAGGTTGGCGATGGCCTGCCCCAGGAGCTGGCGATTGGCGCGCACGTAAACGGGTGCACCCGCGCCGTCGCGCCATTCGAGCGTGAGACCTGCCTCTTCGGCCGCTGGCTCGTACAACTCTGCCAGATCCTCGACCATCGCGCCGATCTCGACCGGTGCCATCGTGTTCTCGACCGCGCCGGCCTCTAGGCGCGCGATGAGAAGGAGCGCGTTGAAGGTCTTCATCAGTTCGTCGGCGTCTTCGATCGTGTGCTCGAGGCCGGCGCGCCATGCGGCCCCGCCGCGCTGGTCCGCGAGCGCTGCCTCCGCGCGATTGCGCAAACGGTTGAGCGGCGTCTTGAGATCATGGGCAATATTGTCCGAGACTTCCTTCATGCCGGCCATGAGCAGCTCGATGCGATCGAGCATGGCATTGAGGCTCGCGGCCAGCCGGTCGAGTTCGTCGTCGCTATCTGTGCGCGGCAGGCGCTCGGCGAGATTGCCCGCCATGATGGAACGGCTGGCGGCGGTCATGGCGTCGACGCGCTTCAGGATATGGCGGCTGAGCGCGACACCCGCAGCAAGGCCGACGAGGGCGAGGAGCCCGATGCCGAGGCCGAGCGTGCGGTTAGTGGCGGCGAGATACGTTCGCTGTGGTTCGATGTCCCGAGCGACAGTGAGCGCGAGGCCGTTCGGAAGCGCGAACACACGCCCAGCCGCAAGCCGCTCCGGCATGTGGGCGGCATCCTGCGGCGGGCGATAGCGGAAAGTGCCGCCGCCTCGCGACTCGTTCGAAAAGGCGGGAGGTTCGGCGAGGTTTCCGGCGATTACCCGCTTGTCCGCATCGATGAGGGCGTAGAGATGCATGTCGCCGGCGTCGATGCGCCCCTGGAGCGAGCGCAGGAGATCGTCGAGGCCGCCGCGGCCGTAGATGCGGTGAAGTGCAGTGCCTTCGCGGTCAAGCTCCGCGATTGTTGCGCGGCTCATGGCATCGTTCGTCGCACGCGTGACGAAGGTGACGACGAGGATCGCCGTGATGGCAAGGGCGAGCGTCGCGACGGCCGCTGCACGAAAGGTCGTTGTCCGCCAGAAGCGCGCAGGACGCGCGGCTGTGGGCGCAAATGGACGCATCAGCCTACTCGACGCCGTCGCGCATCATATAGCCGGCGCCACGCACGGTGTGCAGCAGCGGGCGATCGAAGTTGCGGTCGATCTTTCCTCTGAGGCGCGAGATATGGACGTCGATGACATTGGTCTGCGGATCGAAGTGATAGTCCCACACGTTCTCGAGCAGCATTGTGCGCGTGACCACCTGCCCTGCATTGCGCATGAGATACTCGAGGAGGCGGAATTCGCGCGGCTGCAGAATAATAGCCTCGCTGCCACGCATGACCTTGTGCGTCAGGCGATCGAGAACGAGGTCGCCGACGACATAGCGCGTCGTCTGCTCCTCGGGCTGGCGCCGGCGCGCGAGCACTTCGACACGGGCGATGAGCTCGGCGAGGGCAAAGGGCTTCGTCAGGTAGTCGTCGCCGCCAGCGCGCAGTCCTTTCACGCGATCGTCGACGTGGCTCATGGCCGAGAGGATGAGCACGGGCGTGCGATTCCCCTCGGCGCGCAGCGTCTGGATGAGCGTGAGGCCGTCGAGGTGCGGCAGCATCCGATCGACGATGAGCAGGTCATAGCCGCCGGCGCGCGCGAGTGCGAGGCCGACCTCGCCATCCTCGGCGATCTCGGCGGCATGGCTTGCCTCACGCAGGCCGCGCTGCACGAACTGGGCGGTTTCGCGGTTGTCCTCGATAACGAGCACACGCATGGTTGAGCGACCTCGCGATGCAGGAAAGCGTGCCAGGCGGGGGACCCGGCACGCTCCTCTTTCGACCCAACCTTGACGGCGTGGGGGGGACGCCGTCAATGCCGGTCGCTACAGGCTTACTGAGCAGCCCACTCAGCTGGCCTTGAGCTGGACGGCGACGAAGCGGAGCACGTCACCGGATTTCACGCGGAGCAGCACGGCGCGCCGGCCATCGGTCTTGGCCTTCTTGACACCGGCTTCGACCTCCGAGGCATTCGCGACCTTCTGGCCCTGCACCTCGAGGATGACATCGCCGCTCTTGAGGCCCTTGCCGGCCGCATCGGAGCCCGACTTCACGTCGGAAATAGCGACGCCCTCGGCTGTCTCGCCCGGCTTGGTCGTTGCCGCCGTCAGGGAGAGTCCAAGCTGATCGAGCTCGGTTACGGTCGGCGTCGGCGTGGCCTCCGACCGAGGCGTCGGCTGCGACTGGGCTGCGAGATCGGGATTCGACGGGAAGGTGCCGAGCTTTACCGGGATGGTCTCGCTTTTGCCATAGCGCATGACCTCGATGCGCACCGTCGTGCCGGGGGCGAACTCTGCGATCTTGCGGGCAAGGTCGCGGCTGTCGCGGATGGTGGTGCCATCAACGGAGACGATCGCATCACCGGCGCGAAGCTGAGAGGCTGCCGCCGGGCCGCCGACCGTGATCTCGTTCACGAGCGCGCCGCGTGCCTGGCTGAGCCCGAGGCTCGAGGCCGTGTCCTCGTTGAGGTTCTCGATCTTCACGCCGAGCCAGCCGCGGCTGACGCTGCCCCGCGAGCGAAGCTGCGAGACAACTTCGTTGGCGGTCTTGGCAGGGATGGCGAAGGCGATGCCGACGTTGCCGCCTGACGGGCTGTAGATCGCGGTGTTGACGCCGATCACTTCGCCTTCGAGGTTGAATGTCGGACCACCCGAGTTGCCGCGGTTCACGGCGGCATCGATCTGGAGGTAGTCATAGGGGCCTGAGCCGATGTCGCGGCCCGAGGCGGAGACGATGCCGGCCGTAACCGTGCCGCCGAGGCCGAACGGGTTGCCGACCGCGATCGCCCAGTCACCGACGCGCGAATCCTTGGCGGCGAAGCGGACGAACTCGAACTTCCGGTCAGCCTTGATCTTGAGGAGTGCGATGTCGGTCCGCGCATCGGTGCCGACCAGGTCGGCATCGAATTTGTTGTCGCGGTCGAAGCTCACCGAGATCTTCTCGGCGCCATCGATCACATGATTGTTGGTGACCACATAGCCGTCCTCCGAGATGACGAAGCCTGAGCCCTGCGCGAGCGAGGGACGCGGCGTCGGCGCGCCACCACCGCGATTGCCGAACTCGCGCGGCAGATTGCGGAAGAACTCGTTCAGCGGATGGTCATCGGGAAGATCCGGCATGACACGGCCGCCAGGTGCGTTCGGCTGGCCAGGGCGGGATGGTGTGCGCCGTGCCATCCTCTCGCCGCCGTTCGTCACGTGGATGCTCACGACCGCGGGCTTAACCTTCTCGACGAGATCGGCAAAGCTCAGCGGCGCGCGGCCGAACGGTGTCTGAATGGTCTGCGCGGCGTCGGTGCGCTGCTGGGCGAGGACGCCGAACTGCGGTGCGGCCACGAGAGCGCCACCAAGCGCGGCGGCGACCGCTACTCCGGCGATCGTCCGCGATCGCTTCGACGCACCGGACTTGACGGGTGCTAGCTTAAGCATGTTTTCCTCTCTCATCGTCGGCAGTGCTGAATGTTGTGCCCAAGGAGATAGGCTGCCCCGCCTTACGGCGATCTTTCTGGGACATGAAAGTTTGGTAATGTCTGGCGCGGAGCAAGGCAGGAAGCATGGCGGTAATGACCCGGCGAACACGGCACTGGCGGGCGTTCGCCGTTTTGGGGATCGGGGCCATTCTTGCCGGTCACCTCTCGGTCGACCATGCGACGGGCGCGCCCCCGCGCACGGAGGTCTCGGGATCTGACAGCGTTGTCCTGCCGGTCGCCGTCTTCGGGCGGGATGACCGGACGGCGCTGCCGGAGCGCCTCGCGGGTGTCGCGTCCCGCATGGGCGTGCTCTTCAACAATCCCGCGCGGACGGTGTGCTCGGCCTTTTGCGTCGCGCCGGCGGTTATCGCCACGGCCGCCCATTGTGTCTCCGTGACCTCGCCACAGGGCGCGCGCCTCCGGGCTGCGGACTTCTACTTCGCCCGCGCCTACGACCGCGAACGCGACTATTCCCGCATTGAAGGCCACGCGGTCGGCTCCACGGCCCAGCACATTTACACGGGCGAGTTCCGCCTCAATGTGCGCCCCCCGATCGATGCGGCACGCGACTGGGCCCTGGTTCGGCTCGATCGTCCGGTCTGCCGGCGGGGTGGACTGCCGGTCCGGCCTGCGACGAGCGACGATATTCTCGAAATGGCCAATGCCGGGCGCCTGTTCAGCATTTCCTATCATCGCGATCTGCCGAGCTGGACGCCGACCTATGCCGGGCCCTGTCATGCAGCGCGCGACTTCGGCGCCAGCACGTGGAAGACGATTGCGCCGGACTTCGAGAGCCCTGACGAGATCATCCTGCATACGTGCGACACCGGCGGCGCTTCTTCGGGCTCGCCCATCTTTTCCGAGACGCCCGACGGGCCGGTCGTCGTCGCGATCAACGTCGGCACGTATGTGCAGTCGCGCGTGATTACCCAGCAGGGGAAAGCAGCGTCGCGCCAACAGACGGAGACGATCGCCAATACCGCCGTCAACGCGCGCGTGTTCGCGGATCAGATCGCGGCATTCGAAGCGGCCAGCATTCTCCGCGCCGGCAATCCCATACGCCAGCTCCAGGAGCATCTCGCGGCTCTCGGCTACTATGGCGGTCGCGCGGACGGCGACTACGGCCCCGTGCTCAAGGCGGCGATCGTCGAATACGAGAAGGCGCGTGCCCTGCCGGCGACTGGCCTCGCGACCGCAGCCCTGCTGTCACGGCTCGTGGCTGAGGTCACCTCACAGCACAGACCGACGTCGGCGCCGCTGCGTTGATGTAGGGCAAGCCCCTCTGGTATCGGCCGGCGGAGTGGTCTAAGGCAGGATGCATCAGCCACGTTCGATGGATCGCTTATGGCTCACACAACGCGACTGCTCTTTCTTGCAGGCTCGACGCGCACGGGCTCCTACAACAAGCGCCTCGCCGAACTGGGCGCGGAGATCGCTAACGCGAACGGCATCCATTCGACCTTCGCAGATCTCGGCGACTATCCCATGCCCATCTATGACGGCGATCTCGAAGCCGCGGATGGGCCGCCCGAGAATGCGCGCAAGCTCAAGGCGCTGTTCGAGGTTCACCACGGCATTTTCATCATCTCGCCGGAGTACAATGCGTCCATCCCGCCGTTGCTCAAGAACGCGCTTGACTGGGTAAGTCGAATCCGCGACGGGGAGGAGTCGCCGCTCGCCGTTTACAAGACGCGCGTCTTCGCCATCGGCTCGGCTTCGCCGGGCGCGTTCGGCGGCATTCGTGGTCTCAGCGTGCTTCGTCAGACGCTGGAAATCGGCACCGGCGCTCTCGTGCTGCCCGACCAGTTCGCCATACCGCGCGCCAGCACGGCATTTGCCGACAACGGGCATCTCGCGGACAAGAAATCCATGGAACTCTACAAGAGCACCATCGAGAAACTCGCGCGCGCGGCCTTCGTCATGCACAGGGAGTTTCCGAAATCATGAGCCGACAACTCGCCGCACGCGATCGCCTGTTCGTCGCCCTCGATGTTGCAAGTGTCGATCGCGCGCGCCAGCTCGTGACCGAGCTAGGCGATACCGTCTCCTGCTACAAGGTCGGCCTCGAGCTGTTGTTCGGCGGCGGTCTCGATTTCGCGCAAGGCCTCAAGGCCGCGGGCAAGACCGTGTTCCTCGACATGAAGCTGCTCGACATCGCCAACACTGTCGAGAAAGCGGCAGCCAACATCGCGAGCCTCGGTCTCGATTATCTCACCATCCACGGCACGGACACGAAGACCGTCGCCGCCGCCGTACGTGGACGTGGACCGAGCAAACTCAAGCTCCTCGCCGTGACCGTGCTCACGAGCCTCGAGCAGGCGGACCTCGAAGAACAGGGCATCAAGGGCATGTCGCCCGCTGATCTCGTCGCGCATCGCGCGCGGCTTGCGACAGCCGCCGGCGTCAATGGCATCGTCGCCTCGGCACAGGAAGCGACCATGATCCGCGCAGCCGTCGGGTCGGATGTGCTGATCGTGACGCCCGGCATTCGCCTCGCGGGTGGTGTCGCGGGCGATCAGGTGCGCGTGATGACGCCGGGCAAGGCCATTGCGGCCGGCGCCGACTGCCTCGTTGTCGGGCGTCCGATCACGGAAGCCGCCGATCCGCGCGCTGCAGCGGCGGCGTTCATTGCCGAGATCGAGGCGGCATTGAAGAGCTGATAGCGCTTTTCCGGCCGCGCTTGTCATCGGCGCTCCTTATGTCCAGTATCCCGAGATAACTGGCAGTATCCGCCAGGGCTCTCGAGTTACGAGGCAGGGAAGGAAATCCGATGAATGCACCTCAGGTACGTCTGACATCGCTTGCGCATGGTGGTGGCTGCGGCTGCAAGCTCGCGCCGAACGTGCTGCAGCAGTTGCTCGCCGATCAGCCGGCCATGGCGGCCTACAAGCAGCTCCTCGTCGGCACGGATACGGCCGACGACGCCGCCGTCTGGCAGCACGACGAGAACACCTGCATCATCGCGACGACCGACTTCTTCATGCCCATGGTCGATGATCCCTTCGACTTCGGGCGCATCGCGGCGACGAACGCGATTTCCGACGTCTATGCCATGGGCGGCAAGCCCGTCATGGCGCTCGCGGTGCTGGGTATGCCCGTCGACAAGATCCCCATCGAGATGGTGCGCGAGATCCTGAAAGGCGGCGCGAGCGTGTGCGCGACGGCGGGCATTCCCGTTGCGGGCGGCCATTCCATCGATTGTCCCGAGCCGGTGTACGGCCTCGCCGTGATCGGCGTCGCGCGGCCCGAGCAGGTGCGCCGCAATGCCGATGCCAAGGCGGGCGACGCACTCATCCTGACGAAAGCGATCGGCGTCGGCATTTATTCGGCGGCCATCAAGAAGGGTGTGTTGCCGCCCGCCGGCTATACGGAGATGATCGCCTCAACGACGCTGCTCAACAAGATCGGCGCCGAGCTTGCCGAGGACAAGGATGTGCACGCGATCACGGACGTGACGGGCTTCGGCATTCTCGGCCACGGGCTCGAGATGGCGCGCGGCTCGGGGCTGACGCTCAACATCAAGGCGAGCGACGTGCCGCTGCTCAAGGAGGCCGAGAAGCTCGCGCAGGAAGGGCACGTCACGGGCGCGTCGCATCGCAACTGGGCGAGCTATGGCGAGAGCGTCGTGCTGCCGGAGGGCATTCCCGACTGGCGCCGTCATCTGCTGACGGATCCGCAGACTTCAGGCGGGTTGCTCGTTGCCTGCGCTCCGGGACGTGCGGCCGACCTCGTCGCGAAGATCAAGGCGGCAGGTTACGCGTCGGCGCGGGTGGTCGGCACGGCGGAGGCGGGGGAAGCGAAGGTGAGGGTGGTTTAAAACTGCCGAAGCAGCGCGATTTCTCAATGAATAGGGCGCCGTTTGGACGGACGCGCGTCGCCAACGCACCACCTAGTTCCTCCCCCCTTGTGGGGGAGGTTAGGAGGGGGGGATTGCAGACCGCCTGCGAATAGAAGCGCAGCGGCGAATCGCGCCTGGCGGGGTTCCCCCACCCCTACCCCCTCCCCACCAGGGGGAGGGGGATAAGTGGAGCGGGTTGGGGCGCGTGGTGGGGACAGCCGAGGCGGGTGAGGCGAAGGTGAGGGTGGTGGATAGCTAGAGGTCAGACTAGTTATCCACAGTCATTATAGTGTGGTACGTGATCAAAAGTTGCCGTGACGCGAATATGATCACGCGCATGGCGGTTGATTCGAAGACCTATGTCCCATTCTCTCAGCGAGCCGGACTTGCGCCGATCCCACCCCAGCTGAAGCTGGGGCAAGTGTCCGCGCAACTACGCACACAGATTTACTACTACATCAGTCTCGAAATCGATCGCGAGTCCCGGTCGAGATACAATGGTTCAGTGTTGAGGGATCAGTGGATCCGGGTCGCGCAAGATCTACTCGTCTTGTTCTTTGGCCAGGACATCGAACGGTTCACTTACAGTTCCACTGAAAACAAACGTCGGCTCAAAACCTTTATCGAAGGCGCCGATTTTGGCAGCCTTTTCGATTTCATCGAGTTCTTGGCTCGGCACGGCGGATGTAGCGAAGAACTCAAGCACGACCTCGCGCAAGCATTCGTGTCAGCGCGTGCGGCGTATCGTATCTATGATAATCAATACATCGCCGCGATTGGGACCCAGGAGCAAGCTGCAGCATTCGAACGCGCCATTGACGATGCGGCAACCAACGGTGCCACTGGAGCGAGGACGCATCTTGTCCACGCTGGTGTTGCGCTTCGAAGCTCAGATTGGGCGGGCTGCGTACGCGAAAGCATCCATGCTGTTGAGGCTGTGGCAGTACGCCTCGCCACTGATACAGATACGCTTGGTGCTGCGTTGAAAGTGCTTGAGAGACGCGGCCACTTACACGGCGCACTTAAGTCGGCTTTCGAGAAGCTATATGGCTACACAAGCGATCAAGAGGGCGTGAGGCACGCGCTCGTTTTTAGTGACGAAGCGAAGGTCGACGAAGCCGACGCGCTTTTCATGCTGGGTGCGTGCGCGTCGTTCGTCTCGTACCTTCTCGCCCGCAGCAAGCAGGGCGCTTAGCCACCCTTCCCCGGATCGAAGAATTCCTTCACGCGGGCGAAGAAGCCGCTCGACGCGGGGTTTGTCTCCTTGTTCGACTCGCGCTCGAATTCTTCGAGCAGCTCGCGCTGCTTGCGGGTGAGGTTCTTCGGCGTCTCCACCTCGACCTGAATGTACATGTCGCCCTGCACCTTCGAGCGCAGAACCGGCATGCCCTTGCTCTTGAGACGGAATTGCTTGCCGTTCTCCGTGCCTGACGGCACCGGCATCCGCACGCGATTGCCCTCGACGGTCGGCACATCGACATTGCCGCCGAGCGCAGCCGTCGTCATGGAGATCGGCACGCGGCAGAAAATGTCCGCGCCATCACGCTGGAAAAACTCATGCGGCTTGATGGACAGGAAAATGTAGAGATCGCCGGTCGGCCCGCCGCGCTGGCCGGCTTCGCCCTCGCCCGCGAGGCGAATGCGCGTGCCGTCCTCGACACCCGGCGGAATGGAAACCGCGAGCGTGCGCTCCTTGGTCTGGCGGCCTTGACCACGGCAGTCGGGGCAGGGATCGTCGATCGTCTCGCCGCGTCCGCCACATGAGGGGCACGTGCGCTCGATGGTGAAAAAGCCCTGGCTCGCGCGCACTTTGCCCTGGCCGCCGCAGGTCGCGCAGGTCGTCGGACGCGAGCCCGCGCGCGCGCCGGAGCCGGAGCACGTCTCGCACGTGACGCTCGTCGGCACGCGGATCTGCGCCTGCTTGCCGGTGAAAGCTTCCTGGAGGGTGATCTCCATATTGTAGCGGAGGTCGGCGCCGCGCTCGCGCGTGTTGCGCTGGCGGCCGCCGCCGCCTCGCCGTCCGCCCATGAACTCGCCGAAGAGATCGTCGAAGATGTCGGACATGGACGAGGAGAAGTCCGGTCCGAAGCCGCCGGGCCCTCCAGGACCGCGCCCGCCTTCGAAGGCGGCGTGGCCGAACTGGTCGTAGGCCGCGCGCTTCTGCTCGTCCTTCAGGACCTCGTAGGCCTCGTTGATCTCCTTGAACTTCTGCTCGGCGCTCTTGTCGTCTGGATTGCGGTCGGGATGATGCTCCTTGGCGAGGCGGCGGAAGGCGGACTTGATGTCCGCGTCGCTCGCGCCGCGCTTGATGCCGAGCACATCGTAATAGTCGCGTTTAGCCATGAGTACGTGATCCAGTCCCTGCCCGCCGGGTCAGGCGCCGATGCGGCCCCCCACGGGCATTGTGCGTCACTCCAGGCATGAATTGGCCCCTGACCGGTCCGCCGGCGCCTGGACCGAGAAGGTCCCCGAGATGATCCGGCGGAGCATCTCGGTGGCGACGTGGCGGTCAGGGGTCTGCATTGCTAGCTCCGAGGTCAGCCGGACTTCTTCTTGTCGTCCTTGACCTCTTCGAAGTCGGCATCGACGACGTTGTCGCCGCCGGAGCGTCCGCTACCGTCGCTCGGGCCCTCATCGCCCTGAGCATCAGCCGCGCCCTTGTCAGCCGCGTAGATGGCCTCGCCGAGCTTCATGGACGCCTGCATGAGCGCCTGCGTCGCTTCCTGAATGCGCTCGACGTCGTCGGCTTTCGCCGCCTCCTTGAGCGTATTCAGCGCGCCCTCGATGGCCGTCTTGTCCTCGGCGCCGATCTTGCTCGCGTGCTCGGCGAGATCCTTCTCGATCTGCGCCGTGAGCTGATCGGCCTGGTTGCGCGCCTCGACGAGACCGCGCCGCTTCATGTCCTCGTCCTTGAAGCGCTCGGCCTCCTCGGCCATGCGCTTGATGTCGTCGTCCGAAAGACCGCCCGAGGCCTGGATGCGGATCGACTGCTCCTTGTTCGTCTTCTTGTCCTTCGCCGAGACGTGGACGATGCCGTTGGCGTCGATGTCGAACGTGACCTCGATCTGCGGTACACCGCGCGGGGCCGGCGGAATACCGTCGAGGTCGAAGCGGCCGAGCATCTTGTTGTCGGCGGCCATCTCACGCTCGCCCTGGTAGACGTTGATCGTCACCGCGCGCTGGCCATCCTCGGCCGTCGAGAAGGTCTGCGACTTCTTCGTCGGGATGGTCGTATTGCGGTCGATCAGGCGCGTGAACACACCGCCGAGCGTCTCGATGCCGAGCGAGAGCGGCGTCACGTCGAGGAGCAGCACGTCCTTGACGTCGCCCTTGAGCACGCCCGCCTGGATCGCGGCGCCGATGGCGACGACCTCGTCCGGATTGACGCCCTTGTGGGGCTCCTTGCCAAAGAGCTTCTTCACCTCGGCCTGCACGCGCGGCATGCGCGTCATGCCGCCGACGAGCACGACCTCGTCGATCTCGGCAGCCTTGAGGCCGGCATCCTTGATCGCCTGCTCGCAGGGCTGCAGGGTCTTGAGGATCAAATCCTCGACGAGGCTCTCGAGCTTGGCGCGCGTGAGCTTCATCGTCAGATGCAGCGGCGACTGCGTCTGCGGGCTCATGGAGATGAACGGCAGGTTGATCTCGGTCTGCTGGGCGCTCGACAGCTCGATCTTCGCCTTTTCAGCGGCCTCCTTGAGGCGCTGCAGCGCGAGCTTGTCGTTCTTCAGATCGATCTGGTTCTCTTTCTTGAACTCCGCCGCGAGATACTCGACGAGGCGCATGTCGAAGTCCTCGCCGCCGAGGAACGTGTCGCCGTTCGTCGACTTCACCTCGAACACGCCGTCGCCGATCTCGAGCACGGACACGTCGAACGTGCCGCCGCCGAGGTCGTAGACCGCGATCGTCTTGGCGTCCTTCTTCTTGTCGAGACCGTAGGCGAGAGCTGCCGCCGTCGGCTCGTTGATGATGCGCAGCACTTCGAGGCCCGCGATCTTGCCGGCGTCCTTGGTCGCCTGGCGCTGGGCGTCGTTGAAGTAGGCGGGAACGGTGATGACAGCCTGGTCGACCTTCTGGCCGAGATGAGCTTCCGCGGTCTCCTTCATCTTCTGCAGGATGAAGGCGGAGACCTGCGAGGGCGAATAGGTCTTGCCGTCGGCCTCAACCCAGGCGTCGCCGTTGGAAGCCTTGACGATCTTGTAGGGAACGAGCTGCTTGTCCTTCTCGACCATCGGGTCGTCATAGCGGCGGCCGATGAGGCGCTTCACCGCGAAGAAGGTGCGCTCGGGGTTGGTGACGGCCTGCCGCTTGGCGGGCTGGCCAACGAGGCGCTCACCGTCGTCCGTTACGGCGACGATCGAAGGCGTCGTGCGCATGCCTTCGGAATTCTCGATAACTTTGGCGTTCTTGCCGTCCATAACGGCGACGCACGAATTCGTGGTGCCGAGGTCGATCCCAATGACCTTTCCCATGGTCCTGATATCCTTCTTTATTGTGGCAGCTTGGCTGGGCCCAAAAGGCGCCCGATCCAAACCCCTCAGATCAAACACCCGCGATATTGCGATGGTTGACGCTCATATAGGAGGGGGGGACCTGCCTGCAAGGACCGAACGCAAGTTTCGGCCGTGAAAACATTGGGTTTTGGCGGATCGTACGGGGTTGCAGAACGGCCTCCGGTGACACTTCGTTAAGGGGTCTCATCGAGGGGCTCGGCAGGCCAATTGTTAACGCGGCCTGGTCACCCGGACCGGACGCGCCCGGCACCACCCTGTTGCGGCGTGGCCAAACCCGCTAAAAGGCACCCCTTCCGGATCGCTGCTTCGCCCTCCGGCACCGCCCTGCGCGACAAAGGGCTACCGGGCCGACCATCGAACGGCCTCAATGTGAACCAAGTAGACTGGCCATGAAATTCATTCGCCCCCTCGCTGCGTTCGCCCTCCTCGTGACCGCCACCCTGCCGGCCCTCGCCGCCGATGCCGTTTTCCCGCCGGGGGCGCGCCTCGGCATGGTGCCGCTGATCGGTCTTAACCAGGCCAAGACCTTCCAGGGCTTCGAGAGCGAGGACGGCAATGTGAAGGTGCTGGTCACCGAGCTGCCGCAGGACGCCTATGGCGAGGTCGCCAACGCCTTCAAGGCAAACCCGGCCGGCACCGGCGGGGTCAAGCCGGACAAGATCGAGACGCCCGCGGGCCTCGCTTATTACACCACCGAGACCGGCAAGAACGGCGCGGACCTCGTCAAGCGCTACTCGATGATCGTGCCCGGCCCCGGCTTCTCCGGCTATGTCGCGGTTCAGATCCCGGAGAACGCCACCAAGATCTATTCGGACGAGGCGGTGCGGCAGATGTTCGCCACCGCGGCGGTGCGCAAGGACGTGCCGGTCGACGAGCAGCTCGCGCAGATGCCGTTCAAGATCAGCAACCTTGCCGACTTCAAGACCGTCCGCATGCTGGCGCCCGGCGCCAGCATCGTGCTGGCCGACGGCGACGAGAGCAGCGGCATCGAGTCCAAGCCCTACATCATCGTCGGCCTGATCGGCTCGACGCCGCAGCAGGCCGACGACCGCGCGCGCTTCGCGCAGGAAGTCGCCACGCAGATTCCGGGCCTGCGCGAGATCAAGGTCACCTCATCCGAGCCGCTGCGCATCGGCGGCACGCCGGGCTTCGAGACCCGGATCGATGCCGTGGCCGGCAAGGCCAAGACCGAAGTGACCGTGGTGCAGTGGCTCCGCTTCGGCGGCGGCAACTCGCTGCGCATCATCGCCAGCGCCCCGCGCGACCAGTGGCCCGCCGCCTTCACCCGCTTCCGCGCCGTGCGCGACGGCATCCAGCCGAAGGGCTGAACGATCAACATACTCGTTGTCGTCCCGGCGGCGGCCGGGACCCATAC
>JAEZRM010000018.1 GCA_023412805.1 Pseudomonadota bacterium | reverse complement strand
AAGCGGGGCGGTGCTGGCGATCAGGGGATTGAAGCCGCGGTGAAGGCGCCGGGGCGCCGTTGCAGGGGCGGGTTTAAACCCGCCCGTACGCCCGATCAGCGCTTCCGATACGGGTTTGTCAGGCCGTCCACCAGCTCGTGCAGGACGGCGCGGAACTGGGCCTCGTCGCAGCCCATCAGGACGGCGTCTTCCAGCGCGTCCTGCGCCAGGGACCGCAGCTCCGCCACGTTGTCGTTCAAGACCTTGAGCTTTTCGAGGCAGGAGACCGGCTTGCCGTCGGGGTCAAGCCAGAGCGTGGTCTGCATGGGCGGCACTCGTCACTGGGGGCGTTGTCCTAGAGATAAGGTAGGCGTCGCCGCGGCGCAAAACGCATTTCGTTGACCCGGAGTCCGCGAATGAGGATTATGGCTGTCCCTTCGATTCGTGCCCGAACGTGACCAATCAACCATCTGAGTCGCCGCGCCGAATCCGTATCCTCGCCGTCGCCAACCAGAAGGGCGGCGTGGGCAAGACGACGACCACGATCAACCTCGCCACAGCCCTCGCCGCCGTCGGCAAGCGCGTGCTGGTGATGGACCTCGACCCGCAGGGCAATGCCTCGACCGGGCTTGGCCTGATGCACGAGCAGCGCACCATCGGCAGCTACGACGTGCTGATCGGCGCCGCGGCGCTGGCCGACGCGGTGGTGCCGACGGCGGTGCCGAACCTCTCCGTGATCCCGGCGACACCAGACCTCGCCGGCGCCGAGATCGAACTGGTCGATCTGGAGCGGCGCGAGTACCGGCTGGCCGACGCCCGCGACCAAGGGGCGGCCGCCCTCGGTTTCGACTACCTGATGATCGACTGCCCGCCGGCGCTGGGGTTCCTGACGCTCAACGCGCTGACCGCTTCCGATGCCGTGATCGTGCCGATGCAATGCGAGTTCTTCGCGCTCGAGGGGCTGTCGCACCTGATCCGCACGATCGACCGGGTCCGCGGCACACTCAACCCGAAGTTGCAAATCCAGGGCGTCGTGCTGACCATGTACGACCGCCGCAACAACCTTTCCGACCTCGTCGCCGCCGACGTGCGCGGCTTCTTCGGCGAGAAGGTCTACCAGACGGTGATCCCGCGCAACGTGCGGGTCAGCGAGGCGCCGAGCCATGGCAAGCCGGTGCTGCTCTACGACCTGCGCTGCTCCGGCAGCCAGGCCTACATCAAGCTGGCGAGCGAGCTGCTGAAGCAGGAATCGGCACTCGCCGCCGAAGCGGCCAACGTCGCCGCATGAGAACGGGGCGGATCCAGGGGACCAGGAGGACGGGGTGGCAGCACTGAAGGAACAGAAAAAGCTCGGACGCGGGCTTTCGGCCCTGCTTGGCGACATGAAGCCCGAAGCGGCACCCGTGGCGGGTGCTGTCGCTGGCGGCGTCGCCCCGGCACCGCGCGGGGTGCGCGCGATCCCGGTCGGCCAGATCCAGCCCGGCACCTACCAGCCCCGGCGCGATTTCGACAAAGGCGAGCTCGACGAACTGGTCGCGTCGATCAAGGCGCAGGGCGTGCTGCAGCCGATCCTGGTGCGCAAGCATCCGAGCGACCACACCAAGTTCGAGCTGATCGCCGGCGAGCGAAGGTGGCGCGCGGCGCAGGCCGCACAGCTCCACGAGATCCCCGCTCTCGTGCGCGATTTCACCGACCGCGAGGCGCTCGAGGCAGCCCTCGTCGAAAACCTGCAGCGCGCCGACCTGAATGCGCTCGAAGAGGCGATCGCCTATCGTCGCCTGATCGACGAGTTCGGACACACGCAGGATCAGGTGGCATCGGGCCTCGGCAAGAGCCGGCCCTACATCGCCAACATGGTGCGCCTGCTCGACCTGCCTGACGACGTGCAGGCCTTGCTGCGCGACAAGGCGCTGTCGCCCGGCCACGCGCGCCTGCTCGTCGGCCTGCCGAACGCGCTCGAGCTCGCGAAGAAGATCGTCGCCGACAAGATGACGGTGCGCGAGGCCGAGGCCTTCTTCGGCTCGTTCAAGGAATCAACCGGCAAGGCGAAGAAGAAGAAGCTCGCGGTCGGCAACGGCAGCGCCGACACGCGCGCACTGGAGCGCACGCTGACCGAGTTCCTGGGCCTGCGCGTCGCCATCAACTCGAAGGGCAAGGCCGGCAGCATCACCATCCACTACCAGTCGCTCGACCAGCTCGACGAGCTGCTGACGCGCATCACCGGCGCTCCGAAGGTGTAGATCCTCGCGACGACCACAAGCGGACATCAGCAGCCCTCGCCAGCGCCGGGATGTGCTGACAACCGGACATTGCACCGTTGGCCGAGTACGGAAAGCGGTGTCGGTCGAACATAGGACGGCAACCTGCCCTCAGGCCACAAGCGGACCTGGTAGGCTCCGTGCGACCAAGCGTCAAAGCGCCGCCTGTCGAACCTGAGGCTCAAAAGAAGATGTTGAGCCCGAGAACCCGTTCGAACAACCAGGCCGACGCGACCGCGACGATGCAGATCGAGCCCGCGCGAACCGCCAGATTCGGATAGGCCCAGAGATGACGCACCTTGTAGGCGACCGGAAGAAAGA
>JAEZRM010000005.1 GCA_023412805.1 Pseudomonadota bacterium | reverse complement strand
CGTCCGTAGCGATGCACGATCAGCGAGGCCGAGAGCGGCCAGCGCTTGTTCGCTTCCGCCTCGATCGCCGTGAGCTGCTTCTCGGTCATGCCCGGATAGTGCTCGAGCGTCATGGCGCCGATCTTCGACCCGCCCGCCATGTCGCGCACCAGGCCAACGAAGGAGACCGCGCCGCCGATCTCGTACCGACGCTCGGTGAGGAGTTGCAGCTCCAGACCCGGATCGAAATCCTCGCGCTGAACGCGAATCATGGGAGCACCGCTGTTTGGGCAACAACACCTGACCTCATCCTGAGGAGCGATTTCGCGCCAAGCGAAATCGCGTCTCGAAGGATGGGCCGCTGTCGCACCCCACGCTGCGCGTTCCTGCAACGAGTAAGGATTTTACTCCTTCACCGCACCCGTCAGGCTCGAGACGTAGTGCTCGACGAAGAAGGAATAGAGGATCGCGACCGGCAGCGAGCCGAGCAAGGCGCCCGCCATCAGCGAGCCCCAGTGGTAGACGTCGCCCTCGACGAGCTGCGTCAGCACGCCGACCGGCACCGTCTTCTCCTCCGACGAGGAGATGAAGGCGAGCGCGTAGATGAACTCGTTCCACGACAAGGTGAAGGCGAAGATACCCGCCGAGATCAGGCCGGGGACCGCGAGCGGCAGGGTGATCTTCCACAGGATCTGCAGACGCGTGGCGCCGTCGATCAGCGCGCACTCCTCCAGCTCGTACGGGATGGACTTGAAATAGCCCATCAGCAGCCAGGTGCAGAACGGGATGAGGAAGGTCGGATAGGTGAGGATCAGCGCCCACGGCGTGTCGTAGAGCTCGAGCCCGTAGACCATCGTCGCAAGCGGGATGAACAGGATGCTCGGCGGCACGAGATAGGCGAGGAAGATCAGCAGGCCCACCGCCTGCGCGCCCTTGAAGCGCAGGCGCACGATCGCATAGGCCGCCAGCACGCTCGAGAAGATCGACAGGAAGGTGGCCGAGACGGCGATCAGCATCGTGTTCCACAGCCAGGCGGGATAGTCGGTATGGAACAGCAGCTTGTTGATGTTGGCGAGGGTCGGGCTGGTGATCCAGAACGGATTGTGGGCCTTGAAATTGTAGAGCTCGTCGTTCGGTTTGAACGTGGTGACGCCCATCCAGTAGAACGGGAACAGCAGCACGAGCAGGAAGAGCGCCAGCGGGATGTAGACCGTCACCACGCGCCTGGGCAGCGTGTTGAGATAGCCCATCCCTGTCGAATCGGTCGCAGACGGTGCCGCAACGGCGGTGTTGGTGTCAGTCATCCTTGCTGCCTTGCTGCCATTTGCGGCGCTGCAGGCCGTAATAGCTGAACAGGGTCGCGAAAACGAGGAACGGGATCATCGCGACCGCGATCGCCGCCCCTTCGCCGAGCTGGCCGCCGGGGATCGCGCGCTGGAAGGCGAGTGTCGCCATCAGGTGCGTCGCGTTCATCGGCCCGCCGCGGGTGATCGCATAAATGAGCTGGAAATCGGTGAAGGTGAACAGCACCGAGAAGGTCAGCACGATCGACAGGATCGGCATCAGCATCGGCACGGTGACGTGGCGGAAGCGCTGCCAGGCGGAGGCGCCGTCCAGCGCCGCCGCCTCGTAGAGCGAGGGCGAGATCGTCTGCAGGCCCGCGAGCAGGCAGATGGCCACGAAGGGAATCCCGCGCCAGACATTGGCGACGATCAGCGACCAGCGCGCGTTCCACGGGTCGCCAAGGAAATCGATGTAGCGGTCGATCAGCCCCATCTTCATCAGCGCCCACGAGATGATCGAGAACTGCGCGTCGTAGATCCACCAGAAGGCGATCGCCGACAGCACCGTCGGGATGATGTAGGGCAGCAGCACGATGGCGCGGATGAACGCCTTGAACGGCATCGAGTTGTTGAGCAGCAGCGCCAGCCACAGGCCGAGCCCGAATTTCGCCACCGTCGCGACGGTGGTGTAGAGGATGGTGTTGAAGACGGAGAGCAGGAAAACGTCGTCGTGGAAGAGCGAGATGTAGTTCTCCAGCCCGATCCAGACGCCGGGCCGGCCGATCTTGACGTCGGTGAAACCCATCCAGATGCCGAGGCCGAGCGGATAGGTCAGGAAGACCAGCAGCAGGGTCGCGGCCGGCAACATGAAGACGATCGACAGCACGGTGCGATTGTCGAGGAAGCGCGAGAGCGATTCCTGGAAGCCGGCGTGCTGGTGCTGTTTGACGACGGTCGCCATTGAGTTCCGTAACGCGGAAAGATCAAGGTAGGGGCCGCTCCAGGCTCGGCCCCTACGCGGGTCTCAGATCACAGCTTGTAGTACCGCTCGGCGCGCTTCTGCGCCTCGGCGGCGGCGTCCTTGGGCGTCTTTGCGCCCGAGGCCGCCTGCGCGAACATGTTGACGAGGATGAAGTCCGCCATGGCGCCCGACGAGGCGTAGCCGAGCGAGCCGGCATAGCCGGGCCACAGCATCTTGCTCATCAGGTCGCGATACGGCGTGTGCTTCGGATCGACCGTCCACACCGGGCTCTTCTCGTAGGCCTTCAGCGGCTGGCTGAAATAGCCGATCGAGGCGTCCTGCCACGGTATGTACTGCTCGCGCTCCAGCATGTAGCGGATGTAGTCCTTCGCGGCGTTCGGGTACTTCGTGTACTTGAAGACCATCGCCGGCACCGTCAGGTGCAGCTCGGTCGGCTTGCCGATCGGGCCGACCGGCAGGATGGCGTGCTGGATGTCGGCCGCCATCGCCTTGATCGTCGCGTCCTGCGACGTCTTCGCGGCGTAGTAGACGGAGATGCCGTTGATGGTCCAGCTGATCTGGCCGTCGAGGAACGCCTTGTTGTTGGACGGGTCGAGCCACGAGAGCGTGCCAGGCACGAACGTCTCGTAGAGCTGCTTGGCGTATTCGAGGGCGGCGATCGTCTCCGGGCTGTTGACGACGACCTGGTCCTTCTCGTTGACCATCTTACCGCCATGCGCCCACAGCACCCAGTGCACCCAGGTGTTGGCGTCGCCGACCGCGTTGCCAAGCGCGAGGCCGCCGGGCGTGCCCTTGGCCTTCAGCGCCTGCGCCGCCTTGAGCGTGCCGGCAAGGTCGCCCGGCCACTTGTCGAAGCCGGCCGCCTTGAGCTGCGACTCGCGATACACGATGCGCGCACCGGCAGCACCCAGCGGGATCGAGATCC
>JAEZRM010000145.1 GCA_023412805.1 Pseudomonadota bacterium | reverse complement strand
GCCGGGTTTCGATACCATTCCGGCCGTGCGCGCCAACGCCCTCTTCGAAATCAAATCGCCGATCATTCTTCAGCCTGGACCGGCCGCCCTCACGGACGGCCTCGATGCAATCGTCACGCATGTCCGGACCTGGGCCGACGCTAAGCCTTAAGCTGCAACGCGCACCGTCTGCTTGCGAACTGCCTGCGCCGCCATGCTCTCCGCTCGCTCGGCCTCCTCGATTTCCGCTTCTGTAATGGCTTTTGCGAGCGCCGCATGTAGCGCCTTTGCCGCATCGAGAGTCAACTCGACAGCAGCACGCGATCCCGGAGGCAAATCAGTATTTATGAAATCGAGCGTGATCACATCGGCAAGCAGCGCGTGGCGTGCGTGATCATACGCGACGACGGAGTGCGTCACCGGAAACCACGCGCCATCAGCCTTGGCCATGCCTTCGGCAGGGGCGATTTCCACGATCGATGTGCACATGAACCTTACCTCGCGAGATGCTTGTCGAAGAATGCGAACACCTTCTTCCAGCCGTCGAGCGCCTGATCCACGCGATAGAGCGGCCGGTGGTAGTAGAAGAAGCCGTGCCCTGCGCCGTCATAGCGATGAAACTCATAATCCTTGCCGTGCTTCTTGAGCTCGGCTTCATGCTGATCCACCTGCTCGGGGCTCGGTGCGCGATCCTCGTTACCGAAGAGCCCGAGCAGCGGGCATGAGAGATCCTTGGTGAGATCGATCGGCGCGACTGGTGTCTTCTCGTTGATATCCTCCTTGGGCATGACCACGCGGCCACCCCAGAGATCGACGCACGCATCGACGTCGCTTTTCTGGCAGGCATAGATGAAAGCGTGCCGGCCACCCGAGCACGAGCCGAAGATGCCGACCTTGCCGTTGTGGCCGGGTTGCGCCCGCATCCACTTCACCGCCGCTTCCGTATCGCCGACGACCTGCGCATCCGGCACGCCGCCTTCGGCACGCACTTTGGCCGCCACATCATCGGGATCGCCTTGGCCATTGCGCTCGTACAGGTTCGCGCAGATCGCGAGGTAGCCGTAATGCGCGAACTTGCGCGTCATCTCGATATAGAGCTCGCTCCATCCTGGAAGGTGATGCACGAGCACGACACCCGGGAACGGCCCTGCCCCTTCCGGGCGCGCCGTGTAGGCCGTAATCGTATCGCCCTTGTCGCCCTTGAGCTTGACGAGCTCCACGGTCATGCCGCGGTATGGCATTGCATTTCCTCCTTGCATGGCTCTCCCGCCTGATGGCGCACCAGGATGTTAGTTTGCCGTCTGCAAAGACGCCAGCACGCCTGCTCAGTGCACCGAGGCACTGACGCTCTGGCTCACTTCCGGCATGTATCCACGCTGCGTCAGCAGGTGAAAGCGCGTGACCAGAAGGACAGCATAGGCCACGATGCCGATCGTCAAGCCAATCCATACGCCGACGGCGCCGAGATCCGCGCGGAAACCCAGCCACCAGCACGCCGTAAAGCCGACCACCCAGAAGCTGAATGTCGCGAACAGCAAGGGCACGCGCGTGTCGTTCAGGCCTCTGAGTGCGCCTGCGGCAACCGTCTGCAGCCCATCGGCAATGAAGAAAAACATGCCGACCAGAAGGAGCAGCGCAGTCAGCTCGAATGTCGCCGCGGTCTCCGGCGTCTGACTGCCGAGAAATAGCACGGGCAGCACGTCACGCGCGAGCGCCACCAGGCCTGTCATGATCACCATGAAGGAAGCGCCAAGCGCCAGCGCAGCAAAACCCGCGCGCCGCGTCGCCGCCGCATCGCGCCGACCGACGGCATGGCCCACGCGCACAGTTGCCGCAATGGAAATGCCGAAAGGCACCATGAACAGCACCGCCGCGATCTGCAGCGCGATCTGATGCGCGGCAAGCGCCGTCGTGCTGATCGTACCCATGAGGAGCGCGCCGGCCGCGAATAGGCCGAACTCGAGAAGGTAGGCGCCGGAGATCGGCAGGCCGACTACGAGCAGCTTGCGAAAGATCGGTCCGTCGAAGCGCCAGAAACGACCGAGCACATGGTATTTCTTGAACGGTGCGCGCGTAACGCAGATCATGAGTGCCACGATGCACATGACGATATTGACGATCGTCGTCGCAATGCCGGCTCCCAGCAGATCGAGGCGCGGTAAGCCGAGCTCGCCGTAGATGAGGCCCCACGCGAGCACCAGATTGGACGGGATCGCGACGAGTGTGATCCACAGCGCCGGCTCGGGTCGGTTGACCGCTCCCATGAAGCCACGGATCGCCATGAATACCCACGCGGGAATGAGGCACCAGCCGAGCCCGAGCAGGTAGCGTCCTGCGAGCACGGCGTTCTCCGGCGTCTGCCCGAGCGCCATCAGAATATCCGTGCCCCAGAACTGCAGCGCCGTCAGCGGTACACCTGCCAGAACGGACGCCCACATGCCAACGCGCAATGCGCGCCGGACGCCGCGCGGATCGCGCGCACCAAATGCTTGCGCGGCCAAAGGCGCAACCGCCGCGACAAGTCCCATGCCGACAGTGAACGCCGCGAACAGCACTGTGTGCGCGAGCGCCGCGGCCGCAACAACCTCCGCCCCAAGCCGCCCGAGCAGCATGAGATCCGTCGTCATCATGGCGATCTGGCCGAGCTGCGTCAGCGCAATGGGCGTCGCGAGCTTGACCGTTTCGGTCATTTCGGCGCGCCAGAGGCTGAGGCCGGGCGCGGATGGCGCGCCCGCCGGGTATGTGCGGTCGTCTGTGGACATGGCGCCTTTTTAGGCAGGTTTGATGGGAATGGAAGTGCGAAGTGCCCCTTCTCGCGAAAGCGTGAGAACAGGCGTGACGCAAAAAGCGCGCAGCTGGCGCATTTCCGCGTGTGGACACTTCCCGTCGTTCAATCCCTGGTCACGCGCACGCGGTTCGCGAGGATGTGACAAAGCTCACGCACGTGAGCGGCCGTATCCAATACCTCGACCAATTGGACGACGCGATCGCGGTCCTCATCGCTGAGCAATCGGCCCACGTTGCCAGCGCATCCGTCCGATCTAGGGGCGTTTCGCCGAACGCTTCACCACCCCCGTCGGATAATCCTCGCCGCGTCGCAGCACGCATGGCGTGCGCCCCCGCAAGACGACGAGCTCCCGCATCATGGCGTCGGCTATGGCATTCAAGGGCAACCATCGTGCGCCAGCATCCCGTACCGCCTCTTGCAGCAGCGCTCGCACTTCGGCCACATCCTGCTCGTGGATCTCCGCGATCGCGGCCGCCTCATCGTCACTCATGCTCATGGCTTCTGCTCCAGGCTGGGAACGGATCGGGAAGCCGTCGCCAGCTCTTGGTATCCACGCGGCCCGAGTTCGGCAGCGCGATCAGGCAGCGGTCGAGCGAAGCTCGGATCGCCCGCTCATCCATGTCGCGCGTGCCGATGAAAACAATCTCCTGCTTGCGGTCGCCGAACGGCTCGCTCCAGCGCCGCTTGATCATCGCCACGTGCTCCGGATCCTGCGGCCAGCGCTCCTTCGGCATCGCGGCCCACCAGAACCCAGCTGCATTGTGGCGAACGAGTGCGCCGGCCATGCTGACCTCGCCGCACCATTCAGGGCGCGTCGCAATCCAGAAGAAACCTTTCGCGCGCACGACATTGGGCCACACGCAGTTGAAGAAGTCATGCAGCTTCGCGGGCTCAAACGGTGTGATGGCGCGGTAAACGAAACTGCGGATGCCGTACTCTTCGGTCTCCGGCACGTGATCCTTGAAGCCATTCAGCTCCTTGAACCAGAGAGGATGACGATGCGCATTCTCGAAATCGAAAAGGCCCGTATCCAGCACTTCATCGAGCTGTACGCGCCCCTCGGTTGCCTCGATGATGCGCGCGCTTGCATTGAGCGCGCGAACAATCATGCGCGCTGCCTCGACTTGCTGCAGCGTCGCAACTTCGAGCTTGTTGAGCACAACGACATCCGCAAACTCGATCTGCTCGACCAGAAGATTGACGAGCGGCCGGTCGTCATCATCACCGAGAGCCTGCCCACGATCCGCCAGGAAATCCGTCGAGCTATAGTCCTTCAGCAGGTTGGCCGCATCGACGACGGTCACCATCGTATCGAGACGGGCGACGTCCCCCAGGCTTACCCCGCTTTCATCGCGGAAATCGAAAGTAGCGGCGACCGGCAGCGGCTCGGAGATACCCGTCGACTCGATCAGCAGGTAGTCGAACTTCCCCTGCTCCGCAAGGCGCCGCACTTCATTGAGCAGATCATCGCGCAATGTGCAGCAGATGCACCCGTTCGACATCTCGACGAGCGCCTCGTCCGTGCGCGAGAGATCAGCGCCGCCATCGCGCACGAGATCGGCGTCGATAT
This sequence comes from Pseudomonadota bacterium, assembly GCA_023412805.1. Taxonomy (GTDB): domain Bacteria; phylum Pseudomonadota; class Alphaproteobacteria; order Rhizobiales; family Hyphomicrobiaceae. Next base: position 87,881 of record JAEZRM010000145.1, on the reverse strand, counting down.
TCACCTCGCTCATGTCGTTGACGATGACCGCGACCTTCCGCCCCTCGCGATTATTCAGGACATGATTGAGGAGCGTGGTCTTGCCCGCCCCCAGGAACCCCGACAGCACGGTGACCGGCAATCGATGGTCCGGCCGCGCCTCCGCGTCTCCCATATGCCTCATAAGCACTTGATCCATAAGCCCTCTCGCTTTCGATCATCTCATCTATATGTAATGTTATACTATTACATATGAGCCGTCGAGTGGGGTTTGTGTTCGCCTCTCGGCGAGGCGTGGAAGTGGGCTTGTTGAGGTCAATGAGGATGTGCAGTCTGGCATCTAACAAAACAACGGGTGGAGGAAGCGCAGATGCCGGAAATGGGACTCGAGGGTAAGGTCGCGATCGTTACCGGCGCAGGCTCGCGCGCGCCGGGCATCGGGAACGGTCGTGCAGCGGCCATCCTGCTCGCGCGCGAAGGCTGCAAGGTCGCGCTTCTCGATGCGACGAGGGAACTCGGCCAAGCCACCAAGGAGATCATCGACACTGAGGGTGGCACGTCCATGGTCGTCGTCGGCAATGTTGCCGATCAAGCGTCGTGCGCCGCGGCGGTAAAGGCCGTCGCCGAGGCGTGGGGCCGCGTGGACATCCTCGTGAACAACGTCGGCATCGGCGGTCCTATGGGCAATGCGGTCGACACGAACGCGGAAGCGTGGGATGCAGCCATGCGCATCAATGTCACGTCGATGATGCTCATGGCCAAGTACGCGATCCCCGAGATGCGCAAGCAGGATGGCGGCTCGATTATCAACATCTCGTCGATCGACGGCCTCAAGGGTGGCAATCCCAGCCTCTTCTATTCCGCATCGAAGGGCGCTGTGGTGAACATGACCCGCTCAATGGCTGCGCATCACGGCCCCGAGGGCATCCGCGTGAACTGCATCGCGCCGGGCTATGTCTACACGCCCATGGTTTTCGCTGCCGGCATGGAGGACGAACTGCGCGAGGCGCGGCGCATGAACACGCTTCTGCAGACGGAAGGCACCGGCTGGGACATCGGCAAGGGCGTCGTCTATCTCGCGTCCGACCAGGCGCGCTGGGTCTCGGGCATTATCCTCTCCATAGACGCCGGCTCCATGGCCGGTACGGTCGGCAATACCACGCCGACAAAGGCGTTCGACTGAGACTGCATGGCTCAGAGCCCCCGTTCTGATCTAAGCTCGCATCAACAAGAAACAACTCTGCGGAGGACAGCCCATGGCCGCCACGAAGGTCGCAAAACTCGAGACGCTTTCCTGTGATGCCGGTTGGCGCAACTATCACTTCGTCAAGATCACGACCGATACGGGTATCGTGGGCTGGAGCGAGTTCGACGAAGGTTTCGGCGCGCCGGGCCTGAGTGCCGCCATTCAGCGGCTCGCGCCGCGCGTCGTCGGCCAGAATGCGCACGATCACGAGCGCATTTACAATGAGCTATACGCGATCACGCGGCCCGCAGCCGGTGGTGTGGTGGCACTCGCGCTCGGCGCCATAGAGAATGCGCTGCTCGATGCGAAAGCCAAGAGCCTCGGCGTTCCCTGCTACGAGCTGCTCGGCGGCAAGATCCGCGACCGCATTCGCGTGTACTGGTCACATTGTGCAACGTGGCGCATCAATCATCCGAGCTATTACAAGCCCGCAATCACCGATCTCGACGGCGTCAAGAGCCTCGGTCGCGAGGTGCGCGAGAAAGGCTTCACGGCCTGCAAGACGAACATCTTCATCTACGAGGGTGAGAAGAATCCCAAGGGCTATCGGCCGGGGTTCGGCTCGCCCAATCAGCCCGATCTGAACATCGAGCGGAACACGCTGCGCAATCTGCGCATGCACCTCGAGGCTCTGCGCGATGGCGTCGGCCCCGACGTGGACATCCTGCTGGACCTCAACTTCAACGCCAAGACAGAGGGCTATCTCAAGATCCTGCGCGAGATCGCGGATCTCGACATGTTCTGGATCGAGATCGACAGTTATAATCCGGAAGCGCTCGGGTATATCCGCCGCCAGAGCCCGCACCCGATCTCATCGTGCGAGACCCTGCTCGGCATCCGCGAGTTCCTGCCCTATTTCCGCGAGCAGGCCATGGACGTGGCGATCATCGACACCCCCTGGAATGGCGTCTGGCAGTCCATGAAGATCGCCAATCTCGCTGAGGCCTACGAGGTGAACGTCGCCCCGCATAACTTCTACGGCCACCTCTGCACGATGATGAACGCGCACTTCTCGGCCTGCGTGCCGAACCTGCGCATCATGGAGACCGATATCGATCGCCTCGCGTGGGATCACGAGCTCTTCACGCGCGTGCCCGAGTACAAGGACGGCCATCTCATTCTGCCCGATCGCCCCGGCTGGGGCACGGAGCCGGACGAAGCGGCGCTCGCCGCACACCCGCCGAAAAACAATTCCGGGCTGCTCAACTACGGCAGTCAGAAGAAGTAGCGCGCAGACGGAGTCCGCGCGCTTGAACGCATTGCTGCGGTTTCAGAAGAGCCGGAAGAGCACGGGCAGGACGCCCGTCTCCTGCAGGTACTCGATGGTCTCGATGACCGGAAACACGGCGATGAAGGGCAAGGCGTCCAGCAATGTGCGCCTGAGCGCCTGCGGCGAGAACATCACTTCCTGCGTATCCTCATAGAGCGCGACCTTCGGCCAGAACATTGGCGTACGCTGCGCATAGGCCTCATATTCGGGGCCGAACATCGTGCGCAGGTACTCCGCTTCCTTTGCTGCCGTCACGCTCAGCACGGCATATGCGCTGAGACCCAGCAAGAGAGCGACCAGCAATGAACCGTACATGAGCCCGATACCGACGGCGCCGATCGTCGAGAAGAAGTAGAGCGGGTTTCGCGTCGTCGAGTATGGCCCCGTCATCACGAGTTGCACATTCTTCTTCGAGCCGACATAGAGAATGCTCCACATCCGCCCGATCACGCAGATGAATGCCAGCGCCAGCCCCAAGATTTCTATGATCTCGTGCGCTAATCCTTCCAAAGTGGGCTGCGCCAGCAGAGGCAGCGGAAGCAAGAGCAACACGCCGGCCTGAATGACTTGAATGCGTCGACGCTGATAGACAGGTTTGGTTCTCATGGACACCCCCGGCAATAACCACACACGCCGGGTCTGCCTGAATTGCAGCGTTTTTGGGGCAGAGCGCCTTCTACCTTATGCCGCATCATGGAAGATGATGCCGAGCGTATGCCGGCGGCCGCTCAGCACCTCGCTCACACCATGGCGGAGGTTTACCCGGTAGGTCCCACGCGTCCCGGCCACTGGTCGGTGATGGACAGCAAACACGACGGCGTCCCCTTGCCCCAGCGGCGCGACGGAGGCGCGTGACTGCATGCGCGGGCGCTGCTCGGTGATCACGAACGCGCCACCAGTGAAGTCGCTCCCGGGCGCGGACAGTAGGATCGCGACCTGCAGTGGGAAGACGTGTGCGCCGTAGAGATCCTGATGCAGACAGTTGTAGTCGCCCGCTACGTACTGCAGGAGCAGTGGTGTCGGCCGCGGCTGGCCGGCATCATGACAGCGCTTCAGGAACTCGGCGTGTTCGCTCGGAAAACGCTCATCCATGCCCATGGCCGCCTGCCAACGGTTGGCGATCGCTGCCAACGGCGCGTAAAGCGTCGTGCGCAAGCGTGCGATCGGCTCGGGCAGCGGATAGCTGAAATACTTGTATTCGCCGCGCCCGAAGCCATGCCGCGCCATATGAATGTGACTGCGAAAGTGGCGGTCATCGGGATACATCTCCGCCACGGTTTGGCATTCCGCGCGCGCGAGTAATTGAGGAAGCACAGCAAAACCGCGTGCATCGAGGCTCTTTCCTACCGCATCCCAATCTATCGCGTGCGCTGCTGAGGGGCGCGTAGCTTTCCCGCGTGTCAGAACTTTGCTCACGAGCGCTGCTCCCGCGCCAGCAGCTTGCGCTTGCGCTCGACACCCCAGCGATAACCTGAGAGGCCACCATCATTGCGGACGACGCGGTGGCAAGGGATCGCAACGGCAATGCGATTCGCCGCGCACGCCGCAGCGACAGCCCGCACAGCCTTCGGCAAGCCGATGCGCTCGGCGAGCTCGCTGTAGCTCAGCGTCGAACCAACTGGGATCTCACGCAAGGCCTGCCACACGCGGTGCTGGAAGGCCGTGCCGCGCACGTCGAGAGGCAGATCGAAAGCGCTGCCCGGCGCCTCGATGAGTGCGATCGTCCTCGCCACCACATCCTCGAATTTCTGGTCGCCGCCGATCAGCTCGGACTTGGGAAAGCGTTCTTCGAGATCGCGCACGAGCGCATCCGGATCATCACCCAGCAGGATGGCGGCAATGCCCTTGTCGCTCGCCGCAACCAGGATCGCGCCGAGAGAGCATTTCCCGATGGCGAAGCGGAGCTGCATATTCTTGCCGCCGGCACGGAAGGTCGTCGGTGTCATGCCGAGCACTTCGTCGGCATTGGCATAGAAGCGGCCGCTCGAATTAAAGCCGGCTTCGTGAATGGCTTCGGTCACGCTCGTGCTCCTTTTCAGATTGTCGCGCACGCGCTTCTGGCGATGTGCCGTGGCATACGCCTTGGGCGTTACGCCCGTCGTGCTCTTGAAGATGCGATGGAAGTAGTAGGAGCTGAGCCCGACGGCATCAGCCAACGCATCGAGTGTCGGCGGTTCCTCCGCAGCTTCGATCAAGCGGCACGCCTCCGCGACCATGCGTGCGTGCTCGACATCCTTTGATGCCGCATCGGGCTTGCAGCGTTTGCATGGACGAAAGCCGGCTGCGCGTGCCGCCTCGCCTGAGGCATGGAATGCCATATTCTCGCGGCGCGCGTGGCGTGACGGACAGGAAGGTCGGCAGTAGATGCCGGTCGTCGCGACCGAATAGACGAACGTGCCGTCCAGGGTTTTGTCCCGTGCGATGACCGCCTCATAACACCGGTCCTGAGCCAGCTCGGCAGAGCGACGGCTCGTCGATTTGTCGATGGTGCGTGTCATTGGTCGCGTCCTATCTCACTTCCAGGATTGGAAGATAGGCGCCCGCTTTGCCGATCGCACTCCGATCCTTGCTTTCAAATTCAGATCCAAATTGAACAGCCGACAAACAGTCCGCCGCCAATGGGGCGCCCGCGCTCACGCCCTCAGAAGTCTGGCGCCCGCGCCGAGTGCCCGCAGCTTGCCTGCGGCGACAGCGCGCGGCAAAGGGGCCATGCCGCAGTTCGTGCAGCCCTGGATACGCTCGGCATCGGCGTGCTTCAGCGCTTCCCGGAGCGTGCCCGCGACCTGCTCGGGCGTCTCGACCTGGCTCGTCGCGACATCGATGGCACCCACAAGGATGGTCTTGTCCGCGAGATGCGAGATCAGCGAAATCGGCACGCGCGAGCCCGCACATTCGAGCGAGACCTGCTGGATCCTCGAACGGTTCAGCGCGGGGAAAATCTCCTCGTACTGACGCCACTCGCCACCGAGGGTCTCCTTCCACTTGAGATTGGCCTCGATGCCATAGCCGTAACAGATATGGACCGCAGTCGTGCATTTCAGCCCTTCGGCCGCAGCTTCGAGCGCGGATATGCCCCACTCCTTCACATCGCGCATGAACACATTGAAAGCCGGCTCGTCGAACTGGATGACGTCCGCGCCGAGCGCTTCGAGCTCGCGTGCCTCGGCATTGAGCACCTTGGCGAAGGCCATGGCCATGTCGGCGCGGCGACCATAATGAGCATCCGCAATCGTATCGCAGATGGTCATCGGGCCCGGCAGCGTAAACTTCATCTGTCGCTTCGTATTGGCGCGCACGAAGCGCACATCCTCGCTGTGCACCGCCCTCTTGCGCGTGATCGGTCCGGTGACGGTCGGCACCTCGACGACGTAGCGATTGTCGCGAATGCCCATCTGCGTCTTTTTCTGCCAGTCGATCCCGCCGACGTGCTCGAGAAAACCATGCACGAAATGAATGCGGAACTGCTCACCGTCGGAGACGATGTCGATGCCCGCATCCTCCTGCAGCTTGAGCCACACGAGCGCGGCATCCTCCTGCGCACGGCGCAGGTCATCGCCCTCATGCCGCCATGCGCCCCATAGCTTTTCGGGTTCCGCGAGCCAGGCAGGCTTCGGCAGGCTGCCGGCTATCGTGGTCGGGAATGGCGAGTGGACCATGATGAACTCCTCCCTGGTATTGTTTTTGGCGCGTATGGCTTGAAGCAGCGCGCAAGGTAACGCGTATCAGTCTGCCGCTGGAGCCGGTCTTGCCTCGGCGCGGGTCACAATCCGTTGATCCGCATGAGCGCGTCGAAGTGCTTCTGCGCCTGGAAGTCGATGGCCTGCATGTACTGGCGCGCGGTGTCCCTGGACTGCTCGTCGGTCATGACCTGCAATGGCAGGCCGGTGGACATTGCCAACACCTGCTGCTTCGCCGCCCGCTCCAGATAGTAGAGATCATCGAAAGCAAAGGCGATCGACGGCCCCCCGATCGATATGCCGTGGTGAGCAAGGAAGAAGACATCCGCCGCGGGATTCGTCCTTTGCGCCTCGGCAATGCGCTTTCCTTCTTCCGCATCGAGCGCGATGCCGCCAAACGACTGGTAGGCGACACGCCCGTAGTAGCGTGCCGCCGTCTGGTGCGCCATTTCGAGCCGGCCATTCTGGACCATCGTGAGCGATGTCGCCCACGGCATGTGCACATGCAGAATGCACTGGTGGCGCGGATTGGCGCGATGACCTTGCACGTGGATGTGCCGAGCGGTGGCCTCGACCTCGCCATCACCCTCGACGACCTGGCCGTCGCCATCGATGAGCAGCAGGTGCTCCGGGCGCATCTCCGACCAGTGCAGGCCATAGGGATTGATCAGATAGCGCTCCTCCCGGCCCGGCACCACGACCGAGAAGTGATTGCAGATGCCTTCCGAGTAGCCGAACTTTTCTGCAAGGCGGAAGGCGGCGGCAAGCTCGCGGCGCAGGCGCATGGGGGAGCTGGCAGAAGTCGGCATGGAGATCCTCGCTATCGGGAAATAAATGGGTCCGAAAAGCATAGGAAGGATATGGCGCCATGCCAAGCCGGGCGGCAGCCAGGAGCCACTTGACCGGGCCACCGGAGCCAACGCACGCTGCCTCTAAAGGCCGAAAGGCGCTTCATGCCTACGACGACCAGGTCAAGGCCGTGCTCACGCTCTAACTTCGTCACCCTTGGGAGGGATCGCATGAAACTGCTTCAAGACCAGGTCTGTGTGGTGACTGGCGGCGCGGGCGCCCGCAGCATCGGCCGCGCAACGGCCATTGCATTTGCCGAGCACGGCGCGCGCGTCGCCGTCCTCGATATCGATGCCGCGGGCGCGGAAGCCGCCGCAGCTTCGCTCCCTGGCAGCGGCCACAAAGGCTATGCCTGCGATGTCACAAACCGCCAGCAATGCTTCGATGTCGTGGCGGCAGCCGAGCGCGCGCTCGGTCCCATTGCCGCGGTTGTGAATGCCGCGGGCATTGCCGAGCCCGCATCGTTCGTCGATATCGCATCGGACCGCTACGACGCGATGATGGACGTGAACCTGCGCGGCACGTTCCACGTCTGCCAGGCTGCTGCACGATCCATGATTGCGACCCGTACCGGCTCGATCATCAACATCGCGTCGGTCGCCGCCCAGCGCGGTGGCGGTCTCTTCGGAGGTGCGCATTACGCCGCGGCGAAGGGCGGCGTAATGAGCCTGACCAGGGTACTGGCGCGTGAGCTTGGTCCAAGGGGCGTGCGGGCGAATGTCATTTGCCCCTCGTTCGTGGAGACCGACATCCATGGCGGAAAGCTTAGCAAGGAGGCACAGAAACAGATCATCGCCTCCGTACCGCTGGGACGCGCGGGCCAGCCGCAGGATATTGCCGGCGTATGCCTGTTCCTGGCCTCGTCGCTCTCCGCCTATGTTACCGGCGCGGTCATCGATGTGAATGGCGGCAGTCACATACATTAGTCTCGCCAGCAGTACGCATCACTCGAAGGAACAACAAATGCCGGACTGGCTCGAAATTCTGCTCCTGGTCACGGCAACGACCGGCACCGGTCTCGTCGGCGGGATCTTCTTCGCGTTTTCGAACTTCGTCATGAAGGCCTTGGCGCAGGCTCCCGCCACCGCCGGCGCCGAAGTCATGCAGCGCATCAATGTGACGGTGCTGAACCCGCTCTTCTTCACGGTCTTCTTCGGTACAGGGGTCATCGCACTGATCGTCGCGGTAGCGACACCGAACGTATGGAACGCTCCCGGCGCCGTGCTCAGCCGTATTGCGGCCGCTCTCTATCTTTTCGGTACACTCGGCGTCACGATCGTCCGCAATGTACCGCTCAACGAAAAGCTCGCCATAACCACGCTGGCGGATGCCGCTCTCAGCCCTACATGGACACACTACCTGCAAGCGTGGACGTGGTGGAACCACGTGCGTACGATTGCGGCGCTCCTGGCAGCTGCCCTGTTCGCCGCCGCAATCGCTCTGTAGCGCGCGTCAGAGCTTCACTTGTCGGAGCCGCAGCGCGTTCATGATGACGCTTGCCGATGAAAGCGCCATCGCCGCAGCCGCAATGATGGGCGAGAGCAGAATGCCGAAGACCGGATAGAGCACACCCGCCGCCACCGGTACACCAGCAGCGTTATAGATGAAGGCGAAGAACAGGTTCTGGCGGATGTTGCTCATGGTCGCCGCCGAAAGATGCCGCGCCTTCACAATGCCGCCGAGATCGCCCTTGAGCAACGTCACGCCGGCGCTCTCCATGGCGACGTCCGTGCCCGTTCCCATGGCTATGCCAACATCTGCGGCCGCGAGCGCCGGCGCATCATTGATGCCATCGCCTGCCATGGCGACGACACGCCCCTCCTTCCGCAGGCGCGCGACGACCTTGCTTTTGTCCTCCGGCAGAACCTCCGCCTCGACCTCGGGAATGCCGAGTTCACGCGCCACGGCCTCAGCTGTGGTCTTGTTGTCGCCCGTGAGCATGACGACGCGAATGCCGGCTTCCTTGAGCGCGGCAATGGCCGACGGCGTGGTTGCCTTCACCGGATCGGCGATCGCAATAAGGCCTGCCGCCTTGCCATCGATGGCGACATAAATAGCCGTAGCACCATCGCGGCGCATATCGTCGGCACGCGCGTCGAGCGCGGCCGTATCGATATGTGCATCCGCCATGATGCGCCGATTGCCGATCACGAGCGCCTTACCCTCGACAGTACCGACGACACCTTTACCGATGGGCGAGTCGAAATTCTCGGGATTGGCGAGAGTCAGATTGCGTTCCGCCGCGGTTCGCACGATCGCGTCGGCGAGCGGATGCTCGCTGCTCCGCTCGAGACTAGCGGCAAGACGCAGCAACTCGCTTTCGTCGAGACCTGATACCGCCTGTAGCGCCACGACGCTCGGCCGCCCCTCGGTCAACGTGCCGGTCTTGTCTACGACCAGCGTGTCGACCTTCTCCATGTGCTCGAGCGCCTCGGCGTTCTTGATCAGGACACCTGACTGTGCGCCCCGACCGACACCAACCATGATCGACATGGGCGTCGCGAGACCAAGCGCGCACGGACATGCGATGATGAGCACCGACACCGCCGCAATAAGGCCGAATGTCAGGCGCGGTTCCGGCCCCCAGAGTGACCATGCGATGAATGCCAGCACTGATACCGCGATCACGGCGGGCACGAACCATGCCGACACCTGATCCGCCAATCGCTGGATGGGCGCGCGGCTGCGCTGCGCCTCGGCCACCATCTGCACGATGCGCGCGAGCATGGTGTCGCGACCGACGTTGTCGGCGCGCATGACGAAGCCGCCCGACTGGTTCATCGTACCACCGATGACCTTGTCGCCCGTGCTCTTGGTCACGGGCATGGACTCGCCGGTGACCATGGACTCGTCGAGTGCGCTGCGTCCTTCCAGTATCTCGCCGTCGACAGGCACGCGCTCGCCGGGCCTGACGCGCAAGCTCTCGCCGGCCACGACCTCATCGAGGTTCACATCCTCATCCGTGCCATCCTCGCGAATGCGGCGCGCCATCTTCGGCGAAAGGTCGAGCAGCGCGCGAATGGCACCGCTCGTCTGCTCGCGTGCGCGCAGCTCCAGCACCTGCCCGAGCAGCACGAGCACCGTGATCACGGCTGCCGCTTCGAAATAAATGGCGACGGAGCCATCATGCCCGCGCATGGAAGCGGGAAACAGACCCGGCCAGATCGTGCCGACGATGCTGTACAGCCACGCCACGCCCGTGCCGATGGCAATGAGCGTGAACATGTTGAGATTGCGCGACCTGATCGACGCCCAGCCGCGTTCGAAGAACGGCCAGCCAGCCCAAAGCACGACGGGCGTCGCCAGCACGAGCTGTATCCAGTTCGATGTCTGCTGACCGAGCCACTGGTGCAGGTCGATGAGGTGGCCGCCCATCTCGAGCATGAATACGGGCAGCGCGAGCGCCAGACCGATCCAGAACCGCCGCGTCATGTCGATGAGCTCGGGATTCGGTCCGCTCTCCGCCGTCACGATGTCCGGCTCGAGCGCCATGCCGCAGATCGGGCAGGAGCCCGGCCCCTCCTGCCGGATCTCGGGATGCATGGGGCAGGTATAGATCGTGCCTTCTGGTACGGGCTCCGGCGGCGGCGCGTTCTCGGGCGCGAGATACTTCATCGGATCGGCAATGAACTTCTCACGACAGCGCGCTGCGCAGAAATAATAGGTCCGTCCCTCGTGCGTATGGCGATGCTTCGCCGTGTGCGGGTCCACAGTCATGCCGCAGACCGGGTCCTTCACCTCCGGCGCGGGCTTCGCATTGCCGTGGCCGCCGCAACAGCTACCGCCGTGTGATCCGTGGTGCTCGTGCTCACTCATGATGACCTTCCGCGCCTATCCGGCTCGAATTCCAGGATACCCTATGGGGGTATTACTTGACACATATACCCCCATAGGGTATCAGTCAAGCCATGAAACATGACGCAAAATCGTCGCGCCTCAAGCGCCTCAATCGCATCGAGGGGCAGGTGCGCGGCCTCGCCCGCATGGTCGAGGAAGACCGCTACTGCATCGATATCGTCACGCAGATCGCCGCAGTCCGAGCAGCCCTACGGCGCGTCGAGGAATCCGTTCTGCGCGACCATGTCGATCACTGCGTCCGTCATGCCATTGCCAGCGGCAGCAAGGCCGAGCAGGAGAAGAAGGTGGCCGAGCTCATGGAAGTGCTGAGCCGCTCCGATCGCTAATTGCTCCTCTCCATGTGGCCCGCGCGCAGCACGGCGGTGGAATGTAACGCCACCTGGACTCAGGCCATTGTCGAGCCACGACGCCGTCACAATCATATCGGGCAGGTGAGGTGCGGCGGCGGAGGTTCGCGATGCAGCGCGTATTGATCGGGCTTCTCGGCATCCTCGTGCTCGTCGCCGGTGCGATGGGCGCCGCGCAATCGCAATCACCCAACTTCGCAGAGCACTTCGCCGCCTGGCAACAGAACCAGGACATTGAGCAACGCATCTCTATCGGAGAACGCCTGCTCGCCGAGGCGCGCACGCTCGAACCATGGCCGCTGGCCGCCGAACGCACCCCGGTGATCGCCGAGTTGCGCTTTGGCATTGCCAGCGCCTACATCAATCGTCCCGCAGGAGTTCGGGCCGAAAACATCGAGGCTGCAATCGCGCATTTCGAGGCGGCGCTGCCGGCCTGGACCTTCGAGCGCGATCCGCAGAACTGGGCCACGCTGCAGAACAACATGGGCATTGCCTATTGGGCGCGCATCCGCGGCGAGCGATCCGACAACCAGGAGCGCGCCATCACCCATTTCGAATCCGCACTCCGCGTCTTCACGCGCGAGAGTGTACCCGAGCATTGGGCGCGTCTTCAGAACAACCTCGCAGTCGTGCACCAGAGCCGCATTCGCGGAACACCCGCCGACAATCTCGAAGCTGCCATCACGCATACTGAAGCGGCGCTCGCCGTCTTTACGCGCAAAGCCGCCCCCGTGCTGTGGGCCATGGCGCAGAACAATCTCGGCTCGAGCTACCGCAATCGTGTTCGTGGTGAGCGTGGCGAGAACCAAGAGCGCGCTATAGTGCACATCAAGAACGCGCTCGACGTCTTCTCGCGCGAGAGCGCGCCGCGAGAATGGGCGTCGGCGCACTACAATCTCGCAACAGCCTATCTCGCGCGCACTCAGGGCGAGCGCGCGGAGAACGAGGAGCAATCGATCGCGCATCTCGATGCGGCGCTTTCGGTGTTCACGCGCGCTGGCTATCCCATGGATTGGGCGCGCGCCCAGAACACGCTCGGGAATGTTTATTCGACGCGCCTTCTCGGTCTCCCCGGCGTCAATCGTGAACTGGCCATCGAGGCCTATGAGGCGGCGCTGACGGTCTTCACGCGCGATGCGTTTCCCCGCGACCACATGCGCACGGGCCGCGCGCTTGGAAGCGTGTTGCTCCGTGCGGGTGAGTGGAGCAACGCCGAACGCGCGCATCAGAGCGCGCGCGAAGCGTTCCTTATGCTCTTCGGTGAGGGCTTCGACGAGACCGAAGCACGATCTCTCATCGCCGATGCCGGGCCGCTTTTCGCGGAGGCGGCCCTCGGGGCCATTGAGCGCGGCGCCGTCGAGACTGCCATAGCACTCGCCGATGAAAGCCGCGCGCGCCTGTTGTCAGTCTCGCTCCGGCTGCAAACACTCGAGCTGTCAGCGGAGAGCCGGGCACGCCTGGAAGCCCTGCGCGCGGCCATCCGCGTCGCGCAAGCAGCTTTAGAGACCGCCGTCGGCACCGCACGCTCCGCCACCATCGAACAGATCGCCACGCTCCGGCGCGAGTTACTCACGTTCGTGACGGCCAGCGGCGCAGGCGATGATCGCAGCACCGTCGCACTGACCGAGGCACGGCGCATCGCGGCCGCTGGCGGCGCCGTTGCCATTCCGATCGTCACGGCGCTCGGCGGCAGGCTGATCGTCGTGAGCGGCACCACCGCCCCCAAGGCGACGGTTATCGATCTACCCGAACTCACGCCCGAACGCCTCTCCACACTTCTTGCAGGTCCCGATGGCACGACAGGCGGTGGCTGGGTGGGCGCCTACTTCGCCAACTACTTCGAGGGCGAGGAGAAGGAGAAACGCTGGCCGCAATGGATGTTGGCCATCGAAGATCTCGGCCCCGCACTTTGGCGGCTCCTCGGCAGTGAGCTCGACGACACGCTGAAAGCACAAGGCGTGAAAGATGGCGCGCCGCTCGTATGGGTGCCCTCTGGTTGGCTCGGCGTCCTGCCGCTCGGCCTCGCGCAGGATCCGGTCAGCAAGCGGCGCCTCGGCGATACATTCGAAATCACCGTCACGCCGAGCCTCGCGGCACTTGCTGCCGTGCGCGATCGCGCGGCAAAGTCGGACAGCGCGAGTCTGGTAGCGGTGATCAACCCTACCGGCGACTTGCCCGGCTCGGAACTGGAAGGCGCTTTCGTCGCAACGCACTTTCCTGAAACCGCGCGCTCCCTGCTCGTGCGCGAAGCCGCCACACTCGATGCGGTGCTCGCCGCACTCAACGGACGGAGCCACTGGCACTTCGCCTCGCACGGCACGTTCACATGGGCTGACGTGCGCCAGTCCGCGCTCATTATGCACGGTGCAGCGCGCTTGAGTGTCGGCGGTCTTCTCGAAGCCGAGGGGTCTCGCAACCCGCGCCTCGTCGTGCTTTCGGCATGCGAGACCGGTCTCTCCGAGATCACGCGGAATCCCGACGAGTTCGTTGGCCTCCCCAGCGCCTTTCTCGCGCTCGGCGCGGTCGGCGTGCTCGGCACGCTCTGGCCCGTCTCGGATGCTGCTACGGCGCTCCTCATGGCGCGCTTCTACGAGTTGCATATCGGCGATCGACTGCCTCCGGCGGCCGCGCTGCATCGCGCACAGGCGTGGCTGCGGCAGGCAACCAATACCGAGATCGCCGCCTACGTTGAAAACGCCGCAGGGCTCGGACGGATCGATCGCCGCCATGCCACTGCCCTCGCCGAGGACATGACTGCCGACGGCCTCAAGCGCGGACGCAACAGCGCCGCCGTTCAGTGGCTCGCGGCCTCGCCTCCCCGCGGCGACGAGACCAGAAAAGAGGCCTCGCCCCCCGCGGTCGCACGCCCCTTTGCGCATCCCTATTTCTGGGCAGGTTTCGTCCACACCGGCTATTGAGGACAACGGCCTCTGCAGCCGCGGCGAAGAGCCATGCTGGCAAGCTCACTTGCCTTCGCCGTCCGCTTGTCCGAGCATTGCCGCTGCACTACCGCCTTCGGCGGCCGCCAACAAACGGGAGCGCCCTCGTGTCTGAGCCAATCGTCTATTTCCCCCCATCCGAAGATTCTGCATGGGAGGCCGTATCCCCTGCCGGCGCCGGTTTCGATGCCGCAAAGCTCGACGCCGCCATCGCCTGGGCCGAGGCCTCCGAGAGCCCATGGCCGCGCTCGCTCTACTATCCGGACGGCCGCTACGTCGGGAATGTCGAATGGAATGAAACGGGGCCGTGGAGCGAGATCACCGGCATTGTCCGCCCACGTGGTGGCCCCGCCGGCATGATCATGAAGTGCGGCCGCATCTTCGCCGAATGGGGCGACACGCGCCGCGCCGATGTCACGTTCAGCGTCGCCAAGAGCTATCTTTCGATGCTCGCCGGCATTGCCGTCGGTGACGGGTTGATCGGCAGCGTGGACGAGCGCGTCGGCGCGAGCGTGAAGACCGGTCATTTCGACGGTCCGCACAACAGCCAGATCACATGGCGACACCTGCTCACGCAGTCCTCCGAATGGAATGGCGTACTCTGGGAGAAATCCGACCAGGTGGACCACTACCGGCAAGTTGGCGGCGTGGAGAACAACAAGCGCAAGGGTGAGCTGCGCGAGCGGCAAGCGCCTGGTGCCTACTACGAATACAACGACGTGCGCGTGAATCTCCTGGCGTTTGCTTTACTGCAGCGCTTCGGGCGCGCGCTTCCGGACGTGCTGCGCGAGCGCATCATGGAGCCGATCGGCGCCTCGCGCGATTGGGAGTGGCACGGCTACTCGACATCGTGGACGGAAGTCGGCGGCAAGCGAGTCCAGTCCGTTTCGGGTGGCAGCCATTGGGGTGGAGGTCTCTTCATTCCCACACGCGATCATGCGCGCGTCGGCCTTCTCGTCGCCAACAACGGACGCTGGGGAACGCGCCAGCTGCTTCCCGAGAGCTGGATGGCGCAATCGCTTGCGCCCTCGGCCACGAACGACGGCTACGGCTTTCTCTGGTGGCTGAACAGCGGCGGCCGCAACTATCCGAGCGCGCCCGCAGACAGCTGGTTCGCATTGGGCGCCGGCACGAACCTGATCTGGGTTGCACCTTCCCAGGAACTCGTCGCGGTCGTCCGCTGGATCGACAAGAGCAAGGCAGACGGCTTCTTCAAGCGGCTGATGGCCGCGCTCACTTAATTCGTTCATCAAGCCGGCGCATCCGCCGAACTGCCCAAAACAACCCTTTCAGAAAGCGCTCCACCATGAATGCTCCCGCCCGTATGCGCACCCTCCTCGCGAAGCCTGAGTTCGTCGTCATGCCAGCGGTGTGGGACGGCCTCAGTGCCAAGCTCACGGCCGGTGCCGGATTCGATACAGCGTTCCTCTCAGGCTCATGCGTTGCCGCGAGCCGGCTCGGCGGGCCCGATCTCGATCTCATCTCCTTTGCGGAGATGTTCGATTCCTTCAACATGGTGCGTGGCGCCGCGCCCGATCTGCTGGTGCTCGCGGACGGCGACCACGGCTATGGCAATGCCATGAACGTCCAGCGCACCGTGCGTGCCTATGGCCGTGCCGGTGCCGCCGCCATCCTCATCGAGGACAAGATCACGCCGCGCGCACTCACGGCCGGCGGCAAGCCCTGCCTGCCGCGCGAGGAAGCGCGCATGAAGATCCGTGCCGCTGTTCAGGCCGCAAAGGAGTCCGGCATTCTGGTGATGGCGCGCACAGACTGCCGCCCGACCGCAGGTATCGACGAGGCGGTCGCGCGCATCGAGATGTTTGTCGCCGAGGGTGCCGACATCCTCTTTCTCGACTCACCCGCCGACGAAGCCGAAATCCGCCGTGCCGTCGCCGCAGCGGCCGGGCGGCCCTCCTTCGCCGTGCTCTCGCCGGGTGCGCCCCGTGAGACGCCGGGCCAGGCACGCGCCGCCGAACTCGGTTTCAAGATCGGTACCTATCCCACGGGAATGCTCTCGCCGGCCATGGCGGGCATGCAGGCGGGCCTTTCGGCCCTAAAGGCCGGAAAGGCGCAAGCGGAGGGAGCCTTAACGCCCGCCGAGTTCCGCTCGACGCTCGGCTATCAGGACTACGATACACACGCCAAGCAGTTCATAAGCTGAGGCAGTGCACCGTATTTCGCAGCTATGACCGACGCCAGGAGCTGACGCAGCCCCCGGCGCGCGCCATCACACGCCGCATTCTTGCTGGATGGAACCAATGGGCCCGCCACGCGTTATGTTGGGTCGAGTTGACATTGCGAAACTTGATCCGTACCCGCCATGCGGGTCACCGCCGGCGAGGGGAAGGGCATATGGGGGTAAGGGGCGCGCGACTGATCCTCGTTGAGGATGAAGCACTTCTTGCCCTCGACATGCAGGATATGCTCGAGGATATGGGATGCCTCGTTGTCGGCATGGCGGGCCGCCTCGACGACGCTCTCGTCCTGGCCGAGACGGACTTCGACCTGGCGCTGCTGGATATGAACCTCGGCGGCGCACGCATCGACCCTGTCGCGCAGCGGATCGCGGCACGCGGCATCCCGATCATCTTCGTAACCGGCTACGGACAGCGCACGCTGCCCCCTGGCATCGCCGCCCCGGTTCTCGACAAACCCTGCAGTCCGGACGCGCTCAGGCCCCTTGTCGGCGCGATACTCGAGGCGCGCCATGCCCAATGACTGGCCCGAGTTACCCGGCCAACTGGCTCTCCAACACATTGCCAATGCCGCGGCCGTACCGATGTGGGTGTGCGGCCCCGACCAGCAGGCCATCTGGTTCAACAAGCCATGGACGGATTTCGTAGGGCGCCCCCTCGCCCAGGAACTGGGAGCCGGCTGGGCCGAGAGTGTTCAACCCGACGATCGAGAAGGCTGTCTTGCTCAATACACGACGCATTTCGATGAGCAGGAGGCCTTTTCGCTCGAGTTCCGTCTGCGTCGCCATGATGGCGCCTACTGCTGGTTCCGGAATCTGGGCGTGCCGCTGCATTCGCGCGAAGGTTCCTTCAACGGCTATGTGAATACCTGCATCGATATTTCGGAGCAGAAGCGCAGCCTGGACGCGCTCCGGGAAACTGAAGATCGCATTCGGCTGATGTCGGAGAGCGCGCCGGTCATGCTCTGGATGAGCGATGCCATGGGCAAGTGCGTCCATCTCAATCGCCGACTTCGCGAATTCTGGGGCCTCCCGAGTGACGCACCACCTGACTTTGACTGGCGTGGGAACATTCATCCCGACGACGTCGATCAAGTCGGTGCGGAAGTGCAGAAAGCGCTGGCCAGCAGGGCCGGCCTCACGATCCAGATGCGCCTTCGCGATCATCGGGGCCAGTACCGTTTCATCAGGACGGATGCCCAGGCACACTATGCGCCATCGGGCGACTTCCTCGGCCTCATCGGCGTCAATATCGACATGACGGAGGAAGCGCGCGCCACTCAGGCGCTGCGCCGCAGCGAGGAGCGGTTTTCCCGCTTCATGCACCACCTGCCCGGTCTCGCGTGGATAAAGGACGAAGCAGGTCGCTACGTTTTTGCGAACGAAGCGGCGGTCCGCGCTTTCGGGGCATCGCAGGAGCAGTTCATCGGCCGCACGGACGATGATATCTTTCCGCGCGAGACAGCTCGGCAGTTCCGCGAGAACGATGCCCGCGCGCACAAGGATCCCGGCGGCGCGCGCGTCGTCGAAGCGCTCTGGCAAGCTGATGGACTGCTTCACCACTCGATTGTCAGCAAATTTGCCATTCCCGATCCGGATGGCGTCCTGACAGGCGGCGTCGCCATCGACGTCACGGATCACAAGGCGGCCGAAAGCAGGATCGCCGTTCTGAACGAAGATTTGAGGCACCGGCTCGAAGAGCAGGAGGCTCTGCTCGACGCCCTGCCGGTCGGCGTATTCATTGCGCGCGATCGCGAATGCACCGAGATCCTCAGCAACAAGACCGGCGCGAGAATGCTCGCTCTTCCCGAGGGCAGTAATTCCTCCAAGACCGGTCCGAATGCCGGCGCTCTGCCGTTCAAGGTGTATGCCGGCGGCAGGGAACTCGCGAGCCACGAGCTGCCCATGCAGAGGTGCGCGCGCCTCGGCACGCCCATCCACGGCGAGGAGATGGAGGTCGTCTTCACGGATGGGCGGACGACGACGCTGCACGAGTCCGTCTCGCCCCTCTTCGATGGTAATGGCAGCGTGCGCGGATGCGTCGGCGTGTTCGTCGACATAAGCGAGCGCAAGCAGACCGAGCGGCAGAAGAATCTTTTCATCGACGAACTCAATCATCGCGTGAAGAATACGCTCGCGATCGTGCAATCCATTGCCTCCCAGACACTTCGGCAGACGGCTGAGCCGAAGGCATTCAACAGCACATTCGTCGGTCGTCTCGATGCACTGGCGCGCGCCCATTCGCTGCTGACGACAGCGCTTTGGGAAGGCGTCGATCTCGCTGATCTCGTTGCGGTGGCGCTCTCCCCCTTCGAGAACTTCAAGGGGCAGGTGGCGGTCCATGGGCCATCCATCATGATCAGGCCCAATGGCGCGGTCACCCTGGCGCTGGTGCTGCACGAGCTGGCGACTAATGCCGCAAAGTACGGCGCGCTGAGCACAACGTCCGGCAAGGTCGCCATTTCCTGGACCAACAATGCCGGATCGATCGAGTTGCGCTGGTCCGAGGTCGGCGGCCCTCCTGTCGGCGAGCCCGCACGCAAGGGGTTCGGCAGTCGCCTCATCGCGGCAAGCGCGTCGCAACTCGGTGGTGCCGCCAACGTCACATACGCGCAGGATGGCGTGAAAGCGACGCTGGCGTTCCCGCTGGATCCGCCCTGACCGCCACCGGACACCATTGGTCCCTGTCCGCATTCGAACCGGCGATATAGGCGCTAAAAGCAACCCTTATCTCAGTTCCGGGGTTAATACCTATGTTCGCGCGGCGGTCGGTGCCGTCAAACTGTGTGGACGTGGTTGATCCCGTGGTGAGCTCGTGCAGCGGCCGATGACGGCCGGCGAGTGCCGCCTCCACAATGTTTGCCTGCTCCATCATTTTGTCGCGGTTGCGTGGCTTCACATGCCGGGAGCGGCATTATCGCCGCGTCCTCGCGGGCGTCCTTCGGGAGTTTCAGCTTTGCCTGAATCCAAAGCGCGATTGTGTTCGATTGCTACTGCGGTACCCGAGTACACAATGACCCAGGATGAGGTCGCAGAACGCACGCAGCGCATGTTCGGCCTGCGCATGCCGGAGTTCGAGCGCCTCGCCCCTGTGTTCGAGAATGCTGGCATCGCTCGTCGCCATGCCGTGCGCCCCGGCGAATGGTACGAGCAAGATCGGTCTTGGCCCGAACGCACCGAGGTGTACCTTTCCGAAGCCACACGATTGCTCGTTTTGGCATCGCGCCGCGCGCTTGCAAAAGCTGGCCTGTCAGGCGCGGATATCGATTGCATGGTCACCGTGTCCTCGACCGGCATCGCAACGCCGAGTTTGGAGACGCGCGCCGCCGCAGCATTGAACTTGCGTCCCGACGTCTCGCGCGTCCCCGTGTTCGGCTTGGGGTGTGCCGGTGGTGTTACCGGCCTTTCGATTGGTGCGCGTCTCGCAGAAGCACACCCCGGCACCAACGTCCTCGTGGTCGCTGTCGAATTATGCTCGCTAGCAGTCAGGCTCGACAAGCTGACCAAAGCCAACATCGTGGCACTCGCGCTGTTTGGTGACGGCGCCGCGGCGGCCGTCATTCGAACGGATGTGCGCGGTTGCGCTCGAATTACTGG
Organism: Pseudomonadota bacterium; assembly: GCA_023412805.1. GTDB lineage: Bacteria > Pseudomonadota > Alphaproteobacteria > Rhizobiales > Hyphomicrobiaceae. The sequence continues at coordinate 67,922 of JAEZRM010000145.1, read as the reverse complement.
AGCGGACGAATACACTTGGCCCGATACGCTCGACATCATGGGCTGGGATGTCGATGAGCAGGGATTTGGCGTCATATTCGATCGCTCGATCCCACCGTTCGCCCTCGAGCATTTGCGCCCTGCAGTCGGGCACATTCTTCAGCGCCAAGCTCTCTCGCGCGACGACATCGATCGATTCATCTGCCACCCAGGCGGTGCCAAGATCGTCGAGGCAATCGAGAGCGGACTTTCACTAGAGACCGGCTCACTCGATCATGAGCGCGCCATACTGGCCCACTTCGGTAACATGTCCGCGCCAACAGCACTGTTCGTGCTGGAGCGCGCATTGGTAGCAGGCCTGCCTTCACGCTCGATGCTCATGGCATTCGGCCCCGGCTTCACGCTGAGCACGGTAACGCTCGAAGGAGTTCCAGCCTGATGCCGGACTGGCTTCATTTCAATACTCTTGCCGTCACCGTGCTCGCTCTCGTCACGGCACAGCGGCTCGCAGAACTCGCTTATGCCCGCTCCAACGAGGCGCGTCTCAAGCAGATTGGTGGCGTCGAGCATGGCGCATCGCATTATCCGCTGATCGTCGCCCTGCACACGGCGTGGTTGGCCGGGCTCTGGCTCCTCGCATACGGCGTGCATCCGCACTACGGCTGGCTCGCCGTATTCCTGCTCCTGCAGGCCACACGGGGTTGGGTTCTCTTCACGCTCGGTACGCGTTGGACGACGCGCGTCATTGTGTTGCCGGAGACCCCACCGATCCGCAGTGGCCCTTACCGCTTTCTCTCGCATCCGAACTATGCCGTCGTGGCAGCCGAAATCTTTGTGCTGCCTATGGCCTTCGGATTCGTTTTTTATGCTTTGATATTCTCCCTGGCGAATGCCGTAGTTCTCGCCATCCGCATCCGCGCCGAGAATGCAGCACTGCGCAGCGCACACCCCATCCTCGACGCCACAAGCTGACGCAACGATCGGCTATTCAGTCGGTATCTTCGTATTGATGATCGGCGTGAGCACGCCGTTCACATGATACTTGTGACACGTCAGGCAGTCCTGTCGCGCCATGTTGCTCGTGTGGCAGGACTGACAGAGCTCCTTCTTCACGCTGCCGAAGTTCGACGCGAAGCTCTGCGGATTGCCCTGCTCGTAGCTTTTCAGATAGGGGCGCTCTTTCTCGAGACTATGGCACGTCAGGCAACCACGGTTCTCCATGATGCCGAAATGCGGCTCGTGGACGAACTGTGTGAAACGCCCCTGCCTGCTTTCGACCTTGGGCGGCGAGAAATTCACCATGCGCCCTTTGCCCTGTAAATCGTCGACGCTGTGGCACTTCGTGCATGAACCCTGGGCGTCCTTGCTCGTGAGATAGTCGAAAACCGCTGCTGCAGGCGTCTTCTGCCCCTTCGGTGCCTGCGGGCCTGTAAGGAAGAGCCAAGTGTGGATGAACTTATCCTTGTGCCCCGCGGGACGATAGAAGATCGCGTGATCCTGTTGGTACCAGCCGCCATACTCGGCCCAGCTCTCCGGGTCGACGCCGCTCTCGATGCTGATCACGGGCGCTGCGCCGCGCTGTGGTGTTGCCGCAGCAGTTGCCGAAGGCGCGGGCGCAGAAGTGGGCGGACCAATGTCGGCGGATGGAGCGGGATCAAGCTTGCCGCCGGCTCTGCCACCTTTCGACAGCGCTTCCCTGGCGGGGCCTGCAATTCCTTTCAGCTCATCCTCCGTCGGATTGAGCAAATCGTCCGTCTGATCCGCCGCCTTTGCCCGAGGCGCCGGCGGATCAGCCTGAGCGATCCGGAACGGCTCTGGTATGGTCGCCGTATCGCTGTCGACGGTCGATCGCGACTCCGTCGTAGTCGTGACCCAGCCCCCCGGATCCTGTTGCGTTGGCTCTGGCCGCTTCTCTTGACCTTGTGCTTTACGCTGCTCCGGGCGATTGGCCATTTCCGCACCGAGATTGGGCAGCCATTGCTGCTGCGCGCTGACGACGACATCGCGCGGGAGGCTCGCCGTGAGATCGGCGACGAGACTGGCACTCAGCTTTGCTCCACTACCCATGCCGAGGTCGGCCAGCACATCGGAGGCCTTTCCTTTGATCAGCGCATAGAAGAGACCCTTGATCTCCCAGACGAGGTTCGTCACGGCTCTGATCTGTCGATCGTTCGCCTTCGAGAGATCCTGAAGGTTCAGGCTTTCAACAGTCTTGACCAGTGCGCGCCCCTGTTCAGTGCGGCTGATCATCACTTTCATGAAGGGCGCCAGCGCGGCCTCGGACGAGTCCGGCCATTCACCGATCGCGGCATTTTTCTTCTTCAGCGTCGGCAGGTCGAGACCGGGTAGTGTCAGGAAGGCAATACCCTTTGGCCCGCTGACGCGATCCTTTCCCGTGATCTGATCGAGGTGGCAGCTCGAACATGTCTGCTCGAATGGCGCCACGGACATGAGGCGCTTGTCGTCGCGGCTATTGTGGCAGCTCGAGCAGGTCTCGGGAATGCGCTTCGCCGGATCCTTCTTCGCGACTTCGGGAAAGTGCTTACCGAAGTGCCCGGCATGATCGTAGATGATCGGCGTGCGCTGCTTGAATGGATAGCTCTCGAACTTCGGATGCTCGCCGTCGAAACTGTCGAACTTGACGACGTGGCAGGATTGGCATCGCTCGTTCGTAATCGCAATCAAATTGGATTTGGCGCCCTTGTGCTCCTGATGGCATGTGGCGCACGCGATCCCCTCCTCCTTCATGCCATCTGTCGGAAACACGGTGCTCTGGACGCGGGCCGATAGCGGGGCGTCCATTGTAGCGGCTGTCTTGATCAGCCGCTCCGTGCTCTGCTTCAGCACATCGACCGACGCCCCATGCGGATTGAATGCCGTGTCCGGCATCATATGGCAGGTGAGACAGGCCTTGCTGTCGGCGTGCGGATTACCGGAGAGGAGCCCCTGAGCCCAACTGAGTTTTCCGTCGCTGCCGCTCCCCGTGTGGCACGTGCTGCAATTCTCGATCGCGCTGTGCGCGCTGATGAGCGGCCCCGGCATGAGGAACTGAATGTCCCTGGTGAGGAGGAAAACTGCAGCGACGCAAACGCTCGTCGCGATTGCCACAAGAACAGCCAGGCGGTCGCGCAACAGATGAGGGCTCACCGGCCTCTCGACCGGCGGTCTGCGAACTGCGCGGTTCCGCCCCCGCCACCACATCACAAAGGCCCCGACGAGAAGGCGTATACGATAAGGATGTGCAGGACTGTCAGCACGATCAGGCTATAGGTGACGGGCACGTGCACGAACAGCCAGCCCTTCGAGAGGCCGAGATAAACGCGCGCGAAATCGAGCCGATCCTTCTCGATCACCAGATTTCTAATGGCCGCGAGTTTCTCCTGGCTCTGCGGGTCGACGTAGCGGGACAGGCTCTCGATCTCGTCGGTCAGGCGCTTGAGCGGGCGTTTGGAGCCGATGAGATGGGCCATGGAATTCCGCGGACCCTCGAAATAGTTCTCCAGGTGCATCGTATAGAGGTCCATGATCCAGGCATCATGGGGGGGCGCAGGCAAGGCGAACAACGTAGGCGCCGGATCGCTATCGGCGACAATAGCGTGAACCTCTTCCGCGAGTTCGGCGCAACGCGCCGGGATACGATCGAGCCCAAGGCTCTCGTCGAGCCCGTGCCGCGCCTTCAGCGCCCACGCCAGGTAAGTGCCGAGAATGCCGCTCAATGTCACGAGCACGAAGCCCGTCCACAAGGCCCACTCGAAGCCGGTATCGGGCAGCGAGAACTCGCAATGCGAGAGGAACGCGGCAATCAGCAGGTAGCCGACGAACAGATGGATCTTCCGCCAGCGCATGGCCGCGCTCGGCGAAAGGCTGCCGCGCTTGATGGCCACGTGAAAATAGATCTGAAGCCCCGTGCCACCGGCCAGAATCCAGCCGTCGAGATAGCGCGGGTCACGAAGTCCATTGCCATAGATCCAGACGAGCCAAAACAATCCGCCGGAAATCAGCGCGATGATCAGCCCCTGGGCTGTACGAATGCCGATCGTACCGTCGGACGCGCGCCGCGCCGCGGCTCTCATGGCGATCCCCCGCGAACACCCATCGTGGCGCCACTCTCCTCAACCGTAAACTCAACGCACTGCTCGGCGATCCGCATCAGTTCGATGCGCCGGGTGATTGTGCCTTGCCCTTGAACTTGTCCGATCCGGGTATGAGGCTATCGAGCCCAGCCAGGGTGCTGCCGTCGTACTTCTCGGAGATGGTCGCCAACGTTTTTGCAACGCCATCGGCGGCAGCAGCCAGATAACGCTCGTTGTTCAACTTCAGTCCGGCCGAATGCCCGTACTCGACGAGCTTTGCGATCTCGGGAACGCCCGGCGCCGCTTTCGCTGCGGCGGCGAGCTGCTTGCGTGCGTTGTCGGCGCGCTTGGCCATCGCGAACGCGTAAATGCGCCGGACGGTCGACTTTCCGACAGCGCGGAGCGCCGTCTCGAGCTCGACGCCGAGCCCAACGAGATAGAGCATACGCTTGCGCGCCGCGTTCGCCTGCACATTCTCCTTGCCCTTGGAGTGCCAGGTGTTGTGGCGCACTTCGCCCTGTGACCAGGACACCATCTCGAACGCGCTGCCCGCGGGATGCCCGCCTTTGTTCACCAGGTCCTCTTGCGGCACGACATGGCAGCTGTAGCAATTCTTGGTCATTTGATAGATCGCGGACGGCCTGATCATTCCCTTGCTGTCGGCGAGCTTCAGGCGCGCATCCTTTTCCGCCTTCGTCTCCGTCTTCTCGGTCTTGCCGCTGAACTGACTGTGGACTTTGATCCAATCCTCGCCGGCGCTATGGCATGACTCGCAGGAGATTCCGGCAACGGGTTGCTTGCTGTTGTCCTTCTGCTGCACCGTGTAGTGGCAGCCGAGGCAGATGCCCTCTGATCTGATGCGCTGGACGCCCATCTTCTCCGCGATCTGATTGGCTTCCTTGCGACGCGGCATCTCGCGAAAGGTCTTGAAATGGTGCGAGCCCTTCCAAGCCTCGGCCTCCTGCTTGTGACATTCGGCGCAGGCATTCGGGCCGACGATCTTGGCTCCATCGGATGCAATCGTGCTGCCCGACGCGAAAACGAGGATCGTCAACAAACCGCAGGCGCAAACCAGCAAAGACCGGGGAAAGCCCCCGGCCTTGAGTGCCATCGATCGATACATATACCCCTTACGAACGAAAATGACTTCTCACCCTTGTTTCAGCCATCCTGGATGCGCGCATCGACGGCTCACGCCGATCTTGTGAGCGATCGATCGTGAGTTGGCCGATCTGCTGGATGGAGGGCACGGAAAGCCACCCCATGGCCCGCGTCAGCACACCCTCCTCGATCGTGTCGTCGGTGCTCGGCAGGAACGGGTCGGCGTAGCAGACCGCGCCGGCGCGCGCTGCGACAGATTTGATGGCATCGACCATCCCCGGCGCCCCGCAAACGAAGAGAACGTCGCTGGGCAGCAGGCGGGGTAGATAGTCAGTCGGTCGGCCCAGCTTCACCGCATCGGTTACGCTCTGCGGCGTGCTGCAAACAGGCATGATCAGGACGTTTGGAAAGCGAGCCAGCCGCGCGAGAGCGGGCACCATGTAGAGGGACTCGAGCGTGCGACCACCCGCGATGATCATCATCATCCGCGAGGGGTTTTCTCGCAGTGCCGCGACGGCGATCGACCATATCGGCGCAAACCCCGTGTTGGTGGCGATGAGTATCAGCCGTCCGTCGAGATTAGGCCGGAAATGCGCGGAGCCATAAGGACCGATCAGCTTCACACGATGGCCCGGCTTGATGCGCCTGCCGAGTGCGGACGTGACACGGCCGCCTTTCATGCGCCGCACATGAAACCACACCGATTGACTATCGGGATTTGCATGCAATGGGTGCGTGATGCTGAATGGTCTGCTCGGATAGCCTCTGAAGCGCACCTGCGCATACTGGCCCGCAAGATAAGGCAGCGCGCGGTCTGTCCTGATGCCCACTTCGATCACATCGGATGACAGGGGGCGCAGTGAACTCAGCACACCTTCGACACTGCGAATGCTCGACTGTTCCTTCTCCAGAACAGCATCGCCAACGACGCGGCATTGGCAGGCATGGACGATGCCGGGCTCGGCACCTTCGCCGCCTCGCACCTCACCCGATACCAATCGCACACAGCACGTGCCGCAATGACCCGATCGACAGTCGTACGGCAGATCCACGCCGTTGTTGAGCGCCGCGTCCAACAGGAGCTCGCCGCGGCGCGCCCTGAAGGTGGTGCCGTTGACCGTGATCTCGCAGTTTCCCGACATAGACTTTTCCCGGAAGGACTCGATTACTAACCTTACGGTCGGCACCTAAAACACCGCCGTCACTACGCTTCGTAGGATGCTCGCGCCGTGGAGTTGAATCTCAACGACACCGCGGAAAGAGAGAAGATCGCCGATCGCTATTTATTCATATCGATCGACACCTAATCCCCCTCGACCGTCGCCATTAATCCACCCCTGCATCGTGTTCAGACAATGACCGTTTGATGGTTACAGGTGGCGAGCCGTTGACACTTTTCGGGCGAAATCAGAAAGGGCACGCATGGGAAATAGCAGCAAATACGCCGCGTCATTCCAAAGCGGCCCGCCGACATAGGCCGCCCGATAAATTGGCATATTGCTGAGTAGATCGGGGGCAGACCCTGCGGTGCGTGAGCACATTGACATAATCTGTAATGCTTTTTCCGACCTAAATGATCATGACAAATTCGACTTATTGCCTGGGCGATTATTTCAATGTATCGCCACTCGTGAAAACTCCATTCGAGCATTTGACGCAAGTTTTGCCGATTCTTGCCATTGTTTCGCTCTGGATGTGACCCCTTCACGCCCCTTTCTATTAATAGGTTCATTCATCTTCAGTCTGGCAAAACCGCACCGCAGCCGAATGCTGCTCAACTAGAAAACATAAATCGGAATGCCGCCCTGAAACCTAGGGGGAATGGGATAGATCTACGGGGGATAGAGTAATGCGTACCGCGTTGACGCTATTATCCGGCGCATCGATGATTTCATGCGCTTTTGCAGGCGCCATCCTGAGCCAAACAGCGTTCCTCAGTCAGAAGGCCGCCGCGGAGTCCGGCGATGCCGTGCGAGCCGAGAGCGTGCAGTCCGAGCAGAGACTGATCCTTGCCCAGGCTGGTGAAGCCGACGCCAAATCCAAGCTCGAAGCCCTGATCAAGGAAGACGAGCAGAAGAGAGCCAAAGGCGGCGCATCTGCCGGGGGGCAGAATGTGTCGGCCGGCGCAGGCTCGTACGGCAAAGGGCAGATGTCGGTCTTCGGAGCCATCGCAAAGGGCACCAAGGACAAGGCCTCTCCGATACCCGTCGTCGACGAGGAGACCTTGTCTCTCTACCCCACAGCAGCACAATGCGGCGAATGTCATAAGGAGATTTACGAGGAGTGGGCATCGTCGCAGCACGCCTACGCATCGATCTCGCCGATGTTCCACGCCTTCGAGCAGAAGTTTACGGAGCTGACGCAAGGTACAGTCGGCACCTTCTGCGTGCGCTGTCATGCGCAGGTCGGAACGCAACTCGGAGAGAAGCGCGACACGCCGCTCTGGGAGCGCGCCGCGATTTCCCGCGAGGGCGTGACCTGTATCACCTGCCACCGCGTCAGTGAACAGTACGGCAAGGTCGATGGCGAACGTCACGTCCAGCCGGGCAAGATCTTCGATCCCGTCTATGGCACCGGCGAGAAGAGCGTCATCAAGGATATCATCGCGAACAAGGAGACCTATTCCGTCAAGACGAGCAAGGACGGACGCGGCACGAGCATTCACAACGGCATGATGACGAACCCGCAGCTCGGCAAGTCGGAGTTTTGCGTCAGCTGTCACCAGGTCGCCGTCAATCTCGGCATCAAGCTCGAGATCGTATGGGATCAGTATCGCGACAGCCCGGCACGGAAGGAAGGCGTCACCTGCCAGGACTGCCACATGGGAAAGGTGCCCGGGAAGCCTGAAGGCTATGCGACCGCACCCTCGGCCATTGTCGGCGGCAAGGAGATCAATCCGGGACGCAAGCACTCCAATCACCGCTTCATCGGTCCAGGCTACTCGATCGCGCATCCGGGTGTGTTTCCGCATAACCCGAAAGCCCAGACCTTTACCATGAAGGACTGGCTCGAGTTTGACTGGCGCGCCGGATGGGGAACCGCCGAGTTTGAAGACAAAGTAGCGGCCAACAAAGTGAAGGTGACCTTCCCGAAGCGTTGGGCCGATGCGCTCGACCGCGAGGATGCCCGCCAGATCATCGAGGAGAACATTCGCAAGCTCGATGAGCGCGACGAAGTCAGGCGGCAGGTCATGGAAAACGGTGCCGAGGTCGGCGGCCCTTACATCGACCGCGAGCCGAGAGTTGGGAGGGAGCTGGCGTTCTCCTACAAGATCAAGAACCTCAACTCGGGACACAATCTTCCTTCAGGATCGCTCGGTGCGCAGCCCCAGCTCTGGGTGAACGTCGCCCTCATCGATCCCGATGGACAGAACGTCTGGGAATCCGGCTATGTCGACAGCAACGGCGACGTCGCTGATCTGCACAGCCTGGATGTTGCAGCCGGTCGCATCAAGATCGACCAGCAGCTCGTGAACTTCCAGACGAAGTTCCTGACCACCAACGTCAAGGGCACGGACCGCGAGATGTACTTGCCCGTGAACTTCGACGTTGATCCATTGCCACAACTTCGCCCGCCGCAGGTCCCGACGAAGGTTCTCAATCATCCGCCGCTGGTGCGCATGGAGAACCGCTCGTTGCCGCCTCTCGGCGAGAGGCTCGCGAAGTACCGCGTGCCGGGCAACCTCATTACGAAGCCGGGCAACTATCGCCTCGCCTTCAGATTGCGAAGCCGAGCCGAGCCGATCTACTTCATGCGCTTCGTCGGCGCGACGAAGGAAATGGAACGGCGCATGAATGAGCGAATGTTGAGCTTCAAAGCTTCAACGGTGCAGCTCGAAGTCAAGCGCTAGATCCGGATCGCCGAGGGTTTTGGATTGGGGCCCGCACCGGGTGCGAGCAAGCGGGCCCCTCCTCACCCCGCACATCAGCCATTCGACATTGGAATTTGATATGACTTGTATTGGCAGCTTTGTATGCCGCGCCAGAAGAACGACCGCTACCATCGCGCTGATTGCCGGTGCCTCGTTCGCAATGTCAGTTGCAAGTGCTGCGCCCGCCGCAGCGCAAGGTGCCGACGGACAGTCGGAGAGTTGGTTGAGCACGCTCTGGCCCGGCGGCTGGTCGCTGTTTCCCTCTGAGTATCAGCGGCCACATTATGTGGGTGCAGCCGCCAAGTCGGAAGGTGGCAACAAAGTCACCGAAGTGCGTAAGATCGGCAGCAAGGATGCCACGGACAAACTCTTTCGCTCCGACCCGCAGTACGAAGCCAAGTACGACTCGAAGTCCAACGTCGATATCTATGGCGCGAAGATTGATGTCGAAACGCCACGCCCGATACTGGAGCTTGGCCGCCAGCAGTACACGTCGGGTGCGTATGAAGACAGCAACACTCTTCTCGGCGCGTTGAATCCGCTGATGCCGGGCCTCTCCGTCTACGGCGACTGGCGGACGGCCGTCGCATTCAACAGGAACAACGGCAGGGATGTCGGCCAGATCGCGACGCGCGTGAATATCGACGTCGACTTCAAGATCACTGGCACCGAGCGCATACACGCCTTCTTCACGCCGCTACAGCGGAACAATCGCTTCACTCGTTTCGAGTTCCCGGGCGGCGATGGCGATGGCAGGCTCACCGGTGAGTTCGACCTCAACCCGCAAACGCTCTTCTTCGAGGGCGATCTCGGCTCCATCTATTCAGGTCTTTCCGGCAAGCAGGCCGGGTTCGATCTGCCTTTCACGTTCGGCCTTTTCCCGCTGTTCCTTCAGAACGGCATCTGGGCGAACGACGCAATCCTCGGTGGCGCGGTGAGCATCCCTGCGAAGAATTCCGCAGCGCTCGGTCTTGCCAACTTCGACATCACGCTGTTTGCCGGATTCGACAATGTCGACAATCCCGGCATCCTCGGCGCGAACAACCGCAACGCCAACATCTACGGCATCACGACCTTTATCGATGCCTTCGGTGGATACATCGAAGCCGGATACGGCCTCCTCGAAGGCGTAAGGGAGCGTGCGGGCCAGTACACGAACTTCCTGACAGCGGCCTACTCACGGCGCTACCTTAACACCGTGTCGAACTCGACGCGCGTGTTCGCCAACTTCGGCAATGGCGAGAACGATGACGGCTTTGCCATCATCTCGGAGAACAGCCTGATCACGCGCTTGCCGAGCACGCTGATCCCCTATGCGAACTTCTTCGTGGGTGTCGGAAATCCGCAGCCTCTCGTCGACGGATTCAATGCGGGCATTCTGAAGAACGTCGGCATCAACTTCGAGACGGATGCGCTGACCGGCTTCCCGAAGCTCAACGACACGGCTGCGGATGCCTGGGGCGGCGCGATCGGCCTGCAGTATCTCTTCAACCTGGATCAGCAGCTCGTCTTCGAGGCGGCCATGGTGCAGCCCTTCGGCAGCTCCGACACGAGCGTCCAGGAAGCTCAGTACGGCCTGGGGGTGCGTTATCAGATCGCGCTCAACCATTCCTGGATCCTGCGCGCGGATGCGACCTACCAGTTCATCGAAGGCCGGGAGGACAACTTCGGCGTCCGCACGGAACTTCGCCGGAAGTTCTGATGAAGTGCGGATGAGAGCCGAGGCCCGACCGGAAACCATGCGAGGACATATCATGAGCAGTCATACGACAGCAGAGAAAGACCAGGGCCTTCGAGGTGGCGCCGGAATACTGATCGTAGCCGCGACCGTGTGCCTGCTCGCAGCAGGTCTCGGTGCGGCGGCTTCCTATTTGAAAGCATCGACTATCTCTACGGACGCGTCGCGCGCAGGATCGGGTGATGCCACGCTCGCTCGCCTGAAGGACTATGCGCAGTCGAATGGTGCCGACCATACGGCGACGCCCCCGGGCGGGAAGCTCCTGCCGGATGTGAACACGATGGCCGATCGTCTCGCGGCGCGCCTCAAGAGCGCACCAAAAGACGGCAAAGGTTGGCGGACACTCGGGTGGTCCTACTATCACATCGGCCGCTACAAGGACGCCGTCGCTGCTTACGAGAAGGCCGTCGCACTCGATCCCAACTCGTTCGAACTCAAGCTCGAATACGACGAAGCCAAGGCAAAGGCCGCCGAAAGCGAAAGCACTGCGGCCGCGCCGCCTGCTCGAACCGCGGCCGCAGAAAAGGCGCCCGGCGAACCAAGTGCGGAGCAAGTCGCCGCTTACCAGGCCATGCCGCCGCAGGATCGCGAGACAGCCATCCGGTCGATGGTCGACGGCTTGGCTGCTCGCCTCGACAGCTCTCCGCGCGATCCCGATGGCTGGACCAGACTCATGCGCTCTCGCGTCGTGCTCGGTGAGAAGGACGTCGCCGCCACCGCGCTGCGCAAAGCACTCGACATCTTCAAGGACGATGCGGCGGCATCCGAAAAGATTACTGCTGCAGCCAATGAGCTCGGCCTCAAAGTCGAGTGACGGCTTCGAGGCTGGTCGCGCAGGAGAGCGATATGAACTTCGAGAATGTCTTCCAGCAGCGGATCGAGGTCCTTCATCAGGAAGGACGCTATCGCGTGTTTGCCGACTTGAAGCGCCGCCGCGGCCACTTCCCCGTCGCGGATCATCTGGCGACGAGCGGCACGCGCGAGATCACCGTGTGGTGCTCCAACGACTATCTCGGCATGGGTCAGCACCCGGCGGTGCTGGCGGCGATGCATGAAGCGATCGATACCGTAGGTGCAGGCTCCGGCGGCACGCGCAACATCTCCGGCACGACGCACTATCACGTGGAGCTCGAGAACGAACTTGCGGACCTTCATGGCAAGGAAGCCGCGCTCCTCTTTACGTCAGCCTATGTCGCCAATGATGCGACGCTTTCAACCCTCATCAAGCTCATGCCCGGCACGGTCGTCTTCTCGGATGAGAAGAACCACGCATCGATGATCGAAGGCATTCGACACGGCATGTGCGAGAAGCACATATTCCGCCATAACGACATCGACCATCTCGAAGCGAAGCTCGGAAAGTATTCCCCGAGCACTCCCAAGATCATCGCATTCGAGAGCGTCTACTCCATGGACGGGCACATGGCGCCGATCGCGGCGATCTGCGATCTCGCCGAGAAGTACGGTGCGCTCACCTATCTCGATGAGGTGCACGCAGTCGGCATGTACGGCCCGCGCGGCGGTGGCATTGCCGAGCGTGACGGCGTCATGGATCGCGTCGACATCATCAATGGCACGCTCGCCAAGGGCTTTGGTGTCATGGGTGGCTACATCGCCGGCTCGCGCGATCTTTGCGACGCGATCCGCTCATTTGCACCGGGGTTCATCTTCACGACATCACTTGCGCCTGCGGTTGCAGCCGGAGCCTTGGCCTCCATTCGCCACTTGAAGGTCAGCACGGCCGAGCGCGCCCGACATCAGGAGCGCGCGCGCACGCTCAAGGGTTTGCTGAAGGCGAAACGCCTGCCCGTGATGGACAATCCAAGTCACATCGTCCCTGTGATGGTGGGCTGTCCCATTCGCTGCAAGGCGCTAACGGACGGTCTGCTCTGCCAGCACGGGATCTACGTGCAGCCGATCAACTACCCCACTGTCTCGAAGGGTACGGAGCGCATGCGCCTCACGCCGAGCCCCGCGCATTCGGACATCCAGATGGCGGATCTGGTCCACGCACTCGACGAGCTCTATAGCGCGTTCAACTAGATGCGCCGGCCGAAAGCCCGGTCCGCGCGCTGCTCCTCTTGGAGAGGGAAAGTCTTCCTCATCTGCCGTTGCCATTGCCTGAGCGCAGCGACTGTACAAAGTCGACGATCAGCAGCCCCATGACAAGCACGACAATGGCGATCAGCGGCGGCGCCGGCACCCAGACCAGCATGAAGCCCAGGAAGCCGACTACCAGCACAATGCCGATGATGCCTGTGATGAAATTCGTCACTTGGACCTCCCTTGGCCGGTCCGGCGGCCGGAGCTTTTGGGTTGCGGGGGTGACTTCTTACGCCGACCGCCATCGGCGACATGCCGGGCAAGCCAGCGGGCCGATCTCAGGAGGCGCGCATCATTGCCGCGACGCCCGATGAGCTGCACGCCAACCGGCAGTCCATTGGGTCCGACGAGCAGGGGCAGCGAGACGGCGGGCGTGCCGAGATAAGTCCAGAGCGAACAGAAGACCGGATTGCCCGTCGCGGTGCCGATCGGCGCTTCGCCCGGAGACGACGACGTCAGAATGGCGTCATACTCGTTGAAGACATCATCGAGGAGCCGATTGAACCCCTCGGCTGACGACACCGCTTCGAGATAGTCGAACGCGCTGATCTTCTGGCCACGCAAGAGCAGTTCGCGAAGTTGAGGGCTCAGTGTATCGCCGCCATTGGCAAGATCGCGACGGAAGTTGTGCGCCATGTCGGCTGCCATGACCGTGCCGTGGAAGTCGATGCCGCGATTGAATGAGCTACCGATATCAACCGCACTCACGTTCTTGCCGAGGGCCGCGACAAGCTCGGCGAAGGCCTCGTCGAGATAGGGATCCGCTGCCTTCCACGCAGGCCCCTTGACGAACGCAAAGCGCGGCGGCAGCGGCGGTTCGCTGGTGGCGGCAGATGCGAGATGCCCCCCAGCCACAGGACGTGTGTCCGGATCATCGGCGTCGTACCCCGCGAGGACGTCGGCCATGAGTGCGGCGTCGGTGACGGAGCGGGTGAACACACCCACATGATCGAGTGCGCGCGAGAGCAGCATGGCCCCCGTGCGCGGGATGAGCCCATGCGTCGGCTTGAAGCCGACGACGCCGCAGAAGGATGCGGGCCTAACAACCGAGCCGTTCGTCTGCGATCCAATGGCCGCCGGCACCATTCCCGCAGCGACAGCGGCCGCCGACCCGCTCGAGGATCCGCCAGGTGTGCGCGCGGGATCGTGCGGGTTTCGGGTCTTGCCTGGGTGAAAGTAGGCGTACTCGGTCGTCACCGTCTTTCCGAGGATGATCGCGCCGGCAGCACGTAAGCGCGCGACGGCGACGGCATCCTCGCGCGGCGTGCGACCTTGCCAAAGCGCCGAGCCGAACTCGGTTGGATAGTCGGACGTGTCGAATATATCCTTGATGCCGACCGGCACCCCATGAAGGGGACCGAGCGGACCACCTGCCATGCGATACCCATCGGCCGCCCGCGCTTGCCGAAGCGCGTGCTCGGAGTCGAGGAAGGCCCACGCCTGGATACCGCCGTCAACCTCCTCCACGCGACGCAGGCAATCTTCGGTCAGCTCGACGGCGGTGGTGCGCCCTTCCCGGACGGCCGCCGCCGCATCTGTCAAACCGAGATCCGCTAAACGCGTCATCCTTCAAGCACCACCATCATGCCGCTCCTTATCGTGACGTGTAGAGGTAGTCGGGCAGCCATAGAGCAATGCCTGGGAAAATGTAGACCAGGAACATCGTAATAAACACCATCCCGACGAATGGCAGCGCGCCCCTGAAGATGTGCGTGAGTTCGACCTGCGGTGGCGCGACGCCTTTCAGGTAGAACGCGGCCATCGCAACCGGCGGCGTATTGAAGGCTGTCTGCGTGTTCAGAGCGACCAGAATGCCGAAGAAGATCGGATCGATCCCGAAGTTGTCCAGCAGCGGCAGGAAGATCGGAACGAAGATGACGATGATCTCGGTCCATTCCAGCGGCCAGCCCAGAAGGAAGATGATGGCCTGGGTCATCAGCAGGAACTGAATTGGACTGAGATTGAGGCCGAGGATGAAATCCTCCACGACCTGCTGACCGCCGAGAATCGCGAACACGGACGCGAAAGTCCATGACCCGATGAAGAGATAGCAGACCATCGCGGTGGCACGCGCCGTTAGATAGACGGACTCCTTCAGCATCTCGTAGTTTAGCGCGCGATAGACGGCTGCGAGCACGAGGCTCGCGAGTGCGCCCGCCGCCGCGGCTTCAGATGGTGTTGCAAGGCCGAAGAGGATCGCGCCGAGCACGCAAACGATAAGAATGGCGAGAGGCAAAAATGATGTCGCCAGAGCTTTCATGACGACGAGTGTCGGAACGTCCGTTTGCTCCTTGGGAAGTTTCGGCGCGAGTGCCGGATTAATGACGGCCCGCAGTATGATGTATCCGATGTAGAGACCCGCGAGCAGGAACCCCGGGAAGAATGCCGCGGCATAGAGCTTCACCGCCGATACGCCTGCCGTCGCAGCGTACACGATCAGCAGAATGCTCGGCGGAATGAGAATGCCGAGGCAGCCACCGGCACACACGACGCCCGTCGAGAGCTTGATGTCGTAACCGGCGCGCAGCATGGCCGGCAGCGCCAGCAATCCCATGAGCGTCACGACAGCGCCGACGATGCCCGTCGCCGTCGCAAACATCGCGCACGTGATCATTGTTGCAACGGCGAGCGCGCCGGGTACGCGCGCCATCGACAGCTGCAACGCATGAAAAAGCCGGTCGAGAATGTTCGCGCGTTCTATCAGGTATCCCATGAACAGGAACAACGGCACGGCTATCAGCGTGTCGTTCGATGTCACCTCGAACGTCTTCTGAACCAGGAGCGTGAATACCCTGTTCTCGAAGAAGGCCTGAGCGGGAACGTAGTAGGCGTAGAAACCGAAGCCGACGCCCATCGCGATGAGCGTGAAGGCAATCGGGAAACCCAGCATGATGATGAAGACGAACAGCCCCAACATCAGCATGCCAACTGCCGGGTCGGACATGCTTACCCCCCCTTGGACGGATTTTGGAGCGTCGGCTCCTGCTGCTCCAAACGCTCGCGGATGACCACGCTCTCGGTTTCCTCCACATCGTGAAGACGCTGCGGCCAGTCCCCCTCTCGAATGCAGATGATGCACCGGATGATCTCGGCGATGCCCTGGAGCAGGAGGAGCACACCGGTCACGGGAATGAGGGCCTTCAGCGGAAAGATCGGAATGCCGGCCGGGCTGAAGATGCTCACTTCCTTGAAGCGGATGGAAAAGGCGGCGTAGTGCCATCCGGAATAGATGAGCGCTGCGACGGCCGGCAGAAAGAAGATGATGTACAGGACAAGATCGATGCTCGCCTGCGTCCTCGGCTTGAAGAAGCGGTACACGACGTCGGCGCGGACGTGCCCGCCGCGCGAAAGCGTATAGGCGCCAGCCATGAGGAACAGCGCGCCGTAGTTGATGTAGCTGAAGTCGAAGGCCCAGGTGGTCGGCGCACGAAACGCGTATCGAACGAGAACCTCGTAGCTCACACCGAGCGTGAGGACCAGGATAAGCCAAGCGAACGCCTTACCCGTCCAAGTGCTGAGCGAGTCGATGAAGAAGAGGAAATTTTTCATTTTTGCACCGATCCGCGGCGGGCGCCGCCCAGAGTGCTGTCGTCAAAATATCGGGCGGCGCAACGTTACGCCGCCCGATACTTCGTCATGGCATGGAATGCCAGAACTGCTTTAGATCTTCAGCACGCCCGGGAAGTGATGGTTGAAGGCGCCCTTGTAGTCGGTGGCGTTGTTCATGTTGTAGTACACCACGCGACGCACCCACTCCTTCTGGGAGTCCATCACCTTCTTCATGTAGGGGTCTTTACCGAGAGTCTCGATCAGTCCATCCCAGGCTTTGATCTGGGCGTCGAACACCGCTTGCGGCGTGCGGACGACGTTGACTTTGTCCTTATTGATCAGCTCCTGGAGATCCTTCGAGTAATAGTCCATCGCCTTCCACTCGTTGGCGGAAGAGACGGCCTCGGCGCCGTACTGCAGGATCGCCTGTTGCTCGGCCGGCAGTGCCGTGAACTTCGAGCGCTTGAACATGATCTCGAAGTATTCGGTAGCCTGATGGTGGCTGCCCAGCATGTAGTTCTTGGCAACGTCCTGCGCACCGAAGCGGCGGTCGGACGTCGGGTTGTTGAACTCGAACCCGTCGATAACGCCGCGCTCCATGGCCGGCACGATCTCGCCGCCGGGAAGCTGCGCAACCGATGCCCCCAATGCCTGGAACAGATCGGCCGCCAGACCAACCGTGCGATACTTGAGGCCCTTGAGCTGATCGGCCGACGTGATTGGCTTCTTGAACCAGCCGAGCGGCTGCGTCGGCTGCGGCATCGCGAAGAAGCTCTTGATGTCGACCTTCATGATCTGCGTCTGGAGCTCTTCGTACAGCTCTTTGCCGCCGCCATTGTGGATCCAGCCCAGACCCTCGTTGGCGTTGAAGCCGAACACGGGCCCCGTGCCAAACAGCGACGCGGCCTTGTGCTTGCCGTACCAATAGACCGGCACGGTATGCGCGGCGTCGAGCTGGCCGCCATGCACCGCGTCGAACACTTGAAAGGGATGCACAACGGCGCCGCCGACGAGATAGTCGATCTTCAGGCGACCGCCACCCATCTTGTTGACGCGGTCGACGTAATCGATCGCCATCTCATTGAACACGTCCTTGGCGCCCCACGAGCCCTGCATCTTCAGGGTTGCGGTTTGAGCGCGGGACACATTCGGCATGGCGACCGTGCCGGCAGCAGCAGCCGCCAGCGCGCCGCCTTTGAGAAATCGGCGACGGTTTACAGGTTCGGATGATTTTGACATGGGCCTTCCTCCTGAATGGGTCGGTCTTTGCCGACACTCGTTATTGGGAGAAAGGATGGCACGGCTGGTATGCCACATGCAATACCTTGGGGTCTCAACTAAAGGGTAAGCGCCTCATCGACTCCGGCGGCCGTGATCTGTCCCGCCACCTGCTGATTAGGCAACGAGTTCAAGCAGATGCCGGGGCCCCGATCGGTTACTTCAAGGGCCCTACAGGGCATTCACATCGGATGGTGTTGCCTAGCCCTGCGGAGGCGCACGATGCTTCTTGGGCTTCTTCTTGTGGACAAATTTGGCCGCGGTGTCGTGTGCGCCGTGCGATTTTGACGAGCCGGCATAAGGCTTGGAACCATTGACCCGGCCTTTCGGAGCGTCGCCTTTGCGATGGGGATGACCGCCAGCTTTCCCATTATTCCGATCGCGCCATGGCGTCTTTGCTCGGGGTGCCGTTTGCGGATCGGACGAGGTTTCGGCTTTGGCCTCGTCGTTGCTCCGCGGTCGACTTGTGTGGGATGGGTTACCATGCACACCGACATCGTCTCCCATAGATGCGCCGATGCGCGAGATCCGTGCCTCGTTAGGCTTCATCGAGCGCGCGGCGTCAGCGAACGTATCAGCGAATTCGGCGGCGATCTGAAAGCGTGTGTCGCGGTCGAAAATCTTGATGGCGCCGATCTCGGCCTTCGTCACGGCGCCGGCACGGCATAGAAGTGGCAGCAGCCATCGAGGATCGGCGTTGCGCTCACGTCCGATATCAACACGGAACCAAACCATCTCACGGCCGAGGTCCCGTGCCGGGCGCGAGGGGCGGCTGTCGCGACTGTCCCGCCGGCTCGCGCGCTCGTCGCGATCCTGCGGGGGGCGATCCTGACGACGCTCGAACCGCTCCCGTGGTGCTCGAACACGATCACCGTGCCGCGGCGGCGGGCCGGTATCCTCGGTCAGGTCTTCCGGTGCGGGAAGCTGCGCACGGTGCATGCGGACCAGGGCGAGTGCAATCTCGTCGGCCGTGCGTCCAGCTTGCAGCACTTGCATGAGCTTCGTGTCTTCTTCGGCCGCGGGATCGGAAAATATGGAGCTGGCCAGAAACCGCTCCTGATCGCGCGCGCGGATTTCCTCAGGCGTGGGCGGCGGCCCCCACGTGACCTTGAGCTTCGCTCCGGCCAGCAGCGCATCCGCTTTGCGCCGGCGGTTGAACGGCACGATCAGCACGCACAAGCCCTTCTTGCCAGCCCGGCCCGTGCGGCCCGAGCGATGAAGCAGAGTCTCGGCATCATTGGGCAGATCGGCGTGAATGACGAGCGCGAGCGCAGGCAGGTCCAGCCCGCGGGCCGCCACATCCGTCGCCACGAGAACACGCGCGCGGCCATCGCGCAGGGCTTGCAGCGCGTGCGTGCGCTCGATCTGCGTCAACTCTCCCGAAAGAGCAACGGCCGAGAAACCGCGCTCCACCAGGCGCGCGTGCGTCCGCTTCACGGCTTCCCGCGTCGAACAGAACACGATCGCGGCGCTCGCCTCATGGAACCTCAGCACATTGACGACGGCATTCTCGGTGTCGCCCGGCACGACGCGCATTGCGCGATAGTCGATGTCGGCGTGCTGCTCATTACGCCTCGATGTCTCGATGCGAACGGCGTCGCGCTGATAGCGTCGGGCCAACGCTTCGATGTCGCGCGGCATGGTGGCCGAAAACAGCAGCGTTTGTCGGTTCGCAGGCGTTGCGTCGAGGATGAATTCCAGATCCTCGCGGAAGCCGAGATCGAGCATCTCGTCCGCCTCGTCGAGCACGACCGCAGCAAGCTTGGTCAGATCAAGCCGACGCCTTTCCAAGTGGTCGCGCAGGCGTCCGGGCGTTCCGACCACAATATGAGCGCCATTGCTGAGCTGGCGTGCTTCCGTGCGCACGTCCATGCCACCGACGCACGCCATGATGCGTGCACCGGCATCTGCATAGAGCCAGTCGAGCTCGCGCTGCACTTGCATGGCAAGCTCACGCGTAGGGGCGACAATGAGGGCGAGCGGCTCGGCGGCCTGCGCCAGACGTTCCTCTTCACCGAGCAGCGTCGAGGCTATGGCGAGACCGAAAGCCACCGTTTTTCCGGAACCGGTCTGAGCCGAGACGAGCAAATCCCGCCCTGCCGCTTGCGCCTCGAGGACAGCGAGCTGCACGGAGGTCGGGACCGTGTAGTCACGCGCAACAAGGGCGCGCCCGAGCGCTGGATGGACTGACGGGAAGCTCATGATCAGGAGGCTTTTCGAGTACGGGCGATGCGCCAGCCCGCCCCATGTGGAGTTGCCGGCGTCCGTCGCCAATGGTCGTGTGTTTCGGGGTGCCTAGCCGGTTTTGGGCGCCGCCGCCAGCGGGCACGTTGGCGCGCCGGACATGATAGGCACAGGGAGCGCTATACGACTGTTATCAAGAGCTACCGCACGACGGAAGCTTACCTCCACGTCGCCGATGAAGCTCGCCGCAGCGCTGCGAACAAGGCTGCCGAACGGCCGGCGCTCGCCTTAGTCGCAGGCGAGAGTCCCAAACAGCGGTCCCATACGCCGAAAAAAGGGCGTCCCTTTTAAGGCTCTAAGTCTCTGATTTCATTGGCGCGCGGGGAAGGATTCGAACCCACGACCCCCAGATTCGTAGTCTGGTGCTCTATCCAACTGAGCTACCCGCGCGCAGCACTCCCGCATGGTGCGTTGGAGCGCAAGATACCGACGCGGGCCCGCGGCCCGACGTCGAGGTTCGCCCTAATACACGGTCAGGACTGGAAGCGCAAGCCGTGCTCGACGAGCTGCCAATCGGCCGCGCCCCGGCCCGAAAATAGGCAGATCCGGCGCCTCACGGACGATGCCGGAAGGACGCCGAAGGGTGCGTTTGCAGATACCGGTTCACCGCTGCGCGCTTAAGCCAGGAACTGACCACCGTCGGCCGTGATCGTCTGCCCGGTCACCCAGCCTGCCATGTCACTGACGAGGAAGAGCGCGACCGTCGCGATCTCTTCCGGCGCACCGAAGCGCCCCCAGGGAATGGACTTGAGTGTTGCCTCGTAAAGCGCCGGGTTCTCCGTCTTGCGCTTCTCCCAAGTGCCGCCGGGAAACTCGATCGAGCCGGGGGCGATCGCATTCACGCGGATCCGCTTGCCCGACAGCATGACCGCCTGCGATTGCGTGTAGTTGATCACGGCAGCTTTTACTGCCGCATAGGGCGCCGAGCGTGCGCTCGCGCGGAACCCGGAAATCGACGAGATGTTGACGATCGCGCCACCGCCGGCCTTCTCGATGTGCGGGATGGCTGCATGCGAAGCGCGCACGGTTGCCAGAACGTCAATATTGAGACTGGCAGCCCAGCCTGCCTCGTCATCGAGCATGCCGAAACCGGAAGCGTTGTTCACCAGGATGTCGATGCCGCCGAGCGTGTTGGCCGCGCTCTCGACGTAACTGGCGATCGCCTTCGCATCGCCAAGGTCGCAAGTACCCCAGTGAACCTGTCCGCCATAGTTGCCGATGTCCCCTGCCGCCGCCTTCAAGCCCTCCGCACCGCGCGCGCAGATCGACACGTTGGCACCGGCTTCCGCGAAGGCAAGCGCGATCGAGCGACCGATGCCTCGACTGCCCCCGGCGATCACCGCGCGCTTGCCTTTGAGTGAGATGTTCATTCCGACTTTCTCCCTGCTCTCATTCGGCCCTCACGGGCTCGGATCCATTCGCTCGCGCGACGGCGATGGCCGCCTCGAGCGTCGTGCGGTCGCCGATGTGGTTCATCAGCAGCAATATGAGGCGAACGTTCAGGCGCGCGCTCTCCGCCTCGGAGAGGCCCTCGTGAGCCGCCATCAGCAGAGCATAGACGTCATCGCCGTGCGTGCCGAGATTCCAGTCCGTCGTCAGAGGGGAACCTGTCATGCATGAACCCTCCCGTTGGCGCGGGCGAGCGCGCTGGCCATGTCCGCAGCCGTCGGATGTCTGAATCGCGCCGCCACGTGCTGATCCGGCCGGATGAGATAGACGACACCCCATGCGCCGCCATAGCGGGCGGCGAGCAGGCCATGCGCGTCCACGAGATCACCTGTTTCCCCGACCGTAAGCCGGCGCACGCCGGGCGGCGTCGGCGGCAGGTTTTCGAAACCCAGCGCGATAAAGCTGCCACCTAGATGATCGAGCAGCCAGCTATCGCGGCCATGAGCAGTCCGGATCAGTGCGTCGAGGCACGGCGCGCCGGGCACCATCATACCGCCGATGCCGGTGACATCCGGCGAGCCGAGGGAGAAGCCCACGAGCGAGCATGGCCGTGACAGGCGCCCTGAATTCACCAGCTGGCGCGCAAATGGATGCGTGCCGGCAAGCACCAGCACCTCGTCGCGAAAGAGGCGCTCCATCGGCGATTTCGGCGTCATGAAGCTCGTCGCGCGCGCGGAATTGAGAATGTTCTCGTCGGCCCCGTGAACGCGCTCCGTGTTGTATGTCTCGAGCAACGAGGAGGGCGCCTCGCCTTTCACGACGGCCGCGAGCTTCCAGCAGAGATTGTCGACGTCCTGGATGCCGCCATTGCCGCCGCGCGCACCGAAGGGCGAGACGATATGTGCGCTGTCGCCGGCGAAGATCACGCGGCCATGGACGAAGCGCTCGAGCCGCCGGCACTGGAAGCTGTAGACCGAAATCCAATCCACCTCGAAGGGCCGGTCGCCGACCATCGCCTTTATGCGCGGAATGACCCGCTCCGGCCGGCGCTCCAACTCGGGATCGGCATCAGGACCGAGCTGCAGGTCGATCCGGTAGATGTTGTCGGGCTGCTTGTGCAGGAGTGCCGACTGGCCATCGTGGAAGGGCGGCTCGAACCAGAACCAGCGCTCGGAGGGAAACTCGGCAGCCATCTCGACATCGGTTATGAGAAAGCGCTCCTCGAAGGCGCGGCCGACGAAATCCAGGCCCAGGCTGCGGCGCACCGTACTGCGGACGCCGTCGCACGCCACGACATAGGCGCCTGAGAGGCGATAGGGGCCCTCCGGTGTCTCGACATCGATCCAGGCGTGGTCTTGCTGCTGGTCGACGCCGGTCACGCGGCTCATGAAGCGCAGCTCGATGAGATCGGGGAAGTCGCGCGCGCGTTCGACCAGATACTCTTCGACGTAGTACTGCTGGAGATTGATGAAGGCTGGGCGCTTGTGTCCGGCTTCGGGGAGCAGGTCGAAGGCATAGACCTCGCGATCGCGGTGAAAGAGGCGGCCAACCTTCCATGTCACGCCCTTCGCGACCATGCGATCGCCGACGCCGAGACGATCGAAAATCTCGAGCGTGCGTTTCGACCAGCAGATGGCACGCGAACCCGCCGAAACGACATCGCTCTCGTCAAGCACGACGGAGGCGATGCCGTGTAGCGCAAGGTCGATCGCGGCCGCGAGTCCGACGGGACCTGCACCGACGATCGCGACCGGCCAGCGACGGCCTGCGCGGCCATCGAGCTCCGGCGGTCGCACGAACGGAAATACAGGTGAGCGATAGCGTGGCATCTGTCTGATCCCGCCCCGCGCCAATGCCCCTTCTCCCCGTCCTTACGGGGAGAAGGTCGGGATGAGGGGCGGCACACATGCTGACGCCAGCGTTTGCTGCCGCCCCTCACCCTAACCCTCTCCCCGCGAGCGGGGAGAGGGGATCTGTCGCGCGCTTCAGTCTTCGGACTTCATCTTGAGCTGACTATCACCCCTGCAGCGCCGCCCACATAGCCTGGTCACGCTCCGCCGTCCAAATGCGTGGCGTGTCGATGCCGAGGGCCTCGTCGTAGGCACGCGCGACATTGAAGGGCAGGCAGTGCTCGTAGATGGCGTAGCTCGCAAACTTCGGATCGCACTCGGCGCGGCAGGCATCCCACGCTTCCTTGAGTGAACCACCCCGCCGCGCAACCTGCGCGACAGGACGATAGGTCGAGCGGACGAAGTCGGCGGTGAGATCGAGCGCCTCGTTGACCTGCTTCGTGCCGACGAGCGCACCACCACGTCCCGGTGCGATCGAGTCCGGCGCATAAGCGCGGATGGCTTCAAGCGTGGCAGGCCAGTCATTGAAATGCGCATCACCGCAGTAGCAGGCGGAGTGATACTCGACGATGTCGCCGGTCATCATGACGTTGGCGTCCGGCACGAAGGCGACGATATCCCCCGCCGTATGCGCGCGCCCGAGGAACATGAGCTCCACGGGGCGCTTGCCGAGGTCGACGGTCATGCGCTGCTTGAAGCTCATGCTCGGCCACGTCAGGCCAGGAATGGACTCGTGCCCCTGGAAGAGGCGCGGGAAGCGGCCGAACTCGGAATCCCAGTCTTCCTGCCCCCGCTCATGAATCATGGCGTGGCATTTCTCGGAGGCGATGATCTCGCTCGCCTTGAAAGCCGAGGCACCTAGCACGCGCACGGCATGATAGTGCGAGAGCACGACATACTTGATCGGCCGATCCGTGACCTTGCGGATGTGCTCGATGACCTTGCCGGCAAGACGCGGCGTCGCCTGAGCATCGACGATCATCACCGCGTTGTCGCCGATGATCACACCCGTGTTGGGATCGCCCTCAGCCGTGAAAGCGTAGAGATTGCGCCCGATCTCGGTGAACGAGATCTTCTTCTCGGTCATGTCGCCGACCGATGCGAAGGCCTTGCCGCTCATAATCTCCTCCAAATGCTGTTCTCGTTGGTTCTGGCTAGCGCAGGATTAGGGCCTACCGTTGAAGCGCTTCTCGAGACCATCCCAGCACGCGGCATAATCGGGCTGCAGGGTCTCGAGCTCGGCCGCAAAGCGCGTGAGATGTTGCGGAAAGCGCGTCTCGAACATGAAAGCCATCGTGCCCGTCAGCTTCACGGGCTTGAGCTCGACCGTACTTGCATGGCGGAAGGCATCGGCATCCGGCCCGTGCGGGAGCATACAGTTGTGAAGGCTCATGCCACCCGGCGTGAAGCCCTGGGGCTTGGCATCGTAGACGCCGTAGATGAGTCCCATGAACTCGGACATGATGTTCATGTGGTACCAAGGCGGGCGGAACGAGTGCTCAGCAACGAGCCAGCGCTCCGGGAAGATGACGAAGTCCACATTTGCCGTCCCGGCTGTCTCGGACGGTGCCGTGAGCACGGTGAAGATCGACGGATCGGGATGGTCGAAAAGGATGGCGCCGACGGGCGAATAGGTTCTGAGGTCGTACTTGTAAGGTGCGTAGTTGCCGTGCCACGCGACGACGTCGAGAGGAGAGTGGCCGATCTCGGTCGCGTAGAATTTGCCTGCCCACTTGACCGTGAGTTTGCAGGGCTGGTCCTTGTCTTCGAAGGCCGCGACCGGCGTCTTGAAATCCCGCGCATTGGCGAGGCAGTTCGCGCCGATCGGACCACGGTCCGGCAGCGTGAACTTGGCGCCGTAGTTCTCACAGACATAACCGCGCACTGGCCCATCGATCGGCGACGCCTTGAACTTCACGCCACGCGGAATGACGCAGATATCACCCGGGCCGGCCTCGATGATGCCGAACTCGGTGAAGAACCGCGCGCGACCATCCTGCGGAACGATGAGCAGCTCGCCGTCAGCGTTGAAGAAGTACTCATCCTCCATGGGTCGCGTCATGAGCATGATGTGCGCCGCCATGCCCGCCTGCGTGTTGACGTCACCTGCGGTGGTCATCGTCCGCAGTCCATCGATGAAGGACACGCGTTCGTTCGGGATCGGCACCGGTCCCCAGCGCAATTGTCCAATGGGAAGCTCATGCTCGTCGAGCGCCGGTGCCGTCTTCCAATGCGGCACCGCAATCTTCTTGAAGTGGCTCGCATGGCGCACGGACGGGCGTATGCGATAGAGCCAAGAGCGTTCGTTGGTGCCGCGCGGCGCCGTGAAAGGTGAACCAGACAACTGCTCGGCGTAGAGCCCATAAGCGCACCGCTGCGGCGAATTCTGGCCTTGCGGCAGTGCACCGGGCAGGCTCTCGGTCTCGAAGTCGTTGCCGAAGCCCGGCATATAAGCGAGGGTCATGGCGGCCGTCCTCCCACGTTCCAGAGGTGCTGGAGCGTACGCCATCACGGCGCGCTCTCCTCGTTTTCCGAGACTTTGCCAAGGCCGCCCGTCACGTGGCAACCGCATTCGGGACCTCCGAAGCTGTGGCTCTACTGCATCTCCTCATGAACGGATGGTTGTGCTCCACGAAATGCGCTTGCACTGCCCAATCGCAAATGCAAATCATTCCTAATAAAGGCTGGCCCAGCGGAGCGATAAGTTATGTTGAGGTGCTTAAGCACAGCAAAGGCGATAGCGGCCCTGCTCGTTGCAACCATCGCTGGGCCTGCCCTCGCTGGACCACTGGAGGTCAAGGGCCCTGAAGTCGAAAAGGGCGAAACCGAGATACTGACGAACCACTCATTCCAGTCGGGCTTCCCGACGAACGCCGAGCGCGTCCGGCACAGCTTCGAGTTCGTCGCCGGCTATGCCTTTACGGACCACTTCAAGGCTGGCCCCAAAATCAACCTCGATGCGCCCGTCGGCGAGAATGCACGCGTCTCCACGGCTGGCTTCGAGTCGCAATTCTATATTGGCAAGTTTGGACCGGGAATCGCGCTTGGCTGGTTCACCGGACTCGATCTGCGCATCCATCGCGGCGAGACCAACACAGTCATCTTCGGCCCGATGATCAAGTTCGGCGACGACAAGGGCTCACTGACGCTCAATTCATTCTTCGAGCAGACCTTCGGCCGAAATCGCGAGGACGGGCTCGCATTCGCCTACGCCATGGGGCTCAAGGCCGAAGTGCGGGAAGGCTTAGCCCTGGGCCTGGAGGCTTATGGCTCGATCCCTGATCTTGGCGACGCGCCTGGGACGAGTGCTCAGGAACATCGCATCGGCCCTGTCGTCTATATCGACCGTGAGATCAACCAGGCTCGCGGGCATCGCGGCGCGACGAAGCTCGCAATCGAGATCGGCGCGTTCGCCGGACTGACGGATGCCACACCGAACTGGACCGGCAAGATCAAGGCGGCCCTCATCTGGTAGAGACTACGCCGCTCTCTGAATATTGTTGCCGATCGTGCACATGCCGTAGATTGACCACGCGGCACGATGCCTCGCCTGCCGACTGGGTCATTGGTCTGCCAACCTTCTTCGCTATGGTCTTTTGCGAGAGCGGCTAGCAGGTTTGAGTCGATCATGATTACGCGCAGCGTTTCACTGGGACTATTGGCAACGTCGCTGCTTGCGGGCGCAGCGACAATAGCGCTTGCGGACCCGCCCAAGAAAGAGCGGTTGAATTTCGAGTATGCCGAGGAGCTTCCGGCCGAGCTTCAGTTGGAGCTCGATCCGAACTGGCCGTTACTAGACCACGACAAGCGGCCGAGCATTGGCCTCGGCGCAGCCCCTTCCGTGCCCGGCGCTGCAGCGGCCGCCTTCTCTCCGCATGAGACGCAGAGCGCGATAGCGCGCGCCATCAAGTCCGGCTATTCGGTTGGCGCCACGGCAGAGCAGTTCCCCGCGGAAATGAATAGAGGCTATGCCGTCACGAGCAAATTCAGCACCGCAGTTCGCGCGGGTTTTGATGCTCCCGTCGGCGACGAGATGCGCTTCACGGCAGCGGGCGCGGAAGCACGATACAATCTCGGACATCTGGGCCCGGCGATCTCGTGGGGCTGGAACACGGGTCTCGATATGACCCTGCAGACCGCCGGCACGAGCGCCATCGAATCCGGGCCGCAATTCAAGATGGGCGGGGACCAATTGGCGCTGACATTCAGCCCGAAGATGGCGCATCACTTCGGCCCGCACGATGAGGGCGACGTCGCATTCGCCTATGCCGCCGGCCTTAAGAGCGAGATTGCCAACGGCGTCGCGCTCGGCATCGAGGCCTTCGGTTCGACATCCGATGCCATGAGCATCCCGGGCACGGCTTTACAGACGCACCGTTCTGCTCCTGGGCTCTATGTCGGTCTGGGCATGACGCCGCGCCCGCTTGGTGATCCGCTCGGTTCGAAATTTTCGCTCGAGCTCGGCGCCCTCACCAGCATGAGTGAAACGCAGCCGGACTGGGCGGGCAAGTTGAAAGCCGCAGTGACTTGGTAGAGCGTTGCTCCAATAATCGCACGCGGCCCGGCAGCGCTCAGGTTTTGCACTGCATCTCCGCGCAAAAATAAAGCGGGGTCCCGAAGGACCCCGCTCCACTGCCGCCGGGAAGCGGACATTTTATCAGAACGTGACTTTAGCCGTAGCCGAGAAGCGCGCGTCGCAAGCGCCCACGTCGCCGGGGGTCTTGCAGAAGCCGGTGGACAGGTCGGTGTCCCAGTAACGCAGATCCAGCGAGAAGCGCTCATGGAAGGCGAGTGTCACACCGGCATTCCAATAGAGGTAGTCGTCGCTGATGACGAATGCACCGCTTTCACCAGATACGTAACCGAGCGTTGCGCTGAAGGTCGGCGTGAACGGACCCATCTTCGCGAAGCCCTGGGCGATAGTGCCCTCGAACGTCCACACGTCGCCAACCTCACCCGTGTACTCAGGCGAGTAGTAAACGGTCGCGCCAAGTGTGCCGTCCTTCCAGGGCGACACGCTGGCGCCAGCCTTGATCTCGAGGAAGTCAAGCTCGGTGCCGCTGTCATTGGAGCTTGGATAAGTATAGTAGATAACGCCCAGATCGAACGATACCGGGCCTACGACCGGCCTGATGCCCGCAGCGAAGGTCAGCTCATAGTTGGCGTCGAGGGGGCTGCCGAAATCCACGTTCGACGCGAAGACGTTCGCATAAAGCAGGCCGTAGGTGACTTCGAGCGTGCCTTGCGCGGCCGGGTTGCCAGCGTTCTGGCTGAAGCCCCGGAAGATGTAATCGTTTGTCACAGCGAAGCTCGCCGACCAGGCCAGCATACGGCCGTCGGACGGCATCGGATCGTCCTTGAGGCCGCCCGCGGCGGCGGGGCCAGCGAGGAATGCAAGTGCCATCGCCCCCGCGATGCTCTTTGCCAGTGTCCTGGTCGTGCTCATTGTAATTGTCCCCTCGTTGTCCCGTCGGAAGGCCCTGAGAATTCCCTGTATGTGACGGTAATGTTGCGGAGGAGGTGTCATCGGCGCAAGCTGAGCTTTCGCGTTTATGTAACGTGACAGGGGGAGCGTGGCGGTTCCGTAACACTCTGGCGTTTATAAGTAATTTAGCACTCTCGAATGCCTCCAAATTAGTCAGAATGGCGTCGATGCTTGCCTCTTTTGGCGCCATTCGAATTCGCAATCGCACCATACGCCCGCTTTTCCATCGGACTTGTTAGAGGCCGGCGCGCGCGTCATGATTATCCAAAGGCCCGCAGGGCGCCTTGCAGACGCGACTCAGTGCGGGAATCAAGCTCCGCTGATGCAAGCGCGGAGGCTCCCGGTGGCAAACGGAGTTACCGGTGCCAAGCACGGATGAAAATGGCCCCCGCGTAGCGCTGGTCACGGGCGCGGCGCGACGGATCGGACGGGCCATCGCGCTCGATCTGGCCCGGCGTGGCTGGCGTGTCGGCGTCCACTATGCCACCTCACGCCATGAGGCTGAGGTCGTTGTCGCCGAGATCAAGGCATTGGGCAGCGAGGCGATCGCGATCGGCGCGGACTTAGCCGATACCGTCGCTGCCGAACACCTGATTGGGCGCTGCATCGACGCATTTGGAGCCCCCGAGCTGCTCATAAACAGTGCCGCGCTCTTTCTGGACGATCGCATCGAAAGCCTGGATCCTGTTCAGTGGGACCGCCAGATCGCCGTAAACCTGCGCGCGCCCGTCCTGCTGGCAAAGGCTTTCGATGCGCGCCTGCCTGCCGATCGCCGAGGCCTGATCGTCAACATCATCGATCAACGGGTTTGGCGCCTGACGCCCGAGTTCTTCTCCTACACGATCGCCAAAGCCGGCCTCTATGCCGCCACGCAGACGCTCGCCCAGGCGCTTGCCCCCCGCATACGCGTAAATGCCATCGGCCCGGGGCCGGTGCTGGCCAGCATCCACCAGACGCCGGAAGCCTTCCACGAGGAGGTGGCCGCCACCCCACTCGGCCGCGCGACGCCGCCAGAGGAGATCGCCGCCGCCGTCCGCTTCATTCTTGACGCACCGTCCATGACCGGCCAGATGATCGCCCTCGATGCGGGACAGCACCTCGCCTGGCCGGCAGCAAGACCATGATCCGACAAGAGCCAAGAACATGACAGAGCCGCTGCAGTCCTCGCCCGCCGGCTCGATCTGCGCAAAGGCGTCGGGAGACCGCCCCTTGCGACGCGTCTTCGTGCGCGATCTGGAGCTGATGGCCTCCGTCGGCGTGTACGAGCTCGAGAAGCGGTACGAGCAGCGCATTGTCGTCTCGGTCGATCTGCTCGTCGTCGATGAGTACGACGGGCAATCCGACAACCTCAGCGCCGTGCTCGACTACGGTTCCGTCGTTGCGGGCATCCGCTCGATCATCGAAAGCGGACACACGAACCTGCTCGAGACACTGGCAGAGCGTATTGCCCAGCGCTGTCTCTCGGACGCTCGCGTCATGCGCGCCGTCGTGCGGCTCGAGAAGCCCGACATCGTGCCCGGCTGCCGCACGGTCGGCATCGAGATCGTGCGCGACAGAGCCTAGAGAATGAACTTCGAGAGATCAGCGTTGCGCGCGAGATCGCCGACGCGCGCGCGCACGTAGTCGCCGTCGACGCCCACGGTGTTTCCACCCCGATCGGAAGCATCGAACGAGATATCGTCTAGAACGCGCTCGACGACCGTATGCAGCCGCCGCGCGCCGATATTCTCGACCGTCGAATTCACCGAAACCGCGATATCGGCGATGGCATCGATGGCATCGTCGGTGAAGTCGAGCGTCAGCCCTTCGGTAGCCATCAGCGCAATGTACTGCTTGATCAGGCTCGCCTGCGGCTCCGTCAGAATGCGGCGGAAGTCCTCACGCGTCAGCGGCTTCAGCTCAACGCGAATGGGCAGGCGCCCTTGCAGCTCCGGCAACAGGTCCGAAGGCTTGGCCAGATGGAACGCACCCGACGCAATGAAGAGAATGTGGTCGGTCTTGATCGGGCCGTACTTGGTCGCGACGGTCGTACCCTCGATAAGCGGCAGGAGATCGCGCTGCACGCCCTCGCGGCTGACGTCGGCGCCACCACGTCCGGCGGCGTCACTGCGCGAGCAGATCTTGTCGATCTCGTCGAGGAAGACGATGCCGTTGTTCTCGACGAGCTTCACGGCCTCGGCGGAGATCTGGTCGCTGTCGAGCAGCTTGTCGCTTTCCTGGCTGATGAGCTGCTCATAGCTCTGACCGACCGTCAGGCGCCGCGTCTTCATGCGCTGGCCGAAGGCTTTGCCGAGCATCTCGCTGATGTTGACCATGCCCATCTGGCCACCAGGGATGTCCATGGTCGGAAAGGCCGGTGCATTGTCGGCGACTTGAATCTCGATTTCCTTGTCGTTGAGCTCGTTGTTGCGCAGGCGCTTGCGGAAGGATTCCCGCGTTGCCGGCTGCGCCCCCGGACCGACCAGCGCATCCAGCACCTTCTCCTCGGCATTCTTCTCGGCAAGCGCCTTCACTTCCCGGCGCTTCGCATCGCGGACGAGACCGATGCCGACCTCGACGAGATCGCGCACGATGCTGTCGACGTCACGGCCGACATAGCCGACCTCGGTGAACTTCGTCGCTTCCACCTTGATGAAGGGCGCGCCGGCGAGCCGCGCAAGCCGCCGCGAAATCTCGGTCTTGCCGCACCCCGTCGGGCCGATCATGAGAATGTTCTTCGGCTGGACTTCCTCGCGCAGTTCACCTTCGAGCTGCTGGCGCCGCCAGCGGTTCCTGAGCGCAATCGCGACTGCGCGCTTGGCGTCCTGCTGGCCGACGATATAGCGATCGAGCTCCGAGACGATCTCCCGGGGAGAGAAATTGGACATTCAGGTCGTACCTCGTATTGCGGCCACCCGGACGGCGCCGCCCGTGCTGTTATCTGGCGCTCCCAAGCGCCCGGGGCAAGCCCCATCGACGCGGGCCTCGTCCTTGCCCCTCGCTGGTCCCTCGGCCGCAGGTACGAATCCCGTTGCGCCCAGCGAGACAAGCGTAGACTCTCGACCCAAATGCATCCGGCGGCCTACTTGCTCAGCGAGAGCGCCTCAGAGGGCAGAAAATACCAGGGAGGACGATGTGAGCGACACGACGGAAAAATCCGCGGCGCCCGCCAGGATCGACTTCGAGACGGCACCGGAACGCTACCGGCACTGGCGGATCGCCGTGAACGGTCCCGTCGCCGACCTGATCCTCGATGTGGACGAGAATGCGACGCTCCGGCCCGGCTATCAGCTCAAGCTCAATTCCTATGACCTCGGCGTGGACATCGAGCTTGCCGATGCCATTCAGCGCCTCCGCTTCGAGCACCCGGGCGTAAAGGCCGTGGTACTGCGCTCGGGCAAGGATCGTGTGTTCTGCGCCGGCGCCAACATCCGGATGCTCGCGGGATCGAGCCACGCCCATAAGGTCAACTTCTGCAAGTTCACGAACGAGACGCGCTTCGCCATGGAGGATGCCAGTGCCGCATCCGGGCAGCGCTACCTCTGCGCCATCCAGGGAACGGCGGCTGGCGGCGGCTACGAGCTGGCGCTCGCCTGCGACGAGATCATTCTCGCCGATGACGGCAATTCGAGCGTGTCGCTGCCGGAGCTGCCACTGCTCGCCGTGCTGCCCGGCACGGGCGGGCTCACGCGCGTCACCGACAAGCGCAAAGTGCGCCGCGACCGCGCCGACGTTCTCTGCACGCTCGAAGAAGGCCTCAAGGGAAAGCGGGCGGCCGACTGGCGCGTGGTCGACAGGGTGGTGCCGAGATCGCGCATGGAGGCCGTTGTCGCAGAGGCCGCCGCGCGGCTTGCAGAGCAATCGGACCGGCCCACAGATGCTCAAGGCATCGCGTTGACGCCGCTTAAGCGCACGCGTGACGGCGATACTGTCCAGTATTCGAGCTTGCGCGTGGAGATCGATCGCGCGGCCCGGCGCGCAACGATCACTATCCTCGGACCTGAAGCATCGCCACCATCAGATACCGACGCGTTGCAGCGCGAGGGCGCGGATTTCTGGCCGCTGCGTCTCTCGCGTGAGCTCGATGATGCACTGCTGGATCTGCGCACGAACGAGCGCGATATCGGCACGCTCGTCTTCAAGTCGACAGGCGATCCCCAGCGCGTACTTGCATACGACGCTTTTCTCGACGCGAACAGCGGCAACTGGCTCGCGCGCGAGATCCTGCATCAGTGGAAGCGCGTACTGAAGCGCATCGATCTTACATCGCGCTCGCTCGTCGCGCTCGTCGAACCGGACTCGTGCTTCGCGGGTACACTCGCCGAGATCGTGATCGCCTGTGACCGCTCCTTCATGCTGATCGGCACCGAGAAAGGCGACAATCGCGCGCCCGCGAGCATGAACCTATCGGCATTGAACTTCGGTGCTTATCCCATGAGCAATGGCCTCTCGCGCCTCGCGACGCGCTTTCTCGGTGAGTCCGAGAGCGTGGACGCCGCATGCGCGACCATCGGCACATCAATCGATGCCGAAGCCTGCGAGGAATTAGGCCTCGTCACCATCGCGTACGACACGATCGATTATGCCGACGAGGTGCGCATCTTCCTCGAGGAGCGCGCGAGCTTTTCGGCCGACGGACTTACAGGCCTCGAAGCGAACCTGCGCTTTGCCGGCCCCGAGACCATGGAGACGAAAGTCTTCGGCCGCCTCACGGCATGGCAGAACTGGATATTCCAGCGGCCGAACGCGATTGGTCCAGATGGCGCGCTCAAGCGTTACGGCAGCGGTGTGAAGGCCGATTTTGATCCCGAGCGAGTGTAGAACTCACCGCATTGGAGGAAACACGAATGACAACGAACGCCCAAGGCGCGGTCGACTACTCGACGAAAATCCCGAACAACGTCGGCCTCAATGACGATCAGCGCGTGCTGAAGGCGCTGGAGCAATGGCATCCCGGCTATATCGACTGGTGGATGACCATGGGCCCCGAAGGCTTCCAGACATCGGACGTGTATCTCCGTACCGCCATCTCGATCGATCCCAAGGGCTGGGCCAAGTTCGAGTATGTGAAGATGCCCGAATACCGCTGGGGCATCCTGCTCGCACCGCAAGACGAAAGCCGCCTCGTGAATTTCGGCGCGCACAAAGGCGAGAGGGCCTGGCAGGAAGTACCGGGCGAGTATCGCGCCATGCTGCGCCGCCTCGTCGTCATCCAGGGCGATACCGAACCCGCGAGCGTCGAGCAACAGCGCCATCTCGGTAAGACCGCGCCCTCGCTCTACGACATGCGAAATCTCTTCCAGGTGAATGTCGAGGAAGGCCGCCATCTGTGGGCCATGGTCTATCTCCTGCACAAATACTTCGGCCGCGACGGCCGTGAGGAAGCCGACGGCCTCCTGCAGCGCCGCTCGGGCGACGAGGATAAGCCGCGTATGCTCGGCGCCTTCAACGAGACGACGCCGGACTGGCTCTCGTTCTTCATGTTCACGTTCTTCACCGATCGCGACGGCAAGATGCAGCTCGAAAGTCTCGCGCAGTCGGGCTTCGATCCGCTTTCGCGCACGTGCCGCTTCATGCTGACCGAAGAGGCGCACCATATGTTCGTCGGCGAGACGGGCGTCGGGCGCACCATCGAACGCACGTGCGAGGCCATGAAGGCTGCCGGCATCGAGAATCCGTACGACATCGACCGTGTACGCGCGCTCGGCGTCGTCGATCTGCCGACTTTGCAGAAGAAGGCGAACTTGCACTTCTCGCTGTCGCTCGACCTCTTCGGCTCGGAGGTCTCGACGAACGCGGCGAATTTCTACAACTCCGGCCTCAAAGGACGCTTCAACGAGACGCGCATCGACGATGATCATCTGCTGACGGGCGCGCACTATCCTGTCCTCAAGTTCGTCGATGGCAGCATCAAGATGGTCGACGAGCCAGCGCTGACCGCGATCAACATGCGCCTTCGGGACGACTACGTGAAGGATTGCCAGGGCGGCGTGTCGCGCTGGAATCGCATCATCGACAAGGCCGGCATCAAGTTCCAGCTCATGTTGCCATCGGTCGCCTTCAACCGGGCCATCGGCGAGTTCAGGAACATCCATGCCTCGCCCGAGGGTCAGCTCCTCTCGGATGGTGAATGGGCAGCGCGGAAGGATGAATGGCTCCCATCGACGGACGACGGCGCCTTCATCGAAAGCCTTATGAAGCCCTGCTGGGAGCCCGGCAAGTATGCGGGTTGGATTTCGCCGCCCAAGGTCGGCATCGATAGCAAGCCCGGGGACTTCGAGTACGTGAAGATTGCCGTTTCGTAACTCGATGACGGTTGGAAGTGGTGCTATTGGCCGGCGATGCTCGCCGGACTGGGAACCTGCCCGCATTCGGCAAGTTCTTCCGGAATGGTGACGGTAGGGTCATCATCCTGCTGCCGGTCACAATCGCGCCACAACGCTCAAGCTTGGCTTGGCGCAATTCAGGCGAGCGGTTAAGGCTGTGCCGGCCGACCTGAAAGCGTTCATGCTAGAAGTACCGGCTGAGGCCGGGTTCCGCCCAACCAAGGATCGCCCCTGTGAACAAGCTCATGAGAGCCGTTTTCGCCGCTGCGCTACTCACAGCGCCCCTCCCCGTCGCGATCCATCTCGCGGGCGAGAGCGTTGCCCAGGACAAGCCGCAGGAGAAGATCGTCGCCAAGGTTAATGGCAAGTCCATCACGGAATCGGACATGCAGCTTGCCGAAGCCGAGATCGGCAACGAGCTTGGCAGCATTCCTCCCGAAGCGCGCCGCCGTGTCATCCTCGAGTACGTGATCGAGAACCAGCTCTTTGCCGATGCCGCCGAAGCCGCGAAGCTCGGCAGTGGCGCAGCCTTCGAGGAGCGCATGAACTATTGGCGCCGCCGCGCGCTGCGTGAATATTACTTCGAGGCCGAACTGAACAAGTCGGTCAGCGAAGCCGATGCCAAGAAATTCTACGACCAGCAGGTCGGCAGCGCGAAGGCGCAGGAGGAAGTGCGCGCCCGCCACATTCTCGTCGAGAGCGAGGACCTGGCCAAGCAGCTTCACGCGCGCATCACGAAGGGCGAGGATTTTGTTGCGCTCGCCAAGGAGCATTCCAAGGATCCCGGCAGCAAGGATGAAGGCGGCGATCTCGGCTACTTCGGCAAGGGCCAGATGGTGCCGGTCTTCGAGGAAACGGCATTTGCATTGAAGGCCGGCGGTGTTTCGGAGCCGGTGAAGAGCCAGTTCGGCTGGCATATCGTGAAAGTCGAGGATCGCCGTGCACGCGGCGCGCCGCCATTCGACACCATCAAGGAGCGCATCGTCGCCTCGATGATCCATCGCAAGGCGCAGGAAGTTGCGGCCGATCTGCGCGCCAAGGCCGAGCTCGAGTACGTCGATCCGGCCATCAAGGCGCAGATCGATCAGGAGAAGGCCATCAAGCCGGCGCCGGACAAGTCGCCGAAGCAGTAAGACTTACGCGGAAAGCGTCGGCCCAAAGCGGCGCTCGAAAGCGGCGCGGAGGGCGGCGTCCACCTCGCTCATACCGGCGCGAATGCCGAGATCGGCGAGCGAGGTGACGCCGTGCTGGCGCACGCCGCACGGCATGATGCCTGAGAAGTGTTCGAGGTCGGGCGCAACGTTCAGGCTGATGCCGTGAAAACTGATCCAGCGCCTGAGGCGAATGCCGATGGCGCCGATCTTGTCTTCGACGCTCGCCCCCAGCTCGGGCCGGCGCACCCATACGCCGACGCGGTCGTCGCGCGTCTCGCCGACAACGCCGAAGGTCGCGAGCGCATCGATCATCCAACCTTCGAGGTCGTGCACGAACGCGCGGACATCGGCGCCGCGCCGGCGCACATCGAGCATGACATAGGCCACCCGCTGCCCGGGGCCGTGATAGGTGTATTGTCCGCCACGTCCGGCCTCGAAGACGGGAAAGCGATCGGGGGCGACGAGATCGGCCGCCTTGGCGCTCGTGCCGGCCGTGTACAGCGGCGGATGCTCCAGGAGCCAAACCAGTTCGCCGGCTTCACCTTCAGCGATGGCCTTGGCGCGGGCTTCCATGAAGGCGAGCGCCTCCGGATAGGCCACGGGCGCGTCGCTCACGCGCCAGCCAACGGCGGGGTGCAGGCTCGACAGATTGGCCAGATGCTGCGTCATGAGCGGCGGTTTACATGAATTTAGACACTGAGGCGAGGCGGTAGCCCCTGCGCGAACGCTACCATGTCAAGGTAGAGGCCCCCTTGGTAAGGGAGAGGTCGTGATCTCAACCTTGCACAGATGGGGACATGGCCGCAGCTCATCAATCCACCCTGGACCTTGCGGCCCTGCTGTGCGATTTCGGCAGTGCAGCATCCAATTGAGCCGAGCCACGCCCCATGCCCACGCCGATGTCCCAGACAGCCACCGAAGCCCTCATCCGCCACTACTACGACGCCTTCAACAAGGGTGATACCGCCGCGATGCTGGCCATGCTCTCCGATGACGTCGCCCACGACGTCAATCAAGGCGCGCGCCGTGTCGGTAAAGCCGCCTTCGCGGACTTCTCCCGCCACATGAGCGAGACCTACGAAGAACGGCTGACCGACATTGCGGTCATGACGAGCGCCGATGGCACGCGCGCTGCAGCCGAGTTCAATGTGCACGGCACGTATCTCAAGACCGACGAGGGCCTGCCGCCCGCAACGGGGCAGAAGTACCAGCTTCCTGCGGGCGCCTTCTTCACGGTCGCGGATGGCAAAATCACGCGCGTCACCACGTATTACAATCTCACGGACTGGCTGCTGCAGGTGGCGGGCGAGGCTCTCGCAAAGGAACTTGCCGGCAAAAGTTGAGGAGAGCGCCATGGCGCTGCGCGTCGAAAGCCTGACCGGAGATGCCGTGCGCGCGGCCATACCCGAGCTGGCGCGCCTCCGCGTCGCCGTTTTCCGCGACTGGCCCTATCTCTATGACGGCACGATCAACTACGAAACGGCCTATCTGCGCCGGTTCGCAGCCTCAAGGGATGCGGTGGTGATCGCAGCCTACGACGATGACACTGTTGTAGGTGTCGCCACAGGCGCGCCGCTTGCCGATCATGCGGAAGCCTTCGGCAAGGCCTTCACCGATCGCGGGCTCGATATCGATCGTATTTTCTACTGTGGCGAGTCCGTGCTGCTATCGGACTATCGCGGTCACGGGCTCGGTCATGCCTTCTTCGATGGCCGCGAAGCACACGCGCGGGCGCTCGATCGCTTCGACAAGATCACGTTCTGCGGTGTCGTGCGGCCCGACAATCACCCGCTCAAGCCCGCCACGTATCGGCCTCTCGATGCCTTCTGGATGAAACGCGGCTATTCCAAGGTGGATGGGCTCACCGGATCGTTTGCCTGGAAGGATATCGATCAGAGCGAGGAGACCTCCAAGCACATGCAGTTCTGGATGAAGGCGCTCTGACATGGTCGCGCCTGCGCGAACCGTCAGCATTGCCGCTGCTGCTTATCCGCTCGATGACCTGCCGACGCTCGGTGCGATCGAGAACAAGCTCGCGCGCTGGGTTGCAGAAGCTGCGGGTGACGGTGCCGAACTGCTCGTCTTTCCCGAATATGGCGCGATGGAGCTGGCGGCGCCTGCCGGTGCTGCTGTCGTCGCGAGCCTTGATGCTTCGCTGGACGCCGTATCCGAGGCCTTCCCCCGCATCGATGCCGTGCACGCCGATCTCGCGGAACGCTACAAGGTGCACATTCTCGGCGCGAGCGGTCCACGCCTCGGCGCCGACGGGCGCTATCGCAATACCGCTCGCTTCTTTGCTCCCTCGGGCAAGTCCGGCGCGCAGGACAAGCGCGTGATGACGCCCTTCGAGCACGGCTGGGGCATCGTCCCTGGCGATGACACGCTCGTATTTGACACGGCCCTCGGACGGATCGGCGTCGCCATCTGCTACGACAGCGAATTTCCATTGCTCGTGCGCGCCATGGTGGAAGCCGGCGCGGAGATCATCCTCGTGCCGACCTGCACGGAATTCGTGTCCGGTTTTCATCGCGTGCGCACATCGGCCATGGCACGCGCGCTCGAAGGGACCTGCGTGGCCGTGGTCTCGCCGACGGTCGGCGATTCCACCTGGTCGCCGGCAGTGGACTACAACAATGGCGCGGCCGGCATATACGTCCCGGCGGAGCGTGGCCTGTCCGAGACGGGTATTCTCGCCGAGGGAGCGCTGAACGCTATCGGCTGGGTCCATGCCACCGCCGATCTCACCGCATTGACCCGACTTGCAGATACCGGCGAGATGCGCAATCGCGCCGATTGGCGCCTCCAACCCGGCGGAGCCGCAGAAGTGCCGCCCGCGACCATCGTCTCCCTGCTGTAACGTACCCGGCGCTTCCCACGTCCCCGGACTTTCTCTAGAAGAGCCCGGTTGCTATCTTGAACGAGGCTTTCATGGAAAAAGGCACCCGTCTCGCGAACCGCATCGCGCTCGTCACCGGCGCCTCGCGCGGGATCGGGCGCGCCGTCGCAGTCGGTCTCGCGCGCGAAGGGGCGCACGTCGTTCTTCTGGCGCGCACGGTCGGCGGCCTCGAGGAAGTGGATGACGAGATCCGCGCCTTTGGCGGCACGGCGACGCTCGTCAACCTGGACCTCAAGCAGAGCGACAAAGTCGATGCGCTCGGCCCTACACTCTACCAGCGCTGGGGCAAGCTCGACATTTTGGTTGCCAATGCGGGCGTGCTCGGGCCGCTGTCGCCGCTCCCGCACATCACGGGCGATGCCTGGAACGAGGTTATCGAGGTCAATCTGACGGCCAACTGGCGGCTCATTCGCTCGCTCGACCCCGTGCTCAGACGTTCGGAAGCCGCGCGCGCCGTCTTCGTCTCATCCGGTGCGGCGCTAGCCAAGAACGCGTACTGGGGCCCCTATGCGGTCTCGAAGGCAGGCCTCGAAGCCCTGGTGAAAACCTATGCACACGAGGTCGCGAGCACGCCGATCAAAGTGAACCTGCTCAATCCCGGCCCTGTACGCACGACCATGCGCCAACGCGCTTTTCCGGGTGAGAACCCTGCCACTCTGCCCGAGCCGGAAGCCCTCGTGCCCCTTTTCCTCGATCTGGTCGATGCCGGGCAGACCGAGAGCGGGCGCGTCTACGACTTCAAAACCGGCACGAGCAGATAGCCCCGTCCTTTCAGACGCATAGGGCCCATGCAGCGGGCTCATGGAGCGCTGGACACCTTGCGGCCGGAGGTGGCGCGAACTAGGTTGACCACAAACATCGGGCGGCCTTGTTCGCCCGCAAATCAATCGAGGAGCCCGAAGCCATCGTGACCTTCGCTGAAGGCGTCGCCGCCGCTGTCGGCCGCACCCCCCTCATCAAGCTGCGCCGCGTCTCCGAGGAAACCGGGTGCGCAATCCTCGGCAAGGCCGAGTTCATGAACCCTGGCCAGTCGGTCAAGGATCGTGCGGCCCTGTACATCATCAAGGATGCGGTCGCCAAAGGCCAGCTCAAGCCCGGCGGCACGATCGTCGAAGGTACGGCGGGCAATACCGGCATCGGCATCACGGTAATCGGTAATGCGCTCGGCTATCGCTCGGTGATCGTGATCCCTGAGACGCAGGCGCAGGAAAAGAAGGACGCGCTGCGCCTCCTCGGCGCCGAGCTCGTCGAAGTCCCGGCAGTGCCCTACAAGAATCCGAACAACTACGTGAAATACTCCGCGCGCCTCGCGGAGACCCTGGCCAAAACCGAACCCAATGGCGCCATCTGGGCCAACCAGTTCGACAATGTTGCCAATCGTCAGGGACACATCGAGACGACGGCGCAGGAAATCTGGGCCGATACGGACGGCAAGGTGGATGCGTTCGTTTCAGCCGTCGGTTCCGGCGGCACGCTCGCGGGCGTGTCCATGGGGCTCAAGGCAAAGAGCAACAAGGTGCAGATCGCGCTCGCGGACGTGCCAGGCGCGGCTCTGCACAACTACTATACGACAGGCGTTCTCAAGTCCGAGGGCTCCTCCATCACCGAGGGCATCGGCCAAGGCCGCATTACCGCGAACCTCGAAGGCGCGGTGGTGGATCACTCCTACCTCATTCCGGATGCCGAGAGCGTCGCCATCGTCTTCCAGTTGCTGGCGGAGGAAGGTCTTTGCGTCGGCTCGTCCTCGGGCGTGAACATCGCCGGTGCCGTACGGCTCGCACGCGAACTGGGGCCGGGCCACACCATCGTGACGCTGCTCTGCGACTACGGCACGCGCTACCAGTCCAAGCTCTTCAATCCGGAATTCCTGCGCTCGAAGAACCTTCCTGTACCGAGCTGGCTCGATGGGCCGCGCGCGCCCGTGCCAACCGTGTTCGAACCTGTCGAAGGAACCTGAGCGCATGACCGAGACGCTTTTCCGCTCGGACGCGTATGCGCGCTCATGCGATGCCTACGTCACGGCGATCAATGATCGCGGTGGCATCATCCTCGATCGTACTGTCCTTTATGCCAGCGCCGGAGGCCAGCCGGGAGATCTCGGCGCGCTGACATGGGAAGGCGGCGTGTGTCGTATCGCGGCAACCGTCTATGATGCCGACAAGAGCACCATCGTCCACGTGCCGGCCGAAGGCTCGACGCTGCCCGATGCGGGCGTGCCCGTTGTCGTCACGGTCGATTGGGACACGCGCCACCGCTACATGCGCGTGCACACGGCCTTGCATCTGCTCTGCTCGCTCGTGAAATGGCCTGTGACCGGCGGCCAGA
The DNA here is from genome assembly GCA_023412805.1 of Pseudomonadota bacterium. Classification (GTDB taxonomy): domain Bacteria; phylum Pseudomonadota; class Alphaproteobacteria; order Rhizobiales; family Hyphomicrobiaceae. The sequence goes on along the minus strand of JAEZRM010000145.1, from coordinate 26,582 downwards.
TCGGCGCCGAGGAAGGCCGCCTCGACTTCGACATCGCCGACATGACAGGCATCGACAAGGAGACGCTGACGGCGCAGCTCAACGCGCTGGTCGATGCCGATCATCCTGTTACCACGCGCTGGATCACGGACTCTGAGCTCGAAGCGCAGCCGCATCTCGTGCGCACGATGAGCGTGAAGCCGCCCATGGGCTCCGGCAAAGTCCGCCTCGTCGCCATCGGCGAGGATGGCGCGATCGACCTGCAGCCGTGTGGCGGCACGCACGTTGCGCGGACGAGCGAGATCGGCCGCCTCGCGGTCGTAAAGATCGAAAACAAGGGCAAGCAGAACCGGCGCATTCGCGTCGCGCTCGCTTAGGCCCGCATACATTCCAGGGAAAACGCTCATGCCTAATCCGTCGAAGTGGATCGTCGAGACGCAGTGGCTCGCCGACCGGCTCGGTTCGCCCGATCTCGTGATCCTCGACGGCTCCATGCATCTCCCGACGTCGGGCCGCAACGCTCGGGCCGAGTACGAAGGCGAGCACATTCCCGAAGCATTGTTCTTCGACATCGATGTCGTCGCGGACAAATCGAATTCGCTCCCGCATATGCTTCCCTCGACCGTGCAGTTCGCCTCGCAGGTCAAGAAAATGGGCATCGGCGATGGTTCGCAGATCGTGGTCTATGACAGCGAGGGTCTGTATTCGGCGGCGCGCGTCTGGTGGATGTTCCGCACCATGGGCCATGATGACGTCGCCGTGCTCAACGGTGGCCTCAAGAAATGGAAGGCCGAAGGCCGTGCCATCACGGACGAGCCGCCGCGCCCGCGCCAGCCGCGCCATTTCACGCCGCGCTTCAATTTCGCACTCGTGCGCGATGCCGACGATGTGAAATCGCTGATCGGTCACGCCTCGACGCAGATCATCGATGCGCGCGCCGCGCCGCGCTTTGCCGGATCAGTGCCGGAGCCACGCGCAGGTCTGCGCTCGGGCCACATTCCAAGCTCTCGCAATGTGCCTTTCACAAACCTGCTCAACAAGGATGGTACGCTGAAGGACGAGGCAGGCCTGCGCGCCGCGTTTACCGAAGCGGGCGTCGACATCAACCGCCCGGTCGTGGCGAGCTGCGGCTCGGGCGTGACGGCCGGCGTGATCGCATTTGCGCTGGCGCAGCTCGGCCGGCCCGATACGGCCGTATATGACGGCTCGTGGACGGAATGGGGGGCGCGAGCGGATCTCCCGATCGAGACAGGTTGAGCAGGGGCAAACGACATGAAGGAAAAGCCCCTCGTTCCTTTGTCCGCGATCACGTGGGTCGGCAGTGGCCTCAAGCGGCCTGAATGCGTGCTGACGACGGCGAAGGGCGAGATCTTCGTCGGCGATCACGAAGCGGGCATCGCCGAGATCGGCAAGCCCAAGCGCACACTCGTCGGCGCCCCTCCAGGGTTTGTGCCGAACGGCGTCGCGATGCGCCCGGATCGTCAGTTTCTCATTGCCAATCTCGGCCCCGGTGGCGGGCTGTGGCGGCTCGATCATGAGTGGCGGCTCTGGCCCGAACTCTTCGAAGTCGAGGGTGAAACGCTGCGCGTGTGCAACTTCGTGGGCCTCGACGCAGATCACAACGAATGGATCTCGGTCTCGACGCGGCAATATCCGCGCGAGCGTGCCATGGTGCCGAACTTCGGCGATGGTTTCATCGTTCGTCGCGACAAGAATGGCGCGCGCATCGTTGCAGGGGGCCTCGCCTACACGAACGAGTGTCATGTCGATCCGAGCGGACAGTGGCTCTGGGTCAACGAAACCATGGGCCATCGCATCACGCGCTTTCCCGTCACGAAGCACGGCCTCGGCCGTCGCGAAGTGATGCACGAATTCGGCCCGGGTGAGTTGCCGGACGGATTTGCCTTCGATGCCGAAGGCGCGGCGTGGGTCGCGTGTGTCGTCTCCAACCGCGTTATCCGGATCGAGCCGAATGGCCGGCGGACGCTCATTCTGGACGACTCCGATCAGGACGTCATCGACCGCGCAGAAGCCCAGTTCCAGCGCGGGCTCGGGGGCCGCGAAGGTCTCGAGGGCGGCGCCACGCGATCGCTCAAAAATATCGCCAGCGTCGCATTCGGTGGTCCGGATCTGAAAACCGTCTACCTCGGCTGCCTCAATGGCGCGGGCGTCGTCTCGTTTGCGTCACCCATCGCGGGCGCCGAGCCCGTTCAGTGGCGCTGGTAGCTGTCCGTTCCGCGACAGGAGCCATGCGCAGGGGTCTCTGGTGGCGACCGTCTCCCTGCGCTACCTCGGGCACCTAGAGGCTTGGGGCGACCACGGATCAGGAGCACATTCCCGCATGACGACATCGGCAGCGGAAATTCGCTATCTGCACGAGAGCCACCCTCAAGGCACTGAGACCTATCAGATCGCACCGGGCATTCTCTGGGCGCGGCTGCCACTCCCCTTCCGACTGAACCATGTGAACGTGTGGCTGCTGCGCGATGCCGATGGCTGGACGCTCATCGACACGGGCGCGGACACGAGCGACGCACGCGCTGTGTGGAATGCGCTGTTCGTGGGCCCGCTCGCCGACGCGCCCGTCAACAGGCTCATCGCCACGCATGGACATACAGATCACGTTGGCCTCGCGGGCTGGCTCACGGAGCGCGCCGGCAACGTGCCTTTCATCTCGACGCTCGCGGAATGGATGTCGGCGCAGGTGCGTCTGTGGGATTCGCAGTCGAAGTCGGCCGTTGATGCCGCCGAGCGTTACCTGATCGCCCATGGCTGCGATGCGGCCGCGCTCACATCATACGCCGCCGACCGTGACCGCACGCAGGCCCTGCTCGGGCCGATGCCACCTTCATTCACGCGCTTGCGCGACGGTGACACCCTCCGTTTCGGCGAGCGCGACTGGGAAGTGATCGTGGCGGGCGGTCACGCGCTGGAGCATGCCTCTTTCTGGTGCGCCGAAGACCGCATTCTCATTGCCGGCGATCAGATCCTCTCCCGCATCTCACCCATGATCGGCGTTTTCCCGGCCATGCCCGAAGCCGACCCGCTCACCGATTATCTGGACTCGCTTCCGCGTTTCAAGGCGCTGCCCACCGATACGCTCGTGCTGCCATCGCACGGCCTGCCCTTCTACGGCCTGCACGCGCGCGCCGATCAGCTCGCGCATCACCACGAGCTTCGCCTCGACGACCTCACCCGCCTCATGGACGAGCCGCGCGTTGCGATGGAACTCGCCCGTGGGCTCTTCTCGCGCGCGGTCGCCGAAGGGCAAGGCCGCCTCGCGCTCGCTGAGACGCTGGCACACGCGAACTATCTCGTCGGCCGCGGCCGCGCCACACGCACGACGACGCCCGACGGCCGCATTCTGTATGGCCGCGCCGAGGGACCGGACAGCGAGCTGCTCGCCGCGCATTGAGCCTTGCGCCCGGCCACGCGATCGCGCCATCGTGACGCGATAAGAAACGGCTACCGGGAGCAAACGCCATGCGGGTCACGGATCTGCGCACGATCATCGTCGAGCTGCCGCTCGCACGCCCGACGCTCAATTCGAGCGGTGTCGGTCATGACCGCATACGTTGCGTGCTCGTCTTCATCGACACCGATGTCGGCGTCACGGGTGAGAGCTTTCTCTTCACGAACGGTGGACGGCGCATCGAATTGCTCGATGCCATGGTGCAAAGCCTGAAGCCTGCCGTCGTCGGCGCTGATATCCGCCACGCCGAGCGCATCTGGGAAAAGCTCTGGCGCGAACTCTACTTCCTCGGCCACAAGGGCGTGACGATCTTCGGCCTCGCGGCCATCGACACCGCACTTTGGGATGCCAAGGGCAAAGCGCTCGGTGCGTCCGTCTCCGCCATGCTCGGCAGCGCGCACGACCGCATTCCGGTCTACTCGAGCGCGGGCCTCTGGCTCTCCTCGACGCCTGATGAACTCGCCGATGAAGCCGCCGGCTATATCGCGCAAGGCTTTGCCGGCGTAAAAATGCGCCTTGGCAAGAAGCATATCGAGGAGGACGTCGAACGCGTCGCCGCCGTGCGCAAAGCCATAGGCCCCAAAGTTTCGCTCATGTGCGACTGCAGTCGCGGCTTCACGGCGGACCACGCAATCCGTCTCGCGCGCAAACTCGAAGCCTTCGATCTCACATGGTTCGAGGAACCCGTGCCGCCCTACGACTACCGTGGCTCGGGCCGCGTCGCGGCAGCCATCGATACGCCGATCGCAAGCGGCGAGACGGAGGCCACGCGCTACGGCTTCCGTGAAATGCTCGCGCACGGCTCGGCGGACATCTGGATGGCCGATCTCGGTCGCGTCGGCGGCGTCAGCGAGTTCATCAAGGTCGCGCATCTGGCGGCCGCGCACGACATCGCCATTTCCAACCACCTTTTCACGGAGCAGAGTGTCTCGATCCTCGGTGCGTTCGCGAATGCGACATGGCTCGAATATATGCCATGGACGGCCATGCTCTACCGCGAGCGCATCAGGATCGACGACGGCCACGTCGCTGTGCCAGATCGCCCAGGCCTCGGCTTCACCTTCGATCCGGACGCCATCGAACGCTATCGCGTGCGCTGAAGTTCAAAAAGGCGGGTAGGTCAGGGAGGGTATCCCTCCCTGTGGGGGCGTGGGGCTAGCCCCACTCGCGCCAAAGGCGCGAACAGGGCTTTCGCCCTGTACCCAACCGGGGGACACCCCCGGAACCCCCGTCTTTTATTGATTTCTCGTGATAGCGCGGGCCGTCTGCTCGATGTAGACGACGATCGCCTCCGAGATCGCCGCGCCAGTAATGCGCTCGGCGAGCGAGATCGCTGGCGCAACCGTTACGCCGACCACGATCGGGCCTTGGCGCGCGGCAATGACATCGACACCGGCAAGCTCGAGACCGAGAACGCACACGACCTGCTCGGCCACGCCGCGCGTCGCTTCGACGGCGGCACCATCGTCCGTGCGCCACTCGGCCTCGCTGTCTATGTCATCACGACCGCGCACACGTCGCGACATCGCCGCGACGGCACGGCTGCCGACGACCGTATGGCGCACGAGAAGTCCCAGCGCCTGGCCACCGAAACCTTCCGCGAAAAGATGCCGGTCGGTCGCATCCGGGTTGGCAGCCGCGCTGCTGACTGCCGCAGCCGGCACCGGAATGCCAGCGCGCGCAAGAAGCTGACGCGTCGCAAGCGGATCGGCGACGCGCAGCAGGGCATCCGGACCATTGACCACGACGGCGCCGAGCGTCTCGAAGTGACGCGCGACTGCGGCGGAGAATGTCGGCGTACCACGCCCTGGGCGCACGATCAGTGCATCGCAGTGGGGCACTGATGATCCATCGAGCAGGATTGCCGGATCACTCGTGTCGATGAAAAGCGAAACACGGTCCCGGTCCACCATGATAAGCTTGTGGCCGCGCCGCTCGGCGACGCGCTGTATGCGCCGGTTGGTCGCGTTGTCCGGGCGCCGCGTCAAAAGGCCGATGGTGAGCGAACGGCGATCATCGGCGGTGCGCGTTGGAATTTCGTAGAGACGATAGCTGAGACGCGGCTGGCGAAAGGAGGTCGCCGGATCGACGAGCATGTCGTCCTGGATGGCCTGGCGGCCGATGAGCATGCGATAGCTCATGGTCTCGCGATTGGTGAGCGTGAGTTCGATCGGCCAGGTCCGTTCGCCGAGCTTGAGCGAGGTGCGAATGACGTAGCGCATCTCGCGCTCGCCATTGGAGCTCGTCACCTCGCGATGATCGATGACCTCGGCGGTGCAAATGACCTCGACGTCATTGCGGCCGGGTATAGGGTGCACGCCGAAACGCACCATGCGCCGCGAGGCGGATCCATACGGCTCGACGAAAAAGGCGTGCAGCGCGGAAGTCTTGGCACCGGTATCGACCTTGGCCTTGACCGCAGGCAAGCCGAGGTCGGGAAGGCCGACCCATTCCTCCCAGCCGAGCACGAAGGCCTCAGACACGTCCTTTTCCTCAATTTCGCGGTTGCCGGATCGGTCTGCCGAGCAGGTAACCCAGAGAGAGCGCCCGCGCAACGCAAACTCGGCGCTTACCATATGATAGGCGATAGGATAGGCGATCCGCCGGAATGACAATTGACCGGAACGGCCGTGTTGCCTATCTGAGCGGCATGGCCAAACTTCCGATCATCATCCTGCCCGATCCCCTGCTGCGCCAGCCGTCGGCGCCCATCGAACGCGTGGACAGCGAGCTGAACCAGCTGATCGACGACATGCTGGAAACCATGTACGAGGCGCCGGGCGTGGGTCTCGCTGCCGTGCAGGTCGGTGTGCCGCGCCGTCTCCTCGTCCTGGACGTGACCGACAAGGAGGATGAGAAGCAGCCGATCGCCATGATCAATCCGGAGATCGTCTCACTCGGCGGCGAGATGCGGATGCACGAGGAAGGGTGCCTCTCCATTCCCGACGTGCGCATCGAGATCGAACGGCCATCATCGCTTACCGTACGCTATACGGATCGCACGGGCGCGCGGCAGGAACTCACCGCCGACGGTCTGCTTGCGACGGCCATACAGCATGAGATGGACCATCTCGACGGCAAGTTGATCATCGACTTTTTGACCCGCCTGAAGCGTGACATCATCGTGCGGCGCTTCCGCAAGCAGGCAAAGGACGGGCCTGCCGCATAGACTTTGTTCCTTCGCTCGCGCTGGCAGGCGAGAGCGGTGGCCTGCCATGGCGAGGGCCACCATACGGCCAGATGATTTTCTGTTTCGCCCTCGAGCTTGGATCCTATGAACATGCTACGCATCGTTTTCATGGGCACGCCGGATTTCTCCGTTCCGACGCTCGCGGCTATCGCTGAAGCCGGCCACACCATCGCCGCCGTCTATTCCCAGCCGCCACGTCCCGCCGGACGCGGCATGCACGAGCAAAAATCGCCCGTGCACAAGTTTGCCGAAACGGCGGGCATTCCAGTCCTGACGCCGCGCACGCTGCGCGATCCGGCAGCGCAGGCAGCATTCGCGGCGCATGAAGCCGATGCCGCCGTCGTGGTGGCCTACGGTCTCATTCTCCCTCGACCGATCCTCGAAGCCCCGCGCTTCGGGTGTTTCAATCTTCATGCTTCGGCGCTGCCACGCTGGCGGGGTGCTGCGCCCATTCAGCGCGCGATAATGGCCGGAGATACGCAGACCGCGGCGAGCATCATGCGCATGGATGAAGGCCTCGATACGGGATCTGTCTGCGCGCACATGCCACTCGCGATCGATCCGGACATGACGGCGGGCAAGCTGCATGATCTCATGGCCGCGCGCGGTGCCGCCCTCATGGTCGATGCGTTGGACGCACTGGAGCGCGGCGCTCTCGTGTGTACGCCGCAACTGCCCGAAGGCGTGACCTATGCGGCCAAGATCGAGAAGGCCGAGGCGCAGATCGACTGGACACGCTCAGCGGTCCAGGTGCGCAATCAGATCCATGGTCTCTCGCCATGGCCGGGCGCCTACCTCGAGATCATGCATGAAGGGCGAACCGAGCGGCTCAAAGTACTTCGCGCGGCGCTCGTCGATGGTTCAGGGGAGGCCGGCACTTTCATCGATGACGCCGGAACCATTGCATGTGGATCCGGTGCCCTCCGCCTCATCGAGGTACAGCGCGCCGGCAAGCGCCCCATGAGCCTCGGCGAGTTGCTGCGCGGTTTCGCACTTCCGGCTGGGCTGCGCGCACGCGTTGCAGATGCTGCAAAACATTAAGCATTGTTACCAAATTCTTAAAGCATCCTTCAGTAGCTCGGGTAGTATCTTCCACCAATACGATCCAGTTGGAGTTGTAGCATCATGCGTCGCCCGCTGCTGTCGACCTCCCTGCTCAGCCTCGCCCTGCTGACCGCCGGCGCCAGTGCCGCCGCAGCAGCCTCGCTCACGCGTATCGAGACGCGCCCCTTCTACGGCGCCACGGTGACCATCGAGGAAGGCGTGCGCGTGTTCCGCCCGCTGCCGCCACACCGCCAGATCATCATCAATCCGGATGGCAAGACGCCGCTCAATCTGACGATCGAGGAGCGTAACGTCACGGTGCACCACCACCAGACCATCACCGAGGTCGAACCAGACGATGTGCGGTTCGGGTACGGCGGCGGCTTCTATCCCGGTAACCCGCTCAAGGACCGTCGCTTCAGGCACCACCGTCGCCATGGCGGCGGCCACCTGATCCACGTCCCGCGCTCCGGAGGGGCGGGCCTGATCGGCGGCGGTGGCGGTCGCGGTGTGAGATGAGATCGCCTACTTGAACATGCCCTCACGCAGATTGATGCCGTGATCCAGGTGCGCCTTCATCGCGCAGAGCATCTGCATCCACCCGCCGCAATTGTTGTATGAGGCTTTGAGCCCGCCCGGCGTCTCGCGCCAGCCTTCCTCGCTGATGGTCACGAGCGTGCGGCCATCGTCAAGGGGCTCGAATACCATCGTGACCGTCGTCTGATAGCCCGCCGATTGCCCGGGGATGGGATCGCCGTCGTCCGCCGCCCAGCGCAACACGATCCGCTCGTTCTCGACGGCCTCCACCACGTTGACGGGAAACGCACCGGGAAAATCGCCGAACTCCCACATCACCGTCGCTCCAGTCTCGAGACGCCCCTTCGCGCCGCCGGTCGTGAAATAGCGGGACAGCTCCGATGGATTGGCCACGGCCTCGAACACGTCGGCGACAGGCTTCGCGATCCGTGCAGAAACCTTGAACTTCAACTCCATGACTTCCTCCTACGCGTCTTGTGGATGTCCCTATTATGTTATATATGTATAACATGTCTAGCGAGGCGGCAAACGATCGTATTTTCAAAGCGCTGGCAGCGGAGACGCGACGCGCCATTCTCGATGCCCTGAAGGATGAGCCACAGACGACAGGTGCGCTCTGCTCGCGCTTTCCAGAGCTCGACCGGTGCACCGTGATGCAGCACCTCAAGGTGCTGGAGGAAGCCGACCTCGTTATCGTTCGCCGCGCCGGCCGCCTGCGCTGGAATCATCTCAACCCGTTGCCGATCAAGCACATTCACGACCGCTGGATCGGCCCTTATGCGGCCCGCAGCGTCGAGATGCTCGACAACCTGAAAAAAGCTCTGGAGCGCTGACCCGATTGCCGTCTGCCGGACGCTTGCCCCACCCCTTGCCATCATTCTGGTGATATGGGTATCGGAGCAGTTGGGGGACAAATGGCATCTGGGTTGCGGTCGATGATCAGGCTGACGCCGGGCGAGCGCCTGCATCTTGCGCGCCTGGCCATGGCGCGGACTCGACGCCGCGCCGTGAGCCGGGCCATGCGCACGCGCGCGCTGCGATGGCTCGCAGGTCCCGCCATCGCCGACGAGCTGCTGATCGTTCCGCCAGACCTGCGCACGCCCGACCCGAGCCTTTTCGAGGAACTCGCCGCCGGCCAGCTCGGCCTCGGCGGCGCCATCGTCGACCTCAATGGCCACTCGCCTTTCGCGCTGCTGCCGCCGACGCCCGCGTGGGCGCGCGAGCTCAACGGTTTCGGCTGGCTGCGCGACCTGCGCGCCGCGAACAGCGATGCCGCCTACGCCATGGCGCGCCGTCTCGTCGCCGAATGGCTCCAGCGCAACGCACTGACTTTCATGCGCACCGATCCACATGCGGTTATCGCACGCCGCATCATCTCGTGGATCAGTCATGCGGGCTTGATCCTCGAAGGCGTCTCGCCGCGCGCCTATGAGGCAACGACGGACAGCCTCGGCCAGCAGATCCAATTTCTCGCCACAGCCTGGCGCGACGCGCCCGCCGGTTACGATCGCCTGCTCACGCTGACAGCGCTCGTGCTCGCGGATCTCTGCGTTGCCGGCCACGACCGACAGTTGCGGCGCATGCAGCGCCTGTTCGTCGACGAGCTCAATCGCCAGATCCTGCGCGACGGCGGCCACATCAGCCGCAACCCTGGCACACCCGTCGAAATCCTGCTCGACCTCATGCCGCTGCGCCAATGCTATGTCGCGCGCGGCCGCGAAGCCCCCAAGGCGCTCGTCGAAGCCATCGATCGCATGATCGCCTTTCTCAAGACCATGCGCCTTGGCAACGGCACGCTGGCGCGCTTCAACGGCATGGGGCGCACCGAAGCCGATGCGCTCGCAACGGTCATTGCCTACGATCCAGCACCCGAGGCGCCACTGCCCGCCTTACGCCAGTCGCACTACGTGCGACTAGAGCATGGCGCGACTGTATTGATCATGGATGTGGGCGCACCGCCGCCGCTCGAGCTTGCCGGCAGCGCGCACGCGGGCAGTCTCGCGTTCGAATTGAGCGTCGGTACCGGCCTGCTCTTTGCCAATTGCGGCGCACCCGGCCAAGCCCATGACGCCATGCGCGCCGCTTCGCGGGCGACGGCGAGCCACAACACGCTCTGTCTAGCCGACCGCTCTTCATCGCGGCTGGTGCGGGCGCGGCTCCTCGAGAAATGGGCCGGCGCGCCCCCGATCCGCCAGCACGGCGATGTCCGGTACACGGTGAGCGCCACTCCCGAGGGTTCGAGCGTGCGCGCCACGCACGATGGCTACATCAAGGATTTCGGCCTGCGGCACGTGCGCCAGATCAGCATCACGGCTGACGGCCGGCGCATCGAGGGCGAGGATCGGCTCGGCGCGTCGAGCGGCACGCTGCGCATCAATCGTGATCTGCCCTATGCCGTACATTTTCATCTGCATCCCGATACGCTGTGTCGCCTCGGGCAAACGGCGGGCACGGCACTCATCGAAACCCTGGACGGCGCTCACTGGCGGTTCAGCGCCGAGGGCGCGGCCCTTGTTCTCGAGCAGAGCTTCGACTATGCGCATTATTCGGGCCCTCGGCTCAGCCAGCAGATCGTGCTACGCGGCGCCACACCGGGCGAAACGACGATCCGCTGGCACCTCGAGCGCGTTGACGCGCTGGCCGAGACATCGGCATAGCAGACAACCAAACAATCAAAAGACGGGGGCTCCGGGGGTGTCCCCCGGGCGGGTTGCAGGGCCTGCGGCCCTGCTCGCGCGGAAGGCGCGAATGCATCGCAGGAAACCATATGCGGGCACCTCCGGCACTAGCCAGCCTTGGCCCTCCGTGAAATATTACTGGGAGAGATTCATGCACGAGAGCGGCCGCAGCCGCCCGTCGGGAGAAACGCACATTGTCCGTAAACTGGAAGGGCGCGATCGATTGTGACGTGCACCCGCACGTTCCCAATATCGATGCGCTCAAGGCGCACATGAACGACTACTGGCGCGAGACCGTCGAGGTGCGCGGCATCACGGCGTTCGAGTCCGTCGCCTACCCGCCGAATGCGCCCCTCACCCTGCGACCCGACTGGCGCGCCGACAAGGACAAGGGCCGCAAGCGCGCAGATACCGACGCCGGTCGCGCTGCTGCCGCGCTCATGGACCGGCACGGGTTTGCTCATTCGATCCTGAACTGCCTCTACGCCGTCCAGCTCATTCGCGACGAGAACATGGCCGCCGCCTTCTGCCGTGCCGTGAACGACTGGATGCGGGCCGAATGGCTCGACCACGATCCGCGCTATCGCGCCTCGATCGTGCTGCCGCTGCAGAATCCGGAACTCGCCGTCGAGGAGATCGAGCGCTGCGCCGCCGACAAGCGCTTCGTGCAGGTGCTGGCGCTCGCCATGGGCGAAGTGCCGCTCGGCAAGAGCCAGTTCTGGCCGGTCTGGAAGGCCGCCGAGAAGCACGGCCTCGCGATCGGCATTCATGCGGGCTCGAGCTATCACCATGCGACGACCGGCTCGGGCTGGCCGAGCTATTATCTCGAGGACTACGCGGCGCAGTCGCTGGCCTTCCACACGCAGCTCGGTTCGTTCATCGCCGAAGGCGTGTTCGTCAAATTCCCGAAGCTCAAGCTCGTGCTGATCGAGACCGGCGTCACGTGGATCGGTCCCTATCTCTGGCGGCTCTCGAAGTTCTGGCGCGGCGTGCGCCTCGAAGTGCCGTGGATCGACCGCTCGCCCATCGAATTCGTGCGCGATCATGTGCGCCTGACCATCCAACCGTTCGATGCGCCGGCTTCAGGCGAGACGGTTGGACGGCTCATGGATCAGCTCCAATCCGACGAGATGCTGCTGTTCGCGAGCGATTTCCCGCACTGGCAGTTCGACAACGACGACATGATGCCTGTCGGCATCGACGCGACACTGCGCAAGAAGATCCTGATCGACAATCCTCTCGCCACATACTCGCGACTAGGAGGCAGTCATGCCGCTTGACGACCCGATGGCCCCGAAGATCACGACCGAAAACGGTAAGGGAAGTGCGGCGCCGAACCGGCTTGCCGTAATCGATGGCGATATTCATCCGGCCGTGCGCTCGATGGCTGATCTCAAGCCGTACATGAGCAAGCGCTGGTGGGATCACTACGAGACGTACGGGATGCGCCGCAAGCACGGCAGCTCCAACGGTGAGCCCTATCCGAAGTCGGCGCCGCTCGCCTGCCGTCGCGATGCGTGGCCCGAGGAGGGTGGGCGTCCCGGTTCCTCGCTGCGGCTCATGCAGGAGCAGCATCTCGACGCCTACGGCATCGAAGCCGGTATTCTCGGTCCGCTCGGCAATACCGGCCAGGGCGAGATGAATCTCGAGCTTTCGGCGGCCATGTGCTCGGCGACGAACGACTGGCAGCGCGAGACCTTCACGCGGCCGGAGAAGCGCCTCAAGGGCGGGCTCGTCGTGCCCTATGAGGATGGCGTTGCGTCCGCCGCCGAGATCGAGCGCTGCGGCGCGGATATGGACTTCGGGCAGGTCTTCCTGCTGACGCGCTCCGCCGAGCCGCTCGGCAATCGCCGCTACTGGCCCATCTACGAAGCGGCCGAGCGTTATGGCCTGCCGATCGGCTTCCACGTGTTCGGCACGAGCGGGCATCCGGTGTCGGGCGCGGGCTGGCCCTCGTACTACATCGAGGAAGGCGCGGGTCATTCGACCTCGTGCCAGACCGTCGTCACGAGCCTCGTCATCGAGGGTGTGTTCGAGCGCTTCCCGAAGCTCAAGGTCGTCATGATCGAAGGCGGCTTCGCCTGGGCCCCCGCGCTTGCCTTCCGCCTCGACAAAGTGTTCGAGCGGATGCGGAATGAAGTACCGCATCTGAAGCGGCGGCCGTCCGAGTACATTCGCGATCACGTGTACTTCACGACGCAGCCCATGGAAGAGCCGGATGATCGGCGCCATGTGCTCGATGTCATGAATTGGATCGGATGGGACAAGCTGCTGTTCGCCTCGGACTATCCGCACTGGGATTTCGACGATCCCTTCCGCGCGTTCCCCGCAGGCGTCACGACGGAGCAGCATCGCCGCATCTGCGCCGAGAACGGCAAGGCCGTGTTCCGGCTGAACTGACCGGGTCGAATAGTTTGGAGCCTTTGAGACCGTGACCCGTCATGTCGTAGCGCGTGCCGCCGATCTGCCTCCTGGCACGCGCAAGAAAGTCAGCATCGAGAACCGCGATATCGTGGTGCTCAACATCAAGGGCGAGCTGTTCGCGCTCTCCGACAAGTGCCCGCACAAAGGCGCGAGCCTATGTGGCGGCCTGCTGACCGGTCTCGTGCGATCCAATGGTCCGGGGGATTATCAGTACGAGCGTCAGGGCGAGATCCTGCGCTGCCCTTGGCATCAGTGGGAGTTCGATGTGCGCACGGGACGCTCGTATTGCGATCCGCGGAGGATGCGGCTCATGCAGTTCCCGGTCGCGGTGGAAGCGGGGGCAAACGTCGTCGAGGGCCCGTACAAGGCCGAGACTTTCAATGTCGCCGTCGAAGACGATTATATCGTGCTGGATGTGCCCTGAACCGGGACGGCGCCCAGCACGCGCTCGCTGAGGAACTGCTTCAGACGCTGCTTCTCGGGCGCGCTCCTCGCCAGGATCTCATCCATCTTCGGGAAGTCCATGGTGCGGTAGAGACCGACATCGGGACGCAGCATGATGTCCGGTGCGCGCCGAGCTTCCTTCTCGCGCACGACAGCATTGAAAAGTGCGAAGAACGCGCCGTCCCACAGCTCATCTTTCGAATGCGAGGCGACGGGCTTGCGCATGTCCGGCGTACCGCCGACATCGACGGCGACAGTGATGTCGGCTTGATCCTGCACGATATCGTAGGGCGTGGGATTGGCGAAACCGCCATCGAACAACACGCGGCCATCGATCTCCACCGGGCGCATGAGCGATGGCAAAGATGCGCTCGCCGTGATGGCCGGTATGACAGGTCCCTTGTTGAGCACGACGGGCTCCATGGTGGCGTAGTCCACAGCCATGAGATGCAGCGGGATCGTGAGGCGCGAAAAGTCGGTGTTCACGGTCTTGGGCAGCAGTGTTTCCAGAAGCGTCGGCCCGTCGACGATCGATGGATAGCGCGGACTCCAGAGCTTGAAGAGCTTGGAGGGTTGCGACAATGCGCGGCGCAGGACCGCGCGCTTACCGACGACGAGCGGCGCCAGATGCGCGCGGATCTCCTTGGCGGAAAGGCCCGCCGCGTAGCAGGCGCCTATCACAGCGCCGATCGAGCATCCGGCAATCACCTTGGGGCGAAGGCCGAGTTCGTCGAAGGCTTCGAGCATGGCAATGTGCGCGATACCGCGCGCGGCCCCGCCGCCGAGAGCGAGCGCCACAGTCGGGCGACCCAATGGATGAAACGGCGGCTCCGCGTCCATGTTCAACCCTTGCGCTTACGGGATTTGAGACCGAGGGAAAGTCTGCGCCGCTTGGCTGGCGGTGGCTCGGCTGGTTCGGATGATTGATCGGTCAGCGCCGGCGCCGCCTCGGTAGCGGGAACTGTGTGGCTCGCCATGAGCAGCGAGAGCTTGCGCTTGAGCAGTTCCTTGGCCGGCGCCGCGGCCTCCAGGATTTCCCTGAACCGGTGGAATTCGAGCACGTGGAAAGCATCGACATCGACGTCGATGTACACATCCGGCTGCGTGTGCTTGAGCTTTTCGCGCACGAGCGAGCGTTGCAGGATCTGAGAACAGGCAACGATCGCCTCCAGTGCGCCCGGCCCCATATCGCGCGGGTCGGAGCGCGGCGCGCCAGAAACATCGACAGCGACGGTGATATCAGCACGTGTCGCCGCAAGGTCGAACGGCAGGGGATCGACGAGACCACCATCCATGAAGGCGCGGTTGTTGATGATGACCGGTTGAAAGATCACGGGCAGCGCAATGCTCGCCGCAACGGCCTGGCGCAAATCGCCCTCCGTGAAAACGACGCTGTCCTGCGCGTAGAAGTCTGTCGAGACGGCCGCAAAAGGTATGCCGAGATCCTCGAAGCGCCGCGGCACGCGCGAGGGCAGCACATAATCGAGCAGCGTCTCCGGCTTCAGGAGCGATGAGCGCAGCGAGAACAGGCGAAACAGCTTCTGTACGGGATCCGACCGCGCCGCAATCAGATTGCGCGCGAGATCGAGACGCTGGCTCAGCACTTCCTCGGTGTGGGCGCGGAGGTAGGCCGCCGGCAACCCGGCCGAATAGGCAGCGCCGTATATCGCCCCGATCGACGTGCCGGTGATGAAGACGGGACGAATGCCAAGTTCGTCGAAGGCTTCGAGAATGAGAATGTGCGCAAGCCCGCGCGCCCCGCCGCCGCCGAGCGCAAGCGCAATGCTCGGCCGGCGCGGCACTGGAGCCGGAAGCTGCTCCTTCCTGGGAACGGCTGCGACGATACTCTTGCGCATGTTTTTCGTGCGTACTCAGCTCGCCAGAAGGAACGGAACCAGGTGTGAAAGAGTTGCCGCCGGCTGCTCTTCGGGCAAGAAGTGCCCCGAGACGACGCCCTCGCCCTGAATGTGCGGACACCATGGCTCCCACGCCTTGAGCGGCGTGTTGATCGCGCCTTGTCCGCGCTCGACGCCCCAGAGCGCCAGCATCGGGCACGCGATCTGCCGACCTGCTGCCTGATCCGCGGCATCGAACGTAGCGTCACTCGTCGCACCGGCGCGATAATCCTCGCAACTTGCGTGAATGACCTCGGGCTTTCTGAAGGCGGCGCGATAGTGCTCGAGTGCAGCCGGATCGAACGACGAGAGGTCTCCGCTCGCCGTCCACTGCGCGAGCAGATATTCGAGGAAGTACACGGGATCGCGGCCGATAAGCGTCTCGGGGAAAGGCGCCGGACGTGCGAGAAAGCTCCAATGAAAGCGCCCGATGACGGTTTCCTTGCGCGTGTCCGCCCAGGCATCGAGCGTTGTCACGATATCGAGCACGGCAAGGCGCGAGATACTATCGGGATGATCGAGCGCGAGACGATAGCCGACACGCGCGCCGCGATCATGGCTCACGACGGCAAAGCGATCATGGCCGAGCACCCGCATGAGCGCGACGAAATCAGCCGCCATGGCGCGTTTGGAATGGGCGAGATGCTGCGGGTCGACAGCCTCGGCCTTTTCCGTGGCGCGGCTCTCGCCGTAGCCGCGCAAGTCGGGAATGACGAGCGTGAAGTGGCGCGAAAGTTCCGGCGCGATCTTGTGCCAGCACACGTGCGTCTGCGGATATCCGTGCAACAGCAGCAGCGGCGGTCCGTTGCCGCCCGAGCGCGCGAAAATCTCGGCACCCGGCACATCGACGACGTGTGTCTCGAAGCCCGGAAAGAGGTCCGGCAGGCCGGCCATGATCATGCCTCCTTTGCAAGCAGGAACGGGAGCGCGCGTGCATTGAGCGCCGCCGGATTTTCCTCGGGGATGAAATGGCCGCTCTCGATAGGAGCGCCGGCAATCTGCGCGCACCAAGGCGCCCATACGGCGAGCGGATCGACGACCTCGGCGAGCGAGCCTTCCGTCGCCCAGAGGATCTGGACCGGGCACTTGATGCGGGCCCCGGCCTCGCGATCGTTCTGGTCGAGAAATACGTCGGTACGATGCTCGGAGCGGTAATCCTCGCACGTCGCGTGGACGCGATCGGCTTGCGACAGCATGTCGATGTAGTCAGCCATGGCCACAGGATGGATGACATCGGGCGACTTCGCCAGTGTCGCGCGTCGAAATCGACTTTCGACCCAATCACGGGGATCCTGGATGATGAGCGACTCCGGCAGCGGAGCCGGCTGGGACAGGAAAACCCCATGCAGCATACCGAACTTGTAGCCTTCGTCGCGCAGCCGCGCGATATCGCTCGTCGCGATGATGTCGATGAGCACGAGGCGCTCCACGCGCTGCTCCGCGTCAAGCGCCAGACGGAAACCCACACGGCCACCCCGGTCATGGCCCATGACAGCGAACCGCTCGAAGCCCAGCGACGACATGAGCGCCACCATATCGAGGGCCATCGTGCGCTTCGAATAGGCGCGGTGATTGCCATCCGCCGAAGGACAGCCGCTGCGACCATAGCCGCGCAGATCCGGGGCCACGATCGTGAAGTGGCGCGCCAATTCGGGTGCTACACGATGCCAGCAGGCATGCGTCTCGGGATAACCGTGGAGCAACAGGAGCGGCGGGCCGCTGCCACCCACGCGCGCAAAAATCTCGACACCGCGCACGCTGATGCGCTCCTCGGAGAAACCGGGAAACAGCTCCGCCAGAGTTGTCATCCGCCAGCCTTCTTCTGACGCTCGCGGGCGATGGCGCGCCAGCCGATGTCGCGACGGCAGAAGCCGCCGGGCCAGTCGATCAGATCGATCGCCGCGTAGGCCCGGGCCTGCGCCTCGGCGACGGAGCGCCCGCGTGCCGTCACGTTCAATACGCGGCCGCCGGTCGCAAGCAGGCGGCCATCACGCCGCTCCGTCCCGGCATGGAAAATCTCAACGCCTTCGAGCGCTGCCGCCGCTTCGAGCCGGCGAATCTCGGTGCCCTTCTCATAAGCGCCCGGATAACCCTTCGACGCCATCGCGACGGTGAGCGCGACATCGTCGGACCAGCGCAAGTCGAATGTTCCGAGCACGCCGTCGGCCGCCGCCAGCAGTGCAGCGAGAAGATCGGACTTGAGGCGCATCATCAGCACCTGCGTCTCGGGATCACCGAAGCGCGTATTGTATTCGATGAGCTTGGGGCCATCCGCCGTCAGCATGAGGCCGGCATAGAGCACGCCGCGAAAAGGTATGCCGCGTGCCGCCATGCCGCGCACGGTCGGCAGAATGATCTCGTCCATCGTGCGCTGAACGAGCGCCGGCGTCATTATTGGTGCGGGTGAATACGCGCCCATGCCGCCGGTGTTCGGTCCCGTGTCGCCGTCGCCAACGCGCTTGTGATCCTGCGCCGTTGCGAGCGCGAGGGCGTGCTGGCCGTCGACGAGCGCGAAGAAGCTCGCCTCCTCGCCCTCCAGGAATTCCTCGACGACGACTTCATAGCCGGCGCTGCCGAAGGCGCCGGCGAAGCAGGCATCAATGGCGTCGTCCGCCTCGGCGCGCGTCGTCGCGATGGTGACGCCTTTGCCGGCGGCGAGACCGTCGGCCTTGATGACGATCGGTAGGGATTGAGCAGCGGCATAAATTTTGGCCGGCGCTGCCTCCGTGAAGCGACGGTAGGCACCGGTCGGCATTCCAAGCTCGGCGCAGAGATCCTTGGTGAAGCCCTTCGAGCCTTCGAGCTGGGCCGCGGCGCGCGTCGGCCCGAAGGCCTTGATGCCAGCCGCCGCGAGATCATCGACGATCCCGGCGACGAGGGGCTGCTCGGGTCCGACGACAACGAGGTCGATGGCCCGCTGTTTGGCGAATTGGACAATCGCGGGGTGATCGTCGACCGAGATAGCAACACATTCCGCGACATCCGCAATGCCGGCATTGCCCGGGGCGCAATACAGTTTGGTGAGGAGCGGACTGGCTGCCAGCGCCCACGCCAACGCGTGCTCCCGCCCGCCGGAACCGATCAGTAGGACGTTCATTCGCTAGTGCCCCGATGCCAAAGTTCGCCCGACCTCGATGCTAGCATCCCATAAGCCAGCTCGTGTGTTGCAGATCCGGAAATTCGCTCCGATCTGATCACGCCGTGGCGCCGCGAGGATAATCCCTCTTGCGGCTCTCGTTGCGGCCACCTTCGTGTATCATGAACGTCGTTGTAACAAACGGGTGCGATTCGTGGCAGAGCCAGTCCGCGCCGGCCGTGCCGGCGCCAGTAACAACCCGGAACTCTCGGTTTCCGAACTCTCCAACGCCATAAAGCGGTCGTTGGAGGACAATTTCGGATTCGTCCGTCTACGTGGCGAAATTTCGGGATACCGCGGGCCGCACGCGTCGGGCCATTGCTATTTCGCCCTCAAGGACGACAAGGCAAAGATCGAGGCGGTGATCTGGCGCGGCGTATTCCAGAAGCTCCGCTTCAAGCCCGAGGAAGGGCTCGAAGTCATAGCGACGGGCAAGGTGACGAGCTATCCCGGCTCGTCGAAATATCAGATCGTGATCGAGGCGCTCGAACCGGCCGGCGTCGGCGCGCTCATGGCCTTGCTCGAAGAGCGCCGGCGCAAGCTCACTGCCGAAGGACTTTTTTCGGAAGAGCGCAAGAAGCCGCTGCCATTTCTGCCGCGCGTCGTCGGCATCGTCACGTCGCCGACCGGTGCCGTCATTCGGGACATGCTGCACGGCTTCGAGGAGCGCTATCCGGCGCACGTCATCGTGTGGCCTGTACGCGTCCAGGGAGAAACCAGCGCGAAGGAAGTGGCCGCGGCCATTCGCGGGTTCAATGCCATCGCACCGGGCGGGCCGGTACCACGCCCGGATGTCCTCATCGTCGCGCGCGGCGGCGGCAGCCTGGAAGATCTGTGGGGCTTCAACGAGGAGATCGTCGTCCGCGCCGCGGCCGAGAGCACGATACCGCTCATCTCCGCCGTTGGTCACGAGACGGACTGGACACTCATCGATCTCGCGGCGGATGCGCGTGCCCCGACACCGACCAAGGCTGCCGAATGGGCTGTGCCGAAGCACGGTGAGCTTGTCGAAAGCATCGGCGATCTCGCGCTGCGTCTCGGCAAATCCGTCCGGCGCACGATCGACGCTGCACGCACGCATCTCAAGGCGGCGGCGCGTGGCCTCCCGCGTCTCGAAGATCTGCTTGCCCTGCCGCGCCAGCGCTTCGATGCCGTCGAGCGTCGCCTCACGCGCGCACTCGCGGCCAACACGCAGGCGCATGGCAAACGCCTCGCGCGCATAGAAGCACGCTTTCAGCCGCGGCTCGTGGCGCAGCTTCTCGATCGCGATCGCCAGCGCCTCGAGCGGGCACAGCGCGCCGGCCTCACCGCACTCGCGCGACATACATCCACGGGACGCACGCGCTTCGAGCGTGTCGCTGCGCGCCACACACCGCACGCGCTCGTGCAGAAGGTCGCGCGCCTGGACGAACGCTTCACCAACTCATCGAGACGGCTAACCCAGGCTTTTGCAGGCCGCCTCGTGCTCGAACGGCGCGCACTCGATGCCCAAGCGCAAATGCTCGCCTCGCTCAGCTATCAAAGCGTCTTACGGCGCGGTTTTGCGGTGGTGCGTGATCAGGACGGACGCGCCGTGCGATCGATCTTGGCGATAGCTGTCGATACGCATGTCGGCATCGAGCTTGCCGACGGCAGCGCAGGCGCTCGCATAACATCGGTGGAGGCTTCGGGAGAGAAGCCCGCCGATCCGCCGAAGCCGCGCCCACTGAAGCGCAGTGGCCCGGAGGGCCAGGGCTCGCTGTTCTGAAAAGTCTATAAAAGCGGGTGGGTCCGGGAGGGTGTCCCTCCCAGCGGGAGCGCGAGGGCTGGCCCTCGTCGCGCCGGAGGCGCGAGTGGGGCCGCAGCCCCACTCCCCGCCCGGGGGACACCCCCGGAGCCCCCGCCTTTTATTTACTTGTCTTCTTCGTGGGACGGTTCACCAGCCACAGACCGATGATCACGACGATCAGACCGACGCCCAGGTGCATGGTCAGCGGTTCGTCGAGAAGGATCACGCCGGCAGCTACGCCGAAGACTGGCGTGATCATCAGGAATGCCATGACGCGCGATGCCGGATAGCGCGTCATGAGCCAGAGGCTCGTCGTGAAAGTGATGAAGGCGACGAAGACCACGGTATAGCCGAACGCGCTCAGCACGAGCGGCGATGGATCGGTAATCCCGCGCTCGCCGAGCGCGAGAGAGATCAGCCACAGCAGTATGCCGGAGATGAAGAGCTGCATGAAGATCACGCGCTCCGGACGCTCCGCTGCAAGCCGCGTGGCGCGCACGGTGAGCGTGAGAAAGCCCCAGGAAATGCCGCCCGCAAGGCAGAGAAGATCGCCCGTCAACGAGCTGACACCTTTCGTTTCGCGTCCGGCCAGGACGATCATGATGCCCGCGAGCGCAGCGAGAAGCCCCGCAGTTTTAGAAAGAGTCAGGCGGTCGCCGGGGATGAGAAAATGCGCGCCCAAAGCCACGACGAACGGCGATGTGTAAAGGAAGATGACAGCGCGCGAGGCCGTAGTGCGATCGAGACCGGGATACAGGAAGGCAAACTCGAGCGTGAAGAAGAGCGCCGAGAGAATCATCGGTACCAGCGCAACGCGGCTCACGCGAAGCGAGATGCCACGCACGGCGCAGAGGAGGCCAACGAGACCGGCAGCGAGGAGCGAGCGCAGACCTCCCTGCAGGATCGGCGAGATACCCGTGTTGGCGACCTTCATCGCCACCTGACCGATACCCAGAAACACGCACAACAGAGTCAGAATACCGACGGCGAATACGTCGAGGCGATCGTTCGCCACAGCGATCGCGGCACGGCGCGTGGCCTCCGCATCCGTAGTTCTATCCTGCATCGCGCTTCCACCCGCGTGTGGGCCCGCTTGGATGCTGGACCTTATTGTTCGGGGAGGCGCACAAGATCACGACAGGCGCCGGCAATCCAGCGCCATTCGCACATGTCACGAGGTGGCTGCTGGATCAGGCCAGAGCGAGATGGCGCTGTGTTGCGGCTTCGCGAGCGGCGATCTCGCGGCGGATGTCCTCGGCTTCGCGCTGAGCAGCCGCCATGCCGCGCGAGATGAGCGCATCGGCTGCATGGAAATCGAAGAGGCCAATGCCGGCGAGGCGCGGATTGATGATCGCGTCCGGCGGATCGCCAGCGAGCCGCGAGCGCGCAATCCGGTCCTGAACGATGTTGAAGGCATCGACCATGACACTGGAGATGCCTGGGCTGCTGTCACCACCGCCAAAGAGCTGGCGCTTGATGAGGTTCCGCGCACCGAAACCATTGGCGAGCGTGCGCGCCTGAGGCGGCTCGGGCGGCGGAGGCGGTGTCGGCTCCATCAGGCCCCCATCGAGTTCGGGAAACTGATTGCCACGCCCGCAGGCGTCGGAGTTGAGATTGACCGCGATGACATAGCGCGCGCCCAGAGCCCGGCAGACCGATGCGGGCACGGGGTTGCAGAGCGCACCATCCATGAGCCAGCGGTTGTTGATGCGAACCGGCTTGAAGATGCCGGGCAGCGCATAGGAGGCTCGCATGGCCTCGACCAGCGGCCCGCGCGTGATCCAGGTTTCCTGCCCGGTGCCGAACTCGGTGGCAACCGCCGCAAAGCGGAACTCCATATTCTCGATCTGGAGATTCTGGAGATGCCCCTCGAGACGCTCAACGACACGTTGTCCCGTGATAAGGCCGGACCCGGAAAGATTGAAATCGAGATATCCGAAGATCTTGCGCTTGGTGAGATCGCGGGCGAAGCCTTCGAGCTCATCGAGGCGGCCGGCCGCAAAGCAGCCCCCCACGACGGCACCGATCGACGTTCCGGCGATGATGTCCGGCACCACGCCGACCTGGGCGAGCGCCCGGAGCACCCCTATGTGGGCCCACCCCCGCGCGGCACCACCGCCTAGTGCAATACCAACCTTACCGCGTGCCATACTCGACTCCCCAGGCAACCGCCGGAGCGGGTGCCCCCGAGCCTCTACTCAGGCTCTGGATTTGCAAGCCTCGTGCCGGGGATGATTAATTCCCCCTCGACATGGGCCGTTTTCTATTCCAGAGGGCAAGTATAGGCGGGTCGTATTAAGGTTTACCTACGTGCATCGGGCACTCTTGGCCCGGGAGGATCAAGTTCGGGTGCCGATACGAGTATTAACAACGTAGTATAGCCGATTGTTCCGTCGGCCACGTAACAAGACCATCAGGTCAGACCCTATGTGCCGAGTACCCTGCACCGTAAATGCGCCGATGCTGCATACGCTCCCGAGCGGTTCCTGAAGAGTCGATCTTTCCGGCATTCCGTGTACATTCCCCGGCGACGGGCGCCCGCGAACGGCGCCGACGATTTGAACAACGGGGAGGCGGGATGCCGGTTGGGAAGGACGAAGGCAGCTTCGACTATGTCATCGTGGGGGCCGGCTCGGCAGGTTGCGTGCTTGCAAACAGGCTCAGCGAGCAGGCCGGCGTGACGGTGGCGCTGCTGGAGGCTGGCGGCCGCGACACGAACCCGTGGATCCACATTCCGGGCGGCTACTTCCGCACGATGTACAATCCCGACATCACCTGGCAGTACGCAGCAGGTCCAGAGCCGCACCTCGGCGGGCGCTATGTCCCGTGGCCGCGCGGGCGCGTCCTTGGCGGCTCGAGCGCCATCAACGGCCTTCTCTATGTGCGCGGACAGGCGCGCGACTACGACGTGTGGCGCCAGCTCGGCAATGTCGGCTGGTCCTACGAGGACGTGCTGCCGTACTTCAAGCGCGCCGAGAACCAGGAGCGTGGCGCGGACGAACTGCACGGCGCGGGCGGACCACTCTCGGTCACCGACCGCCGCATGGACAACCCGCTCTGCTCGGCTTTCGTTGAAGCATCCGTCGAAGCCGGCATTCCGCCGACCGAGGATTTCAACGGCAAGTCCCAGGAAGGTGCGGGCTTCTACCAGTACACGATCCGCGACGGCCGGCGTGGCTCAACGGCGGTCACGTATCTGCGCGATGCGGCCAACCGGACCAACCTGCGCGTGATCACGCACGCCGAGGTGGAGGGCATCGCGCTCGACGAAAAGCGTGCTTCAGGCGTTCACTTCTCCGTCGGTGGCGAGAAGCGCTTCATCAAGGCGCGCCGCGAGGTTCTGCTCGCGGCGGGTGCCATCGGCAGCCCGCAGATTTTGGAGCTGTCCGGCATCGGGCAGGGCGATGTGCTCAAGAAAGTCGGCATCCCTGTGCGTCACGAGCTCAAGGGCGTCGGTGAGAACCTGCAGGATCACTATCAGGTCCGTTCCGTCTACGAAGTGACGCTCCCCTACAGTCTCAACGCGGTATGGCACAGCCCGCTGCTGCAGCTGAAGACCGGCCTCGAATATGCGTTCAATCGCCGTGGCATTTTGGCGAATGGTGCGGCCCCAGCCGGTGTTTTCGCCAAATCAACGCCGGAGCTCGACGAGCCCGACATCCAGTTCCACTTCATTCCCTTCTCGGCCGACGCGCCCGGCAAGGGCCTGCACAAATTTGCCGGCGTGTCCTCGACGATCTGCGTGCTCAGGCCCGACAGCCGCGGCCATCAGCACATTGTTTCCGCCGATCCCAAGGAGAAGCCCGCCATCGTCGCCAACTATCTCGCGGCCGAGAGCGACCGGCGTATTACGCTCGCGGGATTGAAGCTCGCGCGGCGCATCTCCGAGCAGGCTTCCTTCAAGCCGCTCGTGCGGCGCGAAGTCTTCCCGGGCCCGGAATGCGTGAGCGACGAGGATTTCCTGCAGTTCGCCATGGAGCGCGGCACCACGGTTTTTCACCCTTGCGGCACGTGCAAAATGGGGAACGATCCCATGGCGGTCGTCGATGCGCGGCTGCGCGTGCACGGCATTGGCGGGCTCCGCGTGATCGATGCCTCAATCATGCCGAACCTGATTTCGGGCAATACCAATGCGCCGACGATCATGATCGCGGAGAAGGCCGCCGACATGATCAAGGTCGACGCGCGCAGCTAAGGCGCGCTGCGAGGCCGATCAGTTCTTCGCTGGCGGAGGCGGCGGCGGTGCTACGGGCGTCGGCGCCTTCTCGTCACCCGGGAGGATGTAGTCCACACCTTCCCACGGGCTCTCGAAGTCGAAGTCGCGGAACTCCTGCGTAAGACGCACGCGGTCATAGACGACACGCTTCAGCTCGTCGTCGTAGCGCACCTCGACATAACCCGTCAGCGGGAAGTCCTTGCGCAGTGGGAAACCTTCAAAGCCGTAGTCGGTGAGCAGGCGCCTCAGATCCGGATGCCCCGAGAACGGCATACCGTACATGTCGTACGCCTCGCGCTCGTACCAGTTCGCGGCTGGAAACACGCCGACGACACTCGGCACGAGACTGGTCTCGTCAGTCTCGAGCTTCACGCGAACGCGCTGGTTCTGCCGCACCGAAAGCAGGTGGTAGACGACATCGAAGCGCCGCTCACGTGCAGGGTAGTCAACGCCGCAAAGGTCGATCAAGACCTCGAACTGGCAGCGCCCGTTGTCACGCAGGTACGTCAGCACCGGCACGATCTGCTCGCGCAGCACGATGAGCGTCAGCTCCCCGTTCGCAATGCTCGCATCGGTAAGACGGTCGCCGAGGCCCGAAGCAATGTGCTCCTTGAGGTCCTCGAGGCTGTCGCTGGTCATCTGCATGGATCTCTACCGCTCGATTGTTCCGGTGCGCCGGATCTTCTTCTGCAGCAGCAGAATGCCGTAGACCAGCGCCTCGGCCGTCGGCGGGCAACCCGGCACGTAGATATCGACCGGCACGACACGATCGCAGCCACGCACGACGGCGTAGCTGTAGTGGTAATACCCACCGCCGTTCGCGCACGATCCCATGGAGATCACATAGCGCGGCTCGGGCATCTGGTCGTAGACCTTGCGGAGTGCCGGCGCCATCTTGTTCGTGAGCGTCCCCGCGACGATCATCACATCCGACTGTCGGGGCGAAGCGCGCGGCGCGAAGCCGAAACGCTCGACATCGTAGCGCGGCATGGAGGCCTGCATCATCTCGACGGCACAGCAGGCGAGGCCGAAGGTCATCCACATGAGCGAGCCGGTGCGCGCCCAGTTGATGAGGTCATCCGTAGTGGTGACGAGGAAACCTTTGTCGGCAAGCTCGTTGGACAGCTCGGTGAAGCCGCGGTCGCCTGGCTTCACGAGGCCACTCGCGCCCTCGCGCGGCTTGTCGAAGACCGGAACTGGCGGCGTGATCAATCCCATTCCAGCGCTCCTTTGCGCCACTCGTAGATGAAGCCGATCGTGAGCACGCCGAGGAACACCATCATCGACCAGAAGCCGAAGGCGCCGACTTCCTTGAAGGCAACAGCCCACGGAAAGAGGAAGGCCACTTCGAGATCGAAGATGATGAAGAGAATGGCGACGAGATAAAAGCGCACGTCGAATTTCATGCGCGCGTCGTCGAACGCATTGAAGCCGCACTCGTAAGCCGAGACCTTCTCGGGATCGGGATTGCGCACGGCAACCAGGAACGGCGCGATCATCAGCGCCAAGCCAATAACGAGCGCCACGCCGATGAATACGGCGATCGGCAGATAGTCCATCAGCAGTTCAGGCATCGATCCGTCCCGGGCGGCTGCTCGGCCACGATTTGGCGGGGGCGACAAGCGGAATCGCGCGCATCAAGCCCTTACCTTCTGGGGTGTTAGCCCAGGCCGACGAGCGGCGCAAGGGTCGAGGCGAGCGCACAACGGGAGACCGCCGTGCATTTGTGGGATTTGCTCCGAGGTGTAAGGATCCGAGGCACAATCCGGCGTGAGAAAGGGCCGCCCCCTGGGGGGGCC
>JAEZRM010000102.1 GCA_023412805.1 Pseudomonadota bacterium | reverse complement strand
GGCCGGCGGCCCCCCGCCGCGGGGGCCCCGCGGGGCGCAGCGGGCACGAAAATGCGCAGGCAAGCTGAGGCTTTGGACTTTCAGGTGGGCAAGGCGGCCGGCTGGAATTGACGTGCCCGGCGGAGGTTGCCAGATGATGGCGACTACGATCGCGCGATGAGATCGCGATGGTCGGCTACCCGGCTCTATCGAGGAAGCACGCTATGGCTGTACCTCTTCTGACCGTCGTGCTGGCAGCCGGCCAGGGCACACGAATGCAATCCGATACGCCCAAGGTTCTGCACAAGATCGCCGGTCGGTCGATGCTTGGTCATGTGCTGGACGTGGTGCGGGGGCCGGGGGAGGGACGGCAGGCGCTGGTTGTTGGGCCGGACATGGAGGATGTGGCTGCGGAGGGGCAGGCGGCGGCGCCGACCATGGAGACGTTCATCCAGGCCGAGCGACGTGGAAC
The DNA here is from genome assembly GCA_023412805.1 of Pseudomonadota bacterium. Classification (GTDB taxonomy): domain Bacteria; phylum Pseudomonadota; class Alphaproteobacteria; order Rhizobiales; family Hyphomicrobiaceae. Next base: position 20,958 of record JAEZRM010000102.1, on the reverse strand, counting down.
GGCCGATGCCGTGTTGGCAGCGGCAGCGGCGCTGGCTGGGCACAAAGGCGACGTGCTGGTGCTCTACGGCGATACGCCACTGCTGACGTCGGCCACGCTCGAGCGGATGCGGGCGGTGCTGAATGAGGGCGCCGGTGTCGCCGTGTTGGGATTTGAAGCCGTCGATCCGACAGGCTATGGCCGGCTGCTGACCAATGCGGGGGGCGAGCTGATCGCGATCCGCGAGCAGGCCGATGCGAGCGAAGCTGAGCGGCAACTGCGTCTGTGCAATGCCGGCGTCATGGCCTTCCGCGTGCAGGATCTCGCGGGCCTGCTGAGGCGGATCAACGGCGACAATGCAAAGGGTGAGTTCTATCTGACCGATGCGATCGAGCTTGCGCGAGGTGACGGCTATGTCGCCCGCGTGGTCGTTTGTGATGAGGAGGAGGTGCTCGGCGTCAACGACCGGACTCAGTTGGCGGCAGCGGAGGGTATCTGGCAGCGCCGGCGCCGGCGCGAGGTCATGCAGGCCGGTGCTACGCTCGTCGCGCCAGAGACTGTCTGGCTGAGCTACGACACGGTGATCGGCCGCGATGTGCACATCGAGCCGAACGTGGTCATCGGACCGGGAGTCGTGATCGAGGATGGCGTCACGATCCGCGCGAACTGCCACATCGTCGGGCATCATGGAAAAGACCGCGCGGGCCTCCGCGTCCGCAAGGGTGCGATTGTCGGACCCTTTGCGCGCTTGAGGCCTGGCGCGGAGATCGGTCCGGACGTGCACATCGGCAACTTCGTCGAAGTGAAGAATGCTGTGATGGAGGCCGGCGCCAAGGCCAATCATCTTGCCTATATCGGCGACGGCCGTGTCGGTGCCGAGGCGAACATCGGCGCCGGTACGATCTTCTGCAATTATGATGGCTTCGAAAAGCATCACACCGATGTCGGACCCGGCGCATTTGTCGGCTCGAATTCGGCGCTGGTGGCTCCAGTGAAGATCGGGGCTGGCGCCTATGTCGGTTCCGGGAGCGTCATCACGAAGGATGTGCCGGCGGATGCGTTGGCCGTAGGCCGCGCGCCACAAGAGATGCGCGAGGGTTGGGCAGCGAAGTATCGGGCCCGTCGACTGCGGCGCAAGTAATCGCCAGCCTCAGCGCGATCTCGCTTGAAGCAACGCCGTTGCCCGAGCGCGGCCGAAAAGCGCCATGAGCGTGCCGATGAGGCCGCCGACCGCCTGGAAGACGAGGACGATATCCTGGCCGATCTGCTCGGCGATCTCGGGTGTGATGCTGACACCGATCACGACACCGACCAGCGGAAGCACAGTCGTGAGCGCCGTAAGCAGCGTTCCCCAGATCGTCATGGACTGCCACCAGCCTTTGGTGGTGTTCGTTGTGTCCGGCTTCGCAATCGGGGCATCAGTTGGTCCGGTCATGAAGGGGTTGTCCTCTGTTGAGATAGGATCGAGGGGGGACGGGATGAGACGTGTGGCGGCCGCGAGCGTGGCGTCGACACGACGCAGCCAGCCGCGGCCGAAGCGCCAGAAGTGCGGGAGCGATCGATAGCGTCGGCGCCGGATCGTGGCGTATTTCGCGAGCGCATCGCGTGGGTCGGCCGTGCGCGCGGCGCCGAGCGTGATCGGGCCGATCTCGCCGTCGATCTCGACGCCGAGGGCTTCCTGGAGAAATCGTGCGGCTGTGCCGATGCCGTGATTGACGCCGGCATCGAAGTGCATGAGCGCCAGAGAGGGCCTGAGTGCCGGACAATGTGCAGGCCGCCAGTACCGCGTCTCGTAGATGCTGCGGACGAGCGGATCCGGGATGGCGCGAAGGTCCGATTTCAGTTCGGCAAAATTAGCTGGTGTGACTTGGACGTTGCGTTCGCGGGCATAGACGGCGAGCGTGATGCCCTTGTTGGTCGGGCCGCCGGGATCATGAGGATCGTCCGTCCAGCCGCCTTCCATGGCGAGGACGTGACTGAGCGCGAGGTCGAATTTGTCGCCGGTGTTGGAGGTCCGCACTGACGGGGGCTCACGGAAGCCGAGCACGAGATCGCGATCGAAGGCGGCGACGGTTACGGCATCCGACTGATTGCCACCGAGTGCGAAGATGTGCGTCGCGGTCGCGCCGACGAGAAAGCCGACATGGCCCTGAGCTGGATTGCCGCCGCGCTTCAGTACGACGATTGCGCCGCTGCCAGGGTCGTCCGTCGGTGTGCCCCAGTCGAGATAGGAACGTGCGCGCAGCGAGCGTGTGCTGGCGATGCCGGCACGCTCGAGGCAGGCGCCGACAAAGGCCGCACACCATGCGGTCTCGTCGCTTTGACCCGCATGGCCGAGCTGGTCGAACATCGCGATAATGCGCGGATTGTGCGTGGGGCCGCGCAGTTCGGATTGGCCAAGCTCGCGCCAGGCCTCGGCCATCCATGATGGCTGCTGCATGTGGTGAGCTCCTTGGGCGTGTTAGAGGAGGGCGTTCGCAGGTGTGCCGCGGCCGAAACGTTCGCTGATCTGGTAGACGCGGATGGTCAGGGCGTCCGGCGTCGTGCCGAAATCGGCGAGCTGATCTGCAGTCGAGTACAGCGTCGTCGGGCTTGTTGTGGTCAGCGTACGAAGAGTGGAGGCGCCATCGATGACATCGACCTCGTAGCGCTCGCTCTCCTCACCGAGCGGGATCTCGACACCGTCCCAACTATCGCCGCCGATGCGCGAACGGCGGAGCCAGTGGATGTGAAGGCCGGCATCGTCGCGCTTGGCCCGGATATGCACGGGCGCATAGGGACGATGCCCGATGCCGGCAAAGGCGTGTGTAAGTGTGTCGTACGAGGGCGCGCCCAGATCACGGTTCGACGGACCGAAGCGCCAGTTCAGGAGCAGGCCGACCTCCGCCGGCGCGAGGTCAAGTCGCGTAAGTGCCGTGTCCAGCAGCACGAAGCGTGCGCCGGCGTGCAGAACGGGGCTGATGGTGCCATCCGTGCCTTGCTGCCCGCGCAGGAGTGTCGTGAGTGCGTACGTCGACGGCCCGATGAGTGTGGCGTCGCGGAACTGGATGATTTCCCAGTGGCCGGACGCGTGCTCGATGGCGGCGGCATTACTGCCGGAGAACAGCGCGAGATCGTTGATGGAGTTGAGCGCGCCGAAATCGACACGGACATTTAGCGTCGTAACCTTATCGAGTCGGCCCGGCGGCCCCGCGGGGAGATCGTCGAGCGTCGAACCCATGGTTGCGGGCTCGGTTGCGAGAGAGCGCAGCGCGAAGCCGGACATGTCAGGTGAACTGTAGAGCGCGATCGCGCCGGGCCATGGGCGCATCACGGCCGCGAAGTATCCGGCGTCCGGCGACTCGTTGCCGAGGAGGAGCGGTAGGTCGAGCAACAAGGCAGACGGTTGGCCAGGAAGTGTTGTCAGTGGTGCATCCGCACTGCGCGGTGCCGCCGTGATCGGCGCATAGACATCGGGCTCGATGCGGATAGCGTCGATTTCACGTGCGCCGTGATCGCCGATTTCGGTGATACGGAAGAGGCGCGCATCGCCTGGCCCGTCGAGCGCAACGATATCTCCGGGCTCGAGCGCAATGCGGCTTGGCGGTAGCGAGAACTGCGCGCGTTCGCGCGCTGCCCACGTCTCGAACAGCCAGCTCTCGGCGATCTGCGTGGCCTGATCGGCCTCCATGACGATGGCCAGCTCCGCGAGTGAGATGCGGCCGCTGGCGCCGACCAAGCGACGTGCTTCCGCGACGGCGCGGCGATAGTCGCGCTCCGACGAGGCATAGGAAATGCGCGCGGATGCCGGAAGATCTGTCTCCTGGGCGCGCGTGAGTGCGATGAGATCGGCGCCGGCCCTGAGCTCGGCTGCCGCATCGGGCGTCAAGGTGATGGCGGGAGAATCGATGCCGCGATGGCGGAACGCGATGCGGCCTTCGCTCTCGATTGAGTCGAAGAAGTAGGCGAGCTCGAGAGGCTGCAGTGCCTCGCGTGCCGACATGACCTGGTCGAGGAGATAGCCCGGAACGACACCAGCAAGTGTGCCGACGTCGAAACGCTCGAAACCCTGGGCGCGCAGAATGTCGGTGACGACGGCCGCGAGTGGCTGACTGGCAATGCGGCCGTTGAGCCAGTGGCCGTGCCGCCAGTTGTCGCCATCACCCCAGGCGAGACGGTTGTTGGGGAAAGCCGGATGCGGGCGCGCATCCCAGGCATAGATGTAGACGTGATCGAGATCGACCATCGGCGCGCCATAGAGCACGGAGGTGGGATTGGCATCCTCGATGTAGCCGGAGTGTGTGGGATCGAGGCCCTCCGTTAGCGCCTGGAGATAAAGGCGTTGAATGAGGTCGTCGCGCGTGCCGCTCGAGTAGTAAGGACGTGCGCTCTCACCGCTCTTCGGATCGACGAAGACGTTCGGCTGGTTCGCGCCCTTGTCGATGGCCGGGCATCCGATCTCGGTGAGCCAGAAGGGCTTCGATTGGGGAATCCACGCCGTCGGCGTTTCGCTTTCGACACCGCCAGGGCGATTGAAGTGAGCGTGTTCCCACCAGGAGCGAACGTCCTTGTAGCGGAAGACCCAGGGCTTGCCGGCTTCGCCATCGGTGATCGGCGTGCGGATCTGGGCATCGCGATCGGCGGCGCTGGCATAGTACCAGTCATAACCTTCGCCGCCGAATAAGTTGGATTTGAGATAGCGGAGATCATGCAGAACGCGGTGGCCAGCCTGCCAGTCGGCGTGATCGCGGCCATCGCGCCAATCGGCGAGCGGCCAGTAGGCGTCGATGCCAATGGCGTCGATATCGGATGAGGTCCAGAGTGGATCAAGGTGGAAGAAGACGTCGCTGCTGCCGTCCTGCGGATGATGACCGAAGTACTCCGACCAGTCGGCGCCGTAGGTGATCTTGGTCGATGGGCCGAGAATGGCGCGGACATCGGCAGCGAGTGCGATGAGTGCGGTCACGAAGGGATAGTCGGACGAGGAGCTGCGTGACTGCGTGAGACCGCGCAGCTCCGAGCAGAGAAGGAAGCCGTCGACACCGCCGGCTGCCGCGGCAAGATGCGCGTAATGCAGGATCATGCGGCGGAAGGACCACTCGGCAGGCCCCGCATAGTTGATCTGCGCGCCGCTCACCGAGAAGTGGTTGCGCTGAGCCGTGCCGACGAAAGACGCGATCTGACTCGCGGCGGCGCTTGTTTTGTCCGGCGAGCCCTCGATCATCGAGGCCGGATGGGTTGTGATGCGGCCACGCCAGGGATATGCGGGCTGCGATGCATGGGGGTCGTATGGATTGGGCCGCGTGTTGTCGTCAGGCACATCCATGAGGATGAAGGGATTGAGCGTGACTTTGTGGCCGCGCGATTTGAGATCCTGGATGGCGGCAATGACGGTCTGATCGGAAGGCGTGCCGCCGTAGGCAGGACGTCCTTCGTGGCGACTGATCAGCGGGGCCGTGCCGCGCGTAAGACCAGCGACACGCCAGGAGATTGGGTCGGTGGTCTTGTCGTCATTGTCGACGGCGGGACGGATCGCGCAATGTCCGGCCCGCAGGTCCGTTCCGAACCAGCTCACGACGAGTGAGACCGCGCCGATATTCGGAAGCGTGGCGGCGAGCTGATCGAGAGAGACGCTCCAATCCGTGTCGCCCTGAAGCGTGTGGGCGTTCTCGGTTTCAGTCTGGCCGGGGCCGACGCGGCGCGTGACGGGCGTCGTCGCATAGACGAATTCGCCGGAGCCGGGAATCATGACGACAGCGCGGACGCTCTGCTCGAAGGGATCGACGTTGCGGAAGACTTCGAACGAGAGCTGCGGGAGGCGGTTGCCGTAGGGTTCGAGCAGCAGGCGTTCGAAGACAATGTAGGCAATGCCGCGATAGGCGGGCGTGTTGTCGGCACCGAGACGAGCGACGATGAGATCATCGGGAACTTGGTCATCAGCGCCGGTGTGAAGGCGCCATGTGAGCTGTGTAAGATCGAGCTCCTTGCCGTCCGCCCACACGCGGCCAATCGATGTGATCGTGCCTTCGCAGAGCGCGACGGCGAAATTGGCGTAGTAACGATAGCTGCGTGTGCTCGAGCTGCCGCCGGAGCCGCCTTTGCCGCTGCCGCTGCTGTTGTTCTTGATGACCTCTTCATCGAGCGAGGACGCCCAGATGACTTGGCCGCCGAGGCGTGCGCGCCCCATGAGCCTAGGGACGGCGGCGCCTTCTGTCGAGGCCGTCACGCGGAGATCGTCGAGGCGCGGGCCGCCGCGGGCGCGCGACTGACCGGAGCCGCCGAGAAGCGCCTGGTCGACGTAGCTGCCGGCGAGGGCGCCGATCTGTCCGCCGATCATGGCGCCAGTGAAGGTCGCGCCGAGAACGGTGACGCCGGCCGGCAGCAATGCCGAGCCGACCGCCGCGCCGGCGACTGCAAGAGCGAGCGTGGCCATCAGGGTGAGATCCCGGGGAATGAGAACACGGCGGCGAGGTGGCGACGCCACCAGCGGCCGAACGGCACTTCAGCGACGGCGCGTCCTTCGATGGCGTGGATCATCGAAGCGGGGCCGGACATGACCGCGACGTGCTTGGCGATGGCCTGCGCGCGATAGCGGAAGATGAGGACATCGCCGGACGTGGCGTCACGGACGTTGCGCTCGACGAGATGGCGACGCGCGGCGGCGAGCATGGTCTCTACGCCGGTAGCCTCGCCCCAGTCGCGGGCGTAAGCAGGCACGGTTTCGGCTTCGCCGCCGTGCAGCGTGCGCCATACGCCGCGGACGAGGCCGAGGCAGTCGGTGCCGACGCCGCACACGCTCGCCTGATGGTGATAAGGCGTGCCAAGCCAGCGCCGCGCCTCGGCGACGATATCGTTGCGCGAACAAGTCATGATGTCAGTCGCCGAGGCTGGTGCGTTGGCCTGCGGGTCGCGGTGTGCTGCCGGGCTGAGCAACGGCAGTGACGAAGTCATTACCGGGCATGTGCGGGAAGCCGCGATAGTTGATCGCGTTGGCAAACCGCGCGGTGCAGGTTTCGAGGCGCTTGTCGCAGCCGGCCGTCACCGAGATCGTGTCGCCGATGGCGATCGGTTCACCCATGGGCTGCCAGAGCTCGACCTCGATCATGCCGCTGCGGTGTGCGTGGCTCTTAATCTCCATGGCGCGGCCGGCATTGGCACCCGAGGTGAAAGATAGAATGCCGTGATTGAACCAGCCGGGTTCGTAGTCAGCGAGACCGTCGATAGTGAGACGGCGGGTGCCGTTCATCGCGAGGATGGTGCCAGTCGCGCGGTAGGCGGTCGATGTCAGGTCGACGCAGCAACGAGAATCGCCGAGATCAGCGTCGCAGGTGTATTGGAAGAGGCGCCCCTTCGGCTGCTGGAGATAGTGAGCGAGGCCACGCACCTCGGCGCTGAATGCCGTGCCGGAGCGGCGCACCTCGCCCAGTGAGCCTGAGCGCATGAGCACGCGTTGGATCGGATCCTGCCAGTTGACGCGGAAGATCTCGATTGCCGCGTCATCGAAATCACCGGAGGCAAGCGCGACCTCGGAGAGGCGGTCCGAGATGAGAGCGCCGGTCACTTCGAGGTTGTCGACGCTCAGGCCTACCTGATCGCGGATCTCGCTGGCAGTGAAGCCGCTCGCGGCTTCGAATATGGTCTCGTCGAATGAAAGATCGCGATCGTGGTCGGTGAAGCCGAGTTTGGTGCCGTCGCGGCGGATAAGGCGCCAGCACCAGCAGAGCGTCGTCGTGCCGGACTGGAGATGCGCGTTGAGTGCTTCGCCGAGCTGCTTCATAGACGAATTTCCACGATCGGAATCGACGGAATGGCGCCATGGTGGAAGCCCTGCAGGCTGACTTCCAGCTTGTCGGTATCGAAGCGGACAGGGACGTCGAACTCGAAGCCCGCCGTGATAACGACGCCGTCGGGGGGAATGTGCTCAGGCGAGAAGGTGATGATGCCGGTGGCTTCATCGAGAAGAACATCCGTGCCTACGGCGACTGGTGTTCCGTCGACAGCGACGCGCAAGGTGCCGGCGACGGGCTTGGCTATGCGCCGGCTCCACGGTGCGTGCGATGCGCCGTAGCGCTTGACGAGCTGGAAGGTGGCGGTCTCGCCGTCGCCGACGTCGAGGAGTTGATCGAAGGGTGTCGGCGCGACGGATGGTGGGCCCGAGCGGAAGTCGGCATGATCCTTCCAGCGGAAGCCGTAGAGGCGACCGCGACGCTCTTCGAAGAAGGCGATCACCGTGTGCAGGTCGTCGAGCGTCTTGATACCGTAACCGGCATTGTAGCCGCGGCGCGAGTCGGTCCAGCGACTGTTGCGCTCTTCATGACCCGAGCCGAGCGCGACGACGTCGGTGCGTCGTTCCGGGCCACCAGTCGCGCCGCGCGATATGGCGGTCGGGAAGCGGATCTCGTGAAAGCTCATGACAGGCCCGCTGTTAGAGATTGCGTTCGCCGCGACCGAGGGCGCGAGCAACGAGAGCGGCGACCTGTGTTTCGGAGCGGGCGAAGCTCTCGACGTCGGGTGTCGCGATGTTGATCGTTATGCTGGGGCCCGCAGCGCCAGAAGTTGCGATGCCGAGGCGCCCATCCGCCGTGCGTGCGAGTGGCATGATGGCTTCAGGGCCGCGTTCGCCTGCGAGGCCAGTGCGGCCGCCGCTCAGCGGGAATGTGACCGGTGAGGCGATGACGCCGCCTTTTGCGAAGGGGATCGGTGTTCCCTGCTGCAGTACGCCGCCCTTGGCAAAGCCGAGGGGCAGGCCGGCGGAGAATATGCTGCCGAGCATGCGACCCATGGCCTGGTCGAGCGGCTTCATGGCGGCATTCAGCACCATGCGCGAGAGACTGAGGCCCAGATTGCGGACTACATCGCCGAGCGAACGGCCCTGCACGGCGATGCCTTCGAAGGCGGAGATCATCGAGCGGCTGAACTGGCGGCCGATGATAGATGTACGCTGGAGCTCGGCGCGAAGCGCACTCGTGTCGGCGCCGACCGTGATCTGCCAGTCGGCAGCATTCTCGGGCATGAAGGCCTCCTACTTGTCGGGGTAACTGGCGATGAGGCGGGTGAGCGATGCGCGGTCGATGGCATCGTGCCCGAGTGGAGGACCGAGCGCGCCTTCGAATGCGGCGGCGAGCTCGCGCGGGGTCATGGACCAGAGAACGGCGGGCGAGAGACGGAGGATGCCGAGGCCGATGCGCATCACGTCACGCCAGGGAAAGGGCCGGTAGGGCTCTCCGTGGATGACGGTGCGTGAACCTCTTCTGCCTTGGCCATGGGCACATCATCGGCAGCGCCGAAAGTCGCGGTGAGAAGGCGCGATACGATATCGACGAAGCCGGCTGCACCGGCCTCGGCTCGCATGCGGGCAACGGCGTCGTCGGTGACCTGGTGGCCGGCGCCACGAAGACCAGCGCCGATGATGCGCACCGCATCGCGCGCGCTGAGGCGGCCGCGTGCGAAGCGTTCGGCCAATGCGAGCATGTCCTCGTCGCCGAAGGTGGACTCGAGCTCGGCAAGGGCGCCGAGCGTCAGGCAGAGACGGAGAGACTGCCCATCGAGGACGGCGTCGATCTCGCCGCGATGAAGATTGGCCATCTGACGTCCTTTTATGGTGCGGTGAAGGTGAGCAGGCCCGCGGATTCGAGCGTGATCTCGAAGGCCACTTCGGCATCGTGGCGGCCGGAAAGCTCGAACGAGGTGATCTGGAAAAGGCCTTCGATCGTGCCGAAGTCCGGAATCACGATTTGCCATTCGCGGATCGTGCCGTCGAAGACATAGGCGCGGATAGTGGCGTCGGAATCGGCGTCCTTGAAGATGCCGGCACCGGCGATGCGCGCGCTCTTGACGCCGGCACCAGCAAGAAGCTCGCGCCATTCTCCAGCGGACTCGGCATGCGTGACGTCGACAGTCTCGGCATTGAACGAGATCGAGCGCGAGCGAAGGCCGGCAATCGTGGAGAAGTTTCCGTTGCCGGTGGTGTCGACCTTGAGGAGCAGGTCCTTGCCTCTTTGAGCGGCCATTGCGTGAAGATCCTTGAGTAGACGGCGGGAGATCAGGCAGTCGGTTCGAGGACGGCGCGGAAACGCGCGGTAACGCGATAGGTGTCGCCGTCGCGCTCGCGATGCGTGTCGGAAGACACGTGACGCAAGTTCACGAGATGATGGTCGGCGATCGCGAGCGGCGCGTCATGGAGTGCAGCGCGTACGGCCTCGGCGATGAGATGCGCTTGCTTGTGGCCAGCGCCGCGCGACCAGGCGTTGACGTTGAACGTGATCTCGGCGCCCGGTTCGGTGCCGGTGGCCCAGTCGCTGAGAGTGAAGCTCGCGAGCGTGATGTAAGGAAAGGCTGCGCGTTGCGGCACATCATCGTAAATACGTGTGCCGCCGAGGAGCGACAGAACTTCCGCGTCGCCGGCGAGTGCGCCGTGGACCGCTTGCTGGAGGTGCCAGGTGGCGCTGGACATGAGCTAGCTCCTGCGGTCGCGGCGCATCGGCGCGCGCGTTGAGGGCTGTGATGGCGGCGGATCGCCGTCGGCGGGCCGCGGGGTATTGGCTGCGCGTGCGCGAATGAGCTGTGCGATATGCTCCGCGAGGCGGCGCTCATGCTGACTGGTGACGGTGATGTTGAGCTTCACAGGTCGCACTCCGCGCAGAGGCATTTTAGCCAGCGCCGGCGTTCATCGATGTCGATGACAGCCAAGATATCGAAGCGGCGCGTGCCGGAGACGAAGCGCATCGCGGGGACGACGCCGGAGCGATAACGGAGCGTGATCTCGTGTGAGACGTGGCCCGATAGCGCGTCGGCGTCGATGTCTTCGCCACCGCCTTTCGGGCGGATGTCGCCCCATACCTGGGCGATGGCTATCCAACTCTCGGCAGCGCCGCCGCCGCCGTCTGGTGTGCGGCTCGCGGCCTCGAGTGTGAGGCGACGACGCAGGCGGCCGATCGCCGGGCGCATCAGAGCCGCCTCCGGCGATAGGGTGAGAGGAGGTCGGAGATGGTGCCCGGGATGACGGTTGCGGCAGCGCCGATCTCGACGGGCTCGCGGTTTTCGTACCAGTGCGCAGTCAGCAGCAGGAGGGCCTGGCGGATCGGCTGCGGCACATCCGACGGTTCATCGCCGTAACCTGCGACGAAGTCGATCTCGATGCCGTTGGCCGCGCGACCTGGAACGGGGAGGCCCGCGCTGCCGCTCAGGATGAGGCGGGCGGGATTGGACGTGCCGTCGAGAATGAAGACGGCGTTTTCGAGCGTTTCACTTTCGTCGCCGGCGTCGAATACCCTTACGGCCGATAGGCTCTGCACGGGACGCAATGGAAGGTTCAACGAGCGTGCGCGCGGCCAGCGATCGAGCTGATGGCACCATGTCTGCGTGATGAGTGCGAGATCGAGGGCTGCCTCGATGTGCAGGCGCGACGCCATGATCAGACTCTGGATCAGGGTATCCTCGGCGTCCGTATCGACACGCAGATGAGCTTTGGCCTCGGCGAGTGAGACCGGCTCGACGGTCGGTCCGCTGAGGAGAGTGGTGGCCATATCGACCTCACGCAAGAATTCGAGTGGTTGGTATTTGCACGGGTGGCACCGGCTGCTGGGAGGGAGGGCCGGTGCCACCCGCGCGCGCCGCGGATGGTCGACAGTCGAAGCGCATGTGGCGGCGGAGGAGGCGCGCCGGCGCAACCGATGAGGCGACGATCAGCCGGGGCGTGCGAGGTCGCCGGCCGTCGCGGAGTGCCTGATCGGTTCGATTGCTTGCGCAGCTCGTCCCCGAGGGGGCAGAGGACAGCCGCGTTGATCATCCGAGGCGGAGCGGTAGGGCGATCAGTCGCCGAACTGCAGGAGCTTGATGGCGTCGAAGTCCTGTACGCCGCCACCGACACGCTTGGTGGTGTAGAAGAGCACGTAGGGCTTCGATGAGTATGGATCACGCAGGACGCGAATGCCGACGCGATCGACGATCAGATAGCCGCGTCGGAAATCACCGAATGCGATGGCGTAAGCATCTGCTGCGACGTCCGGCATGTCCTCGGCTTCGGTGACCGGAAAACCCATGAGCGACGGTGACTCGCCGGGGTTGATGGCAGGGTGCCAGAGGTAGTGGCCATCGCCGTCCTTGAGCTTGCGGACGATTGCTTGCGTCGCGCGGTTCATGACGAAGCGTGCGTTGGCGCGATAGCCTGCCTTGAGTGTGTAGACGAAGTCGATCAGCTTGTCACCGGGATTGCTGGCGGGGAAGGCGGCGTCGGCGCCGGTCTTGATGGCGCCGATCTTGCCCCACTCCCAGCTCGCCTCGACGACCTTGTCGTAGTGCATGAAGCCGGTCGGCCGGCTGCTGCCGTTGCCGGTGACGAATGCAGTGCCTTCCTGCTCGGCGAATGCGGCGCGGACTTCCTCGGCAATCCACTGGTCGATATCAACCGCGGAGTCGTCGAGGAGCGCCGGTGTCGCGGCCGGCATGGCATAGAGTTCCATGGTCGGGAACGAGAGCTCGGCGAGCGTCGGTGATGTCGTCGTGGTGCGGGTTCCGGTCTCGGCAACCCAACCGGCGCCGGCGCCGGAAACTGAGAACGGCTTCTTGAAGACGGATCCGGAAACCTGGCGGACGCTGGCGATCGCGCGGATCGGCGAGATCTCCTTGAGCGCCGTGTTGACAGTCGTCTCGGTGTCGGCGGGGACGAGGTAGCCGCCGTCCGGGCCGGAGCCGACGGAAAGCGCTTTGCCCTCGATGTCGAGGAGGCCGCCGGCTTCGCCTTTGCGGATATAGCCGTCGAAAGCGGTGCGATGCTCGCGTGCGAGATGCGTGTTTGGTCCGCCGGTAGAGAGCTGTGGGCGTGCGGACTTCAGCGAGATCTCGTCGAGACGGCGCTTGTGATCGTCGAGGGCGCGATCGAGGCGGTCGAGCTTGTCGGTCGTGAGGGGATCTGCGGCGCCGCGCGTTTCGATGTCGGAGAGGCGGCGGTCGTTCTCGTCCTTGTAGGTCTCGAACGCGCGTAGGAGATCGTCGAGTGCGTGGTTGAGTTCGGAGCTGCTCTTGATTTCGAGCATCGGTGTCGATGTGGTCATGAGGAGGTGGTCCTTCAGATGGAATGCGTCGAGCGGAGGTAGGCAGCAACCGCGGCGCAGCGGCTGCTCATCCTTGCAGTCTCGGATGGGATGGCAGCGGCATCCCGCAGCGCGGCCAATCCTTTGAAGCCTGATCGGAGAACCGAGCGGGCTTCGGTGCGCGTGAGCCCAGCGTCCTGCGTGAGCCAGCGTTCGAATTCACGCTCCGATGGGCGCCCGGCTGCGAACGGCCGCGACTTGACGGTGGCAATGCGGGCCTCGGGCAGCAGCGGAAACGTGACGATGGAAATTTCCCAGAGATCGATCTTCTCGATGCGGCGCACGCCGCGGGTGCGATCACGATGGGCCTTGACGGTGCGGAAGCCGATGGAGAGACCGTCGATGGCACCGGCGCGCATCAGCGAGAGAACCTCGCGGGCCCGCGCGACGGTCGGCATGAGACGGCCTCGGGCGAATAGGCCTTTGGTGTCCTCGGCGAGCGTTTCCCACACGCCAATCGGTTCGGCGGGATTGTGCTGGAAGAGCATCCGCACGCCGCCCGGCCCGCGAGCGGCCAGCGTATCGCGGAATGCGCCTGGCATGACGACGTCGCGGCCGAGATCCTGCCGATCGAAGAGCGAGGCATAGCCTTCGAACGCGCCGTCGTCGGCAACGCTTTTCATGTCGATGGCCGTAAACTTCGCTTCGTGCGGACGCGCGCGAAGAGGTGTCGCAGATCGAGTTTCGATCACGATGGAACGCTCCGATTTCGAGTGGGGTTGCGCGGGCGCGCGATCAGGCAGGAGGGGAGGATGGCAGATCGCTCTCGGGGAGCGGGCTGTAGCCGGCGGCGGCGCGCTTCTCGTTGAGCGTGAGGAAGGATGCCTTTTCGAGGCGAGCCCAAAGGGCTTCCCGTTCCGGCGAAAGGGCCTCGACGGCATCAAGATCGGGACGCAGCTCGAGCTCGGCATCCCACGCGGGAGCAAGCCACCGCGAGAGCGCCTTTGACGTGCGGCCGACGAGGGGGATGACGGTCTGGCGCCAGAAGCCGCGCGTGGCTTCGGCCATGTTGGCGTAGGTGTTGTCGCCTGGAATGCCGAGCAGCATGGGAGGTACGCCGAGAGCGAGCGCGATCTCGCGTGCGGCGGCGTTCTTGGCTTCGAGGAAATCCATGTCCTTGGGCGAGAGCGACATGGATTTCCAATCGAGCCCGCCTTCGAGGAGAAGCGGCCGGCCTGCATTGGCGGCGCCTTGGAAGCCTTGTTCGAGCTCAGCTTTTAGGCGCTCGTATTGGTCGGTCGTCAGGTTGCCGTCGCGCGAGGTGTAGACGAGCGCGCCGGAAGGTCTGGCGGAATTGTCGAGCAGCGCCTTGTTCCAGCGGGTCGCGGTGTTGTGCAGATCGATGGCTGTCGCGGCAGCCTCGAGCGGGCTCATGCCGTAGTGATCGTGCGCGGCATGAAAGAGCTTCATGTGTAGGACGCTGCGCACGCCCGGCACGCAATCGCCCACAAGGCGCACGGAGCGGCCGGCGACCGTGTACTCGTAGGCCTCCGGCCAGCCATCGGCGCCGGGCACGACCTTCATGCGATCAGGGCGCAGGACGTGCAGTTCGCGAATCTCATCATCGATCGCGACAGCCTCGATGTAGCTGTTGCCGGCGACGAGAAGGTAACCGAAGAGTGTCTCGAGAAACTCCGGGCCGACCTGTGCGGGATTGGGGCGGCCGATAAGATCGGGGAGCGCGTGGGCCTCGATCTCATCTTCGCCGCGATAGAGGAGCAGCGGGACCGACGCGGCCGTTTCGGCGATCATGCGCACGCAACGATAGACGATCGCATTGCCCATGAAGCCTTCACGCGCGAAGGCGGCATAGTCGCGTGGAGTCCAAGCGGGCTGGCGAAGCGTATCGAGCGCGATGAGCGGGCCGACGGCACTTGCTTTCGATTCGGTTGGGAGATGCGGCAAGTGAGTGCGTGGTGGCACAGCTCTGCCGACCCAGCGTCCAACAATGGCGCCGAGCGAGATCGCAACGGATGTGGGGGTCATTCAGAGCGTCCGTATGGTTGGGCTGCGTGGGTTCGTCAGCATCAGATCGGTAAGCGCCCACACGAGCGCGTCGAGCCGATCAGGGCTCTTGCCCTGTGCGAGACCGTCGGCGCCGAACGCGCACATCTGGTTTTCGAGTTCCGGCCATTCGCCGACATGAATGACGCGGCCTTCGGCATAGAGCGCGGCAACCGGCTCGGCGCGTAGCCACTTGCCGCGCGTAGCGCGCACGGCGCGGATGGGAACGGATGCATCGACCTGGCGCATGACGCCGACGACAAGATCGCCGCCCTGATTGACCTCGGCGACGATGCGGTCTGCGGCGAAGTCGCGGTAAGCGGCGATGGCCGCGCGGGCCCAGACGGTTGGCTCGCGACCGCGGATGGTGCGGTCGGCGAGGATGTAGGCGCGGCCGTCTTCACCGAGGCCGGCGACGATGATACCGCAGGCATCCGAGTTCGCGTTCGATGTAACCGGCGGATCGACGGCGACGACGATGCGTGTGAGCTCGGGCGGCGCCGAGATGCGATGCTGATCGAGCCAGCTCTTGCGCCAAAGGCCGCCGCCGCGATCCTCGACAATCTCGCCGTCGATTTCCTGGCGGCCGAGGGCCGTCCCGCCGTAGCGCTTGAGTACACTCGAGAGGAACGAAGGCGCCAGGTTTGCGGCGTTGTCGGTCGTCTTGGCGCGCGATGTGACCGTTGCGGCGTCGGCCAGAAGTTTTTTGATCAGCGCGATCGGACGTGGCGTGGTGGTGACGACGGCCTGCGGGTGGCGCCCAAGGCGAAGTGCGAATTGGAGCATGTCCCAGGCGTGCTGGGCGCGACGCCATTTCGCCAGCTCGTCACACCAGGCGGCGTCGAACTGCGGGCCGCGCAGATTGTCGGGATCGTCGGCGGCATACATCTGCGCGATGGCTCCGTTCGACCATTGGATCTGATTGCGTGAGACGTCGTAGTGCGGGCGTTCGTGCGGTGCGTGGACCGAGAGGAGGCCGGACACGCCTTCGATCATGACGCTGCGGACCTGCGCGATGGTGAGGCCGATGAGCGCGATGCGGCGCGCGGGCTCGTAATCGCCGGCGTCGTGTCCGAGAGCGCGCGCACGAACCCATTCGGCACCCGCGCGCGTTTTGCCCGAACCGCGGCCCCCGAGAATGAGCCACGTTTGCCAGGGCCGGCCGGCTTCTGTCGCAAGCGGAGCAAGCTGATCGTCGCGAGCCCAGACCTGCCAGTCGTGGGCGAGGCGGATGATCTCGGGCGCGGAGAGTGTGGAGAGGATTGTGTCACGCTCGGCGTCAGGCAGGCCGGACAAGTCGAGCAAGACGTTCCGCAACCTCTCCGCGGAAGCGCTCCGCCTCGTCGGCGAGCTGTCGTTCAGCGTGCTGGGCGGCTTGGCTGGAGGCGGGACTTGAGGATCCGGGGAGGCGCTCGAGGTCAGCTTCGATCTCCGTCACACGGCTGAGGTTGGCGATAAGGGCGCCGATGGCGCGGGTGTCGCGTTCGTGGTCTGCGGCCGAGGTGTCGGAGTTGTCTTCCGCGGTGGCCATGTCGTGTGCCATGCGCCTTTCCATCTGCTTGAGCTTGGTATCGATTGCCTTGTAGAGGCGGCGGACGAGTGCACGCCGGGCTTTCAGAGATGTTGCTGCGACCCCGGCGTCGCGTGGTTTCGGCGTCGGCTTGCCAGAGGCCTGTTTTGGTGTGGGCCCTTCGCGCGCGACCTGTTTCCGTTGCCGACGCGGGGGCCATCCCTCTTTCCGAGCATGGCCGGCGATCCGTCGCGTGGAGATCCCACATTGTTCGGCAATGGAAGTAAGTGTCAGCGCGCCAGAGACGTACAAACGACGAATCTTCGGCCAGTCGGGTTGATCCGAGCCGGTTATGCAGAACACCGAGATGTTGGAAGGGAGAGGCTCGGGGGGAGCCGGGAACAGTGAAAGCCGCCAGCGGTGCCGGACACTTTTCACGTTATACTCAGTTTGTACCAAATCATCGTTGCGATGTCAATAATTGATTCAGAGAATTATTGATGTGCGCCAAGCAAAACCAGAGCAGACGTAGAGATATACTTCGAGGGAACTGGCCAGTTTCTCACTTTCCAGCGGCGCGGGGATAAAAATGGAGGCTATCGTCGCCAGGCGCGATGGACCGGCCATTAGAACGGTTTGACGGCATTCCATTAACCAGCCGGCAATGAAGCGCCTCGAATTAAGCGATGCTTCAACATTCTCGTATTTCATGTCTTGAAATCCTCGAAGGCGTAATTGGGTGAGGCGTACGCCGATGCAGCCACTTTCCGACGCATCTCCGGGCCACCGCTGGTCGTTGCCGCGTCGTTGGCGCCGCGATGAAAGCGGCACGACCGCCATTGAATTTGCGATGGTGGCGGGACCGTTCCTGATGCTGCTTTTCGGCATCATGGGTGTCGGCCTGTTTTTCTTCACGACCTTCTCCCTCGAGAATGCCGTTGAACGCACGGGACGCCTGATCCGTACCGGCCAAGTCCAGCAAAGCGGAATGAACGGTCAGCAGTTCAAGGAGAAGGTTTGCGAAATTGTGCCGGGGTTCGTGGACTGCGTGAACAAGCTTCGCGTGAATGTCTTGAACTTTCCGGATTCCGAAGCCATCGGCCCCGGGACGACGGCGCAATGCCTCGACCAGGACGATAACCTCAGCGACGTGACCAATTTCGAAGTTGGGGGCCCTCAGCAGGTCGTGCTCATCTGGGTCTGCTACGAGTGGAGCCTCGCATCGAAGATCCCGTATCTCAATCTCGGCAATATGGCCAACGGCTCACGTCTCATCCAGGCGGCCACGACATTCAGGACCGAGCCATTCAATGAATAGTGGGTGCCCAAGATGAAGCGTCTCGTCACGCGGTTCATGAGCCAGCGCAGATTCAAGCGAAGTCTTTTGACGAGGTTGCGCCGGGACAACAGCGGCGCGGCCGCCGTCGAGTTCGGCTTTATCGTGCCCATTATGTTTTTTCTGTTCGTCGGCACCATCGAGTTCAGCCAGGCGCTGACTGTCGATCGTCGGCTCACGCTGGCAGCCAGCTCGACGGCGGACTTGATCGCTCAAGCCGACAAGGGCGGCCTTACCGAGGATCAGGTGGATCGGGACCTCAAGATCATCGAGCAGCTCATCGCGCCATATGAGCTCGACCGACTCTACGTAAAGGTGATCAGCGTCATCGCCCAGGGAACACCGGGAGCGCCCGATCCGACGGAGTACCGGGTCGATTGGTCGAGGGGTAGCGATGGCGGAACGCCTCATCCACGCGGGCAGGAATACTATGACATTCCCAATGGCCTGCTGCTTGGCGGTGAAAGCGTTATCATCGGCGAAGCGACGTACAACTACGCGCCGCTGATCTTCAACTACTTCATCGAGTCCGCTTTCAACATGACGGAACGCTTTTATCTGAAGCCGCGCAACTCGAACTGCGTGCACCTCAAGCCGATCAACTGCGTTACCGGCGGCACGATATAGTTGCGCCACGCTCGCAGCGAAGAAAACAAAACGGCCCGTCGGACAATCCGGCGGGCCGTTTCGCTTTGCAGGATAGTGCGCTGTCGATCAGCGCTTCGAGAACTGGAAGCTGCGGCGGGCCTTGGCCTTGCCGTACTTCTTGCGCTCGACGATGCGGCTGTCGCGAGTGAGGAAACCGCCCTTCTTGAGCACCGAGCGAAGCTCCGGCTCATAGTGCGTGAGCGCCTTCGAAAGACCATGACGGACGGCGCCGGCCTGACCGGAAAGGCCGCCACCGGTCACCGTGGCGCGGATGTCGTACTGATCCATGCGCTCCGCGGCGACGAGCGGCTGCTTGAGGATCATCTGCAGGACGGGGCGTGCGAAATAGGTCGTCACGTCCTTGTCGTTAATCGTGATCTTGCCGGCGCCGCGGGAGACCCACACGCGTGCGATGGCGTTCTTGCGCTTGCCGGTGGCGTAGGCGCGGCCCTGGGCATCGAGCTTCTGGACGTGCACCGGTGCAGCGGCGTCGGCCGATTGGCCGGTCAGGTTCCCGAGGTCCTCGAGCGACTTGGCATCTGCGGTCATGGCGTCAGACCCTCTTGTTCTTGGAATTGAGCGCGGCGATGTCGAGCTTGGTCGGCTGCTGCGCTTCATGTGGATGGGACGGGCCGGCGTAGACCTTGAGGTTGGTCATCAGACGGCGCTGAAGCGGCCCGCGTGCGAGCATGCGCTCGACGGCCTTGAAGACGACGCGCTCGGGGAACTTGCCCTCGATGATCTGGCGCGGTGACCGCGTCTTGAGGCCGCCGGGATAGCCCGTGTGCCACTCGTACTTCTTGTCTTCATACTTGTTGCCGGTGAAGACGACCTTCTCGGCATTGACGACGATGACGTTGTCACCCATGTCGACATGCGGCGTGTAGGTCGGCTTGTGCTTGCCCTTGAGGCGTGTGGCGATCAGTGCGGCGAGTCGACCGACGACGAGACCTTCGGCGTCGATGAGCACCCACTTCTTCTCCACTTCGCCGGGCTTGGCGCTGTACGTTTTCATATGCTTGGCCCTTCGAGTGCGGCGCCCGCCGGACGGCTTGCTGGCCGGCAGGCGTGGTCGCGAGAGTTCTGCTCGTTTCGTTCGGATCGATACCGCTGCGGGCGCGACCAGAACGAACGCACGGCGCGATCCCGGTGAGGGGATCAAGCGCCGCGCGCATTCTTCTAGGCTGCGGAACGCGCACGGTCAACGGAATTTACGGCAGCGGTCTCGAAAATATTCCAGAGAAATCAATCGTCTATGTGAGCGGTATTAGGATACCGTAATGGCGGTATCAATTTACCTCACGCTTTCGGGGCCGATACGATCGCATAAGTACCGGTCGCGTGGGCGATCATTTCGCTGCCGCCGTCGGAAAAGAGCGCGACCTCCGAATAGGCGAGACGGCGCCCCACGCGCACGAGCCGGGCTTCCGCGATCACGTCGCGCGCAGGCGGCCGCGTGAGGAACGTGATGTTGAGATTGCTCGTGACGGATGGGATCGCCGCGGAACCAAGCCGGCCGATGAGCGCTACGTAGATCGAGAAGTCTGCGACCGTGAACATGGCGGGGCCGGATATCGTTCCGCCGTGGCGCGTGTTGCGTTCGGTGAGGCGCATACGCACGCGGGCGGTATCGGGGCCGACGGATTCGATTTCCATCACGCGTCCTGACGCATGGATCTGTGGAAAGGATGCGTCGATCAGCTCGGTGACGGCAGTGACAGAAAGGTGACTCGGCTGTGGGGTATCAGTTGACATCCTTATTGGTGTCCCACTCTGGTGATCTGCTATAGGCACGTCGGCATTGCGACCAATCTTGGCGAACGACGCAAGCTTGAGATTTCGAACGAGGAGAAGCCCGATGCTCAGTAGGTTTGGAACTCTTGCCGCG
The DNA here is from genome assembly GCA_023412805.1 of Pseudomonadota bacterium. Classification (GTDB taxonomy): domain Bacteria; phylum Pseudomonadota; class Alphaproteobacteria; order Rhizobiales; family Hyphomicrobiaceae. Next base: position 523 of record JAEZRM010000102.1, on the reverse strand, counting down.
TTTGCTTCGGCAGTGGCAATAGGCCTGATGTCGCTTATCGCTGCACCGGCGGTCAACGCGCAGGATGCTTTTAATCAGCTCCAGCTCAACGATAAGCATATCCAAGGCTTCATCGCCGCGCAGGCGGATATCACGCAGTTCATCGAGCGCAACCCCGCGCAGGAGGGCACGGCCCCGACGGACAAGCAGCAGGCGGAGCTCGACACCATCGCGAAGAAGCACGGCTTCAAGGATTACACCGAATACGATGACGTCGCGTACAATATTTCCGTGATTCTGAGCGGTATCGACCCGGATACGGGCAAGTACACCGACCCGATCGAGCTGATCAAGAAAGAGATCGCTGAGATCAACGCCGATACGCAGATCAATGCGGCCGAGAAGAAGCAGATGCTCGAGGAGCTGAACGACGCGCTGAAGAATACGCCGCCGGTCAAGTTCCCCAGCAATATTGCGCTGGTTTCGAAGCATCGCGAGGCTCTGGAGAAGGCGCTCGGACAGCAGTAAGCTCGGCGCGAGCGGC
>JAEZRM010000075.1 GCA_023412805.1 Pseudomonadota bacterium | reverse complement strand
CTTCCAGAATGAGCGAGTCGCGCTTGGTCGCAATCTCGCGCAGCGAGGTCATCATCGCACCGGTGCCGGCCGGGATCAGCCGCCCGACAATGACGTTCTCCTTGAGCCCGTCCAGCGTGTCCGCCTTGCCGTTGACGGCGGCTTCGGTGAGCACGCGGGTGGTCTCCTGGAAAGACGCCGCCGAGATGAAGGAGCGGGTCTGCAGGGACGCCTTGGTGATGCCGAGAAGCACAGGATGGCCGGACGCCGGCTTCTTGCCCTCCTCGATTGCCTTGGCGTTGATCTGCTCCATTTCGACACGGTCGAGCTGTTCGCCCTGGATCAGGTCGGTTTCGCCGGAATCTTCGATCTCCACCTTCTGCAGCATCTGCCGGACAATCACCTCGATGTGCTTGTCGTTGATGCCCACACCCTGGAGCCGGTAGACCTCCTGGATTTCGTTGACCAGATAGGCGGCGAGTTCCTCGACGCCTTTGATCGCCAGAATGTCGTGCGGCGCCGGATTGCCTTCGACAATGGAATCGCCCTTCTCGACCAGATCGCCGTCCTGCAAGTGGATATGCTTGCCCTTCGGGATCAGGTACTCGACGGGCTCGGAATCGCCCTCGGCAGGCTCGATCGAAATCCGCCGCTTGTTCTTGTAGTCGCGGCCGAAACGGATCGTCCCGGAGATTTCGGCGATGACCGCCGCTTCCTTCGGACGCCGGGCCTCGAACAATTCCGCCACCCGCGGCAGACCGCCGGTGATGTCGCGGGTCTTGGCACTTTCGGTCGGGATACGGGCGATAACGTCGCCGGCATGTACCTTGGCATCCTGATCGACCGACAGAATGGCATCGATCGCAAGTGCGTAACGGGCTTCGCCGCCACGCGCGAGCTTCAGGATCTTGCCGTCCGTATCCTTGATCACGATCGCCGGACGCAGATCGGCCGCGCGCGAGGACGTGCGCCAATCCGTCACCACACGCTTGGTGATGCCGGTGGATTCGTCCTGCGTTTCTATGACCGACTGGCCTTCGACCAGATCCTCGAACGAGGCGAAGCCGTCCATCTCGGTAATGATCGGCCGCGTATACGGATCCCATTCCGCCAGCCGCTGGCCGCGTTTGACTACATCGCCTTCATTGGTGCGGAGCCGTGCACCATAGGGCAGACGATGAGTTGCACGCTCGGTGCCGTCGGGGTCGACGACCGCGAGGGTCACGTTGCGGCTCATCACGATCAGTTCGCCGTCCGAATTCTTGATGACGGCGTTCGACTGCTTGTCCTTCACCTTCAGACGGATCGCGCCGTCGAAGTTCGATTCGATGAAAGACTGCTCGTTGATCTGCGCCGCTCCGCCGATATGGAAAGTGCGCATGGTGAGCTGGGTGCCCGGCTCGCCGATCGACTGCGCCGCGATGACGCCGACGGCCTCGCCCATATTAACGGGCGTACCGCGAGCCAGATCGCGTCCGTAACAGGCGCCGCAAACTCCGGTCGCCGCCTCGCAGGTCAGCACCGAACGGATGCGCACTTCCTGCACATTGGCATTCGTGATCTTCTCGACCTCCGGCTCGCCAAGCAGCGTGCCATTGGCCACGATCACCTCGCCGGTTGCCGGATCCTTGACATCCTCGGCCGTGGTGCGGCCAAGAATACGGATGCCGAGCGACGCAACGACGGTGCCCGCATCGATGATCGCACGTACCTTGATGCCGGACGCGGTTCCGCAATCGTAGGACGTAATGATGCAGTCCTGCGCCACGTCGACCAGACGCCGCGTCAGATAGCCCGAATTCGCGGTCTTCAACGCTGTATCCGCGAGACCCTTGCGGGCGCCGTGGGTCGAATTGAAGTATTCGAGAACCGACAGACCTTCCTTGAAGTTCGAGATGATCGGAGTCTCGATGATCTCGCCCGACGGCTTGGCCATCAGGCCGCGCATGCCGGCAAGCTGACGCATCTGCGCGGGCGAACCGCGCGCACCGGAATGCGCCATCATGTAGATCGAGTTGATCTGCTCCTCGCGGCCGGTCTTGGAGTCCTTCTTGGTGGTGGAGATTTCGGTCATCATTTCCGAGGCAATCTCCTCGGTGCATTTCGACCAGGCGTCGACCACCTTGTTGTACTTCTCGCCCTGCGTGATCAGGCCGTCATTGTATTGCTGCTCAAAATCCTTCGCCAGCTCGCGCGTCTTGTCGACGATCTTCCACTTCTTCTCGGGCACGACCATGTCGTCCTTGCCGAACGATATGCCGGCCTTGAAGGCATGATGAAAGCCGAGCGCCATGATGCGGTCGCAGAAAATGACCGTGTCCTTCTGACCGCAGTGACGGTAGACGGTATCGATCATGTTCGAGACTTCACGCTTCGTCATCAGCTTGTTGACGACGTCGAAGGTGACGATCGAACTCTTAGGCAGGACCTGGCCGAGCAGCACGCGGCCCGGCGTGGTGTCATAGACCTTCTTCACCGGCTCGCCGTCCGGACCGGTTCCGACCCAGCGATACTTGATCTTGGTATGCAGCGTGATCGCCTTTTCCGACAGCGCATGCTCGATGTCGGAGATGGTCCCGAACACCTTGTCCTGTCCGGGCTCGCCCTCGCGAATCAGGGACAGATAATAGAGACCGAGCACGATATCCTGCGATGGCACGATGATCGGCTGACCGTTCGCGGGATGCAGAATGTTGTTGGTCGACATCATCAGGACGCGCGCTTCCAGCTGCGCCTCGAGCGAAAGCGGGACGTGCACAGCCATCTGGTCGCCGTCGAAGTCGGCGTTGAAAGCCGCGCAGACCAGCGGATGCAGCTGGATCGCCTTGCCCTCGATCAGCACAGGCTCGAACGCCTGGATGCCGAGACGATGCAGCGTCGGCGCGCGGTTCAGCATCACCGGATGCTCGCGGATCACCTCGTCGAGGATATCCCAAACCTCCGGCTTCTCCTTTTCAACGAGCTTCTTGGCCTGCTTCACGGTGGTGGACAGGCCTTTGGCATCGAGCCGCGAATAGATGAACGGCTTGAACAATTCGAGCGCCATCTTCTTCGGCAGGCCGCATTGATGCAATTTCAATTCGGGGCCGACCACGATCACCGAGCGGCCCGAATAGTCGACGCGCTTGCCGAGCAGGTTCTGGCGGAACCGGCCCTGCTTGCCCTTCAGCATGTCGGCAAGCGACTTCAGCGGACGCTTGTTGGCGCCGGTGATCACGCGGCCGCGGCGGCCGTTATCGAACAGCGCATCGACCGCTTCCTGCAGCATGCGCTTTTCGTTGCGGATGATGATGTCCGGCGCACGCAATTCGATCAGCCGCTTCAAACGGTTGTTGCGGTTGATGACGCGGCGATAGAGATCGTTAAGGTCGGAGGTCGCGAAGCGTCCGCCGTCCAGCGGCACCAGCGGACGCAGGTCCGGCGGGATCACCGGGACATGGGTAAGGATCATCCATTCCGGCTTGTTGCCGGATTCGATGAAGGCCTCGATCAGCTTCACACGCTTTGCGAGCTTCTTCTTCTTGATATCGGAATCGGTACCCGCGATTTCCGCACGCAGGTCGCCCTGCAATTTGGTCAGGTCGAGCGCCTTGAGCATCTCGCGGATGGCTTCCGCGCCGATCATGGCGGTGAAGGAATCCTGGCCGTATTCGTCCTGCGCCTTGAGGTAATCCTCTTCGGACAGCAGCTGACGGTCCTGAAGCGGCGTCAGGCCCGGCTCCAGCACGACATAATATTCGAAATACAGGATCCGCTCGAGATCCTTCAGGGTCATGTCGAGCAGCATTCCGATGCGGCTCGGTAGCGACTTCAGGAACCAGATGTGAGCGACCGGTGCCGCGAGTTCGATATGGCCCATGCGCTCGCGCCGTACGCGCGACAGCGTCACCTCGACCGAGCATTTCTCGCAGATGATGCCCTTGTACTTCATGCGCTTGTACTTGCCGCACAAGCATTCGTAGTCCTTGATCGGCCCGAAAATGCGCGCGCAGAACAGGCCGTCGCGCTCCGGCTTGAAGGTCCGGTAATTGATGGTCTCCGGCTTCTTGATCTCGCCGTAGGACCAGGACTGAATCTTCTCAGGAGACGCGATCGAGATGCGGATCTGGTCGAAGACCTGAGCCGGCACCTGCGGGCTGAACAGATTCATGATTTCTTGGTTCATCGTATTCTCCTCGGCCGCCTCTCAAGGGAGGTAGGCCGCATGTCGTTTCGCTGATCGTCAATCCGGAGCGGCGCCCTCGCCGCTCCGTCTCTCTTCGCGAACTATTCGGCGGCTTCCGGCAATTCGCCGGGCCGCTGCCGCTTGGAGTTATGCAAGTCGACGTTGAGGCCAAGCGAGCGCATTTCCTTGACCAGCACGTTGAACGATTCCGGAATGCCGGCCTCGAACGTGTCGTCGCCGCGCACGATCGCCTCGTACACCTTGGTACGGCCGGCGACGTCGTCCGACTTCACCGTCAGCATCTCCTGCAGGGTGTACGCCGCGCCGTAAGCCTCGAGCGCCCACACCTCCATTTCGCCGAAGCGCTGGCCGCCGAACTGCGCCTTGCCACCCAGCGGCTGCTGGGTAACGAGCGAGTACGGACCGATCGAACGTGCGTGGATCTTGTCGTCGACCAGATGGTGCAGCTTGAGCATGTAGATGTAGCCCACCGTCACCTTGCGATCGAACGGATCGCCGGTGCGGCCGTCATAGACGGTCGACTGACCCGACGCGTCGAGACCGGCAAGCTTCAGCATCTCCTCGATGTCGGCTTCCTTGGCGCCGTCGAACACCGGCGTCGCGATCGGCACGCCGCGGCTGAGGTTATGGCCGAGTTCAAGCAGCTCATTGTCGTTGAGCGACTTGATCGTCTCGTCCTCGCCGTAGACCTTCTTCAAGGTTTCCTTCAGCGGCTTGATGTCCTGCTTCGACAGATAGGCATCGACCGTCTGGCCGATACGCTTGCCGAGGCCCGCGCAGGCCCAGCCGAGATGGGTCTCGAGGATCTGTCCGACGTTCATGCGCGAAGGCACGCCGAGCGGATTGAGCACGATGTCGGCATGCGTTCCGTCTTCGAGGAACGGCATGTCCTCGATCGGCACGATCTTCGACACCACACCCTTGTTGCCGTGGCGGCCGGCCATCTTGTCGCCGGGCTGGATCTTGCGCTTCACCGCGACGAAGACCTTGACCATCTTCATCACGCCGGGCGGCAATTCGTCACCGCGCTGAAGCTTCTCGACCT
>JAEZRM010000068.1 GCA_023412805.1 Pseudomonadota bacterium | reverse complement strand
ACGCAACGACTGGGCGGTAATCCGCTCGCTGCTCCCCTACCTGTGGGAATTCAAGTGGCGAGTGGCGCTGGCCCTTTCCTTCCTGGTCACGGCCAAGCTCGCGAACGTGGCCGTGCCCCTGGTCATGAAGCAGATCGTGGATGCCCTGGACGGCCGGCAGGCCGTTCTGGTGCTGCCGCTCGCGCTGTTGGCGATCTATGGCCTACTGCGCCTGTCGACCACGCTGTTCGCGGAACTGCGCGATGTCGTGTTCGTGCGGGTCGCCAAGCGCGCCATCCGCCGCGCTGCACTCCAGGTCTTTCGCCATCTGCACTCGCTGTCACTGCGATTTCACCTCGACCGGCAGACCGGTGGCCTGACGCGCGACATCGAACGCGGAACCCGGGGCATCTCCACGCTGCTGAACTACATGCTGTTCTCCATCATCCCTGTGGTGCTGGAATTCAGCCTGGTGGCGGCGGTGCTGCTTACGCGCTTCGACTGGCGCTTCGCGGCGGTGACCTTCACGGCCGTCGCCATCTACATTGCCTTCACCGTCACCATCACCGAGTGGCGCATGGATTTCCGGCGCCGCGCCAACGAACTCGACGCGAAGGCCAACACCCGGGCCATTGACAGCCTGCTGAACTACGAGACCGTCAAGTACTTCAACAACGAGGAGTGGGAGGCGCGACGCTACGACGACAATCTGCAGAAGTTCGAGAGCGCCGAGGTCAGGAACGAAGCTTCGCTGGGGGTGCTCAACATCGGTCAGAGCCTGATCATCGCGGTGGCCCTGACCCTCCTGATGATCCTGGTCGCGCAGGGCGTGGTGAACGGCGAGCTGACGCTGGGCGACCTCGTGCTGGTCAATGGCTTGCTGATCCAGCTCTACATCCCGCTCAACTTCCTCGGCATGGTGTATCGAGAGGTGAAGCAGTCGCTCACCGACATGGACCGCATGTTCCGCCTGCTCGACGACAACCGCGAGGTCGAGGATGGTCCCGGTGCACGCGACCTGCCGCCTGGCGAGGCCAGCGTACGCTTCGAGCATGTCGACTTCGGCTACGATCCGCGTCGCCAGATCCTGTTCGACGTGAGCTTCGACATCCCGGCGGGTAAGACGCTCGCCGTCGTGGGGCACAGTGGCTCAGGCAAATCCACCCTGGCGCGCCTGCTGTTTCGCTTCTACGACGTGAACCAAGGCTGCATCCGGGTCAATGGCCTCGATCTGCGCGACCTGAGCCAGCGCAGCGTGCGCGCGGCGATCGCCATCGTCCCGCAGGACACGGTGCTGTTCAACGACAGCATCTTCTACAACATCGCCTACGGCAATCCGGATCGCCCGCGCGAGGCGGTGATCGCGGCCGCGCAGTCCGCGCACATCCACGACTTCATCGAGAGCCTGCCGCAGGGTTACGACACGCCGGTGGGCGAGCGCGGGCTCAAGCTCTCCGGCGGTGAGAAGCAGCGCGTGGCCATCGCGCGTGCGATCCTGAAGAATCCGCGCATCTTCGTCTTCGACGAAGCCACCTCGGCGCTGGATTCGAAGTCCGAGAAAGCGATTCAGGCCGAGCTCGACCGGATCGCACGCGGACGCACGACCCTGATCATCGCGCACCGCCTGTCCACCGTGGTCGATGCCGACCAGATCCTGGTGATGGACCACGGCCGTATCGTCGAACGAGGTACGCACGGGGAACTGCTCGCGCGCGGCGGCGCCTACGCGCAGATGTGGGCGCTGCAGCAACGCGAGCGCGGACCGGCCGAGGTGGAAGCCGCCTCGACCTGAAGCCGCCTCTCACCGGAGCGGTGGGAACGGACGAAATGGTGCGCCTGCTATGCTGTGGCAGCGGTACGACTGCCGAAGGTGAGGCAGGAATCTTCCGGGGAGTTACATGGTGCGAGTGTCGGTTTGTCTTTTGTTTGCCGTTTGGGCCGCCGCCCCCGCCGGCGCGGCAGGACTCAGTGCGGCGGAACTGATCAAGGAGGTCGAGCATTGCTCGCTCCGGTTGACCGGCGATGTGCCGCCGATCGACGCGGACGCGCAGGCGATGATCGTGAAGGTCGGCGAGGCGGTACTCGCGCAAGGCGTGACCGCCCACCTGTTCTATTTCGCGCCCGGGAAGGATGGCAGGAAGGACGACTACGGCCTGATCCTGGATGCGCCTGCGGACACGGTGCAGAAGGTCCTGCCGGAGTTCGCCAGGGGGCGGGAAGTAAACGGATACTGGCGGGATCTGGAGCCGATCGGCGATCCCGACGGGAGTGGCAGCGGGCAGGACAAGAGCCTCTTCGTATGCCGGGCGGGCCAGGCCTGAGACGATCGTGCAACGATTGTCGGCCGCCCTTACAGCGATTCAGGCGGTGCACGGCCCCGGTGCACCGATTTCTCACTTCAAGCTTTAGGATCGTTGCGTTAGCATCTGATCTTTGGTACTTTTCAGTTCGTTGACGCCGAATTGGAATAGTCTCTGCTTTTAAGTCCGCCAGCCACTCGTCGTTATCTGGCCTTTCGATGGGTGCCCGCCGCGTGCGGGTCGTCAGGGACCAATACAAAGAATCACGGGGTTGTAATGCGTCGCAAGCTATTCCTCGTTCTCCTTGCGCTGGCGCCGGCGCCGGCCGTCGCCCAGGTCTCCGATACAGTGGTGATCACCCGAGCGCCGCTCACCGCCAGCGGGCCTGCCCCCGAGCGTCAGCAGCAACTCGAGTTCGTCACGTCCCCGGCGGCCGTCTCCAGCGACGCGCTCGACATCGCGGCCGCATCCGCCGTCGTCATCGACCAGGAGGACGGGAGCCTGCTGTACGCGAAGAACACGCAGGCGGTCATGCCGATCGCCTCGATCACCAAGCTCATGACAGCGATGGTGGTGCTGGACGCCGGTCTCGCGCTCGACGAGAGCATCGCCATCTCGAACGCGGACATCGATCGCCTCAAGGGCACCACGTCCCGGTTGCGTCCGGGGGTTCGCCTGCCGCGTCGCGAACTGCTGCGTCTGGCCCTGATGTCATCCGAGAATCGCGCGGCCTCTGCGCTCTCGCGGCATTTCCCCGGCGGCACCCGCGCCTTCGTCGCGGCGATGAATCGCAAGGCGCGGGAACTCGGAATGAACGACACGCACTTCGTCGAGCCGACCGGGCTCAATCCGAACAACGTCTCGACCGCCCTGGATCTGGCCCGCATGGTGAATGCGAGCTACCACTACACCCTGATCCGGGACTTCACCACGACCGAATCGATCCGCCTTGCGGTCCACGATCGGCGGCGTCCGCGCGCATTGGCGTTCCAGAACTCCAATTCCCTGGTGCGCAGCGGCACGTGGCAGATCGGGCTGTCCAAGACCGGCTACATCAGCGAGGCCGGGCGTTGTCTGGTCATGCAGGCGCGCATCGCTGCCAAGCCGGTCATCATCGTCCTGCTCGATTCGCTGGGCAAGGTCACGCGCGTCGCCGACGCCAACCGCATCAAGGCCTGGATGGAGACGCTCGATCTGCATCCGGCCGTTCCCGCTGCGCGGCCGCGCCTCATGTAAAGCCGACCGGCAGACGGGAAAAGGCCCCGCCGCGGCGGGGCCTTTTCGTTCATGGCGGCGCACTGGCGAGAGCGGACCCGCAAGACGGCGACGCCTGCGTGCTATGATGCGCCGCCGCTGCGGCCCCATTCCTGTCCTGTCGATTTCTCCCGCCTGCTCATGCGCGTCGGTCTGTTCGTCACCTGCCTCGTCGATCTCATGCGTCCGCGCATCGGATTCGCCGCCCTGCAACTGCTCGAGCGCGCGGGCTGCGAGGTGGTGGTGCCTGCCACCCAGACCTGTTGCGGCCAGCCCGGCTACAACGCCGGGGATCGGGTGGCGGCGCAGAGGCTCGCGCGCAAGGTGCTGGGCGAGTTCAAGGAGTGCGACTACGTGGTCATCCCCTCCGGATCGTGCAGCGGCATGATCAAGGCGCACTACCCGGAACTGCTTGCGGACGTGCCGCAGACCAGGGCCGATGTCGAGTGGCTGATCGCCAGAACCTGGGAGTTGACCGACTTCCTCGTCAACGTGCTCAAGGTCGAGCAGGTCCCGGGCGAGTTCCACGGCACCGTCACCTATCACGATTCCTGTTCGGGGCTGCGTGAGATGGGGGTGAAGAGCCAGCCGCGCACGCTGCTCGCGCATGTGCGGGGTCTGGCATTGAAGGAGATGAGCACGCCCGAACAGTGCTGTGGCTTCGGCGGCACCTTCTCGGTCAAGCTCGGCGACATCTCGCCCCGCATCTGCGACCAGAAGTGCGACGACGTACAAGCGACGGGTGCCGACGCCGTGGTGCTCGGCGACCTGGGCTGCATGCTCACCATCGAGGGCCGCATGCGACGGCGAGGAGACACCCGCACCCGGGTCCTGCACGTGGCGGAGGTGCTGGCCGGCCAGGCGGGCGAGGAGGGCTGAGATGGAACTGCGCTCGCAGAACTTCAAGGCGCGCGCCGCCGAATCGCTCGCCAACCCGCACCTGCGCAAGGCGTTGGCGAACTTGCGCTCGCGCATGGTAGTGGGACGCGTCGCCTCGGTGGCCGAGCTCGACAACTTCGAAGATATCCGCGAGGCGGCGAAGCGGGTGCGCGACGACGCCCTGCTACACCTGGATTTCCTGCTCGAGGAGTTCGAACGCAATGCCACCGCGCGTGGCGCCCGCGTGCACTGGGCCGAAACGCCCGAGGACATGAATCGCATCGTCCTGGAGATCGCCAAGGCCGCCAACGTGCGAAAGGCAATCAAGTCGAAGTCGATGCTGGGCGAGGAATCCGGCCTGAACAAGTATCTGCAGGCAGGCGGGGTCGAAGTGCGCGAGACCGACCTGGGCGAGTACATCATCGAGCAGTCCGGTGACGTGCCCTCCCACATCATCGCGCCCGCCATCCATCGCACCAAGGACGAGGTCGCCGTGCTGTTCGAGCAGCGCCATCAGCTCCCGCGAAAGACGGATATCTCGGAGCTGACGCGAGAGGCGCGCGAGATGCTGCGTCCGCACTTCCTCACGGCAGACATGGGCATCACCGGCGCCAACTTCCTGATCGCCGAGACCGGGACGTCGGTCATCGTCACTAACGAGGGCAACGGCGATCTCACGCAGCTCCTGCCCAAGGCGCATATCGTGCTCGCCAGCCTCGAGAAGGTCGTGCCGACGCTCGAGGATGCCTCGACCATCCTGCGCGTCCTGGCGCGCTCGGCGACAGGCCAGGAAATGTCGGTCTACACGACCTTCTCGACCGGCCCGCGCCGCGCCGGCGATCTCGACGGGCCGGGCGAATACCACGTCATCCTGCTCGACAACGGCCGCAGTGCTTTGCTCGGCACGGAGTTCCAGGACATCCTGCGCTGCATCCGCTGCGGCGCCTGCATGAACAACTGCCCGGTCTATGCCTCGGTCGGCGGGCATGCCTATGGCTGGGTCTATCCGGGCCCGATGGGCTCTGTGCTGACGCCGGCGCTGCTCGGCGTGGAGGAGGCCGGCAATCTGCCGAACGCCTCGACCTTCTGCGGCCGCTGCGAAAGCGTCTGCCCGATGCGCATCCCGCTGCCGAAGATGATGCGGCATTTCCGCGAGCAGGAATACGAGCGCAAGCTGTCGCCCAAGACGGTGCGTGCCGGCCTCGCCTTGTGGGCGTTCTTCGCGAAGCGGCCAGCACTCTATCACCGGCTTACCCGATTGGCGTCGTCGATCCTCGGCAAGCTCGGCCGTCGTTCGGGAAGCTTCTATAATCTGCCCCTCGCCGGCGGGTGGACCGGGACGCGCGAAATGCCGGCCCCGCAGGGCCAGACGTTCCAGGAAATGTGGCGCGCGCGGCAGGCCAGGGGCTGACATGGCGGCACGCGATCAGATCCTCGGCGGCATCCGGCGCTCGCTTCATCGCGGCGCACTCGAAGGCGATGCCGCGGCACCGCTCGAACAGCGTGTCGCCAACCCGCCGCGCGGCGCGATCCCGGCCCGCACGCAGGGACTGGACCAGAAGCAGCTCGTCGATCTGTTCGAGCACTACGCAAAGGAAGTCGCGGCGTCGGTGACGCGCGTCGCCAAGCTTGATGATGTGCCGGAGGCGGTTGCAAGCTTTCTCGCCGGCCATAATCTGCCGGCGGATCTGGCGATGGCCCCGGATCCTCTGCTGGACAGGATTCCATGGAACAAGCGTCCGCTGCTGCGTATCCGCAAGGGCCGCAGCGACGGACGTGATCCTGTCGGCCTTTCCGCGGCGTTTTCCGGCATCGCGGAGACGGCGACGCTGATGCTCGCCTCGGGGCCGGAGAGCCCATCCACCCTGAACTTCCTGCCGGACACGCATGTCGTCGTGCTGACCGCGGGTCGCGTCGTCGGGCCGATGGAAGACGCATGGGCGAAGCTGCGCGCCGCAAGCCCGGCCGCGAAGCTGTCCGGCGCCGCCATGCCGCGCACGGTCAACTTCATCACCGGACCGTCGCGCACCGGCGACATCGAGCAGAAGATCCTGATGGGCGCGCACGGGCCGCGACGCCTGCATATCGTGATCGTCGAGGATGAGCGGAGCTGAGACCGTGGCGCCGCGCAACCCGCCGGCCGATGAGGCGGCGCTCTTCCGCGCGGTGATGCATGATGTGAAGCCGCTGCGGCGCCGGCGGCGTGCGCTGCCGATCGAGGAGCAGAAGCCGGCATCGCCGCGCGTCGATGCGAAAGCACCGACACCGGCACGCATGGCGCAGACTGCCAAGCCGGCATCCGTGCCGAATCCCGGCATCGATCGCCGCACCGCGGAGCGCTTGCGCAAAGGCGAGATCGCGATCGAGCGCCGCCTCGACCTGCACGGCATGACGCAGGACGACGCGCATGCCGCGCTCGACCGTTTCGTGCGGCAGGCCTGGAAGAATGGCCAGCGTATGCTGCTGGTGATCACCGGCAAAGGCAGCGGCGGGGAAGGCGTGCTGCGACGGGGCGTGCCGCGCTGGCTGGCTTCGGGCGAGCATGCCGCGCATCTCCTGAGGATCGAAACGGCACAGCCGCGCCATGGCGGCGGCGGCGCGTTCTACGTCCTGCTGCGGCGACAGAGGGCTCGTCCATGACTCCGTTCGGCGAGAAAATCCGCGAGCTGCGGCGCAAGAAGGGCGTCACCCTGAAGCAGATGGCCGGCGCGCTGGAGCTTTCCGCCGCCTATCTCTCTGCCCTCGAGCACGGGCATCGCGGCCGCCCGACGCCGGCGTTGATCGTGCAGATCTGCGAGTATTTCCACCTGATCTGGGACGACTACGAGGAGATGCACCGCATCGCGCGCCTGTCGCATCCGCGCGTCGTCGTCGATACCAGCGGGCTGTCGCCCGAAGCGACCGAGCTGGCCAATCTGCTGGCCGAGCGCATCGAGCATCTCTCTCCGCTCGCGATCAAGACGATTCGCGATACATTGCGTGCGGCCAAGCCGGCACCGGCGGCCGCGCGTCCGCAGCACGCGGGGCGCGGCAACCGCGAACGAGCCCGCACATGAAGATCGACGCCCGTTCGCTCGCCAGATTCATCAAGCAGCCGGATCCCACCTGTCAGGCCGTGCTGCTCTTCGGCGAGGACAGCGGCCTCGTGCGCGAGCGCGCGGAGGCGATCGCGCGCACGGTGGTCGACGATCTCTCGGATCCGTTCCGTGTCGCGGAGCTGACCGGCGAAACCATCGCCGACGATCCCGCGCGTCTCGCCGACGAAGCGGCGGCGATGTCGATGATCGGTGGCCGCCGCGTCGTGCGCGTCCGTCACGTCACGCCAACGGCGGCGAAGTCGATCGCCAATGTCTTCGAGACATTTCTCGAAGGCGTTGCGCAGAACCGCCGCGCACAGGACCTGGCGCTCATTGTCATCGATGCGGCCGATCTCGACGGACGATCGCCGCTGCGCAAGCTGTTCGAAACGGCGCCGAACGCGGCCGCCATCCCGTGCTACCGCGACGAGGGCGACAGCCTTGCGGCGGTCATCCGCGAAACGCTCGCGCAGCACAAGGTGCGCGCATCGTCCGACGCCCTGGCCTGGCTCGCGAGCCGGCTGGGAGGCGATCGCGCCGTGACGCGCGGCGAGGTGGAAAAGCTGGCCCTCTATGTCGGCGCCGGCAACGAGGCGACGCTCGAGGATGCACGCACCATCGTCGGCGACAGCGCCGATATCGGGCTGGACGATCTGGTCGAAGCGGCGGCGATCGGCAATTCCGTGGCGCTGGCGCGCGCTTACGACAAGCTGGTCGCCGAAGGTCTGCCGGCCATCGCCATCCTACGCGCGGCGCAGCGTCATTTCCTTCGGTTGCATCTCTGCGCCGGCATGATCGCGGCGGGACAGGATCCGGAC
>JAEZRM010000057.1 GCA_023412805.1 Pseudomonadota bacterium | reverse complement strand
GATCGTGACCACTCGGTTCCCGCGGGATGCCGCGTCGCGGTTCTCCCGTGAGTCGGATTTCGGACAATGGTAGAGCCGGCTCGAGATCTACGGACTCGACCTGCGTCATTCGCCGAGCGTCGAAATGTTCGCGCGGTACATGACGCAGACGAAGAGCCGGCTCGACATCCTCATCAACAACGCGGCGCAGACCGTGCGACGCCCCGCGGGGTTTTACGCCCACATGCTCGAGCTCGAGCAGCGTCCGTGCGAAGACCTGACGCCCGAGCTTCAATCGGTGCTGCGCGGCCACGAGTCGTGCAAGACCGCCATGACGATGGGCGGCCACGTCGACGCCGCGAGCGACGGTCGAGCGCTCGTCGGCGGCGGCCGCGCCGGCGGCTTCGTGGCATGGCGCGGTGATGGTCCGGGAGTCGGAATCCGTTCCTCGGCGTTGCTCTCGCAGGTGCCGTGCGCCTACGACGACGCGACGAACGACGCCGCCATTTTCCCGGTCGGCAAGGTCGATGCGGATCTGCAGCAGATCGATCTCCGCTCCAACAACAGCTGGCGCCTGAAGCTCGCGGACGTGCCTTCACCGGAGATGCTCGAGGTGCAGCTCGTGAACGCCGTGGCGCCGTTCATCCTCTGCAGCAAGCTGAAGCCGTTGATGCAGCGCGATCGAAACGATGAGAAACACATCGTCAACGTGTCCGCGGTGGAGGGTCAGTTTTCGCGGCGGAAGAAGACCGACAAACATCCGCACACCAACATGGCGAAGGCTGCGCTCAACATGATGACGCTGACGAGCGCGCCCGACTACGCGGCCGACGGCATCTTCATGAACGCGGTCGATACCGGCTGGGTCACCGACGAAGATCCCGCCGCGCTCTCCGCGCGCAAGCAGGAGCTGCACGACTTCCAGCCGCCGCTCGACATCGTCGACGGAGCAGCGCGCATCTGCGATCCGTTCTTCTCGGGTCTCCTCACCGGCGAGCACGTGTGGGGAAAGTTCCTGAAGGACTACGCTCCGTGCGCGTGGTGATTGCGGTCGGCCCCGTCCTGAGTCGATGGTCGACCAACGTTTGTCGCGCACGCCCTTGGTGCCGGCTGCCGAGGAGGTCGGAATGTTCCTTCCGACCGTCTCGTCCCCCCGCTTGCGTGCGCGCGCGTCGCTCGTCGAGCGACTACGTCCAGGTCGGCATGACACCCGCCGGATAGCGCGCTCCGAACGAGCCGTTCGGGAGGATCGCCTTCACCCGAGCGAGGGTGGTCGCGGAGAGTGACGCCGTCGCTGCACCGGCGTTCTCTTCGAGCCGCGAGCGCGTCTTCGTCCCGAAGATCGGCACGATGTCATCGCTCTGAGCAAGGAGCCAACCGAGCGCGAGCTGGGCGACCGTCAGCCCCTCCGATGCGGCGAGCTGGCGGAGCTGCTCCACCGCCGCCACGTTCTTCGTGTAGTTCTCGCCCTGCCATCGCTCATCCCACCGCCGCATGTCCGATTCTTCGTACTCCGCGGCGGGCTTCACCGTCGACGTGAGGAACCCGCGGCCGAGCGGCGAGTACGGGACGAACCCGATCCCGAGCTCGCGTAGTGCGGGAAGGATCTCGCGCTCGACGTCGCGCTCGAAGAGCGAGTACTCGGTTTGCAGCACCGAGACCGGCTGCACCGCATGGGCCCGCCGCAGGGTCGACGGTCCCGCCTCGCTCATCCCGAAGAACCGCACCTTCCCCGCGCCGATGAGGTCCTTCACCGTTCCCGCGACGTCCTCGATCGGGACCGCAGGGTCGACGCGATGCTGGTACAGGACGTCGATGTAGTCCGTCTGCAAATAGCGGAGGCTGTTCTCGACGACGACGCGGATGCGCTCCGGCCGACTGTCGAGCGGGAGCTTCCCCAACCCCATGTTCGGAAGGTCGAAGCCGAACTTCGTCGCGATGACGATCTTGTCACGAAAGCCTTTGACCGCCTGGCCGAGGAGGATCTCGTTCGCCCCCGTGCCCATGCCGTAGAGCTCGGCGGTATCGAAATGCGTGATGCCGAGCTCGTAAGCCCGGCGGATCGTCGCGATGCTCTCTTCATCGTTCCCCGAGCCGTACGCCATGCTCATGCCCATGGTCCCGAGGCCCAAACTCGATGTCTCGAGTCCCTGCGTTCCGAGTCGTCGTTTCTGCATGTCGAACCTCTCTTGCGATCCAACGACCAGCCTAGGCATCGGAGCTACGCTGCGCGTAGAACGATCCTCGAAGAGTCTTGGATGATCCTCCAGCAAACGGCCTCGACCACCTCGCTCGCCGACGTAAGCCGCGAGCTCGCGTCGGCCATAGCCCGCCACATCCCACACGACGGCGAGCATTCGCCCTTCCCGTCCGTCCATCTGAGCCGTACATCCAGACCGACGCGTCCGATGACGATCCTCTACGAGCCGGCGCTCGTCGTCCTCGCGCAAGGGAAGAAGCTCGTGACGCTCGGCAGCGACGAGCTCACCTACGATCGCTCGACGTACTTTCTGAGCTCGGTTGCACTTCCCATTACAGGACGCGTCGTGGCGGCGTCGGCGTCGGCTCCGTACCTTGGTGTCCGGCTCGCGCTCACGCCGAGTCTCGTCGGCTCCGTCCTCGGCAACGAGGTGCTGCCGCGGGAAGAACGGACGAAGCCGGCGCGGGGGCTCGATGTTCGCCCGCTCGATTTCCCTCTGCTCGACGCCGTCCTCCGGCTCGTACGCCTCGCTGACACGCCGGAGCATGCACCGATGCTCGCGCCGCTGGTGCTCCAGGAGATCGTCTA
>JAEZRM010000001.1 GCA_023412805.1 Pseudomonadota bacterium | reverse complement strand
TGATTCGGGTCTCCGGGCCGGAAGCGGCCGCCGTCGTCCGGACCGTCGCCGGCCTGCAGCCACCGGCGCGAGTGGCTGCACTGCGCCCCTTAAACGACCAAGCTGGCCAGTTGATCGATCGGGGCCTGGTCCTGTTTTTCGAAGCCCCGGCCAGCTTCACCGGCGAGGACGTGGCTGAGTTCCAGATCCATGGTGGTCAGGCGGTCGTCGCCGGCCTGCTTCGCACCTTGGGACAACTTCCCGGTCTGAGGCCTGCGCGCCCCGGCGAGTTCACACGCCGCGCCCTGCTCAATGGAAAGCTCGACCTGACGCAGGCGGAAGCCATTGCGGACCTGATCGATTCGGAAACGGAACAGCAGCGGCTGCAGGCTCTTCGGCAATTCGACGGCGCGCTTTCGGAGCGGGTCGGATCATGGAAAGACGCGCTTACCGAAGCTTTGGCCCTGATCGAAGCCGATCTCGACTTCTCCGATGAGGCTGACGTGTCGGGTAGCGCCAATCAGGCCGAGGCGCCCCTTGCCCGTGTTCACGCCGACATCAAGGTCCAGCTCGGCTTCCACGGCGCCGAGCGCATCCGGGATGGGGTGACCGTGGTCGTGGCGGGCCCTCCCAATGCGGGGAAGTCGACGCTGCTCAATTGGTGGGCCGGACGGAACGCCGCCATCGTCACGGAAATCCCTGGAACGACCAGGGATTTCGTCGAGGTCGACATCGAGCTCGACGGCATACCCGTGCGCCTCGTTGATACAGCGGGTTTGCGCGAAACCGCTGATCCCGTTGAGCGCATTGGGGTCGAGCGCGCCCGCCAGAGGGCCCAGAGCACTGACATTGTGCTGTGGCTGGACCCGGACGGATCACAGCCAAACGTCCCGACAGGTTCGGCGGTCGTGATCCCGTTGCGCAGCAAGAGCGATTCGGCCACGACACTTTCGGCAGGATCCGGGCTTCGCATCTCAGTCCTGACCGGTCGAGGAATGGATGAGTTGCGCGCCAACCTGTCCGAGCACGTACGGCGCCTTGCGAATCCGGAAGGGGCTCTGCTGACCCGGGCGCGCCATCGCGTCGCGCTCGAGAGTGCACGCCCCCACCTCGATCAGGCGCTCGCGACCCTGCGGGTCGGGGGGCCACTCGAATTCGTTGCAGAAGATATCCGGCTTGCCCTGCGCGCTCTGGACGAGTTGCTAGGCTTCGTCGGACCTGAGGACGTGCTGGATCGGCTCTTTGCAAGCTTCTGCATCGGCAAGTGATTCACGTGGAACATGCCGGCCTGGTATGCGCGGTGGCGTCCGGCATCCGGTACCCTTATGTAGAGCGCCCATGAACACCACTTTTGAAGTGATCGTTGTCGGCGGCGGGCACGCCGGGGTTGAAGCAGCGGCGGCCGCGGCGCGCATGGGCGCTCGCACCGCCTTGGTCACCCACCGGTTCGCGACTGTCGGAGAGATGTCCTGCAACCCGGCAATCGGAGGCCTGGGAAAGGGGCACCTGGTCCGAGAAATCGACGCTCTCGATGGCATCATGGCCCGCGCCGCCGATCGTGGTGGGATCCAGTTTCGCGTTCTGAACCGTAGGAAGGGGCCCGCCGTACGAGGTCCGCGGGCGCAAGCGGATCGCAAGCTGTACAAGAAAGCTGTGCAGGATCTGCTCCTTGAGACTGCCGGTCTATCGGTCATCGAAGGTGAAGCGGCCGGTCTGGTCGCCGCCAAGGGAGAAGTGCAAGGCTTGGATTTGGGCGACGGGCGAAGGCTTTGCGCTCCTGCCGTCGTGATCACGACGGGCACGTTCCTGAACGGCCTCATCCACCTGGGCGACGAGCGTTGGCCGGCGGGCCGGGTCGGCGAAGCGCCAGCAGTGGCGCTGGCGCATTCCATAGCCGCGCTAGGCCTCTCCATGGGACGTCTCAAGACAGGGACCCCAGCTCGTCTGGACGGTCGCACGATTGCTTGGAACGATTTGGACAGTCAGGCGGGAGACGATCCGCCTGAGCCGTTCTCGACCGTGACGGACCGTATCGAGGTCCAGCAGGTCGCTTGCGGGGTCACCTCAACCACTGAACGCACCCACGCGATCATTCGTGAGAACCTCGCCAGGTCGCCCCTCTTCTCAGGGGCGATCCAAGGGCGGGGGCCTCGATACTGCCCCTCCATCGAAGACAAAGTCGTTCGATTCGCCGACAGAACAAAACATCAGATCTTTCTGGAGCCGGAGGGGCTGGTCGACGACACGGTTTACCCAAATGGCATTTCAACGTCGTTGCCGCGGGACGTCCAGGAGGCAGTGATCGCCAGTATTCCGGGTCTGGAGCATGCAGTGATGCTGCGGCCGGGATATGCGATCGAGTATGACTACGTCGATCCGCGGCAGCTTCGAGCGACGCTTGAGGTTTCCGCCTGCCGGGGTCTGTTCCTCGCCGGTCAGATCAATGGGACAACCGGCTATGAAGAGGCTGCGGCCCAGGGCGTTTTCGCAGGGATTAGCGCTGCGCTCCGGGCCGGTGGCAGAGAGCCTGTCTGCATTGACCGGACGCGCTCCTACCTCGGCGTGATGATTGACGACCTTGTGACCAGGGGCGTGACCGAACCGTACCGCATGTTCACGTCGCGGGCGGAGTATCGCCTGTCCCTCAGGGCCGACAACGCGGACGAGCGGCTGACTGAGTGGGGTTCGACGGTTGGGGTGGTCGGGACAGAGCGCTCGACGGCCTATCGCCAGAAGGCAGAACTCCTGGCTCGTTGGCGCCATCAACTTGAAGTGCTGACTCTGACATCCGCGGCTGGCGCGCGGCTGGGCTTGCGGCTCAACCAGGATGGCGCGACCAGGAGCGCTTTCGATCTTCTATCCTATCCGACGATTTCGTGGTCCGATCTCGAGAAGATTTGGCCGGACCTCGGGAGAGCGCCGTTGAATGTTCGGGAGAAGCTGACGGTCGATGCCATGTACGCCGTCTACCTCGACCGACAGCGCAAGGACATTGAAGCATTCAGGCGAGATGAGTCCGCGGTCATTCCGCCATCCCTCCGCTTCTCAGGATTGCCGGGACTCTCAGCGGAGCTTCAGAGCCGCCTAAGCCAGGTTCGTCCAGAAAGCCTCGGCCAAGCGGCCCGACTCGAGGGAATGACTCCGGCCGCTCTAGCAATTGTCGCGGCCCATGTCCGCCGCTGGCGCGTCGATTCGGAGGCGTTATGATGGGTGGGGAGCGCGAGGTTTTGGATCGACTTCGTGTTTCACGTGAAACGGAAGAGGCGCTTCGGGTCTATGTCGATCAACTCGTGATCTGGCAGAAGGTCAAGAATCTGGTTGGGCCAAAGACCCTCGACAATGTCTGGAATCGACACGTCGAGGACAGCGCTCAGCTGCTTCCGCTTCTCGGGACGGCCGCACGCCTGGTTGATATCGGTTCGGGCGCCGGATTTCCTGGTCTGGTGCTCGCAATCCTCCTTCGGGAGCGCCAGGGCGCATTAATTCATCTGGTGGAGAGCAACAGTCGAAAATGCGCTTTCCTCAGGGATGTTTCTCGCCGTCTGTCGCTTCCGGTTCGGGTCCATAATGATTGCATCGAAGACGTACTCCCCACCCTTATCGGGCAGGTGGAGGGCGTCACGGCTCGAGCGCTGGCTCCGCTCAGTGTTCTGCTGGATCTCACAAATGAGCTGTTGAAAGGACCTGTGGTAGGGGTCTTCCCCAAGGGTCAAGATGTAGAGCGCGAATTGACCGACGCCTCTAAATATTGGACATTCCAGGCCTCGGTGAAGGCGAGCTGTACCGATTCGAAGGCCCGAATCCTGCTGATTTCAGACGTTCGCCGCGCCACATAGCCTTTTGAGAAGGTGCGGACATGACCGACTCCATACGTCTCAGTCGTTCCGGTGACCGGCCTCGCGTGCTGGCCCTGGCTAACCAGAAAGGCGGGGTCGGAAAGACGACGACAGCCATCAATCTCGGCACGGCGCTGGCCGCAATAGGCGAGCGCGTTCTGATCGTCGATCTGGATCCTCAGGGCAACGCGTCGACGGGCTTGGGTATTGACCGCAAGAGCCGCAAGCGGTCGACCTACAACGTGCTTATCGGGGACTCGACGCTGCACGAGGCGGTCCAGGAGACAGCCGTTCCGCGCCTGTCCGTTGCGCCGTCGACTCTGGACCTCCTCGGGGTGGAGCTTGAGATCGCGAGCGAACGGGATCGAGCCCATCGGTTGAGGAACGCCATCTCCGCCCTTCATGCGACCCAACTCGCGGCTGGCGAGGAGTGCTTTACCTATATCCTTGTCGACTGCCCCCCTTCGTTGAACCTGCTCACGATCAACGCCATGGTTGCCGCTGGTGCGGTGCTTGTCCCGCTTCAGTGCGAGTTCTTCGCCCTGGAAGGTCTCAGCCAGCTGCTCAAGACCGTTGAGCAGGTCCGCGCCGCCCTGAACCCCTCCTTGAGCATCCACGGCATCGTACTCACGATGTTTGATCCCCGAAACAATCTGTCGACCCAAGTGGTCCAGGACGTCCGCGAATTCATGGGCGACAAGGTGTACGACACCGTCATCCCCCGAAATGTTCGCGTTTCAGAGGCCCCGTCCTACGGGAAGCCAGTGCTGCTCTACGACCTCAAATGCACGGGGTCGCAAGCCTATCTAAAGCTCGCCTCGGAGGTCATCCAGCGCGAGCGCGCGTTGCACGCAGCCTAGGTCGGCGCGCCCACAGGAGAGAAACATGGCTGAAGAAGCACGGTCCCGGCTCGGCCGAGGGCTCGCCGCGCTCATTGGAGACGTGGGGGATGAGGTCGCGGCGGTCGATCGCGCCAAAGGGCAACGCCGCGTTCCCATCGAATTCCTGCGGCCGAACCCGCGCAATCCTCGCAAGACCTTCGAGGAAAGCGACTTGGAGGACCTTGCAGCCTCCATTCGCGAGAAGGGAATCATCCAGCCGATCCTCGTCCGCACGCTCCCCGGAATGGCGGATGTCTACGAGATCATCGCAGGCGAGCGCCGCTGGCGGGCTGCCCAGCGGGCAGGTCTCCATGAGGCGCCGATCATCCTGATCGAAGCCACCGATCGCGAAGCGCTTGAACTCGCCATTGTCGAAAACGTCCAGCGGGCGGACCTCAACGCGCTGGAAGAGGCGCTCGGTTACGAGCAACTGGCGAACGAGTTCAACTACTCGCAACAGGACCTGGCGAAGATCATCGGCAAGAGCCGCAGCCATGTGGCGAACACCATGCGCCTTCTCAAGCTGCCTGAGCCGGTGAAAGCCATGGTCTCCGAGGGCCAGCTGACGGCCGGGCACGCCCGTGCCCTGCTCACGATGCCGGATCCGGAAGCCGCGGCCAAGCGCATCGTCGAGAAGGGGCTGAACGTCCGAGACGTCGAGAAGATGTCCCAGGAGGCCCAGGCTGATGCTGGGGCTGCTCCCAGGCGGCAGAGGCCGGAGAAGGACCCGGATACCCGGGCGCTAGAGAAGGCGCTTGAAGACGTGCTCGGCATGGTGGTGACCATCCAGCACGGCAGCCGGGGGGGCGAGGTCAAGATCCGGTACAAGACTTTGGACCAGCTGGACACGCTGTGCCGTCGCCTGAGGGACTGAGCTAGCTCCGGCTGGCCCGCATCGCCACCGTGATGAAGGCCCTTGAGGCGAGCGACTCCGACAGGGCGCCCATGCGACGAGCCTGGGCCTGAGCCTCCCGAAGCGTGGCGATGGCGCTTTCGAGCGCCGGGCGGCTCCATTTCGTGAGCTGGCGCTGGAAAGCGGATTTCCGCTTGAAGAAGACCCGGGCCGCGTCGGTCACGCGGTCCATATCGCCGCCGAGATCCAGGCTCACCCGCGCCTTGTGCAAAGTCATCGCGTGGCGCAGGCCGGCTCCCACGAGGACGCCAGCGTCCTCGCCCTCCTGAAACAGGCGGCCAAGTCCTCGGTCCAGGGCGTCCATGTCCCCGAGGAAGAGCGCGTCGAGCACGGCGTCCAGCACGGAGGCGGCCGCGTCCGCCATGACGGCCTCCACGTCGCCAGCCGTGATTTGCCGGGCGCCCTGGGCGTAGGCCGCCAGCTTCTCCATCTCCCGCCGGATCAGGAGCCGGTCGGGGGCAAGGATCTGGCGAAGCAATTCCTTCGACTCACGGTCGGCAGACAGTCCGAATTCCTGAAGGATTCCGTCCACGAGGGTAGGGATGTCGCGCGCTTCGTCGGCGTAGCAGGGAAGCGCGACGCCTGTCTTCGCGCCTTCGACGAGCGCCCGCAGCGGATTGCGAGCGGCGAGATCCCCCGCCTCAAGGACCACTCGTGCGTCGGTCGGAGGCGCAGCAACCAGGGGCTGGACCAAAGGCGTCAGGTTCTTGGAGCCGGCCCGCACCCAGATGGACCGGCGGCCTCCGAAGAGTCCGATCGTGCCAGCCTCATCGGCCAGTCGCGCAGGATCGGAGGCGATCTCGTCGCCCTCGAGCTTGACGAGTTGGAATGCGTCTTCCGGGTCCTCCACATACCCGCGAGCCAGATGTCTGGCGCGCTCATTCACGAGCCCCGCATTAGGTCCGTAAACCAGGAAGAGCGCGAAGGCTGGATCGGGGCGGCGCAGGAAGGCGTCCACCTCGTGGGCCTTGCGCGTCGCCATCTCAGGTCCCCGTGGCCAGCTTTGCGCCGATTCGGGTCCGTAGCTGCTCGGCGAGCGTCTTCGCGATCCGGATCTCCGCGTCGCGAGCGGCTCTAAGCGCAGCGAAACGGTCCGGCGAGCGGTCATAAGACGCCGAAGCGAAAGCCGTGCCTTTGAAGACCTCGCGCTTGGACGCGATCTCGGTCAGGGTGAAATTCACGGTCGCCAGGATCGTCGCGGCGGTCGCGCGTCCCGTCGTCGTGTTGACGATGGTCGCCTGAACGTTCTCGGTGGCGGTCATCGACAGCCGGTAGCGCGGGGGCGCCTGCTCCCCGGAGCCGTTCAGCTCGAAGCGGAGCTCCTCGACCAGATAGTGGCCCAGGCGGTCCTGCACTTCGTCGATGACAATGCCCTTCAGCCCGGCCTCAACGGAGCCGCCGCCGAGCTTGGCTTCGCCGTACATGGGCCGGAGGCAGCCCCCCAGCGGCAGCGCAAGAGCCCCCAGCAGCAT
>JAEZRM010000012.1 GCA_023412805.1 Pseudomonadota bacterium | reverse complement strand
GTCTCACAGTCAAGCTCCCTTGTGCACTTGCACTCGCCACCTGATTGCCAACCAGGCTGAGGGAACCTTTGAGCGCCTCCGTTACATTTTAGGAGGCAACCGCCCCAGTTAAACTACCCACCAGGCACTGTCCCTGGTCCGGATCACGGACCGAGGTTAGATATCCAGAGCGACCAGAGTGGTATTTCAACGTTGACTCCACCGACACTGGCGTGCCGGTTTCACAGTCTCCCACCTATCCTACACAAGCCGCACCGAACACCAATACCAAGCTATAGTAAAGGTCCCGGGGTCTTTCCGTCCTGCTGCGCGTAACGAGCATCTTTACTCGTAGTGCAATTTCGCCGGGCCTGTGGTTGAGACAGCGGGGAAGTCGTTACGCCATTCGTGCAGGTCGGAACTTACCCGACAAGGAATTTCGCTACCTTAGGATGGTTATAGTTACCACCGCCGTTTACCGGCGCTTAGATTCTCAGCTTCGACCACCGAAATGGTCTAACCGGTCCTCTTAACGTTCCGGCACCGGGCAGGCGTCAGTCCGTATACAGCGTCTTACGACTTCGCACGGACCTGTGTTTTTAGTAAACAGTCGCTTCCCCCTGGTATCTGCGGCCGCACCCAGCTCACGGAGCAAGTCCGATCACCAGACACGGCCCCCCTTCTCCCAAAGTTACGGGGGCAATTTGCCGAGTTCCTTAACCACAGTTCACCCGATCGCCTTGGTATTCTCTACCTGACCACCTGAGTCGGTTTGGGGTACGGGCCGCCAGTACACTCGCTAGAGGCTTTTCTCGGCAGCATGGGATCACTCACTTCGCCTAAAACGGCTCGGCATCGCCTCTCAGGAACACGCCGTGCGGATTTGCCTACACGACTCCCTACGGGCTTACCCCGGGACTACCATCGCCCGGGCTGAGCTACCCTCCTGCGTCACCCCATCGCTCACCTACTACCCGATCAGGTCCCAGACTCCCCGACACCAACTTCACCCGAAGGATCCATTGGGCGGCTTGCGTGGTTAGTATCACGAGGTTCAGCGTTGGCGCGTACCGGCGGGTACGGGAATATCAACCCGTTGTCCATCGATTACGCCTGTCGGCCTCACCTTAGGTCCCGACTTACCCTGGGCGGATTAGCCTGCCCCAGGAACCCTTGGTCATCCGGCGGAACGGTTTCTCACCGTTCATTCGCTACTCATGCCTGCATTCTCACTCGTACAGCCTCCACCACTAGCTCACGCTGCGGCTTCACCGGCTGCACGACGCTCCCCTACCCAACCAGACATACATCTGATTGCCACGACTTCGGCGGTGTGCTTGAGCCCCGCTACATTGTCGGCGCGGAATCACTTGACCAGTGAGCTATTACGCACTCTTTCAAGGGTGGCTGCTTCTAAGCCAACCTCCTGGTTGTCACGGCAACTCCACATCCTTTTCCACTTAGCACACGCTTAGGGACCTTAGCTGGTGATCTGGGCTGTTTCCCTCTCGACTACGGAGCTTATCCCCCGCAGTCTCACTGCCACGCTTACACTTACCGGCATTCGGAGTTTGGCTGACGTCAGTAACCCGGTAAGGCCCATCAGCCATCCAGTAGCTCTACCTCCGGCAAGAAACACGCAACGCTGCACCTAAATGCATTTCGGGGAGAACCAGCTATCACGAAGTTTGATTGGCCTTTCACCCCTAACCACAGGTCATCCCCCCGGTTTTCAACCCAGGTGGGTTCGGTCCTCCACGCGGTCTTACCCGCGCTTCAACCTGCCCATGGCTAGATCACTTCGCTTCGGGTCTAGACCCAGCGACTATGGGCGCCCTGTTCGGACTCGCTTTCGCTACGGCTTCCCCACACGGGTTAACCTCGCCACTGAGCACTAACTCGCAGGCTCATTCTTCAAAAGGCACGCTGTCACCCCAGCCAAGGAGGCTCCAACGGATTGTAGGCACACGGTTTCAGGTACTATTTCACTCCCCTCCCGGGGTACTTTTCACCTTTCCCTCACGGTACTGGTCCGCTATCGGTCACTAGGTAGTATTTAGGCTTAGCAAGTGGTCTTGCCAGATTCACACGAGATTTCTCGGGCCCCGTGCTACTTGGGATCCCCTTCGGGAGGCCGCACCATTTCGTCTACCGGACTCGCACCGTCTGTGGTCCGCCTTTCAATGCGGTTCGACTATGACACGGCTTTCTTACTCCCCGGTGGACTGTCAGATCCACCAGAAGGGTCCCACAACCCCGAACACGCAACGCCTGACAGCTTGAACACGCGCCCGGTTTGGCCTCATCCGCTTTCGCTCGCCACTACTCACGGAATATCTCTTCCTGTCGGTACTGAGATGTTTCACTTCCCGACGTTCCCTCCACACACCCTATATATTCAGGTGCGGGTCACACGACATGACTCGTGCGGGGTTCCCCCATTCGGAAACCCTCGGATCACAGCTCGTTTGCCAGCTCCCCGAGGCTTATCGCAGGCTACCACGTCCTTCTTCGGCTCCTAGTGCCAAGGCATCCACCCTGTGCCCTTAAAAACTTCAACAAAAACAACAAAACTGCAGAGAACCAAGAACCACACCCCCGAAAGGGTGCGTCTTGATCTTTACAAAGATGCTCGCGTCCACTGTGCAGTTCTCAAACAACCAACGACCCCGACCCCACCAGACCCGCCTACCCCACCCACACCCTCATACAAGAGCGCAGACGAAACGGTTCGTGGTCCAAGGACCGGCCCGTACCAGGCACCCCACCAACCGGTGGCCGGTGACCTGAGGACCCAACAGTGTGCTCGACAAGCCCCCCAGACCTCACCCGTGATGTTCCACCACCACCCGCACGCACCCCGAGAGGATCGTGCGAGCCGGCAGGTACTGACACCAGCAAGACCAAGAAGCTCTTTCGTCAATGTTCCACCCATGAGCAACCACCCACCACACGGACGGCGATGGCGTGGCACCTGAACCACCCACCCACCAGCAAACACCAGCGGACGAGGGTTGGTAGCTCCTTAGAAAGGAGGTGATCCAGCCGCACCTTCCGGTACGGCTACCTTGTTACGACTTAGTCCCAATCGCCAGTCCCACCTTCGACCACTCCCCCCGCGAACGGTTGGGCCATGGGCTTCGGGTGTTACCGACTTTCGTGACTTGACGGGCGGTGTGTACAAGGCCCGGGAACGTATTCACCGCAGCGTTGCTGATCTGCGATTACTAGCGACTCCAACTTCACGGGGTCGAGTTGCAGACCCCGATCCGAACTGAGACCGGCATTAAGGGATTCGCTCCACCTCACGGTATCGCAGCCCTCTGAACCGGCCATTGTAGCATGTGTGAAGCCCTGTACATAAGGGGCATGATGACTTGACGTCGTCCCCACCTTCCTCCGAGTTGACCCCGGCAGTCTCCTGCGAGTCCCCGCCATTACGCGCTGGCAACACAGGACAAGGGTTGCGCTCGTTGCGGGACTTAACCCAACATCTCACGACACGAGCTGACGACAGCCATGCACCACCTGTCACCCAGCCCAAAAGGGAAGGCCTATCTCTAGACCGGTCCGGGTGATGTCAAACCTTGGTAAGGTTCTTCGCGTTGCGTCGAATTAAGCAACATGCTCCGCCGCTTGTGCGGGCCCCCGTCAATTCCTTTGAGTTTTAGCCTTGCGGCCGTACTCCCCAGGCGGGGCGCTTAATGCGTTAGCT
>JAEZRM010000122.1 GCA_023412805.1 Pseudomonadota bacterium | reverse complement strand
GCGGAGATGTTCAGCGCGGCGGAGAACCTCGATTTCGAGCGCGCCGCGAAGATGCGCGACGAGCTGAAGAAGATGGAGGCGCTCGCCGGCAAGGACGGCGCGCTCGCCCCGGACGCCTTCTACGATCCCTACGCCGATGCACCGAAGAAGGCGAAGGCGTCACGCGGTTCGTCGTCTCGCGCTGCCTCCAAGCGGAGCGCCTCGACGGCGAGCAAGACCAAGACCTCCGCTGCGCGCGCCAAGACGGGCGCCGGCCGTGGCGGCGTCAAGCGGTAGGAAGCCTGTCCGATCGGGCGGTCGACGCTCCCGCCTCATCGCCTTCGTGGGGGGCGGGCTGGGCGTCTCGTCTGCGCGCTCGGAGCGCGGCGACGACTTCGAGTGCGACAGTCATGGCAAGCGGAATTCGGCGGACGACGGCGCTGTCGTCGTCACCGGATCCTCGCTCGCCGTCCGAAACCGGAGGGCGAGATGGCATGCATCATCCGTATGTCCTCTTCGGCTGGATGCGAGCGCGAGCGTCGCGTTATGGCGCTATTTCAGTCCGGCCCCGACGCTCCAGCTCGTCGCGCCGGTGTGCGGACGGAAGTCGCGACGTCAACCAGCGACCTTCTTCCAGAGCGGCTCGAGCGCTCCTTCCCATGCGCGATCGTTCACGCTCGCATGACGGGCGTAGGCGTGGACGTCTCCCCGACGAACGGCACGCCGAGGACGAAGCACTTCGTCTCGATGGAGTGAGGGCCGACGGCATCGACCGCGCCGATGAACGGTTCCGATTCGAACGATCATCGCGTGCACGTCTCCGGCATCGTACGCGAGCGTCAGCCAGCTCCGGTCGAGCTTTGTCGGTCGATGCTGGATGACAACTCCGTCACCGGGCGTAGATCTCGATAGCCGATGTCGCTGTCGTACCTTCGCCCGTCGCTAACCGCTCTCGCCTTCGTCCTCCTGTGCGCGTGTGGAGGCGCGCCCAAGCCTGTCGCCAAAGGGCCTGCCGCCCCGGCGCCGGAGCCCGAGGTCGCGGTGCCGGCCGACCTCTCTCCGAACGTGCTTCGTGATCGTCGCGCCGAGCCCGGTGTCCGCGCACCGGCGAAGCCGCTCGTGATCGGCAAGGCGCGTGCAGCGAAGTGTGGAAAGCTCTCGAGGCCTGCCGCCGATGCGGAGATGAGCGAGCTGCTCGGAGGTCGCTTGCTCGTCCGGCCGCCGCCTGGGGCCAAGGTCCCTGCGGCGCAGCCCGAGGCGCCTGCGATCGAGGAGGAGTCGCGCGTCATCGTCGAGTCGCCTGCCAAGAAGGAGGGCGTCTCGCTCGCGATCGTCGCTCGCGAGACGTTCCAGCTCGATCCGGATCTGTACGAGCCGGAGGTCGATGCGAAGGCCAAGCCTGGGTCGCTCGACGTGGAGGCGCCGAAGTTCCTGAAGGCGACGTTCCCGAGTGAGGAGCCGCTCGACGTCGTTCCGGTGGAGATCGGCGCGGGCCCGACGAAGCTGCGTGCGTATGCAGCGCGTCCGCCGCAACCGAACGCGCCGCCGGGCAAGGACACGGCGCTCGTGCTCGCGCTGCTCCTCGCGCAGGATGACGGCACGCTCGAGTCGGTCGGCTTCTACGTGCGCGGCGAGATGGTCCGGAACGCGACCGGCTCCGATCTGGTGGGCTGCACGCGCCTTGCGGAGCGCATTGCGGCGACGATCGCGCCGGGGCCACGAAAGCTCGAACGCGCCGCCGGCAAGCGCAAGATCGCCGAAGTGCCTCCGGAGACGGAGCTCGCGGTCACCGTGCCTGCGGACTACGTCTCGGTTCCGTCCGGGACCGGCGCCCGTCTCTACAAGCTCCGGCCGCTCTCGCTCTATGCAGGGAGCATCAGCGTCTCGATCTCCGAAGCCGAGGAGAAGAAGGTCCCCGAAGGGGCCGACGCGACGGTGGCCGGAAAGCTCCTCGGGCGACCGATGGAGTGGCGTGGCAAGACTTCGCCGAAGGGCGGGTTCTTCTTCGCGGCCGAGCCGCTGGATCCGAAGGAGAACCGGATGACGGCCGAGGTCCTCGTCAAGGCGACGCGCCAGGCGAAGGCCCTCGACGAGATGCGCGGCGTGGCCGAGACGCTCTCCGTCGTGAAGCGAGCCCCCTGACGGAAGACGCCTTCGCCGTCGGCGCACAGGGGAAGTCTTCCGCGCGGACCTGCGGATCCTCCGAGACTCGGGACGGAGTCGCCTCGGGCCGTGAGGGCCAGAGCCCGAGGCCCCGAGGGGCTCGCATCCGCGGGTTCGCGCGCGGGGCGGCAGGACGCCTCGGCCGCTCGAGGGCCTGTGGAAAACCTGTGCCCTGTCGAGGCCTGTGGGAAACCTGTTGGTCCACTCGAAGGCCTCTGGGATGCACGATCGAAGGTCTGTGGAAAACCTGTGATCTTCTCGCCGCGCGAGTGCCTCTCGCGAGGGGGCCATCACCCCCAAATAGTTGCCGCGACCCATCGGTCGGTGGAAAAGCTGTGGGCTTGCGTCCGCGACATCCACCCGCGCGATCGCCCTGCGGTTTTCGACGTTTCCGGAGGCGTCTAAAGGCCGACAAATGTTTGACTCCTGACGGCGTTCTAAATACCTTGCGGCTTGTACGTGGGAGGAAGTGGCGGGAAGTGCCAAGGGACGGCATGACCGCCCGAGGGCTTCCC
>JAEZRM010000120.1 GCA_023412805.1 Pseudomonadota bacterium | reverse complement strand
ACACCCCCCGCGCGCGCCGAGTCCCCGCCCCCCCAGGGGAGTTCAGCTACGCACGATGCCTTCCGGCGTCGAGAGCGGGAGGCCGAGCATGACGCGCCGCTTGAGCCAGGGAGAAGGCTTGTAGCGCGGGTCGTTGTAGAACGCGTACAGGCGCTCGAGAATGAAGAGAACGCGTCCTGGTCCGATGCGGTCGCCCCATTCGATGGGCCCAAAGGGATAGCCGAGACCGAGCTTGGCACCTTTGTCGATGTCGGCGGGCACGCCAACGGCGCGCTGCGCGATGTTGCAGCCGACATTCACGAGCGCGGCAACGGCACGCTGCGCGACGAACCCCGGACTGTCGTTGATCACGATAGCCGCTTGCCCATCATGCCCCATGAGGGCATGGGCCTGATCGCGGAATGCCGGATCAGTCGCGGGCGAGACCATCACCGTGCGGGGGCCTTTGAGGCCGAACAGGAGATCGACCGCGACGGTGCGCGCACCGTCCAGCTTCAGCTCGGCGACGGCGGTCGTCACGTCATAGCCGACGGGCGTGATGATGATCAGCGCACCCTTGCTCGGCGCATCGCCGCTCTCCAATGTGACGCCGGTGCTCTTGAGATACTCGATGAATGGCGCCTGCAGATCCTGATTGTGCTCGCTCGGGCGGACCCAGACAGACTTCGGCATCGTCGACGGTGTCGGGCGCGCTTCCGGTTCGACTTTCTTGCCGCCGTCGTATTTGTACCAGCCCTGGCCGGTCTTCTGGCCGAGCAGGCCGCCGGCCGCGCGCAGTGACATGAGCGGCGAGGGTGCGTAGGCCGGTTCCTGGTAGAACTGCTGGTACATGGACTCCATGGCCGCCGAGCCGATGTCGATGCCGACGAGGTCCGAAAGCGTGTAAGGCCCCATGCGGAAGCCGGGAGCACCCGTCATGATCCGGTCGATCTCGTAGAAGGTCGCGATATCCTCGATCAGAATGCGCTGGCATTCCGGACCCATGCCGCGGCCGATGTGATTGACGAGGAAGCCGGGGCTGTCGACGCAGAGCACGGGCTCGCGCGTCATGCGCCGGCCGATGATCATGAGCGCTTCCGTCACCCAGGGCTCGGTCTTGAGACCGGGGATGATCTCGACGAGCTTCATGAGCGGCACGGGATTGAAGAAGTGCATACCGCCAATGCGGCCAGCCTGCTTCGACTTTGCGGCGATGGCCGTCACGGGGAGCGACGAGGTGTTCGTGGCGATGATGGTTTCGGGGCCGCAGATCTCGTCGATGCGGGCGAACATCTCCTGCTTGATGTCGAGGCGCTCGAAGATCGCTTCAACGACGCAGTGCGCCTTCGCCATATCGGCAAGATTGCTGCTGACGGTGATGCGCCCGAGGGTTGCCTCGACTTCCTCGTGAGAGATGCGGCCCTTTTCGGCCTGCGAGCCGAGCAGCTTCGCGATGAAGTCCTTGGCCGCCTGCGCCGCGCCCGGCTTCTCGTCATAGGCGATGACATTCATGCCACCCTGCGCCGAGACCTGAACGATACCCCGGCCCATGGTTCCCGTACCGACGACGCCGATGATCATGTCTTTACGGTTGGGATCGAATGCCATGTCTTCCTCTCTGCTCAAGCTGGACTGATGTTGCTCGCATTCCACAAGCGACGCGCGAGTTGCCTGCTGCGGCGCCCCGGCGCGTGCTCGATCCTGCCAGGATTTTTGTTTGGTGCGAGGCACCTTAAGCGCGGGCCTCAGGCTTCACAACACTTCCCTGCGCGGCCTGCTGACACGCTCCTGCGGGTAGCCAGCGGCGGAGGAATTGGCTAGATTTGCCAGTCAATTGGGTTCCGGATATTGGGGGTTGCCATGCGATCGCGCCTTTGGAGCGCACTCGCAGCCGGCTTGGCGTTCATTGCCTTGACCGGCCCGGCTGATGCGCAGTTCATCATCGATCACGAGACGAGCGGCAAGAAGCTGAGAGGCCTGCACGGGCCGACCGCTCCCCGCATCAGGCGCAGTTTCGAATCCGATCGGGAAGCCGCCACTACATTCCGTGAAATTCTGGCCGCGACGGGCATACCGGGCGTCGCCGATCGCATTCAAGTGCGGGCCAGTGCAGAGACGGCAAACGCCGAGGCGCAGATCGGCGAGGATGGACAGCGCTATATCTTCTACAACTCGACCTTCATGCGGGAGTTGGGGGCCAAGACCCAGCAGTATTGGTCGCTGGTGTTCGTGATCGCTCACGAGGTCGGGCATCACATTGCGGGGCATCTCGATTTCGCAGGGCAGAACCACCGCGTCGAGCTCGAGGCGGACCGCTACGCGGGCTTCATCCTCGGACGCATGGGCGCGAGCCACGACGAGGCCATAGCAGCCGTCGGTTCGATCGGCGGCGCAGGCGGCTCGGAAACGCACCCGCCGCGCGACCACCGCGTGCAGATCGTCTCACTCGGCTGGAATGACGGCGCCGGTCCGGCGCGGCCACGGACGGAACCCCCACAGACACAACCGACACCGCGCATCAATCCGCCGCCGGTTGCCCTGCCGCAGCCCGTTCCTCAGCCCACACCGCCTGCGCAAACGCCGCCGGTGCCACGCGCGTCGGCTGCGGTGAAGTCGCCGGCGGCTCCCGCCGCGCCCGGAAACTACGCCTTCCGCGTGCACACACGCCTCGATGGTACGATCATCTCGACGGTGCCCTCGGCGGATGTCGAAGCGTGCCGCAAGACCTGTGATGAGACCGCGGGCTGCGTCGGCTATCAGTATGGTGGCATCCCGCCGCTCACGAGCGCCTGCCAGATGTTCAGCGCGGTGACAAAGCGCACAGTGGATACGCGTTGGCGCTCGGGTGTGCACAGCAATCTCGCCGTCTCGCTTCCGGTGGCCTACGAGGGAGGGCCGGGGCAGGCTCAGCCGGAGCCGAAGACCGTGGCGGCAAGCGTCCCGGCCAAGCCTGCATCCGCTGCCGTGAAGTCAGTCGTTGCGCCGTTACGCTTCGGCTACATGACACGCACGCACGCGCTTGTCGTGGGGGAGATGATCAAGACGGGACCGGCGGATCAGCCGCTCAGTTGTCTTCTCATGTGCATGAATACATCGCTGTGCACGGTTTCCTCGTTCACGCCGGCGCCGCCCGGTACAAGTCAAGCCACCGGGCAGGGAAACTGCACCGCCTATCGTGATGTCGTGCGGATCGAACCAGACAGATCCGACGGTCAGACCGTGATCTTCAAGGAATAGGCGGCCGCGACCGCCTACTCCGCCGCCTGCGTCTCCTTGAGCAGCGTCTCGCCGGGGCTCACGATCGTGAACTTCACGGGCTCGTTCGTGACGTCGAGCTTGTCGCCCTGCTGGCGCACGACTGTGTAGGCGGACGTTTCGAGTGCGCCCGCATCCTTGAAATCATCGCGGTAATGGGCGCCGCGGCTGTTCTCGCGCTGGAGCGCCGCGAGCGCAATCACCTTGGAAACCTCGATCTGGCTGCGGAGATTGAGCCAGTCGTGCCACGTGAGATTGAAGGCGCGGCTGCGATCCGAAATGCCGGACGAAAGCAGCTCGATTTCCATTGTTTCGAGATGCGCGAGCCCGCGCTTCAGGCCATCGGCGTCGCGGATGATGCCGACGTCGTCCCACATGAGATTGAGCAGATCCTCGCGGATGCTGTTGATGTCGCCACGCGCTTTCGTGAAGGGATGTAGCGCGCGTTCCATCTCGAACGCGATGAGCGCCTCGTCCGGCGGGCGATGGCCGGGGTTCTTCGCGATCCAACCGGGCATGACATCACCGGCAATGCCGCCGAAGACCGTCGAGTTGGCAACGCCATTGCCGCCGAGGCGATTGGCGCCGTGAATGCCGCCTGCATCCTCGCCCGCGACGAAGAGGCCGGGCAGTTCCGTCTTCGTGTCGACGTCGCAGAGAATGCCGCCCATGAGATAGTGCGCTGTCGGCACGACCTCGACGAGGCCGCCCGCGAGATCGAAACCGCAATCGGCGCAGCGCTCGACCATGCCCTTGAACTGCTTCGCGACCTTCTCACGGCCGAGATGGCCCATGGAGATGTACAATCCGCCGTTCGGCGTCGTGCGGCCGGCCTGCATCTCGCGGTACATGGATTGCGAGACGAGATCGCGCGTCGCGCGCTCGCCGCGCGGATCGTAGTTGAACATGAAGCGCTGCTCGTTCCCATCGAGCAGATAGCCGCCTGCGCCGCGCAGGCCCTCCTCGATGATGGTGCCGGTCATTCGGGTTTCCTTGCCCGCGAGCACACCCGTCGGATGGAACTGCACCATCTCCATGTCGCGCAAGCCGAGGCCGAGGCGCAGGCCCATGGCGATGCCGTCCATGCTCTTGTCGCCGGAGGGCGTGTGATAGAGATACATGGTCGGGCCGCCGCCCGTGCCGAGCAGCACGGCCTTGGCTTCGATGAAGCGGAAGTTACCCGTGCGCACATCGATCATGAGCACGCCGGAGAGGGCTGAGCCATCCTTGGTCGGGATGAGAGCTACGGCACGATGCTCCTCGAGGCGGCGGATGGGCCGCTTCCAGACCTGCTCCATGAGCCGATTGATGATCTCGATGCCGGTCAGGTCGCCCTTGTGCACGGTGCGGTCGAAGGTCTGGCCGGCGAAGGCCTTGCCGTGGAGTGAGCCGTCCGAATTGCGGTCGAAGAAGCAGCCGACCTCGTTCTCGAGCTCGCGCACGCGCTCCACCGCCGTTTCGACGAGGCGCCACGCCAGCTCCTGGTTGGGGAGCCACTTGCCGCCCTCGATCGTATCCATGAAGTGGCGTTCGACGCTGTCGCCGGGGATGAGCGAGACGTTATACCCGCCCTGTACCATGCGCGTGCAGCCGGACTTCCCGACGAGGCCTTTGGTGGCAACGACGATGTCGAGATCGGGGTTCGCCTGATAGGCGTGGAGGGCGGCAAACAAGCCAGCGCCGCCGGAGCCCAGAATGAGAATGTCGCACTTCAGGCGTTCGAGCATCGGGTCGTTTCCATATTCTTTGTCGTCGCGCAAAAGCGCTCCGTGGCGTGCATGTTCTTTAGAACGATGTCAGCCATTGGGCCATAGGTGCAAGGCCCGGGTGCCATGTCCGGGGCGCGGACCTAATTGGTCCGAAAACCTAGGGCAATGCAACCTGATGGTCTGCCCTAATGCGCCGCTTCCCAGTTGGCTGCCGCCTTGGCATCGACGTGAATGGGGACCGAGAACTTCACGGCTGGCTCGGCGGCCGTCTCCATGACCTCTCGCACGACGGGGAGGGCCTTCTCCACCTCGCCGTCGCGCACTTCGAAGATCAGCTCGTCGTGCACCTGCAGCAGCATGGTCGTGTGGCCGAGGCCCGCACGCGCGATGGCGCCCGGCATGCGGATCATGGCGCGGCGGATGATGTCGGCAGCCGAGCCCTGGATGGGCGCGTTGATCGCCGCCCGTTCGAGGAAGCCGCGCATGGAGGGGTTCTTGGTATTGATCTCGGGATAGTGGATGCGCCGGCCGAAAACGGTCTCAACGTAACCACTCTCGCGCGCAAACTTCTTAGTGCGCTCCATGTAATCGCGAATGCCGGGAAAGCGCTGGAAGTAGGTGGCGATGTAATCACCCGCTTCCTGCCGCGATATGCCGAGCTGGTTCGCGAGGCCGAATGCCGAGATGCCGTAGATGATGCCGAAGTTGATGGCTTTGGCGCGCCGCCGCGTTTCGCTCGGCATGTCCTTCACCGGCACACCGAACATTTCCGACGCCGTCATGGCATGAATGTCCAGACCGTCGGCGAAGGCTTTCTTGAGTTGCGGAATGTCGGCGATATGCGCGAGCACGCGCAGCTCGATCTGGCTGTAGTCGGCGGAGATGAGCTGGGCGCCGTTCTCGGCGATGAAAGCCGTGCGGATCTCTCGGCCCTCTTTCGTGCGCGCCGGAATATTCTGCAGGTTCGGATCCGTCGAGGCGAGACGTCCCGTGGTGGTCGCAGCCAGCGCGTAGCTCGTGTGAATGCGCGCGGTATCGGGATGAATGTGCAGCGGCAGCGCGTCGGTGTACGTGCTCTTGAGCTTCGAAAGCTGGCGCCATTCGAGCATCGTGTTGATGAGCTTGCGCGCGTCGGGCGGCAGTTCCTCGTTGGCGGCGAGATCGTCGAGCAATCCGGCGCGCGTTTCCCACTGTCCGGACTTCGTGCGCTTGCCACCGGGCAGCTTGAGCTGATCGAACAGCAACTCACCAAGCTGTCGCGGACTGCCGAGATTGAAGGGACGTCCCGCGAGCGCCTGCACTTCCTCTTCGAGCCGTGCAATGCCCTGTGCGAAGCTCGATGAGAGCCGAGAGAGGATGGTGCGATCGACCTTCACGCCGGCCGCTTCCATGTTCGCGAGCACCGGAAGCAGTGGCCGCTCCAGCGTTTCGTAGACGGTAGTCATGCGCTCGGCGACGAGGCGTGGCTTCAGCGCGAGCCAGAGCCGCAGCGTTACGTCCGCATCCTCGGCCGCGTATTCCGTCGCCTTGTCGATGGGGACGCCCGCAAACGTGCGATCGGACTTCTTCTTGGCGGGCGGCGCGTGCTCGATCACCTGCGTGAAGGCGAGCGGCGTGTGCCCGAGATGACGCTCGGAAAGCGCGTCCATGCCCTGCAGGCCCTTGCCCGCATCGAGGGCGTAGGAGATCAGCATCGTATCGTCGATGGACGTGATGCGGATGCCGTAGCGACGCATGACGAGGCAGTCGTATTTGAGGTTCTGCCCGATCTTCAGAATGCTCGGATCCTCGAGCAGGGGCTTCAGCACATCGAGGGCCGCGCGCGTGTTCATCTGGCCTTCGACGAGACCACCCGAACCGAAGAGATCGGCATTGCCGGTCGTGTGGCCGAGCGGCACGTAGCAGGCTTTGCCAGGCTCTGTCGCGAGCGAGAAGCCGACGAGATCGGCCGTCATGGCATCGAGGCCTGTCGTCTCGGTATCGAAGGCGACGTGGCCAACTTCGCGCGCCAATGCAACCCAGGCTGCGAGGCGCGCGAGGTCGCGCACGGTCTCATACGACGAGCGATCGATCTTGGGGTGCCGCGCAGCGGCGCGATTGAACTCGACGCCGGCCGCGGGTGTTTCCGCGCCCGCTTTGGCGGCCGCGGTGTCGTCGGCCTTCTTCTTGGAGGCGGCGGATGGCTTGACACTCTCTGAAGAATGTTCGAAGGGCGGCGCATCAACGCCGAGGCCCTTCGCAATTCGTTCGGTAAGCTTGCGAAACTCCATCGCTCGCAAGAATGCGAGCAGCGGATCGGGGAGCTGCGGCTGTAAACCCAGCTTCTCTAGCGGCACTTCGACTGGTACGTCGTCCTTGAGGCGCACGAGTTCTCGACTCATGCGCGCCTGCTCGGCGAATTCAATCAACTTATCGCGGCGCTTGGGCTGCTTGATCTCACTGGCGCGAGCCAGAAGGGAGTCCAGATCGCCGTATTCGCGTATGAGGTCTGCGGCCGTCTTGATGCCGATGCCGGGGACGCCAGGTACGTTGTCCGTCGAGTCGCCGGCGAGAGATTGGATATCAACGACATGTTCCGGCGGAAGTCCAAACTTCTCGATGACCTCTTCGCGACCAATCGTTTGATCCTTCATTGCGTCGTACATTGCCACGCCAGGCTTTACGAGCTGCATGAGGTCTTTGTCGGATGAGACGATGGTTACATCTCCACCGGCAGCAAGCACCGCCTTTGAATATGTTGCGATGAGGTCGTCGGCCTCGAAGCCCTCCTGCTCGATGGAGGCGATGTTAAACGCCTTCACGGCGCCGCGAATGAGCGGAAATTGCGGGATGAGATCCTCAGGCGGCGGTGGCCGGTGGGCCTTGTAGTCCGGATAGATGTCGTTGCGGTAGTTGGCGCGTGAGGCATCGAAAATGACAGCGATGTGCGTTGGATCACTAGTCGCCTTGGACTCTCTGATTAATTTCCAAAGCATGCTGCAAAATAGATGCACCGCTCCGGTGGGTACGCCATCCGAGCGCAAAAAATACGAATCCTGTTTCGCTCGAATATTCTGCCCTTGGAAGAAAGCACGGAAGATATAGCCCGAGCCATCCACGAGATAGACATGGCTGCCCTTGCCGACGGGCACGGGCTCGCCGTCAGGCACGGTGATGCGCCCGTTAGGCGCGGTTTCGTCTGCTGGCATGATCGCTGTGTTCATGGGCGCGGAGTATAGAAGGCGGGCTCGGCGTGGTCAGCCAATTCTCGCGATGAATGGAGGCTGATCTACGGCCAGCGGTGTGGCAGCAGACTTGACAGCTCGTCTATAGTTCTCCCCATGCGGACCTCCGAAATCGACATGCTGATCGTGCCGGGCTGGACGAACTCCGGCCCGGATCACTGGCAATCGCGCTGGGAGCGCCATTTCAAGACCGCGCGGCGCATCGAGCAGGCGGACTGGGATACGCCGCGCCTCGCCGACTGGGTCGAGCGCATTGTAGAGGAAGTGGCCAAGGCTGCGCGTCCCGTGGTGCTGGTTGCCCACAGTTGCGGTGTTTCCGCAGTGGTGCACGCCGCGCCGCGCCTCGTGCCGAGCCGCCTCATGGGGGCATTTCTCGTGGCACCGCCCGATCTCGAAGGCACGGATACATGGCCGGCGAAGGGAGGGGGCTTCACGCCCGTGCCTATGGTGCCGCTACCGTTTCCCGCGCGCATGATCGGCAGCTCGGATGATCCTTATTGCTCCATCGAGCGCACGCAGGCCTTCGGCGCCGCGTGGGGCGCGGATGTCTCGATCATCGCCAATGCAGGACACCTCAACACGGCGTCCGGTCATGGCCCATGGCCCGAGGGCCTGCTGACGTTCGGCGTGTTCCTGCGCTCGCTGGGAAATGTTCCCGGCAGGGCTTAGCCGCATTGCGCGCGGTGGCGCAGGAAGTGATCAGCGAGCACCAGCGCCATCATCGCTTCGCCCACGGGCACGGCGCGAATGCCGACGCACGGATCATGGCGGCCCTTGGTGATGATCTCCGTGTCGTTGCCGTGTTTATCGACGGTACGGCGCGGCTGCAGGATCGACGATGTCGGCTTGACGGCAAAGCGTGCGACGACCGGCTGTCCCGTCGAGATGCCGCCCAGAATGCCGCCTGCATGGTTTGACAGGAACACGGGCTTGCCGTCGTTGCCGGCGCGCATTTCGTCGGCGTTGGCTTCGCCCGTGAGCGCGGCGGCGGCAAAACCATCGCCGATCTCGACACCTTTGACAGCGTTGATGCTCATCATCGCCGATGCCAGATCCTGGTCGAGTTTGCCGTAGATGGGAGCGCCCCAGCCAGCAGGCACGCCTTCCGCAACGATCTCGATGACGGCGCCGAGCGATGAGCCCGCCTTGCGCACCGCGTCGAGGTCGTCCGCCCATTGGGCTGCTGTTTCCGCATCCGGACAGAAGAACGGATTGTTGTCGACTTCCGCCCAATTCCAACGTGAGCGATCGATGGCACGACCACCGATCTGCACGAGCGCGCCGCGGATCGTGACGCCGTCGAGTACCGCCCGCGCGACAGCACCCGCTGCAACGCGTGCCGCCGTCTCGCGTGCCGATGAGCGCCCGCCGCCGCGATAGTCGCGAATGCCGTACTTGGTGGAATACGTGTAGTCCGCGTGGCCGGGGCGGAATTTCTCGGCGATTTCTCCGTAATCCTTCGAGCGCTGATCCGTATTCTCGATCATGAGCGAGATCGGTGTGCCCGTCGTGACCTGCTGGCCTGCGTCGTCGTCAAAGACACCGGACAAAATCTTTACCGCATCGGGCTCGCGCCGCTGTGTGGTGTAGCGGGACTGCCCCGGCCTTCTGCGGTCGAGGTAGACCTGAATGTCCTCGGCATCGAGGGCGACGCCCGGCGGGCAGCCGTCGATGATGCAGCCGAGGGCGGGCCCATGGCTCTCGCCCCAGGTCGTGAAACGGAAAAGATGGCCGAAAGTGTTGTGCGACATAGGCTATCCGGTATTTGCGGCAGTGCAGCAACATCATCTATAGCACAACTGTCTTACTGGCGTCCCAGTCCAAGATTAACAAGCGTTCATGTGGCAGATTAACAACCATTCAAGTAGACGGGCACGGAAGATGTGTGACTATCTCGACACGAAGGTGGTTTATATTGAACATATATTCTGTGTTGCTTCCTAAGCTCAGAATAAAATGCAAGGGTGTGCTCGGCACCGGTGCGGATGGGGGCTTAGACCTGCAGCAGCTACGGTGCCTTGCTTGCAAGCTCTATGCTCACTGTGGAGGAATTGTCATGAAGTTCGCGAAGCTGGCACTGGCCGGGGCGCTCAGCGCGTTCCTGTTCTCTTCGGTTCAGGCTGCACCCGCGGTTGCGCCGGCAACGAAGATCACGTCGGATAGCGTGGTCGAGCTCGTAGCGAAGAAGAAGGCCGCCAAGAAGAAAGTGGCGAAGAAGAAGGTTGCCAAGAAGCCTGCTAAGAAGAAGGCCGCCAAGAAGCCGGCGAAGAAAGCCGCGAAGGCTGGCCCGGGCCGTTGTGGCACCATGAAGTACTACAGCACGAAGCAGAAGAAGTGCCTCTCGAAGGGCTGATCTCTGGCTTCGCGTCTTAGGCTTCACGCTGGACAAAGAGGGTCGGGCTCGGTGCCCGGCCCTTTTCGCTTTCGGCTCAGCGCCAGCCGAAGGCGATGCGCTCGACCTTCGCGTCACCGAGGGCATCGAAGAGGCGTGCGATCGGACGTCCGCCCCGGCGCCAGTAGAAGTGACAAGCCTGATCGTTCTCGGCCAATGCCCAGACGATGAGGCCTGAAAGCCGCCGCGTGTCGAGCGCATGGCGTGCGGCTTCGAAGAGATGCTCGCCGAAGCCGAGGCCCTGATGTGTCGGCGTGACGTAGAGTTCGTAGATCTCGCCCTGGAAGCGGCCTTTCGAGCGCGCCCGGCCGAAGGTGGTGTAGCCCGCCACCTTCCCGCTGACCTCGAGGATGAGCATGCCTTCGCTGCGGCTCGTGACGCTGCGCCACCACTCGACCGTGCGCCGGCGGATGATGCCTTCGAGATGGGTGTGGGGAATGATGCCCGTGTAGGCGAGCCGCCAGGATTGGCCGAAAAGCTCCGCCAGAGCTTCCGCATCGCGCGTTTGCGATTTGCGGACCACGATATCGGCGCGGGACTGAAGCATTTCCACACTCTAGCCGATGATTGTGGCGTCGGTCAGCTCACGTCGTCGAGAGGTGGCATTCGCGGATCGCCGCTCGGTGGGGTGTGTGCCTATTTGCGCTCGGTAAGGGGGCTGTGCTAGAGGGTCGCCCGTGCGTCGCGCCCGGTAGCCGTTTGCAGCCGGGGCTCACCCGGACGCACAATTTCATCGACGCGCCAGTGGCGGTGGTTCGATGATGGGGCGACGTGGCGGAGTGGTGACGCAGCGGACTGCAAATCCGCGTACGCCGGTTCAATTCCGGCCGTCGCCTCCAAGTGGACCACTACAGTTTCTGGACCACTACAGTTTCACCCTCTCGATTCGTGCAGGTCCCCTCTCCATCTGCGGGCGCCTCTCCCCAGTAGACCCATCACCTCCCGTTATGCGATGGAGGGGGGAAATTCCTATCCAAGCCGACACCTCCGGGAGGACGAATGATCCGCATCAAGGCGCAGGCGCTCGAGGATCTCGTGCGCGACATCTTCATCAAGGCCGGCTGCTCGGAGGCCGAGGGCAAGCGCATCGGCAAGTATCTCGTGATCGCGAACCTGACCGGCCACGACAGTCACGGCGTCCAGCGCGTGCCCCGCTATCTGCAATGGAAGGCTGAAGGTGCCTTTATCGCGGATCGCGAGATCAAGATCGTTTCCGAGACGCCCGTCATCGCGGTCGTCGATGGCCAGTACGGCTTCGGCCAGACCATTACGCCGCAAGCCGTCGCACTGGGCATCAAGAAGTGCAAGGAAATGGGCCTTTCCTGCGTGGCGTTGCGGGATGTCGGACATATCGGTCGCGTCGGCGACTGGGCTGAGATGGCGGCGGCCGAAGGTCTCGTGTCGGTGCATTTCGTCAATGCGGCGGGCAGCATTCTCGTCGCGCCGTTCGGGGCGACCGAGCGACGCTTCTCGACGGCGCCCTACTGCGTCGGTGTGCCGCGTCCAGGCAAGACGCCCGTGATCCTCGACTTCGCGACGTCGGTCGTCGCCGAAGGCAAAGTGCTCAACGCCTCGTTCGGCGGCAAGGCACTTCCCGAGGACGCGCTGATTGGCCCGGATGGGAAGGTCAGCAACGATCCG
This sequence comes from Pseudomonadota bacterium, assembly GCA_023412805.1. GTDB lineage: Bacteria > Pseudomonadota > Alphaproteobacteria > Rhizobiales > Hyphomicrobiaceae. The sequence goes on along the minus strand of JAEZRM010000120.1, from coordinate 33,316 downwards.
CATGTGCTCTATGGCGACTACACGCCGACAGGCCTGCGCAATCACAGCCAGGGTACGGGCGCCATCCGCGCTTTTGGCGATCACAAGGGCTCGGGCCTGGCGCTCATGTGCGAGTTGCTCGGGGGCTCTCTCACCGGCACGGGCGCGACCGAGCCGGGCCGCAAATTCTCGAACGGTATGCTCTCGTTCTACGTGGATCCGGCCAAGCTCGACACGTCCGGTTTCTTCCCCAAGGATGTGCAGCGCTATGTCGACTTCGTGAAAGGCGCGAAGCCTGCGAAGGCGGGCGAAGAGGTGCTCATTCCCGGCGAGCCCGAGGAGCGCACCAAGGCCGAGCGTCTCGCCAATGGCGTGCCGCTACCCGAGGACACCTGGGGTGCGATCGTGGAAGCGGCGCGCAAGGTCGGCGTCGACGAGCGCCGCATCCAGCTCGCCGCTCAGTAATTCAGTCCGCCGGCTGCCGGGACGAGGTGCTTCGCCTTTTTCCGTCGCGGTTTGCCGGCGGGGCTCTCTCCAGACGAGTCCATCCGATAAATGAGGAAATGCCCATGACCACAGTATCTGCCGAAACGCTCGCCTTTCTACAGACCGTCGACACGCCGACGATCTGCAATGCTCTCGAGATCGTGGCGCCCGAGCGCCGCCTGCACGGCTATACGGTGAAGCCGTTCGTGTGCCCGTTCCCGGACGTCGTCGCCGTCGTCGGCTATGCGCGCACGGGCACGGTCCGCGCCACGCATCAGAACGAGATCACCGGTGACGCGGCCCGCAATCAGCGCATCGGTTACTACGAATACATTGCCTCCGGCGGCGTACCCACGTTCACGGTGCTGCAGGACCTCGATGGCGCGGAAGTAGGCTACGGCGCCTTTTGGGGTGAGGTACAGAGCACGGTGCATAAGGGCCTCGGCTCGGTCGGTGTGATTACCGACGGCTGCATCCGCGATATCCCGCAGTGGGCGCCGGGCTTCTTCGCCCTGGCCGGCTCACTCGCGCCGAGCCATGCCTGGACGCACCTCCACGATTTTGGCAAGGAAGTTCGTGTCCACGGCATGGTCGTGAAGCACAACGACCTCATCCACGCCGACCGTCATGGCGCCGTCGTGATCCCGCACGCCGTGGCCGACAAGATTAAGGGCGCCTGCGATCTGCTCACGCGCAAGGAGGCCGTGATTCTCGATCAGGCGCGCGCACCGGGCTTCAATATCGAGATCCTGAAGGCGGCACTCCGCAAGATGGAAGAGATCCACTGAGCAGGAACCTTTCCTGCGCATTGGTGCCGATGGGCGATGGCTGCCATGCAGGCAGCTGTCGCCCAAGTCTTTTCCGTTGAAGGTCCGGCCGATTCGGCAGAGAAGAAATCCAGTTTAGAACCAACACAGCAATTGCCCCGGTTGCTGCACCGCGTTAAAAGCCCTTCTGGCGGCCAGGGGCGTTATCGGGGCCTTGTCGCCACGGTGGAGCGCGGCCGTCCGGCAACGGATGGCGGACGCTCACCTTGTCAGAGGCATTGTGGCCCGTTTCGATCGTCCTCCGGCGCCCGCCGGGTATCGGCACGGCGCCCAATCTAACGAGAGCCGAAAGCATGGCCAGCGCCAAGCCATCCGCCGGGACGCAGCGACCCATCTCGCCGCATCTTCAGATCTACAGCCCGCTCATCAACATGATGATGTCGATCGTGCATCGCATCACGGGCTGCGCGCTTTACTTCGGCACGCTGTTGCTGGCTTTCTACCTCGTCTCGGCGGCGAGCGGTCCGGAGGCTTACGACTACGCGAAGTGGGTCTTCGGAAACCCGCTCGGCCTGCTCGTTCTCTTCGGGTACACCTGGGCGCTCTTCCACCACATGCTCGGCGGCATCCGCCACATGATCTGGGACACGGGCCGCGGCTTCGATCTCGCGACCGTCGACAAGCTCTGCTGGGGCTCGCTCATCGCCTCGATCTCGCTGACGATCCTCGTGTGGATCGCAGCCTACGTGCTCTGAGAGGGCGCTGCCATGACCACCACGCTCCGCCCAACGCCTTCGCCCAACGACGCGCAGATTCGCACGCCGCTCGCGCGCGTCCGCGGTCTCGGTTCGGCCAAGGAAGGCACCGATCACTTCTGGCGTCAGCGCGTAACTGGTGTCGCCAATCTCATCCTCGTCGTCTTCGCCGTCTTTCTCATGCTCCGCCTCGTCGGCACGAACTACGAGACTGCGCGCGATATCCTCTCAAGCCCCGTCGTGACGATCGCACTCGGTATGCTGATCCTGTCGGGCGTCATCCACATGCGCCTCGGTATGCAGACCGTGATCGAGGACTACATCCACGCCGAGGGGCTCAAGATCGTGCTCCTCATGCTCAACACCTTCTTCGCCATTGCCGTCGGTGCGACGTGCATTCTGGCGGTGTTGAAGCTCGCATTCGGGAGCTGACCCTATGAACGCTCAAGCCAACGCTGTCGCCAAGCCCGCGCTCAACGGCAAGGCCTATTCGACCACCGATCATACCTATGATGTCGTCGTCGTTGGTGCCGGCGGCGCGGGCCTGCGTGCGACGCTCGGCTGCGCGCAAGCCGGCCTCAAGACGGCGTGCATCACCAAGGTTTTTCCGACGCGCTCGCACACGGTCGCCGCGCAGGGCGGCGTCGCTGCTGCGCTCGGCAACATGGGCAAGGACGACTGGCGCTGGCACATGTACGACACCGTCAAGGGCGCCGACTGGCTCGGCGACCAGGACGCCATCGAGTACCTCTGCCGCAATGCGCCGCAGGCCGTGTACGAGATGGAGCACTATGGTGTGCCCTTCAGCCGTACTGAGGATGGCCGCATCTATCAGCGCCCGTTCGGCGGCATGACCACCGAGTTCGGCGAGGGCCCGCCGGCGCAGCGCACTTGCGCCGCTGCGGACCGCACCGGCCACGCCATGCTACACACGCTCTATGGCCAGTCGTTGCGCTACTCGGCGGAGTTCTTCATCGAGTATTTCGCGATCGACCTCATCATGGACGCGGACGGTGCCTGCCGCGGTGTCGTGGCACTCTGCCTTGAGGATGGCACCATTCACCGCTTCCGCGCCAAGAAGACCATTCTGGCGACGGGCGGCTATGGCCGCGCCTACTTCTCCTGCACCTCGGCGCACACCTGCACGGGCGATGGCAATGCCATGGTGCTGCGTGCCGGCCTGCCGCTGCAGGACATGGAGTTCGTGCAGTTCCATCCGACCGGCATCTACGGCGCGGGTGTGCTCATCACCGAGGGCTCGCGCGGCGAGGGCGGCTATCTTACCAACGCGAATGGCGAGCGCTTCATGGAGCGCTACGCGCCGCACGTGAAGGATCTCGCCTCGCGCGATGTCGTATCTCGCTCGATGACCGTCGAGATTCGTGAGGGGCGTGGTGTCGGCCCGCACAAGGACCACATCTTCCTACACCTCGATCATCTCGATCCGAAGATCCTGGCCGAGCGCCTGCCGGGCATCACGGAGAGCGCGAAGATCTTCGCCGGTGTCGATCTGCACCGCGAGCCGATCCCGGTCATTCCGACCGTCCACTACAACATGGGCGGCATCCCGACGAACTATCACGGCGAGGTTCTGACGCTGAAAGGCGGCAATCCCGATCACGTGGTCCCTGGCCTGATGGCGATCGGCGAAGCCGCGTGCGTGTCGGTGCACGGCGCCAATCGCCTCGGCTCGAACTCGCTTATCGACCTCGTGGTGTTCGGCCGCGCGGCCGGCCTCAAGGCGGCAGAGACGACGGAAGCGCGCAGCGCGCATCAGGATCTGCCGAAGGATGCGGCCGATCTCGCGCTCTCGCGTCTCGATCGCTTCCGCCATGCCAAGGGCGGCCAGTCCACCGCGTCGCTGCGCAACAAGATGCAGCGACTCATGCAGTCCAATTGCGCCGTGTTCCGCGATGGTCCCGTGCTGCAGGAAGGTGCGGAGAAGATCGTCGAGATCTGGAAGCAGACGGGCGACATCGCTGTCACCGATCGTTCGCTGATCTGGAACTCGGACCTCGTCGAGACGCTCGAGTACGACAACCTGATCGCGCAGGCCGCCGTGACCATGATTTCGGCCAACAACCGCAAGGAAAGCCGCGGCGCCCACGCGCGCGAGGACTATCCCGATCGCGACGACAAAGAGTGGATGAAGCACACGCTCACCTGGGCCAACGACGGGAAGTGCGAGGTGCTCATCGACTATCGTCCGGTGCACACCTACACGCTGACCAACGAGATGAAGTACGTCGAGCCGAAGGCTCGCGTTTACTAGACCGCTGAAGGCTCGCGTTTACTAGACCGCCGAAGGCTCGCGTTTACTGAGAGCCGAAGCTCATCGATGTGATTTCAGGGGCGGCTGCGCACTAGCGCACCGCCTCTATGCACACTAAATACAACTCGTCTGCGCCCCGGCGCGCCACAAATCAAAGGTGACGCTCATGAGCACCGCCAGCAAGGCTGCGACCACTGACGCCTGGGCCCGTCCGCCGGCGACGGCCAAACTCGTACTGGCTGATGGCACGGTGATCTCGGGGCGAGGGCTCGGCGCTGTCGGCTCGGCTGTCGGCGAAGTGTGCTTCAATACGGCCATAACGGGCTACCAGGAGATCCTCACGGATCCCTCGTACGCTGCCCAGATCATCACCTTCACCTTCCCGCACATCGGCAATGTCGGTGCGAATGCTGAGGACACCGAGACGTCGAACCTCGCAGCCCGCACCGGCGCGCGCGGCGCCGTGCTCCGCGCTTCGATTTCGGCGCCGTCCAACTACCGCGCAGCGGAGACGCTCGACCAGTGGCTGAAGGCGCGCGGCATCATCGCCATCGCCGAGGTGGACACCCGCGCGCTCACCGCGCGCATTCGCGAGCAGGGTATGCCGAACGCCGTGATCGCACACAGCCCGGACGGCAAGTTCGACATCGAGGCGCTCAAGGCCGAGGCCGCTGCGTGGCCGGGTCTGGACGGCATGGATCTCGTGCCCGAGGTGACGAGCGGGCAAAGCTATGGCTGGGATGAAATGCGCTGGGTTTGGGGCAAGGGCTATCAGCGCCAGGAGAACCCGGAGTTTCACGTCGTCGCCGTGGACTACGGCCTCAAGCGCAATATCCTGCGCTGCCTCGCCAACGCGGGTTGCCGCGTGACGGTCGTCCCGGCGCAGGCTTCGGCGGAGGACATTCTGGCGCGCAAGCCCGACGGTGTGTTTCTCTCGAATGGTCCTGGCGATCCGGCGGCGACCGGCAAGTACGCCGTGCCCGAGATCAAGAAGCTGGTGGCTTCGGGTCTGCCGACTTTCGGCATTTGCCTCGGCCACCAGATGCTCGGCATCGCGCTCGGCGCGAAGACGCACAAGATGCATCAGGGGCATCATGGCGCGAACCATCCGGTGAAGGACTACACGACGAACAAGGTCGAGATCGTCTCGATGAACCACGGCTTTGCCGTCGATCGCGAAACGCTTCCCGCCGGCGTCGAGGAGACGCATGTCTCCCTCTTCGACGGCACGAACTGCGGCATTCGCCTCAAGGACAAGCCGGTGTTCTCGGTGCAGCATCATCCCGAGGCCTCGCCCGGCCCCGAGGACAGCCACTATCTCTTCGACCGCTTCGTCGAGCTCATGCGCACACGCAAGGCGGCGTGACATCCATCCGGGAATGACAAAGGCCCGGGAGGCAGAACCTCCCGGGCCTTCGTGCATTCAAAGCGGTCGATCTAACTACACGGCCTTCTTAATGGCCTCGGCGAGATCGGTGTTCTCCCAGGAGAAGCCACCCTCGCTGTCCGGCTTGCGGCCGAAGTGGCCATAGGCCGAAGTGCGTGCGTAGATGGGCTTGTTCAGGTCGAGATGCTTGCGGATGCCGCGCGGCGAGAGGTCCATGACCTCCGCAAGTGCGGCCTCGAGCTTCGCCTCGTCCACTTTGCCCGTGCCGTACGTGTCGACGTAGATCGAAAGCGGCTTAGCGACGCCGATCGCGTACGAAAGCTGGATGCAGCAGCGGTCCGCGAGGCCCGCAGCCACGACGTTCTTCGCGAGGTAGCGCGCAGCGTACGCCGCCGAGCGATCGACCTTCGTCGGATCCTTGCCGGAGAAGGCGCCGCCGCCGTGCGGGGCCGCGCCGCCGTAAGTGTCGACGATGATCTTACGGCCCGTGAGGCCGGCATCGCCATCGGGACCGCCGATGAAGAACTTGCCGGTCGGGTTGATGTGCCAGACTGTATCTTTGCCGATCCAGCCATCGGGCAGCGTCTTGCGCACATACGGCTCGATGATCGCGCGCACGTCCTTGGACGTCAGCGTCTCGTCGATGTGCTGATGCGAGACGACGATCTGCGTCACGCCGACGGGCTTGCCGCCCTCATAGCGAACAGTGACCTGGCTCTTGCTGTCGGGGCCGAGCTTGGCGGCATCGCCTTCGCGGGCCTTGCGCGCCTTGGTGAGGTCTTCCAGGATTTTGTGGGCGTAGTAGATCGGTGCCGGCATGAGGTCCGGCGTCTCGCGCGTCGCGTAGCCGAACATGATGCCCTGGTCGCCGGCACCTTCTTCCTTGTTGCCGCCCGAGTCGACACCCTGCGCAATGTCGGCCGATTGCGGATGCAGCAGGATCTGGACCTTGGCGTTCTGCCAGTGGAAGCCGTCCTGCTCGTAGCCGATGTCGCGGATGGCAGCGCGCGCCACGGCCTCGATGTGCTCGTTGGTGACCGTTGCGGGCCCGCGCGTCTCACCGGCGATGACCACATGGTTCGTCGTCGCCAGCGTCTCGCAGGCGGCGCGGATGACCCACGGATCGATGCCCGCTTTCGGTCCCTCGCGATAGAACAGGTCCACGATCTCGTCGGAGATGCGATCGCACACCTTGTCGGGGTGACCTTCGGAAACGGACTCACTCGTGAACAGATACGACTGGCGCGACAAGCTAACCCCCTTGAGTTGGGTGTGTGCGGAAAAAAGCGCGCCCTTCTTGCAGTCTTTATCCAGGCCGGTCAAGCCGAGGGGATTTCAAATACATTGCGACGCCGGAGATATGGCCTCCCGGCCGCCACTCCGCCGCCATTATCCTTGCGTGAGCCGCCTCAATCCTCGCGAAACACCCGTTCACGGCGCTCGTGGCGCTCCTGGGCCTCGATCGAGAGCGTGGCAATGGGCCGCGCGTCCAGCCGCTTCAGGCTGATGGGCTCGCCCGTTTCCTCGCAATAGCCGTAGCTGCCGTCGTCGATGCGCGCGATGGCCGAATCGATCTTACCGATCAACTTGCGCTGGCGGTCGCGGGCGCGCAGCTCGAGGGCTTTGTCCGTTTCGGACGTGGCGCGATCGGCGAGGTCGGCGTGCTGGTTGGTCTCGTTGTGCAGACCCATGAGCGTCTCGCGCGTCTGGCGGAGGATGTCCTCCTTCCAGGCCAAGAGCTTGGTTCTGAAGTACAAGCGATGCCGCTCGTTCATGAACGGCTCGTCCTCGCTCGGCTTGTACCCGGGGCTCAGCGTGATCTCACTGTGGCGGGCGTCGGGCTTGCCGTTACTTCGGCCCCCTTTTCGCGTGCCATTGCCGTTTTCGAGCTTTGCGGATTTTGTCATGCGTTGCCACCCATCATGCAAACCCGATCGACCGACCCCCGACTACGACTTCGGTCGTAGGAAAAGTGCGCCACGTAATATGCGAGCCGGCTTCACAGTCAAGCGAATAGCGTCATACAGTTAGCTTGCTCGTCAGTCGGGGGCGCAGGGACGCGGTCTGCCCAGGTCCACGCCGGTCCGGATGCTGCACCGCACTGGCGTGCCGAGGCCTGGAAATAGGGCCGGCCCAGTGATGGAGGGGCTCCGCCGCGGATCCTCGAGAGAGGCCGGGCCGAGGAGACGGGAACCCTCTCTGGGGGCGATGGACTTCCTGTTGAGGCTCTGCTACAAGGCGCCCACGACGCAGACCGCCGCCGATGCCTTTGCACCGGGGGCATTTGCGCATTCAGATTCAATGCGGCAGCATTAGACCCACGAGGAGCGGTACGCTTGCAAGTTCTCGTTCGCGACAACAACGTCGATCAGGCGCTCAAGGCGCTCAAGAAGAAGATGCAGCGCGAAGGCATTTTTCGCGAGATGAAGCTGCGTAACTATTATGAGAAGCCCTCCGAGCGCCGGGTGCGAGAGAAGGCCGAGGCCGTGCGCCGGGCCCGTAAGCTCGCCCGCAAGAAGCTCCAGCGTGAGGGCCTCCTCCCGAGCAAGCCTGCCGCCAGCAAGACCCCAGGCCGGGGTGGTCGCGGTCCAGGTGCTGGCGCTGGTGCCGGTGCCGGTGGTCCGCCGCGCACCTGATCTGCTTCGTTTTGAGATTGGCGCGGGAGGGAATCTCTCCCGGTAGTGCCCAAGCATAGTTTGTCGGCGCGGCGCGCGAGCTCCGCGCCGCTGGTGTTTGTGGGGACGAGATATCGAGCTCGCGGCTGGGAGCTCTCGGGGAGGCTGCTTCCTCCCCTGCAAATGCAACTTCAGCCGATGGCGCGCAGATGGCTGCCCAGTGCGGTACTCGGCGCAGGCGCGCCGCCACCCACCAGGATGTCGGATGTCACGTCCTGGATGTCGCGGTGGCCGCAGAGCGCCATGGTGAGATCGAGCTCCTTGCGGATGATCTCCAGCGCTTTGGTGACGCCTTCCTCGCCCATGGCGCCGAGGCCATAGGTGAACGCGCGGCCGATGTAGACGCCCTTGGCGCCGAGCGCGATCGCCTTGATCACGTCCTGGCCCGAGCGGATGCCGCCGTCCATGTGGACTTCAATGCGATTGCCGACGGCCTGAACAATCTCCGGGAGTGCGGCGATCGAGGAGACTGCACCGTCGAGCTGCCGCCCGCCGTGATTCGAGACGATGAGCGCGTCAGCCCCCGTCTGCGCAGCCAGCTCTGCATCCTCGACGTCGAGAATGCCCTTGAGAATGAGCTTGCCGCCCCACTCGTCGCGGATGCGCTTCACCTCATCCCATGACAGGCGCGGATCGAATTGCTCCGCCGTCCAAGCGCCGAGCGCGCTCATGTCACTGACGCCCTTGGCGTGGCCGACGATGTTGCGGAAGGTGCGTCGCTTGGTGCCGAGCATTGACGTCCACCAACGCGGCTTCATGCTGATGTCGATGATGTTCGGGATTGTGAGCCGCGGCGGCGCGGTCAGTCCGTTTTTCAGATCCTTGTGGCGCTGCGCAAGAATTTGCAGATCGAGGGTGAGAACCAGCGCCGAGACGCCGGCGGCCTTGGCGCGCGCGAGCAGGCGGCTGACAAAATCCTTGTCCCGCATGACGTAGAGCTGGAACCAGAAGGGCTTGTCGGTGTTCTCGGCCACGTCCTCGATCGAGCAGATGCTCATGGTCGAAAGCGTGAAGGGAACGCCGGCCTTGTTCGCCGCGCGCGCTGCGAGGATTTCGCCATCGGCGTGCTGCATCCCCGTCATGCCGACCGGTGCGAGAGCAAGGGGCATCGAGACCGGAATGCCGACCATGGTGCTCGCGAGCGTGCGGTTGGTCATGTCGACGGCGACGCGCTGGCGCAGCTTGATGCGCTGGAAGTCCTCCTCGTTGGCCCGGTAGGTGCTCTCCGTCCAGCCGCCCGAGTCGGCATAGTCGTAGAACATGCGCGGCACACGCCGCTTGGCGAGCACGCGAAGGTCCTCGATGCAGGTCATGACTTGGGGCATGCGGCGCTTCCTCAGATCATTGCGCGCGTGGCGCTTATGGTCCTTGGATTAGCGCCTTTCGGGCCTCAACGGAACCGGGCAATGGGAATAGGCGCGGCAACGGCTGCGGCAGGAGGGCCAAGCCCGGATCATGGATTGAGATCGTAGCGGTAAAGATCCATGCCGTGAATGCGCAGCCAGGCCTTGGCCTCGCCGGCACGGGGCATGATGCGGTCGACGAGGCGCCAGAAGCGCGGCCCGTGGTTCATGTGGACAAGATGGGCGACCTCGTGGGCCGCCACGTAGTCGAGAACGACCGGCGGTGCCATTAGCAGCCGCCAGGAAAACGAGAGCTGCCCCGCACTCGAGCAGGAGCCCCATCGCGTTTTCTGATCGCGGAGCGTGATCCTGAGCGGCCGGACGCCGAGCGCCTTCGCGTAACGTGATACGGCTGTCTGAAGGTCGCGCGCGGCTTCGGCATAGAGCCAATCGCGCAGGCGCCGGGGGGCGTGCTCCAACGTACCGTGCACGATGACGACAGGAACGCGCCGACCCGCGCGCGTGGCAATCTCGACCACGCCGGCGCCGCGAAGTGTCGGCTCGATCGCAATTTCATGCGGTACGCCCCGGAGAGGGAAGGTGGCGCCTTCGACGAGCGGCACGGGCTCTGGCACGCATTCGAGGCGCTCGCGCACCCAGTCGCGATTGCGCAGCAGAAAGCGATCCGCCTCGCGCAGATCGGAGCTGCGCGGCATGGTCAGAATGACGGCGTGTTGCGTGCGACTGACGCGCAACGTGAGACGACGCGCCTTCGGGTGGCGACGCACTTCCACTGGCGCGGAGATGCCGTCCACCTTCAGTAGCTGCACCGAAGCAGCCGTTGCCTTGCCCGTCGATTTTGCGGTCCGCCGCTTCATGCGCGTCCTCGCTCGTCTCCCAATGTGCGTGAGGGATTGCGCCGGTAGCGCATTTGCAAATGTCCCCCATCGACCGGTGTCAGGTGCACCACTCGACTGACGCGCTTCGCACTCGTTTGAGGCAGTCCTGCGGCGCACCCCGATGCACCGCCGAGTGATCGATTCCTAGCAGGCTCGACCGAGCGCGCGAACCCTTTGCCGCGAGCAGAGCGCATGAGAGCAAAAGCATGTGGCGGCAACGCCACGCGACGCATCAGCGCCACAGATATTTCGTGCGCGACTGAGTCGCGGAATAATGGGTGTTATTGTTGCCAAACTTTCAGTCCGTCGAGCAGCAGGCTACCGGCGAGCTGCAGCATTGTTAGATGTGCGAGCTGAGGTAGATAAAGCGCATCGGCTGCGTGCGTATGTGAAGCCTGCTTGGTGGCGGCCGCGTCGTCGTGCCGCGTCGTCGTGCGGCGAGGGCGCGCGGGTGTGTCGTTACCAAATGTGAAGGCGGCCGCAGAAATTTCGCGGCGCTCTGCATCAATCTTTTCGCGCGGCGTGGTGCGACGAAGTGCCGGCGCGGCGATGCCTGCCTTCGTGCGCGGATCGCGTTCGCGAGCAAAGGCTGCGATTCGCGGTGCAATCTCGCGGCGGAAGCGGGAGCCGTTGAAAATGCCGTAGTGGCCGACATGCGGGCACGTAAAGTGCATCTTGTCCGTGTCCGGCAATGACGTGCAGAGGTCGTGTGCGGCTTGGCATTGGCCGAGGCCGGTGATGTCGTCCTTCTCGCCTTCGATGGTGAAGAGGCCGACGCGGCGAATCGCACTCGGATCGATCAGGCGTCCACGGTGGCGCATCTCGCCCTTGGCCAGAAGATGGCGCACGAACACGGTGTCGACCGTATCGAGGTAGAACTCCGCGGTCAGATCCATGACGGCGAGATATTCATCGTAGAATTCGCGATGCTTTTCGGCGCTGTCGCCATCGCCGCGCACGAGATGGAAGAAGAGATCCTTGTGCGCGTTCATGTGCCGGTCGAGGTTCATGGTCATGAACCCGCTGAGCTGCAGGAAGCCCGGATAAACCGAGCGCCCGAAGCCGGGATTGGGCCACGGCACCTGGGTGATCACATTGCGACGGAACCAGTCGGTGCCGCGCTGTTCCGCGAGCCGGTTCACGATCGTCGGGCTGCGGCGCGTATCGATCGGGCCACCGGCAAGCGACATGCTGAGCGGCACGGCCGGATCGCCTTCGGCCTCCATGAGCGAAACGGCCGCGAGCACGGGCACCGACGGCTGGCACACGGAGAAGACATGCACGTCGCCGTCGAAATGGCGGAACATGGCGATCATCGCGTCGATGTAATCATCGAGGCGGAATTCGCCGGCTGACATCGGTACGTCGCGCGCATCCAGCCAGTCGGTGATGTAGACCTCGTGGTCCGGCAGGAAAGTCTCGACCGTGCCGCGCAGCAGCGTCGCGAAGTGGCCTGACATGGGTGCGACGAGCAGAAGGCGCGGATCACGCGCGGCGCGCGCGGGCGCGATGTTGCGCTTGAAGTGCACGAGCCGGCAGAAGGGATGCTGCCACACGACTTCCTCGCGCACGCCGACGTCGATGCCGTCGACGTTGGTGCGATCGATGCGATAGTTCGGCTTGTCGTAGCGCCGCGTGGTGCGCTCGAAAACCTCGAGGGCGGCGGCAGTGTGCCGCGCCATGCTCGTGTGCGTCAGCGGGTTGAAGGGGTTCGAAAGCAGGAGGCGCGCCGATCCTGCGGCAGCACGAACAGGTCGCACGGCCGCATGGCCGAGCTCGTACCAGTGGTAGAGCATGTGAACTCCCCCAGTGTGTTTCCTCGAATGATCGTTGGCTCCGACGTGCAGCGCATCTTGCTTGCACTCAGTGCGGTCGGCAGTTCCGGTGGGTACACCTTCACCGATTGCACTGGGCAGCGCCTTGTCGCGACGGAACGATCACTCAGATGACACAATCTCCCACAAGCCACTCTGGCCGGATTCGTGAGAATGTCAAATTGGTTAAGGGTTTAGGAGGATTTGAGCAGGCAGCGGGGAGCGGGCGGTGCCGGATATGCAAGTGCCGGCCGTTGCTCGTAAGCCAATCGCACACGATCAATCGCTTTGGCTGCGTTCGATACTTTGCTGCGCTCTCTACGGCAGCTTCGCCAGTCTCTCGGCTATGCGGTCGACCGGTGTCGCGTGCGTGAAGTGCGCGATGTAGTCGCCGTTGCGGTCCATGAGATAGAGAAGCGAGGTGTGATCGAAGGTGAAGCCGGCGGCCGATTTCGGATCATCGACCTTCTTCGCGTAGACGCGGTAAGACTTGAGCGCCGCGCCGACTTGTTCGGGCGAGCCGGTCAATCCTACGAGGCGGGGATGAAAGCTCGGCACGTATGAAGCGAGCTGCTCGGGCGTGTCGCGCTCGGGATCGACGGTGATCAGGATCGGCGTCACCTGCTCGGCCTTGGCGCCGACCTTTTCGAGCGCCGCAGACATGACCTGGAGACCTGTCGGGCACACGTCCGGGCAGTGCGTGAAGCCGAAATAGACGAGCATGTAGAGGCCGCGGAAGTCCTTCTCCGTGACCGTCTTGCCAGTGTGATCGACAAGCGTGAAGGGGCCTCCGACCAGCGCCTTGCCGGTCGATGGGAGGACATTCGACACCTGTGGCTGCACGACGGCGAACGCCACAAGCCCACCGACGAGCGCAGCGGCGAGGGCGATGGCAGCAAGGCGGAAATTCATGAAGACACCTGGGGCCATCCGGGGGCCATCTGAGCAGCGAAGAGGCCTCCTGCTGCTTGACTGTTTCCTCTTTGGCTCAATCTGGTCTACAGGACGCTCTGCGACAAGGTTAGCGCCCTGCGGCGATGAGCCTCTGTGGCGACGCGTGCAGGCATGTGCGTTTGACGAGCGGTGACGCACCCATGGCCCCCATCATCGAGCTAAACTCCCTCGGCGCCCACGAGAGCCGCCTCAGGATGCAGACCATCGTACGTTTGCGCTGGTTCGGCGTGCTCGGCCAGCTCGGGACGGTGCTCTTCGTCTACTGGGGTCTCGATTTTGATCTCCCGCTCGGCTGGTGCCTGCTGCTGATTGCGCTTTCGGCTTGGGTGAACGTCGGCCTCAGAGTGCTTTATCCGGCGCGCCATCGTCTCAGTCCGAGCTTTGCGTCGGCCGTGCTGGCATGTGACATCGTCGGTCTGGCAGCCCTGCTCTATCTCACCGGCGGCCTCGAGAATCCCTTCGCGCTGCTGTTCATCGCGCCGGTGACCGTCTCTGCCGCCACCTTGCCCACACGCAACACCATCGGCCTCGGCATTCTGGCAATGGCGGCCGCGACGCTGCTCGTCGCCTATCACATGCCGCTGCCCTGGTACCCGCCTGCCATGTTTGCATTGCCGTGGATCTACAAGGCCGGCGTCTGGGCGGCGATCGTGGCAGGCACGCTCTTCCTCGGCTTCTACACGTCACGTCTCTCCCGCGAAGCGCGGCTCATGACGGCGGCGCTCGCAGCTTCGGAGCTCGTTCTCGCGCGCGAGCAGCGTCTGCACGCGCTCGACGGACTGGCGGCGGCCGCGGCCCATGAGCTTGGGACACCTCTTGCGACCATCGCACTCGTGACGAAGGAGCTGGAGCGCGAGGTCGCGAGTACGCCCGACATGGCGCCGCATATTGCGGAGGATATCGGACTGCTGCGCTCACAGGCGGATCGGTGCCGCGAAATTCTGCGCAAGCTCACGCGGCGCCCCGGCGAACAGGACCCGCATCATGTCAGCCTGCCCCTGACCCAGCTCATTCAGGAAGCAGCACAGCCCTACAAGTCGGCTGCCATTCGCATCGAGATCACGGCGCGGCCGTCGGCTGCGCGCAATGGTGTGGCCGCGCCGGACGGGCGCGAACCGATCGGCGAACGCCGCCCGGGGGTGATCTTCGGTCTCGGCAACATCATCGAGAATGCCGTGGACTTTGCCCGTGAGCGTGTCGAGGTGTCGGCGCTGTGGGATGATGCGGAAGTGTCGATCACGATAGCGGATGATGGGCCCGGCTTCTCGCCGGAGATCATGGACACGCTCGGCGATCCCTATGTGACGTCCAGGCCAGCAGGTGCCCGGAGCGGTGCGGGCGCGCAGGCAAGACGTAGCGGGGCGGGCCTCGGACTCGGCTTCTTCATCGCGAAAACGCTGCTCGAGCGTTCCGGTGCTCAAGTCACACTCGCTAACCGTGCTTCGCCAGGGCGGGGTGCAGTAGTCAAGATCGCCTGGCCGAGAAGTGCTTTCGACCTGCCTGCGGGTACTCCTTCCGCTGGCTCGGTCTTGGCAATGACATCTAATTGATTTCAGGATGTTAACCGGCTCTGCATCGGAGCGGCTACGGGCTTGGCGATGCGTGCAGCCTCCGGTATGCTGATGGATATGGAGAACAGTGCCGTGTCTGAAGACCTCTCGTTCAAGCAGGATGAGCTGCCGGCCGATCGCACCCTCGTCATCGTCGATGACGACAAGGCGTTTCTGCAGCGGCTCGGCCGGGCCATGGAGCTGCGCGGCTTCGAAGTCCGCATGGGACATTCGGTAGCCGAGGGGCTCGATCTCATCCGGCAGAAGCCGCCGGCTTTCTGTGTCGTCGATATGCGTCTCGATGACGGCAACGGCCTCGACGTGATCGCGGAACTGGCGCGCATCCGCCCGGACGCGCGCACGATCGTGCTCACCGGGTACGGCAATTTCGCAACCGCGGTGTCGGCGGTGAAGCTCGGTGCGGTCGACTATCTCGCCAAGCCGGCCGATGCCGATGACGTGACGGACGCGCTCCTCGCGCCGACGGGCGAGCGTGCGCCTCCGCCCGAAAATCCAATGTCTGCGGACCGCGTGCGCTGGGAGCACATCCAGCGCGTCTACGAACTCTGCAACCGCAATGTCTCGGAGACGGCGCGGCGTCTCAACATGCACCGCAGGACCCTGCAGCGCATTCTCGCCAAGCGCGCGCCGAAGTAATCGACCTATTCGCGTGGCAGCGGCTCGAAGCGCGTGTGCGCGTCGAATGCCGAGCTGAGCCGCGCTGCCGCCAGCCGCGCATAGTGCAGCGTCAAGGCCTTGCGACGCGCAGGGGCGAGCCGGTGCTCAGGCGCCGGGCGCAGGATTTCACCACCAAAGCGATCCGCGACGATCAGGCCCGTGTCGCGCGGGAGGATTTCCTGCGGGAAATCCGTGGCCACGCCAAAGAACAGCGCATCGCAGTAGTCGCGGTAATCCGGCCATTTCTGATCGACCTGGAAGTCGGTTACGCTCGACTTGATTTCGACGATCCAGAGCGTGCCGCTCGGCGAGAGGGCCATCACGTCGGCGCGCCGGCCATTGGCGAGGGTGACTTCGATCAGGCCCGTCATCTCGTGCTGTGCGAGCACGCGCATCACGCCGCGGCATATCTCGGCGGCTTTCTCCGATTGCCGGTTGTCCGCGAGCGCGCCTGGGCCATCCCGAATGACCGGTTCGATTGGAGTGTTTGGGCGCACGAGGGACATGGTTCTACTCGACTTCTTCCCCTCTCCCCGCGTGCGGGGAGAGGGCCAGGGTGAGGGGCGGCGGCAATTGCCAACGTGTTTTGTGTGCCGCCCCTCAACCCGACCTTCTCCCCGTAAGGACGGGGAGAAGGGGAAGAGACGGCGTCGCGCGCAAACGCCCTCCGCATGGCGGCGCGCGGGCGTGCCTAGAGAATAGAGGGAGGTAGCACCTCTTTCCAGCAGGCCGCGGCGAACAAACTCAGGCCCGCCGCCCTGCGATCAGCCAGTAGATGAACCCGCCCGTGAAGCCCGCGGTCGCGAATACGGTCCACACAACCCCCAACTGCGAGGGATCCTGCGCGGCAGCGCTCATGCGGCTCAGCAAGGGCCACGCTGCGAGCACCGCACCACCACCGAGGATGTAGTAAAGCGACGAGCGAATCCGCGCGACCTCCCCGATGATGACGAGCAGAATGGCGGGGATGATCGTGAACGTCGAGAATAGTGTGATCGTCTGGTCGGCCAGATCGAAGATGGCGATCCAGTTGTCGGCGTCGGGCCCGCGACCCTGGATGGAATGCGTAACGCGCTCCATGCCGAGCGTGACCAGCACGAACATCGCGGCCAATGACGCCAGCAGAAAACCGAGCGGCACCAGGATAATGCGGCCAACCGCGCGCCAGAACACGCTTAGTGCTCCTCGGTGGCGACGGCACGCTCGCTCGCGCGCAGCTTGACGCTCTCGGACTTGAGCTGCCCGCAGGCGGCGAGGATGTCGCGGCCGCGCGGCGTGCGCACGGGGCTTGCGTAGCCTGCCCGGTTCACGACCTCGGCAAATTTCTCGATCTGCTCCCAGTCCGAGCACTCGTAATCCGTGCCGGGCCAGGGATTGAAGGGAATGAGATTGATCTTCGCGGGGATGCCGGCGAGCAAACGTACGAGCGCGCGCGCTTCGGCGAGGCTGTCGTTGACGCCCTTGAGCATGACATACTCGAAGGTGATGCGCCGCGCGTTGGAGAGGCCGGGATAAGCACGGCAGGCGTCGAGTAGCTCGGCAATGGGGTACTTCTTGTTGATCGGCACGAGCACATCGCGCAGCTCGTCGCGTGTCGCGTGGAGCGAGATCGCGAGCATGGTGTCGGCCTCCTCGCCCCATCGCGCGATGTTCGGCACGACGCCGGACGTCGAGAGCGTGATGCGGCGCTTGGAAAAGGCGAGGCCGCCACTATCGGAGGCCGTGAGCATTGCGTCGCGCACGTTGTCGAAATTGTAGAGCGGCTCACCCATGCCCATGAGCACGATGTTGGTGATCTTGCGCTCGGTGGAGGGCAGGAGATGCGTGTCCTTGATCTCGACGCCGTCCGGCGCGCCCGATGGCCAGTCGCCGATGCGGTCGCGCGCGAGCAGGATCTGGCCGACGATCTCGGAGATTTCGAGATTGCGCACGAGGCGCTGCGTGCCCGTGTGGCAGAACGAGCAGTTCAGCGTGCAGCCCACTTGCGAGGAAATGCAGAGCGTGCCGCGGTCGCTCTCGGGGATGTAGACCGTTTCGATCTCGGGCGCGCGGGCCTCATGACCGCGTCGCGGCAGGCGCAGCAGCCACTTGCGGGTGCCGTCGGCGGAAATCTGCTCAGTGACGATCTCGGGACGCGCGAGCGTGTAGGCGCCGGCCAGCGTGGTACGCAGGTCCTTGGAAATGTCCGTCATGGCGTCGAAGGACGTGACACCGTGGGCGTAGATCCACGTCCAGAGCTGTCCGACGCGCATCCGCCGCTGGCGCTCGGGCACGCCGATGGCAGCCAGCGCCGCGCTCAAGCCATCGCGGCTGAGGCCGGCAAGCGTCGGAAGTGGCGCACCCTCGCTTGCCGACAGGGTCGGTTTTTGCGGTGCGGGGGTCGAATCGAGGACCATGACCATGAAGTTGGAACCATTCGCGTCTGATTTGAGCCCCTTATATAGGGTGTCGTGCTTCAGGGCCACGGC
This sequence comes from Pseudomonadota bacterium, assembly GCA_023412805.1. Taxonomy (GTDB): domain Bacteria; phylum Pseudomonadota; class Alphaproteobacteria; order Rhizobiales; family Hyphomicrobiaceae. Next base: position 15,289 of record JAEZRM010000120.1, on the reverse strand, counting down.
TGCGACGATGCGGCACTTGCTGGAATCCGGCAATGTTGCAGCGTTTGAAGCACGGATTGAATGTGTTAGGTAAACGCTGCAACATTTACGACACTGGGCGCGCGCACGCGACCGTCCGGGCGTGGGGCAGGGAACTCCAAGTATTCGGGGGCAGGGGCAACAGCGAAATGGCAGAGCGGCGTTCGAGCTTCGACTATGACGATCTCCTGGCGTGCGGTCGCGCTGAACTGTTCGGTGCGGGCAACGCGCAGCTGCCGCTTCCGCCCATGCTGATGTTCGATCGCATTACGCATGTTTCCGAGGAAGGCGGCGCCCACGGCAAGGGTCAGATCAAGGCGACGCTCGCGGTCGCCGGCAATCCAAATTGCGACTGGTTCTTCTCCTGCCACTTCAAGGACGATCCCGTCATGCCGGGATGCCTCGGCCTCGATGCGCTGTGGCAGCTCACCGGCTTCTATCTCGGCTGGCTCGGCGCGCCGGGACGCGGGCGCGCACTCGGCGTCGGTGAGGTCAAGTTCACCGGCATGGTTCTGCCGACGGTGCGGATGCTCGAGTACACCGTCGACATCAAGCGCGTGATCCTGCGCAAGCTGAAGCTCGGCATCGGTGACGGCACGCTGACGGCGGACGGCCAGGTGATCTATACGGCGAGCGAGCTCAAAGTCGGATTGTTCGAGGTCGGGCAAGAGGCGGGTGGCGCCGCGGCCTGAAGCCATATAAGCGAGTTGCCTCGGATGGCATGATTGTTATGAGGGTGGTTTCGGGCTGCGCTCCCATGCAGACGGTGCCGCTCAAGCGGAAGGAAGGCGGAGAATGAGGCGGGTCGTCGTTACCGGGATGGGTATCGTCTCATCCATCGGCAACAGCACGCAGGAAGTGCTGGCTTCACTCCGCGAGGCCAAATCCGGCATCACGCGGGCCGAGAAGTACGCCGAGCTCGGATTCCGCTGTCAGGTCCACGGCGCTCCGACCATCGATTGGGAGCAAGCCGTCCCGCGCAAGCCCAAACGATTCATGGAAGCCGGTGTCGCGTGGAACTACATCGCCATGGAGCAGGCGATCCGCGATGCAGGTCTCGAAGCCGATGACGTCGTCAATGAGCGCACAGGCATCATCGTCGGTTCGGGTGGTCCCTCGACGCACGCCATTGTCCGCGCCGCCGAGACGACACGCGACAAGGGTCCGAAGAAGATCGGCCCGTTCGAAGTGCCGAAGGCCATGTGCTCTGGCCCCTCGGGCGTCCTCGCGACGAGCTTCCAGATCAAGGGCGTGAACTACTCGATCTCTTCGGCCTGCGCGACCTCGGCGCACTGCATTGGCAATGCCGCCGAGATGATCCAGTGGGGCAAGCAGGACGTCATGTTCGCGGGCGGCTGCGAGGAGCTCGACTGGACGCTCTCGGTGCTTTTCGACGCCATGGGCGCGATGTCGGCCAAGTTCAACGACACGCCGGCGACGGCCTCGCGGGCCTATGACGTCAACCGCGACGGCTTCGTGATCGCGGGCGGCGCCGGGATGCTGGTTCTCGAGGAGCGCGAGCGCGCGATTGCCCGGGGCGCCAAGATCTACGGCGAGCTGGTCGGTTATGGCGCCAACTCCGATGGCTTCGACATGGTGGCCCCATCCGGCGAGGGGGCGGCCCGTTGCATGCGCAAGGCGTTGGAGGGTTTCGACGGCAAGGGGGTTGGCAAGATCGACTACATCAACCCCCATGGCACCGGTACGCCGGTTGGCGACGAGCGCGAGATTGCAGCCATCCGCGAGGTCTTCGGGAAGGAAATTCCGCCTATTTCTTCCACTAAATCGCTCACCGGGCACTCGCTGGGAGCTATTGGCGTCCAGGAGGCGATCTTTTCGCTCCTGATGCTGAACAATGGTTTCATTTGCGAGAGCGCCAACATCCAGGAACTGGACCCGGCATTCGCCGACGTGCCGATCGTCCGGGAACGTCAGGATGTTTCTCTTAACTGTGTGCTGTCGAACAGCTTTGGTTTCGGCGGTACGAATGCCACCCTGGCATTCCGCCGCCATTCAGGTTAAGGGCAGGGCGCCGACGGCGCCGCTCCCTTCCTCCTGGCGGTCCGGTCGGGCGCACTTGGCGCCCCCAGAGGGTGCCAGGATCCATGGAGCATTTTCGCCGAGACAAGGCGACGGCCACTCAGCGCTGCTGGCTTTCAGCAGCCCGCCGGGCCGATCTCGTTACCGTAGGGGCTCGAATGAGCGAGAAAGATATTCTGGCGCCGGGTGCGCTGATGGCCGGCAAGCGCGGTCTCGTGATGGGCGTCGCGAACGATCGCTCGATCGCGTGGGGCATCGCGACGGCGCTCGCCAAGCATGGCGCCAAGCTCGCCTTCACCTATCAGGGTGATGCGTTCGGCCGCCGCGCGGTGCCGCTGGCCGAGTCGGTCGGCTCGGAAGTCATCGTGCCCTGCGACGTGAGCGACCTCGCTAGCGTCGACAATGTGTTCAGCGAGATCGAGAACAAATGGGGCGGCCTCGACTTCGTCGTGCACGCGCTTGCCTTCTCGGATCGGCGCGAGCTCATGGGCCGCTACTCCGATACGACGCGTGACAACTTCACCAATACCATGGTGATCTCCTGCTTCTCCTTCACGGAGATCGCCAAGCGGGCTGCCCCGCTCATGAAGAACGGTGGATCGCTGCTGACGCTCACCTACGGCGGCTCCGAGCGCGTCGTTCCGTCCTACAACGTCATGGGCGTCGCCAAGGCGGCACTCGAGGCCTCGGTGCGCTATCTGGCGGCCGATTTCGGCCCGCAGGGCATTCGCGTGAACGCGCTCTCGGCCGGTCCCATGCGCACGCTCGCCGGCGCCGCCATTTCGGACGCCCGCGTCATCTTCAACTTCCAGGGTGATAGCGCGCCCCTGCGGCGTACGCCGACGCTTTCGGAGGTTGGTGGGTCGGCCCTGTACCTGCTGTCGGACCTCGGCGGCGGCGTGACGGGCGAGGTCCACTACGTTGACTGCGGCTACAATATCGTCTCCATGCCCTCGCTCGAGGCGCTCAAAGCCCAGGACGAGTTGGTCGAAAGGGCTCGCGCCGCGCTCAAGGAAGCCGGCAAGGTCTGAAGCCCCACTCTTCCAACATCCCAGACTTAAGCAGCATGGCGCTTCCCTCGGGAGCGCCATCGCTCTATGGTGCGCCGCGAAATTCAGGCCGATAGGCCCAGGCACGCCCGAGAGGAGAGGAAGCGCATATGTCCAAGATCAAAGTCACGGGAACGGTCGTCGAGATGGACGGCGACGAGATGACCCGCATCATCTGGCAGCTGATCAAGGACAAGCTGATCCATCCCTACCTCGATCTCAATCTCGAATACTACGACCTCGGCGTCGAGGCGCGCGACAAGACCAACGACCAGATCACCATCGACGCCGCCAACGCCACGAAGAAGCACGGCGTCGCCGTGAAGTGCGCAACCATCACGCCGGACGAAGCCCGCGTCGAAGAGTTCGAGCTCAAAGACATGTGGAGGAGCCCGAACGGGACGATCCGCAATATCCTCGGCGGCACCATCTTCCGCGAGCCCATCATCTGCAAGAACGTGCCGCGCCTCGTGCCCGGCTGGACGCAGCCCTTCGTCATCGGCCGCCATGCTTTCGGCGACCAGTACCGCGCGACGGACTTCAAGTTCCCCGGCAAGGGCACCATCACGCTCAAGTTCGTCGGTGAGGACGGCCAGGTCATCGAGAAGGAAGTGATCAAGACGCCGGGCTCGGGCGTGACCATGGCCATGTTCAACTACGACGAGTCGATCCGCGACTTCGCGCGCGCCTCGTTCAACTACGGCCTCGCCCGGAACTACCCCGTCTACCTCTCGACCAAGAACACGATCCTCAAGGTCTACGACGGCCGCTTCAAGGATATCTTCCAGGAAGTGTTCGACAAGGAATTCAAGGCCGAGTTCGACAAGCGCAAGCTGACGTACGAGCACCGCCTCATCGACGACATGGTAGCGGCGTGCCTGAAGTGGTCCGGCGGCTACGTCTGGGCCTGCAAGAACTACGACGGTGACGTGCAGTCCGATACGGCGGCGCAGGGCTTCGGCTCGCTCGGCCTCATGACCTCCGTGCTCATGACGCCGGACGGCAAAACCTGCGAAGCAGAGGCCGCGCACGGCACGGTTACGCGTCACTATCGCGAGCACCAGAAGGGCCGCGAGACCTCGACGAACTCCATGGCTTCGATCTTCGCCTGGACGCGCGGGCTCGCTCATCGCGCCAAGCTCGACAACAATCCGGAGCTCGCCAAGTTCTCGACCACGCTCGAGAAGGTCTGCATCGACACCGTCGAGTCGGGCTTCATGACGAAGGATCTGGCGCTCCTCGTCGGCGATCAGCAGAAGTGGCTCTCGACGACGGGCTTCCTCGACAAGATCGACGAGAACCTCAAGAAGGCCATGTCTGCCTAAGCTCGGCCGACAATTTGATCATATGATCCGGCATCCGGCAGACCAGCCGGGTGCCGGATGCGTTTTGAGCTATCCGCTTGCTGGGAGTCTTTCCAACATGCCCGAGCTGCGCACGTTCTATCCCGAGATCGAGCCCTTCGAGACGGGGCATCTCGATGTTGGCGACGGTCACGTCATCTACTGGGAGCGTGTGGGGACGCGGGGCGCGAAGCCGGCGGTCTTCCTGCACGGTGGCCCAGGCGGAGGATGCTCGCCGAACCAGCGTCGCGCATTCGATCCGGCATTGTACGACGTCACGTTGTTCGATCAGCGCGGCTGCGGGCGCTCGACGCCGCACGCAAGCCTCGAAGCCAACACCACATGGCATCTCATTGCCGATATCGAGCGGCTGCGTGAGCTGGCCGGCGTCGAGAAGTGGCAGGTGTTCGGCGGTTCATGGGGCTCGACGCTCGCGCTTGCCTATGCCGAGACGCATCCCGAACGCGTGACCGAGCTGATCGTGCGCGGGATCTATACTCTGCAGAAAAGCGAACTCGACTGGTACTATCAGTTCGGCGTCTCGGAGATGTTTCCCGACAAGTGGGAGCGCTTCTTGGCCCCAATTCCCGAGGCCGAGCGCGGCAACCTCATGGCCGCCTACCGCAAGCGCCTCACGAGCCCGGACCGGACCGTGCAGATCGAAGCGGCCAAGGCCTGGAGCCTGTGGGAGGGCGAGACCATCACCCTGCTGCCCGATCCGGCGTTGACGAACCAGCATGGCGATGACGATTTCGCGCTCGCCTTCGCGCGCATCGAGAACCACTACTTCACCCATGGCGGTTGGCTCGAGGAAGGCCAGCTCTTGCGCGATGCCGTGAAGCTCAAGGGCATTCCCGGACTGATCGTGCATGGGCGTTACGACATGCCGTGTCCGCTTCGTACGGCCTGGGATCTCGCCAAGGCGTGGCCCGACGCGGATTTCCATATCGTCGAGGGCGCGGGCCACGCGTTCTCCGAGCCGGGCATCCTCGATCGCCTGATCCGTGCCACGGACAAATTCGCTGGCAAGGTTTGAGCCGTTATCGTTCTGCTGCCCTTTGCTGATCTCATGCGTTATGAGCACAAATAAGGATAAACGCACGAGGTCCGGAATGACTGATCGAACACCAATTCACACAGGCGGTTGCCAGTGCGGCGCTGTCCGCTATGCCCTGTATTCGGAGCCAACCGACTCGTCCATCTGCCATTGCCGTATGTGCCAGAAGGCCTTCGGCAATTACTTCGCGCCCCTCGGTGGGGTGCCCCTCAACGATCTCGAATGGACGCGGGGCACGCTCAGCATTTTTCGATCGTCCGAGGCGGCCGAACGCGGTTTTTGCCGGGATTGCGGGACACCGCTCACGTATCGCGCGATGGACTTCGACCGCATTTCGGTGTCGCTCGGCTCGCTCGATGATCCGTCGAAGGTTGTGCCCAGCAGCCAGTTCGGCCTCGAGGGTCGGATCTCCTGGGTTGATCAGCTTTTGGATCTGCCGGGTGTGAAGAGTGAAGATGCCATACCGGCGGATCAGCTGCCGCGCTTCGCGAGCCGTCAGCATCCTGATCGCGATACCTGAGCGGCCAGCTCTCCTCTGAGCGCGCGGCAGGCACCCCACCTGCCGGGTGGCGCTTTTGCGTGGCGGTGCCATTATGTGCCCAACACGACAAAAGCTCTGGGAGAGAATGCACGATGAGGAAGACTTCAGGCTTGTTGCTGGCTGCTGCCGCCAGCTTCATTTGGGCGGGGACTGCCGGGGCCGAGACGCCGGTCCGTGGGGGAACGCTCAATTTCGCGGTCGTCGCCGAGCCGCCGAACTACGATTGTCATTCGAACACGACGTTTGGCCACACGCATCCGATCGCGCCGCATTATTCGACACTGCTGAAGTTCCACGGCAAGACGTATCCAGATGTGAGCGGTGATCTCGCCGAGTCCTGGAGCGCTGCACCTGATGGCCTGAGCTACACCTTCAAGCTCCACAAGGGCGTCAAGTTTCACGATGGCTCGCCGATGACCTCCGCCGATGTGAAGGCGAGCTACGAGCGCATCATCCGGCCGCAGGAGGGCATCGTCTCTGCGCGGCGCTCCTACTATTCCGACTTCGGCGATATCGAAACGCCGGACGATCTGACGGTGATCTTCAAGATGAAGGCGCCGGTGGCAGGTGTGCTCCAGCTTCTGGCTTCGCCCTTCAACTGCATTTACAGCGCCGCCAAGCTCAAGGAGAACCCGCGCTATCCCGAGCGTGAGATCATGGGGACAGGCGCCTTCACGTTCGTGGAGCACGTGCGCGGCTCGAGCTGGACGGGCAAGCGCTTCGACCAGTACTTCAAGCCCGAGCTGCCTTACCTCGACGGTTACAAGGCGTTCTTCGTGAAGTCGCCGACGGTCCTCACGGGGCTGCTCGGCGGGCAGTTCGATGCCGAGTTCCGCTTCCGCTCACCCGGCGAGCGCGATCAGCTCGTGTCGCAGCTCGGCGACAAGGTCTGGGTGAAGGAACAGCCGCTCACCTCGGCGCTGATCATCATCTTCAACACCAAGCGTCCGCCCTTCGATAACCTGAAGGTCCGCCAGGCACTCTCCATGGCGGTCGATCGCTGGGGCGGGGGTGCCGCACTCGGCAAGATCTCCGCGATCCGCTATGTCGGCGGCGTTGCGCGGCCGGGCTACGAAATGGCGCTGCCGGAGAGCGAGCTCGTCAAGCTGCCGGGCTTCGGCAAGGATGCCGCTGCCGCGCGCGCGGAAGCCGCGAAGTTGCTCAAGGAAGCTGGCGTCGACAAGCTTTCATTCAAGCTGCTCAATCGCTCGGCAACGGACCCTTACACCACGGCCGGCGTCTATCTGCTCGACCAGTGGCGCCGGATCGGCGTGACGGCACAGCACGAGCAATACGAGACGGCGTCCTATCAGGCCGCGCTGTCGGGTGGCAATTTCGACGTCGCGATCGAGTTCATTTCGGACTACACCGACGACCCGACTTTGCAGTTCACGAAATTGCTCTCGAAGCGCCTCTCGCCCGTCGGCTATTCGGGGCATGAGGACGACAAGGTGGACGAGCTCTACAAGGCGCAGCAGCGCGCCGTCGATCCGGTCGAGCGCAAGCGAATCGTGAACGAACTCGATCGCCACGTGCTCACCATGTCGTATGCTACGCCGTTCCTCTGGTTCCAGAGGATCACCGTCCAGCCGACCCGCCTGAAGGGGTGGTACGCCATGCCGAGCCATTACCTAGGTCAGGATCTCTCGGACGTCTGGCTGCTGCCGAAGTGATCATCGGGGAGCGCCGCACCGCTTCAAGTGGTGCGGCGGGCGTTCGACGCGCCTACCTAAGGATGTCGCGGGCGCCGACCACGGCATCGGCGATATAGTCGAAGGTCACGCGGATGCGCTCGATGGCCCGCACGTCGGGATGCGCGACGAGCCACAATTCGCGGATGAGGGGCTCGGCGCCGACATCGACGGCTACCAGATCGGGATACTGGTGCGCGACGAATTTAGGGATGAGGCCAACGCCGAGGCCGGCGCGCGCGGCGGCGAGGCGCGCGAACAAGGTATTCACTTTCAGCGAAATGCGGTGGGCGTTGCCGGCTGCGCGTTCTGAGTACTTGGCCGCTTCCAGATGCGCGACATCATCGGCGAAGCCGATGAAATCCAGCGGGCCATCTCCGTGCGACTGGATGTATCGGCGGTCGGCATAGAGGTAGCTGGCGTAGTCGGCGATCTTCCGCGCAATGAGGTTGCCGCTCTCGGGGCGCGAATGGCGGATCGCGAGATCGACGTCACGCCGCGTGAGGCTCAAGTTCCGGCTGCTGATCACCAGCTCGATCTCGAGGCCGGGGTTCTGCTGCATCAGTTCCCGCATCCGGGACATGAGAAAGTACGAGCCGAAGATCTCGGTTGCGGTCAGGCGCACCTTGCCGACGACAGCGTCGGCCGGTCCCGCGGCGAGCCGCCGGATCGATTGAGCGCCATCGGACATGGCGACAGCGGCGGCGGCAGCCCGTTCACCCTCGGCAGTCAATGCGAATCGGCCGTCGTGGCGGTCGAATAGCTGTACACGGAGCACCGTCTCGAGTGATGCAATTCGTCTGCCCACGGTCGCATGTGTCACACCGAGAGCCCGCGCAGCAGCCGAAAGGCTCCCCAGTCGGGCCAATTCTAGGAAGAAATGCACATCTTCCCAGTCCGGATATGCTGTGCGTTTTTTAACAGCCATGGCCAAAATTTAGGGGATTGCCGATCGTTGATCAACAGTCAAACTCACCCGCCGGATGATCACGATACTTGCGATGTAGGCATCCGATCTATTGCGAGTTTTGGGTTCGCTGAGCCCGGCTGCAAGTCTGATCAGCGATTGTCGAGCTAAAGGGATGGGCGCGCCGTGGACCAGAATACTTCGACTGGATTTGATTTGAATGGCTGCGTACTGCATTTATTGCATCGGGCACAACAGGCGGCCGACGAGGCCTTTGCGGCGGCTTTCGCCGACACCGGTTTGACGCCGCGCCAGCTCGCGGTGCTGGTGATCGTCGGTGAGCGCGAGGGCACGAACCAAGTCGGCCTGGTCGACGCGACCGGGATCGATCGTTCGACGACTGCCGATCTCGTACGGCGCTTGATGCGAAAAGGCCTTCTCGCCCGCCGTCGCGCACGTCACGACGCGCGCTCCAATGTTCTGCGACTGACCGACGAGGGGCGGACGCTGCTCGAGAGCTTCCGCACGCGTGCCGCCGAGGTCGATCAGATGCTGCTCGGTGTGTTACCCGAAGGGGCGCGCGGGAGTTTCGTCGACGCGCTCAGCCGGATTGCGACCATGGCGCCTACGGGCAACTCGGCTGGTATGGATCGCGGGTTGCTGGCGGCGGAATAGCCGGTTCAACGTCCCGCCGCCGTCGGCCACTTCTCGATCAGCGCCTCGATGCCGAGCGCGCGGGCTTCACGAGTGAAGCCCGCATTCTTCAGCGCGCGGATGACATCTCCGAGTGTCAGCAGGTTGACGTCGGCTGCGCTGGCCGGCCCCATGGCCTGGGCGGCACGCACGATGGTCAAGCCACCGTCGCGCTTGTCGCTCGCCGCTTTCAGCTCGCCGAGAACGCCGGTTGCAGGGAGATGTCCATCCGTCGGCTGAGGCGTGCGGCTGGCTGCTTCCCAAAGCGGGATCGGCATCTGCACATCGAGAGCATCGAGTACGGTCACGATACGGTGGAGCTGCGGCGCTTCGAGCCGACCCGCTTGCGCGATCCTCTCGAGGCTGGCGAGCGCACCGCCTGTCGGCATGGCGGTGTCGCTGGCGAGCGCACCAAGCACACGCCAGTGATCGAGGTCGCGTGTGAGGCCGGCCCACGCCTCGACGGCATCGCCGCGGCGCGACTGCACGAGGATTTCAACCGCCGTGTCTGCGAACCAGGTGACGTCTGGAGCTGGGCGCATGCGTTCGATCGTCGGACCGAGCGTGCGTGCAACCGCGGTCCTGAGGCCGGCCTTGCCCGCATCCTCCATCAGGGCAGCGAGCAGGCGGGCCTTGCGATCCGGCGCCGCTTCCGCGTCGGCGGCCTGCAGCAGTAGAGCGCGCCGCATGGCGCCTGTCTGCTTGCTCGCGAGCGGATCGGCCAGCTCGCCCGGGGCCTGAGGCAGATCGCGGTACTGTGCGGCGAGAGTTTCCACGGGGAGTAGCGCGAGCCGTGCGGCCCGCTCCGCCGCAAGTACCCTGAGACTTGGATCGATGTTCTGCGATGTCGCGAGGAGCGCGAGTACGGCCGGCTCCGCGCGATCGATCAGCGTGCTCGGCCACACGACGCCCGCGATCTCGGCGATGCGATAGTCGAGCACGCCGACCGAGGACGGGAGGGCTGGCGGTGCTTTACCACCCGCGCCTGCGCCTTCGAGCACCGCGCGCGCGAAGGGCGCATCAATATTCTCGCTCAGCATAAGGTCGGCCGTAAGCTTGCCGGCGTCGGCATTGCCACCCGACATGGCACAATACCCGGCGGCGAGTAGCGCATCGCGGCGGGCTTCGACCGGAAGCGACGCCCGGTTCCGAATGGCGTCACCGGCAAGTGCACACCCGGCCTCGCGATTGCCGGCGAGAATCTGGGCGCGCAGAACGGTGATCGCGAGTGCGGGATCGCTCGGCGTGCTCGTCCGTGCGAGCACAGTTTTCAAGGCATCGATGGCGCCCGCGCGCCGCAGGGCCTCGAGGCGGATGGTCTCGAAGGCTGGCGGTGCAGCGGCGCTGGCCGCCCTCCACGGTTCGGGCCAGAGTGCCGCCATGGCCGCCGATTTGGGCGGCAGCTCGACGCTGTCGACAATCTCCGTAAGCGTCTTCGGTGCGATGCTGGCAAGACCGTCGAGCGTGGGGCGAGGCGTTGCGTTTACTGGTGGCGGAAGCGGCGCAGGTGCTCTCTGGGGCGCGGGGGGCTGAGCGGGCGGGCGCGGGGGCGCGAGTCTGCCCTCACGATCACGGCGGGGGCTGGGAAGAAAACCGCGATCGTCAAAACGGTCGTCAGGAATGGGTGTCGTGCGCGTATCCCATGCTGATGATGGTGATGTTGAGAAGGGCGTCGAGGCAAGGGGCGCTTCTGGCTCCGGGTCGGCAAGTGGCGCGAGTTCCTGTCGTTCGACCGCGACGGGCGCAGCGCTCCGGGGCGCCCGAGGGTTGGCCTCATAGCCTTGAGGTTCGTCGCCGCGAGAGCGAGGGGCGACCCTCGATCCACCCGGGGGCTCGAGCGGACGATCACCTTCGCGAACACCGGAGCTATCGATGCCGCCGCGCCCGGGGCGTTCCTTTTTCTGGAAGAGCATCCACGTGTCCTGCGCCGCCGATGGTCCGACACCGGAAAGCACGCCGCAGGTCGCGAGAGTCGCGGTAAGTAGCATGGCCGTCACCCGTTTCGTCGACTTGGAGGGCGATCTGGCCATCACGGGGTATACCTAATCACGCCGAACTTTCACGCCGGATACGGGCTGCGAGATTTCCCGAGAATCGGGCTCGAAGAATTCCGATAGCACGTAAAGGCCCCCCGCCGTCGCAGCCGACAGCACGGCAATCACCATCAAGAACCTGAAAAGACTAGGCATCGTAAGTCCTGTACATTGTGCGGATAGGACCGCCAGTTGGCGCTATTATGGCGCCCCTGGCACCGCTGCCAAGGCTGAGGGCCTGCTGCCCCCGGACTTATTCCCGTGCTTGCAGGGGATCCCGTGTTGCAATTCAATGGATTGCGGACCATGAGATGGTTCAGGACGGCTGCCTGTTCGCAGGCGCCGCTTGAGAGAAGAAAGCACGCGGCCGCGGCAGCCGCCAGGGAAACACGCGGAGCCCGGCGATAATGCGATTCGGCTGGAAAAAGCGGGACCGGGGCGAGTTCCTCGCACGCGCTCAGCAAGTGCGAGAGAAGCTCGGTGCGCGCTCGATCGTCATGGTCGGCCTCATGGGCTGCGGCAAGTCTTCCATCGGCCGCCGGCTCGCGACCGCGCTGGGGCTTTCCTTTGCCGATGCTGATGACGAGATCGAGCGCGCCGCCGTCAAGACTATCCCGGAGATCTTCGCCGACCACGGCGAGGCGTACTTCCGCGAGGGCGAGCGCAAGGTCATCAAGCGGCTGCTCGCCTCTGGCCCCCAGGTCTTGGCGACTGGCGGCGGTGCTTTCATGAATGAGGAAACGCGCGCCGCGATCAAGGCGGCGGGCATCAGCATCTGGTTGCGCGCCGAGCTCGACGTGCTCATGCGGCGCGTTGCCAAGCGCGACAACCGTCCGTTGCTCAAGGCCGACGATCCGACGGCTGTCATGAGGAAGCTCATGGAGCAGCGCTACCCTATCTATGCGGAGGCCGACATCACCATCGAGAGCCGGGACACGACGCACGAGCTTATCGTCAACGAGATTATTGCGGCTCTGCTCTCGCAGCCCGACTGGCCCAAGAGCAAAGCCACCAGTGGAGTTGTCCATGGCGAGCCCTGAGGTGTCGGCCGAGCGGGTCGTGCACGTCGATCTGGGTACGCGCGCCTACGACGTGCTCATCGGGGGCGATCTCATCGCGCGGGCGGGCGACATGGTCGTATCGCGCTTCGGCAAGGCGCGCGCGGCTATCGTGACGGACGAGAACGTGGCGAAGCAGCACCTCGCGACGCTCGAAACTTCGCTCCGCACGTTCGATCGCCATCTCGGCACGGTCATCATGCCGCCCGGCGAGAGCACGAAATGCTTCGCCGAGCTCGGCCGCCTGAGCGAGGACCTGCTGTCGCTGAAGCTCGAGCGCGGCGATCTCGTTATTGCGCTTGGTGGCGGCGTCATCGGCGATCTCGCCGGCTTCGCGGCCTCGATCCTGCGGCGCGGCGTGCGCTTCGTGCAGATTCCGACGAGCCTGCTCGCGCAGGTCGACAGCAGCGTCGGCGGCAAGACCGGCATCAACACGCCTCAGGGGAAGAACCTCATTGGTGCCTTTCATCAGCCGAGCCTCGTTCTCGCGGATACGAAGGTACTTTCGACGCTGCCCCTCCGCGAGATGCGCGCCGGTTATGCCGAGGTCGCGAAGTACGGACTGCTGGGTGATGCGCGCTTCTTCGGATGGCTGGAGCAGAACTGGCAGCGCCTCTTCGGCAATGATCCCGCGACGCTGACAGAGGCCATCGAAATCTCGATCGCCGCCAAGGCGCGCATCGTCGAGCGCGACGAGACCGAGACCGGCGATCGTATGCTTCTCAACCTCGGCCATACCTTCGGCCACGCGCTCGAAGCCTGGGCCGGATATTCGAGCCGCCTCCTGCACGGCGAGGCTGTCGCCATCGGCATGGCGCAGGCCGCGCGCTTCTCCGAGGAGCGCGGGCTTTGCCCTGTGGGAACTGCCGCGCGCGCCGAGAAACATCTGCGCGCCGTAGGCCTGCCGACGCGCGTCGCGCATATTCCCGGCGCCGATCGGCCCGATCCGAAAGTGCTCTTCGCGCTCATGCAGCAGGACAAGAAAGTTCAGTCGGGCCGGCTGACCTTCATCCTCATGCGCGGGATCGGCGACGCCTTCGTCACGCGCGAGGTGGAGGCGGAGGATGTCGCGGCGTTCCTCGAACGCGAGGTCGCGTTGCCGGCGTAGAGCCACTAGATCGACCTGCATCCTTCCACACCCGTCGGGCACATCTGCCGCGACCAACGCCTTCTCGACTCAGCCGGGAATTCCACAGCCTGCGCGTGTTCTCGGGAAAAATATCAATTAAAAGTTGCAGTGCTCGCGCGAATCAATAACCTCTGGTTGTGCCGTGCAGGGCCTGTATCTGAGTGCGGGGTGGACCGGGGGGCCGGGAGCTTTCGTCGCTTGGCGCGGCTGAATTGCCATCGAACCGAAAGGAACTCTCCAAATGAAGCGTTCGTTTGGGGCCGCACTGGCCCTGTTTGCTATGCCTGTAATCCTGGCGGGTGCAGCTCATGCGCAGTCCACCACGACGCCGGCGAACCTTGGCGTCTCGATCACCATCACCGATGAGTGCTCGGTCGGCACCATCGTGCCCGTTGCCTTCGGCAGCACGGGCGCGATTTCCGCCAACATCGATGCCGAGGGCTCGGTTGACGTCACCTGCACTGTCGACACGGACTATGAAATCGCGCTCGACGCCGGCGACGGCGCGTCTGCAACCGTGACCGAGCGTCAGATGACCGGTCCGAACGACGTGACCATCACCTACTCGCTCTATTCCGACGACCAGTATGAGACGGTCTGGGGGGAAACGCTCGAAGACAACACGGTGACCGGCGCCGGCACCGGCACGGCGCAGACCCATACGATCTACGGTCGCGTGCCGACGCAGACAACGCCCGCACCCGGCGCGTACACGGACACGGTCTCGGTTGTCGTCCACTACTAAGCCCCAGCAGTGAGTTGCGCGCATGCGAAAGATACTTACGAGTCTCACGGCTCTCATGGTCATGTCGGCTGGGACTGCGGGAGCGGCGACGCTCCGGGTTTCGCCCATAACAGTGGATCTCAGCATGCCGCGAAACTCCGCGACGCTGAGGCTCCGGAATGACGCGGATCGGCCAATGGATGTGCAGGTCCGCGTCTTCCGGTGGACTCAGGAAGGCGGAGTCGATCGATACGAGGCAACCACGGCGGTGATTGCGAGCCCGCCGGCGACGCGACTCGCGCCCAACGTCGATTACATGGTGCGCGTCGTCCGCGTGTCGAAGACACCGATTGTGAGCGAGGAAAGCTATCGCCTCGTCGTTGACGAGCTGCCGACGAACATCATCCGCCGATCCGGCACCATCAATCTCGTCACGCGCCATTCGATCCCCGTGTTCTTCAAAAACGCCAAGGCTTCCACACCCAAAGTGTCGTGGCGGCTGGCCAACGTCAAAGGCGAGATGAAACTTGTCGCCGAGAACACCGGTGGGAGCCGGCTCAAGCTCGCCAACCTCTCCATTCTACAGGGAAACGCGGCGCTCTACAGTCGCAAGGGGCTCGTCGGCTACGTGCTCGCCGGAGCAAGAAGGGAATGGCCGGTCGCGCTCCGCCAGCGGCCGACGTCATCCGTCGTGACGCTCAAGGCCAAGAGCCAGGCGAGCGTGATCGATGAAAACATTCCGGTCATTGGTCGTTGAGCGGCTCATAGCGGTCGTCCTGGTCGCGATGGCGGGGATCTCGACGGCAACTGCTCAGTCGATGACGTCCATTCCTCGCGCGAGAGGGGATCAGAGCGTTGTCGAGGTGCGGAAGCTCTTTCTGGAAGTGATCATCAACGACATCTCGACCGGCGTTCTCGCCGCATTCAACGAGGTCGACGGGGGCGGCCTGAGCGCAGCGCCGGAGGACCTCGAAGCGGCAGGGCTGATCGCGATGCCTGAGGCTCG
>JAEZRM010000097.1 GCA_023412805.1 Pseudomonadota bacterium | reverse complement strand
GCATCGATCGTCTGGTGATGGCCCTTGTTCGCGGGCGAGCCCATGAAGGCCACGGTCGTCGCGACGAACCGGTTGGCGAGGCTCTCCAGCCCGAAGCGGCGCTCGATCTCGCGCCGGGCCTCGGCTTGGCCGATCGGCCGGAAGAAGCTGGTGTCGACCGGATCGTAGAGCAGGCCGACCGGCGGAATCCGGCGGTGAAAGAGCGGCAGCCGGTCGATCGTGTACTGGCAGTCGGCGATCACGAGGTCGGCGCGGCCAAAGGCGAATTCGCGGGGCCCCTGCAGCCGCGTCAGGATGTCGATGTTGTAGACATTGACGACATAAGGCGCGCCGGTGAAGACGCGCGCCAGCCAGCCGAACGGCGCGAGATAGGCGTGGTTGATCACCATGGCGTCGAACGTGCCGGCGCGCTCGCGCAGCAATCCGACGAAATTGACGAGCGCGCGGTACTTGGAGCCGAAGGGCAGGTGCCGGTCGGCGAAGCCGCGCTGGATCTGGACGTCCTGCTTGTTGAAAGAGACGGTGAACAGCCGGTGCCCGAGGTCGCGCAAGGCGCGGACCTGATGGCGGCTGTAGGTTGCGATACCGCCGACCCCTTCGATGTCGAAGCCGAGATACAGGATATTCATGATGATGACGGGGAGAGCGGTGGAGGTCGTGCCGACAACGCGAGAGCGGCGCAGGCTATTCCCGCGCCGGATCCGTGAACGTTAGCGGGTCGCGACTCCCGCCGCAATCTGCGAGTCCACGCCGCACCCTACTTGGTCGCGACAGCCAGCAGGCACTGGCTGAAGATCGCGTCCCGCCCGGTATCGCCCGTCTCAGCCGCGAGCACCAGCCGAGATACACCACGTATAGCTTTCCATAGCACCCATCGCCCCAAGCTCTTGATCCCATGGGGGATTGGCTGGTCCTCGTAGCTCTTGACCTCGCGGAAGCCGGAGGCGAGCAGCACCTGGGCGATCGAGGCATGGGTGAAGGCGCCGCTGGCGAGGTAGTCCCAGTACCGCATCCGGGCGGCGAATAGCGCCTCGCCATTGGGGACGTGCAGGATCCAGCGGCCGCCTGGCTTCAGCACACGGTGAACGGCGTCGATGATCGCGATCTGCTCGGGCCGGTCGAAATAGTGGAACAGGTCGAACAGGATGACGGCGTCCAGGGAGGCGGGCGGGAGGCTGGCTAAGCCCTCGCGCAGGTCCTGCTGGCGGACCCCTTCGATGCCCAATCGCTTTGCCGCCGCGACCTGCTCCGGGCTGGCGTCGATGCCGGTCAGGTTGGTGTATCCGGCCCGCCGGGCCGCCCACAGAATGGCGCCGTGTCCACAGCCAAGGTCGAGGATGGCGGCATCGCGATCTGCGGGGAAATGTCGCTGGACTAGGGCATCAAGGTAGGCGCGCCGGCGTTCGAGGCCTTCCTGGGCCGCCGCGTCGCCGACGCTGGAGTGGGTGCTGATATAGCGCGCGAGCAGGCGCGCGCGGTAATCGGCAGGAAGCGTGTCCGTCATGGGCGGCGGAGCATAGCAGGGTCAGGATACGCGACAAGCCGCCGCACGGAAGCGCAGCGCCTCTTCGGGCGTTGTCGGGCGCTGCCGGGCTGTGCAGCTTTCATGATGACGTTGCCCGGCCTTTTCTGCTAGCTGGCCGCAGATCCGGGAGACGACGAACCGCATCCTTCACGTCATCGCTTCGGTCGCCGCGACCACCGGCGGCCCGGCCAAGGCCGCGCTCGACATGGCGCGCGCCGTGGCGCGCCGCGGCCATGAGGTTGCGATCTATACGACCGATCGCGCGCTGGCGCCGGGCGAGGGCGAGCGCCTGCAGAAGGCGGCCGCGCAAGACAGGGTCGAGCTGCGCATATTTCCCCAGCAGGCGCCGCGTCTGCTTGCGACCTCGTGGCCGCTCGCGCGGGCGCTCGATGCGGCGGTGCCGCAGAGCGACGTCGTCCATCTCCATTCGCTCTATCTCTTCCATGTATGGGCGGCCGCGCGCGCCTGCCGACGGCACGGCGTGCCGTACCTGCTGCGCCCCCACGGCACACTCGACCCGTTCCTGTGGAAGCGCCACCGGCTGCGCAAGTCGGTGATGGAATGGGCCTTCCAGAACAGGGTGATCCGCGAGGCCACCGCGCTGCACTACACCGCGGCGGAGGAGATGAAGCTTGCCGGGCCGTATGTGCACGGCGCATCCGGCGTGGTGATCCCGAACGGGCTCGATCTTGCCGAGTACGCGGAGCTGCCGCCGCCGGGCCGGGTTCGCACCGAGCATCCGGAGATCGGCAACCGCCGCATCATGCTGTTCCTCAGCAGGCTGAATTTCAAGAAGGGTCTGGATCTGCTGGTGCCGGGCTTCGCCGAGGCCTGCCGCAGCGTGAACGATCTTCATCTCGTCATTGCCGGCCCGGACGACGGCATGAAGCAGCAGACGGAGCGGCTGATCGCCGAGGCGCGCATCGGCAGCCGCGTCACCTTCCTCGGCATGCTCGATCACGCGCAGAAGCTCGCGGCATTCAGCGATGCGACGATGTTCGCGCTGCCATCCTATTCGGAGAATTTCGGCATCGCCGTGGTCGAGGCGATGGCGTGCGGCGTGCCGGTCGC
>JAEZRM010000035.1 GCA_023412805.1 Pseudomonadota bacterium | reverse complement strand
CCCTTTCCGTAAGTCCGTATTGCTAACCGATCCGATTAGAAGCGGATGCGGGTGCCGGCCAGGAAGAGGTGGAGGTCTTCGCCACCGCCGACCGTATCGAACATCTCGGCGTCAACCGAGTAGTTCTTGTACGACAGCCAGAACTCCATGGCGGCCGCATCGACGTGCTGGACGACACCAACGCCCCAATGCTTCAGCTTGTCGCCCGACGTAGCATCAGTGAACGTATCCTGGGTATTGCCCTTCCACTCACTGTACTCGCCGTACACGACGGTGTCACCGATCCCGAAGAAGTTCCTCGCGACACCACCCGACAGGTAGTAGAAGCTCGAGCTGAAGCTGGAACGCGGCGCAGCGGTGACGACCGTCGGGTTCAGCCCACCAAGGTGGGTAACCCCGCTGTAGTCACGATCACCAGCGGCACCTGTAAAGAACAGGCCTGTCGGCATATGACGGATCGACAGCGAGCCAGCGAGCTGCTCAAGCTTCTTGCTGCAGTTTCGCGTGCAGTCGAACGCTCCCACGACATCATCGTACTCGCTGCGCACGCTGTAGCCGATGCCACCGGCAATGCGGATGCCATTGAACTCACCCGCATAGCGCAGTGCAACGTCCCAGTAGTTGTCCTCACCAAACGAAGCGCCAAGCGTGAAGCCTGCGATCGTCGGCGTACGATACTGTATGTGCTCGTTGCGCTCGTTCAGCCAGTCGCCCGAAGAGCCCTGGAAGAAGTTACCCCAGGTAGCATTCGAGTAAATGCCGTTACCCTGGAAGATCGTGAACCCAGACGAATGCAGGCGCACATCGTTCGATGCACCCATACCCTTACCGGACAGATCGATCAGGATGATGTTGTTCGCAGCCGACGAGCCATGTCCAAGAGACACACGGCCGAGGCGGCTATGCTCTACCCACGCCATTGCCTCACGCAGGTTGTGGCCGGTGCCGCCATTGTCGTCACCGGCCGTGCCGTTGACGGTCATGCCGTTGCCATTGCGCTGGTTCTGCGAAGCAGACGAGCTGGCGAATGCCTCGAACTCGTAGAGAAAGCCGGCGGTGATCTCAGGCGAGATCTTGGCCGAGCCCGTCATGCGCCAACGCGAATTCGACTGGGTCGGGCCAGAGACGTACATGTCGCTTTTGTTGCCATCGTCCCAGAACATGAGCTGCTGCGAGATCTGACCCGAGATGGTCAGCGAGACCTTCCGATTGCCCTTGCGGGCCGTCGTCGCCTCGAGCTCAGCAACGCGCTCCTCGAGGTCAGCACAGCAATCGCCGCCAAGATCGGCAGCCGACGCGGGGCTAACACCATAAAGGCCAGCAGCGGCGAGGATCGCCAGCGCGCTAGCCGATTTCAACAGTCCCCCATACATATGACACCACTCCATTTCGCTAACGCTACTACACGCCACTATCGACGCGAGACCGTCTCCGGCCGACCAAGCCCTTCGACTGCCACTGTTCGGCCATCGACCCCTTGCCGGTAGTTAACGATTAGCTCAGCCCCGACCGGCCGGTAAACTGCTAATGCCTGAAAACGAGCTGTTTCAACAGTCTCAGTGGCGAATCAGGCACATACACGCGTGGCGTGCAGCATCTGACCTCATGCAATCTCAACAAATATCCAAAATGATCAATACGTTACATCGCCGTATTCAGGACCAGAGCGCAATCCGCTGCTATTGAATTGGGCTTGTAATACGAGGCTTTCCCGCTCGGCGCTAAACCGAGATTCACGAGTAATCCCCAAATTGCCCTCTCTCGCATGCGCAAAGCCCAACATCGCGCGCTCAACCAGACTATCGAGAATATCAGCACCACACGCGAAGCCGTCAGAAAGCAAGGCAAAGCCGCCCCAAATGGGGCAAATTCGAGGCGACGCACCTGCCCGATTTCCCCAACTTTCGCGCCCTTTCGAAATCCGGTTCAACTCTCGATTTGAGCCATGTACGGGGCGCGGAAATGTGCGCGCAACATGCGTTGGTGTATTCACGACACGCGGCCGTTGCTGACATGACACGATGCTCCGTGCAATTATTGGTTGAGCAAGGAATATTACACTACCTGAGATTGCGCGTGATCTGATCCGCAACCACACCTGAGCTCTCGCCCGCGCCGGGCAGACATCCGCGATTGAGCAACCGCGTCGCCTTGACGACGTCGCCGTCGCTCGTGCACGTCGTCACCAAGGGCAAGATGTGATGCAGGGAGGGGAAATTGGAGACGTTCGACTACGTCATCGTCGGTGCGGGGTCCGCCGGCTCGGTGGTCGCCAACCGCTTGAGTGAGGACCAGAACGCGCGGGTGGCCGTGCTCGAGGCCGGCCCGTCGGACTGGCATCCCTACATCCACATCCCCGCCGGTTTCATCAAGACCTTCTACGACAAGCGGGTGAACTGGCTCTACGACATGGAGCCGAGCACATGGACGGGCGGCCGACGCATCCTGGCCCCGCGCGGCAAGACGCTCGGCGGCTCCAGCTCGATCAACGGTCACGTCTACAACCGCGGTCAGCGCGGCGACTACGATACCTGGGCACAGTACGGCAATCGCGGCTGGGGCTACGCCGACGTTCTCCCTTATTTCAAGCGTCTCGAGCGCCGTATCGGCGACGGCGACGAGACCTACCGCGGCCGTGACGGCGCGCTCACCGTCACCGACATCGACTATCGCCATCCGCTCTGCGAGGCGTTCATCCAGGGCTGCGTAGACGCCGGCATTCCCCGCAATCCCGACTACAACGGCCGCATCCAGGAAGGCGTCGCCTACGCACAGCGCACGATCTACAAGGGCCGCCGCATGAGCGCCGCGCGGGCGTTCCTGCATCCGGCCATGAAGCGCGGCAATCTCGATGTGCGCACCGACGTGCACGTCACGGGCATCACGCTCGATGGCCGCCGTGCCACGGGCGTGACGTATCGCAAAGGGGGCCGCAATGGCGCCGTTCATACGCTCAGAGCCACGCGCGAAGTGATCCTCTGCGGCGGAACGTACAATTCACCGCAAATCCTGCAGATCTCGGGCATCGGACCGCCGTCTCTGCTGAACAGCCTCGGTATCGAGGTGCGCCATGCGCTTGCAGGCGTCGGCGAAAACCTCAAAGACCACTACGCGCCCCGCTTTGCCGCCCGCGTGAAGAGCATCGAGACGATCAACGAGCGCACACGCGGCATCAAGCTCGCGACGGAGGTCGCGCGCTGGGCCTTCCAACGCAAGGGTATCCTCGCGCTGAGCCCGACGCTCGTTTACGGCTTCTGGCACTCGGGCGAGACGGCGGAGAGTTCGGACGTCCAGTTCACGTTCACGCCGGCGAGCTACATGGAGGGCGTGCAAGGCCAACTCGAGCGTGAGCCCGGCATGACGGTCGCCTCCTGGCAGCAACGGCCCGAGAGCCGCGGCACGGTTCGCGCGCGCTCCGCCGATCCGTTCGATGCGCCGATCATCAATCCGAACTACCTCGCGGAGGAGATCGACCGCCGCGTGCTGCTCGGCGCAATGAAGCTCGCGCGCGATCTGCTGCAGAGCCGGCCGCTGCAACCCTACTTCGAGCGCGAGGATTTTCCCGGGCCCAAAGTCCAGAGCGACGACGAGTTGCTGGGGGCGGCCAAGGAGCGCGGCACAACGACGTTCCATCCTGCAGGTACGTGCCGCATGGGTCCGGCAAGCGACCCGCTCGCGGTCGTCGACGATCAGCTCCGCGTACGCGGGCTCGAAGGCCTGCGCGTGGTGGATGCCTCGATCATGCCGACCATGCTCTCGGCGAACCTCAATGCCGCAACGATGATGATCGCCGACAAGGCATCGGACCTCATTCGCGGCAAGACGGCGCTCGAGCCGATCGTTGCCGCATAACTATGCAGGCGGCGGTTTTGCGCCGCCGCTCCCCGTGCCCGGCGTCCGCCGCATGAGTTCGCCGAGGAAGTCGCGCACGCGCACGGGTGGCGCCTCGATGAAGGGCAACGGACGCGTCACTTCGACGGCAGCGGCGCCGATGCGCGCCGTCAGCGCACCGTTGAACACGCCCTCGCCAAGACGGCGCGACACGCGGCGCAGGAGATCCTGGCCGAGAAACTGTCCGAGGAGATCATCCGTCAGCGCAATGCTGCCCGTGGCGACGATATGCGTCACTACCATGCGCGCCAGTCGCGCCGTACCGGCAAATCCTGGGCGCCCGCCGTACAGGCCGGCAAGATTGCGCAGCAGACGCAGGTTCTCAACCAGCACATAGCCGACCGAGACGAAAGCTGCCGGACTGATCGCGGTTACCACCGTGACGCGCTTTGCAGCTTTGGCGACGAGCCGCCGCGCCTCACCGTCAATGACGAGCATGAGATCGCGATCGGCAAGGCGCATGAGATCGCCCGGATCGCGCACGTCGCGGGCGTGCTCGTCGAGGCGTGCCAGATGCCAGCGCAGCTCCGAGCGCCCCGCGAGCAGGCGGCGAATGGCGTGAATGGTTTCACGCTCTTCGCTGAGATTGCGCTCGCGCAGCGCTTTCTCGGCGACGGCCCTGATCTTCCCAAGACGGCGCAGACGCACGAAGCCAACAAGCTCGCGCAGCACTAGCATAACGAGCGCAACGACGATCACGACGGCAAGACCGGACGAGATCCAGCCGATCCAGTCGTCGCGCGCGATCGCCACTGACACGAAGCGTGAGAACCACACGCCGAAAGCAATGCTGCCGAGCGTCACCATGGCTGAGAGGAGCCACGTGCCCCAATTGATACCGCGGCCAATATCCTCGAATGTCGGAATCTGCAGACCCGCAGGTGGTATCGGACGGGCGGGTGCACCGTCACTCGCAACTTCTTCCTGCGGCGCTGCCGGCTCGATGATCTCGGCCTCGGAGGCCGAGAAAGCACGCGGCCGACGCGGATCGGAATTCGCGCTGTTCATTGGAGGCGATCTCCGATGAGAAATTCGAGCGCACGATCGAGACGCACGTGCGGCCAGGGCGCGACAAGACCGGAAGGCGTCTCGGTGATGATGCGCGGCGGCGCAAAGCGCACGACGTGCACATCATCCTTGAAACCGGCGCCGGCCACCTCTGCTGTCACGGCATCGGGCGATGGCAGATCGCCCGGAAACACGGCTGCCGACCGCTTACCATCGAAGATTTCGCCGCCGATCTTTTCTCCCGCAAGGGGCGTACCGATAATGCAAGGCAGGCGCTGGCCGTCGCGCATGACTTCGCCCTCCTTGGTCGCGCGCAGGGCTGCGATGGCCAAGGCTTTGATGTCGGCGCCGGCACTCGCAGCGCGCGCCTCCGCGCGGGCCGTCAGCGCGCCAAGGATGGCTTCTAGGCGATCGTGATTGGCGCTGTGAAGATGATCGGCCTTGGTGGCGGCGAAGGCAATGCGGTCGATGCGCGGTGAGAAGAGCTGCCCGAGCCAGCTCGCGCGGCCCGGGCGGAATGCGCCGAGGACCGATGTCAAAGTCGCTTCCAGATCGGCAACGCCCTCGGGACCACTATTGAGCGCGGACAGTGCATCAACGAGAACGATCTGGCGATCGAGACGACTGAAGTGATCGCGGAAGAAAGGCCGCACGACGTGGGTCTTGTAGGACTCGAAACGGCGCTCCAGCATCTGCGCCGTGCCGCTGCGCGTTGCGCCACCTGCTTCTAGTGGAAGCGGGAAGAACGTCAGCAGCGGCGAGCCTTCGAGATCTCCAGGCAGTAGAAAGCGGCCCGGGCCGGTGATCGAGAGCGTCGGATCGGCAGCGCGGGCGGCGATGAGATAGTCCGTGAAGAGGCGGGCGCCGCGAATGGCCACCTGCTCGTCCTGTTCCGCCTCGCTGCCGAGCCCGCGCACGAAGGCCAGGAACGCAGCCGCCGCTGTCGCGCGGCGCGGAGCCTCGGCGAGTGCCAGCGCTTCCGCCGACCAATCGGCATAGGACTGCGCCATCATCGGCAGGTCGATCAGCCACTCGCCCGGATAATCCACGATGTCGAGGTGCAGGCGGTTCGACATGAATGTGCGGCGCACCGCACTGGCCGACGAGTATTCGATGGTCACACGGAGCTGGCTGATGCGGCGCGTACTCTCGGGCCATTGCGGCGGATCGCGCGCGAGCGCCGCGAGGTGTTCCTCATAGGCAAAGCGCGGCACGCTGTCGTCGGGCTGGGGCTCCAGATAGGCGCGAATGAGCCGCTGTTCGCTCGCAACCGAGAAGAACGGCAGGCGACCGCCGAGCGTCAGATTGCGCACGAGGGCAGCGATGAAAACCGTCTTGCCCGAGCGCGAGAGCCCTGTCACGCCAAGGCGCACGCTCGGCGTCACGAGGTCGGCGAGATAGCTCGATGCCTCGCGGAGTGCCGCGCCGGTCGCCTGAGTAACGGAAGAAAGGGGCAAGGGGCGTCCTTGTTCTGCTGCCGTGTGGCCCGCGCAGGCGCCACGCGCAGAGAATAGATCGGGGGGCGCGCCCAAAGGTCAAGGGCGCGCGTGCGAAGCGCCCTGAGTTGCAGAGGCGTTATTCAGTCCGGCTTATCGCCGCTTGCCCCCTTGGCGCGGAGCCGTGCGGCGACTTCGGCGGACAGTCCGCGCTCGACGAGTTCATCGAGCACTTCGCGCTGGTGCTCGCCGACGCGCGGGCCTGCGTGCTTGATGCGGCCCGGCGTGCGCAGCATCCGCGGAAACACGTTCTGCATCCTGAGCGGGCCGAGATCGGCATCCTGAACTGTCGTGACACTTTCGCGCGCGAGATACTGCGGATCCTCGCAGATCTGGGCAATATCGTAGACAGGCCCGATCGCCGCCTCGGCTTTCTCGAAAGCATCCAGCACTTCCGCGAGCGTGTGCCTGGCAATCCAGCCGCCGACGATGGCATCCACTTCCTCGATGTTGCGCACACGGTCCGCATTCGTGCGGAAACGCGGATCATCCGCCGTGCCGGGACCACCCGTCAGCTCGAGCACACGGCGCGTGATGCTCGGCGCGGCGGCCGAGAGCGACACCCAGCGCCCGTCCTTGGTGACATAGGCATTGCGCGGCGCGTTGTTTGCGGAGCGGTTGCCCGAGCGCTTCTGCACAATGCCGAGCTGGTCGTATGTGGACGTCTGCCCGCCGAGCAGCGAGAAGAGCGGCTCGTAGAGCGACAGATCGATCACCTGACCTTTGCCACTGCCCTGCACATCGCGCTCGTAGATCGCGAACATGACGGCGAAGGCACCGTGATAAGCCGCGACGCCATCGGCGAGCCCGAAAGGCGGCAGCGTCGGCGGGCCGCTCGCCTCTCCCGTGATATGCGCAAAGCCCGAGAAGGCTTCAGCGATGGTGCCGAAGCCCGCGCGATGACGATAAGGCCCGGTCTGGCCGAAACCCGTGACGCGCAGCATGATCAGACGCGGGTTCAAATCGGAGAGCACATCCCAGCCGAGGCCCCAGCGCTCAAGCGTGCCCGTGCGGAAATTCTCGATGAGCACGTCCGCATCCTTCACAAGCTGAAGGAACGCCGCCTTGCCGTCGTCATCATGCAGGTCGAGCACGATGCAGCGCTTGTTGCGGCCCGTGACCTTGAACCAGAGGCCGTGTCCATCCTTAGCTTGGCCCATCTTGCGGAGTGCGTCGCCATCGGGATGCTCGATCTTGACGACATCGGCGCCGAAGTCCGCGAGCACCATGGCCGTCAGCGGACCAGCGAACACCGTCGCGCAATCGATGACCTTGAGGCCCGCGAGCGGCCCGTCGCGCTCGGTATCGTGCTTCATTATCCAGCGCCTTTCCTGGCTGCGCGCATCTTCTGCGTGCGCTCGCGCATGAACGTGTAGAGGCCCGCAGCAACAACCACGCCCGTGCCGATGAGTGCGGGCGCATCCGGCCATTCCCCCCAGATGAGGATACCGGCGAGGACGGCCCAGATGATCACGGAGTAGCGGAATGGCGAGACGACCGCCACCTCGCCGTAGCGCATGGCATGGACCATGAAGTAGTAGCCGCCGAGCAGGAACAGGGCCGAACAAAGCAGAAGCAGCATGCTCTGCAGCGTGGGCACGACCCAGTCTTCGACGAGCGCGAAGCCGGCAGCGGCTGTCGTCACCGTGAAGGCGGAGATGGTGACGAGCAGGATTGCTGGGACCTGATGGCCGATCCGGCGCGTCGAGAGATCGCGCAGCACCGAGAAGGCAACAGCCGAGAGCGCGAGGAGGGAGTAGGCGTTAAAGGCATCGCTGCCGGGCCTGATGACGATCATGACGCCGAGCAGGCCGACGAGCGCCGCAAGCCAGCGCCGCCAGCCAACGGGCTCGGCGAGAAAGATGGCCGCCCCGGCCGTCATGGCGAGCGGCATCAACTGGAGGATCGCTGTCGCGGTGGCGATGGGCATGTGAAAGAGCGCGAACAGAAAGAAGAACGTCGAGCCGACTTCGCCGATGTTGCGCAATGTGAGAATGCGCCCCTGTCCGCGCAACGGCGCAAACTTGAAGGCGCCGACGGCCAGACACACCGAGAGCGAAACCAGGATCGCCATTACGCCGCGCATGAAGATGGCCTGCCCGCCCGGGAGGCCTGTGGCCGCGAGCTTGATGAGCGCATCATTGAACGTGAAGCTTGCCTGACCGACGAGCATGGCGCCGATGGCGCGCAGGTTCGATGTCGCGTGATCGCCTTGCGCACTCATGATCACTGCCGATCCTGTAGACGCCGCGCCCGCAGACGGCGCTCGTGGGCGAGCATGGCGAGGCCGGCAGCAATGACGATGAGGATGCCGACGACGGCGAGGAAGTTCGGAATCTCGCCCCAGACGATGATGCCGACCAGCAATGCCCACAGCATAGTGCCGTAGCGGAAGGGTGCGACAGCCGAAATCTCGCCGAGGCGCATGGCCTGGACCATGCAATAGAAGCCGCCGGCGACAAACACGCCACTGGCGAGCACGAGCAGTGCCGCCTCGCCTGATGGCCACGACCAGCTCGCGAAGGGCAGCAGGAAAAGGCCTCCGACGCCCACGCCGGCAGCCGAGACCGTTCCGACGAGCAGCGTCGGCACGCTGCGGTCGATGCGTGTGGTCGCCAGATCGCGCAAAGACATGCAGAGCATGGCCGCGACGGCGAGCAGCGACCACCATGTGAAACCGCTCGTGCCGGGCTGCAGCACCAGGAGCACGCCGACGAGGCCGACGGCACCGGCCGTCCAGCGTTGCCAGCCCACACGCTCGGCGAAGAGGCTGGCGGCCACGACCGTGGTGACGAGGGGAATGAACTGGAGGATGGCCGCAGCATTGGCGAACGGCATGCGCAGGATGGCTGCAATGAACAAGAGCGCTGCACCGAGTTCGCCGGCGACGCGCAAACCAACCGCGGGCTTCAAGAGTGCCGGATGCCAGCGCAGCGCCGACTGCGTCCATGCGGCAAAGGCGAGTACTGCGCAGCCAACGAACCCGCGCACCGAGACAACCTGCCCGAGCGGAAGCTCGGAAGAAGCAATCCGCAGGCACGCATCCGAGGCAATGAGGAAAAAGCCCGCGCCCGTGACGGCGACAATGGCCAGCAGGTTGTTGTACTGCGGCGCGTGCGCGGCGGCCGGCGCACGAATGCTCTGCTCGGATGAACCGCTGACCACCTCAACCTCCCTCGCCGACACTCAGGCCGACTTCACGCGCTTCCGGATCGTTCCTGTCCGGATTCTCATGTCATCGCAGTCTTCAGGATTGTCGTGCCACAAGCCGGCGTAGCTTCTGCTCCCGATAGAAGGTGTAGAGGCCGGCCGAAACGACGATCGCGATCCCGAGCAGCGTCAGCCCATCGGGCAAATACCCGAAGACGAACACGCTCGAAACGATCGAGAACAGGATGATCGTATAGCGGAAAGGCACGACGGCCGACACCTCGCCCGTACGCATGCCTATGATGACTCCGAGCTGGCCGCATAAGCTGAATACGGCCGCGCCACACAGCATGAGCATCAGCGTCGGGCTTGGCCACTGCCAGTTGGAGAATGGTGCCACAGCCAGAGCGGCCACGGTGACCGCACCCGCCGAGAGCGTCATGATCAGGATCGCCGGCACGCGCCGGTTGATCCCGCGCGTGGATAGATCGCGCAATGTCGTGCAGAGGACCGAAGCAATGCCGACGAGCGCCCACCAACTGAACGTCGATCCGCCAGGCCGCACGATGATCAGGATGCCGACAAGGCCGACCGCCGTTGCCGTCCAGCGGCGCCAGCCGACGCGCTCGCCGAGGAAGACCGCCGACGCCGCCGTAAGCGCCATGGGACTGAGCTGGCCGATGGCCGTGAGGTCGGCATAAGGCAAGCGGGCGAGCGCAGTCTGAAAAAGCCATCCGCTGCTGACGTCGCCGATGATGCGCCCCGCCATGGCCCGTTCGACGACATGGCGCACTTCTCTCAGCGCGCCGGTCAGGAACGCCACGAAGAACGAGACCAAGAACACGACGAGACCACGAAGAAAAAGGAGTTGGCTCGTCGGCAGGCTCGTCGACGCGAGCTTCATGAGCGTATCGCCGCACGCGAACGAGGCCATGGCGAGCGACATCGCAGCGATGGCCCTGAGATTTCCCGCCGCTGCCGCCCCGGCGCCGTCCAATTCTGGACGCCGTCCGTGCCCTTCGGACTCGCTCACTCCCTCGGCCTCCCCCAGCCGCAGTCCTCGGCGCCGCCTTGGCGGCTGCCCCTCTCGCGCCGTCCGACACGACCAGGTTGTATGTCTTAGCCGCCGGTCACGCTCATATGCCGCTGAACGGCCGGACGCTTGCTGCGCCGGTCGATCACGAAGTCGTGACCTTTGGGTTTGCGTGCAATGGCTTCGTCGATCGCCGCATGCAGGAGCGCGTTATTGGCCGACGCCCGGAGCGGCGCCCTGAGATCCGCCGCATCCTCCTGGCCGAGACACATATAAAGCGTCCCCGTGCAGGTCAGGCGCACGCGATTGCAGCTCTCGCAGAAGTTGTGGGTCATAGGCGTGATGAACCCGAGCCGCCCACCCGTTTCCTGGACCTCGACGTAACGCGCAGGGCCGCCCGTGCGATAGGGAATGTCGCGCAGCGTGAACGTGTCCATCAGCCGGGCACGGACGATCGACAGCGGCAGGTACTGGTCGGTCCGATCGCCATCGATGTCGCCGAGGGGCATGGTCTCGATCAGCGTGAGATCAGCGCCACGCCCATGAGCAAAGCGCACGAGCTCGCTGATCTCGTGCTCGTTAACCCCTTTCAGCGCCACCGCGTTGATCTTGACCGCGAGACCGGCCTTCTCGGCCGCTTCGAGACCCTGCATGACATTGGCGAAATCGCCCCACCGTGTAATGCGGCGGAAGGTTTCGGGGTCGAGCGTGTCGAGCGAGACGTTGATCCGGCGAACGCCGCAGTCCGCAAGTGCCTGGGCGTACTTGGGGAGCTGGCTGCCATTCGTGGTGAGCGTCAGCTCCTCGAGCGCACCGCTCTTGAGGTGTCGCGACAACGCTTCGAACAGCCAGAGGATGTTTTTGCGCACCAGCGGCTCGCCGCCAGTAATCCGAAGCTTACGCACACCCCGATCGACGAAGGCCGAGCAGAGGCGATCGATCTCCTCGAGCGTCAGGAGATCCCGCTTCGGCAGGAACGTCATGTGCTCGGACATGCAGTAGACACAACGGAAGTCGCACCGGTCGGTCACCGACACGCGGAGGTAGCTGACGTGGCGCCCGAAAGGGTCGATCAGCTCGCTCCCGACCGGACGCTCCAACTGCTCAAGGGCCATTGCCGCTCCCAGGGCCCACCCCGCTGCCGGTCGAGCCATGCGTTGTAAGGACGCCATCGCACCAGCGGGCGCCCAATCTGCCTATTTACATAGCACATATAGTGTACGGGGACGAGCCGTGGAACCACGACAGGGCAGATCGACGCGATTAACCGATGCTTATGCTCTGGGCCCTATTGTTGTTCCATTCATTGATCAGTGAGGGATGCGTCCGCGATGCTGAACGCGGTTATTGGAGTGGGCCAGGGCAGCTCCCTGATGGGAAGCTACGCGATCAGCCTCAGTGAGGCGGTCCTGCGTCAGCGCACCCGTGAGGCCGAGCGCTCTGCCAAGCTCGAAGCGCAACTCGCCAACAAGATCAAGTCCGAATTCATCTCGAACATGAGCCATGAGCTGCGCACGCCGCTCAACTCCGTACTCGGCTTCTCCAAGCTGCTGACCGAACACGAGCACCGCAAGCTCACCGATGAGGACATCGTCGAGTACGCCCGCCTCGTCCAGGACGCGGCCACGCACCTGCTCACGGTGATCAACAACATCCTCGACATCTCGAAGCTGCACAGCGGCAGCTTCATGCTCGATCCGACCGACGTCCAGGTCGCCGACGCGGTGGAGGACACGCTCGCGAATTTCGAGAAGGTCATCCAGGATCACGGCCTCCATCTCAACGCCAACGTCGCCCCCGACCTGCCGATCATCCAGGGCGAGGAGCAGAAGCTGCGCCAGACCTTCACCAATCTGGTCGGCAACGCGATCAAGTTCACACCGCCCGGCGGCACGATCGAGGTTGCAGCTGTCAACGCGCCGAACGGCGACATCGTCGTGACCGTGCGGGACACCGGCGTCGGCATGAGCGAGGAAGAGATCCGCGTTGCGCTTGCGCCTTTCGGCCAAGCGGACGCCAGTCGTACGCGCTGGCGCGAAGGCTCGGGCCTGGGGCTACCGATCGCGAAGGCTCTCGTGGACCTTCACGGCGGCACGATTCAGATCCGCAGCGCGAAGGGCCAGGGAACCGAAGTAACGGTCAGCCTGCCGACCAAGACACTCATGCTCGATCCCTACTGACGCGGACACGACAGAAGCAAGACCGAGCCGACCACCACTGCACAAGCCGAGGCAAATCCGATGGCCCTGATGTCACAAACCACAGAGCATACAGCACTGGCCTCGGATGGCTCGATCGGCCGGATCGTGTCGGTCACCGGCGCCAAGTCGATCGTCCTGCTGGATGCCGACGGCCGCTCTCGCGAAGCATCGTCGCGCCCGGACATGGGGACATTGCTCGCCATCGAGACCGACGAGACCATCGTGCTCGCCATCGTCTCCGCGCTCAGCGTGCCCGTACCGGCCCAGCGCGAGGGCGAGGGCGAGATCAGGATCGCCGAACTCGGCCTCGTCGGAGAGCTCCGGCGTGGTCCCGATGGCAGCCCAGCCGGCTTCAATCGCGGCGTGAGCATCTATCCAGGCCTCGGTGACCGCGTTCGCGTGGCATCGAAGAGCGAGCTTCACCAAGCCTTCTGCGGCGATATCGAACGCTCTGTTCGCGTCGGCACGCTACGGCAGGACAATACCATTCCGGCCATGGTGCGCGTCGACGACCTGCTCGGCAAGCACTTCGCCGTTCTCGGCACCACCGGCACCGGCAAATCCTGCACCACCGCGCTGCTCCTGCGCTCCATCCTGGAGAAAAACCCGCAGGCCCACATCGTGCTGCTCGATCCGCACAACGAGTACGCGACGGCATTCCCTGAATGGGGTGAGGTCATCTCGCCGCGCAACATGCAGCTCCCGTTCTGGCTCCTCACCTTCGAGGAGCTCATCGAGGTTGTGATCGGCGATCCCTCCGAGCGCAAGCACGAGGTCGAGATCCTTCAGGAGCTCATTCCCGTCGCCAAGAGCCGCTACAATTCCGGGCGCAGCAAGGAAGGCCAGGCCGCGCGCACGCGCCTCGATGCCGGTCGTTTCACGGTCGACACGCCGGTTCCCTATCGCCTCTCGGACCTGACCTCGCTCATCGACGAGCGCATGGGCAAGCTCGAGAACAAGCGCGACATCGCCCCCTACCGCAACCTGAAGACACGCATCGAGACCCTGTCGCTCGATCCGCGCTACTCCTTCATGTTCGGCTCGCTCACCGTCTATGACGGCATGGCGCAGATCCTCGGGCGCATCTTCCGCGTGCCGGTCGAGGGCAAGCCGATCACCATCCTCGAGCTGACGGGCCTGCCGACCGAAATCGTGAACGTGGTCGTCTCCGTGCTCTGCCGCATGACCTTCGACTTTGCCCTCTGGGGCGAAGGCAGAGTTCCCGTGACCATCGTATGTGAAGAGGCGCATCGGTATGTGCCAGCCAATCCCTCGCTCGGCTTCGAGCCCTGCAAACGCGCCATCGCCAAGATCGCCAAGGAAGGCCGCAAGTACGGTGCATCGCTTTGCATCGTGACCCAGCGCCCTGCGGAAATCGACCCGACGATCCTCTCTCAGTGCAACACGGTGTTCGCGCTCCGCATGTCGAACGACCGCGACCAGGAGATCGTGAAGTCGGCCATCTCGGATACGGGTTCGGGACTGCTGGAGTTCCTCTCGGCCCTCGGCCAGCGCGAAGCCATTGCCTTCGGCGACGGTGTGACGCTGCCGGTCCGGATCAAGTTCGACGACCTGCCGAAGCACGCCATGCCGCGCAGCTCCTCGGCCATGTTCACGACCATGTGGCAGCAGGCGAACACCGACAGCGGCTTCCTCGAGCAGATCGTGGAGAAGTGGCGGCTCTCGAACAGCGGATCGCCCTCGACCGAGACCAGCCAGACGGCGCTCTTCGCCGACGCCATGGGCCTCACCAACGCGACCGAGGCCGCGCCTCAGACGCGCAGCCCCGCTCCCGCCGCGCCGCCGGCCGATCCCGTTCGCCGGTACACGCCGTCACAGGCCGCGCAGGACAGCGTTCTCCAGCGTCCCCGTGTCGCTGAGCCAGCAGGCTATGGGCAGATGCCGCCGCCTGCCGCCCCCGCACCTCAGGCCTCGAATGCGCTCAGGAACCTTCGGGATCGCCTCAATCGCGGCGGACGCTGACGCGGTTCCGGCGGGCACGCACTCAGTTCGTGACAAGCTGAACGCGCACGGACTATGAACATGTAGTGCTGCGTGTGATTCTGCTGCCGCGCAATTCATGAGGGTGGGCACTGCAACGTGCGCACTTCAAACGGCGTGGCGGTCGATGATGTGCCTGATGGTGCGGCGGCGCGGCTCTATTGGCCCGCAGGTCGCGCGCGCGTTCCAGGATACATCGTAACAACGCTGCAGGGACTAGCGCGCGATCGAATGCCCGCTGGGATCCTTGGTTCAGGCTTGCGAGAGCAACTCTCAAAGAGCTGTCGAACCGTAGTGTTCACATCGTGCTGCGTCATAGGACGGCGTTGGGCGTCGAGGCAGTCGAACGACTGAGCACCGTTCCGCTGCTCCGCGTTCCGTAGTCCACACATCCGCATGGAAAGGCTGGAGCCGCCGCTGGCTCCAGCCTTTCTGCTTTTTGCGGTGCAGCCCCTCCCCCCGCCACCTTGCGCGCCTTCAGTGCCACACTGCACGCGCGATCCGCCTCGCCCCCTCGCGCGATCATCAGCAGGCTGCTAGAGAGGCAACTCACGCGCCGCTCGAAGCGTTTGCGCGCCAGCGGCGAGGTCCGCAGCCCGGGCCATCGGGCTCAGTCGAGGGGACCAATCAAGGGGGAAAGCGGCAATGCTGGGATATATCATTCTCATTATTCTGCAGCTCGGCGGTGCCTGGACAATTGCGCCGCATCTCAAGCGCTATCTTCCGGCCATTCCGCAGTTCGGCGGCCACAACGTCGAGATCTTCGTCTGGGCTCTGCTGTTCGCGATCATCGTGTTCGTGATCGGCTTCATCGGCTCGATCGTCCTCAAGGGTGTGCGCACGCCCGGCGCCGGGACCCTGACCGTATCGATCATCCTGGCCCTCATCCTGGCGGCGCTCACGTTCGTGGCGCCGGTCATGCAGCTCGTGGCGCAGGTTCTGCCCCGCGTGGATGCGCTGTGGTGGCCCCTGATCGGCGCCGTGGTCGGCTATTTCATCAAGCGCTGACGGCCGCAAAAGCCGCGTACGGAGCGGCACCTTTCTGGTAAACTGCCGGATGCGGGCCCGTGCCGCGCGTCGGACGGTGCCTTTTTGCTTGCACCCGGCCTACTTTAGCCGCTAGGCGTTCGGGCCATCGAATTCCATCATTCGAACCGAACCCGGAAAGCCAAGTCTCGTCGAGGGGAAACACCCATGCGCGTCTATTACGATCGTGATGCCGACATCAACCTCATCAAGAGCAAGAAGGTCGCCATCATCGGCTACGGCAGCCAGGGCCATGCCCATACGCTCAACCTCCGCGACTCGGGCGTGAAGAACATCGCCGTGGGCCTGCGCAAGGGCTCGCCGAGCGCCAAGAAGGCCGAGGGCGAGAAGCTCCAGGTGATGGAAGTTGCAGAGGCCGCCAAGTGGGCCGACGTGATCATGATGCTGACGCCCGACGAGTTGCAGGGCGACATCTACCGCGAGCACCTGCACAAGAACATGAAGGACGGCGCCGCGATCCTGTTCGCGCACGGCCTCAACGTGCACTTCAACCTGATCGAGCCGCGCGACGACATCGACGTCGGCATGGTCGCGCCGAAGGGCCCCGGTCATACGGTGCGCTCGGAATACCTGCGCGGCGGCGGCGTGCCCTGCCTCATTGCCATCGACAAGGACCGCAGCGGCAACGCCCACGACCTCTTCCTCTCCTATGCATCGGCAATCGGCGGCGGTCGCGCGGGCATCATCGAGACGACCTTCAAGGAAGAGTGCGAGACCGACCTGTTCGGTGAGCAGGCCGTGCTTTGCGGCGGCCTCGTCGAGCTGATCCGCGCCGGTTTCGAGACGCTGGTCGAGGCGGGCTATGCGCCGGAGATGGCGTACTTCGAGTGCCTGCACGAAGTGAAGCTGATCGTCGACCTCATCTACGAGGGCGGCATTGCGAACATGAACTACTCGATTTCGAACACCGCCGAGTGGGGCGAGTACATGAGCGGCCCGCGTGTCATCACGGCCGAGACCAAGGCCGAGATGAAGCGCATTCTCGCAGACATCCAGCAGGGCAAGTTCGCTTCGGAGTGGATGCAGGAGTGCAAAGCTGGCCAGGCTCGCTTCAAGGGCACGCGCCGCCTCAACGACTCGCACCAGATCGAGGAAGTCGGCACGAAGCTGCGCGCCATGATGCCCTGGATCAAGGCCGGCGCGCTGGTCGACAAGGACAAGAACTGATTGTTCTTTGCCGCGGGCTGCTCTTTTGAAGGACGGCCTAGCGGCCGGCGCGCAGTTGCGCGCTCAGGAAGATGTGCTTCGCAACCATTCCGTGGCGGTATGCCCGCCGCAGCAATGCAGACAGCTTGAATAGGCTTTGGCCGTCGCTGGAGACAGCGGCGGCCAGTTGCATTCCACGTCATAAAAACGGGGGTTCGGGGTGGGTGCCCGTGGACTACCAAGACTGCGTGCTATCCGCATGGCGGCCGCGGGCAAAGCACCACGGAAGAAGGCGATAGCACCTCTTCCCAGCAGCCCGCGGCAAGAAAAAATCAAGCTGCCACAAACCCCGGCACGTCCGACACGAAACCCTTGAAGCTTTCGAGCCCGCGCGGAACGGGTCCGCCATAGGCCCAGTCCAGCAGCTCCACCGTGTGCACGATGGGCAAGTGCGTTCCGAGCCCGATCTGCGTGATGCAACCGAGATTGCCGGCCGCAACGAGATCCGGTCGCACGCTTTCAATATTCGCGACCTTGCGCTGACGCAGGTCATCGGCGAGTGCGGGCTGCAGAATGTTGTAGACGCCGGCCGAACCACAGCAGATGTGCCCCTCGGGTGGTTCGAGCACCGTAAAGCCCGCCTTCTTCAGTAGCGCTTTCGGCTCGCTGGTAATGCGCTGGCCGTGCTGCATGGAGCAGGCCGAGTGATAGGCGACGCGCAGGCTCGACCAGCGATGCGGCGCGCCGAGATCGAAGCGCGTCAGGAATTCGGTGATATCGACGGCCAGGCTCGCCAGCTTAGCGGCCTTCTCGGCATAGTCGGGCTCGAAGCGCAGCAGATGGCCGTAGTCCTTGACCGTGGTGCCACAACCTGAAGCGTTGATGATGATCGCGTCGACGGGCTCGCGCTCGATGACCTTCCACCACGCATCGACATTCTGCTTGGCTTGCGCGACAGCCTCCGCCTCGCGGCCCATGTGATGGACGAGCGCGCCACAGCAACCGGCCCCCGCAGGCACGATCACGTCGACACCATTGCGCGCGAGCAGGCGGATGGTGGCATCATTGATCTCGGGTCGCAGCACCTGCTGCGCGCAACCAGCCAACATCAAAACGCGCTTCAGGCGCTTGTCGCTCGTCGCTGCCGTGCCGGGACCACTGAAGCGCGCCTCGGGCACACGCTCGCGCGGCGCCAGCGCCAGCATCGCTGCGACTTCCGGCAATCCGACACGCTTTATGAGCCCTGCAAAGGGCCGTCCGAGCGGCGCAAAGGCGAGCGCCTTCCGGAAGCGCTCCGGATAGGGGATCAGGCGCGCGAGCAGCCCGCGCACGAGGCGCTCCTTCAGCGTGCGCTTGCCGGTTTCCTCGATGTGGACGCGCGCGAGGTCGACGAGGTGCATGTAGTCGACACCGCCCGGGCATGTCGTCATGCAGGAGAGGCAGGAAAGACAGCGATCGACGTGAAACTGGACCTCGGGAGAGGCATCACGGTCGCGCTCGAACATGTCCTTCATGAGGTAGATGCGGCCGCGCGGGGAATCGCGCTCGTCGCCCAGCATGACGTACGTCGAGCACGTCGCCGTGCAGAGGCCGCAGTGTACGCAGCGCTTGAGAATGCTGTCGGCTTCCGCGATGCGCGGATCCTGAAGCTGCTCGGCCGTGAAGTTCGTCTGCATCTTGTGCCGCGCTCTAAAGATCTGCGAGCAATCGCCCGCGATTGAGGATGTCTTTCGGATCGAAGACCGCCTTGATGCCGCGCGTGATCGCGGCGATGTCGGGTTCGAGCGGCTGGAAGACGTCGATCGACGCGCGCACGGCAGGTGCGGCACGGATCAGCGTCGCATGTCCGCCATGATGCGCGATCACGCGGCGAATATCGGCGGCGCCAGCATCGGCCGTGTCGAGCACCTCGGCCCAAATGAGCCCGCCGGACCAGTCGTACCAGGCGCGGCATTCCATGTAGCGCGTAATGGCCGCAACAACTGCAGGCCCTGATCGCGGCGCCGTCGAGAGGCGCCAGAGGGGCGCGGTGCCACCTTGCAAGGGCGAGAGCTGGCGCAGCTCACCCCAGAAGGCGAGCGCGTTCTCGTCATCGAGCTCGTGAATCTCGCCGAAAGGATGGAGCGCATCCTTGAGACGATCAAGACGATAGCGCAGCGAGTTCTCATAGGTTTCGATACGAATGGCGGTGACGGCCTTCTGAGCCGCAGCCAGCCCCGCATGATGCAGTCGCGCCGCGAACGGAGCCTGCAGATGCACGGCGCCGGAAACCTCAAATGGCGTGCCGAGCGCCGCACACAGCGCCTCCACACCCGACGTATCGTCGAGGCCCAGAATGACGAGCGTGCCGGTGCGCTCGGGCCGCGGCAGCACCTTGAAGGTCACGCCCGTCATGACGGCGAGCGTCCCCCAGCTTCCGCAAACAGCGCGGCAGAGATCATAGCCCGTGACGTTCTTCATGACGCGCCCGCCACCGCGGAAGGTCTGCCCCGCACCGGTGATCGCCTCGACACCGAGAAGGTGATCGCGCGCGCCACCCGCAATCACACGACGGCTGCCGGAAAAATTCGTCGCAAAGACAGCGCCGATCGTGCCGCTGTTCGCTGGCGCACCAAGCACCGGCCCGAGATCGATGGGCTCGAAGGCGAGCATCTGGCCCTTCTCGGCGAGGCGCTGCTCGATGTCCACGAGTGGCGTACCGGCGCGCGCGCCCATGACGAGTTCCGTCGGCTCATAGAGCGTGACGCCGCTGAGCGAGGCCGTCGAGATTCCGAGACCCGAATTGATGGGACGGCCGACCGTACGCTTGGTGCCGGCGCCAATCACCTCCACAGGCATCTCGGCACGCGCGGCGTCCATGATCAGGCGCTGAAGCTCGCGCTCGCTTCCTGGGCGTGCATTCTGCACTGTCAATGCTCCCAGGCCTGATGCTCGATCTCACGGTTCTCGAGCGGGAAGACCTTGTGCGGATTGAGCAGCCACGGCGGATCGAACACGGTCTTGATGCGCATCTGCAGTGCAAGCTCGCCGGATGTGAACTGGCTCGTCATGAGATCGCGCTTCTCGACGCCGACGCCATGTTCACCCGTCAGGCATCCGCCGACCTCGACGCACAGCTTCAGAATATCCGCACCTGCCGCCTCGGCGCGGTGGACCTGCTCGGGATCGTTCGCATTGAAGAGGATCAGCGGATGCAGATTGCCATCACCAGCATGGAAGATGTTCGCGACCTTGAGCCCATGGCCCGCGCAGATCTCACCAATGCGCGTCAGCACCTCGGGCAGTCGCCCGAGCGGAATGGTGCCGTCCATACAGAAGTAGTCGGAGATGCGACCGAGCGCACCGAATGCCGACTTGCGTCCGCGCCAGATGGCGGCGCTTTCTTCAGCACTCTGGCTCACGCGGACGCCTTTCGGCTTGAAGGGCTTGGCAATGTCGACGATGCGCGCGAGCAGCGCCGAGATTTCCTCCTCCGAGCCCTCCACTTCGACAATGAGCAGCGCTTCGACATCCATGGGATAGCCGGCCTTGGCAAAAGCCTCGCATACGTGAATGGCGGGCTTGTCCATGAACTCGATGGCGACGGGTATGATGCCCGAGGCGATGATGGCCGAGACGCAGCGCCCGGCGATCTCACTCGACTCGAAGCCGAGCAGCATGGGCCGCGCCGCCTCGGCCGCACGCAGAATGCGCACGGTCGCCTCGGTGACGATGCCGAATTGCCCCTCCGATCCAACGATCAGCCC
The DNA here is from genome assembly GCA_023412805.1 of Pseudomonadota bacterium. GTDB lineage: Bacteria > Pseudomonadota > Alphaproteobacteria > Rhizobiales > Hyphomicrobiaceae. Next base: position 32,707 of record JAEZRM010000035.1, on the reverse strand, counting down.
GAGCAGGTCATAGCCCGAGGCATCGAGGTGCGCGCCGCCGATCTCGACCACACGACCGTCGACGAGCACCATCTTCACGCCGAGCACGTTGTTGGTGGTCACGCCGTACTTGAGGCAATGCGCGCCACCGGAATTCATGGCGATGTTGCCCGCAAGGGTGCACGCGAGCTGGCTCGAAGGATCGGGCGCATAGAAAAAGCCGTGCGGCTGGACGGCGCCTGAAATGCCGAGGTTCGTTATGCCCGTCTCGACGCGCGCGGTGCGGTTCTCGAGATCGATGTCGAGGACGCGGTTCATGCGCGAGACACCGACGACGATGGCATCCTCGGCCGGCAGCGCGCCGCCGCAGAGCGATGTACCGGCGCCACGTGGGATGATGGTGATGCCGTTGTCGTGCGCATACTTGAGCACGCGCGAAACTTCCTCCGTCGAGCGCGGCAGCACAACCGCGAGCGGCATGCAGCGATAGGCCGACAGGCCGTCCGTCTCGAACGCGCGCCGGCCGTCCTCGTCAGCGATCACACCGCCCGATGCGACGAGGCGCGCAAGATCCCGGGCGATCGCATCGCGGCGCGCGACGATTGCGCGGTCCGGCGGCGGCAGCACATTTATCGACATCGGGATCCTTTGCCTTTCGCTCCGCAGCGACGCGCAGATAGGACTGAATTCACATCGACCGTCGCCGCGTGCCCGAACATCGGGATTCGGTTGCCGATATCATAGCACCGCGCACCCGACTCCAGACAATGACGCCTGCGCGCTCCGTGACCCGGCCATGCAAGTGTCGGAACCGACAGGGGACTGACCATCGTGATGATGTTAGTTGTACATGGGTGCATAGGCGTGCACCCGCGCATTTTCAACGGCCGGGAACAATAGTGATCGCGGCGGGTTATATCGGCCGACACACTTTGGTCATTGCCGGGCATAATGGACTCTATCTGTAAGAAGAGCATCAGCAGACCCGGACGTGCGTTTAAGGGGAGAACGCTGTGACAGCCATCACGGATCTCGAGATTTTTGCCCGCGTCGCACGCACCGGAAACATGTCCGCGGCTGGCCGTGAGATGGGACTGTCGCCCGCAGTCGTATCGAAGCGCGTGAGCTTGCTTGAGGAGCGCCTCGGCACCCGCTTGTTTCAGCGCACCACGCGCCAGCTCACGCTCACCGAAACCGGCGAAGGGTATTTCAAGCGCGTCGTCGACATCCTGAGTTTGATCGCGGAGGCTGAGGACTTTGTCAGTCGTCGCAACACGAAGCCGCGCGGTGTCCTCAAGGTCACGGCACCGACAGCCTTCAGCCGTCTCCACATTGCACCGTACCTACCGCAGTTCCTGGCGAAATATCCCGAGATCGAGCTCGACTTCCACCTGACGGACAGCTTCGTCGACATCATCCGCGAGGGCTTCGATCTGGCCGTCCGCATCGGCGAGCTGCGCGACAGCTCTCTCGTGCAGCGTAAGCTCGCGAGCGACAGGCGCGTGATCTGTGCCGCGCCCAAGTACGTCGAGAGCTTCGGCGCACCGGCGAGCCTTGCGGACCTCGATTTTCACAACTGCCTCTCGGCCGGCGCACAGGACTACTGGCGCCTGCACGGACCGGATGGCGAGCATCACCTCAAGGTCAAGGGCAACATCCGCTCGAACTCGCTCGAGTTCGTGCGCGAAGCACTGCTCTCCGGGCTCGGCATCGGCCTGCGTTCGACATGGGACATCGGCCCGGAACTCGAAAGCGGCGCGCTCAAGGTGCTGCTGCCGCAGTACTGCGGCTCGGACAGCGTGGCCATCCACGCGGTCTACCCGTGCCGTGATTTCATGCCCGAGAAGGTCAACGTCTTCATCGAGTTCCTGAGCGAGATCTATGGGCAGGAGCCCTACTGGAACCAGCGGCTCGATCTCGAACGGTTGCTGAAGCCATGCCTCGCGGTTGGCGGATCGACCAACAAAGAAGCCGCTGCGGAGCCGAGCCGCCCGAAGCGCAGGCCGGCTCCCGCGCCCCGCCAGCCCGACGGCCGCGCCTGAGGCCGCGGCGTTCTGCGTGCAGCATTTGGTCGCGCGGACCGACGCGGATAGCTTTCGCGTGTAAGATCACTCCTAGAATAATTCTTGGGCGCAAGGCCACGCCGATGGCCGCCATAGGGAGTGACAGATGAAACGGGTCGTTCTGGTCTCTGCGATCACCGCCACCACCCTTCTCGGGGCGACATTGGCCTCGGCTCAGGATGCCGAGAACGGCGCCGATGTCTTCAAGCGCTGTCGCGCCTGTCACGATGTCGGCGAAAATGCCAAGAACAAGGTCGGCCCGGTCCTCAATGGCATCATCGGCCGCAAGGCGGGCACGATCGAGGGCTTCAACTACTCCGACGCCAACAAGAAGGCCGGCGCAGAGGGTTGGGTGTGGACGGAAGAGAAGATGCTCGAGTATCTCCTCAATCCGCGCGCGGCCATGCCCGGCAACAAGATGGCGTTCGCCGGCCTCAAGGACGAGCAGGACCGCAAGGACTTGATCGCCTACCTCAAGAAATTCCCGCAGTAACGCCCCTCAGTCCGCACGCGACTTCTTCAGCGCCGCCGCTCGCGCAAGGAGTGCAACGGCATTGCGCCAGGTCGGCACCTCGACGAGGTGGTCGTCGACGTGGGCACGATCCCGCCCGCCCTGTCGCGCGGTCTCGAATGCGTCAACGATCCGCTCGGCCAAGGCCACTTCCGCGCCGGTCGGCGTGAACGCGTCATTGACGAGCTTGGCGTGCTGCGGCGCGACAAGCGACTTGGCCATGATGCCAAGTGCCTTGGCGCCGGCACAACTCGCACGCAGTCCCTCCTCATCGGCGTAGGTATAGGGGTAGTCGATGGAGCGGACTCCAGCTGCGACGCACGCGGCATGGAAATAGGCGCGCGCAAATGCGATCTCGCCACCTTCCTTGGTTCGTGGGGCGCCGAGGTCGGCCGTCATGTCTTCGCTCGCAAGAAGGCAGGCAACGACGCGGCGATCGGCCGTGGCAATCGCACGCGTTTCGAAAAGTGCTGCAGCGCTTTCGATATTCGGAACGAGCAGCGTGCTGCCTTCGGCCAGACCATAGCGGCGCTCGTGCGACGTGACGGCGGCCGCAAGCTCCTCGATATCCGCCGCCCCACACACCTTGGGCAGCATGACGATATCCGGCGCTCCCGCCATGACCGCAGCAAGATCGGCAGTGCCATCGCCAGCCAGGGAATTGACGCGCACGGCTGCAACCGCACCGGCAGCACGCCACGCCGCGAGCAGTCGGGGCGCAGCACTGCGCGCCGCCGGGCGGGCGTCAGGTGGCGTGAAATCTTCAAGTTCGAGAATGATCACATCGGCACCGCTCGCCCGCGCGATACTCTCCTCGGCATTCGGCCCGCCAACGAAGAGCCAGGAGCGCAGCAACGGAACCTGATCGGCAGCGATCATGGCGCGCTCGCTTACACAACGACCGGCGTCGCGACCTGCGTGCCGACACGGAAGACGCGGCGATAGCGCGCGATCTCCTCAGGCGGCCCGACGGCCTTGGTCGGATTGTCCGAGATTTTCACTGCCGGCCGGCCGTTCGCCGAAATCACCTTGCACACGATCGAGAAGGGATCGAGCCCGCCGTTCGGACCGAGACCGCGGAAGTCGTTGGTAAGCAGCGTGCCCCAGCCATAGCCAATGCGAATGCGGCCGTGGAAGTGGCGATGGATCTTGTGAATGAGATCGACATCGAGCCCATCGGAGAAAATCGCGAGCTTCTTAGCAGGATCTTGACCGTTCTTCTTCCACCAGGCGATCGCCATCTCGCCGCCCTCGATCGGGTCGCCGGAATCGACGCGAACGCCGGTCCAACGTGCAACCCATTCGGGCGCCTTGTCGAAGAAGTTCTGCGTGCCGTACGTGTCCGGCAGAACGATGCGCAGATTGCCGTCGTAAGCGTCCTGCCAGTCGGCGAGCACTTCATAGGGTGCTTCGGCAAGCGCGCGATCGTCCTCGGCGAGCGCCGCATAGACCATGGGCAATTCGTGCGCATTCGTGCCGATTGCTTCGACCTCGCGGTGCATGGCGATGAGACAGTTCGAGGTGCCGGTGAAGGCTTTGCCCAATCCTTCCGTGCTCGCCTGCACGCACCAGTCCTGCCAGAGAAAGCCGTGGCGCCGCCGCGTGCCGAAATCGGCAATACTCAGGTTCGGCAGCGTGCTCAGTCGCTGGATGTTCTCCCACACGCGTGTCATGGCGCGCGCATAGAGCACCTGCAGCTCGAACTTGCCGAGCCCCTTGGTCACGGCGCGGCTGTGCAGCTCCATAATCACGGCGAGCGCGGGGATCTCCCACATGGTGGTCTCGATCCACGGGCCCTCGAAGGTCAGCTCGTACTGATTGCCGCGCCGCTCGAGGTGGTAGGCCGGAAAACGGAAGTCCTCGAGCCATTCGACGAAGTCCGGCGAGAACATCTGGCGCTTGCCATAGAACATGTTGCCGCGCAGCCAAGTGGACTCGCCGCGGCTCAGCGAGAGCGAGCGGATGTGATCGAGCTGCTCGCGCAGCGCCCCCTCGTCGATGAGGTCGGCCAGCGGCACGCTCGCCGTGCGGTTGATGATACCGAAGGTCACCCGCGTATCGCGGTGACGCCGGAAGATCATCTGCGCCATCAACAGCTTGTAGAAATCGGTGTCGAGCACCGATCGGACGATCGGATCGATCTTCCAGGCGTGGTTGTAGACCCTGGTCGCGATGTCGGTCATGGCCGCATTCCAAGAAATTTCGGCCAAACGTCGCAAATCGACGGCACGGGCGCAACCCGCAGACCATGCGCAGGGGGCGGCGCGGGCCGCGCTCAGCGCCGGTCTCGCCATCGAGTTGCAGCAGCGGCCACCCAAAAATAGCTTCGGGGCAGGACCGGGCGATGGTCCTGCCCCGAAGGCTGCACCTCGAAACCGTCCGCGATTAATTCTCGAGGTGCTGAATGGGATCCATGGGCTTCACGCCCTGGCGGATTTCGAACCGAAGCTGGGGCGTGTCGACACTGCCCGTCGCACCGGCCTTAGCGATGACCTGCCCGCGCCGCACGGCTTCGCCCTGCTTCACGTTGAGCGAGTCGTTGTGGGCGTAGGCGGTGATCCAGCCGCCGTCGTGGCGGATGAGCAGCAGGTTGCCATAGCCCTGCACACCGTCGCCGGCGTAGGTCACGATGCCGGCCTCGGCGGCGTGCACGTCAGCACCGCGCGGCAACGCGATGTTGATGCCGTCGTTCTGGCCGCCGCCCTGAGGTCCGAAGTTCGAGATGATCTTGCCGCGCGCCGGCCAGCGGAACTTGGCCGTGGCAGGCGGCGCTTTCGGCGTCGGCGGTACGGCCGCATCGCGGACGGGGGGCTCCGCTCTTGCGAGCGGAGGCGCTGCCGGCGCGGCATCCGTCAGCGATCCACCCGGCGGCGTGTGCGCATCGGCATCGATTGCCGCTGTCCGCGGACGACCGTTGATGATGGTCGGCACGATCGGCGTGACGCCATTCGGGCCGTCGGTTGCAAGCTTGCCGGGCGGCGGCGGCGCCGCCGGAGCGGATGCCACGGGAGCTGAATCGCCAGGACGCGGCACCTTCAGCACGGTGCCGGGCCGCACGCGCCGGGGATCCGTGATCTGGTTGACGCGCTCGAGCTCATTGAGGCCGACATTGTGCTTCCGCGCGATGGCATAGAGGCTGTCGCCGCGCACGACGGTGTAGGCGCCCGTCCAGCCGGAAGGATCGACAGCCGCGACATTGCGCGGTGCCGGCGTCGTGGCCACCGGTGTCGAGGGATCGGTTTCAACAAGCGGCGGCACGATGGGCCCTGCCTCGTGGTGCGGCAGACGCGGCTCGGGACGCTCGCTGCGCGGCGGGAATGCGGGCGGCGGCATCGCAGCAGGTGGCAGTGCAGCAGGCGGCGGGGCCGGCTCGGCCATGGGCGCCGACGGCAGGGACGCGACGCGGCGCGTCGGCGGCGCACTCGTCGAGGGTACGACGAGTTTCTGCCCAATGCGGAGCTGCGCGTTCCTCAGATTGTTGGCGCGCATCAGCTCGGCGACGGAAACGCCGTGCTTCCTGGAAAGCGCATAGAGCGTATCGCCCGACACGACCTCGATGGTGTTACCTTCCACCGGCGCGGCGGAAGCGTGCGGTGCAGGGTCGAACGCCGCGCGCGGTGGTGCCGGCGCTGCGACAGGTACGGGATCGGCGCTACGGTACGGTGCAGACGCGGCCGGTGGCGTGTACTGGGGTGCCGCTCCCGAATGTGGCACGCGGTCGTACGCGCCGGACAATTCCGACACGTGCACACCGCGCTCACCCTCCGGCGAGACCGGCGTCCCGCGATTGCTCTGGCGCCACTCTTTGCGCGCAGGCGGCTCATAGGGCGGACTGTAGGGCTGCTCGACGCCCGCACTTTCCGGCGGGTTGTACGGCTGCCCATAAGGTTGACCGTAAGGCTGGCCATAGGCGCGCTCATCACCGAGCGAATTCGAGCCGCGGTTCTGATAGACGGGCTCGCGAGGAATGGGGACGCTGCTCGTCGATGGGCCCCCGTTGTAGCTGAGCGATGGCATCTCGAAACCGGCACTGCAACCGCCAGCCGCCATCGCCAACGCAAGAACGGCCGCGCCCCGAAATGCGGTGGCGGGCCTTGGCAGACGCTCACACAAACGCACAATACGCAACATGTGGTACACCCCTCTACGCGCCTTCAGTTAACCGTGAATTGGTTAATCGGCCGTTAAGGAGATCGACGTCGGTGTCGTTGGCTCACTCCCGGGCGTGTGAATGGGAGATTTTGAGACTTCGGCACGAGACGCGCTCCTGGTGCTGCAGAGTGAGCGGCATCGTTCCCGGCCGATGGCCAAGTTGCGATGCCTTTCGAGAAGGCTCTCCGAGATGAAACGAGATACGCGACGCGGAGAACGAGCCGTCTCTTCCTAGCGCGCGATTGTGCGAGGCGGTGGGCCGAACGGCGGCTCTTCAGCGGCTTTTGGCTGAATGTAGGACAACAGCATATTGCTTGTATCTACTTGCCGCGAGCTGCTGGAAAGAGGTGCTTCGCAACCCTTCCGTGGTGCTATGCCCGCGGCGAGGGTTTCTTTACTTGCCGCGGACTGCTGGAACGAGGTGCTTCGCGACCCTGCCGTGGTGCTATGCCCGCGGCGGCAATAGCGAGAGGTTGCATTGGTGGCGACAGCGCCACTTCATGAGCGTGCGACGGCACGCCGGCCTGTAGGCCGTCCTATCAAGAAAAGCATGAGCGCGCGACTGCGCGCCGACCGTCAGGCTGTCCTTAAGAAGACCAACACGCGGCAACCAACGAATTCATCTCCGCTCGAAATCGATGCGCTCGTCGACTTCAAGTCCGAGCAAGCGGCGACGCAACGCATCGAGCGCGAGCTCGATCGCGCCCATGCGCACCCACTCACGACCACCGAGCAATCGCGCCGGCCGCGCAAGGGCACCTGACGGATCCGCGAGTCCAATCTGGATGTTGCCGCCGAGTTCGAGACGATCCTCGCCTTCGTCGAGCTCCATCAGCACCGCGACGGCGTGCGACGCCCCACTCACCTGGCGCAGGCCCTGCGCAACGGCAATCGCCGCATCCTCGGTGATGCCGGCCGCCGCAAAACTTGCATCGAGCCCCACGGCACCGAACACCTGCGCAAGATCGCGACCGACAATGCCGCGACGGAATACAGGCCCTGAAGCAAGCTGCGGTGCCAGACGCGCCGCAACGCCACCGCCCGTCACCATCTCAGCAATGGCGAGCGTACCCCCGTCAGCCATCAACCGGTCCAGGATCACGCCCTCGAGGCGCTGTTCGTCCTCCGCAATGATGAAGTTGCCGAGACGGCGGCGCACTTCCGCCTCGATGGGGCCGAGTGCGCCAGCCAGCGCGGTTTCATCATCCGCACGAATTGCGAGTTTGGTTTCAAGTTGCGGATAGTGCGACTGGAAGCCGAGCTTCACGCTGCCGCCGTCCTCGAGCCCCGGAATGCCGGCCAGCATCTCGTCCGCGCGCGACTCGCCGATGCCGAACGAATGGAAGCGCTTCAGGCGCGTCACGCCCTTCAGTCCGCTCATGACGAGCAGACGCGGAATAAGCTGCTCGTCGAGCATACGCCGCAATTCGCGCGGCACGCCCGGCGTGAAGAAGAAGCGCGCCTTGCCGATGGTCACGGCAAAACCGCACGCCGTACCGATCGGGTTGTCGATCAGCTCGGCACCTGCAGGCAGCAACGCCTGTTTGCGGTTGTTCGGCGGCATGACGCGGTTGCGCCGCGCATAAAAACTCTCGATGCGGGCGAGCCATTCTTCACTCAGCACGAGTTCGACGCCTGCCGCCTTCGCCGCGATCTCCTGCGAGAGATCATCGACCGTCGGGCCGAGGCCGCCATTGACGATCACGGCATCGGCGCGTGAAGCGGCGAGCCGGAACGCCTCCATGAGCGTCTCGCGATCGTCGCCGACCGTCGTCCCCCAGCGCACACTCAGTCCAAGCTCGTTGAGCCGGGCGGAGATGTGACTGAAGTTCGTGTTGATCGTCTTGCCGGTGAGGATCTCGTCGCCCGTGCATAGAATTTCGATGATCATCAGCTGCCCTCCTCAGCCCGCAATGACGCGGACGGGCTTGCCCGCGAGCCAAGCCTCGATGTCCTCGACCATACCGGGATAGAAGAGCTGATAGGTTTCCTCGGTCACATAGCCAATGTGCGGCGTGAGGACCGCGCGCGGCTCACGGCGCAGGGCTTCCGCTGCCGGCAACGGTTCGACCTCGTACACATCGAGCGCCGCACCGGCGATTTTTCCAGCGGCAAGCGCGGCGCTCAACGCGGCGTTGTCGACGAGCGGTGCGCGCGAGGTGTTCACGAAGAAAGCCGTCGGCTTCATGAGCGCCAGATCCTCGGCGGATACGATGCCGCGGCTGCGCGCAGAGAGCACCATGTGCACGGAGATCACGTCGGCCTCGCGGAAGAGCACGTCCTTCGCGACACGCCGGGCATTGTGCTCCGCCGCGCGCTGATCCGTCAGGTTCGGGCTCCAAGCGATGACATTCATGCCGAAGGCCTGCGCCATGCGCGCGACATGCCCTCCAAGCCGGCCGAGCCCGACAAGGCCGAGCGTGCGGCCCCTGAGATCGCGACCGACGGTCGTCTGCCAGCGCCCCTCGCGCATGTTCGCGAACTCAATGTGCAGGTTGCGGGCCAGCGCCACGATGAGGCCCATGGTCAGCTCCGCCGTCGCGTGGCCGCCGCTGTCAGAACCACAGACCTTGATGCCGCGCGCGGCAGCCGCCTCCATGTCGATGGCGGCATTGCGCATGCCGGCCGTGACGATCAGCTTGAGATTGGGGAGCGCCTCGATCAGCGAGCGCGGAAAGGGCGTGCGCTCACGCATGCAGCAAACCACGTCGAAGCCCTGCAACTCACGGCGCGCAGCGTCCTCGCTCTCGAAGGCGTGCTTGAAGACCGTGACCTGATGGGCTGCTTGGAGACGCGACCAGTCGGCAAACGACAGGGCCACATTCTGGTAGTCGTCGAGGATCGCGATGGCGACCATACGGTTTCCTCCGGTTTTTCTCGTTCTGTCTCTGTGATTGATCGGTGCCGATGAGTGTGGCGGTTCGGCCAGCCGGCACCACGGATGCGCCATCATCCCCCGAGCGAGCCGGCGAGCGCAAGCACCGCGATGTGATAGAAGACCCGCAGCAACACATAGCCAGCCCGAGACGCCCCGAGACCATGCCGACCTGCCATGTGTACATCGCGACCAGCCTCGATGGCTTCATCGCGCGGCCGGACGGCGATGTCGAATGGCTGCACCAATGGTCTGATATTGGCGACGACTACGGCTATGCGGCCTTCATGAACTCCGTGGACGGCCTGATCATCGGTCGGGGAACATTCGAGAAAGTCCTCTCTTTCGGCAAATGGCCCTACGAAAAGCCGGTCGTCGTGTTGAGCCACTCCCTCGATCCTGAGGCCGTTCCGGCGGATCGCGCCGACCGCGTGCGCATTCTGGCACTCGAGCCTGGCGAAGTGCTGGACATGCTCCGGCGCGAGGGATGGTCGCGCGCCTATGTGGATGGCGGACGGCTGATCCAGTCGTTCCTGAAAGACGGACTGATCGACGACATGACCATTACCCGTATCCCCATTCTGATCGGCGCCGGCAGACCGCTTTTCGGAGCGCTGCCGAACGACGTCGTCCTCACGCACTTCGAGACGACGGCCTACCCATCGGGTTTCGTGCAGTCCCGCTATGCCGTCGGGCGCGTGGCGTGAGCATCAAGGCCCCCTTCGTGCTAAGCTGCCGTCTCATGCTTTAGGAGCCCTGGTTGACCCTCGCACTCATCGTTCTCGCCCTCGCCTTTGGCCTCGCCTTCCTGCCGCAGATGTGGATCAGGGGCGTCATCGCCCGCCATTCGAGCGAGCGCCCGGATCTCGCCGGCACCGGCGGCGAATTTGCGCGTCATGTGCTCGACGGCATGGGCCTCCATCACGTCGTCGTCGAGGAGACCCAGCACGGCGACCACTACGATCCCGAAGCCAAGGCCGTGCGTCTACTGCCGCAGCACTTCGGCAAGCGCTCGCTCGCTGCTGTCGTGATAGCCGCCCACGAGGTGGGCCACGCCATGCAGGACGCGACCGCGTACGGCCCGCTCACCGCCCGCACGCGCATGGCGCGTCAGGCCGACAAGATCCAGAAACTCGGCTCGGTGGTGATGATCGCCGCCCCGGTGATGATGATCCTGTCGAAGTCGCCGCATATCATGCTCATGCAGATGGGCCTCGGCATCCTCATCCTGGGATCGACGGTGTTCATGCACGCCGTGACGCTGCCCGTGGAATTCGACGCGAGCTTCAAGCGGGCGCTGCCGCTCCTCAAGACCGGCAATTACATCTCGAATCGGGACATGCGTTCAGCCCGCCAGTTGCTGCGGGCGGCAGCGTTTACTTATGTTGCGGCGGCGGCCGTCAGCCTGCTCGACGTCATGCGCTGGATCAGGGTGCTGCGCTTCTAGCGCGTCTAGCGCTTGCCGCCCGCGCGCTTCTTGCGGGGCGCGGCCTTCTGCGGCGGCGCAGCCTCGTCATCCACGAAATCGTCGATGATGTAGTGCGGGATCCAGCCGGGCTTGATACCAACCTCGCTGCGGGCGAGCTTACGCACGGAAATACCGGCCTCATGGACAGTATCCGGCGTGCCGGAAATCAGCGGATGCCACCACAGCAGATCCTTCCCCTCCTCGACGCGGCGATAGCCACACGTTGGCGGCAGCCAGCCGAGGGTGCGCACCTTCTCGGGTGTGATCGAAATGCAGTCCGGCATTTTCTCATGCCGGCTGGCATAGTCCCGGCAGCGACACGTCTTGAGATCGAGAAGACCGCAGGCAAGGCGCGTCAGATAGATGTCGCTCGTGTCCTCGTCCTCGAGCTTGACGAGGCAGCACCGGCCACAGCCGTCACATAGCTGCTCCCATTCGCTCGCCGACATGTCGTCGAGCGACTTGGTCTGCCAGAAGGGCCGCGGATCTTTCGACGGCACGCGCAAACTCCTGAATCGGTGACTATTGTCCAATTATCACATTTGCCGGGGTGGATCGATTCAGCATATCAACGCCAGAATCGGGCACAATGATCCATAGTGTCCGTCCGCCTGCACGAGCTAAATAGGCAAGGCATTCTTGGGAGTTAGCGTTTGATCGATTGGCTCACAAGACATCGGAACGGGGGCCGCGGCAAAATTGATTGGCTGCGGCTCGACAGCCTGATCGATTCGAGCCTCTCGAATGCCTGGGAATCCTTCCAGGATCGCTGGAACGCTGCCTCCAGCTTTTTTGCCCGCTTTCGCCTCTACGGCTGGCGCAAGGTCGCCAACGAACTGATGTCGGAAGGCTTCACGCTTCTCTGCGGCGGCCTCGTGCTCATGTATGCGCTCGCCATCCCGGCTTTCGAGGAGATGGACGAGGCCAAGATCTTCTCGACGGGCCGCTACAGCGTGAAGTTCCTCGACCGCGAGGGGCGCGAGATCGGCCAGCGCGGCATCCTGCACAATGACGCGGTGCCGCTCGAAGAGATCCCCGACTATCTCATCAAGGCGACGCTCGCCACCGAGGACCGGCGCTTCTTCGAGCACATCGGCATCGACTTCCTCGGCACGGCGCGCGCCTTCGTCGAGAACGTACGCGCGGGCGAGACGGTGCAGGGCGGCTCGACACTGACGCAGCAGCTCGCCAAGAACCTGTTTCTTTCCTTCGAGCGCTCCTTCGAGCGCAAGCTCAAGGAGCTGTTTCTCGCCTTCTGGCTCGAAGCCCGCTTCTCGAAGCGCGATATCCTGAAGCTCTACTTCGACCGCGCCTACATGGGCGGCGGCGCCTTCGGCGTCGAAGCCGCGTCCCATTTCTATTTCGGCAAATCCGCGCGCGAGATCACGCTCGCCGAGGCGGCCATGCTGGTCGGCCTCTTCAAGGCGCCGACCAAATTCGCCCCGCATCTCGACCTGCCGGCGTCGCGCGCACGCGCCAATGTCGTGCTGACGAACCTCGTCGATGCCGGCTTCATGACCGCGGGCCAAGTGCATGGCGCGCGCCTGAACCCCGCCCGGCCGATCGAAACGCGGTCGACCTACAGCCCCGACTGGTACCTGGATTGGGCTTTCGAGGAAATCCAGCGCGTTGCCGAAGGACGCGGCCATTTCGTCCTCACGGCACGCACGACACTCGACGTCGGTCTTCAGCAGGCCGCGGACCAGGCTCTCGTCTCGACCATCCGCCAGCACGGGCGCGGGAAGAATGCCTCGTCGGGCGCCCTCGTTGCCATGGAGCCAGATGGCGCCGTGCGCGCACTCGTCGGCGGTGTCGACTATGGCGAGAGCCAGTTCAACCGCGCGAGTGCGGCACGCCGTCAGCCCGGCTCGTCCTTCAAGCTCTACGTCTATGCCAATGCCGTGGAGCAGGGCCTGACCGCCACATCGCTCGTGCGCGATGCGTCGCCGAGTTGCGGTAACTGGTCGCCGAAGAACTACGATGGCGGCTCGGGCAGTGGCGCGCGCGTCACCATGACCAGCGCATTCGCCCGCTCACTCAATACGACCGCCGTCGATCTTTCCTTCCGCTACGAGCGCGACAGCGTCATCGAGATCACACGCCGCCTCGGTGTACAGGGCATCCGCAAGACGTGCTCCATGGCGCTCGGCGATCAGGGCATCACACCGCTCGAACATACGGCGGCTTACGCGCATTTCGCCAATCACGGCAAGGCCGTGAAGCCCTATGCCATTCTCGAAATCACGAACTCGCGCGGCGACGTCATCTACTCCCGCGACAAGGACGAGCCGCCAGCACAGCAGGTGCTCGAGCCGCGCGTCGTCGAGAACATGAACCGCATGATGCACGCTGTCGTCACCGAGGGCACGGGTCGGCGCGCGCTTCTGGACAACACCCATTCGGCCGGCAAGACGGGCACGAGCTCGGGCTATCGCGACGCGTGGTTCCTCGGCTTCACGGGCCAGTACGTGACGGGCGTCTGGATCGGCAATGACGATTTCCGCCCCATGCGTGACGTCACCGGCGGTAACCTGCCGGCCATGGCCTGGCACAGCTTCATGGCGATCGCGACGAGCAGTCCGGACGTTCCGACGATCGACGGCCTCGATCCTCATCCCGCCCAGATCGAAGAGCGCAAGCGTATTGCCGCCCTGCGCCAGCTCGAGCCGCAAGGCGGCGCCGCAACCGCGGAGCGCCCGACGCCGACCGGCATCATGTCCGAGCGCACGCGCCAGACACTACGCCAACTCGGCGAGGAAATGCGTCTTGCCACCGAGCGGCCCGACGGTGTCGGATCCGGCCGACCGACAGCGCCATCCGCGCCCGGCACGAAGTCGCCGACGCCCGCTGGCCGCCGCGCCGAACCCTCGAGCACCGATCGCTACTTCGAGCCGGCGAGCGCCGTCCGCCCTCCAGCCGAGCGCCAGCGATGAGTCTACGCCCATGCTGAACATGCTGCTCTTCGTCCTGATCGCGGTCGGCGGCGGCCTCAGTGCCACCTGGATGATGGTCGAGCGCGGCTCGGCTCTGACGACGGAAGTGCACGGGCCCTGGACGCATTGGACATCCGCCGGGCGCCTCGATGCCGACCCATATACGCGCGCGCATTTCGTGCGCCATGCCCTGCTGCCGGTCTCGACCTCGCTGATCGCCCGCTATCACGCCACTGAGGACAGCGAAGGCCGGCCCCTCCATTCCTCGTGCGAATATGTACTCGAAGGGGGCGAACCTTCGCGCGGCTGGTGGAGCGTCGCGGTGTTCGACGCGAGCGGCAAGCTCATCCGCAATGATGCAGGACGGCATTCCTTCAGCTCGGATACGGCGCTGCGCACGCCATCCGGCCGCGTCGCCATCCACCTCGCGCGCTCGGCGCGGCCCGGCAACTGGCTGCCGACTGGCGGCGCCGGCCGTCTCACGCTCGTGCTCCAGGCCGAAGACCCGCACGATGCGACAGCGGGTGGCGCTACGGATGAGGAAACACAGGTCCAGCTTCCGGCCGTGCGGAGGCTCTCATGCTGAGGATGCTGCCGCGTGTGAGCCTGCACATACTGCTCGTCGCCCTCGTCACGGGCGGCATCGTCCACATTGCCTCAACGCTGGCCATTCCCTACCTCGGCGCGGCCACCGCATTCGATCGTGTGAGCGCGGGCCTGCCGCTCAACACCATGCGCATCATTCCCGCGATCACGCCGGGCAACGAGTTGCTTCCGTACAATGATCCGGCGCATCAGCTCGCCGTGTGCCCCTTCGATCTTGCCGAGGGTCTGGTGACGGTGACGGCAACGCTTCCCGATCCTGGCTGGAGCCTCGCAATCTACACCTCGCATGGCGACAACTACTATGCCGTCGCCGCGGCGGCACTTCGCCAGCCGGAGGTGACGCTCGTCATCGAACCGACCAAGGCGACGCTGCTCAATCTGTTCGGCATCGGCACGGCGCCGAACTTCGACCCCTCGCGCATCCAGGCGCCGGAAAACCGCGGCCTCATCGTGGTGCGCGCGCCGCTGCACGGGCAAGCCTTCGAGGAGCGTACGACGGCGCAGCTCGCTCGCGCGCGATGTGCGAGCGGGCCGGCGCCGGGTTGAGATCACAGGCTGCGGATGAAGTCCGCAATAGCTGGCAGCAGTTCGGGTGCCAGCGGCAGATCGGACTTGATGTACGTGTTCAAGTTCGCGCGGCGATCGAGCGGCGCTTCCTTCAGTACGTGGTTCATGCCGTCGATAAACACGAGCTTCGCATCGGGCCGCGCCGAGGCCAGACGCCGCGCATCGTCCGGCAGGATCTGCAGGTCCGTCGTCCCCTGCAAGATAAGCACCGCGCCGCGCACCCTGGCGAGCTCAGCCGCGGGATCGAGCGCCAGCCAGGACATGAGATAGTTCTGCACACTCGGCCGGTAGAGCGAGAGAAGATCGTTCGGCACGTCGGTCACGGGTTGCCCGGACCGAAGCCTTTCGGCAATGCGCCCGGATTCCGTTTGAAGTCCTTGCGGGACGCCAGCCGCCGCCAGTTGCCGGGCAATAATCCGATCGGCGCTCTCGCCCGCTCCGGCCAGCAGCACCAATCCGGCGACATCCGCCCGCCGCGCCGCGAGCGTCCCGATCAGCGCGCCCTCGCTGTGTCCAATCACGAACAGGCGCGACTGCGCCAGCTCGCCACGCAGAAAATCGAGCCACGCGACCGCGTCCGCCACATAGGTGTCGATGCGCAGATCATCCTCGCGCGTGGCGGCACCGGCGCTGGCGCCAACACCGCGCTTGTCGACGCGCAGAGAAGCAATGCCCTCGGCGGCCAGACCGCGCGCGAGCAGTTTCAGGCTGTCGTTCGAGCCGGCGGGATTGTTGCCATTGCGATCGGTCGGGCCGGATCCTGCGAGGATAAGCGCAGCGCGGACGGGATTTGGCGTCTCCGGCAGGGCGAGCGTGCCGTAGAGGCCTGATCGGTTGACGTCACGCTCTGTCCAAGCGCCGGCATCGGCGATCGGCGCGAGGACCATTGCCGGACCGAGAACCCACATCGCGAAAGTCCGGATCATGTTTCAGAGCCCCGGCAGTGGCGGAAGATGGTTCGAGCGCAGGCCAATAGCCTTGAAGAGCGTGCCCATGCCCGTTGGCGCCGTGAGGCGTGCCGTTGCGGCCTCGAGGGCAGGCGCCGCATCTGGATTTGCCGACATCAGGCGCGACGTCCGCTCGACAATACCGAGCGCACCGAGGAAAGTCGCCTGCGGCACGGGTCCGTCGACGCCCAGTCCGCGCGCACGTACGTCCGCACTAAAGGCTGCAAAATCGACGTGCGCCGTGAGATCGGCAATGCCAGGCGAAGCGAGCGGATCCTCATAACGCTGCCCGCGCACGGCCTGGAGTGTATCGCCGACGGCCGGGCCCTCGTAGCCGTAGTCGATGAAGAGTGCGGCGAGCGGGCCGGCATCGGCCAGCCGCCGCAGGTTGTCGGCGATGTCAGCCGTGCTCCGCTGCTCGATGATCTCGCCGGGCTGCGCTGTGCTCGTGGGCTGCGGCAGCGGGACGGCGTTCGCGGTCGTGCCAAAAACGAGTTCGCCACCATCACCTATGCCGACGCCGCGCTCCACCCATCCGTCCTCGCCGCGCTGTAGCTGCGTGATGGGGAGGACATCGAGAATTTCATTGGCGACGAGTATCGTCGCGCCGCCCGCTGCCACCTCGGAGAATTCCGAAGCCCAGCGCATGGGCGTGGTCTGCGCGGCCAGAGCCTCGCCCTGTATGGCCTGCAGTGCGCCATTGGGCTCGACGAGTATGACCTCGATCGCGCACGCGAAAGCCGGCACTTTCTGCGCGGCGCGGAGCGCATCCACCATGAGCGTGCCGCGCCCCGGGCCGAGCTCGATGAGGCGCACTTTCTCAGGCGCACCCATCTGCTGCCAGACGACCGCCGCCCAGAGCCCGATCAGCTCGCCGAAGATCTGGCTGATCTCCGGCGCGGTGACGAAGTCCTCGCTGGCACCGATCGCGCGGCGCGTGCGGTAGTAGCCGTGCTCGGGATCATTGAGACAGGCGTCCATGTACGCGCGGACGGAGATCGGGCCCTCGCGCGCGATCCGTGCGGAAAGGATTTTTGCCAGCGGTGTGAGCTGGCGATGCATCAGACGGTTTTCGCCCGGCTGAGCACGATGTAGGCGACGGCCCCGAAGAGAGCCATGGGGATCGAGTAGATCATGCCCGTGGTCAACCAGCCCTCCGAGACGATCGTGCGATATTCGTCATATTTGAAGAACTCGCAGATGATCCTGAAACCGCCATAGCCGGCGAGAAAAGCCGCACCGATCAAGCCGGGCGTCGCGAGCGCGCGGTGACCATAGACGAGAAAGCGCAGGATCAGGAAAAGCACGAGACCTTCCAGCAGGGCTTCATAGAGCTGCACGGGATGGCGCGGCACGTCACCCCAGCCGGGAAAGATGATGCCCCAGGGCACGCTCGTCTCGGTGCCGATGACCTCGGAGTTGATGAAGTTCGCGACGCGGCCGAAGAAAAGACCGATCGGGACGGCGGCCGAGACGGCATCCATCACGCTCAGCGCGGGAACGCCCTGCCGTCGCGCGAACAGCCACATTGCGAGGATCGTTCCTAGCATGCCGCCGTGAAAGGCCATGCCGCCCTGCCAGACGTAGAGGATCTCGATCGGATTGGAGAGATAGTGGCCGGGCTGATAGAGCAGCACATGCCCGAGCCGCCCGCCGACTATGACGCCGATGGCCACCCAGATGAACAGGTCGTCGGCGAGCGCGGGCGAAAAGGGCGGCTTGTCATCTTTCCAAAGCCGTGGCGTGGCCACGAGGCGTTTCAGATAGAGCCAGCCGAGAAGCAGGCCCGCCACGTAGGCGAGACCGTACCAGCGGACGGCAATCGGGCCGATCTGCAGGGCGATGGGGTCGATCGCGGGATAGGGGATCGCGAGCAGGCTGGCAAAAGCGCTCATGAGATGGCCGGGCGGCTCCTGAACAATGGTTGCCCGGACCATTCGGCAAGCCAAATGGCGCTGTCAAGGCAAGCGCGCGTGATACCGCTGCGGTGCGATGCCCCGCCCATCCTACATCTCGCGGAGCCCATTTGACCACAGGCCCCACCTTGGACTATCGGCAATCCTGGTCCAAGGTCGCCGCACATGAGGCCCTGCGTGCCCGCACGACTGTTCGCTGCTGTCATCTGCATGGCCGCCGTCACCGGCATCGGCCTCGAGTTCAGCAACCTGCTCGCTCAGGGGCACACGGCTCCGAAGGCGATCTGGATTCTCGTCCGTTTTTTCACGATCCTGACGAACGGCCTGCTCGCCATTGTATTCGCCAACATCGCTGCGCGCGGCATCCGCGTGCTGCCACCGCAGGTGCTCGCAGGATCGGTCTCCGCCATCGTGCTTGTCGGCGTCGTCTTTGCCTTGCTGTTGCAGGATGCCCGACCGATTGCCGGCGCGGCGGCGGCTGCGGATTTCCTGATGCACAAGGCTACGCCGGTGCTCGCGCTGGTCTTCTGGCTCGTCTACGCGCCCAAGGGACGGCTCGCGTGGCGCGATCCGCTGAACTGGTCGCTTTATCCGCTCGTGTATCTCATCTACGCGCTCATCCGCGGCCATTTCGAAGGTATCTACCCGTATCCCTTCATAGACGTCGCTGCAAACGGATGGCCGCAAGTCATTATCACGGCGGCGGTGATCGCCGTCGGCTTCATCGGTGCCGGCCAGTTGATGGTCTTGCTCGACCGCTGGCTGGCGCGCCGCCGCTCAATCCGCTGAATGACCGTGCGGCGGCGGGGGCCTGTCAGCCGGCGTTCTTCTTCGCTTCGGCCATGAGCCGCTCTTCCTGGGCGCGCAGCTCCGGCGTGAAGGCCTCGCCGAAATCATCCATCTCGAAAACCGGCCGGATCTCGACCTCACATTCCTCGTAGTGAGGGTTCGGGCACTTCTTGAGCCAGGCAACGGCCTCGTCCATGTCCTTGACTTTCCAGAGCCAATAGCCGGCGATCTGCTCCTTCGTCTCGGCGAACGGACCGTCGATGACCATGCGTTCCTTCCCGGAGAAGCGCACGCGCTTGCCCTTAGCTGTCGGATGCAGGCCTTCTCCAGCCAGCATGATGCCGGCTTTGACCAGCGCTTCGTTGTAGTTGCCCATCTCCGTAAGAAGCTGCTCGCTCGGCATTTCGCCGGCCTCGGATGCCTTGCTCGCCTTGACGATGACCATGACCTTCATGGGTGCTCTCCTGTTCCCAGCGCGCCGGACGGCCGCTGCCTTCAAGACGGTCGGAGCCATACGGTTCCGACAAAATTGCTCAAAAAAGGACTCCGGGCCGCTTCATGGCGTGCTAGCAGGACAGCAAATAGCCGCCCATGACGCGCGGAGGAATTGGCATGACCCAGACCAACAATCGGCTGATCGACGAGCTGGCCAAGCTGCTGACGGACGCTGCCGGCGCCGCCCAGGGCGTGCAGCGCGAAGCCGCGAACCTGTTCAAGGCCCAGGGCGAGCGGATCGTCCGTGAGATGGATCTTGTCTCGCGCGAGGAATTCGAGGCCGTGAAAGCCATGGCGCAGAAGGCGCGCGAGGAGAACGATGCCTTGGCAGCGCGTCTTGCCGCCCTCGAAACCCGGATCGGCGCGTCGGCTGTCAACGGCGAATAAGGCGCTCGGAATCGCGGGCGGGGGCCAAGCCAGTCCCACGGCGCCACATTCCCCGGCTTTCTGGCTGGACTCACAGCTTGTCCACGAACTCCGTGCGCAAACGGCCTTCTTCCCTTCATTTTGCCACCCTCGTTTACTTTGATCGTGGAGAAGGCGGAGGGCGGCTTGCGGGCGCGGGGCGGCTTAGATTAGCTCCGTGCTGCACACGGTTCGCCGTGCGCTCCGTCGCGCTCAGGGGGATGGCGACGCGCCAAACGAGGAACTTGCATGGCCATGGCAGAGACGGGCTTCACGCGTGCCAGAAACCCGGTCGACCTGATCGAACAGGTCGCCGGCGCACACGATTGGGCCTGCGACCGCACGCATGAGGACGAGCTGACCCTCGTCGTTGCGGGAAACTGGACGGACTATCAGCTCTCGCTCAATTGGCGCGAGGATCTTGAATCGTTGCATATCGCGTGCGCCTTCGACTTCAAGGTACCCGACAACCGTCTGTCCGAGGTGTACCGCCTCGTCGCGCAGATCAACGAGCAACTGTGGCTCGGCCACTTCGACATCTGGACGCGCGAAGGCCTGATCATGTTCCGCCAGGGCCTCATGCTCAACGGTGCCGTCGCCACCCAGAGCCAGTGCGAAGCGCTGCTGCGCGCGGCTCTCGAAGCTTGCGAGCGCTACTATCAGGCCTTCCAGTTCGTCGTCTGGGCCGGCAAGGACAGCCGCGAAGCCCTCGCTTCGACCATGTTCGAGACCGAAGGCCAAGCCTGACGACATTGCCAGCCCCGAGGAACGCCGATGAGAATAGTTCTGGCGTTCCTGATCGGGATCCTTGGCTTGATCGTGGGTTGGCTCATCGCCGCAATCGGCACATACATTATGGGCAGCTCCCTCGGTCTGTCTGATTTCGAGGGCGAGCGCGCCATGGTCGCCTTCTTCGCCGCCGGCCCGGTCGGCGGGTTGATCGGTATCGTCATTGCCATCTGGCTCTGGAGCCGGCGGCGCACCGCGCGTTAGATCCGTCTGCAACCAAGCGTGCGACGGCATGCGTCAATGCGTGCCGATATCCGAACGGGCGCACTGTCCCGATCACGGGCCTCATGAAATATTACGACCTGACGGGGATTTGTTCGCTCGCGCGCGTCATCAGCCTTGCTTGCGGATGCTGCGAGGCTGCACTGTGATCTCACGATCGTTCACTGGTCACTCTTGGAACCGTGATGCCCCGCCGTCTCGCCTTGTTCGCGCTTGCCTTCTTATCGATGACCGGCGTCGTGGCCGCTGCCGACGACGTGCCGAAGCAGACCACGCCATCACCGGGCACATGCTTCAAATACCTGCTGTCGGATGAGACGGGCGTCGAGAAGGATCCGGCAGCAACCTACGTGAGCCGCGTCGACGTCCAGCCACTCCAATACAAAGTCGAGAACAAGCCGCTGCCGGAGACGCGTCTGCGCATCGGTGTTCTGGCCAAGAACCAGAATGGCCCGATCCCGAATGACCTCTCGGCCCCGTGCACCGGCGAGGGGCTCGCATTCCACTGCACCATGAAGTGCGGCGACAAGATTGTCGGGAAGTTCCGGGCGGAGGCACTGCCGACCAAACCCAAGGAGCCTAAAGCAAACTATCTCAGGCTGATCATCGAGGCGCCGACCGTGTTGAACGCCTGCTCCGAGGGCAAGCAGGCGTTCGCCCTCCCGCACGGGTTGGTCAATCTTCAGATCATTCTCAAGGGCGCAGAACCGAGTACCTGCTTCAACTGAGCCGCCTGTGCATCAGTTCACTGAGACGAAATCAGCTTTGCGGTAGCCCTGAAGGAACAGCAGGGCGGTGAGGTCGCCATGCGTGATGCCGGCATCGGCTTCCGCCGCGACGACCGGCTTGGCACGATAGGCGACACCCATCCCCGCGGCCCCGATCATGGCCAGATCATTGGCACCGTCGCCGACGGCCAACGTCGCATCGACTGAGAGTCCGAGCTCCTCGCGGTAGTGGATGAGCGCTTCGAGCTTGGCCTCTCGACCCAGAATGGGGCCGACCACGCGGCCGGTGAGCTTGTCATCCACGATGTCGAGCTCGTTCGCGCGGTTGACCTCGAAACCCACGGCGGACGCCACGCGCGAGGTGAAAAAACTGAAGCCGCCCGAGACGAGCGCCGTGAAAGAGCCGCTCGCCCGCATGGTCGCGACCAGCGTACGCGCGCCCGGCATGAGCACGATCCGCTCATCAAATACGCGCTGCAAGGCGCTGACCTCCAGCCCCGACAGCAGGCCGAGCCGCTCGCGGAGCGCCGCCTCGAAGGGCAGTTCGCCGCGCATGGCGCGCTCGGTAATCGCCGCAATGCGCTCCTTCAACCCGAGCATGTCAGCCATCTCGTCGATGCATTCCTGCTGAATGATCGTCGAATCCATATCCGCAATGAGCAGACCTTTGCGCCGTCCTTCTGCCGGCAGCACGCACACATCGATCGGCGCATTTCCGACGGTCGCGGCGATCCTGTCGCGCAAGAGGCGCGCGGCGGCCGCATCACCCGCCTCGAGCGGCAGTTCGCAAGCCTCTCCCGGCGCGAGCCAGATCGGTGCGGCGCCGCCGATCTCGTCCTTCGCCGCCTGCAATGCCGCGTCGAGCGGCTCGGGCGAACGACCCGGCGGTGAGATCAGCACGAGGACAAAGGCGCTCATAGCGTCGTTTCTCGGTGGCGTGTGGCCGATTGCGTTGTTGCGTCGCAGCGAAGCCGGAAGCGGCGTCCCTTATTGCAGGGGACCTATGCCCCCGCAAGCACCGCGCACCTTTGAAATATCAATGCCCGCTGATATCGTCTGTCGGAACGAAACATTCCGCTAGCGTCCCGATTTCGAAGTTTGCCTGACCTCGCTGCTGGTGTTTCGAGCGAACTTCAAAATCAAAGGGGACACTAGGAACTTTGACTAGCTGGTGTGATGATCGAGAAACTCGCTCGGTACCGTACCGCGAGTTCTGGCGAGTTTCTCGATCATCACACCAGATCGTGAGCCTTTTCCAGCCAGGAGGACCGCATGGCCCCGCTCGATATGAAGCCCAATGAGCTCGAGCCTTATTGGATGCCCTTCACGCCCAACCGGGCGTTCAAGAAGAAGCCGCGCCTGTTCGCCGGCGCCAAGGACATGCACTTCATCACGCCCGACGGCCGCAAGGTCATCGACGCCTCGGCGGGTCTGTTCTGTGTCAACGCCGGCCATGGCCGCGAGCCGATCACCAAGGCGATCCAGGAAGCCGCCGCCACCCTCGACTACGCGCCGCCCTTCCAGTACGGCCATCCGCAGCAGTTCCAGCTCTCCTCCCAGCTCACGCTGATGGCGCCGGGGGATCTCGACTACGTGCTCTATGCCAACTCCGGCAGCGAAGCCGTCGACACAGCGCTGAAAGTGGCGCTCGCCTATCACCGCTCGCGCGGCGAAGGCAGCCGCACGCGCTTTATCGGCCGCGAGCGCGGCTATCACGGCGTCGGCTTCGGCGGCATCTCGGTCGGCGGCATGGTCGCCAACCGCAAGATGTTCGGCAACATGCTCACCGGCACGGATCACCTGCCGACGACGTACAACCGCGCCAAGCAGGCCTTCACCAAGGGTGAGCCCGAGTGGGGTGCGGAGACGCTCGACGAGTTGAACCGTATGATCGGCCTGCATGACGCCTCGACGATCGCGGCCGTCATCGTCGAACCCGTAGCGGGCTCCACGGGCTGCCTGCCGCCGCCGAAGGGTTACCTCGAGAAGCTGCGCCAGATCACGGAGCAGCACGGCATCCTGCTCATCCTCGACGAGGTCATCACGGGCTTCGGCCGTCTCGGGCACAACTTCGCGTCCGATCGCTACGGCGTCGTGCCGGACATGATCACGTTCGCGAAGGGCGTGACCAACGGCGCGGTGCCGATGTCGGGCGTCTTCGTGCGCAAGGGCGTGTACGAGACGCACATGACGGGCGCCGAGCATCTGCCGGAGCTGTTCCACGGCTACACGTACTCGGGTCATCCGCTGGCAGTAAGTGCCGCGCTTGCGACGCTCAAGCTGTACCGTGATGAAGGCCTGTTCGAGCGCGCCAAGGCGCTGGAGCCCGTGTTTGCCGACGCCATGCACAGCCTGAAGGGGCTGCCGAATGTCGTCGACATCCGCTCGGTCGGCCTGCTCGCGGCCATTGACCTCGAGCCGATCCCCGGCAAGCCCGCCGCGCGTGGCTACGATGCCATCGAGCGCATGTATGCCGATCACGACCTGTACGTGCGCGTTTCGGGCGACACGATTGCACCCTCGCCGCCGCTGATCGTCACCGAGAGCCAGATCGGCGAGATCACCGACAAGCTCAAGGCGGTGATCAAGGCTGTCGCATAAGCACGCGGTCGCATCCAAACACAGCGGGCTCGGAGCAATCCGGGCCCGTTTTGTGTTTGGGGGGCAGACGGCGAGCGCCGACATGTCCCTTCTCCCCGTGTTTACGGGGAGAAGGGTCGCGCCAGAGGCGCGCGTCCCGCGCGACATGAGGGGCGGCGGCAATTTCAAACTTCGACGCTTGTCGTCGCCCCTCACCCCGCCCCTCTCCCCGCGAGCGGGGAGAGGGAGAAGTGAAGCGCCAGCGGCACCTTCCAAGTCATAAAAAGGAGGGGGGTCCGGGGTCTCCCCGGTTGGGGCCAGGGGCGAAAGCCCCGTCGCGACGAAGTCGCGAGTTGCTACCTCTCCAGCTCGACACCGACGCCGAGCGAGAGCGCTGTCTCGTATACGAGATTGGCGACGACCATGTCCTCCATGGCATTGCCCATGGACTTGTAGAGCGTCACTTCCGTCTCGTTCGTGCGACCGGGCTTTGTGCCAGCCAACACCTCTCCGAGTTCCACCGCCTGCGACGCATCGCGACCCGCAAACTCTGCGCATCCGACCGGCGCGGGGCTGAACGCATTGCGCGTCTCGACGGCGATGCGCGCACGATCGATCAGCGCGGCCGGCACTTCGCTTCCCGGGGGTGCGAAGCCGACGGACGTGACGTGCGTGCCCGGCTTGATCCACGCATCCTCGATTACGGGCGTCGCCGACGACGTAGTGAGGCATACGATGTCGGACTCGCGCACGGAGGCTTGGAGATCGTCAGCCACTTTCGCGAGCGGACTCAGTTCGGCGATGGACTTGGCCACGTCCGGCTGGCGCGCAAAAACGCGGATGTCCGTGATGTTGAGCAGCGTCGCGAGCAGGCGCACGTGCTCCCTCGCCTGGACACCGCCACCGATGACCGTCGCCACCTTCGCATTCTGACGAGCGAGCGGATCGATCGAGAGAACGGCGCCTCCCGCCGTACGGATCCCAGTGATGACCGTCGCATCCATGACGGCGAGCGGGGCGCCGGTCTCACGGTCGAACAGGCTGATGAGGCCCATGTGGCTCGGCAGGTGATGCGCGTGGT
This sequence comes from Pseudomonadota bacterium, assembly GCA_023412805.1. Classification (GTDB taxonomy): domain Bacteria; phylum Pseudomonadota; class Alphaproteobacteria; order Rhizobiales; family Hyphomicrobiaceae. The sequence continues at coordinate 7,601 of JAEZRM010000035.1, read as the reverse complement.
TGCCTTCGAACACGTTCACGGTCTTCACAGCGATATGGTGGCCCGGCATCCAGGCCAGCATGGCGAGGCCGAAGCCTTTGCGCGGGACATCCACTTTCGGCCGCGGCGGCGCTTGAACATCACCGGCGCTGAGCGCCTTGAAGCCTTCGGCCAGCATAGAAAGAACCGCGGCAGGCTCGATGAGCGACCCTACATCGGCCGTCGAAAGATAGCGGATCGCAGTCACGGCCTAAGTCCTCGCGGGTTGTTGAACACGAAAAAGCCGGCGACGTGCCCCGCACATCACCGGCTGGTAACTGAACGCGAAATGGACGCGGCGACAAGGCGCCGATCAGTGCGGGCGCGCCGCACTGGTGCCGAAGGCCGCTTCGATGCTGGCGATCTGGCGGCTCACGGGATTGTCCTGCGTCTCGAAACGCGCGGCGCGCGCGGCTTCGAGAGCCCGATCGATCCTTACGACGCGATCCTGGAGCGCAAAGCTCTCCTCGATCAGCGCGCGAATGGCGCGCGGCAGGCCACCGTAGTCCTTCACGTGCTGCGGGCGGGCGACGCCCAGGCGAATGCGGCGCCGCTTGACGTGTGCTTCCTCGGGCGTGATCTCGCCAAGCTTGAGGGCACGACGCATGAGCAGCCACGACGCCAGCTCCAGGAGCCGCGTCGTCAGACGCATACTCTCGGTTGCATAAACGACGTTGAGTGAAGCCGTAAGTGCCTTGGATTCCTGCCGGCCGGCACCATCGAGGTAGGCGGCCGTGCGCTCGACGAGCGCCATACCGTCCTTGAAAATCTGATCGAATTGCTCAGAGGCAGTGAAATGCTCGGCGAACGAGACTGTTTCACCGTCGCCGACATTCGAAGCAACGCTACGCACCATGGGATCCACCAACACAAAACTCGACACGGCTCTCAACCTATCAGCAACCTTGTTCGCTGTGAACATCGCAGCTGCTGGTTAACAAAGCTCTCCGTTAATTGGCGCTATTGTGTGTCCCATGCGCGGCACATCGCGACGCTTGTGGATAATCCTTTAACGATTGAGGCTGAACTGCGCGCTACCGCCACCGCCGGAGAGTGACGCGCTCATCTTGCTGCGGCTATGCAGCTTGATGCGGATCGAGCCTTGGATGCCGTATTCGGTGTTGGTGAACTCACCCGAGTATGTACTGTTCGTGAGCTGCGAGAGGGCGGCGTTCTGCGTGACACGGACCGAGGCCGTCGCGCAGACCGCGTGCATGGCGACGCCACCGCCGCCGGAACTGCGGAATGTCGCGCGGCAGCGGGCGCGCTCCCTCTCTCCGGAGGGATAGATGATCGTGCCGGCACCCGCCCACGACCCGGCAATTGATTGCGCCGACGCCGGACCTGCGCCGACAGCGAACAGGCCGAGCGTGCCCGCTATCGTCAAGGCGGGCGCAATGCCGTTATCGAAGACGCGCTTCGCGAAGCTGATCGTCATGTGTGTGCTCCTCTCCCCCGTGTGCATCGAAAGTTAGGAGTGGTCGTCCGGCACGACAACGGGACGCTGCACTGCACGAGCAGGGAAAAGCTCTGGATTGTGATGCTGTGGCGCTCAGCGCTGTGGACATCCATCCGCTGAAAGACGCGCAAACAGCGCGCTAACGCGGTGGACAGCATTCGCTAACGTCGACATGGTGCGAATCACCTCGCGACGTTTGAACTGTTCGTGATCGAGAAGTAGCTCATGTCCTCGACTATGCCGCCGGGCGTCCCCCCGGGCTTCAAGCTCCTGCTGCCCAATGACGGCTTCCTCGCCAATAACGGGCCGTACTATCTGCGACGCGTCGCCGAGAGCGGCTACGAGTACGGCTTCCAGAGCGACGCGCGGCACACCAATCCGAACGGCGTCCTCCACGGCGGTGCCATCCTCGGATTTCTCGATTCGATCATGGGCCACTTCGCAGCCGCGACGTCCAAGCGTCCGACCGCGACAATCGGGTTCGACAGCCGCTTCCTCGCCGCCGCCAAGCCGGGGCCATGGATCGATGGCCGCGTGACCATGCGCCGGCTGACGCGCACGCTCGCCTTCGTCGACGGGGAAGCGAGCGCCGACGGCACGGTGCTCGTCACGGCGACCGGCATTTTCAAAGTGTTCGAAGTGAAAAGCTGAAAGGGCGCCCTCGTGTCCGGGGCGCCCTCGCAATACTCAGGTCTTGACCTTGAAGAGCTCCTTCTGGTCGCTCTTCTTGACGTCGATCAGATGCCAGGGGAGCCCCTGCTTGCCGATCTCGTCCATGAAGGGCTTTGACGGAAGTTGCTCGACGTTGAACACGCCCTTCCCCTTCCAGTGGCCCTTGAACATCATCATGGCGCCGACGACGGGCGGCACACCGGTCGTGTAGGACACCGCCTGCGCGCCGGTCTCCTTGTACGACTTCGCGTGGTCGCACACGTTGTAGATCATCGCCCGCTTTTCCTTGCCGTTCTTCTTGCCGACAAAGATACAGCCGATGGACGTCTTGCCCGTGTAGTTCTCACCGAGCGATGAGGGTGGCGGTAGAAGCTCCTTCAGGAACTCCATGGGGATGACCGGATTGCCCTTGTACATGACCGGGTCGATACGGGTCATGCCGACGTTCTGGAGCACTTCGAGGTGCTTGATGTAGTTGTCCGAGAACGTCATCCAGAAGCGGATTTGCTCCAGCCCCTTGATGTGCTTGACGAGGCTCTCTTCCTCCTCGTGGTAGATCAGGTAGCTCTTGCGCTCGCCCACTTCCGGGTAGTCGATCATAGCCGAGATCGAGAGCGGATCGATGTCGATCCACTTGCCGTTCTTCCAGTACTTGCCGCGCTGCGTGACCTCGCGGAGATTGATCTCCGGATTGAAGTTGGTCGCGAACGCCTTGCCGTGGCTGCCGTCGTTGCAGTCCACGATGTCGATCTGGTTGATCTCGTCGAAGAGGAACTCCTGCGCATAGGCGCAGTAGATGTTCGACTGGCCGGGATCGAAGCCGCAGCCGAGCACGGCCATGATGCCGGCGGCCTTGTACTTGGAGTGGTACGGCCACTGCCACTTGTAAGTGAATTTCGCTTCGTCGCGCGGCTCGTAGTTGGCCGTATCCATGTAGTGCACGCCCGTCTCAAGGCACGCATCCATGATCGGCAGATCCTGATACGGCAGCGCCATGTTGATGACGAGGTGCGGCTTGATCTTCTTGAGGAGCTTCACCGTCGCCTTGACGTCGTCGGCGTCGACCTGATGGACCTCGATCGGCGTCTTGCAGCGCTTGGCGACGGCCTTGCAGCTCTCGATGCGGCGCGACGCGAGGTGGATCGTCTTGAACACGTCGCGGTTCATCGCGCACTTCTGCGCGACGACGGAACCGGCAGCACCGGCGCCAATGATCAGAACGGTATCCACGGGGCGTCTCCTCGGATGTCAGGGGGATGTCGCGCGATATCGGTAAAGCGAGGCGTTTCACCTCACGTTCCCATGGGCGCGGTCGATATTGCAGTTGTGTGTGTTATTCAACCGGGATCTTGGGGCTTTTCGACCAATGGTGGGCGACTTCCGAATATCGCGCTCCCAACACGCACGTATGTCGCCCCAAGTTCCACCGCGGCCTCGAAGTCACCGCTCATACCCATGCTGAGCTCGGGCAGGCCGTGCTCGCGGGCGAGTTTCGACAGGAAGGCGAAGTGCACCGCCGGCTCCTCGTCGACCGGTGGAATGCACATGAGGCCCTCGATCTCGAGCTTCAGTTCATCCTGTGCCAGCTTGAGGAAGGCTGGGAGGTCGGCCGGGGCAACACCCGCTTTCTGCTCTTCCTCGCCCGTGTTGACCTGAACGAGTAGGCGCAGCGTTTTGCCGCGCGCAGCCATCTCCGCCTTGAGCGCATGGGCGAGCTTCGGGCGATCCAGCGTATGGAGCACGTCGAAGAGCGCCACCGCATCGCGGACCTTGTTGGTCTGGAGAGGACCGATCAGATGCAGCTCCAGATCCGGTTGAGCATTCTTGAGCGCAGGCCACTTGCTCTGGGCTTCCTGAACGCGATTCTCGCCGAAAAGCCGCTGCCCGGCACCGATCACCGGCTTGATGTCCGCCTCGCCGAAGGTCTTGGAGACCACGATCAGCCGCACGGAGCCCGGATCGCGCCCGACTTCCCGCGCCGTCTTCTCGATCCGGCTCCGGACCGCCTCGAGCCGTGATTCTGCCGTCTCCGTCATCGTCTCCGCCTTGATCCGCCCAAGTGCCTGACCGTCCAGTCCCCGCCCAGTCCCTTGACCCGACCGGTCCTTTGGGCACATTACGCCCCGAGCTATTCGCCCACAGCACGCAAACACGTACCGAGGTCCGCCCCATGGCCGCCGAACGCTATAACGCGCCCGATCGCGAGCAGCACTGGCAAAGTGTCTGGGAGCAGCGAAAGTCCTTCCTTACCGCCACGGACCCGGCCAAGCCCAAGTGCTATGTGCTCGAGATGTTCCCGTATCCGTCCGGGCGCATCCATATGGGGCATGTCCGTAACTATACCATGGGCGACGTGCTTGCCCGCTATAAGCGTGCGCGTGGGTTCAATGTGCTGCATCCCATGGGCTGGGATGCGTTCGGTATGCCGGCCGAGAACGCGGCCATGGAGCGCCAGACGCACCCGGCCAAATGGACCTATGCCAACATCGACGCGATGAAGGCCCAGCTCAAGTCCATGGGCCTTGCCCTCGACTGGGCTCGCGAATTCGCGACCTGCAATCCGAGCTACTACCGCCACCAGCAGCGCCTCTTCCTCGATATGTACGGGAAGGGCCTCGCCTACCGGCGTTCGAGCAAGGTGAACTGGGATCCGGTCGATCAGACCGTGCTCGCCAACGAGCAGGTCATCGACGGTCGCGGCTGGCGCTCGGGCGCGCTCGTCGAGCAGCGTGAGCGCCAGCAGTGGGCCTTCAAGATCACCGAGTTTGCCGATGACCTGATCGACGCGCTGAAGACGCTCGACAAGTGGCCGGAGAAAGTCCGGCTCATGCAGGAGAACTGGATCGGTCGCTCCGAAGGCCTGCTCATCCGCTGGGCGCTGGAAGCGGGCACTGCGCCCGCCGGAAAAACCGAGCTGGAGGTGTTCACGACGCGGCCCGATACGCTCTTCGGCGCGTCCTTCCTCGCCATTGCGCCCGATCATCCGCTGGCGCTCGCCGCGGCCGAGACGAACCCCGCTGTCGCCGTCTTCAGCGAGGACAGCCGGCGCATGGGCACGTCCGTCGCCACCATCGAGAGCGCGGAGAAGAAGGGCATCGATACCGGGATCGTCGCGGCACACCCGCTCGATCCGAACTGGAGGTTGCCGGTCTACGTCGCGAACTTCATTCTCATGGACTACGGCACCGGCGCCATCTTCGGCTGCCCCGCCCATGACCAGCGCGATATCGAGTTCGCCCGCGCCTATGGCCTGCCGGTCGTCCCTGTCGTGGCGCCGACCGACGCAAAAGCACGCGCCCGCGCGATCGCCGAGATCGAGTCCGGCACGGCCTATCTCGATGACGGCGTGATGATCAATTCGCAGTTCCTGGACGGCCTCGACATCAAGGCGGCCTTCAACACGATCGCCGACCGCCTGGAGAAGGCAACGCTCGACGGCCGTCCGGTTGCCAAGCGCAAGGTCAACTATCGCCTGCGCGACTGGGGCATCTCGCGCCAGCGCTACTGGGGCTGTCCGATCCCGATCATCCACTGCGGAACGTGCGGCGAAGTGCCCGTCCCCGTCGATCAGCTCCCGGTGAAGCTGCCGGAGGATGCCTCCTTCACCGAGCCGGGCAATCCGCTCGACCGCCATCCCACATGGCGCCACGTCGATTGCCCCAAGTGCGGGAAGGCCGCGACGCGCGAGACGGACACGATGGATACGTTCGTCGACAGCTCCTGGTACTTTGTGCGCTTCACCGCACCCGATGCAGAAACGCCCGTCGACCAGGCGGCGGCGGATTACTGGCTGCCCGTCGACCAGTACATCGGCGGCATTGAGCATGCGATTCTGCACCTGCTCTATTCGCGCTTCTTCACACGTGCCATGGGCGTGACTGGAAACCTGAACCCCAAGCTCAAGGAACCCTTCGCCGCCCTCTTCACGCAGGGCATGGTCGTGCACGAGACCTATCGCTCGGCGGACGGCCAGTGGCTGTTGCCGACCGAGGTGCGCTTCGAGGGCGAGGGCGATGCCCGCCGCGCCACCGAGATCGCAACGGGCAAGCCGGCCGTGATCGGCGCCATTGAGAAGATGTCGAAGTCGAAGAAGAACCTCGTCGACCCCGACGACATCATCCAGCACTACGGCGCCGACTGCGCGCGCTGGTTCATGCTGTCCGACAGCCCGCCCGAGCGCGATGTCATCTGGACGGAGGCCGGCGTCGCGGGCGCCGGACGGTTCATCCAGCGCATCTGGCGCCTCATGGGCGATATCGAATCGAAAGCGGCGCCGAAGGATGCGCCGCGCCCGGCGGAGTTCGGCCCCGCAGCACTGACACTGCGGCGCGCGACCCACAAGGCGCTGGACGGCATCGGCCGCAATATCGAGAACCTGCGCTTTAATGTGGCCGTTGCGCAACTCTACGAGCTGTCGAACGAACTCTCGACTGCCGCCGGCAAGGCCGACCCCGGGCTCGACTGGGCACTTCGCGAGGCAATCGAGCATCTTGTTCAGATGATCGGCCCGATGATGCCGCATTTAGCTGAAGAATGCTGGGCGCGGCTTGGTTACAACACTCTTTTGGCTGATCAGCCGTGGCCGCAGCCGGATGGGGCCTTGCTCGTTGACGATCACGTAACCATTGCCGTACAGGTGAACGGCAAGCGCCGCGACGAGCTGATCATCGCTCGGTCCGCAGCGAAGGAAGAGATCGAGGCGGCAGCGCTCAGTCTGGAGTCTGTCGTGCGGGCCATCGAGGGGCGGCCCGTGAAGAAGGTGATTGTGGTCCCACAGAGGATCGTGAATGTCGTCGCCTAGGGGGAATAAGCCGCAAGACGGTCCGTCGAGACGCGCACTTCTGCGCGGGCTCGCGGTAACGCTTGCGGCCGCTCCGATCCTGGCCGCTTGCGGTCCGGGCGACTTCCAGCCGCTCTATGGTCCGACGGCTAGCGGCGAGCACCTTCAGGATGTGCTCGCGAAGGTCGATATCGCACCGATCCCGAGCCGTGTCGGCCAGCGCATCCGCAATGAGCTGATCTTCAACAACACCGGCGGCGGCGAAGCACCCAAGCCCGCCTATCGCCTGGAGATCGTGCTCCGCGAAGGCATCAACTCGACGCTCGTGACGAACAAAGGCGAGGCCTACAGTCAGGTCTACAATGTCGAGGTCGCCTACCAGCTCATTCACCTGAACCAGAAATCCATCGTTCTGCAGGGTAGCTCGCACGCGCGCGCCGCCTTCGAGCGCTACCAGTCGATCTACTCGAACGTCCGCGCCCGCGAGGATGCTGAAACGCGTGTCGCCAAGACGATCGCCGACGAACTGAAGGTGCGCCTCAGCGCCTACCTCTCGCGCGCGCCGGCCTGATCTTCCACAAACCACCCACCCCGAACTTTTGCACCAGCAGTGTCGTACTGCTAGGTTTCCATGAAATGCGCCATTGTCCCCTCTCCCCGCTTGCGGGGAGA